>QHVB01000026.1 GCA_003222195.1 Gemmatimonadota bacterium | reverse complement strand
CATCCCACACGCGGCGTCGCTGCGTCAGCCTTGCGGCCATTGCGCAAGATTCCCCACTGCTGCCTCCCGTAGGAGTCTGGGCCGTGTCTCAGTCCCAATGTGGCTGGCCATCCTCTCAGACCAGCTACCCGTCGTCGCCTTGGTGGGCCGTTACCCCGCCAACTAGCTGATAGGCCGCGAGACCCTCCGCCGGCGCAACTTGCGTTGCTTTCATCGTTCGGGGATGCCCCCAAACGATCGTACGCGGTATTAACCGGCCGTTGGGCCGGCTATCCCCCGCCGATGGACAGGTTTCTCACGTGTTACGCACCCGTCTGCCACTGAACCGGAGTTGCCCCCGGTCCCGTTCGACTTACATGTGTTAGGCACGCCGCCAGCGTTCGTCCTGAGCCAGGATCAAACTCTCCAATGATTTGAGAATTCGAACAGCTCACCGAACGACTGGTACATCTGTCGTCCGAATCACAATCAGAATGAAACCCCTCGCGGCGCGCTTCTGACAACGCATCCGCTCAAATGGGGCCGCACTCCACACACTCGATCATCAATTCTCAAAGAGCGTCCGCGCAAAAAGTTCGCGGAGAGACCCGGATTCTAGCCGCAGGTCCGAGGTGAGTCAAGGGGGTCAATTACTTGAAGATACGGCCGCCGAGCCATCGCGAAGTAGACGCTCGGCAAGACGACCAGCACTAACGCCGTCGCGGTCACCAAGCCTCCAATGATGACGACGGCCAACGGCCGTTGCGTCTCCGAGCCAATCTCATGCGATAGCGCCATCGGGACGAGGCCAAGCGTCGCCAGCAGAGCCGTCATCAAGACGGTGCGCATGCGGAGCAATGCCCCCTGCTTGACGGCCGCGTATGGATCGAGACCCTTCTCTTCCAGCTGTGTGAAGACCGTGATCATCACGACGCCGTTGAGCACACATTGTCCGAACAAGGCAATGAACCCGATCGCCGCCGACACGCTCAGCGGAATCCCGGTGATCAACAGCGCCAAAATGCCGCCGATCAAGGCGAACGGCACATTCAGCAGGATCACCAGCGTCTTCGGAAGCGACTTGAACGCATCGAAGAGCAGCACGAGAATGATGAATACGCTGACCGGGACAATCACGGCGAGACGCTTCATCGCCCGCTGCTGATTTTCGAATTCTCCGCTCCACGTGACGTACCATCCGGCGGGCAGCGCCAGACGGCGGATCCGCGCCTGCATGTCATGCACCACGCCGCCCATATCCCGGCCGCGAATGAAGACGCCGACGGCGACCACCTGCTTGCCGTTCTCGCGGCTGATGTTCATGCTGCCGCTGGCGACGCGAATCGTGGCGACTTCGGACAGCGGGATCGGCTGGCCGTCCGGTGTGTCCACCAAAATGCGGCCGAGGTCGCCGAGCGCTCGATCGGCCGGGGCGAGCCGTGCGACCACGCTCAAATGACGCTCGCCCTCCCACAGCTCCGTCGCGGCCTTACCACCTAATCCGATCTCGATGTCGTCCTCGAGATCGCCGACATTCAGTCCGAAGCGCGCGGCGCGCGCGCGATCGATCTCGACACGGACCTGCGGCACTTCGCCGGCCCGGTCCACAAATGCGCGTGTGACACCGCGAACGTCCGCCACGCGGGCCAACACCGTTTCCGCCTTCGCACGCAACACGGCAGGGTCATCGCCGAACACCTTGATGACGATCTGGCCGTCGATCTGCGAAATGCTTTCGAGCACGTTGTCACGGATGGGCTGCGAGAAGCTGACGTCCAGGCCGGGGATCGCATCGAGGGCCCGCTCCATCTCGTCGATGATACGCTCCTTCGTGACGTGCCGCTTCCACTGTGAGCGCGGCAGCAGCCCTACGAAGATCTCGGCCATGTTGAGCGGCTTGGGGTCCGTGCCGTCCTCGGGCCGTCCGGCCTTGGAGACGGTGGTCGTCACTTCGGGGATACGGGCCAGCGCGGCGCGGATGCGCGCCAGCTGCGCAATCGTCTGCGTGATCGAGATTCCTGGCGGCAGGTTCACGTTAATCCAGATCGTGCCCTCGTTGAGCTCGGGGAGGAATTCCGTTCCCAACCGGGGCGCAAGTCCGAGCGCGAGGATCAGGAAGACGACCGCAACGGCGAGAACGCGACGCGGCGCGCCCAGAGCGAAATCGAGCACGGGCTCGTATACGCGCTTGCAGGCCCGTACCACGCTGTTTTCCTCGCGCGGCAGGGGACGCCGGAGCAGGAATAGACAAAGGAGAGGCACCAACGTGAGCGACAGAAGCAATGAGCCGACCAACGCCGAGGTGACGGTCCACGCCATCGGCGCGAAGATCCGGCCCTCGTGGCGCTGCAGGGTGAAAATCGGGATGTTGGCCGCGATGATGATGAGCATCGAGAAGAACGTGGGCCGGCCAACTTCGGTTGTCGCCTCGAGGACCGCCTCCCTCGCTGCGGTCCGGTCATCTTCGGAAAGTCGCCGGAAGACGTTCTCGACCACGATCACGGCGCCGTCGACAATGATGCCAAAGTCCATGGCGCCCAGCGACAGCAGGTTCGCCGGGATCCCGCGGATGGTGAGTCCCAGGAACGTCGCCAGAAGCGACAGCGGGATGATGACGGCGACGATCGCGGCGGCGCGGAGATTGCCGAGGAAGACCAGCAGCACGAACGTGACCAGCAGCGCGCCTTCGGTCAGGTTCTTGAACACGGTGTGCAGCGTCGTGCCGATGAGCCAGGTCCGATCGTAGAAACTTGCGACCCGCACGCCGGGCGGCAGGATCGATCCGTTCAGCTCGGCGACGCGCTCCCTGATGGCCTGCAGCACGCGCGACGGGTTCTCACCTTTGCGCATGAGCACGATGCCGGTCACGACGTCATCGTCCTGATCCTGGCCGTCCACCCCCTGCCGCGGCACGGCGCTCACGTGCACCTGCGCCAAGTCCTTCACGAGAATCGGGGTCGTTCCGCGTTCGGCCACCACGATGTCGCCGATGTCGTCGGCAGACTGCAGCATGCCGATGCCGCGCACCAGGTACTGCTGCGCGCCCCGCTCGATATAGCTGCCGCCGGCGTTGGCATTGCCCCGGGACAACGCGCCGTACAGCTGCACGAGCGTGATGTTGTAATAGCGCAGCCGCGAGAGGTCGGGATTGACTTCGTACTGCTTGATCAGCCCGCCCTGCGTCACGACGTCGGCCACCCCCGGCGTCATTTTGAGATAGCGCACGACGGTCCAGTCCTGCAGCGTGCGCAGGTCGGTGGGACTGCGTCCCGGGCCCTCGAGTCGATAGCGGTACACTTCTCCGATCGGCGTCGATAGCGGCGCCAACGCCGGCTGCACGCCGTTCGGCAGATCGGCGGTTTGCAGACGCTCGAGCACCTGCTGCCGCGCGAAATAGTCCGACGCGCCATCATCGAACGTCAGGACGATGAACGACAATCCGAATTGGGTGTGCGAGAACATCCGCACGCTGTGCGGGAGACCGGCGAGGCTGATTTCGAGCGGGATGGTGACCTGCTTTTCAACCTCCTCGGCCGCTCGGCCTGGAAAGAGAGCGATGACGTTGACCTGGATGTCGGAGACATCGGGGAATGCTTCGATCGGGAGCGACGCGAAGGCCACGACGCCCGCGCCGACGAACAACACCGTCAACAGAAGGATGAACAGCGGCTGGCCCAGCGCGAAGGCGACGACTCGCCGAATCACTCGATCAAGAGCCTCGCGCCAATTGGAACAGCCGCTCCACGAGCAGGCTGCCCGATGCTACGACGCGCTCACCGCCGGACAGGCCGTGGCGAATCGCGACGATACCGTGCTGCTCCGCCCCGACTTGCACGACGGTTCGGCGATACCGGCCGGGCCCCTCCTCGACAAAGACCACGTGCGTCTCACCGGCGAGCACGACCGCGTCGGCGGGGACGCCGATCGCCGGCTCACGTACACCCGCAGCAGCTACGTCGGCCAGCATCTCGGCTTTGAGAAGGTTCCAGGGGTTGGGGACCGTGGCGCGCACTCTCACGGTGCGTGTCGTGGGATCCACCGCGCTGCCGATGAGCACGATTCGGCCGGGAAAGACGCGATCGGGCCAGGCGCGCGTGTGTATCCGCAACGCCGTCCCGACAGCCAAACTGCCGACGTCCTGCTCCGGCAGATCGACCACCATCCACAAGACCGAGGGATCGGTGACCACGAACAGCGGGCGGAACAGCTGCGGATCGTTCGCGAGCATCTGATCCGGACGGACTTCCTGTCCCGGCGTGATACCGCGCTCCACGACGAACCCACGAAGGGGCGTGCGGAGCCGGAACTCCTGATTCACTGACACCGAGTCGTCGCCGTACAGCGCGAGACGACCCGCGGCGCGCTGCTGCTCGGCCCGCGCGCGCGCCAGATCGGCTTCGGCCGCCTCCACGTCCTTTTGCGCGACCACGCCGTGCGCAAGCAAATCGCGTTGCCGCACCAGCGTCCGCTCGGCCATTGCCAAATCCGTCGCGGCGCGGCGGGCGTCGGCTTGCGCCTGACCGAAATCGGGCGCGGCCAGCGTCGCGAGCACATCGCCGGCGGCGACTCGCTGGCCGGCATCCGCCGCGACCGAGACGACGCGTCCCGCGAACGGCGAAAAGATCCGTACGGTGACGTCCTCGTCCCAGACGAGCCGGCCCGCCAAGTGCAACGTTTCAGGAGCGGCCGGTCTTGCCGGCACGATCTGGAGCGCACTGCGTTGCGGGCTCTCAACGGCGAGGATGAGCCGATCGCCTTCAACCCGAGGCTCGACGACCGGCTCCCCGGCTGCCTGAGCTTCCCTTGCTCTCCGTCAGCTGAGCAGCGTGAGGCCCGCGGCTATCACCACGGCAAACGACGCTCTCACGGCACCCACTCGCGACCTGTCGCGCGCGTCAGCCCGTAAACAGCCACCCAGTAATCGTGCACCGCCCGGTCATAGTCGGACCGCGTGTCGGAGTACGTCGCGATAGCATCGAGGAGCTCGAGCAGCGAGACCGCACCAATGCCGTACGCGTAGCGCGCCGTTTCAAGCACCGTCTGCGCGCGCGCGAGCAATCCGGATTCGTATCGTTCGCACAGCGTACGCATCGAGCGGTAGGCATCGAGCGCCGTCGCGACGTCATTGGCTACTTCGGCGTCGAGGCGCTGAATCGTGATTCGAGACTGATCGAGCGCGGCACGGGCCAGCTTCCGTTCGCCCCCATTGAAGTAGAAGAGCGGGAACGTGAACCCGATGCCGACAGAGTTCCGTGTCCCGAACGAGAACACGTCACCCTTTGGGAAGACCTGGGTACTGTGCGAGAAGGTCAACACCGGCAACGGAAAGAGCGACGCGGTCGCCAGCGCGCCGTTTGCTCGACCTTGTTCGAGCCGCTCGCCGGCCGCGCGGAGATCCGGGCGGCTTCGCATGGCAAATTGTCCGAGCGAGTCTGCGGGAACATCCACCGCCCTGTAGGTCAGGTCGCCCGCGATCTGAAAGCCGGTGTCCGGCGTCGCGGTCCCCATGAGCAGCTGCAACGCCAGCCTCGCGGCGTGAACCTGTCCCACGGCGCGCAGGAAATCGGCGTCAGCGCGCGCTTCCTCGAGCTCCGCCTTTGTCAGATCGCGCTGCGGGATGTCGCCCGCGTGCAGCCGCGCGGAATCAGCCGCGAGAAGCCGTCGAAAGATCTCTCGACGCTCGCCCGCCAGATCCTGCTGGCGCTCTGCCAGAAGCACGTCCAGAAACGCCTGTCGGACACCGAATTTCACCTGCCGCTCCACGTCGGTCGCGTCGTCGACCGCGGCGTCCGTGCCACGTGATGCCGCGCGCGTGCGGAACAGCCGCTGCGGCGTGACGTCGAGCGGCAACGTCAGCGTGTACTGCCACGGCTGGTTCGGCGCGGAGCCGAGCAGCGGATTGGGAAGCGCCCGCGCGATACGCTGCTCGCCGTGCGCACTGTCGACCCGCGCGCGCGCCGCCTCGATATCCGGATTGCGGCGGAGCGCGATCTCGAGGACCTCGCGCAGCGTGGGGGGCGCAGGGGGAGCCGCCTGCGCGAAAAGGCCGCCCGGCCCGCCGAGGAGGAGGGCGGCAGTCCACGCGATGGTTCGAGGATTCATGGGACCGCAAGAACATCATCGCGCGACCGCTAAGATTCGATGAGGAAGATGCGGTTGGACGCTAAGAAATTACAAAGTCGACGTTGGCAGCTCGACCTCCGCCAGCTGGAGCCGCAGCGTAAAGACGCTGCCCCCGCCGGGGTTCGGCGCGTAGGTCAACGTGCCACCTTGCAGCTCCGCGAGGTTGCGCGAGATGGCCAAGCCAAGACCGGCCCGACCAGCGTCGGGCGGTGATCCCTCGGGCCGGTAGAACGGCTCGAAAATGCGATCGGCCTCGGCCTCGGGTACGCCGGTCCCGCGATCTCGTACCGTGAAAAGGAGCGCCAGCCCATCCCGCTGCGCCTCCAGTTCCACCTGCACGCCTGGGGGCGAGACCCGCAGCGCGTTTTCCACCAGGTTGCTGAGGACTCGCAGTGCTTGGACGAAGTCGAACACGCCGACGAGCGCGGGCTGATCGAGGTGCGCGACGGTCTTGAGCTGCCCTCCTGCCACGGCGGCGAACTGGCCGCTCACGGCGCCCAGGAGATCCTCCGCCGTGTTGATCTCCATCTGAAGCGGAAAGGCGCCTGCCCGGACGCGCGACAGATCGAGGAGATTGGCGACCATGTTACTCAGCCGATCGGCCTGTTCCTCGATGATCCGCGCGCGCGGGTCACCCCCGGCGGCGACGTCCTGTGCGAGAGCCTTGATCGTGGTCAGAGGTGTCCGCAGGTCGTGGGAGACGGAGGCGAGCAGCATGTCCTTCAGGTGGTTGGCTTCGCGCAGGGCCTCGGCATGCTCAGCGACGCTCGACAGCTCCTCCACTTCCCGAGCGCGGCGCTCTGCTTCCCGAGCTTCGTCCTGGGCGCGGGTCAGCAGCTGCGTCGCGACGGTCGCTGTCGCAAGAAACGCGACGAGGATGACCCAATCGAGCGGCTTTGCGACGGACAACGTGTCAAAGGGGATCTGGAAGTAGTAGTCAATCAGCAAGAAGCTGAGGACGGCGAGCGTAAAGCCGAGGGTACGACCGCCGGTCGAGCTGCCACCCAGAACCACGAGAAGGTACGGGATGACCACGTGCGCCTCCTCGATTTCGCCGCGCACGCCGTGCATGACACCGGTCAGGATGATGAGCGTCGCCAGCCAGAACGGCCAGGCCATGGTGCCGCGGATGCCGATCCTCACCGATCAAACCGATACCCCACACCGGGCTCCGTGACGATGAACCGCGGCGTCGCCGGGTCTTGCTCGATCTTACGACGCAGGTTCGTGATATGGACGCGCAGGTACTGGTGGGCGTTCCCCGCGGTGTTGCCCCATACGGCATCGAAGATTTGACGATGGGTGAGCGTCCGTCCAGCCTGGGAAGCGAGCACGCGCAGGATTTCGAACTCGATAGGCGTCAGATGGAGGGACTCGCCGGCGCGCTCCACCCGGCGGGAGGCCAGGTCGATCGTGACATCTCCGACGCTGACGACGGCATCGGCCGGGATGGGCGAGGACAGCGCGCGCCGGAGCTGCGCGCGGACGCGGGCCGCGAATTCTCTGGTGCTGAACGGCTTGGTCACGTAGTCGTCGGCGCCCGCGTCGAGCAATGCGACCTTTTCATCTTCCGCGTGCCGGGCGGTCAGCACGACGAGCGGCATTTTGCCCCAGGTGCGGATCTCCCGGCACACGGTGATACCCGGAATGTCGGGCAGGCCAAGATCGAGGACGACCAGATCCGGTCGCCAGGACGCCGCCAGGGCGAGCCCTTCACGCCCGCTGGCCGCCTCCACGATCCGATCGGCTGAGCCCGCGAGGGCGTTCTTGACCGCGCGCCGGATCTGGATGTCGTCTTCAATGACGAGCAGTGTGCGGGCGACGGTGGCGCCCTCGACGCCGACTCGCACGTCTTACTCCACCAACCGCTTTGGGGCGCCGCCGCTCTCGCCCGGCGGCGGGCGTGGCGCTTCGTCGCCCGCGCGGTCGATGTCACTCAGGCTGCGCTTGAACTCCCGGATTCCCTTTCCAAGCGAGGACCCTACTTCAGGAATTCGTTTCGCACCGAAGAGCAACAGCACGACCAGCGCAAGAATGAGCCAGTGCGTGATACTGAATTCGCCCACCGTCCCCTCCTCTCGGATCAGCGCGCCTACTGTTCATTAGACTCCCAGGGCGTGCGTGCGTCACGGATCCGCCGGGGATCCAACACGGCTAACGCTTTTCAATCTGCGGACGGACGTACTTCTCGTAGCAGTCGGGACAATACCCGTGACTGAACTGCGCCTCCGAGCGCTCCTCGACGTAGCGTTCGATCGATTCCCACTTTTCCGAGGCATCACGGATGCGTTTGCAGTACGCGCACATGGGCAATAAGCCCTCGAGCTGCTGCACATGCTGGCGCAGGCCGAGGATCCTCTCCGCGGCTTTGAGCCGGGCGCGGAGCTCGTCCATGTCGATCGGTTTGGTGATGAAGTCGTCGGCGCCGGCCTCCATGCCCTCGAGGTAGCGTTTCTTCCCCCCCGTCGCGGTCACCAAGAGGAAATAGCTATAGCGATCGGTCGCGCGCGCGCGCATCCGGCGGCAGAGCTCCGGGCCATCGACCTCGGGCATCTGCCAATCAGAAATGACCATCGGGAAGTAGCCGAGCTGGAGGTTGGCCCAGGCTTCGCCGCCGTGCTCGGCTTGGGTTACCTCGTAGCCGAGACCTTTCAGCACCGCGCTGAGCGTCCGGCGCGCGACGGCGTCGTCTTCGGCGAGCAGGAGATTCATCCGAGTGCGCCCGGGAGGATTCGAACCTCCGACCAACAGCTTAGAAGGCTGCTGCTCTATCCACCTGAGCTACGGGCGCCCGAATGCCAAACTTAATGCTCCGCTGCCGCGCGAACCATTCGCATGCGGTTCTAGCGTCCCGATATACGGCACCCTTACTTTTTGCGTCCCAAATGTGCGCGCACGCCTCTGCCATGCGGGTACTCGCCCTGCTGGCCTTCGCTCCCATCGCCGTACCTCAAATGGTCTCCGGCCAGACCGACGAGATCCAGGTGTACGACGGCAGACTGGCGGCGAAGGGCCGGTTCAATCTCACGCTGCACAACAATTTCATTCCTGAGGGCCTGAGGACTCCGGCATTTGCCGGCGCCCTCCTAGCCGACCGGTCGCTCAACGGCGTGCCCGAATGGGCCTACGGCGTAAGCTCGTGGTTCGAGGCGGGGCTGTATTTGCCCCTGTACAGCATCGGCAAGACAACCGCTCATCGCAGCGTGATGCTTAACGGCGTCAAGCTGCGCCTGCTGTTCGCGGTGCCGCGTGCGGATGATCGTACCTTCTTCTACGGCGTGAATTTCGAATTCAGCTACAACGCCAAGCATTGGGACCCGAGGCGCTTCACCTCGGAGGTTCGACCAATCATCGGTTGGCACCTGCATCCGGTGGACATCATCGTCAATCCGATTTTCGACACCGCGTACGACGGCCTGGAGAATCTGGACTTTGCGCCAGCGACGCGAGTCGCCTGCGAGCTCTCTCGTACGTGGAGACTGGCCATCGAGGAGTACGACGATTTCGGACCGCTACACCAGTTCTCCGCCGGAAACCAGCAGGCCCATCAGCTCTACGGGGTGGTCGATCATACCACGAAGTCCCTGGAGATCGAGGCTGGTGCGGGGATCGGACTGACCGACGCGTCGGACAGAATGACCCTGAAGCTGATCCTGTCGCGCGATCTCAACTGACAACACCCTGGTCCGTTTTTCCGCCATATCGTAGCATGTAGCACCCATGGCCGCCGCTCAACTGATAGAAGCGAGTCCTGAGGACGCCGTCGCGACGGACGAGCGCATCCGCGCCGACCTCGCCCGCCTCCTGCAGGCGCGGCTGGTGCGCGAAAGCACCCTCGGCGTCTGGGTGCATCCCATCCTCATCGCGGTCGTCGTCGCGCTCGCCTGGCCCGATGCGCCGCACGACCTGCTGCTCGGCTGGGGCAGCGCCGTGGTGCTCACCGCGCTGGTCCGGGGTGCGTGGTTATATGTCTCCTCGCGCGGGCGGCTGACCGAGCGAGCGGTGCGCAACGGCGTCCGCATCACCGTCACCTTGCTCGCCATCACCTGGGGTGTGGGCGGCGCGCTGGTGCTGCCGGTCGTGCCCTTTGAGACCACCTCCCTTCTCCTCGTAATCCTGGCAGGCCTCATCGCCAGTGCGCTGACGACGCTCGCGGCCGATCCGTTGAGCATCCGCGGATTCCTCGCGGGCATCGCACTCCCTGTCTTCGTAGCGCTGGCGACGAGCGATCAAAGCCACCATCTCGCGGCCGCAATCGTCGTGGCCGTGTTCACCCTGGGGATGGCGATTGTGGCGCGGCGCGCGCACCTCACGCTGGTCGAACACCTCCGCGTGACGGCGCGTCTGGCGGTGAGCGAAGAGGCTGCGAAGCGTGCCGAAGCGGTTATGCGCGAGGCCCGCGACCTGGCCGAGCGGGTTGCCCGTGCGCGGTCAGCGTTCCTCGCCAACATGAGTCACGAGATCCGCACCCCGATGAACGCCGTGCTCGGCTTCGTCGAGCTGATTCTCGACACCGAGCTGTCGGTCGAGCAGCGCCGAGCGCTCGAGCTGGTGCGCTCCTCATCCGAAGCTTTGCTCATGATCCTCAACGACATCCTCGATTACTCGAAGATCGAGGCGGAGCACCTGGAGCTCGAGTCGATTCCGTTCGACATCTCGAAGGTCGTGCACGCCACAGCGAGCCTCCTCGCCGTCCGGGCACGCGAAAAGCACCTCGAGTTGCTGGCCGAAGTCGCGCCCGATGTGCCGCGGATCGTACGCGGCGATCCCACCCGGCTGCGACAGGTGCTCATGAACCTGATCGGCAACGCGATCAAGTTCACCGAGCAGGGCGAAGTCGTCGTGTCCGTGTCCGCGGCGGCGACCAATGGCAGCGTGGGGCTCCGCTTCGCCGTCCGGGACACGGGCATCGGCATCGCCTCTGAGCATATCGGCACGGTTTTCAAGGAATTCACGCAGGCCGATTCGACGATGACGCGCCGCTACGGGGGCACGGGCCTCGGCCTCGCGATCTCGCAGCGGCTGGTGCGGCTCATGGGCGGAGCAATCACCGTGCGCAGCGAATTGGGCCGCGGGAGCGAATTCTCCTTTACGATCTCGCTCCCCGTCGAGACCGCTCCGGCGTCGCGCAGTACCGGCCTCGCCGCCCTGGGCGGCCGCCGCATGCTGATCGTCGACGACAACCAGACGAACCGGCGGATTCTGCGCGAAATGCTGGCGGCCGAGGGGGTCAACGTCGATGAGGCGTCCTCGGCGGCCGAGGGGCTGGACGCGCTGCGGCGCATCCGCTACGACCTCGCGATTCTCGACGTGCAGATGCCGGACATGGACGGCTTCCAGCTCGTGACGGCGGTGCGTGGCGAGAAGAAAATCGCGCGCACCAGATTGCTGATGCTGACCTCCGCCGGGCAACGCGGCGACGGCGAGCGGTGCCGGGAGCTCGGGATTCGCGCCTACCTGACGAAACCGCTCTCTCGCGCGGATCTGCTCGAGGCCCTGGGAACGGTGCTCGAAGCGCCGGACGACGGTGGAGGATCCGAGGTCATCACCCGCCACACCATCGCGGAATCACGGAAGTCGCTGCGCGTATTGCTCGCCGAAGACAACCCGGTGAACCAGCAGGTCGCGGTCGCGATGCTCGTCAAGCGGGGTCACGAAGTCCACGTCTCGAGCAACGGCCGCGAAGCCGTCGACGCCGTGACGGAGCGCGACTACGACGTCGTGCTGATGGACATCCAGATGCCGGAAATGGACGGCTTCGAAGCCACGCACGTGATTCGCGAGCTGCCCAAGGGAAAGGATCTGCCGATTATCGGCCTCACCGCTCACGCGCTTTCGGGCGAGCGCGACCGCTGCCTGTCGCACGGCATGACCGACTACCTCGCCAAGCCATTCAAGGCACACGAGCTGTTCGCGCTGGTCGAGGGCAGCGCCGAGGGGAAGCCGGCTCCCGCGCCGACGTCCCCGGCGGCAGCGCCCCCAGTCGACCTGGAGGGATTCCGGACGACGCTGCGCGAGGCGGGCGCCGAACAAGCGCTGTACTCCATTGTCGACACGTTCGTGCGCCAGGCACCCGACCGCCTGGCGGCGCTCGCGACGGCGGTGGCAAGCGGCGCGGGCGCAGAAATCGCGAAGGCGGCGCATGTCTATCGCGGTGCCGCGGCGACGATCGGCGCGCGGGAGCTCGCCGAGCTGCTCGAGATTGTCGAAACATCGGCGCGCGCGGGCGATATTGAGCAGGCGCGGGAAACGTTCGAACGCGTCAGCCCTGTCGCGCACGCCGTCACCGAGTACCTTCGCCAGCAGCGCGCCGCGTTGCCGGAGGAATGATGCGGATTCTCCTCGCCGAAGACGACGCCGTTGCCGGACGCACGTTGACCGCCATCCTGACCGCGCAGGGCCACGAGGTCTCGGCGGTCGAAAACGGCGTCGACGCGTGGGGACTCTGGAAAGTCTCGCGGCACCGCGTGATCGTCTCTGACTGGCTGATGCCGGCGATGGACGGCATCGAGCTGTGCCGGAAAATCCGCGCCCAGCCCCCTGGCCCTTACACGTATTTCATGATGCAGACGATCCGTACCGGTCTCGGCAACTTCCTCGAGGCGATGAAGGCCGGCGTGGACGACTTCATCACGAAGCCGATCATCCCCGAGGAGCTGGTGGCCCGCCTGGAGGTCGCCGAGCGGATCCTCGGCCTGCGCGAAGAGTTGATGACCCTGGAAGGCCTGCTGGCGATGTGCAGCTACTGCAAGCGCATCCGCGACACCGACGGTGTCTGGACACCGCTCGAGCGCTATGTCGAGGCGCGGTCTGCGGCGCGTTTCAGCCACGGCGTGTGCGACGATTGCTACGAGAAGTACCTGAAACCGCAGGTCGACGGCTGACTATCGGAGGAAGTGCATTACTCCGGCGGCCCGCCGCCGCCGCCGGGGCTGCCGGGCCGCAGCACCTTGATGCCCTCGATCGCCAGAAACGCCGCGGCGCCCGCGATGGCGAGGGCAACGGCGACGGTCTTGCTGCGCTGCAAGCGACGGATGTCAACGCGCACCACGTCCCGCGGGGTCACGCCGATGCGCTGGTAGAGCGGTTGCGAGCCGAGCGTCCGGGAGCCGACACCGGTGCGCACCGACAACAGCAGCCGATCGTTCTGACGGTCGACGAGCGTCCCGTGCAGCGGCCTGAGCTCGAGCCCGAGGGAATCCCGGAGGGCCATCTCGGCATCGGCCGAGAGCAACGCCCGGACCTCGGCGCCGACGGGCACGACGTCGACCTTTGCCGGGACGTAGGCATAGCATCCCAGCGTGAGGGCCGCGCCGGTGGCGACGAGCACGGCCCTCGATCGCGACATCATGGCACGTTCGGGTTTGTCTCGCGCTCGTTCCGGCCGACCGGGAAGCACAGCGCGCGCGCCGCAGGCGCGGTCATCGTTTCGAGCGGCGCCGCGTGTAGGGTGTCCGCCACCGAGCCCCGGTAGGTGCCATCGATGTACCCTCCGGGAACGTTGTTGTCGATCCAGCGACGCAAGTCGCCGAGCCGTCGGGCCTCGAGCCACAGCTCGATGGCGCGCTCGGTCTTGAGCGCGGTCCACGCCTCCGTGAGGTTCGTGAAGGTGACGCCCGGAAGAGTCAGCGCCGTGCGACGGAGATTCATCTTGGCGCGGGCGGTGGCGGTGTCGCCCGCGACGAGCGCCGCCTCGGCCTCGAGGAGGCGCATCTCCCAACCGCTCGACAGACGAACGGGCGCGGACGTGGTCGCGTACTTCGCTTCGGGCCAGAACGGTACGCGCCCGCCGAACTTCGCCACGGCCGCGTCGCCTTGCAGTCCGGTCGTGTCCCACCGCACGCGAGGATCCCGCGTGGTCCGATAGTAGCCCTCGTAGAATGTTCCCCACTGCGTATGCGCGCGGAACGACTGATTGGCCCGCGCCCAGTAGAGGTAGTTGTACTGGTCGGGGGAGGTCGCTGCGTAGGGCGCTTGGAACACCGCCGTGTTAGGGACAAGCGCCGCGTCAGTGAGCACATCGGCCCACTGCGCGAGGCCGTACGTGGCGAGGTCCGCGCGCACCGACGCACGTCCCGCGTAGGCAGCCCGCAGGAGGCTCGTCGTCCCAGTATCCGTCAACCCACTCGCGATGAACACCGCGATCGCATTCGTGAAGGCCGTGTCCGCCCGTTGGAAATACAACGTCTGGGGACCCAAGCTCCCGGGACTGAGTCGGTATTGGGTGGGGTCGGGGGTCTCGACGGGAATCACCGATTGGCAGAAGTTCTCCCCCAGCAGTCGGTTCGCGAAGCCGGCGTAGAGGTAGGCTTGCCCGACGAACAGCGACTTGGCGAACAGCGTGTCGGGCATCACGCGCCGGAAGCGATGCACTGCGGCTTCAGGCGCGTACCGCGCGATGTTCGACGACGTCCAGTCGGCGTTCATGGTCGCGTCGGTCGGAAGCCCCGTCTGCACGTCCGTGGGAATGCCAAAGCTGCCGGTGGACCCCGCGGGGTTGATCTCGAAGCTCACCGCGGCGCCCCAGTAGAGCAGCTGCCCGCCCGTGGTCCCGCTGGAGCCGATGGCGTCAGCCAGCGCGCGGCGCGCACCGAGCGCCACGGCGGACCAGGACTCAGGTTTGTCGAGGGCATCGTCGCCAATGAGGCCCGGGTTCGTGACGCTTGTATCGCAAGCCGCGATGAGGAGGAGCGTCGCCGCTGTCGCTACCGTTGTGCTACGCATTGCTGGGCTCCTTTCCTCAGAAGGTCACGCGGAGGTTGACGGTGATCACCGCGGGCGGGGGGATGTGCTCGGAAATGTCGCGATTCTGTGAATCCAGCGCGTCCCGGCCCACCATCTCGGGGTCGAAGAGACGCAGCTGGTCGTTCACCCACTTCAGGTAGTTTTGCGCCGTAATGATGAGCGTGGCCGACGTTGCCCGACGGATGGCCCAGCCAACGGGAATCGTGAGCGTCACGTCGCGGAGCTTCCAGAAGTCCTGGGGGAACCAGAACGTGTCCGCGTTCGTATTCGACGGCACGCACTCCTTGCGCTCGCGCGCGGTGAGCTGCGGGATGTTGCCGAAATGCAGCGAGTCCGTGGGCCCGCCAGGGTAGAGAATCGGGTAGGCGTGGGCGCAGGTCGGCCACCGCACGGACCGACTCAGGGCGTTGAAGGACGCTCCGTCCTGAATCCACCCGCCGCCCTGATACTCGCCGCGCGCCGAGAGGGTTACGCCTTTCGGGAGCCGAACCGTCAGCACCTGACCGAGAACGAGGGTGGGCTGCTGCGGGCCGAAGATGTGGAATCCGTCGGCGGTGCACGACGACCGGCATACCGTATCGGGTGCCGCGATTTCGTTCGGGTTGTTGATGATGATGCCACGTGCCGCCATCGGCGCGAAACCGACCTGCACCCATCCCCCGCCCGCGGCGAACGGCACGGCGCCACCCAAATCGCGCACGATGCCGTGGTTGGTGTACACGGTGCCGCCGATGTCGATGCCCCAATCGGGCTTGTTGACTACAATGGCGTCGAGGGATATCTCAAAGCCCGTATTGGACATATTGCCCACGTTGGACCGCTGCTGGAACGGCCAGCCGTCCGAGGGGATTTGGCGGATCGCGAACAACGCGTCGGTCGTGAGGCGATGGTACCAGGTGGCTTCCACCGTGACGCGATTGTTGACCAGCGCCGCATCGAAACCCAGCTCCGCCTCGCGCGTCCGTTCCGGACCCACCAGCGTGTCCCCCACCTGACCGGGCAGGAAACAGGACTGCGCCGCCGAGACGCACGGCCGCCAGCTGCGCACTGCGTCGAACGCGCCGGGCGCCCGCCCCGACCAACCGAGCGCGCCACGCAGCTTCACCTCACCCCAACTGGCCGGCCAGAAGGGCTCGTCCGAGATCACGTACGACCCGCTGATTTTGGGGTACACCTGCAGCCCCAGGGACCGCCCGAACGCGCTGTTCCCGTCGAAGCGGGCGCCGCCGGTCAGAAAGTACCGGTCGCGGAACTTGAAGACGTCCTGTACGAAGAACCCCGCGTTGATCACGCGAAGGCTTGTATCGCCCGCGAGTTGCACACGGGCCGCGCTGACGACCGGTATACCGGGCCCGGGGAACCCCTCGCCGTATGCGGTCGCGCGGCCTTCCTCCGACGTCACCGCCTGCCCACCGACGGAGAGAGTCGAGGTGAGTTGCGGGGCCAGCCGGACATCCAGACTCCCGACATAATCCGCGGTCAGGAGTGAGTAGCGGAGCTGCTCCTCGACCAGGATGCCTTGCGGCGCCGCCACGAAGCCGAACGGCCGCAGGTTGTGGTTTTGCTGCTGGGCGAGGTCGTACCCGAGCGTGAACCGGTTCGAGAAGCCGGCAAACGGTGTGTACGTAACTGTCGCGCCCGTGATGAGCCGCTGGATGCCCGTGGTGAGCGATTGATTGAGCAAGGAATCGATCACCGCAGGGTCGCTGGACGACCGATAATTGCGCTCGGCGCGATAGACGTTGAGCACGAGCCCGTGGGCGTTGTTCCCCGCCGGCGTGTTGGACAGATTGGTGTTGGAGTATGCCGTGTTCCACTCGACCCGCAGGTTGTCCGACAGGGTGATGCCGATATTGCCACGGGTGGAGAGCTTCTTTTCGTTGTCGAGCGGCAGGACACCGTCGTTGTCCTCAGACGTCGCGGAGAGGAAATACTGGAGCCCGTTCGGTCCAGCCGAGCCGCCGGCGACGGACCCACCGTAGTGCTGCCGGTATGCGTTCCGGATCCACGAGCAGCCGGTCACCGGCGCCTCGTGACACTGGCCGTGGACCTGTCCCGCCGGCCGGAGGTTGAGGTAGGGTACGGAGTCGGTCCCGAACGGCCGCAGCTGCGAGAAGCCCTGCCCCACCTGGAACGTCCAGCGTGGCGTCCCAGCCAAGCCGTGCTTGGTGAAGATCTGAATGACTCCGGCCGCCGCCTCCGTGCCATACAGCGTGCTCGCCGCCGCACCCTTGATGATCTCGACACGGTCGACGTCCGCCGGATTGATGTCGTTGAGCGGGCTCGCCTGATAGTTGCCACCGCGGAAACCATTGGAGTCGTTGAAGGGGGGCCGGTTACGCCGGTACCCCTCGCTCCGCACGCGGACGCCATCCACATAGATGATGGGCTGATTACTCTGGCTGACGCTCACCGCGCCCCGCAGGCGGATCTGCGCACCCTCGCCGGCCATGCCGCTCGTTTGCATCACGCTCAGCCCGGGGGCCCGCGCCTGCAACAGCTGATCCATGTTCGCTGGCGGATCCTTGACCTGCGACAGATTGACCTGCGCGATCGAGTTGCCCACCTCTCTCACCCGCGCCTGGCCGGGCGTTCCGGTCACGATGATCGCATCGAGCTGCAGCACACTGGGCGCGAGTTGTACGGTCGTCGTCGTGCTCAGATCAGGGAGCACGACCAGGTGCGCCGACGCGACTTTGTAGCCGATGGCGAGCACGCGCACCTCGCGCGGGCCGACGGGCACGTTCAGCAGCGTGAATGTTCCCCCGGGCCCGGTCCGCGTGCCGATGGTGATGCCGACGAGCGAAACTTCCGCACCAATGATCGGCTCCCCGGTCGTCACCGAGGTGACTTTTCCTTCGATGGTTCCGGTTTGCGCGGCCAGTCGGGATGCGGCAGGGAGGCACAGCACGGACACAGCGACCGTGAGTGGGACGGAGATAACACGCATCATAAGCGGCTCCTCGTGAATGCAGGAACGATGCGGAATGCGGGGTACCGCGTTTCAGGAGGAAATGCTACGGGGGTGAGACGCTGTCAAGATGACGATCGAATCGGGGCGGCGGGATTCGAACCCGCGACCTCCTGGTCCCAAACCAGGCGCGCTACCGGACTGCGCCACACCCCGGCAACTACCAAGAACGTTGAAAAAGACGTCGCAAAAACTACGTCAAGATAACTACGTCAAGAAAACTACGTAGAACGGCGTAACAACACTTCCACAAGCGCGCGGAAGGCCCGTCCGCGATGTGACACGCGGTGCTTCGCCGAAGCCGGCGCCTCACCAAAGCTCATCTGCAGCTCCGGGGAGTAGAACAGCGGATCGTACCCGAACCCCCCGCTCCCGCGCGGCTCCGTCAGAATAAACCCCTCGCACGTCGCCTCGACGATCTCCGGCACGCCGCTCGGCGTGGCGAGAAACGCGACCACGCACCGATAGCGCGCGCCGCGGCGCTCCTCAGGCACACCCGCGAGCTGCTCGAGCAGCAGCTTGTTATTGGCGGCATCCACATTCCCTTCGACCCCCGCCCAGCGTGCCGAGCGCGGACCCGGGGCTCCGCCTAACGCCTCCACTTCGATCCCGGAATCGTCGGCGACGGTCGGCAGGCCGCCGCGCGTCGCGAAGTACCGGGCCTTCGCGACCGCGTTTTCGACGTAGCTCGCCGTCCGTTCGAGATCGGCTTCTTCCGGAAGCGGCTGGAGCATCCGGTCGGCGGGGAACGACAGCTCGAACGGCAGGCCGGTGAACAGCTCGCGAATTTCGCGGGTCTTGCCGGCGCTGCGCGTGCCGACGAGTAGCTTCATGCGCCGCGCCCCCCCCGCAGGCGGTCGAGCAACTCCGTCGTCGACTTGCCCTGCACGAGCGGCACGCGGACGACCCGCCCACCCCAGGCTTCCACTTCCTTCGCCCCGACGATCGCCTCCGCGGCGTAGTCGGCGCCCTTCACGAGCACGTCGGGCTTGAGGGCCCGGATCAACGCGAGTGGGGTGTCCTCAGCAAAGAGCACGACGCAGTCTACGGCGGCGAGGGCCGCGACCAGACGGGTCCGTTCGTCCTCGGGGACAACAGGACGGTCCGGTCCCTTCGCGAGGCGCCGCGCGGAGCTATCGCGGTTGATGCCGACGATGAGTGCGTCGCCTTCGGAGCGGGCCGCCTCGAGCAAGGCGACATGCCCCGCGTGCAGCAGGTCGAAGACGCCATTGGTGAAGACGACGCGGCGTTGCGCGGCGCGCCAGGTGGCGGCCGCCTCGACCGTCCGGATCTTCGCGGCGGTGTTCAGAGCGGCTGGCTGGTCCTGGGATGGAACGAGAAGCTGTGGTTGAAGAACGGCAGCGACACGGTTTCGCTGTAGCGCGTCTCGATGACGATCTCCCGCGGCGAGGAACTGCGGTAGACCTGCAGCTGGCGGTTGCCGGCGGAATCGGGCAGACCGATTTCCTCGATTGCGGCTTGAATCCGGCGGCGGATCGTCCCGTCGTCGAGCCCGGCCGCCAGGTGGGCTTCCGTCTGCATTTCATCCAGCAGCCGGTAATAGCGGAAGAACACCTCGCCGATGTTGACGGCGTAGTAGAGCGCCGCGACAAAAATCAGCAGCGACAGCAAACAGCCGAAGGAGCTGGCGCCGCGGCGCGACGTGATCACCATTGCGACTGCGCCCCGTCGACGATTTGTTGCACCAGTTTGTCCCAGGCGAGCTTGCGCCCGTCTTTTTCCGCGGGCGGATCGTAGTCGCCGTCAACCATGAGGCCTTGCCGTTTCCACACGGTCTTGCCTTCGCGCTGATTCAGGATTTCGACGTCGACGGTGATCTGCACCTTGCGCTTCGTCACGTTCACCGCCCCCACGCCGGCCTGGAGCGAGATCGGAATGTACGGATCGTACCGCACGACCCGGCCGCGGACGATCGCGTCGGCGGTGGCTTCGGTCGCGACGCGCAATCCGAGCCGGCCTTCGAGCGCCTGCCGCACCGCTTCACTGACTTCCTGGGTCAGCGCGGGCTCGGGGGTGTCATTGTCGAACGGAAGAATCGCGACGGTCTTGACGTTGGGCAGCGTGCCGCCGGCGAAGCCATACGGGCAGGCGGCCAGCACGACGCCCGAGGCACTAACGGCGAGTGCGCCAAACATTCGGCGGAATGAGCGCCGCAGTATCCACCGCGCTGACCGTGAGCTCAAATCTGGCCGGGGCCTCGGGAAAGTCGACGCGCGCGCTCGCGGGGCGCCGCATAGCGTCGAGTTGGGAACGGCTCCGCGCCACCACTGCTCCACGCCGCCGCCATTCGGCCTCCAGCAAGGACTCGCGGCCCGCGCTGTCGGTCACGACGTAGTCGAGGGTATCCTCGGCTTGCGCGAACCGCCAGATGACCCGGCGCCTGTGCGTCAGCGAGTCCAGTGCCTGTCCGCCGAACACGGCGGCATCCGCCGCGGGCGGCCGCACCATCGCGAACGTTGCCCAAAGCAACGGAATCGCGCGAACCAGCGAGCGGAAATTCTTTTCGGGATCCGCCCACGCGACCGAGTCGCCGATGACGACCGCCGCGCCGTTGCCAAGGTTGAACGGTCCCGCGAAATCAAATCGGAGCGAATCCGGCGGTGCAATTCGCGTCGACCCACGTCCCGCGTACTTCACTTGCTCGTCCTGATAGCGCCACCGAAACCGGATCAACGTCGGCTCGAGCGGCAGCGTCGTTCGCGTCCATGCCACCGCGCTGTCGCGACTCGCGGGTGCCAGCCCCAGCGTCAGCGGGACGAGCGGTCCCGGCGGGCTGGGACATGCCGTGAGCAGCGTACAGGCGGCAATGTAGGAAAGAGCACGTTGTCGGGTCAATAGTTAAACCCGAAGAAGAAGTCGACGAAGCGGCGATTGCGCGTGCTCGCGGGCAGACCATATCGCTCCACATCGGTGGTCCCCAGCCGGTAGCCGAAATCGAGGCGCAGCACGAGCGGTGGTCCGACCGGCATGCGCAAGCCGAGGCCGCTCGCCCCGAGCACGCCCCGACCGGTCGTCGTCTTCGACCACGCCCGGCCGTAATCCACGAAGAGCGCGCCCTGCACACCGGGGAATCGCGCGGCGCCGAATGGAAAACCGATCGTGAGGAAGTCGAGGATCGGGAAACGGTACTCCGCGTTGACGAGCCACGCGCGCGTGCCCGCGACGTATCCATACTGAGGATAGCCGCGCAATCCCCAGGAGCCCCCGATGCTGATCGGCCGCGGCCGCTCGCCGCCCGAGCTGTACCCTTGCACCCGCAACGCGAGCGCGCTGTGCAACGACGTGCGCAAGTATTTCCGGACGTCCGCCGACACCAGCCACGAATCGAAGCGGCCGTGGCTCAGATCGTTGACGAGCCCGCCGGTGAAGTTGTAGCGCTCGCCATCGATCGGTCCGGTCGGCAGCCAGAGGGTGTTGTCCTTGACGTACGTGAGGTAGTTCGACGCGAGCCAGCCAACACGATGCGGCTCAGCGACGCCGGCGGTCGTGAGATCGAGCCGGTCCGAGCGTTCGATCCGGTACTCGCCGACGATGCGGCGGAACCGGTTGATCGGGTATCGCACCTGCGCAAACGCGCCGTACGACCGCTCTTCGAACAGCGTATTGAAATCGCCCTCGTAGAACAGGCCGCGCTGGCGAAACGCGCCGACGCCCCAATTGATGCGGCGCGATTGATTGAGATACAACGCCGACCCACTGACGTTGTCGAGCAGCGTGCCGAATCCGGCGCCCTGGAAGGACGAGAGCGAGAGATACACCAGATGATCGGAGAGCAGGTCGCTGAACACGAAGACCGCGCCCTGCGCCGAGCCGAGCCCGGGCGCAACGGCGGCGTCGCCGGCCGCGAAGTCGAGGCTGAACTTGCGTTCGTACGGTGCACCATCCGCGCGGGCATACTGCGGATGGGACAGCTCGCCCCACGTCCACGCCGGCGTCGGCAAACTGTCCGCCCGCGCGAGTGTGAAGCTGGTGGCGCTGTCGTTCAACGGCGGCGCGACATAGATATTGAAGCTCAAATCGGCAAAGCCGCCAAACAGCAGTCCGCCGTCCGGTCCCCCCCCCGCCCCCCCCGCCCCGCCCGCAACCCATTGGGGATCGAACGCGCCGTTCAGGGTGCGGATCTCGCGGCGGCCGGTCCCCCGGAGGTCGATCGAATACACCTGGAACGTGCCATCGCGGTCCGAGGCGAAGTAGATGCGACCTCCGCCCCAGCGCGGCGCCTCGTCGCGCCAATCGCCATACGTCAGGTAGCGGATCGCGCCGCTGCCGAGATCGAGGGCGAAGAGATTGTGCGCGCCTGTTGTCCCGAACGGCGTTCGGTCGGAGGAAAACACGACGGTTCCCCCGTCCGAGCTCACCGTCGGATCGAGATCCTCATAGCGATCCGATGTCAGCCGCTCGAGACGCCCCGCGCTCAACGAATCGCCCGGACCCCCAAGCCAGAGGCGATAGAGGTCGGAGTACCCGGAAACCGACAGGCCGCTGAACACGACGCTCTTGCCGTCTGGGACCCAGGCGGGCGACAGAATCGAGACGAGCTCCGGGAACTGATAGCGGCCCACGACTTTTGATTTTCGCAGGTCCCAGAAGAACAGCGCATCGCGCTCGGCGTACTTGCTGCTGAACGCGGCGATGCCTAGCGGACTGACGTCGATGCGCGACTCGAAGAAGTGGAACGATTCGAACTGCTCGTTCCGCTCCCCCTGCACCACTGCACGCCGGCCGCGTCCCGCCAGATCCTCCGCGTAGATCGTCGTGTAGCCGCTGCGGGGCGAAAAAAAGAGGAAGGACGGCGCCGTGTCTCCGGGGAGCTGAAAGGCCGTGGGCTTGATCGCGAGCTCGGTGAGTTTGCGCGCCGTGATCGCGAGCGGCGGCTGGCTGGAGACCGCCGGATAGTAGTGCTGCCGCATCCAGTACTGCCATTCCTCGGACAGCTGCTCGATGGTGCGACCGTAGACGCCGAGCAGCGCGGACTCGAAGCCGCTGTACTTCCAGATGTCGTTGTACAGCTCGAGAATGCGCCATTCACCGTACCGCTCGGCCAGGAACCGATGGATGCTGCCGCCCACCGGATACACCAGCCCCCCGTACGCGTACGCCAGGTCCGGAAGCGTGGGGAGATGACCGTCGATCGTCATGTCCCGCAGCACCATCTCGTCGCGGGAGTCTTCACCGGCCGAAAAGAATTCGGCGAGCCCCTCGGTCCACCACAACGGCATGCCGACTTGGCGGAAGCGCGGGTAACGCCCGAACGTCTGCGAGGCGAGGCTGAGCTGGAAGACGTGCACCAGCTCATGGCGAATCGTGTGCCGGAATTCGGCATAGCTGCCGCGGAACGGCAGCGCGACCCTACGCCTCAGAAACTCGGTGACCCCGAGCAGGCCCTCCGGCGGGATGAACGGGAGGATGTTGGTCTGCTCGAAATCAGTGTGCGACGCGTAGACGATCAGCGGGATGCGGCGCGTGACGGCGTGATTGAAGCGACGCTCGAGCGTGTCGTAGCTCGCTTCGGCGTACGCCAGCGCCACGCGGCCGAGCTCTTCCTCTTCTGGATAGTAGTAGAGATCGACATGCTCGCCGCGCAGCACGCGCCAATCGAAGCGGCGGTACTGAATCTTGTTTTGGCCGAAGTAGCCGTATTGGGAGGCCAGCGGCGCCGCGACGCCCAGCGCCAGTCCGATGGCACAGACCAACACCCGCTTCATCTATGAATGGTCCGGATGCGGTCGCCCATACCGATCGCGTTCAACACATCAGCGCCACCGACGACGCGCCCAAAGATCGTGTAAATGCCGTCGAGGTGCGGCTGCGCGGAGTGCGTGATGAAATACTGGCTCCCGCCGGTGTTGGGGCCGGAGAGCGCCATGCCGACGGTGCCGACGTCGTACCGCACGGGATTGATCTCGTCGCGGAGGACGAACCCCGCCCCGGGTCCACCCCACCCGTCGCCCCGCGGATCGCCGTCCTGTATCACGAAATTGGGCACGACCCGATGCCAGCGCGTCCCGTCGAAGAAGCGCCGGTCGACCAGGCCCAGGAATTCCGCGACTGTGACGGGCGCCTCGGCCGGCAGCAGCTCGATGTCGAGCCGGCCGCGATCCGTTTCCAGAAAGGCGTGCGGGTTGGTGCCGGCGAGCGCCGGCGCCAGCCAGCGGCGCGCGATTTCCCGATAGTCGGCGATCGTGCGCCCCGTCGCGATCGGCAGCACCGGCCCCCACGCGTCCCGCGTATCGGGCAGCGTGTCGGCCGCGAGCCGGCGCACGAGATAGTCAGCGGGGCGCGGCGTTGCCGCAATGAACTGGGTCGCCACGCGGACGCGACCGGCCGACGACGACGCCGCGATCGCGCCCAGCGCCGAGACGGCGGAGAGCCGGGCGTCGTTGAACGGGTCGCCCTCGGCGCGCCGATACGCGGCGACCAGCAGGTCCACGTCGTCGCCGCTGGGGTGGCGGGCAAGCAGATCAGCCGCCAGGCTGCGCACGGCGGGGTCGGCATGCGTGAGCAAGGCGCGCGCGCGCGCGTCGAACGTCGAATCCGACGCGGGCACGATCCGCTGCAACGCCTGCAGCGCCTGCGCGACGACGCGCCCGTCGGCGTCAGCCAGCTGCGTCTCCAGACGGTCACGCGCATGCGCCGCGCCGAATGCTTCGGCGGCAACGCTGCGCCAGCGCCAGTCGGCGTCGCCACTGACCGCCGCAGCCGCGGCGACCCCCGCCGCGCTGTCGGCCTGCGCCAGCGCGATGATGGCCTGCCGTCTGAGAGCAAAGACGCTGCTGGTGAGACGGGGCCGTAGCGCCGCGAGCGCGGCGCTGCCGCGCAGGACGCCCAGCGTCGTTTCCGCCTGCACCGCGACGCCGATGTCGCGGTCGGCGGCGAGCGGCACGACCGTGCGCGCCAGGCTGGAGTCACGAAATGACGCGAGCGCGCGCGCGGCGTTGATACGGACGTGCGCATCGCCATCGCCGAGTAGCCGGGTCAAACCCGCAATCGCGTCCCGCGAGTCGAGCCGGGCGCTGTCGACCAAGGCCCGGCTGACGCCGCGGGCAGCGACCGTGCGGATCTGTGGATCCGGATCGCTGAGCCCACGAATCAGCGGAGCGGCGCCCTCCTTTGCGCGCAGGCGGGCCAACGCATACAGCGCGCGCCACCGCGTCGCGGCCTCGCTGGCATCGGTGAAGCGAACCAGCTGCGCGAGCGGCGTGCGTGTGCCGAGCCGCCAGCTTTCGAGCAAGGCGGCATTCAGGACAGGGCCCGGCGCGGCCGGCGAGCCGGCGGCGAGGATGTCGCTCAGCGCTCGCGCACCGTCGTCGCCGCCGATCTTGGCGATGGCGGTCACCGCTTCGAGCTGCGGCGCTGCCGGGTCGGTCGATGGCGCGGCACGAATCGTTTGCAACAGCGCCGGAATCGCGCGCGCATCCTTGAGCAATCCCAGCGCGAAGGCGGCCGCGGCCTGGACGACCGGCACGGAATCGTTCAGCACCGGGAGCAGCAGCTCGATGGCAGCGCTGTCACCGATCCGCCCGGCCGCGAGCGCCCCCTGGCGGCGAACCGCGGGATTGGCGTGGCTCAGGGCCTCGCGCAGCGGCGCCGGATCGAACCGGCGCGCATCGGCCGCCGCGAGCACAGCGGCGAGGATGCCGACCGTCGCTTCATCCGGCCGCTGCGCAACCGCGAGGACGGTAGCGGGGGGGGCTGCGAGCAGCGCCCCGAGGAAGGCGAGGCTAGAGACGAACCGGGTCGGCCGCGGGCTCGAGCAGCTCACACACGTGCTCCGGAATGCGCGACAGCGTTTGTTGTGAGTTCAACGCGATCAGCGATGTTTCGCCGGTGGCGAGCAGCTCATCCGTCTCCGCCCGCTCGATCGCGTAGCCGAAAATCACGCGCCGTGAGGCCAGGTCCCGCACCCAGCAACGGACGCGAATCATATCATCATAGCGGGCCGGCTGGCGGTAGCGGACGTGAACGTCGGTCACGGTGAGGTAGGTCCCCTGCCGCTCCATGTCGCGGTACGACATGCCCCGCTCCCGGAGGTGCTCCGTGCGTGCCATGTCCATCCAGATCAGATAGTTCGCGTGATAGACGAACCCCATCTGATCGGTTTCGGAGTAATTGACGCGGTGGAAGACCGCGTTGATCACCGGCGGCGGTGAGTTGCCTTTACTCGCCGTACGGAATCCAGATGTTCTTCACTTCCGAGGCATGCCGCAGGAATTCGCGGCCTTCCCCCTGTCGGGGATCGAGCCAATCGCGGCTGCGCGCGAACGCCCACGTCCGCTTCATGTTCGCCGCGGACGCAAGCTCGACCGCTTTCACGCCCGCCGCGGTGCCGAAGTACCAGATCCCATCCACATCGTCATGGTCGGCGAGCACTTTCGCCAACGGATCCTTCGCGCCCGTGATCACGTTGATCACGCCGTCTGGCACGTCGGAAGTCTCGAGCACAGTGTAGAACTCCGTCGCCGCGAGCGGACTGGGCTCGGAGGGAATGACGATCGTCGTGTTGCCGACGGCGATCGCGGGCGCGACCAGCGAGACGAAGCCGAGCAGTGGGAAATCGTCCGGGGTGGCGATGCCGAGGACGCCGACAGGCTCGTTCATCGCAAGGGTGACGCCGCGAATCGGCGTGTGATGGACCGCACCGTCCCATTTGTCGGCCCAGGCGGCATACGTGAAGAGCCGCGCGATGCTCGCGGCCACTTCCTCCCGTCCCACGCGTGCGGCGAACTCCTCGGCGCGGGTCGCGAGATTCTCGGCGACGAAGTAGAGAATTTGCGCGCGCATATGCCCGCTGCCGCGTCCCCAGCCGGTAGCGGCGTGTGCCGCTTCGACCGCATTGCGGACATCCTTGCGATTCCCCTCGGCGACTTCGCCGAGGACGCGGCCGTCCGGGCCGACGATCTTGCGGGAGTAGCCCTGGTCGGGACGCGCTTGTTTGCCGCCGATGAAGAGCTTGTAGGTCCGATCGATGGGCGGCAGGGCCTGGGGCTTGGGGCCTGGGGCCTGGGGTGCGCTCGCGTTGGCCACCGGTACCGCCCTGGTCACGCCCGAGGCCCCAGGCCCCAGGCCCTTCTCCCAGTCGGATTTCAGATACTCATACATCCCTTCCCTGCCGCCTTCTCTTCCGAAGCCGGACTCGCGATATCCACCGAATCCCGATGCGGCATCGAACAGGTTGGTTGAGTTGATCCAGACCACCCCGGCCTTCAGCTTCGGCGCTACGTCGAGCGCGAGATTGATGTTCTCCGACCATACGCTGGCCGCGAGGCCGTACGGCGTGTTGTTCGCCAGCTCGACCGCCTCCTGCGGCGTGCGGAACGTCATGCTGACGAGCACCGGGCCGAAGATCTCGACTTGCGCGATCGTCGCCGCGGGCGACACCTCGGTGAACAGCGTCGGCGGGTAGAAGTAGCCCTCGGTGGGGCACGCCCAGGACGGCTGCCACATCTTCGCCCCTTCTTCGACTCCCTTCTCCACCAGCCCGCGAATGCGCTCGAGCTGGACCGGCGCGACAATGGCGCCCATGTCCACCGCCTTGTCGAGCGGCGAGCCGACCCGCAGCTTCTCCATCCGCGCGCGCAGCTTCTGCGTCAGCCGGTCGGCGACGCCTTCCTGGACGAGCAGGCGAGAGCCGGCGCAGCACACCTGCCCCTGATTGAACCAGATCGCATCCACGACGCCTTCGACCACACTGTCGAGGTCGGCGTCGTCGAACACGATGAATGGACTCTTGCCGCCCAGCTCGAGCGTGAGCTTCTTGCCGCTGCCGGCCGTCGCTTTGCGAATGATGCGCCCGACTTCGGTCGAGCCGGTGAAGGCGATCTTCTGCACGTCGGGATGCTCGACCAGGACCGTTCCGGTCGCGCCATCGCCGGTGACGACATTGAACACGCCCGGCGGCAAACCGGCCGCCTGCGCGATCTCGGCAAAACAGAGCGCGGTGAGCGGGGTGAATTCGGCGGGCTTCATGATCACGGTGTTCCCCGCCGCGAGTGCCGGCGCAACCTTCCACGCGACCATCAGGAGTGGGAAGTTCCACGGAATGATTTGCCCGACGACGCCGATGGGCACGTAGCCCGGAAACTCGGTGTCGCGCAGCTGCGCCCAGCCGGCGTGATGGTAGAAGTGCCGGGCGACGAGCGGGATGTCGAGGTCGCGCGTCTCGCGAATCGGTTTGCCGTTGTCGAGACTTTCGAGCACCGCCAGGAGCCGGGAATGGCGTTGCACTTCGCGCGCGAGGGCGTACAGGTAGCGGGCGCGCGCGTGCCCTGGGAGCGCGGCCCAGGCGGGCGCCGCGGCATTGGCGGCGGCGACGGCGGCGGCGACGTCCGCCTTGCTGCCCTGCGCCACGCGCGCCAGGACGGCTTTCGTCGCGGGATTGATCGTCTCGAAGTACTGGCCTTCGGTGGGTTGGACCCAGCGGCCGTTGACGAAGTGGCCGAAGCGTCCGTTGTCGTGTTGCCGGAGCCACTCCAGCGCCGGCGCGTCGCTCTCGGGCGCCGGCCCATACTCCATCGTTTCGAACAGTTTGGCGACGGTCGCCATCACACCATCGGATGGCGGTGCGCGGCAGCGTAGCGCCCCGTCACGAAGTGCTCGAGCTGGCGCTCGATATCGGTCAGCAAGGAACTTGCGCCCAACCGGAACAACGCGCGGCGCAGCCAGCGATCCCCCAGCTCTTCCTTCATAAGGATCAGCCAGTCGAGCGCCTGCTTCGCCGTGCGAATGCCGCCGGCCGGCTTGAAACCGATCGCCGATCCGGTCCGCATCTCATACTCGCGGATCATGCGGACCATCACGACGCCGACCGGCAGCACCGCGTTCACCGACTCCTTCCCGGTGGACGTTTTGATGAAGTCGGCACCCGCCATCATCGCGACCATGCTCGCCCGCGCGACGTTGGTCAGCGTCGCGAGATCGCCGGTGCCGAGGATCGCCTTCATGTGGGCGCGCCCGCAGGCGTCCCGGAACGCCCGGACCTCGGCATACAGGGCGGGCCAGTCGCCGGTCAGCGCGTGCGCGCGCGTAATGACGATGTCGATCTCTTGCGCGCCCGCCGCGACGGAGGCCTGCACCTCTTCGAGCCGCTGCGCGAAGGGACTGAGTCCCGCGGGAAAGCCGGTCGAGACCGCGGCGACGGGAATGCCCGAGCCTTCGAGCGCGGCCACCGCGGTCGGCACCAGCGCGTGGTACACGCACACGGCGCCGACCTTGATGTCGAGGTGACCGACGCCGAGCGCGTCGACCAGGTCGGGTCTGAGCGGGCGGCGCGCCTTGGCGCAGAGCCGCAGCACGTTCCCCGGCGTGTCGTCGCCCTGCAGCGTCGTCAGATCCATACACGTGATCGCCCGCAGCAGCCAGGCCGCCTGCCATTCCTTCTTTACCGTGCGCCGCGTGGGGATGGTCGCCGCGCGCCGCTCCACGGCGCTCCGATTCACCCGCAGGCCGCGGATGACATCGAGATCGAGCGGCACGCCCGGATTGCGGTCGTCCGTGAGGACTGGACGAACGATGCCGACGGTACGCAGCCGTTCCGACGTGACCTTCATGATGGCGGGAGAATGCGAATCGCTGCTGGAAAAGTCAACGCGAGACGGGAATTCCCGCGCCCTGACGGCACGCATCGATGGCCTTCGGCTCTCCCGCGCGCACGCACTGCTGCTCGCGCTCCGGCAGCGACGCCAGCAGCGTGGCGATCTCTTCGCCGAGGGCGTGATAACAGGTCGGCCCGCCGGCC
Source organism: Gemmatimonadota bacterium (assembly GCA_003222195.1). GTDB lineage: Bacteria > Gemmatimonadota > Gemmatimonadetes > Gemmatimonadales > GWC2-71-9 > 20CM-2-65-7. The sequence goes on along the minus strand of QHVB01000026.1, from coordinate 173,778 downwards.
TCGGTGACCACGAGCTGGCAGAAGGCGAACGCCGCGCCCGTCGTCGCGGTCCAATCGACGAGCGCTTTCACCGCGCCGAAGTAACAGGCGGGCCGGTACGGTTCTGCCGCCTTGTGACAGAGATCGGCCGTTTTTTGTGGATCGCGCGACGTGTAGGAGGTAATGTCGCGACCGAGGCTCTGGAAGCAGACGGGCCGGACGCGCACCGGCGCGCGTTCGCACGATTTCGCCGCGTCCCCGATGTTGCCGTGATTCAGATTGAGCATGACCGACGTCTGCATCTGATAGCAGGCATTCAGGTACCGCTCGGCCATGATGGAGCAAGGATACAGTGGATCCGCCGCATCCATGGCCTTGAACGTCGTGCCGCCCATCATGTGGTGATGACTCTGCGCGGCGAGCATCGTCGCGGGATGGTGCGGAGCGGTCGCGTTGATCACGCTCTCCATGAACGCCCCGCCGTAGCACGATTCGCGATCCCAGCCGTCGGAGAGCAGATCGCAGTCGGTGAGCGCCCGCGGCAAGTCGTGCGCGTACAGCATTGTCAGGCCGTGCCCCATGCCGTGCACGCACTGAAACAGCACCCAGCGGCTCGCGCCCGGCTGCTTGAACGGTTGGCACAGGGCCTCGACCTCGGGCTGCGTCACCTTGTCGCGCGATTCGAAATACGCCTGGATGACGCCATGACGACAACCGGACGAAAAGCCGTCGCCGCAGGCGGTAAACGTGGCGGGAATGTCGGTCGAGATACCGAACGCCTCGATGCCGATGCCATGCGCGTACTCGTGCGCGTGCTCCGCCGCCTCGGGGTCGGCGGCGGCGAGCGCGTCGAGGGTCGCCACGGCATCGGCCACGCCCTGCCGCTTGAGACGCTCGGACAGCAGCTGGGAGTAACAGGTGCGCCGTGCCTCATCCGCGAAGCGCCGGCACGCGTCGCCGGGTCCGCCCTTCGCGACGCCCGGTGCCAGGCGATTCGCCGCGATGCCGGCGACGGCGAGCACGCCGATGGCGACGAGCAGCTTTTGTGTTTGCGTCATCCTAGAACAGTAATGCGCTTGCGTGCCCGGTTCCAGATTCCTAAGCTTGGGCCGTGTCTCACGTGATTGTCGTAGCGGACGCCCATCTCGGTCAGGTGCCGCCCGCCGTCGGAACGGCATTTCACGCCTTTCTGGATCAGGTGCCTCAGGCCGGCGATCACCTGGTGCTGACCGGCGATCTCTTCGACTTCTGGTTCGAGTATCACAGCGTCATTCCCCGCAAGCATTTCGCCACGGTCGCCAAGCTCCAGGAGGTCCGCGCCCGCGGCGTTCCGATCACCTTTGTCGGCGGCAACCACGATCGGTGGGGCGGCTCGTTTTTCACGCGGGATCTGGGCATCGCCTTCTTCGGCGGCGAAGCCGAGCTGAACCTGAACGGGCGACGCGCCTTCGTTGTCCACGGGGACGGACTGACCGAGCAGCACTGGAGCGGCGCGCTGATGCACCGCGTGCTGCGTCACTCGATCACCGTGGCGATGTTTCGCGTGTTGCACCCCACGATCGGCTTCTGGATCGCAGACCTGTTCTCGCGCCATCTCGCCGACAACACGAAGGATCGGGCGGTGCTCGATCGCGCCGCCGTCGCCCAGCGGAAGTGGGCGGCCGACTTCCTCGGCCGGCATCCCGAGGTGCAGCTCGTCATCATGGCGCACACGCATCGGCCGGTGGTGGATCGTCTGCCCGATGGACGGGTGTATCTGAATCCGGGCGCGTTTCTGGATGGCGGGCGTTACGCCGTGATCAACGGCGACCACGTCGAGTTGAAACAGTTCACAGCGGCACCACCTCGACCTGCTTGAGCTGCTCTCCCAAAAACAGGGCGCCCACTTTACGAAAATGCGACTCGTCGTCGGACACCACGAAGCGATGATCGTGTGCGCCGCCGTTCGCGAGTAAACTCAGCCGCTCCAATTCGCGCGACACCGCCGTCGCGGTCTCTTCCGCAGAATCGACCAACGTCACGTCCGAACCCATCACCCGTGCGAGCAGCGGCTTGAGCAAGGGGTAGTGGGTGCAGCCGAGGACGAGGACATCGACGTTGGCGCGTTTCAGCGGCTCGAGATACTCGCGCGCGATCAGCTCCGCCGCCGGATGCTCGAACCAACCTTCTTCCACCAGCGGGACGAACAGCGGGCAGGGCTGGCTGTGCACGCGCGCCTCGGGGCGGAGCGCCTTGATGGCGCGCTCGTACGCGCCGCTCGCGATCGTGCCGGCCGTCCCGATGACACCGATCGTCCCCGTCTTCGTCGCTCGGACGGCCGCGCGGGCGCCCGGCTCGATCACGCCGACGACCGGCACCGACGAGTGCTCTTGCAGGTACCCCAGCGCGTGTGCCGTGCTCGTGTTGCATGCCACGACCACGGCTTTCACGCCGCGACGCAGCAGATAGGCGAGGATCTCGGCGCTATAGCGCCGGACGGTGTCCGGCGATTTCGGGCCGTAGGGGACCCGCGCGGTATCGCCGAAGTAGATGACGGACTCCTTCGGCAGGCGCTCGAAGAGGGCGCGCGCCACAGTGAGCCCGCCGATCCCCGAATCGAAGACGCCGAGCGGGGCGTTATTCATGCACCGGTACGCTCACGCCGATGCCGCCTGGGAACGCGCGGATTTTGAGATCGGGCGGGAAATCGCGCAGGTGGGCCGAGACGTAGGCCTCGGCGCCGGAAAAGAGGTGATTGAAGATCCACAGCACCAGCCAGTCCTGTACCTCCTGTCGCTTCAGCTGGAGGTTTTTCGAGTGAATCGCCTTCAGGTAGTTCGCTTCCTGTTGCGCCTTGAACGTCATCATGGCGGTGATGCCTTCCCACGCCACGAACGCCGCCCCGGTCATCGGACGATCGGTCGCCGCCTGGCCCCAGCCGGGAAGGATGAACGAGCGCAGGAACGCGCCCATCGGTCGAACGCCGCGATGCATGGTGTCGGCGGGGAGGATGATGCGGCTGGTACCTCGAGTACTGGTCGTATCCTGAGCGGAAAGTGGGAATGTTGGAAGGTTGGAAAGTGCAGTCGCCAGAGCGACCACCTTCCAACATTCCAACCGTCCAACTTTCCGTGTCATCTCGCCACCAACACGTTCAATCGTCCCGGCTGCAACTCGACCGTGCATTCGTTTACCCCTGGTTCCCGCAATTCGCCGTCCACGTGCAGGATGAGCGGCTGCTCCGGCGCGCGCACGATGAGCTTGGCGGTCTTGATCATTGCCACCTCGCGCATCTTCACATGCGTTCCGCGCATGACACGAGGAATAGCCAGAAGAAATCGCGGCAGCGATACGCGCCGGATTAAGCAAACATCCAGCTTGCCGTCGGCGGGGTCCGCATCAGGAGCGAAGCGATAGCTGCCCCCGGCGGTCGTGCCGTTGCACACCTCGACCATCATCATATACCCGCGCTCCCGAAACCCGGAGGCGGCGGGGGCGGCGACGTCGAGCAGGATCGGCTCGAACCGGAAGAAGGTCTGCACGACGGGCACGAGATATGATAGAAAGCCTCGCAGGTGCTGCATTCGATTCCGGGTTTTCACGACCGCCGGTCCGAATCCGAATCCCACGCTATTGACGAACCACTCACCTGCTACCCGGCCCGCGTCGAACCGGCGGCAGCGGGCAGTGACGAGCCGGGCCACGGCGCGAAGCGGGTCGTGGCCGTACACACCGACGAGCTTGGCGAAATCATTGCCCGAGCCGATCGGGACCACGCCCAGCGCGGCGTCCGCGTCGCTGCAGAGCAGTCCGTTCGCCACTTCATGCACGGTACCGTCGCCGCCGACCGCCACGACATGCCTGGCTCCCTGCTGCACGGCCTGCGCCGCGAGCTGCTGCGCGTGACCGGGACCCTCGGTGCGCACGACATCGACCGCCCATCCCTGCGCCCGGAACGCGCGCGCCACGACCGACTCGACGCGGCGTGCCGCGCCTCGTCCCGCCGCGGGATTGAGGATGACATGGGCATGAAGCACGCGGCAGACAAGATACCATCTGGTCTGCCGCGTCAGGGGGCTACGGAGCTACACGCTAAAGCTGTTGCGCGAGATAGTGCTCGTCCCAATCGACGGCGAACTCGATGCCGCAACGGCCACACATCATGCGGCTCGGCTTGCCACGCACCGTCACGCGATCCCGGCACGATGGGCATACCAGATACCGCTCACCCATCTCGACCGAGCGCGGAACATTTCGCGGCCGCGGTACGACGGTCCATTTGCGGGGCGGCGTGTTCGACATCTGGAGGAAGGCACGGACGACCGCGACGGGCGTCCCTTTCACATCGACCACGGCCGACAGCCCTTGGGCCTTGATGAGCCGGTACCAGGCGCCGCGCCGCAGGTTGCAGTTCACATCAGCTTGAAGACGAGCCCACACCATCAGTCACACTCGGGCAACGAAGGGGCGATAAGAGTAATGCGCTGCGACCGAATGGGAAGTGATGGTTGTCACCCTATATCTTGACGCCGGCTTCCGCCCAGTTGATCTCGAATTCCCCACGACACTTCGCACACTCGTGTGCCTTGGCGCGCTTGGGGAGAGGCGCGCGAGCCCGACAGTTGGGACAGACGCCGTACGTTCCCCGAAGGTGCGGCGGCGCCTTCCGATTGTCCTTCGCGCCTTCCACGACGCTCCAGCGCTGCGGCGGTCGTTGCTGGATCTCGAGCCACGCCCGGAGCACGCCAAAGCGGCGGTGGTTCACTTCGATAACTGCTTGGAGGTCATTGAGTTCGAGGACGCGGTACCACGCACCCTTGCGAAGCTTGAGCGGGACATCGTCTTGCACGCGGGCAAATAACAGCGCCATCACCGCTCCTTGTGGGGGAGACGAGAATGGGCGCGGGCACAATATACGACGAGCCGGTAAACGCAACAGTCAGGAGTTGTCCCAGCCGATGTCGAAGACTCCATTGCATTTCGGACAGCGCATGCTCGTGGCGTGCTCCTCGAGGCGGGCGCGCTCGCGGCAATTGGGGCAGACACCGTAGCGAGCGCCCCACGTCATGGGCATACGCGGTGAGCGAGAGAGTCGTGGCACCACCGCCCACAGCTTCGGTCGTTCCGGCAGAATCTCAAGCGATTGGCGCGGGTAGGGAGTCGGCTTCCCGTTGACGTCGAGCACGACTTCCGCTGCCGACAATTTGACGACGCGATACCACGCGCCACGCCGCAAGTGTCCTTCTTCCGATGGACGGATGCGGGCCCATTGTGCGGTAGCCATGCTCCCTCCGAGAGTCAGCCTGTATACGATTGGGCAACAGCAAGGAGAAGGCAACGGCAGGCCGAGGTGGCGGGAGCGTGTAGGAATCGAACCTACCGAGCCCCTTGCGGGGCCCAAACAGTTTTGAAGACTGGTCAGGCCACCAGACCCAATCCGCTCCCGAGCGCTGCGTGTCAACGTGTGACCGCGATCACCTCGATCTCGACGCGCGCGTTCCTCGGCAAACCCGCTGCCTGCACCGTGGACCGTGCAGGTTTGTGCGTGCCGAAATGCTTGGCGTACACCTCATTCATTTGCGCGAAATCCGCCATGTCCGCCAGATAGACAGTCGTCTTCACGACATGCGCGAGCGCCGTTCCAGCGGCAGACAGTACCGCCTTCAAGTTGGCGAATACCTGCTCCGTCTGCTCGGCCGTCGTGCGCCCGACGAGCTCGCCGCTCTTGGGATCGAGTGCGACCTGCCCGGCCGTGAACACGAGCGTATCGGTCGCAATCGCCTGGCTGTACGGCCCGATCGCCTTGGGCGCTGCATCGGTCGCGATGACACGCATCAGAACAGTCCCTCGATGGTCCCGTCAGGAAGGAGCCGGATCCGCTCGGCGGCCGGACTCCTGCCGAGTCCCGGCATCGTCAGGACGTCGCCCGCGAGCGCCACGACGAAGCCGGCGCCGGCCGAGGGCAGAATGTCGCGCACGTGGAGCGTGAACCCGCTCGGCGCGCCGAGCTGGGTCGCATCGTCGGTGAGGGAATACTGCGTCTTGGCCATGCAGACGGGTGTCTCACCGAGCCCCAGCTTGGGCAAGAGCTCGAGCGCACGCTCGGCCGCGGGCGCGAACTCGACTCCCGCCGCTCCGTAAATCTCTCGCGCAATCGTCTCGATTTTCTCGCGAATGGGCCGGCGCTCGTCATACAGCGGCTTGAAGGCCGCTTTGCTGGTCTTCAGCAACCCCAGCAGCGACTCGGCGACCGCCAGGCCACCCTCCCCGCCCTTCTCCCAGACATCGCACCGCACGACCTCCACCCCTTCGGCGGCGCCGACCGCGCGGACGGCCTCCACTTCCTCATCCGTATCCGTGGTAAACCGGTTGAGCGCGACAAGCGCATCTAGACCGAATTTCTTCACAATCCGAATATGACGACGGAGATTCTCAGCCCCCCGCTGCACCGCGGCGGGATCGGCGGCTGCCAGGCGATCTTTCTTCACACCTCCGTGCATTTTCAGGGCCCGAACCGTGACGACGATGATCGCCGCCTCCGGCTTGAGTCCCGCAAACCGGCACTTGATGTCGAAGAATTTTTCGCCGCCAAGATCGGCGCCGAAGCCGGCCTCAGTCAGCACGAGATCGGACAGCGCCAGTCCCAGCTTCGTCGCCGCGACCGAATTGCAGCCGTGCGCGATGTTGCCGAACGGCCCACAGTGCACGAGGGCCGGCCCGCCCTCGAGCGTCTGGACAAGATTCGGGTTGATCGCGTCTTTGAGCAGCAACGTCATGGCCCCTTGGGCCTTGAGATCGCTGGCCCGGACGGGGGTTTTGTCCCCACGCAGCCCGACGATGACGCGTGCCAGCCGCGCTTCGAGATCCGCGACCCCGCTGGCCAGCGCGAGAATCGCCATGACCTCCGAGCCCGGGATGATAACGAAGCGCTCTTCCCGGGTCGGGCCGCCATTCACGCCGCCCAGTCCCACGATGATGCTGCGCAGCGCACGGTCGTTCATGTCGATCGTGCGCGGCCAGATGATGCGGCGAACGTCGAGTCCGAGCGTATTGCCGTGATGGAGCTGCGCGTCGAGCATCGCGGAGAGGAGGTTGTGCGCGGTCGCGATCGCGTGGAAGTCGCCGGTGAAATGCAGGTTGATGTCTTCCATCGGCACGACCTGCGCGTACCCTCCGCCCGCCGCGCCGCCTTTCACCCCGAAGACCGGGCCGAGCGACGGCTCCCGGATGGCGAGAATCGCGTTCTTGCCGAGCTTCCGGAGCGCCTGCGTGACGCCGACGGTGACCGTGGACTTGCCTTCGCCCGCCGGCGTGGGGTTGATCCCGGTCACGAGCACGAGCCGGCCTTTGGTCGAGCGGCGCTCGAGGGCGCGGAACGAGATCTTGGCTTTGTACTTGCCGTAAACCTCGAGCTCGTCGTCCGTGATTCCGAGCTCCGCGGCCACGTCGCGAATCGGCCGCAGCTTGGCGGCCTGTGCGATGGCGATGTCGGACGGGATTTTCGTGGCGGTAGCGGTCATAGGAGGGAGTCGATGCGAGCACCGAAACAGCGGCGCGCGTTCGCGGTGGTGCGCTGCAGCAGGCTTTCGAGAGTCTCCCCGCGCAGCGCAGCCGCCCGCTCGGCGACGTCGCGGACGAACCCCGGCTCGTTGCGCCGCCCGCGATGCGGGACGGGCGCCAGGTAGGGCGAATCCGTCTCGACCAACAGTCGGTCCGTCGGACAGTCGGATAGTCGGTCTGTCAGACCCCAACTCTTGAAGGTGATCATGCCGCTGAACGAGAAATATGCATCGATCGCCATGCCGGCATCCCAGACCGCGTCGCCGGATGAAAAGCTGTGGAGCACCACCACCGGTGAGCCGGGCCGCAGCGACTTCAGCATCGCGGCCATGTCTGCATCGGCGTCCCGGGCATGCACGATGACGGGTTTGTCGAGGTCCGCCGCGAGCTCGAGCTGCGCCTCGAAGGCGTTGCGCTGCATGTCGCGCGGCGAATGCATATAGTGGTAATCGAGCCCCGTTTCCCCCACTGCCACCATTTCCGGTGCCGCGAGCAGCGCGCGCACGCCGTCCCGCGCTGCATCCGACCACTCGCGCGCCTCATGCGGATGGACGCCGGCGGTCGCGGAGAGGCCGCTTGTCCCGCGGGTAAGCGCCGCGGCGCGCTCGCTCCCCGCCAGCGATTCGCCGATCACCACGACGTGGGACACGCCCACGTCGCGTGCTCGCGCGATTACGGCGTCCCGATCCGCGTCGAACGCGGCGTCACCGAGGTGACAGTGGGTGTCGACTAGCGTGCGGGCTGCGGCGCGCGAGGCGAGGGCGAAGACGGTGGAGTCGTCGGCGGGGCGGACATCGCCGGCGTCGCCGGCGCTCTCACCCCGAACGTCCGCGCGCCGCGCGCGTCCTCACCAGGCCAGCGTTTCTCGATCCAGAGCAGCACGGGCGCGGCGATGTAGATAGAGGAGAACGTGCCCGTGAAGATTCCGAACGACATGACCCAGGCGAACGGCCGGATCACCTCACCCGCCAGGATCAGCAGCGCGAGCGTCGTGGCGATCGTGGTTCCGTGCGTCAGCACCGAACGGGGCAACGTTTCGTTGATCGAGAGGTTGAGAATCTCGTAGAGATTCTGGCGGCGATATTTGCGCAAGTTTTCGCGCACACGATCGAAGATGATGATCGTGTCGTTCAGCGAGTAGCCGACCACCGTGAGCACCGCGCCGACGACGACGAGACTAACTTCGAGATGCATGACGCTGATGAACGCAATCGTGGCCACGACGTCGTGCGCCGTCGCCACGACGGCGGCCAGGCCGAAGCGCCACTCGAACCGGAACGCCAGATAGACGAGCGTGACCACAAAGCTGACGAGGATTGCCGCGAGCGCTTTCCCTTGGAGCTCGCGTCCCACTTTGGGGCCCACCGCCTCGCGCCGCAGGATCTGGTACTGCCCGGGCCCGGCGCTCTGGTCGAGCGCCCGCGCGACGGCGTCCGCGACGGCCTGGGTCCCGGCCTCGCCCTGCGCCGCCTCGGCGCCAAGCCGCGCGCGCACCACATACGAGGTGTCGGAGCCGAAATTCTGAATGTCGGCGCCTTGCAGCCCCACGTTATCGAGCGCCGTGCGGATGTTCGCCGTCGGCACCCTGTGGGCCAGCTCGACTTGCACGAGCGTGCCGCCCGTGAACTCGATGCTGTAGTTGAGGCCCCGGGCCACGAGGAAGCCGAGCCCGACGAGCATGATCGCGCCGGTGAGCGAGAACGCCCAGCGCCGCCATTTAATGAAGTCGTAGTTCGCGTTCGCGAAGAGTCTGATCATCAGATACTCAGGGTGACCATGTCGGGCCGCCGATTCAGCCAGATGAGGAACAAGGTTTTCACGACGAAAATCGCCGAGATCATCGATGCGATGATGCCGATGATCAGCGTGATGGCGAAGCCTTGCACCGGGCCGGTGCCGACGGCATAGAGAATGAGCGCCGTCAGGATCGTACTCACGTTGGAGTCGACGATAGCGTTCATCGCATGCAGGAAGCCGTCATCGACGGCGAGCCGCAGCGATTTGCCGTGCACCAGCTCCTCGCGGATCCGCTCGAAGATCAGCACGTTCGCGTCCACGGCGATGCCGATCGACAACACGAATCCCGCGAGGCCGGGCAGCGTCAGGGTGAAGCCGAACGACGCCAGGCCCGCGAGGGTGAAGAGGCAGTACAGCGTGAGCGCCGCGACGGCCAGGGCGCCGGATAGCCGGTAGTAGCCGATCATGATGACGACGACAAGCACCACGCCGACGACGCCTGCCAGCACGCCGTCGTGAATCGAGTCGGCGCCCAGGGATGCGCTGATCGTGCGTTCGTCGACGATGGTGAGCGGCGCGGGCAGCGCACCCGCGCGCAACACCAGCGCCAGATCACTCGCTTCCTGCAGCGACTTGTTCCCCAACTCGATCTGCCCGTTGGCGCCGATCTGGCCCCGGATGACGGGCGGCTGGCCCTGCACGCGCCCGTCGAGGATGATCGCCATGTAATCGTTGATGTGCCGCGCGGTTTCGTCCGAGAACCTGCGGGCGCCGCGGTGGCTGAGCTGGAAAGGAACAATCGACTGATTGGTCACCGGATCGCGCCGGGCGACCGCCTTGACCAGCTCCTCCCCGGTAATGATCGGCTTCGATTCCACCGCGTAGAGCGCGCGATAAGCGCGGGCGCCGCGCGACTCGGTCTGCGCGCCCCAGCGCAGCTCGATGCCGCGTGGCATCGCTGCTCTGACGTCGGGCCGCTGGATCAGACTGTCGACCAGGGGCCACTGCTCTTCGGGCACGAGATACTCGCCGGGCAGCTGGCCCTGAAACAACAGCGAGGACAGGACCCCGGGCGCATTCGCGTCGGCCGCGGAGTCGCGTGCCGCCTTGCTGGTATCACCACCGAAGAGCTGCGCAACGGCGGAGGGCGCCGCGGCCCCGCGCGCCTTCACGCCGGCCCGTCGCAACGCGGCGTCCATTTGCGGCAGCGCGTCCTTGAACAGGTTCTTCATGTCGGTGATGCGGAATTCGAGGAAGGCGGTCCGCTGAATCACGCTCCTGGCGCGCGCGGGATCCTTCTCGCCCGCGAGCTCGACGATCAGCCGGCAGCGACCCTGGATCTGCACGACGGGCTCGGTGGTGCCGAACTCGTCGATGCGCGTGCGGACGACGCGTTCGGCGCGCTGGATCGCGTCGGCGCAATCCGGGATCGGACCCTTGGACTGGTCCACTTCGAGCGCGAGGTGAATGCCGCCCTGGAGATCGAGGCCAAGATTGATCGGCAGGCGCCGGATCGTCGTGTCCTTCATCCGGCCGGTCGTCTGATCGACGACGCGCTGCCGCGTGTTCCGGGGCACGAGCGAAGCGACGCTGGCTGCGATCAGCACGCCGATGGTGATGAGGCGGTTGCGAATGCGCTTGTCCATCTCGTCTCTCTATCGGTTGAGGGTCGCCCGGGCCGCCTGGCGGTCTCGTTCGAGCTGCGCCACCAGCGCGTCGCGGGACGCAAACGCCTGCACGGCACGCAGGCGACGGACCCATGCCACGTTTACCGTTTCGCCGTACACCTCGCCGTCGAAATCGAACAGATGGACCTCGAGCGTGCGAGTTTCTTCACCGAATGTCGGCCGGGGGCCCTGATTCATCATCCCACCGAAGAGCGCCCCGTCCCCCGTCCCACGTCCCTGCAGTTTTACCTGTACCGCATACACCCCGTCGGGCGGGAGCAATTTTCTCGCGTCGGGCGGCTCGAGGTTGATCGTCGGGATCCCGATCGTCCGACCTCGTCCCGCCCCACGCACCACGCGTCCGCGAATACCGTACGGCCGGCCCAGCCAGCGAGCCGCGGACTCCAGGTCGCCGTGCGCGATCGCCGTCCGAATCACGGTCGACGAAATCGGCTGACCATTGTCGCGTACCGCATCCACGACCGCCACCGCAAAGTCCCGGGTTCGCGCCAGGCGTTGCACCAGCTCCACGTCCCCGGCCCGCCCCCGCCCAAACCCGTGATCGTACCCCATCACGAGCTCGCGCATCGCGTACTCGTCACACAGCCGCCGGACGAATGCCTCCGCGTCGAGCTGCGCCACCACCGGCGTGAACGGCATCACGACGAACCGCTCGATGCCCTGCGCCGTCACGAGATCTTCCTTCTCCGCCGGCAACGTCAACAGCTTCGGAGCCGCCGCCGGATTCACGACCGCGAGCGGATGCGGATCGAACGTCACAAGCACGCTCGTCAGACTTCCAGCCCGGGCCCGCCGCGTCACCTCCGCGAGCACCGCCTGGTGACCGCGGTGCATGCCATCGAACGTGCCCAGCGTGAGGACGGCGCCGCTCATGAGTCCGCGGCCACCACCACGCGCGGCTTCAGAAGCTCGCCCACCTGTTCCGCGACCGCCAGCAACTCATCCCCCGAAAACACGGCTATCGGGGATCCCCCACCGGCGAGCGCGTCAACCGGTACCGGCCGGCCGTGGACCACCGCATCCCGTTCCTTCTTATCTACCTGACACCGCGGCAGGTGCGCGACCAGAATCGCCGCATCCTGCAACCCCGCCGGCGTTACGGCCTCAGGCGCGATCGCGTCCGCCACACGGAACGGCCCCACCGCCGTCCGTTGCAGGGCCGCGAGGTGACCGCCGCATCCCAGCTTCGCCCCGATGTCCCGCGCCAGCGAGCGCAGATACGTGCCGGCACTCACCGTCGCCCGAAATTGCAGATCGGGCACCGCCGCTTCTACGATCTCCAGCTCGCGGATCTCCACGGGCCGCGGCTCGGGCGCGACCGTCTCGCCGCGGCGCGCGCGCCGGTAGGCGCGCTCGCCCGCGATCTTCACGGCCGAATACGCGGGCGGCCGCTGCGCGTAACCGCCGCGGAAGCTCGCGATCACGTCGGCCAGCTGCGCCGGCGTGATGCCCGTCCACGGCGCCGTCGCCACGACGGCGCCGGTCAGGTCATCCGTATCCGTCGAGACGCCGAGCCGGATGACGCCTTCGTACGCCTTGGGCCAATCCGCGGCGAACGGCGCCAGCCGCGTCGCCCGCCCCACCACCAGCACGAGCAGCCCTTTGGCGAACGGGTCGAGCGTGCCCAGATGGCCCACGCGCTGCTCGCCGAGCGCGCGACGCACGATGTCGACGACGTCATGCGACGTGGGACCGGCTGGCTTCGCGACCAGGACCAGTCCGCCGTTTTTCAGTCGTCCGACTCCTTCAGCTCCTTCAAGACGCGGTCGATGTGCTGCGCGTGCTCGAGTCCGCGATCCAGATGAAAATGCAGCTCCGGACTCGTGCGCAGATGCAGCTCTTTCGAGAGCTGCGCCCGCAAAAAGCGCGCGGCACTCGCGAGTCCCTCCAACGACTTCGCCTTTTCCTCTTCGGAGCCCATGACGCTGACGCGCACATTCGCGTGCGACAAGTCGGCCGAGACGTCGACGCCGATCACCGTAACGAAGCCGATCCGGGGATCGCGGACGTGGCCCGTGAGAAATGCGCCGACGGCCTGACGAATCAGCTCGCTCACGCGCTCGGGACGATGATTGTGCCGTTTCATCTCAGAGATAGCTCGTGCTCGTGTCCACGATGCGCGTCCCATCGGCGCCCGCCACGAGCTGGTCGGCCTCGCGTAACACATTCGCGGCGTGCCGCCGGTCGGTGCTCACCACGGCCGCCGTCAGCTCGGCGCGCTGCCACAGATCGTGGTGGGCCGTCTCCGCGACCGAGACGTTGAACCGGTTGTGCATGCGATCCTTGAGACTTTTCACGATCGTGCGCTTGTCTTTCAGCGATTGACACGCCGGCAAATGCAGCTCCCACACCATCACGCCGACAATCACGTCTCAGTGGCGCTGAGCGAGCGCGCGACCTCCTCGATGCGATACGACTCGATCAGATCGCCGACCTTCACGTCGTTGAAATTCTCGATCCCGATGCCGCACTCGAACCCCTCACGGACTTCCCGCACGTCGTCCTTGAAGCGCTTCAGCGAGGCCAGCGTGCCGTCGTACACCTCGACGCCGTTGCGGATCACGCGCACCCGCCCCGTTCGCGGAATCACGCCGCTCCGCACGAAGCAACCGGCGATGGTCCCGATCTTCGCAATCTTGAAGATCTGCCGCACTTCCGCCTCACCCAGCACGACTTCCTTCTTTTCGGGGGCGAGCAGGCCTTCCATCGCCAGCTTCACCTCTTCCACCGCTTCGTAAATGATGCGGTAGGTGCGGATCTCCACGCGCTCGCGATCCGCCGCGGCGCGCGCATTGGAATCGGGGCGCACATGGAAGCCGACGATGATCGCGCCGGAAGCGCGGGCGAGCAGCACGTCCGATTCGGTAATCGCGCCCACGCCACGGTGCACCACTTCGACCTTCACCTCGGCCGTCGAGAGCTGCGCCAGCGCGTCCGCGAGCGCTTCGGCGGGACCGCCCTGGTCGGCCTTGATGATGATCCGCAAGGTCGCCACGCCGCCCGCCGCCGCTTCAGCCATGAAGTCTTCCAGCGTCTTCACCCGGCCGGAGCGGCGATGCTGCGCCTCCCGCTCGAGCCGCTGACGCTTCTGTGCGATGTCGCGCGCCGCGGCGGCGTCGTCCATTGCGAGGAAACTGTCACCCGCTTCGGGGACGCCCTCAAGGCCGAGGATCTGCACCGGCGTCGACGGGCCGGCTTCGGCTTCGGTGCCGCCGCGCTCGTCATACATCGCGCGGACACGGCCGGAGTACTGGCCACAGATGAAGTCGTCGCCCAGACGCAGCGTGCCGTTCTGCACCAGGATCGTGGCGAGCGCGCCCTTCCCAGGATCGAGCTGCGCCTCGAGCACCGTTCCTTGCGCCTTCCGGTCCGGGTTCGCTTTGAGATCGAGCAGCTCCGCCTGGAGCAGGATCTGATCCAGCAGCGCGTCGACGTTAGTGCCCTTCTTGGCCGAGATCGGGGTCATCAACGTGGTGCCGCCGAATTCTTCGAGCACGACACCATGCGTCAACAGGTCCTGCTTCACCTTCTGCACGTTGGCCGTCGGGAGATCGATCTTGTTGATGGCGACGACGAGCGGAACGCCGGCGTTCTTGGCGTGCGAAATCGCCTCGATCGTCTGCGGCATGATCGCGTCGTCGGCGGCCACGACCAGCACGACGATGTCCGTGACCTGCGCGCCGCGGGCGCGCATGGCCGTGAACGCTTCGTGACCCGGCGTGTCGAGGAACGTGATCTTGCGGCTGTCCTTCAGCGTGACCTGGTAGGCGCCGATGTGCTGCGTGATGCCGCCCGCCTCCCCCGCGACGACGTTGGCTTTGCGGACGTAGTCGAGTAGCGAAGTTTTGCCGTGGTCGACGTGACCCATGATCGTCACGACCGGCGGCCGCGGCTTCAGTGTTTCAGCGGCGTCCTTGGTCTCCTCGGTCTGGGTGGTGGCGTACTCCTCTTCGCGCACCGCCTGGAATCCGAAGGCCGACGCGATCAGCTCGATCATGTCGAAGTCGAGGCGCTGGTTGATCGTCACCATCTGGCCCAGCTCTTTGAACGCGAAGGTGACGATTTGCGTCGGCGGCACTTTGAGCGTGTTGGCGAGCTCGGAGACCGTGATGAATTCCGTCACGCGCACCAGCGTCTTCTCGCGCTCGCGCTCCTCGCGCCGTCGCTCTTCCTGAACCTCGCGGAACGTCGGTCCCTCCTCACGGCGATGCACGCCCTTCTTGCCAACGGGCGCCTTCAACGTGGCGAGGGTGCGCGAGATGTTTTGCGCGACCGCTTCCTGATCGACCAGCGATTTCTTGCCTTTCTTCCGCTTCTTGCCCTTCTCCCGCCGGCGCTCATCGAGCGGCTGCGCGCCCGGCGCCGCCGAGGCGACGGGACGCGGCGGCGAGGATACGGGAGTGCCGGGGCCGGACGACGCCCCGCGTGCGACGGGCCGCGGACGAACCGGCATCGGAATGAAGGGCCGTGGCGGCGCCGTGGGAGGCGCCGTGACCGTGGGAGTCGATGCCAGTGGAGGCTCGACGACTTCGGTTGTCTGCGCGGTCGCCGGGGCCAGGTCCTTGAACAGCGCCGCGGCCCGCTCCTCGAGCGAAGGCGCCGCCTTCTCCTCTTCCTGCTCGCGAACGGCCGTCTCGAGCACCAGGCGCGCCCGCTCCGCCTCGGCGGCTTCCGCCGCCGCGGCTTCTGCGGCAGCCGCATCGGCAGCGGCGACTTCGGCCGCGGTGCGACGACGACGCCTGGGACGGCTATCGGTCGCCGCGACCGGTTCTGGTGCGGGCTCGGCGGCCCTTGCGACACGACGCCGCTTGGGGGGCGCCGACGGCTGCTTCTGCTTGCGCTTGTCGCGCTCCCAGCGCGCACGCGTCAGCGACACCTGCTCGTCCTTCAGCGGCGTCAGATGACTGCGCACGAAGATGTCCATCTCCTTGAGCATGCCCATCAACTGCTCGCTGGAGATCCCGAATTCCGCTGCTAGATCATGGATCCGCGTTGTTGCCACTTACTTCCCTCGCTATCGGCTATTGGCTATCGGCTATCAGCCCACGCGCGAGATTTGGATCTGTGACGCCAACCGCCTGCACAGGCGCCTTCCCCAGTCCCGCACCCAATTCCCTCGCTACCGGCCCGCGCAGCACGGGGATTCTCCGAGCGTCTGCGAGCCGCGCCACCTTCTCGATCGTCCGCGGGCCGGCATCCTGCGCCAGCACCACGCACGCCAACTTTCCTCGCTGTAATCCTGCCCTGACACCCGCCACTCCGACCACGACGTTCCCGGCGCGCAGCCCCAAGCCGAGCAAGCGGGTGATCCGCGTGTTCACGCCGCGGTCGGCGCTCCTGCACCGGGACTCGCTGGCCCCCCTCCCCCTCCCGGCTCTTCCTCTTCCCCGCCCTCCTCGGTCATTTCATTGAGGAAGGCCATGAGCTTGTCGGCCAGGTCGGGGGTCATCCCGGGCAGCTGATCGACTTCTTCGCGCTCGAGATCGAGAATGTCCTGGAGCGTCTTCTTGCCGGCCTGCTCCAGCACGGCGACGAGCTCGGGGGACAGTCCCTTCATCTCGGTCAGCGCGACTTGCGTCACCGCCTCATCGGTGGCCGGCAACGGCGCGAACAACGGGCCTTCCCCACCGCGCTCCAGCCACTCGCGGCTCGAATACAGGTCCACCTTCCAGCCCGTCAGCTCCGATGCCAGCCGCACGTTCTGGCCGTTGCGCCCGATCGCGAGCGACAGCTGGTCCTCGTCGACGATTGCCTGGATGGTCTTGGACTCGGGATCGGAGAACACGCGCGCCACACGCGCCGGCGCGAGCGCCAGCTTGGCGAATCGCTCCGGATCGGACGACCAGGGCACGATATCAATGCGCTCGCCGTTCAGCTCGTTCACGACGGCCTGAACCCGCGAGCCCTTGAGCCCGACGCACGCACCGACCGGATCGATCCCGTCGTCGCGTGACCACACGGCGATCTTCGTGCGGCTCCCCGCTTCCCGCGCGGTGGCGCGGATCTCGACGATCTGCTGCTGGATCTCCGGGACCTCGAGCTTGAACAGCGCCTTGACGAACAGGGGATCGGCACGGGAGAGAATAAGCCGCGGGCCTTTCGGAGTCTCCTCGATGCGCTTCAGCACCGCGCGGATCGTATCGCCCTGATGGAAGTGCTCGCGATGGTTCTGGTCGCGATAGGGAATGATCGCTTCGGCCTCGCGGAACTTGTTCAACATGACGACGATCTTGCCGCGCTCGATCTGCTGGACCTCGCCGGAGAGTAGCTCGCCGACCTTGCCGGAGAACTCCTCGCGGATGCGGCTGCGCTCGCCTTCGCGCACCCGTTGAATGATCCGCTGCTTGGCGGCCTGCACCGCCGTCCGCCCGAACTGCTCGAAGGGGACTTCCTCTTCGAGGACATCCCCGGGCGCAAACTCGGGATCCTCGTAGCGCGCTTCCTCGAGCGAGACTTGTGTGCCCGGATCTTCCACCGCTTCGACGACGGTCTTGAGAACGACGATGCGGATCGACCCCTTCATCTCGTCGATCCCGATCTCGGCCCGGACATTCGGCCCGTACCGTTTGACGAGGGCGGCGTGCAGGCCGTCCTTGAGCAGGTCGATCAGCTCATTCCGCTCGAGCTGTTTCGTGTTGGTCAGTTCTCGGATCGCCGAGATTACGTCAGTTGCGTTTGCCATCACTTGTCCTCGGTATCACCCGCCAATCGGGCATCCTTGACGTCGGAAAGTCGATATTCGCGCTCCGCGCCACCCTGCGGTTGCAGCACGACGGTTTCTTCGGTCGGCACGGCGACAATCCGCGCGCGCACCCGGCCCATGCCCGCCAGTTTCACATTGACATCGCGTCCCACAAAGCGGGCCCAATGCCGGTGCCAGCGCACGGGCCGCTCGATCCCCGGGCTCGACACTTCCAAGACATACCGATTGCCCAGGGGGCCGCCACCGTCCGCGTCGAGCCACTGTTCGAGCGCCCGGGAGACCCGACTGCAATCTTCGACCGTGACGTTCCGTGGCGGACAGTCAATGCGGACTTGGACGAGCGGTCGGTTCGGTGTACCGCCGATGCGCAGGTCGGCCAGGTCGAACCCCAACGCGTCCAACCGGGTTCGGAAGGCCTCGACAAGACTCTCAGTGAGCATGAAAAAAAAGCGCGGGCCGAACTTCGCCCGCATCACGTTGGGAATGTAGCCGGGGTGCCTTCGATGTCAACCGAGCGGCCGGCCCAGGTACGCCACCATGCGACCGTCCCGTCCGCGCGAGCCCCGATGGGAGAAGAAGCGGTCGCGTCCCTCGGCGCTGCACCAGGGCGAGATCGTGATCTCGTCGATGCCGAGGTTCCGGGCTTGCCGCGTCAGGACTTCGCGCAGGTCGAGCTGGACTGTGCCGGTTAATCCGAAACGCACGGCAACTTCAGAACCTACTTCATAGCAGCGACCACAAATTCCCACGCCGCAATGCATTACAATATCGCCCCCCTTCGCAAACCCGCGCCACTTCAAGAGCTCGACCGCTTGCTCCAGAATGCCGTCGGCAGTCCCGCGCCAGCCGGCATGGACGAGCGCCATCGCCCCCTTCTGCGGCACGGCGAGATATACCGGGATGCAGTCGGCGACCGTGACCGTGAGCAACACGCCGCGCTCGGCGGTCGCATGGCCATCGATGCCATCGAGGATCAGCCAGCCTTCGGGTAGCGACTCGTGCCAATGCACGTCCCTGCCATGCACCTGATGCGCCAGGGCGATCGACGGAAACCGCGCGCCGAATGCGGCGCGGAACGCGCGCCAGCGGCCGATCACCTGTCCCACGGGCTCGTCGCTCCAGAGACCGAGACTCAGCGGGCGCGTGGTAATGCCGGCGACCAGGCCGTAGGCCTTGGCCCACTCCGTCAGCTCGAGGCGGGGGACGGCGGCGTCGCCGGCGGGGATCTCGGCCAATGAATGTAGGAGCGCAGCATGCTGCGCCCCTACCCCATGCGCGCCCGCTCTAGGATCGACGCTCAATCTGCGCCCCGAGCGCTTTCAACCGCTCGTCGATGTGTTCGTACCCGCGCTCGATCTGGCCGATGTTCTGAATGACCGAATCGCCCTGCGCGGCGAGCGCCGCGAGCAGCATCGCCATGCCGGCCCGGATGTCCGGACTCTCGACCACCTGCCCCCGCAATCCGGACGGCCCCGCAATCACGGCACGGTGGGGATCACACAGCACGATGCGGGCACCCATGCCGATCAGTTTGTCCACAAAGAACAGCCGCGATTCGAACAGCTTCTCGAATACCAGCAGCAGCCCTTCGCACTGGGTCGCCACGACGATTGCAATCGACATCAGATCGGCCGGAAACGCGGGCCACGGTCCGTCTTCGAGCTTCGGGACGTGCCCGCCCAGATCCGGACGGATGCGCCGCTCCTGGTCCGCATCGACGACCAGCTTTGCGCCGTCGAGTCGCGGCCGGACGCCGAGCCGCTCGAACGCGAGGAGGGTGGAGCGCAGGTCATCCCCCCGAACGCCGTCGATCGTAATCGCGCCACCCGTCACGGCGGCGAGGCCGATGAATGAGCCGATTTCGATGTGATCGGGACCGACCGTGTGCGGCGACGCGGTGAGGGGGCGGTCCCCTTCGATGGTGAGTGTGTTGCTCCCGATACCATCGATCGCGGCACCCAACGACACGAGAAACCGCGCCAGATCCTGGACGTGCGGCTCCGACGCGGCATTGCGGAGGACGGTTGTGCCCGGTGCCCGCACCGCCGCCATCAGCGCGTTCTCGGTTCCGGTGACGCTCGGCTCGTCGAGAAAAATGTCGGCGGCCTTGAGTTTGCCTTCGAGCTTGTACGCGTCGCCAACGGTGACTTCGGCGCCGAGTCGCTCGAGCGCGAGAAAGTGCGTATCGACGCGACGGCGCCCAATGACGTCGCCCCCCGGCGGGGGCAACGTGACGCGCCCGAAACGCGCCAGCATCGGACCGGCAAGCAAGATCGACGCGCGGATCTCCTTGCACAGCGCCGGGTCGAGCGGCTTCGGCTCGGTGCCGCTCGGATCCACTTCGACCGTGTTCGTGCCGTACCATTGAACCTTGGCGCCGACGTGCTGCAGCAGCGCCAGCAGCGTTTCCACATCGCGAATGCGGGGCACGTTGTCGATGCGACAGGGGCCGTCGGCGAGAAGCGTCGCTGCGAGAATCGGGAGAGCCGCGTTCTTGTTGCCGGCGGGGCGAATCGTGCCGGAGAGCGGGCGCCCGCCCGTGACACGGAACGACGGTGGCATAAGTCCGCCCAAGCTACGAGGACGCTTGCGCCTGCGTCAAGCGTTCGCGAACGTTGGGCCTCGTGCATCCCGCGCTAGCGCTGGCGCTCGTCCTCGTCGCCGGCATTGGTCTGACGCGCCTCTCGCGTCCGTCGTTCCGGCATCCCTCCTTGCTCGACGATCTCGTCGCGACGGGTGTCCCCTTCCTGCTGCTGGGTCTGTTGCTCGGACCCGGGCTCGGGGTCATCGACGGCGCGGGACTGCGGCTGCTGCAACCCGTGATCGCGCTCGGCATCGGGTGGTGCGGAGCATTGTTCGGCGCGCGGCTCGAATGGCGGATGGTGCGGCGCGTATCGGCTCGCACCTGGCTGATCGGCGCGACGCTCGCGCTCCCCGTCCTGGTGGTGACGGCCGCAACCGCCTGGGTGCTGGCGCGCGCGCTCCCGCCCCTGGCCGAATCGTGGGGCCGCCCGTCGCTTGCCGTCGCGCTCGTCCTCGGCGGCGCATTGACGACCGCGGCGAGCCAGCGCGGACCGCGACTCGGTCGCCGCAACGCCCTCTTCGATACCGCCTTCGGCGCGGCAGCGGTGATCATCGGAGTCGCGCTGTATCATCCGCATGTGGCCGTGCGCACCATCGTGGTGACGCTGCTCGTCGGTGGAGGCCTCGGGAGCCTGTTTGTCGCATTGGCACGCGGGGGCATGCTGAATGAGCAGCGCGATGCCGGGCTCGCGGCGTTCGCGGTGATTCTGTGGGGCGCCGGCTTCAGTTACGCGGCGGGTCTCTCCCCCTTCGTCGTGTGCGCGCTGGAGGCCGCGGTGTTCATGAGCTTCTCACCGATCGCGGTGCACCGCGCGGTCACGGGATTGCTCGGCCGCTGGGAGCTGCCGCTCTATGCCGCCTTCCTTATAGTGGCGGGCGCGCTGCTCCGTCCCCTCACCGCGTGGGTCGTCCTGGCGGCGCTGGTGCTGGCGTTGATCCGCGTCCTGGTGCGTTGGGTGACCGTGCGGTTTGGGCTCGACCAGGTGGATCCCGTCTGGCGGTCGCTCCCCTTCGAGCCGCCGCGGGAGTTTGCCTACTCGGCGATCCGGCAGGGCGCGGGGGCGGTCGCGTTGGCGGCCGGCTTCGACCTCGTGCGCGGCGCACCGGGTGGCGGCGGAGTGCTGGTCACGATCTTGCTGTGCGTGATGGCGGCTGAGGCGCTCGCCGCGCTCACCCCGTTGACAGCACGCCCGAGCCAGGCAGAGGTTTCGTGATGCTTCCGAGCTGGGTCGGCGTCGTGTCGGCGATCAGCCTCGCGCTTATCGCCCTCGCCGCCCTGGTTGCCGCCGGCGGCATCGTCGCTGCGGCGCTCGGCGTGCGTGGCGCGGTCAAGACGTTGAAAGGGTTCGCCGGGCCGGCGATTGCCGATGTGCGCCAGCTGATAGGCTCCATCAAGACCGAAGCGGATGCGCTCGTGGGCGCGTCGCGCGATGTCCGCCAGCGCATCGTGCGTGCGGCGGATGCCGCCGAAGACCGGCTCACCGACCTCGATACGCTCGCCGCGGTGATGCAACAGGAGCTTGAGGAGACGGCGCTCGACGCGGCGGCGACCATGCGCGACGTCCGGCGGGGCCTGTCGGTCTGGCGGTGGAGCCGCAAGCTCCTGAAGGGCAAAAAGCGACGGTGAAACGACTGGGATCGGCAGCCCTGCTTGCTGTCGTCGGGTTGGTGCTGTTCCCCGGCACCGCTCACGCGTGGACACCGGGCACGCACATCTTCCTGGGCGAATCGGTGCTCGCCAACTTGCACCAACTGCCCACCCTCGTCGCCGACCTCCTGCGCGCGTTCCCGTACGACTTCCTCTACGGCAACATTGCAGCCGATACATCGATGGCCAAGAAGTACGCGCCCGTGGGCCGGCATTGTCACGCCTGGCATGTCGGCCAGGAGATTTTCGACCTCGCTCCGAGCGATCCGCTGCGCGCCTTCGGACTTGGCTACCTCTCGCACCTCGCGGCGGACACGATCGCGCACAATTTCTTCGTGCCGCGCCAACTCGTGCTGACGTCCAGCACGGTCGCCCTCGGCCACTCGTATTGGGAGAGCCGGTTTGAGACGCACCTGGGCGACGCGTACGCCCGCGAAGCGCGCGACGTCATCCTCAAGGATCATACGGCGAGCGACGCGCACCTCGATGAAATCCTGTCGCCCACGCTGTTCAGCGTGCGCACCAATCGCCGGCTGTTCCGCGGCATGGTGCATCTCACCGAGAGTCAGAGCTGGCAGTGGGTGTTTCAGGTGATCGCGGGCACGAGCCGGTGGGATCTGGCCGATAGCGACATTGAAAAGCACATGGCGGTGGCGTTCGAGTACGTCATGGAGACGCTGGGTGCGGATGCCGCTGACGCCGCCGCGCGGCGCCTGGATCCGGCGGGCGAAAAAGCGCTGGGCCTGGCAAAGCGGATGCGGCGGCAGGCGCTGCAGGAAGGAGGACGTCACGAGCCCGCGCGCGTCGAAGAGACCGCGCAGCAGCATTTCGGATTGCCCTCACCATCGCTCGACTACTGGAAACAGTCGCGGGCACAGCGCCCGTGGCGGGAAGGCTAGGCCGAGGCGGCGAGCTTCTCCTCGAGGACGCGCTGCGCCAATTTCGGATCTGCCTTCCCCTTCGACGCGCGCATCACCTGCCCCACGAAGAACGCCATCAATTTCGTCTCGCCGTTCCTGTACCGTCCGACTTCCGGCGCGTGCGCGCCGAGCACGTCCGTCACCCAGCCTGCGACGACGTTCGTGTCCGCCACCTGGATCAGGCCGAGCGCCTCGGCGATGTTGCGCGGTTCGCCGCCCTTCGCCGCCACCTCGCCGAAAACCTTCTTCGCGGCTTGATGACTCAAGGTGCCGCCTTTGACCAGCGCGATGACCTGCGCCAGCGCACCAGGCGCGACGCGGAGCTGCTCCTGATGGTCGTTGGCATCGGCTAAGGCTTCGGTCATCACCCAGTTCGCGGCGGCTTGCGGCTCGGCACCGGCACGGACGACGCTCTCGTAATAATCGGCGACCGCCCGGTTGCTCGTCACCACGGTGGCGTGCTCGCGGCTGAGCGCATAGGCCGCGACGAACCGATCGCGCTTGGCCGCGGGGAGCTCGGGCAGCGCACTCTGCTGTTCCGCGACGAACTCCGCCGTCAGCACGAGCGGCGGCAAGTCGGGCTCCGGGAAATAGCGGTAGTCGTGACTCTCTTCTTTGGAGCGTTGCGGCCGGACCGCGTTCTCCTTGGCATCGTACAGCATCGTCTGCTGCGTCACCGTCCCGCCGGATTCGATCAGGGCGATCTGCCGGTCACGTTCGACGGTCAACGCTTTTTCGACATACGCGAACGAGTTGATGTTCTTTACCTCGGTGCGCGTATTGAACGCGGTCTCGCCGGCTCGCCTCACCGAGACGTTGGCATCGACGCGCAAGCTGCCCTTCTCCATGTCGCAATCAGAGATGCCGATGTACTCGAGCAGCTGCTTCAGCGTCTGGAGGTAGGCGCGCGCCTCCGCGGGTGAGCGGAGGTCCGGCCCACCGACGATCTCGATGAGTGGCACGCCCGAACGATTGAGATCGATCCCGGTGCCCTTCGCGAAGCGGTCGTGAATCGATTTGCCCGCGTCCTCCTCCAGATGCAACCGCACGATCGTCGCCGTCACGACGCTCCGCTCGGGAGAGACGAACGACAACGTCCCGCTTGTCGCCAGCGGCTGATCGAACTGCGAGATCTGATAGCCCTTGGGGAGATCGGGATAGAAATAGTTCTTGCGCGCAAAGATGCTCTTGGGATGAACCGTGCAACCCAGCGCGAGCGCGCCACGCACCGCGAGTCCAATCGCGGCGCCGTTGGCGGCGGGCAGTGCGCCCGGCAACCCCAGGCACACCGGACAGACCTGCGTGTTGGGCGGCGCCCCGAACGCCGTCGAGCAGCCGCAGAACATCTTGGACTTGGTCCGCAGCTGGACGTGCGTCTCGAGCCCGATGACCGTCTCCCAATTCATGCTTCGTCCGTCTCGGGGACGACCCGCTCGAGCGCGTACGCGGCCTCGATCATTTCATCCTCGAGGAACGCCTGGCCGATCAGCTGCCCGCCGATCGGCAGTCCTTTGATCCGTCCAATCGGCAGCGACATCGCGGGAAGGCCGGCGAGGTTCGCTGTCACCGTGAAGATGTCGGACATGTACATCGCGATCGGATCGCCGAGCTTCTCTCCCGCCTTGAAGGCGGGACTGGGCACGGTCGGGGTGAACAGCAGATCCACGCCGCGGTCGAACGCGTTGCGGAAGTCCTGCGCGATCAGCGCGCGCATTTGTTGGGCGCGCTTGTAATAGGCGTCGTAGTAGCCCGCCGACAGCACGTACGTGCCGACCAGAATCCGGCGCCGGACCTCGGGCCCGAATCCCTGCCCGCGAGTCGACCGGTACAGGCCTCGCAGGTCAACCGCGCCGTTGAATCGCGGCCCGTAGCGCACCCCGTCATAGCGAGCCAGGTTGGAGGACGCCTCGGCCGGCGCGATGACGTAGTAGGTCGGAACCGCATACGGTGTATGAGGTAACGACACTTCACGCACCGCCGCGCCCAACTCCTTCATCAATCTGATGGCCCGATCGCACGCGCGTCGCACCGCGGGATCGAGCTCCGGCGGGAAGTACTCCCGCGGCAGGCCGATGACGAACCCCTGCAGCGATTCCGGCACCGTCGGTAGGCGCAGCGAATCCCGATCTTCGCACGTGGAGTCGCGCGGATCCCGTCCACTGATCACCGACAGCACGCGCGCCGCATCGTGCACGCTGCGGCCGAACACACCGATTTGATCGAGTGAGGAGCCGAACGCGACCAGGCCGTAGCGGCTCACGCGGCCGTATGTCGGCTTGATGCCGACGACACCGCAGAACGAGGCCGGTTGGCGGACCGAGCCGCCCGTTTCAGAGCCGAGGGCGGCGGGCACCGCGCCGGCGGCGACCAGGGCGGCTGAGCCGCCGGACGAGCCGCCCGGCACGCGCGCCTTGTCGAGCGGATGGAGCACGCGGCCATACGCCGAGTGCTCCGTCGACGATCCCATCGCGAACTCGTCGCAATTCGTTTTCCCGGCGATCAGCGCGCCGGCGGCTTTGAGTTTCGCCACCGCGGTCGCTTCGTACGGCGAGCGATAGCCTTCCAGAATGCGCGAGCCGCACGTCGTCGTGAACTCCAACGTGCAGATGTTGTCCTTCACGGCGACCGGCATGCCGTAGAGCACGCCGGTCGGACGTGCCGCGGCAGCCTGGGCGTTGAGCGACTTACGGAGATCCTTGGGAGGGGTGAGCAGCGCGTTGAGGCGCTTCGCTTTCACCAGGCGGTCGGCGACCGCTTTGGCGTCACTCACTCGAACTGGCCAAGCTTCGGCACGACGAAGAAGCCCTCCTTGAAGTCAGGCGCGAACTCCTCAGGACCAAACGCGAGTTGGGACGGAGTGACTTCGTCCGTGCGGAAGCGGATGGCGTCGGGTCCGGGCACGACCGGCTTCACGCTGCCGTTCGCCGGGACGGCGCTGAGCTGCGCGACGTAATCGATGATGCGCGACATCTGCGCGACGAGGTCCGCCAGCGCCTGTTCCTGCACATCCAGCTCGGCGAGCTGCGCGATGCGGAGCACTTCCTCTCGCGAAACACTCATGCCCCTTCTCCTTCCCAGTCCCGCTCGAGCCCGGCGTAGGCCACGAGCAGTTGCTTGGTCCCGATGTCCGGATCGTCGAAGTCGATGCTCACGCGCAGGTCACGTCCCTCGCCCGACACCGCGCGGACCGTGCCACCGCCGAATTTTCGGTGGCGAACCCGTTCTCCTGTGACGTAGCGCGGCGCGTCCTGCGAAACATCTTCCGGAAATCCGAGCTCCGGCAACAGCCGCCGCGCCGCCGCGCCGCGCGGTCGCGACGGCCGGGGCGGCATCGCACCTGACGTCCCGCGCAGCGGCCGCCACGACGGCGTCGTGCTCCGCTCCTCGACGACGTGCGGTGGCAGCGCGTCCAAGAAACGCGACGGCTCCGCGAGCTCGAGACGACCGTTGCGGTAGCGCGTACGCGCCCATGAGAGATACAACTTTTCGCGCGCGCGCGTGAGACCCACGTAACAGAGTCGTCGCTCCTCTTCGACGCCGCCCGGCTGCTCGGTCGAGCGACCGAGTGGGAAGAGCCCGTCTTCGAGACCCGCGAGCGCCACGATCGGCCACTCGAGTCCCTTCGCCATATGCGCCGTGAGCAGCGTGACGCCCGGTTCGTCGCGGTCGTCGTCGGCCGGGGTCACGAGCGCAGCCTGGGTGAGGTAGCGCTCGACCGGGCTTCCGGTACCTTCGGCGGCGTCGGCGTCTTGCACCTCGGCCCACGCTGCGGCTCCGGCCACCAGCTCCCGCACGTTCTCGATCCGCTCCAACCCCTCCGCCGCTTCTTCGGCCAGGTACTGCTCGTAGCCGGTGGTGGCGACGATCGTCTCGAGCGCCGTGGCCGGATCGGCCCGCCCGACCGCTTCGCGCAGGCGATCGAGCAGCGACGCCACGCCGCTGAGCGCCTCCCGCACGTTGGGGCGCAGCTCGGTCACGGCTCCGGCGCGGCGCGCCGCCTCGAGCAACGGCTTCTGCCACCCGGCAGCCGTCCGGACGAGCACGGCCAGGGACGCGTCGCCAATGCCGCGCCTGGGGACGTTCACGACGCGGAGAAAGGCCTCATCGTCGGCCGGATTGGCGATCAGGCGGAGATACGCGAGGAGATCCTTCACCTCGCGCCGCTCGTAGAAGCTGATCGCGCCGATGAGCCGATACGGGATGCCACGGAAGCGGAAAGCTTCTTCCAGCGGCCGGGACTGCGCGTTCGTGCGGTAGAGGATCGCCATGCCCTCATAGGCGATATCGTCTTCCGCGGCGCGGCGGGCGAACTCGGTGGCCAGCCACTCGGCCTCGTCCCGCTCGTCGGCGGTGCTCAGCAGGATCACCGGCTCCCCGCCCTTTTTCTCCGTGAAGAGCGTCTTGCCGAGTCGCGCCGTATTCTCGGCGATGATGCCGTTCGCGGCATCCAGGATGATCTGGGTGGAGCGGTAGTTCTGCTCGAGCCGCACGAGCTTGGTGCCGGGGAAATCGTTCTGAAACGAGAGCATGTGCCGCACGTCGGCACCGCGCCAACCGTAGATCGCCTGATCGTCGTCGCCCACGACGCAGAGATTCCCGTGTCGCTGGGCCAGCTGCTTCACAAGCAGATACTGAGCGGCGTTCGTGTCCTGGAACTCGTCCACGAGCACGTGCTGGAACCGGTCCTGCCAATACGCGAGCCGCTCCGGATGTTCGCGGAACAGCGCCAGGGGATGCAGCAGCAGGTCATCGAAGTCCATCGCGTTGGCCTGCTTGAGCGCGGGGCCGAGCGCGGCGAAGATCTCTCCGGCGACCTTCACGAGCGGCGTGTCGGCCTGTTGCCCCAACTCCTCGGGGGTGAGCATCCGATTCTTGGCACTCGAGATCACCGCGTGGACGGTGCGCGGCGGGTAGACCTTGGTGGACAGCTGCCGCGCTTCGAGCAGGCGCTTGACCAGGGCTTCCGAGTCGTCTGCGTCGTAGATGGTGAAGTTCGGCCCGAACCCCAGCAGGGGCGCTTCGCGGCGCAGCAGCCGAGCCGACAGCGAATGGAATGTGCCGATCCAGAGTCCCCGCGGGTCCCCACCCAGCAGCTGGGCGATGCGCGAGCGCATTTCGCCGGCTGCCTTGTTCGTGAATGTCACGGCGAAGATTCGCTGCGGTGCCACGCCGAGCTTCGTGATCAGATGTGCGATTCGCGCGGTCAGCACGCGCGTCTTTCCCGAGCCGGCGCCTGCCAGGACCAGCAACGCCCCGCCGGGATGCTCGACCGCGTCCCGTTGCGCGGGATTCAACGGCAATGGATGCGGCGAGGTCATGTCGTCAGCGGAAATTCAAGCACAAACACCGAGCCCCGGCCCTCCGCCCCCGGCCGGAAGGTCACGCGGCCGCCGTGCTGCTGCTCGACGATACGACGGGCGAGGGCCAGCCCCATCCCCCAGCCGCCCGTCTTGTTGGAAACGCCAGGCTCGAAGAGCTGACCCTGCACGTCGGGCGCGACTCCGGGCCCATCATCCCGGACGCTGACCCGACCCACCGAGTCGCTGCTCTCGACCTCGACCTCGACCTCGATCCGGCCTCCGCGGCCGCTCAACGCGTCGACCGCATTTTTCACGACGACCTCGAGCGCCCATTCGATGAGCACGGGATCACCGGTCGCCACCGGCCCGGCGCCGGGCGACGTGAGGGTGATCGTTACCGAATGCGCCAGCGTTGGCAGCCGCGGCCGGAAGTACGCCACGACGCGCTCGGCGACCGTGCCCAGTCCGACCGGCTCGCGTCGCGCCGGCCGGCCGATGCGCTCGAACCGCTTGGCGACGCGCTGCAGGCGCTCGGCGTCCGATTCAAGATGGGGGATGAGCTCGCTCCCCGGGGTATCCGGATTCTCGCGGAGGTAATCAATCCACCCCGTGAGGCTCATCAGCGGCGTCCCGAGCTGATGCGCCGACTCGCGGGCCATCGCGACCCAGAGCCGGTCGCGTGCCGCCGTGACGCGTTCCCGCATCGCCCACGCCGCGAGCAACACGAGACAGAGAAACATCGCGCCTTGCAGGACGGCGAGCCCGGCGAACGCCCTGGCCGCCGGCAGTGCGCCGTAGTGGATCGTGCCCACGCCCGGCTGGATCAACGGCGGCTGGATGCGGTCCAGCTCCGCGATCCAGTTGCGACGCGTGACCTCGTCCGCGTTCGCGCCGAATGGCGCGTTGTCGAGCGCCGTGACGCGGCCGGCCGTGTCGGTCACCGCAATGGGAATGCCGAGCCGCCGGACCTCGTCGGCGAGGGCGAGCAGCGCGTCGGCGGCGGCGCCCTCGCGCGGATCGTTCAAGCCGGCGAAGACGTGCCCCAGCAGCCGGCTGGTCTCGCGGGCGTCGTTGCGGAGGTGCCGCGCGACGATCCAGGCATACCCGACCGACAGCACGCCGAACAGCAGTGCGGCGGCGATGAGCGCGGGCGGACCCGCGCGGCGCAACGAGCCCTTAGGCAATTCGGTCAGTGCCGACATACGGCACTAACGCCGGAGGGATGACGACCGAGCCGTCAGGCTGCTGGTTGGTCTCGAGCAATGCGGCGATCGTCCGCGGCAGCGCCACGCCTGACGCGTTCAGCGTGTGCACGAACTCCGGCTTCTCGCCCGGACGTGAGCGACAGCGGATGTTGGCGCGGCGCGCCTGAAAGTCGGTGAACGTGCTCGAGCTCGAGACCTCGAGCCACTGGCCGACCCCCGGCGCCCACGCCTCAAGATCGTAGGTCTTCGCGGCCGCGAACCCGAAGTCGTTGACCGCCAACACCGCCACGCGATACGGCAGCTCCAGGCGTCGCAGCACCGCTTCGGCGTGCCCGGTGAGCTTCTCGTGCTCTGCCGGCGAATCGCTCGCGCGGCAGAAGCGTACCAACTCCACCTTATCGAACTGATGGACGCGCAGCAGCCCGCGCGTGTCTTTGCCCGCCGCGCCCGCTTCGCGCCGGAAACAGGGCGTGTACGCGGCGTAGCCCACCGGCAGCGTCGTGCCGTCGAGGATCTCGTCGCGGTGGAGGTTCGTCACTGGAACCTCCGCGGTCGGGATGAGAAACAGATCGTCCGTGGTGCGATACACGTCGGCTTCGAACTTGGGCAGCTGGCCGGTGCCGATCATGACTTCACGCCGCACCAGAAACGGCGGCTCGACCTCGGTGTAGCCATGTTCGCGGGTGTGGAGGTCGAGCATGAAGTTGATGAGCGCGCGCGCCAGCCGAGCACCCTGTCCCTTGAGCACTGGGAATCCCGAACCCGCGAGCTTCGCGCCAGCGGGCAAGTCCAGGATCCCGAGCTTCTCCGCGATTTCCCAATGCGGCTTGCCGCCTTTCGGCGCCGGGGTTCCCCAACTTCGTAACACAGTGACTTCATCAGGCACATCGCTGAGTGGTGAGTTGGGAACGAAAAGAGCCTTCGCTTCGAGCGTCGTCTCGATCTGGCGCAGCTCGGACTCGAGAGCGGTGATGCGGTCGCCGAGCTTCTTGCGCTCGGCGACGATCGCGGCCGGCAGTCCGCCCTGCGACTTCGCGGCGAGCGCATCCGCTTTCGCCGCGTCGTTGCGCTCGGCCTTGAGCGTGTCGAGCTGCGCCGTCAGCGTGCGCCGTTTCATGTCGAGCGCTTCGATCTCGTCGAGCAGCCGCGTCAATGCCGGATCGCCGCGACGGGCGAGCGCCGCTCGCACCTGACCGGGCGAGGCGCGCAGCAACTTCAGGTCGATCACGTGTTATTGCGTCGGCAGGCCTGGTTCGAGCCCGCGAAAGCCGCAGTTGAGGTCGGCGAGAATTGCGAAGTCGATGCGCCGCCCGTTGGGCGTCGAGGTCGTGTCGATGGCCAGGATGTGCAGCTTCGCGTAGAAGGCGCTCAAGAAACCGTTCCCGCAGGCCACTTGGGCCGAGTGCGCGAGCACGACGCTGCTGTCTTGCACGACGACAGCGCTGTCGAGCTGGTACTTATCCGTGGGCGCGATCCGAATCGAGTCGAACGCCAGCTTGCTGATTTGGAGACCGGACTGCTGGCCGAGCTTCAACGCGCCAGTCGGGAGAAACACCGCCCGGCCGGCGGTATCGATGTCGAACGCGAAGTCGAAGGACACGACCTGCTCGGTTCGGACCGGCCCGTTCAGGATCGCGTAGCCCGAGGGTTTGCTGACCAGAGTTCCACTCAGGGCATACAGCGAGACGGTGTCGACCACGTTGGTCCGAAATGCCTGCAAGCCGGTGGAATTGCCACACGCGGCAGCCGCGACGCCGGCACAGGCAAGCAACAGCAGTGTGAGGTAACGCATGGAAGTGTGGAGAACTTACAGGGCCAGCTTCGAGTGGGTCAACCCACAGTGGCTGCTTGACTTCGACTTCCCGAAAACCTACGTTGCCCGCGCGTATGGCGACCATCCGCGATGTGGTTGAAGTCCTGAGCCTTTCCCACGGCGTGGACGCCGTGGTGGTGGTGGGCCGCGACGGGCTGCCCATCGATTCGCGTGTGGCCAACGGCGTGGACGCCGAAAGCGTCGCTGCCATCCTGCCCACCGTGATCACGCACATGGGACAGCTCGGCGATGCGGGTGGACGCGGCGATTTCAGCACCGCCGTCCTCGAGTTCGGCCAGGGACTGGCGATTGTTGCGGTTCTCAACGCCGATGCGCTCCTCATCGTGCTGGTGCAGCCGGCGACGAACGTGGGCGCGCTGCTGTTCGATCTTCGCCGGCACCGGACCGCGATCGCCGGCCTGTTGTAAGAGGAAGGACGGCCGGTGGCTTCCCCTCCCATTTCCGCAAGGCACCTCCTTGTTGTGGATGACGAGCCCCATATCGGGTTCGTGCTGCGTCCGTTTCTCGAGCAGCTCGGCTACCGCGTGAGCTTCGCGCGCACCCTCGACGAGGCGCGCAACGCGCTCCGCGCCTCGCCGCCGACCGACGGACTGCTGCTCGATCTCCATCTCCCCGACGGCTCGGGACTCGACCTCCTGCGGGATCTGCGTAAAGAGCGCGCCACTGCCCGGCTGCCGGTGCTCGTCCTTACCGCCGAGGGAGAGGACCGCATTCTGCGCGAAGCCCGCCGGCTCGGTGCCGTCCTCGTGACCAAGCCCTTCAGCCCGACGAAGCTCACCCAGCGCATCGCCATGATGTTCGGCGACTCGCAGCCGGAGACGCCGTGAGCACGTGGGCCGCGATCCTCGCCGGCGGATCCGGAACGCGATTTTGGCCGCTCTCCACCCCTGAGCAACCAAAACAGTTTCTGCCGCTGGCGGGCAATCGACCGCTGCTCGCGCAGGCCGTGTCCCGCCTCCAGGGGCTCGTGCCGCCTGAACGGACCCTGATCCTCACCGCGCCGACGTTGGTGGACCGCGTAGCCGAGACCGTACCTGAGGTTCCGCACGCGAACATTTTCGCCGAGCCACGCACCGCCTCGACCGCCCCGGCGCTCGCCTGGGCGGCGCACTGGATCGCCAAACACGACCCCGGCGGCCAGATGCTGTCGCTGCACGCGGATTGGGCCGTAGGGGACGATTCCGCATTCCGCGCCGCCGCTACCCAGGCACTCGGGGTTGCGGCCGAACAGGATGTCCTCGTCACGGTAGGCATCAAACCGACACGGAACGAAACCGCATACGGCTACATCGTGCCGGGCAGGGCATCAGGCAGCGCGCGCAAGGTGAAACGGTTCATCGAAAAACCGAGTCCCACCCGGGCCGCCCTGCTCCGACGGGGTGGCGCACTCTGGAACAGTGGATTGTTCGCGTGGAGCGCCGCCCGCTTTCTCGGGGAAGCCGGCGCGTACGCCGAAGAGCTGGCCCCCGGGTGGGCGGCCCTGACGAACGGCGATGCGCCGCGCTTTTTCGCCGCCGTGACGCCTGTGGCGGTGGACGTCGCCGTGCTGGAACGGACGCCGCGGCTCGCCGTAGTAACCGGCACCTTTGCCTGGGATGATATCGGGTCATGGGACGCGCTGCTGCGGGTCCGCCGGCGGGATGCGCACGGCAACGTCACGGTCGGAAAGGTGACGCTCGGTGACGACGTCAAGAATTCGGTGATCTGGGCAGAAAGTGAAGAGCTCGCTGTGGTCGGCATCGAGGACATGGTGGTCGTGCGCGCCAACGGGCACACGCTGGTCATGCCGACCGGCCGGCCGGACAAGCTGAAAGCCTTGGTGCAGAGCCTGTGACACACGCGCTCTATCTGCTCGATCCCGATCCCGGTCCGCCGTGGATGCCGTTCGCCGGGATCCGGCCGTTCTGCGAGCTCAGGGCCGGCGCGCATCTGGTGCGGGAGCGATGGGAGATGTTCGTCGGCACCGAGGCAGCAGCAATCTTTGCGCTGCCCCATCTCGCCGGTTTCCCCGAGGCCGGAGTACCGCCCGTCGAGGCACGGCGGCCCGTGGCGGGACCCGCGGTCATCGGATCCTCCACCTTTGCGCCGCGCGGACTCGCGGGACCATTGCCCGATGCCCCCGCCCGGCTCACGCACGATGGCATCACGGTCGGGTGGTGGGTGCCGGCGGGAACGACCTGGACCGGCCCGGTTGCGAACGCGCAGGCGATGAACGTGGAAGGCGTATTGCTCCGCGGTGTACATGATCTGATCAGCGCGCTGGAGCAGCTGCTGCGTGACGACCTGCTCAAATTGCTCGGCGACTCCGACGCGGTGCCGAAAGGCTCGGTCGTGCTGGGCGACCCCGCGTGGATCGCGCTGCGCGAAGCGTCGATCGAACCCGGCGTCGTGTTCGACACGCGCAAGGGGCCAATCGTCCTCGAGAGTGGCGTCGAGGTCCAGTCCGGCATGCGGCTCGAAGGCCCCCTCTGGATAGGCGCGAACACCCGGCTCGTGGGTGGCGTCATCCGCAATTCCGCGATCGGGCCGTGGTGCGTCGTGCATGGCGAGGTATCCACCACGGCATTCCTCGGCTACTCGAACAAGAGCCATCACGGGTACCTCGGGCACTCCGTCCTGGGCCGCTGGGTGAACCTTGGCGCGGGCACGACGACATCAAATCTCAAAAGCACCTACGGCTCCGTCCGGCTGGAGGTGGCGGGCACGAAGCTGGAAACCGGCCACCAGTTCCTGGGGAGCCTGTTCGGCGACCACGCCAAGACCGCCATCGGGATGATGTTCGATGCCGGATCGGTCATTGGCGCCGGTGCCAGCGTGTTCGACGGGGTGCGCGCGCCGAAATTCATCGCGCCCTTCGCCTGGGGAGGCTCGTCCGCGACGCGGATGACGCTGGAGGGATTCCTGGCAACCGTCGAGCGCGTCCTGCCTCGGCGCAACGTGCAAGTGACGGACGCGACGCGATCCTATCTGCGCCGCGCCTTCGACTGGCTGACCCGCTCGCCATGACCGACATCCCACAGCGCTACCGCCGGCTCGGCAAGTACGAGCTCCATCAGCTCCTCGGCGAAGGGGCGATGGGCATCGTATGGAAGGCCTACGACACCGTGCTGCGGCGCTACGTCGCGCTGAAGCTGCTGAGCGCGAGCTTCCGCAAGACCAAAGACATGCAGGAGCGCTTCCTGCGCGAAGCACGCGCGGCCGGCGCCATCCAGCATGCCAACATCGTCACCGTCTACGACCTCGGTGAGTCGGAAGGGCAGCTCTACATCGCGATGGAGCTGGTCGAAGGCCGCGATCTCTCCGACATGATCGCGCTCCGCGATCCGCTCGCGCTCGAGCGCAAGCTCGACATCACGATCGAAGTGCTGGCCGGACTCCACTTCGCGCACCAACGCGGCGTGATCCACCGCGACGTCAAACCGTCCAACGTCCGCGTCATGCCCGACGGCCGCATCAAGATCATGGATTTCGGGATCGCGCGGCTGCAGAAGGCCGATGCAACCGGCTCCGGTGCGATCGTCGGGACACCGACGTATATGGCGCCCGAGCAAATCACCAACGGCGCCATCACTCCCGCCACCGATGTGTTCTCGGTCGGTTGCCTCTTGTACGAGCTGCTGTGCTACCAACGGCCGTTCGAGGCCGAGTCGGTGCACGGCGTGCTATATCAGGTGCTCACGACTGAGCCACGGCCGCTGCGTACGGTGGCGCCGTCCATTCCCGCGGCGCTCGAGCGCGTCGTGGCGAAGGCGATGAACAAGGTGCCGCACGAGCGCTACGAGTCGGCGGGCCAGATGATGTCGACGCTGCAGCAAATCCGGGCCGCGCTCTCGGGCGCGGACGAAGAAGCGACCCAACCGCTCGGACGCTGGACGCCGCTGCCCCGGCCGATGTTGAAGCTGATCACCCATGCGTCGATTCGGGCGCGGCTGGCCGTACTCGGCGCGCTGGCGGCGGTCGTCGTGCTCCTGCTGTACGCGCCGGGCCCTCAGGGGGAGCAACCGGGCGCCGTGGCGGCCACCCCGCCAGCGCCGATACCACCGGCCGGTGGATCGGGAGGGCTCGCGGCGCCACCGACACCCCCCAACGCCGCGCCCGTTTCTCTGGCGGTGAGCTCGCGGCGCGATTCGGCGCTGGCAGCCCGGGATCGCGCCATCGCCGCCGGCGCGCAGAAGAACAGCGTGCCGTCCTTGCTCCTGGCGGAGTCGATGCTCGAGACTTCGGACCGGGCGTTGCAGCGTGGCGATCAGTCGCTCGCGCTCCGCGGCTACGTCGAGTCCGCGCAGCGTTACGCGCAGGCGCGCGAAGAGGCCCGCGCCATGGAACGGGAAGCGCAACATATGATCCAGCGCGTGACGCCGGTCGTCCAGGCGCTGCCCGCCGGGCGAGCCGCGGCGAACGCCGGCGTCTTCCTGTCGCGCGCCGAGTCGCTGCTCCACGAGCAGGATTTCACGCTCGCCAAAGTCGCCGCGCAGAGCGCGGAGCAGATCGGGATCGAAGCGGGGATCGCGC
The DNA here is from genome assembly GCA_003222195.1 of Gemmatimonadota bacterium. Taxonomy (GTDB): domain Bacteria; phylum Gemmatimonadota; class Gemmatimonadetes; order Gemmatimonadales; family GWC2-71-9; genus 20CM-2-65-7. Next base: position 138,130 of record QHVB01000026.1, on the reverse strand, counting down.
CGCCGAGCACCCAGCCCCCCGATACCCGCAGCGCGATCGACGTGTTATTGGACGATCTCGGCCGGGCGCTCTCCAGTCAGCGGATCGCGAATCTGCGCGTGCTCTACCCCGGTCTGACGGAGGACGAGCGGCGCAGCTGGGACGCGTTCTTCCGCGAATGGAATCAGATCACCGCGAAGTTTACGATGGAGGATTTCAAGACACAGGGCGCGACCGCCACGGGCAACGTGCGCGCCATGTTCCAATATGTGCCTGCGCGGGGGGGCGCGCCCCGGGTGGACCGGCGGCGATTCGCGATGCGGTTTGAAAAGAAAGACGTCGGCTGGCGGTTGGCGGCCGTTACAGAATTGAAGTAGTCACCACGCGCGTTGATTCGGCGCCGGCGGATCCGGAATCGTGAGGGTATCCGGCCGCGCAGTCGGCGGGCCCACGCGGCGCAGCGTGACGGGCCTCTCTAAGTCCCCACCACTGATCGTGAGCTTGTCGCCGGCGAGCTTCATGCCGTAGACCTGCCAGACGCCGTCCCCCAGCGTAATCCACAAGCTGTCGCCCACGACGCGCCAGCGCGCGAGATCCTGGCCGAACTGCGCCGAGCTGTCGCTGCGCACCATGATGTGGCGGATCTCATCCCCCGCGCGCGCCTGCCAGTCGCCCGTAAGTCGCGCCGGCGCTTGGGCGGCGGCGACAGCTCCCGCGACGGCCCACATCGCTTTCATCATGGCACACATCTTAGCGGGATCTATTGCGGTTTTGCAGCGGGCTCCGTCACTAAAGCCACCTGGCCTTCCCATTGGTTCATCATTCGCACGAACGCCCCGCAGAGCTCCGGATCGAACTCGAGGCCTCTGCGCTCCTCCAGATACCCGAGCGTCTTCTCGAATGACCACGCCTCACGGTACGGCCGCCGAGTGCGCAGCGCATCATAGACATCGCACACATGCACGAGCTTGCTGGCCTGATGGCAGTCACGCGCATAATGCAGCGTCGGATATCCTCCGCCATTGATCATGATGTGATGCTCGTAGGCCACGACGATGGCGAGATCGAGATCTTGTTCGGCATCGAGCAGCATGCGCGCACCGGCCACGGGGTGCTCGTTCATGAGCGCGCGCTCCTCATCGGTCAGTTTCCCGGGCTTCGTGAGCACGTCCAGGGGAATCTTGATCTTCCCGATGTCGTGCAGCAGCCCCGCGACGCCGAACGTGCGCACCGTTGTGGCGGACAGGCCGAGAAACTCCGCCAGCGCCATCGAGAGGACGGCCACGTTGAGGGAGTGCGTCGTCGTGTATTGGTCGAACTCTTTCAGCTGCAGGAGCGGCATGATGATCTGCTGGCCGCCATGCATCGCCACCGCGAGCGAGCGCACGACGGCTTCCGCCTCAGCCAGCGGGATGGCCCCCGTGGACTGCACCTCGCCCTGCAACCAGCGCAGGGTATCCACTTCGTCGCCGAGCGAGAAGCTGATGGTCGCCGTCGGCAGCGGCTCGGGGGCGATTTCCGTCTCGCCCTTCAAGCCGACGGCGCCGAAGCGAATGCTGCTGCGCCGCATCTGCCGCGCTTCCGTGCTGATGGCCGACAGCGTGAGACGTGCCAGCACTTCCTCGAGGAAGCCTTCGAAGTCCTCGCGGCTCACCCGATCCTCGAACTCGAGGCGTTGAATGCCGGCCTGCGCGAGCCGTTTGCCCCAGTCCCACGCCTTCAGGTCGCGGAGCGGCAGCCGGCCGAACACGACCTCGTCACCGAGGAAGGTAAAGAGGGGCCGTTGCGTGTCGCCCTGAAGGTCCTGGATCTGCTGGTACGCGACATCGAGGGCACGCTCCCGCGCCGGATGCCCGTCGCGATACAACGCCATGGCGGCGAGCGCTTGGGCGAACGCATTCAGGAAGCGAGCCGGGTCGCCGCTCATCGCCTGATCACGGCACTGCGGATGTCGGGGTCTTTGGAGGCCGCGGCGAGCGCCAGCACGGCGGCTGCGCGACCATCGTTGCGCCAACTCGCGGCGAGTGCCATCAGCGCGGCGAGCAGCTCCAGCGACCGGACCGCGAGCTTCGGGCGGCCCAGCCAGCTGGTGCCCCCGTCCGCCAGCTGCAGCAGCGTGTTCAGGGCGGCGGTGCTGCGAACCCGGCTCAGCACTTTGATGGCCAGGACGCGCAGCTCGGACGTCATCGCCTGATCCAGCGCGATCTGGGTGATCAGTGGTAACGCCGGTGGCGGGCAGTCCTCAAGCGCGTGCGTGAGCGCCAGTCGCACGGTCCGCGGATCGTCGTCTCGCAGGGCGCCGATCAGCGCACGCTCCCGCTCGGCTGGAACCTTCAAGGAAACCTTCAAGGCCTCACGCCGAACGCGCGCGTCCTGATGCGCGATGAACGCGGCCGTCGAGAATCCGTCGGGCAGCGCCGGCAAACCGTCGAGGATCAGGAGCAGATTTCGCGTGACGTACCACGGCATCTCGCGCGCGAGCCGCGTGGCGATCACGGGACCGAGCTCGCGGGGGGCACGCGTGAGACGATCGAGCAGCCCCCGGCGTGTCGTCCGCGACTCCGAGGCACCCAGCACGTCGAGCAATGGCTCGAATGCGTCGACATGGAGCCGCGGCAGCACGCGATCGAGTGTGATGAAGTCGGGCGGTTCGTTGGTCGCCAGCTGACGCACGACGTCCGGCGAGGTCACGCGCGTCCAGAGGGGGGCCATATCGGCCCGGACGGGCGCGCGCTCGGAGGACGCATCGGCGGAGGCGGCGAGCACATCTACCAGCTCGCCGATGTGGTGCTCGGCCACGAGTCGTTCGACCGCGCGCCAGGCAGCGAACCCCAGCGCTCCGGCTTCAACTGCCGTCTGGACGATGCGCAACGGCTCGGCGGCCTGTTGCCCGTCGTTGCGCGGGATCGCACCGGGCGAAGCGGCGGCCATTTTCTGCAGCGCGCGCCCGTAGCCGTCGGGATTGGGATCGTCCAGCGTCCAGCCGTGCAGCAGATCGCGCACCTGATCGCGCAATGCCTCGTCCGCCCGCGCGCGCTTCTCGGCGGGTCCCTGCTCCGCATGTTGCGCCAGTTTCGACAACATCCGCACCAGTGGATCGGAGATGGTCCTGTGGGATGCATCCGCCATCGCGCGCACGATGTCGAGGACCGCATCGACCGCCAGTCCGTGCGTCGCATCGATCGCGAACTTCGTACGCTGCGCGCTATCGCCTCCCATTTCGATCAAGCGGCGCAGGGTCGCCGGTTGCAGCGCACCGACCAGCTTAGACGTGCGGCGTCGCAGCGCCACCGCCTCCGCGCCGCCGGTGTGCTTCAATTCATCCGCAATCTGGAGGAGGTATCCGACGATGACCTGATCGTACGCGGCGCCATGCTGATTCTCATCGATCGCCTTGGCAATGACGGCCGGCTCGGTTGGCGGTGGGGGCGCATCATCTGCGGCAAGCGCGTCCGCCATGAGTGCGGCGCGCGCGAGTCCTACCCAGAGCTGCGAGCCGCGGAGTCCCCGCTCCTTGGCTCCCTTGGCATCCGAGGACGGGGCTTGTTCGTCTTCCTCCAGCAGCTCGAGCCGCTCGTACGTGACCGGATGCAACCGGATGTGATCCCACGCACGGAGCTGCTCCGGTGGTCCGAGTCCCAGCGGCTCGCCCGAGCGATCGGCCTCGATGGCCAACGTCTTCAGCACGTCGCCGACTTCACTGACCCGGAGCCCGCGCTGGAATGTGATGGCGCCGAGGTGATGGCGATGCAGCCGACCAGCGAGCTCGGCAAGGAGCGGATTCTTCACATCCGTCGCCACGCCTTCGATGACGAGTTGTTGCCGGGCAACACCGAGCGCGAGGGTGCTCCGACCTTCGAAAAGATGCTCGGCGCGGCGGGCGACACCGGCCGCGGCCGGGGCAAGCGAGGGGTGCCCCTCCGGATACATCGCGTGCTTGTGGAGGGCAATGGAGAGCTCGATAAGGAAATCAGCCAACTCTCGAGAGAGAGCGGCCTTTTCCGCCGGGACGGTCATGGACCAAAATAAGGCTCCCCCCCGTGCCGAACCTCACACGGGAGGGAGCATGCGACGTAAGTCGTTACAACCTAGACGTCTAGGTCTTTTAGTACATCCCACCCATTCCACCGCCCGGCATCGGCGGAGCCTTTTCCTTCTCCTTCTTCTCCACCACGACGCACTCGGTCGTGAGGAGCAGGCTCGCGATGGATGCGGCATTCTGCAAAGCGGTCCGGGTGACCTTGGTCGGGTCGATGACGCCGGACGCGACCAGGTCCTCGAACTTATCGGTCTGCGCGTTGTAGCCGAAGTTCTTGTCCTTCGACTCCTTCACCTTACCGACCACGATAGCGCCTTCCGCGCCCGCGTTCTGGGCGATGATGCGGATCGGCTCCTCGAGGGCCCGGCGCACGATCTCGATGCCGGTCTTCTCATCGTCATCGTGACCCTTGGTCTTGTCGAGCGACTTCTGACACCACAGCAGCGCCACACCGCCGCCCGGCACGATGCCCTCCTCGACCGCCGCGCGGGTCGCGTGCAGCGCGTCCTCGACACGGGCCTTCTTCTCCTTCATCTCGGTCTCCGTGGCGGCGCCCACGTTCAGCACGGCCACGCCACCGGCGAGCTTTGCCAGCCGCTCCTGGAGCTTTTCTTTGTCATAATCGGACGTGGACTTCTCGATCTGGGCCTTGATCTCCGCCTTGCGGCCCTCGATCTGGTCGTCCTTGCCCTTGCCGTCTACGAGCGTGGTGTTGTCCTTATCCACGATGACGCGCTTGGCGCGGCCGAGATCGTTGAGCGTCGTGTTCTCGAGCTTCAACCCGAGCTCCTCCGAAATCACCTGGCCACCGGTGAGAATGGCGATGTCGCGCAGCATCTCCTTGCGGCGGTCACCGAAGCCCGGCGCCTTGACGGCGCAGACCTTCAGCGTGCCGCGGAGCTTGTTGACGACGAGCGTCGCCAGCGCCTCACCCTCGACGTCCTCGGCGACGATCAGCATGGGCCGGCCTGACTGTGCCACCTTCTCGAGCACAGGCAGGAGGTCTTTCATCGTCGAGACCTTCTTGTCGTAGATGAGGATATAGGCATCCTCGATCGTGCACTCCATCTTCTCGGGATCGGTGATGAAGTAGGGCGAGAGGTAGCCGCGATCGAACTGCATCCCGTCTACCGTCTCCAGCGTGGTCTCGAGGCTCTTGGCTTCCTCGACCGTGATCACGCCGTCCTTACCGACCTTATCCATCGCGTCGGCGATCTTGTCGCCGATTTCAGCGTCGCCGTTGGCGGAAATCGTGGCGACCTGCTTGATGTCTTTCCGCCCCGAGGTCGGCACCGAAATCTTCTTCAGCTCGGTGACGACGGTCTCGACGGCGTTCTCGATGCCGCGCTTCAATGCCATCGGGTTGGCGCCGGCCGTAACCGACTTCAGACCCTCGCGGTAAATCGCCTGCGCGAGTACCGTCGCGGTGGTCGTGCCGTCGCCCGCGAGGTCGGAGGTCTTGGTCGCCACTTCCTTCACCATCTGGGCGCCCATGTTCTCGATCTCGTCATCGAGCTCGACTTCCTTCGCGACCGTCACGCCGTCCTTGGTGACGGTCGGGCTACCGAACTTCTTGTCGATGACGACATTCCGGCCCTTGGGGCCGAGCGTCACCTTCACCGCATCGGCCAACTGGTCCACGCCGCGCTTCAGGCGCGCCCGGGCCTCGGTGCTGAATTCCAGAAACTTGGCTGCCATGTCTGTGCTTCCTCCCTAGAGGCTGCTTACGCGAGCTTCGCGATGACGTCGGCTTCTTTGATCAGGATGATCTCTTCGTTGTCCAACTCGATCTGCGTGCCGCTGTACTTCCCGTAGACCACGCGGTCCCCGACCTTCAGCTCCATCGGGATCGTTTCGCCCTTTTCCCGCCGGCCCGGTCCCACGGCGATGACTTCGCCCTGGATCGGCTTTTCTTTGGCGGTATCGGGGATGTAGAGCCCACCCTTCATCGTCTCGGTCTCCTCCATCGGCCGAATCGCGACCCGATCGGCCAACGGGTAGACCTTGAACTTCGCCTTCGTTGCTGTTGCCATTGCCTGAAGCCTCCGTAACTCTTTGATTTGATTATCTGTTAGCACTCACTGGTGGTGAGTGCTAATGGACGACGTGGGGAATCTCTCTGGCCTGCAGCATCATGTCAAGGGGCCAAGGCCCGCACGGCGGCGACAGCTCGGGCGCGTTGGGTCGAGGTAGTGGAGTCCAGCTGAACCGTCGCGGCGCTGACGATGGCCCCGGAACGGGTATCGGCCAGGCGAACGTGAAACCAGGTGGGTTGGCCGGGACCTGGATCGCTATACGTGAAGTAGAACAGGGCCGCCGTTCGGCCGCTCCCTCCCCGCACCCGCGCCCGCACCTTCACGCCGCGCTCGCGGAGGGCGCGCGCCAGCTCAACGCTCTGCGGATCCCGCTCCTCGACGACGATGGCGTAGCCGCGGAGCTCGGCGGGAAGCCGATGAGTGGCACAACCGATCAACAGGAATGTGCAGATCGGCGCGACGACACGCGTCATTGCACTATGCGTCGCGCCCCCACCCACCGCGCCACCCACCACGCGCCCTCGGAGTCCTGCGCCTCGAGCCGCGACAACTTGACGCCGGTGTTCGAGCTGTGAATGAACGTCTGCTCGCCGACATACATCCCCACGTGCGTGATGCCACCTCCTGGCTGGGCCGCGAACAGGAGAACGTCTCCGGGCTGCAGAGCTTCGATGAGCGGCGTGACTTCGGTTCCGGAGCGCGCCTGGTCTCGGCTCATGCGCGGCAGGCGAATGCCGTGCTGGCCGTAGGCCCATTGCACCAGTCCGGAGCAATCGAATCCATTCGCGGCGGTACCGCCCCAGACATAGGGCGTGCCGAGCGCAGCCAGCGCCGTGTGCACCACGTCGGCGGCGTTGCCGGCGATCCTCCCCGGCACCGCGAGCGGCGGACGCTCTGGCCGGCGAGGACTTGGCCAGCGCCGATCCACTGACCTTCCGATGGTCAGCGATACCCCCGCCGCCGCGGCGATCCCGTCTCGGGAACGCGACGTGGCACGCCAGAAACCACGCGGGCCTATGTCCTGGAGCCGATAAACGGTTTCCACGCCGATGGCGAACGAGGCGATAGGCCGCCACTCCATGCCGGCGCCAACCGTCCAGAGCGCGGCGAGCTCCTGCGAGGTCGTATCGGTCGACATGCCGAGCGCGATACCTGCGAGGGCGTAGGGTCCGAATGTCGAGCGGCGCCGCCAGGCGTGTAGCTGCCACCCCGCTCCGTAGAACGCGCGGTGACGTCCGAGGCTGTCGTGAATCAGCACCTGCGCGGTGAGACCCTGCGAGAAAACCCCGCCGAACGGAGCGTCCGTGCGCAGCTCGTAGGACGTGGACTGATTGCCTTGATACCAGCGACCCAGTCGGAGATCGACATCACGGCCCTGAGCGGGCAGCTGTGAGACGCCGGCAACTATGAGGAGGAGTTCAATCCGCGGCCGCAATCGCGGCATGTTCCTCCGCCCCTGCCCCGGCCGCGGCCCCTGTCCCTGTCCCCTCGCGGGGCGCCATGTGATGGGAGAGGAGATGCGGGAGACGGCGCATGAAGCGAACCCAGGTCCAGAGCACGGCGAACCCGAACACGAGCGCCCCGGCACCCGCGATGGCGAGCATGACGAGGGGATTCTCGAACCGCAGCGCGACCAGCGCAGCGAGCCAGAGGCCGACGTGCGACGCTGCCCAGGCCCATGCGGGAGTGAGAAGCCACCCCACCACCAGGAGCAAATGCGCCAACCACCTCGGCATGGTTCGCTACCCTTTGCGCACGATGACGGCGAGAGCCAAAATCGTGAGAACCAGCGTGAAACCCGCGCCGGCAGCGACCGGGAGATACACGTGGAGCCGGGCAAGGGTGATCACGAGCGCCACGAGTGCCGCACCCACCACCACCGGCAGGGCCAGCGCCGGGATCGCGAGATCACTACCGCGCGCCGCTCGACCCGCCGTCACGAGCCCGCCCATCCATGCGAGGAAGGTGCCGAGCATCCACCAGACGGGGAGGTACCACCACGTGCTGCCGCCGCCCACGGCGTCCCACGTCCAGGGGAACGCGCGGAACGGCCGCAGCAGAATGATGTCGATCGCCATGAACACGATCGTGCCCCACAGCCCGATGGCCGCAGCACTCGCGATCCCCTGCGTCGTGCGCGAGCTCGCGAAGAACCCCGGCAAGAACGCCGCGGCGACCGCGCCCGCGAGGACGACAACGGTTTCGAGCAGTGATGCCACGATTCCCGGAGACAACAGCCGTGCGACCAAGAGATAGACGATCACCGCCGCGGCGGTGATCACACCGACGATGGTTCCGCTCAGCAGCACGTGGCGGAACTCAGAGCGGTCAATGGTCGCGGAAGTCATGCGTCTCCCGAGAAGTGAGTGAAATGGACTCTCGCTGCTAATCTAAACACCGCATCTTACGTGGCAAACACATACAAGACCGCGACATCGGTCACAGCCCATGCGGCCAGCGCCCGGTACATCCCGCGCTGGTGTTGTCGCGGGGTGCGCGTCGCATGATCGACCAGCCACGGCAGCAGCACCGCCAGCCAGACCGCCAGCGGCAGCAAGAGCGCCAATCCTTTGGCCCCCACGCGGAGCGTGACCAGGGCCCAGCCGAGCAGGCCAAACGCCAACACCGTACACACTGTCGCGACCACGAGACTCGTCCGCATTCCCAGAATCAGGGCCAGCGTCCGATCGCCGCGCCGGCGGTCTTCATCGAACTGATACAGTTGAGTGAGTGGATAGAGCCCGGCGAACAGAGGGCAAAACGCGAGGAGCACGAGACCATGCCCGACATCGAGCGGCCGCCCGGTCGCGGCCCAGGCGGCGTACGGCGTGAGCGAACCGAACCCCCACATGTTGATGACCCAGTCCACACCCGCGACCGCCTTGAATCGAAATGGGGGAACCGAATAGAGGATCGACAAGATGAAACAGATCGCATACGCAATCTGAAACCCGGCGGGGAGCGTGAACGCGAGCAACTGACCGATGACGAGCAGGGCAGCACTGAAGTGCAGCAAATACCGCGGCAGCGGTGGGGGCGCGTTCAGGTACCCGATGTCGCCCTCATCCTTGTCGAACACGCTATTAAGCGCGAGCGTGCCGCCGTTGAGGAACACGACCCAGATGCCCAGCGCCCGGAGCGCCGCGCCAATGTGCTCTCCGCTCAATGCTCCCCGCACCCCCACCGCGAGTACGTAGCCAAGCAGCGTATGGCCCGCCATGATCGGCCATTCGGCGGGACGCATATGCAGGATGTAGGAGTAGACATCACCGGGGAGGAGGCGATATCCGAACCGGCGCCAGGCGTTGAGGGTCCGCGCGTCCGTTACCACGTCAGGCCGAGCGCCGCTGCCGCGATCCGCAGGCCGATGAGCGTCAGGTCGGCGTGCACCGATTCGATTTCTTTGCAGAGCGGCGCGACAAGACCGGCGAGCCCGCCAGTCGCCACCACCATCGGCCGCGTCTTGGACGGCCACTCGGCCTTGATGCGGCGGACGAGACCGTCCACCGCATCGGCGGTGCCCCACAGCACGCCGACGCGAATGCAATCCTCCGTGCGGCGCCCGATCGCGCGGGTGGGCGGCAGGAGCTCGGTCGCGGGAAGCTTCGCTGTCTTGCGCACCAACTCATCGGATGCGGTGCGGACGCCGGGCATGATGACGCCGCCGATGAAACGGCCTCCGCGTTTCCCATCGACCGTGATGCAGTCGAACGTCGTCGCCGTGCCGAAGTCCACGACGATCGTGTCTTGCTTGAACAGCTCCACGGCGGCCAGGGTGTTGACGATGCGGTCCGCGCCGACGGTGAGCGGCTCGTCGACGTCGAGCACCACGGGAAGTTTGGATCGGCCGTCCACCCGGACCGGCTCGCGCGTTGTCGCCGCTTGGATCCCGTCGCAGACGCTGTGAGTCACCTGTGGCGCGACGGATGCCACGATGGCGGCGCGAATCTCTTCGGTCGAATGGCCCGCCTGGGTCAGCTGCGCCGTGAAAGCCGCTGCCCACTCGTCGGGCGTGCGCTGCGGGGTTGTATGCAGGCGCCAATGCGCCACCAGCCGATCACCGGCGAACAGCCCAACTGTGGTCTCGGTGTTGCCGATGTCGAGGGCGAGGAGCATGGGGCGGCTAAGATAGCTCGACGTGGCCGCCCTGCACCATCGTGGTGCCCGCGCCGGTGTCCACGAGCAACGCCCCATCCGGCCGGATTCCGGCGGCGCGGCCCGTGAGCGGCGTGCGGATCTGCCGCCCCCGCAGCCAGTCCCGGCGCGCGAACGCGGCGCACTCGAACTCCGACAACCGTGCGTCGTGCGTCGTGAGTCGTAGCAGCGCCGGCACGAGCGGATCGAGCACGTCGAGCCGGCGGACGTGGGGCCGGAGCTCTCGCAGCGCGATGGCGCGATCCGCCAGCGCCGGCGGAATCTCATTCGCCACATTGATTCCGATCCCGATGCCCAGCCACTGCAGCGCGTCGCCCTGCCAGCGGCTCTCGCACAGAATCCCCGCGACTTTGCGATCATCGACCAGCACGTCGTTCGGCCACTTGAGAGCCGCACGCGGGCCGGACATCGACGTCGGGCGAACGCCGAGCACCTCTTCGACGACGTCAGCGAGGACGAGACCGATGCGCAGCGACAACACGCCGGCCGGCGGGAGCGGCGGCCGGAGCAACATGCCCAGCCAGACACCGCCCGCGGGCGAGTGCCATGTGCGCCCATCCCGACCCCGCCCGGCCGTCTGCTCTTCGGCGAGGATCACCGAGCCCGCCGGTGCGCCTTGCGCACCGAGGTCATGAATCGCGTCGAGACTGGAAGGGAGTGTCCGGAACACACCGCATTGCGGGATGCCCCAACGGCGCGCCAGCATGGCCGCGGGAATGTCGTCGACGACTAACCGTGCCACAGCGCGTACGCGATCGTGAGCACGCCAATCGCCCAGTTGTACGGAGCGAATTCGTAGAACCGGCCACGCTTGAGGAGCGCGACGAGGAACCGGATGCTCCAGAGGCCTGCCACGAACGCGAGCGCGAAGCTGACCGCGAGCGGCACGGCGCCAACGGACGCGATGTTCACCCCCGCATGCCGTCCCTCAACCAACGCTGCGCCGCCGATCACGGGAATCGACAGGAGGAAGCTGAACTCCGCGGCGGCCACCGGATCGAGTCCACCCCACAGCGCTGCGCACACCGTAGAGCCGGACCGTGAGATGCCGCGGACCACTGCCGCCACCGCTTGTGCCCCACCGATCCCTGCTGCGACGGGCACGCTGGGCTCACGCTTGACTCCCGAGCGCCCGCGCGTCGACCAGTTCATGAAGCCCGTGACGATGAACGCGAGACCGATGTACACGAGCGACGTCGCCGCTTCCTCGACTTGTCGATGGAAGAGCACGCCGATGACACCGGCAGGTGCCGTGGCGAGCGCGAGCAAACCGAGCAGGCGAAGCTCGGCGGGCTGGCCGCGGATCGCGCCGGCGAGCAGCTGCACGAGACGCCGCCCATACACCACGAGGACCGCCGCGAGCGTCGCGACGTGGAGCGCGACCTCGACAAACACGCCCGGTGCCCGCACGCCCGTCACCACCTCGAGCACGCGCAGATGCCCGGAGCTCGAGACGGGCAGGAACTCGGTGAGCCCCTGCACCAACCCGAGCAAAATCCCTTGCCAGAGGGTCATGCGACCTTTCCCGCGACCATGGCGATGAGACCGATCACCATGGCGCCCTTGAGCAGTGCGCTCACCCGTTCGACCCGCCCCAGCAGCAGCCACGTGGCCGCCACCAGCACCGCCAGCTGCGCGAACAGCGCGATCACGAAGTAAGCGCCACCGTATCCGGCGCTCCGCGGCAGCAACAGACTGGCGGGGATGAAGAGTAATCCGACTCCCGCCGCCACGACCAAAGCCGGTCGCCGCCCAACCACGAGGGGCAGCGTTCGCCGGCCGATTGTGCGGTCGCCGGCTTCATCCTCGGCATCCTTCACGATCTCGCGGACCAGATGGAGCCATGCCGCGAGCACCCACGGGACGACTCCGGCCGCCGGCAGGCCGACCGCCATGGCGCCGTAGAACGGCGGCGAGCCCGCCACGAGCGCCACGGCAAGGTTACCGGCCAAGAGCCGGGGTTTGAGCAGCGGTGAGTAGAGAAACATGACCGCGAGGGCAGCGAGCGCGGCGAGGACCTGGCGCCCACTCACGAGCGCGGCGAAGACGAGCCCGAATAAGGTGCCCGCGAAAAGGATGAAATCCGCCGCGCCCCGGGAGACGTGTCCCGCTGCGAGGGGCCGCGACCCGGGACGATTCACGCGGTCGGCCGCGACGTCGCGGATGTCGTTCCATGTGTTGCCCACGGCGCCGAGCGCGATGCCCGACAGCGCCGCGAACAGCAGCTCCTTCGGCAATGCGATCTGCCCCAGCGCGATCCATCCGCCGGCGAACACGCCGGCGGCGGCGATGAGGAGATTGGGTCCACGGATCAGGCGGAGGACCGCCACTACGAGAGGACCTCTTCATACAGCGCCTCGTAGCGCGGCACGACTCTATCAGCGGAAAAATCGAGCGCACGCGCGGCGGCGTTCCGCTTGAGGCGGCTGTGCTCGTCCGCGTTCCCGAGGGCTCGCAGCGCCCGGTCGACCATGGTGGCAACATCCCCCGGCGGCGCCAGAAAACCGGTCTTCCCATCCTCCACGACCTCGGGGATGCCGCCGGCAGCGCTCGCGACCACCGGCACGCCGCACGCCATCGCTTCGAGCGCCGCGAGTCCAAACGATTCGGTCGCGGACGGGAGCAGAAATAAATCCGCGCCGCGGAGCACATCGCCGACGCTCTCGACCTTGCCGAGGAAGCGCACATCCTTGCGCAGGCCGAGGCTATCGACTTGTTGCTCCGCGGCGTCGCGGTCAGGACCATCGCCCACAAGGACCAGGGTGGCGGGGAGCTGCTGGCGGACGCCGGCAAAGATTCTGACGACGTCGCCAATTCGCTTGACGGGCCGGAAGTTCGACACGTGAACGAGCACGCGATGCCCTCCCCCCTTGGGCGCGAGGCGGCGCCGGAACGAATCGTCCGCCGGTGGATGGTAGTCCGCCGCCGAGATGAAATTGGGGATGACCCGCACCTCGCAGTCGCCGCACCCGAACGCGCGATACGTCTCCTCCCGCAGGTACGCCGATACGGCCGTCACGGCGTCGGACTGCTCGATGGAGAACTTCGTGAGCGTGTAGTACGAAGGATCCTGACCGACCAGCGTGATATCAGTGCCGTGCAGCGTCGTCACGATCTTGAGATGCAATCCCTCGTGCTCGAGCATCTGTTTCGCCAGCCAGGCAGTGGCGGCGTGCGGGATGGCGTAGTGGACGTGCATCAGGTCGAGCTGCTCGCGCTTGGCGACTTCGTGCTGCTTGACCGCGAGTGCCAGCGCGTACGGTGACGACTGCTCGAACAGCGGGTACTCCAGCTGCGTCACTTCATGAAAGGTCACGCGCTCGGCAAAGCCGCGCAGGCGGAACGGGCTCGCGTAGGAAATGAAGTGGATCTCGTGGCCGCGACGCGCGAGCTCGAGGCCGAGCTCGGTGGCGACAGCCCCGGATCCGCCGTACGTCGGGTAACAGGTGATGCCGATTCTCATAGGCCGGGACGGGGGACGAGGGACGGGGGAAGGGTATGCCAACGCCCGAGAATTTTAGCGGCTAACATGTCCGGCGACTCGGTGGCATCCAGCATCCACACCCCGTCCCCCTTCCCCCGTCCCTCGTCCCCACGCAGTTGGTTTCTGAACCACGTCTCCTGGCGCTTCGCGTAGCGACGCGTCGATACCAGAATGGCTTGCGACAACGCGCTCTCCGGCAAGTCGCCCTCCAGCATCGCCACAACCTCTCGATACCCGATCCCGTCGAGTCCCGGCGCATCGGGCGCCACGCCGGCCGCGAGCTGGCGCTGCACTTCCTGCACGAGGCCGGCCCGCAACATCTCGTCCACACGGGCCGCGAGCCGGCGATGCAGCACCTCGCGCGGCATGGTGAGGTGAATGTACCACGGACGGAGCATACCGCTCTCGCGCGCCTCCCGTTGCCACCAGGAGAGGGCGTGGCCGGTCAGAAGCGCCACCTCGATGGCGCGGGCCGCACGCTGGCGGCCGCCGCCGGGAAAGTTGGGATCGAGCCGGCCGGCCCACCGGGCCAGGTCGCCGGCTTCGAGCGATTCGGACCACTGGCGCAACTGTTCGCGCCGCGCGGGATCGAACGGCGGCTCGCGGAACAGTCCGTCCGCGATCGCGCGGACGTACAGGCCAGTTCCTCCCACGACGACGATTTGGCGTGCCACGCCGGTGGCGCGCACTTCCGCGATCCACGCCGCGGCATCGCGCGCAAACCGTCCCGCGCTGTAAGACTCTCCCGGAGTGACCAGATCGAGTCCACGATGCGGCACGCGGGCCAGCGTGGCGCGATCGGGCTTGGCGGTCCCGATATCGAGGCCGCGATACACCTGGCGCGCATCGGCGGAAATGACGGTGATCGGCGTGAGAGATGCGAGCGCGACCGCGACGGCGGTTTTGCCGACGCCGGTGGGGCCAACAATGACAGGTGTCAGGTGTCGGGTATCAGGTGCGGCCAAAACGCCGTTCCAGCTCTTCCTTTGGCAACTGGACCATCGAGGGCCGGCCATGCACGTCGTGCGCGGGGAGTGTGGCAGAAAGCAGCCGGACGATGAGCTGGCGCATCTCGTCGGCCTCGAGTGTCTGGCCCGCCTTGATCGCGGCGCGGCAGGCGTACGTGGCGGCAAACCGCTCGAGTCGATTCTGCCAGCCGCCAAACCGGCCGCCAGCGAGATCGGCGACCAACTCCTGCAGGCAGCGCGCCGCTTCGAACCGGGGATGCGGATTGGGCGCCGTGTGCACCACGATGCTTCGGCCGGAGAACGGCTCGATCTCGTACCCGATGCGCGCCAGCAGCTCGCGATGCGCCTCGATCGCATCGAGCTCGGCCGGCGCAAAGTCCAGCGTGAGAGGAAGCAGCAGACGTTGCGCCGGCGCGCCATCGCCCGAGAGCTGACGCATCACGTCTTCGTATAGCACGCGCTCGTGGGCCGAATGCTGATCCACGATCGCGACGCCCTGGTCGGCTTGGAAGAGGATATACGTCTCGAAGACCTGCAAAAGCGGTGTCTGGTGTCGGGTGTCGGGTGTCAGGGACCGCGCACCGAAGAGGTCGAGAGGGATGCCCGATGCGGCGTGCGCCGATCCCTCGGTCTGAAACCAGGCACCTGACACCTGAAACCCGGCACCACCCAATGGTGCAGCCGAATCCAGAGGCGCCAGCGCCTCCCTCACAGCCTCCTCCACCACCTTCTCGACAAAAAACTTGTCCCGAAACCGCGCCTCGAGCTTGGTGGGGTGCACGTTCACATCCACTGCGTCTCCCGGCAGCTCGAGAAACAGGAGCAGCGACGGCCGATCGCCGGGCGCGATGGTGGAGCGATAGCCGGCCTCCGCGGCGCGGAGAATGAACGGATCACGAATCGGGCGGCCGCGTACGAACACGTAGCCTTTGCGGCCCGCGGGGCGGGCTTGCGCGGGGCGCTGGGCGAACCCGGTCACTTCCAAAGGTCCGGCGCGATGCGACACCGCGAGCAGTGTCTCGGCGAGCTCGGCACCCCACAGGGCTCCCACGCGGTCGATCAGCCGCGCGGCCGGCGGGCAGTCGAGCAAGCCGCGCCCATCGCTCGTCAGCGCGAAGGCGACATCGGGACGCGTGAGGGCGAGGACGGTGAGCGCCTCGACGGCGGCGCGCGTCTCGGTCGCCGTGGCCCGCAGGAATTTGCGCCGCGCGGGCGTGTTGTAAAACAAGCCGCGCACCGTGACGGTCGTCCCGCGCTGACGGACGGACTCCGCTTCACTCTCGACTCTTCCGCCGGTGACCCGAATGCGCGTGGCAGCGTCGCCGTCGCCACAGGTCTCCAGCTCGAAGCGCGACACCGAGGCGATGGCCGGCAGCGCCTCGCCGCGAAACCCGAACGTCGCTACGCCGATGAGATCGGCCGCCGTCCGGATCTTGCTGGTGGCGTGGCGCTGCAACGCGAGGCGCGCGTCTTCGCGGTCCATGCCCGCGCCGTCGTCGCTGACACGGATCAGTGTCTTGCCGCCGTCTTCCAACTCTACCCGCACCGTCTGGGGACCGGCATCGAGCGCGTTCTCGACCAGCTCTTTCACCACGGATGCCGGTCGCTCGACGACTTCACCGGCGGCGATCTGATCCGCGACGTTTCCCGCCAACAGCTGGACGCGCGCGCGCGCGACGACGCTCACAGTCCGAGGATCTCCTCTCCCAGCACCCACCCGTGAATTCCGTCTTTGCGGTGTACCTCGCGCCACGGGCCATAGCTCCGGCTGACGAGCAACGCGCCACCTGCCGGAACAGTCGCCGCCACGCTCGCCGCCCCGTACGGCGCGGTCCGGACCGGCGCCGCGTCCGCGATCACCACCGCGACCGGCTGATCCCGCCGCTGCCATTCGATCGCTCCGAGTACCGCGGCCGCTGCCGTGACGGCCCCGACCAACGCGATCACCAGACGGCGGCCGCCGCCGAAGGCGACGGCGAGCCACAGGATAACCCAGCTCGCCGCAGCGAAGAATCCCCACTCGACGGGCGTCGCCCAACCGACACGAAGCAGCTGCTCCGTCACGGGATCGGGCGGCGGCAGCAGCTGCAGGGCGCGCCGAATCGCCTGATTGCGCGGATCGAGGCGCGCCGCGCGAATCCACGCCGCGGTCGCCTTGCCGTCTGCCCCGGCGCGATACAGCGTCGCGCCCAGGTTGTACCAATGCGCCGGATCGTCGGGATCGCGGCTGGCGCGTGCCGCGAATGAATCGGCGGCCGCGCGCAACGCACCCGCCTCGAACAGCGCCTCGGCGCTGGGCGTTGGGGGCTGCGGCGTGGCAGTTTGGGCGTGTAGGGGCGCAGCATGCTGCGACCCTACCACGAGAATCCCCACGCAAACAATCGTCGTCACGACGGGATGCGGTCGCCTCGTCCGTACCGGTCCCTCGGCGCCCAACACGCGCAGCACCTGCTGTATTTCCGCCCCGAGCTCCGCCGCATCACCCAGCCCGCGCGGTCCGTAGCGCGCGGCGCGCAGCCGGTCGCGCAATCGCTTCACGTGGTCAGCGACGGCGCTGTCAACGCCTGCGGCGCGCAATGCCTGCGCGAGACCGTCGCCGTCGCGCGCGAACGGATCGGACACGTGGCTTGCGAGCACGGCGAGGAACTCGCGCTCGAGTCGACCGAGAGGGCTGAGCCCCGCACCGGCGGCCACGGCGGCAGTCGCACGCTCCTCCCCCCTGCCCCGGCGGCGCAACGCCAGCCCTGCGACGAGCGGCGGCACCACCAGCACCAGGAGCCATCCTTCCCAGCCAAGGCGCTGGCCCAGGCGCTCGCTGGGACGCTCGCCCAGCGCCGGCAGCAGCGGTGGAAGCACCCGCGCCGCCCGGGGCTCGGCCCCAGCAGCAACGGCGAACGCCTTGGGCGTCGCGGTCGCCGTCTCGTAGCGACCGCTGGTCGCGTTGAAGTAGGGATACCGCACCTCGGCCAACTTGAAGTTGCCAGTGGAATCCGGCACGGCCAGATAATGGAACGTCTTGCTGCCGGCGATCCGGCCGGCCTGCGGGGCTACGCGGACCTCGATTTGCGCGGGGTACACGCGAAATCCCGCTGGCCAACGCAGCGGAGGCTCGGGCCACAGCGCCATGTTGCCGACGCCCGTGATTGTGACCGACGCGTCGACGGGCTCTCCCACGCGCGTCGCCGCGGGATCGACTTGCAGATCGAGACGCAAGCCTTCGCCGACGACGTTCGTAGCGGGATTCGTCGGGGGCAGCGGCAAGACGGTGAGCGCGATCGAGTCGCTGCGCAGTGTGTACCGCTCCTCACGGCTGAAGAATGAGAAGGTCACGGGAAGCGCGTACTCGACGGACGCCGGCGGGATGATCAAGCGGCCGGCCGTGAGTGGAAAGACGACCTCATGCGCGATGAACAGATCCATCCAGCGCCCGCCGACCTGCCGCGAGAGGGCGACGCCCGATGAGGTCGCGGCGGGATACGCCCACACGCCCTCCGGCGTGACCAGCGTCAGCAGCGGCGGCCGCCGCATGCGCTGGTTCAACTCCCGCGGGATCCAAGCCGCCGCGATCAAATCGACCTGCTGCCCGTTGTAAACCGTGTCGCTCGGCACGAGCATGGTGAGCGCGACGCGATCGGCGCGGCGCGAGACGGGCGCGGGCGTGCTTTCGAGCAGCGAGCGCGCCAGCGGGCTCAGCGTCAGGGCGGTGCGATCCGCCGCACTGTCGACTGTCACCAGAATCGGATCGGTCGCCACGACGCTCACGCCCTGCCGTGCCCGCACCGGCCCGATCAGCAGCGCTCCGGCCTGCTGGGCGCGTAGTTGCAGCTCTCGAACCGTCGTCCGAGTGGATCCCGACGCTCCGTTGATCGCGACTTCCGTCATATCGCGGGAGCCGACGATCGCGAATCCGTTCAGTGACGGAAGCACGATCTCGACGGCATCGGCAGAGCGCGTGCGCGCGCGCACCGTCAGCGTCAACTCCTCACCGACGCGAATCTGTGTGCGATCGACGCTCGCAGTGACTTCCGCCCCTTGGACGAACACCGCCACGGCCAGCAGGGAAAGAATCACCAGTCCTTCACTCCCGCGGGCGCAGCCCGCCGCGTGCGACCCGTGCGGTCGCGGCGCGTGCGTAACTCCTCCTGCCCGATCGAGCGCAGCACCTGATCCGCTTGCGACTCGTTCATCCCATTCCCGCCACTCGGCGGAGGGGGGGGTGGCTGCGCCCCGCCACCGCCGCCCCCGCCACCCGGTGATGGGGGCGGCGGTGGATTGGGCTGGTTCTGTCCTCCACCGCGGCGCAGCCGATTCACGAGCTCGAGGTTCCACTTGGCGCGGACGTGGAACGGCTTGAGTAACAGAGCCTCGCGATAGGCGCGCTCGGCGTCGGCCAGATGAGCCTCACGGCCGGTCGTGTCCGATTTCGCCTCGAGCAGCGCCAGCAAGCCGAGATTGTAGAGCGCGCGGAAACGGAGCTCGGGATCGAGTGAGGCGGCGGCGCGGGCGAGCGTTGAACGTGCGAGCGTGGGATCGCCGGCGGCGAGCGCCGCCGTCCCCGTGTTGTACCACGCGGTGTCATCGTCCTCGTGCGCTTTCAGCTCGGCGAGATAGGCGGCCGCGGCGGCGCGCGAATCGCCCTGATCCCATGCCTTCTCGGCGGTGGAGCGCGGCCGCTGCGCCTGCAGCGTCGGCCCGATACAGAACAGCAATCCGATCAGCGCAGCGGTGCGGCGGGTGAATGTCTGCGCCGCCAACACCAACCCCGCGAGCAGCAACGGAATCCAGGCGCGCGGCCGGCCGTGTTGTGTGCGGCTCTCCGTCGCCGTCGCGCGCTTATACGAGGCGACGAGGTCGCGCACCGCGCCGGCCTGATCCGGCAGCTCCGCGGCGACGATCGTCCCCTGCGCCGCATCGGCGATCGCCCCCAGCACGTCGTCGCGCCGGCTCGTCAGGATCTGAGTCCCCGATTCGTCTTGCTGCCAGGAGACCAGCGTCCCGCGATCGTCGCGCACGGGAATCTTGGTCGGCTGCTTCCCGCCTTCCGCCACCAGGATCAGATGAATGCCGAGTCCCGCAAGGCGGCGGGCTTCCTGTACCGCCTGCTCGAGCGAGTCGTGGGCTTCGCCATCGGTAAACATGACGAGCACGCGATCGGCGATTTCCGGGCTGGCATGGAGGAGGTCGATACCCTGGGCGAGCGCCGGGGCCAGCGATGTGCCGCCCTCGGACGCCACGTCCGGGTCCAGGGCATCGAGATACAGCGTGAGCGCCGAGCCGTCGACGGACAGGGGCGAGAGGATGTAGCTCGTGCCCGCGAAGGCGGAGAGCCCGAGTCGATCGCCGTCGAGGTCCTGGACCAACCGGCGCGCTTCGCGCAGGGCGCGCCCCAGCCTGCTGGGCTTGGCGTCTTCGGCCAGCATCGAGCGCGAAATGTCGATCGCGAATACCAGGTTGAGCCCACGCGTCTCGGTCACGATCCGTTCCTCACCCCAGCGCGGGCCCGAAAGCGCGACAGCGGCGAGCCACGCGGCGAGCCCCAGTGCGGGCGCGCCGAATCGCCCCGCGGAGCGGGCGATGCGCGCCGTCGCTTCCGACCATGCGGCAGCCCGGTGCACTCGCGAGCGTCGCGCCCACGACGCGGCCGCCCAGACCGCGGCGGCAACGACGGGAGAGAGCGCGACGACGATTGGCGCGTCGAACGTGATCACGGAACCCGCACCGCGAATGTGCCGGCGAGGACCAGCTCGAGTGCCAACGCCAGCAGCCCGATACTCAGCGGCACGCGGTAGGCCTCATCGTACCGATGATACACGAGATGCTGCACCGGCGTCTTCTCGAGTCGATCGATCTCGCGGAAAATGTTCGAGAGCGACGCGGCGTCGGTTGCGCGGAAGTAGCGGCCGCCAGTGGTCTGCGCGATCTCCCCGAGCAGCTGCTCGTCGATCTCGACCGGCAGGGTCTCGTAGCGAAGTCCGAGCGGACCTTGGCCTGTCGGCACGGGCGCCTCGCCCTGCCTCCCGACAGCGATGGTGTAAATCTTGATCCCGAACGTCGCCGCCGCCTGCGCCGCAGTGCGCGGATCGACGATACCCTTGTTGTTCACGCCGTCCGTCAACAGGATGACCACTTTGCTTTTGCCGGGAGTACGGCGCAGACGGTTCGCGCTCGTCGCGATGGCCGTGCCGATTGCGGTTCCGTCCTCCACAATTCCCACGCGCAGCTGCCGAATCGCTTCTTCGAGAACTTCGTAATCCGTGGTAATCGGCACCTGAGTCAGCGCTTGCCCGGCGAACGCGACGAGGCCGATGCGATCCGAGACACGCGCGCGGACGAACTCCGTCGCGGTGCGCCGCGCCACATCCAGGCGATTCGAAGGCGAGAAATCTTCAGCGAGCATGCTGCTCGAGATGTCGACCGCCAGCACGATCGAGATCCCCTCGCTGCGCAGCTCCGCGCGCGCCGATCCGAGTCGCGGACCGGCCGCGGCAATGATCCACGCGCCGAGACACACGGATCGCAGCGACGCGGGAAGCCGCGCGATCCACAGTCGCTCCACCGGTCCCAGCGCGGGCCGGACGTCGCTCATCGGCGCACCGGCGAGCTTCGCCAGGCGCTCGCGGCGCCACCACCACCAGAGCGGCAACGCCGCGAGCAGCAGCAGAAGCAGCGGCCGGGCGAATGTCATCGCGACGCCTCCTTCCCGTCCCTCTTGAACTCCCGTGCGAGGGTTCGTGCGCGCGCCGCGAGCGGAGCGACCTCCACTCCGTGCGCCGTCGCAAACGCGACCTGATCGAGCGTCTGCAGCAGCTCCCGCAGATCACGCAGCGGCGCCTTGGGCCACGCTCGTTCGATTGCCGCCAGACATTCCGCGGTGCTCAGGGCCTCGTGTGCGTCGGGGATCGCATTCGCCACTGCGCGGCGCAGCCGCTGCGTCGCCCGCGCCGCAACCGCCTTCGGCTCGCCGGCGGAGAGCCAGCGCGAGTCCGGGATTTCCCCTTCGGCCGCGAGTGCCGGACCGGCTGCGATGACGCGCGGGCCGCGGCGTCGCCACCCGATCAGGAGCAACAGCACGCCGCCGGCGAGGACCACGGCCAGGGTGACGGGAATCGCACTGGCTCGTTCGAGCCGCAGCGGCGCGACGGCGGGCTGCGGCGCGG
This sequence comes from Gemmatimonadota bacterium, assembly GCA_003222195.1. Lineage (GTDB taxonomy): Bacteria > Gemmatimonadota > Gemmatimonadetes > Gemmatimonadales > GWC2-71-9 > 20CM-2-65-7. The sequence goes on along the minus strand of QHVB01000026.1, from coordinate 116,312 downwards.
GGGCCTTCACGCTGTCGGGGATGACGCTCGCGACGTGGAACGCCGCCGTCCCGCCGGCCAATGAGTCCGCTGTCCCATCGGGGCCAAGTCGCCAGATCGGAGGCATCGCCAGCGTGATCTCGCCAGGTCTCCACGCCACCACGGCATATCGAACCACCCAGCCGCCGGAAGCGCTGGCAAGTACCACGGCATCCCCGAGCGGCTCGGCGACCGTGCCCGAGGCGAGCTTGCCGGCCCGGACGCGCCAGCCCGCCGGCGCTCCGACCGCGCGCTCGAGCCGGATCGTATCGCCGACCGTTGGCCGCAGCGGAGCCGCTGTCCATCCCTCGGCTTGAAGCACGAGTAGCAGAAGCGCTCCCGCGATCACCGGCTCAGGCGCCTCGCCCGCTCGGCAAAGGCACGCCGCAACGGAACCCCGTACGGGATGGTGGTGAAGAGCGACACGCGATCTACCCCAGCCTGGACGAGCTTGCGACTGCGCTCCTGTTGCATCCGTTCGGCCGCGACCCGGATGCGCGTGCGCGTGGGGCCGTGGCTCGTATCCACGAGCAAGCGCTGCCCCGTCTCCGCATCTTCGAGCTCTACCCACCCCGCGTCCGGGAGGTCGTACTCCCGCGGATCGTCGATCGTGATCGCCACGACCTCGTGGCGCGCCGCGAGCTGCGTGAGCGGGTCCTCCCACTCCTCGGCACGAAAGTCCGAGAGTACGACGACGATAGCCCGGTGCCGCAGCAGTTTCGCGGCGTAACTCAGCGCCCCGCCGAGGTTCGTGCCCCGACCGCGAGGCGCGAACGCCACGAGGTCGCGGATGACACGCAAGGCGTGGGCGCGTCCTTTCGCGGGGCGCACGACGTACTCGGGTGCGTCGGCGAACAGGAGCGCCCCGACCCGGTCGTTGTGCCGGGCCGCGGCGAGAGCCAGCACCGCGGCAACCTCGACCGCGAGCCCGGCCTTGGTGTAGGGCCGGCCGAAGTGCAGCGATCCCGATTGGTCCACGATGAGGAGCAGCGTCAGTTCGCGCTCCTCCATAAAGGTCTTGACGAACGGGTGGCCCATGCGCGCCGAGACGTTCCAATCGATGGCGCGAAAGTCGTCACCCTGTTGGTAGGCCCGCACTTCGGCGAACTCGATCCCTTGGCCGCGGAAGACGGAGCGGTATTCGCCGGAGAACAGGGTGCTGACGAGGTTCCGAGTCCGCAGCTCGATCCCCTTCACCTGCTTGAGCACGTCGGTGGTAACGGCCCGCCGACGCGCCTGGACCGGGGACCTCGCTTCCTTGCGGCGCTCTGGTCCTTCGTACTTCACGGCACTCCGACCGCCTCGAGGATCTTCGTGATCACGTGGTCGGTGTCCACGTCCTCCGCCTCGGCTTCGAACGTGAGCAGGATGCGATGCCGCAGCACGTCGAAGGCCATCGCCTTCACGTCCTCGGGTACGACGAAGGCGCGGCCGCGCAGGTAGGCGTGCGCGCGGGCGGCCTGGGCGAGATAGATCGACGCGCGCGGCGAGGCGCCGAACGCGATCAGCGGCTTGAGCTCCGGCAGACCGACCGCCTGCGGCTCACGGGTTGCGCGCACGGCGTCCACGATGTAGTCGACCACCTTCTGATCCATGAACAGCTCGGCGATCGCGCTCCGGGCGGCGAGAATGTCTTCGGCTTCCGCGATCCGCTGCACCTCGATCGGCCGTCCCGAGGCCATGCGACCCACGATTTCCTTTTCGGCATCGCGCGATGGATAGCCGACCCGCACCTTGAGCATGAAACGGTCGAGCTGCGCCTCGGGCAGCGGGTACGTCCCTTCGTGCTCGATCGGGTTCTGCGTCGCGAGCACGAGGAATGGCTCGCCGAGATAGAAGGTCTCCCCGCCGATCGTCACCTGCTTCTCCTGCATCGCCTCGAGCAGCGCCGACTGGACTTTCGCGGGCGCGCGGTTGATTTCATCGGCGAGGACGAGGTTCGCGAACAGCGGGCCCTTCTTGGGATAGAACTCCTGCGAGCGCTGATCGAACACCATCGTGCCGATCACGTCGGCCGGCAGCAGATCGGGCGTGAACTGGATCCGCGAGAAGGTGATCCGCAGGCACTCGGCGACGGTTTTTACGGCGAGCGTCTTGGCCAGTCCCGGCACGCCTTCGAGTAGTATGTGGCCTCCGGTGAGCAGCCCAATCAGCAGGCGCTCCACCATGACCTCCTGCCCGACGATGCGCTTGGCAACTTCGCGCGTGATCGTCTGCGTCAGTACCGCATCGGTCGTCTTCGCCGTGCGTGTGGTCATCGGAGTGACGCCTCCGCGGCGCGCTTCACCGTGGGCTCCTTGTCCCGCGCATAGAGCTCGAGCAACGCTTTTGCCTCCATTCGATCCAGACTCGCCAGTCCTTCGATGGCGGCCGCGCGCACGAACGGCGTGCGCCGCGGTCTCCCGCCGGGTTCGGCGTACTTCGCGAGCACTTCCAGAGCTTCCTTGGCTCCCAGCTGGCCGATCGCCTTCAGCAACGCAGCCAATACCCCCTCGTCCTTCTCCTGCTCCAGCCGTCGCACCATGACCGTCGTCGCCCCCATATCGCCCGCCGCCGCAATCGCGCGCGCCGCGGCCGTGCGCACCAACACCGATTCGTCTTTCAACGCCGGCATCGCGGGCCGCGCGATCTCTCGTCCACCCAGCTCCGCGAGACCGAGGAGCGCCGCTTCCCGCACGCGCTCATCGGCGTGGTGCGTAAGTCCGATGAGCGATTCGGCGACTTCCGGGCTGCCACTCAGCCCTAAGAACTCCGCCGCGGCCGCGACCACCTCGGGTACTTTGCTGGAAACGCGGCTCTGCAGCAGTTCCACCGTGCGTTCTCCAGCCGCCCGCATGGCTGCGCGATACGCCTCGCGCAGCTCCGGCGCCGCGTGCAGATACGCATCCACCACGAGACCCGCTGAGACGGCGCCCAACGCCCCCACCGCATTCACCAGATGCGCGCGCTCGGCAGGCGGGACACGGGGCTCGCCAAGCCGCGTCACCATACGCTCCACTATAGCCTCGTCCGCAAGCGCCCCCGCCACATCCCCGATGGCCTCTTGCATCTCGGGATCCTGAATCTTGCCGAGCGACCGATCGAGCCCGGCCACGACCTCGGCCACGGCGCCGATGTCGCGCAATGCGATCACGTCCGGCGTGAGCTGCCGCAGCTTGTCGATCATCGTCCGCTGGTCTTCGGGTCGCGACGCGGCCTGCAACGCAGTGACGGCGCGTCGCGCTTCGACATCGGCCGGCAGCACATCGGGCCGGAACGCACTGCTCTGGCGCGTCGGTCCGACCGTCTCTGCAGGCGGCGCAGGGGCAGCGATGAAAACCGGCGCCGATGGGGCGGCGGGGGGCGGCGATTGAACCGGCGGCGAAGGGGCGTCGACTGAAACCGGCGGCGAGGGGGCGGCGGGCGGCGCAGCAGGTGCGACTTCCTCAAGCACGCGGGAGGCGGAGAGCCGCTGGCTGGCGCGGCGGCCGAGCAGCACCGCAATGCGCCCGAGCACAGCGTCGTCGGGTGCAACGTTGCCTACGGCGACGCCAAACAGACCGAGCCAGTGCTCCGCCGTAACACCGGGATTGATCTGAATCGAACGGACGCCGCGCGCGAACAACAGGCCGGCAAGCTCGGCGACTTGGGTGTTGCGCGGCAGCAGATGCTGGCCGTGCCAGTGCAGTCCCGTCGCGCCGATCTTCAACTCCACCGACCCCAGCCCGGCGAGTGCCGGCAGCGAGGCGGTGATGTGGCGCATCGCTTCGAGTACCGCCGGATGCGACGGCGGATACAGGCGTGTCAGCCGGAAGGTCGTGCCGATCGCGCCGAGCGCGCGGTCCACTGCTCCTGTGTCGATCGCCATTAGCGCTTGATTCGCGTCCCCTTGTCCTCGACGGTAAAGACCCACGTGGCGAAGCGTGAGGGCTCGATCGGATCATCGGGCTCGATCGCGTTCCACTCGACGTCGCTGCCGGAGCTCTGGGGCCCGGCGTGTCGCGTTTCCGCCTCCCGGATCATGCTGCCGGCCCCCCGGATCCACAGCCCGAACTGCTCCGGACGCAGATCGACCCAACGCGCGGTGCGACGCTCAGCGGGTCGCGGCCGGCTTCGGGTGGGACGACGACGGTGCTACCGCGGTAGACATTTTTGCCTTCAGGCGCCACGATCGGCAACCCGACGGAGATAATCTGCTGCCGCAGCGCCCCGTCCGTGGTGAGCAAGCGCCACGCTGCCTTCGCAAGCGCCCCGGCCTGGCTGCCCGCGAGGGCTCGCACGTTCGGGCAAAGCTGGCGGCACAGGTACGCCTCGGCGATGGCGCCGCCAGCACACGGCGTGCGACGGCATGGCCCACGACCCCACTGCCGCCGAGCAACATCACTGTCCGGTCAGCGAGGTCCATGCAAGCGCTCGATCGCTCCGATCTCCTGCCGGGTGAGCTCGCGCCAATGGCCCTCGGCCAGCTTGCCGAGCCGGACCGGGCCGTAGGACACACGGTGCAACCACTCGACTTTGAGACCCAGCGCTTCAGCGATGCGGCGCACAATCCGCTGCCGCCCTTCGGCGACCGTCAGCTCGATCTCGACCGACTTCCCCTGCGGCCGCACGCGCGACTCCACGATGCGCACGGCCCGGCCGTCGATCACGATCCGTTGCGCCAGCGCGGCCCGGATAGCGGCACTGTCCGCGCCGTGCACACCCAGCCAGTAGGTGCGGGGCACCTCGTAGCGCGGATGCATGAGCCGGTGGGCCGCCGCGCCGTCAGTTGTCAGGAGCAGGAGCCCGGAGGTCATGACGTCCAGCCGACCAACGTACGTGAGGCCGGGCACCTTGGGGAGCAGCCCGAACACGGTGCGCCGCCCCTCCGGATCGGAGCGACTGACGACGTAGCCGATCGGTTTGTTGAGCGCGAGCCAAGTGGTGCGCGCCGCGCTGCGTACGGGACGGCCGTCGACCGTGATCTTCTGGGAATCGGGATCGACGCTTGAGCCAATCCCCGCCGTCTCGCCGTCCACGCGCACGCGGCCCGCGCGGATCAGGTCTTCCGCCTTGCGGCGCGACGCGACGCCCGCGCGCGCCAGGGCGCGCTGCAGGCGCATGACGGTCATTCGGGCTCGTCGACCGGGGTGGGACGCCGGAGGGCCACGGACAGCTCTTCGAGCCGCGGCAGATCCTCCAGGCCTTTCAATCCGAGAATCTCCAGGAACGACGGTGTGGTGCCGTAGAGCAGCGGGCGGCCCAGACCTTCTCCGCGCGTGACGACTTCGATAAGGCCGCGCTCCACCAGCTTGTCGATCACGGCGCCGGAGTCGACGCCGCGGATCTCGTCCACCTCGAGCCGTCCGACCGGTTGCCGATAGGCGATGATGGCGAGCGTTTCGAGCGCGGCGGGAGACAGCCGCCGTGGCCGCAAGGCGAACTGCGCGCGCTCGATCGTCTCCGCGTATTCGCGGCGTGTGAGGAACTGCCAACCCCCCGCAATCTCGACCAGCTCGACGCCGTGTTCGTCATTGTAGGCGGCACCGAGCGCCTCGAGCGACGCCCGGAGCGCCATTTCTCCGGCACTGGGGTCGAGGGAGGCCAGCTCCTCGAGGGTCAGCGGGCGCGACGCCGCAAACAGCGCGGCTTCAAGGAGCTTCGCGAGGGGTTGCACGCGTAATCACCATCGGACCGAATGGTTCAGGCTGCGACAGCGTGAGCGAGCCGCGTTTGGCGAGCTCGAGCAGCGCGATGAATGCCGACAAGATGTCCACGATCGTCCCCCCCCGCCCCACGACGTCGATCCAGCCAAACTGCTCTCGCTCGGCCAACAGCGCATTGATGCGCGCCGTCGCCCCTTCGACGTCGAGCGGCCGCGGCACGACGCGGTGGTGCAAGTTCGGATCGGGCATGAGCGCGATGACGCGTTCTGCGGCCGCGAGCAGATCGTTCAGGTCGATCTGCAGCGGTGCGGGCGGCGCATCGGGCGGCGGCGCCTCGTACCCCCGGCCGAGCCGCTCGGCCCGGACGTCGGCGGCATGACCCAGCCAGTCGACGAGCTCGCGGATCTGCTGGTATTCGAGCAGCCGGCGCACCAGCTCGGCACGCGGGTCTTCCCATTCGTCGTCGCCGAGCCGGCGCGGCAGCAGCAGCTGTGCCTTGATCCGCAGCAGCCGCGCGGCCATTTCGAGGTAATCGGCGGCCTGGTTCAGTCCCAGCTCGTTGATCACGGAGAGGAACTGATCGGCGACCTTGGCGATCGGCAGATCGGTGATGTCGACTTCGTCTTCGCGGATCAGATGCAGCAGCAAGTCCAGCGGGCCGGAGAACTTTTCCAGCTCGATCACGAACCCGCTGTTGCCCGGATCGCGGAGGATGGGACTCGTCATGAGGGAAGCCCGTTCGGCAGCGCGACCGGAATCACCATGGCCAATGCGAGTCGCATCAGCTTCACGGCGGGCCATAAGAAGAACTGAATCACGCCAGGGAGCATGAAGCTGACGACCATGATCGGGAGGAAGCCGAAGCGCTGCAGCTGCCGGTACTGCATCCCGGCGCCGGGCGGCAGCAGATGATAGAAGACGTGACTGCCATCGAGCGGCGGGATCGGAATCAGGTTGAAAAAGGCGAGCACCAGGTTCAGCCACATGCCGTAGTACATCATCCGTTGCAGGATTTCGAGCGTCGGACCCAGCACGGGCACCGCTTCCGCCAGGGTTCCCACGGTCGCGAACAAGGCCGTGAAAATGAGGAACAGCACGAGGTTCACGGCGATGCCGGCCAGGGAGACGATGATGTCACCCCGCACGTATTGCCGGTAGTTCCGCGGGTTCACCGGGACCGGCTTTGCGCCGCCGAACGTATAGGTGCCGTGCGACCCGAACCAGAGCACGAGCGGCAGGATCACCGTCATGAATGGATCGATATGCTTGAGGGGATTGAGCGTCAGGCGCCCGAGCATGTAGGCGGTGGAATCACCCTGTCGATAGGCTGCCTCGGCGTGAGCGTATTCGTGGGCGACCATGGAAAACAGCAACACCGGGGCCCAGACGAAAAACTCGAACGAGATAGTGTTTGACTCGGGTAGGTGACGGCCAAAGATATGTATAGTCTTGACCCGACGCAACTTACCGTCTACTTTCCGCGCCATGCCGAAGATCAAATCCGCGAAGAAAGCGATGCGCCAAGCGCGCACGCGCACCATCCGCAACCGGGCGCAACGCTCGTCGCTGCGCACCGCGCTCAAGCACGTGCGCGCCTCCGCTACCGCCGAAGCCGCGGCCGCGGCCTACGCGCTCGCCGCCCGCGTCCTCGATCGCGCCGCGCGCAAGGGACTCATCCACAAAAACAACGCCGCGCGGCAGAAGTCCCGTTTGGCGGCGTTAGTGAAACGGTTGAAGGAGAAGGCATCGGCGTAATCTGAACATGTAGGGGCGCAGCATGCTGCGCCCCTACAACATTGTTATCCTACAGCGCGCCCATCTCCGCGCCGCAGTTCTCGCAGTACCACTCCGTCGCCAGATTCATCGTCCCGCATTCCCGGCACTTGAGCGTCTTCTCGACCGGCGCGTCCTCGTCGACCGGCGCGAGATGCGCGGCGTCCTGGAGGTCGTCAGGCTGGTACTGCCCACCGCTCGCGCGGCGCGGCGACGGGGCGTTCTTGTCGTCTTCCGTCACCGACTTGAGGAACGCCAACTCGTCGATTGGTGTCTTGCGCCTCTCGGCGGGTTTGAGCGGCGGCGATGGCGTCAGCGTGAGTTCCCCTGCCACCCCCCGGGAGGCGGGCGTCGGTTTGGCCTTCACGAGCTTATCCAGCTCCTCGAGCCGCGTGATGTCGCGCTCGACGTCCATCAGCTCGTCACGGACGGCCCCGAGATCCGCCAGCGCGTCCTTGTGCACCTGCCCCCACTGTGCCTCATCGTATTCGCCTACTTCGTGTCGCAGCTCGGTCTCCGCAAGCCGCTCGGCAACCGCCTTCTCCTTTTTCTGCAGCTCGAGCAGGGTTTCCTTACGCTGCGCGATCAGCTGGCGCGCGGCATCGGCGTGGGCACGCAATTCTTCGGTGACGGCCTTGAGTCGCGCCTCGTAGTCGGCCTTCACCCGAGTGCGGACGTGCTCCGGCGCCGAGTCGGCGGTCGCGGTAATGCGCGCGAGCCACGCCTCGTACTGGCGACGTTCTTCTAGGAGCCGCTCAATCGCCGCGGCACTCTTGGACGGTCCCTTAGGCATCCTTCTCCCGCTGCACTTGGGCGCGCAGAGCTTCGAGTCTCTCGACGGCCCGGGCGGTCAACGGTTTCGGGTCCCCGAGCCCGCGCGCCGCGGCGATGATCCGCGCCGCGTGCTCGAGACTCTCCATCCGGATCCAGGCCTCGTCGAGCGTTCTGCCCATCGTCACGGCGCCGTGATTGGCCAGTAGCAGCGCCTGGTGACGGTTGGCTTCGATGTATGGGACGATGCGATCGCCAAGCTCCGGCGTACCTGGCATACCGAAGGGCACGAGCGGCACCGGTCCCACCACGAAGATAAGCTCCGGCAACAAATTGCCCGGAATCTCCTCGCCCGCAACGGCAAACCCTGTAGCCGTAGGCGGATGCGCGTGCACGACGGCAAGCACATCGGGCCGGTGGCGAAGGATGCGCAAGTGTAAGTCCAACTCGCTGGTAGGCTTGCGGGTGCCACCCGTGCGCGGTTTGCCGGTGAGATCGACTTCCACCATATCGGCCGCCGTCACGAGCGATTTGATGAATCCACTGGGCGTGACGAGGACGCGGTCCGGCGCCAAACGCACCGAGAGATTGCCGTCGCGTCCCGCAATCAAGCCCTGCGCCGCGAGCTGGCGGCAGCACAGCGCCATGCGCCGGGCTACCGCGCGGACGTTCACAGCTCGTGAACGATCGTGCCGGCGACGATGGTGAGGACCGCGCGCCCCGTCAGTGCTCGACCCGTGAACGGCGTGTTGCGGCTCTTGGAATGAAACGCGGCCGGATCGACCGACCACTTGGCGGTCGTATCGAAAACGGCGACATCCGCGACCGAGCCCGGCGCGAGTGTGCCGCCCCCCCCCGCCTCCGCGAGGTGGAAGACCCGCGCCGGATCGGTGCTCATGCGGCGGATCAGCTCCGGGAGGGTGAAGATGCCGCTCTCCACCAACTCCGTGTGGGCGACGGCAAAAGCGGTTTCGAGTCCGACGACGCCGAACGGTGCATCGTCGAATGCCGCCTCTTTCTCGTCGTAGGCGTGAGGCGCGTGATCGGAAGCAATGCAGTCGATCACACCCTCCTTGAGCGCGCCCCGGAGTGCGGCCACGTCGGCGGCTTCTCGCAGCGGCGGATTCATCTTAGCGTGCGTGTCGTAGTCCTCGCATGCGTAATCGGTGAGCGTCAGGTGATGCGGCGTCACTTCGGCCGTCACTCGGATGCCCCGCTCCTTCGCCTCGCGAATGATGGCGACCGAGCCGCGGCAGGACATGTGGCAGAGATGGACATGCCCGCCGGTCAGCTCCGCCAGGACGACATCGCGCGCGACCATGATCTCCTCAGCTGCGGCGGGGATCCCCTTCAGGCCGAGACGCGTCGAGACGAGACCCTCGTGCATGACGCCGCCGGCGGCGAGCGCCGGATCCTCACAATGATCCGCCACGGGGATGTCGAACGTCCGCGCGTACTCGAGCGCGGTACGCATCAGGTGACTCGAGACGATCGGTCTGCCATCGTCGGAAACGGCGACGGCGCCGGCGCCCACCATCTCCCCGAACTCGGCGAGCCGTTCCCCTTTCTGGCCGATCGAGACGGCGCCGATCGGATGCACGCGCGCGAGGCCGGCACGCCCCGACTGGCGCACGATGAAGCCGACGGCTGCCTGATTGTCGGTGACGGGATCGGTGTTGGGCATCGCGCAGATCGCGGTGAAGCCGCCGGCGGCGGCGGCGCGCGCACCGCTCGCGACGGTCTCTTCGTCTTCGTTGCCCGGCTCGCGCAGATGGACGTGCAAGTCGACGAGACCGGGCGCGACGATCTTCCCCTTCACATTGCGGATGCTGACAGCATCGGGGGCGGAGAGCCCGCGTCCCACTGCGGCGATCTTCCCATCCTGAATGAGCACATCGGCAAGCTCATCCAGATCACGACTCGGATCGATCACGCGCCCACCCTGCAGCAGTATGGGCCGGCTCACTCGCTCCCCCCCCCTGCCCCTCCCCCTCCCCCTCCCCCTCGCTTCGCGGCATCCGCGAGCTCGGCCCGGCCACCGGCGAGCAGATACAGCACCGCCATCCGCACGGCGACGCCATTCGTGACTTGATCGAGGATGACGCTGTGGGGGCCATCGGCCACGCGCGAATCGATCTCGACACCGCGATTCATGGGCCCGGGGTGCATGATCGTGATCGGCTTGGGTGAGCGCTCGAGCCGCTCGGGGGTGACCCCAAAGACGCGGTAGTACTCCCGCAGGCTCGGGATGAATCCCTTTTCCATGCGCTCGAGCTGCAGTCGCAGCACGTTGAGGACGTCGGCCCACTCGATCGCTTCCTCGATGCGGCCGAAGACGGTGACGCCCAGCTCCTGGATGCCCCGGGGCATGAGCGTCCACGGTCCGCAGACGGCGACTTCCGCACCGAGCTTCGACAATCCCCACAGGTTCGAGCGCGCGACGCGCGAGTGCAGCACGTCGCCAACGAGACAGACCTTGAGGCCTTCGATCTTGCCGTGCTTGTCCCGGATCGTGAGCAGGTCGAGCAGCGCCTGCGTCGGATGCTCGTGCTTGCCATCGCCGGCGTTGATCACGTTCGAGGCGATACGATCGCCGAGGAATTCCGCCGCCCCCGACGACGGATGGCGGATCACCACCATGTCGATCCGCATCGCTTCGAGATTCCGCGCCGTGTCGACCAGCGTTTCACCCTTGGAGACTGAAGAGCCGGTCGCCGCCACGTTCACGGTGTCGGCCGAGAGCCGCTTCTCGGCGAACTCGAAGGAGATACGTGTGCGGGTGGAGGCTTCGAAGAACAGATTGACGATCGTCTTGCCGCGCAGCGCCGGGACCTTCTTGATGGGGCGCTCGGATACTTCCTTGAACGGCTCGGCCGTGTCGAGAATGAGGCGGATTTGCTCCGGCGTCATGTGCTCGAGCCCGGTGAGATCCTTGCCGAGTGCCGGCGCGGTCATCGGATCACATCCACCTGATCGCGGCCGTCCAGCTCCTCGACCAGCACGTCGACGCGGTCGTCTGGTCCGGTCTTGACCGATTTCCCGACGATGTCGGCCTGAATCGGCAGCTCGCGGCCGCCACGATCCACGAGGACGCACAGGGAGATGCGCTTCGGACGGCTGAAGTCGGCCAGCTCATCGAGCGCGGCCCGCACGGTCCTCCCGGTATAAAGCACGTCGTCCACGATGACCGCGTGCTTGTCCGTGAGATCACCGGGAATGTGCGTTTCGCCGATCACGGGCTTCGGGCCGACGGTGCCGAGGTCATCGCGGTAGAGCGTGATGTCGAGCGCCCCACGCGGAATCAACGCAGGTGCACCTTCCTGCTGTTCGATGAGTTTCGCGATGCGTTCGGCGAGCTCAACCCCGCGGCGCTGGATGCCGATGAGCACGAGATCGTCCGTGCCGTGCGCCAGCTCGACGATCTCCACGGCCATACGCTGCAACGCCCGCGACATCGCGCGGGCGTCCAGGAGAATCGTGCGTTCTTCTGCTTTGGGCCGAGGCATCTCGGACGTGAAAGCTACCTATCAGTAAACGGGGGTCAAAGGGGGTTGTCCCCCCAGTACGGACTGCACGTTCGCGATCGCCATCGTGGCCATTTTGCGGCGCGTCTCTTCCGTCGCACTGCCGATATGCGGCAACAGCACGGTGCGCGGCGCCGCTAGTAATCGAGGATGGATGCGGGGTTCGTCGGTATAGACGTCCAGGCCGGCGGCGCCGAGCTGCCCGAGCTCGAGCGCCATGGCGAGCGCTTCCTCACGAACCACGTCGCCGCGTGACGTATTGATCAGAATCGCGCCGCGCTTCATCCGGGCGAGTGTCTCGCCGTTGATCATGCCCTTGGTCTCCGGCGTGGACGGCACGTGCACGCTCAGGATGTCGCTCTCCGCGAACAGCTGGCTCGTATCCACGCGTCGCGCGCCGGTGTCGCGTTCGAACTCCGGCTTGGGCGTGCGGGCGACGTAGAGGATGCGCAAACCGAACGGCAGCGCCCGCCGGCCGACCGCCCGGCCGATGCGACCGGCGCCGAGGAGCCCAAGCGTGCGGCCGCGCAGCTCGAGGCCGAGGAGCTGCTCGGGGTGCCAGCCGGTCCAGCGCCCGCTGCGCACGAGATCCACGCCTTCCACCAGCCGCCGCGCGGTCGCGAGGATCAGCGCCCACGTTAAGTCGGCCGTCGCTTCTGTAAGCACGCCGGGGGTGTTGGTCACGAGGACGTTGCGCATCTCGGCGGCGACGAGATCGACGTTGTTGTAGCCCACGGCGCAATTCGCGACGATGCGCAGCCTGGGGAGATTCTTGAACTCCGTGCCGCCGACCCAGCGGGAGAGCAGCGGAACGATGGCAACCCACTCGCCCTTGGGAGTCTGGTCGCTCGCGGCGATCCAGGTGACATCGAAGTCTACGAGCTGCGTCGGCTCGAGAAGATTCTTGAGCTCGGCAGCGATCAGCACGGGATAGGGAGGAGGGAGCGCCAAGTCTTATTGCATGGGAGTCTGTTGCATCAGCACGGCTTGCCACCGTCCGTCCCGGCGAACGAAAAGCCGCGTATAGCGAATCTTGCCGCTGAAGGGGAACCCGATTGCCAATCGTGTGATCATGTTCGCCGCCCTTTATCGCCCCCGACCTTCAATCCTCGGGGGCCAACGTATTCAGATTGCGGCCGGATGAGATGGTCCTCACCGTGCTGCTCGATGACATGAGCGCACCACCCCGCCACGCGCCCGCACGCAAATGTGGCGACGAACGACCGCGGGTCCAGGCCCAGCGCCTGGAGCACGAGCGCCGTGTAGAACTCGACATTCGTCCGAAGATTCCGCCCGGGCTTCACTTCCTCGAGCACCTTGAGAATCGTCTGCTCGGCGGCACGCGCGAGATCGAACAGCTGCCGGTTCTCCAGTGCCGCGGAGCTCATCTCGTTGGCGACTTTACTGAGCACGTCGGCTCTCGGATCGCGCACCTTGTAGACGCGGTGCCCAAAGCCCATAATGCGCCGGCCGGCGGCCAGCTCGTTGCGGACCCACGCCTCGGCGCGGTCAGCGGACCTGATGTCCTTGAGCATGTCGAGCACGGGGCCCGGCGCGCCGCCGTGCAGCGGCCCCTTCAATGCGCCGATCGCACCCGTCAACGCGCTCACGATGTCGGAGCGGGTACTGGCGATCACTCGCGCGGCGAACGTCGACGCGTTCATCCCGTGATCGATCACCGTCACCCAGTAGGTGTCGATCGCGCGCGCCGCGATCGGATCGGGCTCCTTGCCGTGCACCATGTAAAGGAAGTTCGCGGACAGGGGCAGATCGGTACGCGGCGCGATCGGCTGCTTGCCCGCGCTCAGCCGCGCATGCGCCGCGACCACGGTGGGAAACCGCGCCGCGAGCAGCTTGGCGGCCGCGAGGTCGGCCGCGGGCGAGATGTCGTCGGGGCGCGCGAGGTCCAGCGACAAGGTCGCGCAGGCCATACGCAACGCATCGATCGGCGGCGTCTTCGCCGCGGCCCGCACCACGTGCATCGTTTCTTCCGGCAGCGCGCGGAGCTCGGCAATTTCGCGGCGCAGCGCCGCCAGTTCGTCGGGGGCCGGCAATGCGCCGCGCCACAGGAGATGCGCGGCCTCCTCGAAGCTGACACGACCGGCCAGCTCGCTGAGCTGGTAGCCGCCGATGATCAGCTCCCCGGCCTGACCGTCGACGTGGCTGAGGCGGGTCTGGGCGGCGACGACACCGTCAAGACCGCGCTGCCTGGTATTAGAGCTCATGTAACAGGGCGGCGAATGGCGGCGAAGGGCGGCGAGGGGCGGCAAAAACATGAACCGCGCGAGGAAATGGTCCTGCTCTGTACCTCGAATTGTCTATCAAGACACATGGCGACACACAAACGGTTCTTGGCATGGCAGGAATGCCATAAGCTTGTCCTTGCAGTCTATAAGGCAACCGAGTGCTTTCCCAAACATGAGCTATATGGTCTGACATCCCAACTCCGCCGTGCCGCGCTCTCGGCTGCCGTAAATATCGTCGAGGGCGCATCAAAAAAGGGCCGAAACGAATTTCGACGCTTTCTTGACATGTCTCTCGGATCGCTGTCTGAGGTCGAATATGAGTTAGAGGTGGCCGGTGCGCTCGGCTATTTGAAGGACGACGTGTGCTCCAGTCTTACTAACCAAGGACGCAGGGCCCATTTCTTGACGTGGAAGCTAAAAATCTCGATGAACGACGCGACCTAGCGCCGCCCTTCGCCGCCCCTCGCCGCCGTTGTACCTGCCGCCGCCTCACCTCGCCGCCGCTTCACTTCGCCGCCGCTTCACCTCGCCGCCGTCTCACCTGCCGCCGTCTCACCTGCCGCCGTTTCCCGTGACCGCCTTCACGAGTCGATAGATGTACTCGGCGCCATCATAGAAATCCTGCACTCCAACGCGCTCGTCGCGGCCGTGGGCGCGAACATCGTTAATGTCGATGAAGACCCCCGAGACGCCGTAGACGGGAATGCCGGCGTTGCGTAGATACAGCCCATCGGTGGCGCCCGTTTCCATCACCGGAACGACCGGGATGTTCCAGAGCCGTTTCGTGACCCGCTCGATGGGGTCCGTGATGGCCGGCGTGAGTGGCGACGGTGGACTCGGGATCGCCGCCGTCACAACGCTCACCTTGACTGCGGTGTCCGCCACCACTCTGCTCAACGTGTTCTGCACGTCCTCCGACGGTGTCCCCGGCAGCATCCGGCAATTGACCGTCGCCGACGCCGTCTGCGGCAACGCATTCTCGGCGTGACCGCCCAACAACTCAGTCGCCACGCAGGTCGTGCGGAGCTGCGCGTTATACAGGGGACTGATGTCGGAAAGCCGGCGGATCGCCGCCGAATCGGGCGACGGACTTGCCACGGCGGCCATGTCCGCGGCGAGCTGCCCCTGCTGGAGACCCGCCATGCGCTGGAAGAAGGTGCGCGTAATTTCGTTGAGCTGCGCCGAGAATTCGTAGGCACTCAGACGCCCGAGGGCGGCGGCGAGCCGATAGATCGCGTTGTCTCTGGTGGGCAACGAACTGTGACCGCCGGGATTGTGTACCTCGAGCTTGAACGTCACGTACACCTTCTCGCTCGCCTGCACGGGCCGCATCAAACGCTTGCCGCTCAGGATGACCGGATCGCCGGCGTCCATGTTGAGCACGTACGCCGCATCGATCAGGTCGCGCCGGTGGGCGAGCAGCCACTCCACGCCGTTATAGTCGCTGCCGCCTTCCTCCCCGGTCGTCAACGCCAGAATCAGGTCGCGGTTCGGCCGGTAGCCTTCTTGTTTGAGTCGCACCAACGTAGCCACCAAAATCGCGTCGCCGTCCTTGATGTCTTGCGTGCCCCGGCCGTAGAAGAAGCCGTCGCACTCGACGAATGTGAACGGATCGAGCGACCAGTCGCCGCGCCTGGCCTCGACCACGTCGAGATGCGCGAGCAACAGGATCGGCTTCTCCCGTCCCGTGCCGCGAAACCGGGCGACGAGATTGTAGTTCTTCGAGCCTTCGCGGCCGAGCACCTGCACGTCGGCCGCGGGGAAACCCGCATCCGTGAGCCGCTTCGCCATGGCGTTAGCCGCTAGCGTCGTACTGCCACTCGAGCCCGTGGTGTTGATGTTGATGAGCTGCTCGAAGATGTCCCGCGCGCGCTGCTGATTGGGAGAGAGTGTTTGTGCTTGCGCAACGAGCGCCACGACCAAAACCAGGTTCATCGAGTTTCCCTTGATGTGCGGTTCCGCCATGCCACCGTCAGCGCCTCCCGTACAGCGGACTTCTTGGCCGTCTTGAGTAGCACGTGCGTGCTGCCCTTCCTGCCCCACCCGCCCGGCACCGGCGTGAAGCTCTTCGGCTCGGCCTTGACGAACAACTCTTGCTGCTCCGGGGTCAGCTGCACCATCGCGAAGTCGCGCTTGGGATATCCGAGTGTCGCGAAGATCTTGCCGCTGACGCGAAAGTCAGGGTGGCCCATGTGTGCCGCTTCGATGGCCCCGGGGAGGCGCAACGCCATCCGCCGAAAGTCGGCGGCAGTCATCGCCCGGGCAGCTCCACCTCAGACAGGATGAACCCGAACGCCGGCCACCCACCTGAGGCGACCGAGCGCTCGAACCACTTCCGGGCCTGCGCCGTATCGCGGCGGACCAGATACCAGTTGCCGATGCCATAGCTGAGTGTTGCGATCTGAATGTCGCTGGTATCGGCAGGCGTGAACACGGAGTCAGGCGATACCTCACCGCGATAGAGCCGGAGCCGTTGCGTATACGCGTTCCCGGCCCGCGGTGTATCGGGATGGCGATCGAGGAGCGCCTGCGCATCCGCGGTGCGTCCGGCGCGCGACAGCGACATCCACAGCCAATCCGTCGCGCCCGAGCGCTCGCCAGAATCGGGGGCGATCGGGAGCGCGCGCGTGAACGCGGCGACGGCCCCCGCGAAGTCGCGGCGCGCAAAGCGTACGATGCCGAGGTGATACCAGATACCGTAGATGGTGCTGTCGAGCCGCGCGCCACGAGTCAGGTCGTCCATCGCGCGGTCGAGCTGCCGAGTCGACAGATAGCGATGCCCCCGCCAGCGATACAGCAACGCATTATTGGGCGCGAGCTTCAGCCCGCGCGTGAAGGTTTCGATCGCTTCCCGATACTGCCGGACGCCGGACTGCGCGACGCCCAACGCGATGATGCGGTCGACGTTGCGCGGGTCGGCGACCAGTGCGCTTTCGGCGCGCGCGATAGCGCCCGTGTCGCGCTGCGCGCGGTATTCCACACCGGCGGGAGAGCGGTACTCAACGGATTGTGCCGACAGGGGCGCGGTGAGGGTGACGGCGGCGGTGGCAGATACCGAAAGACGCCGGAGGACGCCGCGGAACGCCGGAGGAACGCAACGAATAATCACGTCGCGCACAGAAACGATACCGCGATGGGTGGTAGCTGGTCGCATGTTGGAGTATGGCTCCTCATAAACGACTCATTGCGTGGAAGGAATGCCAAGTCGGCGTCCTCCGGCATCTTCGGGCGTGTAGCGTACCCGGCAGACCTCAGACGCGTTGAGCTCTGCCTCCGAGCTCACCCGCAGCACGTAGACGCCGGGATCTGTGAAAACGCGTTCCGGACGCGAGCCCGGCGCGCTGACTCCGGCAACCGTATCGGTCCGCAGCGTCAACTGGGCCATGTAGTCGAAGCCCGCACCCGGCGCGTGCGTCCCCTTTGTCACGAAAGGCACGATGACTAGCGAGCGACCTGCCGGCGTGAATATGCTGAGCTCGGCACCGTGCGGGGCCATCATGCGTAGCGTGACCGCGGTGCCTGGCTCGAGCCGCTTTGGACTGCACACCAACCCCGGCCGCGGATTGGGGAACGGCCATTGTCCGGGCGCCAGCAGCTCGAACATCAGAAAGCCGCCCGCGAGGACCGCCGGCATCACAAACCCGAACGCCCACATCGAGCCATAGACCCGTAAGATGGTGTCGAGCGTGGTTTCTTCATCCTCGCGAGCGGCGGCGGCGCGCCGGTTGTCGAGAAATCGCGTCGCTTCCCAGTACAGCACGAACAGCAGCAGCGGAATGACGAGCACGCCGACGTCGTCACGAATGTCCGGATTGACGTAGGCCAGGAGAAACGCCGCGCAGGAGAGATCGGAGACGACCTGACCGCCGGCGTACCACGGGCCAACCTGACGCCGCAGCAACAGGGCGACCATCGCTCCCGCGAGCAGCGTGCGCGCGCCGACGTACACCAGCGTGCTGTTCCAGATTCCCATGGGGACGGACAGGGAGGGATTCGAACCCTCGATACCCTTGCGGGCATACCGGTTTTCGAGACCGGCGGTTTCAACCGCTCACCCACCTGTCCTGCTAGGCGGACAGGGTGGGATTCGAACCCACGTAACGGTTGCCCGTTAACACGCTTTCCAAGCGTGCGCCTTAAGCCACTCGGCCACCCGTCCAGGCACCACAAACTAATGTGTGCGAGTGCCTCATTGAAGCCGCAGCTTGCCCCGATCGACTTTGCCGAGGTGCGTCCGTGGCAGCACATCCAGGAATTTGACGGCGCGTGGTGCCTTGTAGGGTTCCAACCGTTCGCGAGCGAATGCCTGAAGCTCTTCGGCGAGACCGGGTCGTTGCTCCGTCGCAACAACGAACGCGTGCGGCTTGGTGAGCCCACTCGCGTCCTCGACGCCCACGACGGCGACTTCTTTCACGAGCGGATGCTGCAGCAGGCAGCCTTCGACTTCCTGCGGCGCGAGCCACCGGCCACCGACCTTCAGCAAGTCGTCCGCGCGCCCGCAATACGTGAAGTAGCCATCGACGTCGCGACGGATCAAATCGCCGGACACGTACCACTCGCCGCGAAACGCGGCCTTGGTCTTCTCCAGCTGCTGCCAGTACCCGATCGCGCGTGAGTCGCCACGCACCCACAACATGCCCACCTCGCCGTCCGGCAGATCGTGTCCGAGATCATCGCGTACTCGGACGTCGAAGCCTGGCACGACGGTGCCGAGGGTGCCGGGTTTTACGGCGCCGGGTTTGTTCGAGATGAAGATGTGCCACATCTCCGCGGTACCGAGTCCGTCGAGCAACTCAATCCCAAAGGTCTGCTGCCAGCGCTCGTATAGCTCGACCGGCAGCGCTTCGCCCGCGGAGGTCGCGAGCCGAAGGGACGACAGGTCCTCCTTCGCCGCGTCCGGGTGGGCGACCATCTGATTCACCATCGTGGGCACGTTGACGAGGATGGTCGGCCGGAATTTCCGGATCTTGGCGAACACGGTCTCGGCGGTGCTCTTCTCCGGAAACAGGGCGCTCGCCGCGCCGACCGAGAACGGGAAGAAGAGATTCGAACCGGTCGCGTAGCCGAAGAACAGCTTCGGCACGGCGAGGGTGATGTCGCGCTCGGTCAGACCGAGGACGCCCTGCCCGTAGCACTTGGTAGTATTCGCGAAGGAGCCGTGACTCTGCACCACGGCCTTCGGCTTGCCGGTCGTGCCGCCGGAGAACAGCCAGATCGCGGCATCGTCACGGTGACTCGGGAACGTCTCGAGGTCCGGGGGGGCGCCCGCGATCGCGCGCGCGGTCGTCGACTCACCGACGACGATGATCTGCTTGAGGTAGCTGCCAGCCGCGCTGCGCGCCGCCTGAAAAACCGGTGCGGTGTGCCGGTGGACGAGGGCGACCGTCGCCCTGGTGTAGGAGTAGAAGTACTCGATCGCATCGACGGCCAACTGCGGGTTGACCATCACCACCACAGCGCCAACTTTGAGTGTGCCGAACAGCGCGGCGACGAACTCCGGCCCGTCGGGCAGCGCGATGATGACGCGTTGTTCCGGCTCCACTCCGGCACTTTTTAGTAGATGACCGAAGCGATTCGCGAGCGTCTGCACCTCACGGTAGGTCAGCGCGCCGTGGTCGGTGAGCAGCGCCGGCCGGTCTCCCCTTCCCTCGCGGACGCGCGCGTCGAGCAGCCAATCGGCGATGTTGAGGCGCTCCGGGATCTCGTGCGTCATGTCAAAGGATGATGATGCCGGTTCATGAGCTCGCGCAACTCACCTGGGAGGAGGTCAGGGACCTCGAGCGCGACCGCACGCTCGTGGTGCTCCCGGTAGGGGCCATCGAAGCCCATGGGCCCCATCTGCCGCTCGATACCGATGTCGTGATCGCCACCGCCATGGCGCGCGCTGGGGCCAAGCGACTCGGGGCTCGGGACAAGGTGGTGCTGATTCTGCCCCCGTTGGCCTACACCACGGCAGGCTTTGGCGCCGCCTTTCACGGCACTTTGTCCATTTCCGGCGTCACCGTCACGGCGCTCGTCGTCGATCTCGCGCGAGGCTTGTCACAGCACGGCTTCCGTCTCCTGGCGCTCGCCAACGCCCACCTCGATCCGGAACATCTCACGGCGCTGCATGAAGCGGTGAGACTGGCGAGCGGCGCCCGCCTCTTGCCGATCGTCTTCCCGGACCTCACGCGCAAGCCGTGGGGCTCGCGCCTGGGCGACGAGTTCCGGAGCGGCGCATGCCATGCGGGCCAGTTCGAGAGCTCGATCGTCCTGAGCGAGCGTCCCGCTGCCGTCCGCGAGGCGCTGCGGCGCGGGCTGGCGCCCAACCCGCGCTCGCTCTCGGCCGCCATCCGCGCCGGCAAGCAGACGTTCGAGCAGGCGGGCGGCCCACGCGCCTACTTTGGCGATCCCGCGGCGGCCAGTGCCGACGAGGGGTCCCGGCTGGTAGAAACGCTGGGCGCGATCCTCGAGGAGGCCGTGATTGCGGCGCTTTGACGGCGCGGTCGCCGTCGTGACTGGTGGTGGCCAGGGCATCGGCGCCGCGATCGCGAACGCCCTGGCCGCTGAGGGTGCGGCGATCGTCGTCGCGGCGCGCCGCACCGATCGCATCGAGCGCGTGGCGAGCGAAATTCGCGGGCGTGGCGGCAAGGCGTGGGCGGTGCACTGCGACGTCACCGACGCGGCGAGTGTGGCCGATCTCGCCAAGGCCTCCACGCGACACGCAGGTTCCGTCGACATCCTGGTCAACAACGCTGGTCTGGCGCACAGTGCGCCGCTCGTGAAAACGACGCTCGAGGACTGGAACCGGGTGCTGGCGGTGAACGCGACGGGTACGTTTCTCTGCACGCGCGCATTTCTGAGTGGCATGCTCGAGCGCAAGCGGGGGTCGATCGTCAATGTCGCATCGGTCGCCGGGCTGGCGGGTGGCCGTTACATCGCCGCCTATGCGGCGGCGAAGCATGCGGTGATTGGTCTGACGCGGAGCGTGGCAGCTGAGATCGAGGGCACGGGCGTCAGGTGCAATGCCGTCTGCCCCGGGTTTGTCGATACGGAGATGACGAAGGAATCGGTCGAGCGTGTCGTTACGAAAACCGGCAAGGATCCCGACGCGGCACTGTCCGCGCTGCTGGCGTCGGCGTCGCAGGGGCGGCTGATCACGCCGGACGAAGTCGCTGCAGCGGTCCTGACGCTCGCCGACCTCCACGGCCAGCGAGTCAACGGCACCGCGGTTACGATCGCAGGATAGGAGACCAATGGCATTCGAGATCATCAATCCCGACATGTTCGGCGCGCGGCCGAGTGGCTGGAATCACGGGATGCTGGGCGAGACAGGCGGCCGCGTGTTGTTCGTCGCCGGGCAGATTGTTCCCGTCGGGAACTTCGTGGCGCAGTGGGACGGCGCCCTGGGTCGCGTGATGGAAGTCGTGCGCTCGGCGGGGGGCAAGCCGGAAAACGTGGGTCGCATGGTCTGCTACATCACGGACCGCCCGGCGTACCTCGCCAACCTCACGCCACTCGGCGAAGTTCACCGCCGACATATGGGACGCCATTATCCCGCCATGGCCGTCGTCGAGGTAAAATCGCTGATGGATTCGAAAGCGCTCGTCGAAATCGAGGCCGTCGCGATCCTATGAAGTCACTTCTGTATGATCTCGACACCAAGACCGCGGTCGCGACCATCACCCTCAACCGGCCCGAACGTCTCAATGCGCTGACGTTTGAGGTCTATCAGGAGCTTCGCGACACGTTCCGGAGGCTCGACACCGAGCCGGGCGTGCGCGCCATCATCATCACGGGCGCCGGACGCGCCTTCTGCTCCGGCGGCGACGTCGAGGACATCATCGGTGCGCTGCTCGGCCGCGATCTCAAGACGCTGCAGGAGTTCACGCGCCTCACCTGCGACCTCATTCTCGCGATGCGGCATTGCCGCCGGCCCATCGTCGGCGCTCTGAACGGCACGGTGGCCGGTGCGGGCGCGGTCATCGCGGCTGCGTGCGACATGCGGATTGCGGCGGAATCCGCCAAGATCGCTTTCCTCTTTACGAAGGTCGGCCTCTCGGGGGCCGACATGGGCGCCGCGTGGCTCCTGCCCCGCATCGTCGGCTATGGCCACGCGACCGAGATGCTGTTGACGGGCGACTTCGTCGACGCGAAACGGGCGCACGAAATCGGTCTCTACAATCGCGTCGTCCCACAGGCACAGGTCTTGGTTGAAGCTCGCGCCGTCGCGGAAAAGTTGGCGCGCGGGCCGTCGGCGGCCCTCGGTGTCACGAAGCAGGCGCTCGAGGCCGAGGCGGCACTCGACTTCGAAGCGGCACTTGCATACGAGGCCGAAGTCCAGGCGCAGCTGATGCAGGCGCCGAACTTCCGGGAAGCCCACGATGCCTTCCGCGCCAAGCGCGACCCCAAATTCACTTGATGGTCGACACCGGGCCGGTCCGCGCATTTCTCGACGAGAAGCATGTGACGCTGGCCGAGCGGGTGAGCGCGTTTGCCACTCGCGTGCTCGCGCCGCTGGCCGAGCCGGCCGACGACACCGCCGCGCGCGTTCAGGCGCGCGAGCTGCTCGTGAAACTGGGCGCAGTCGGGTGGTTGCAACCCATTCGCGATCAGGACTGGCGCGCCTGCTGCCTGATCCGCGAAGCCCTCGCCGCAGCCTCGCCGCTCGCCGACGCCGTGTTCGCGTTGCAGACGCTCGGCGTCGTCCCGATGTTGCTCTCGGCCAACGCCACGATGCGCAACCGCTGGCTGGAGCCGGCCATGCAGGGTCGAGCGATGGCGTCGTTCGCGATGACCGAGCCGGACGTCGGCTCCGATGTTGCGTCCCTCGGCGCAACCGCGGAGCCGGACGGCGACGCCTACGTCCTGTCGGGCACCAAGACATTTATTTCCAACGCCGGCATTGCGGACTTCTACACGGTGTTCGCGACCACCGATCGCGCCAAGAAGGACAAGGGTATCGCGTGCTTCGTGGTGGCTGCAGACACGCCGGGTCTACGGCTGGTGCGGACCCTCGTCCTTTCTGCCCCGCATCCTTTGGGCGAAATCGCCTTTCAGAAAGCACGCGTGCCAAGTGCATGCCGGCTCGATACTGATGGCGAAGGATTCAAGCTCGGTCTCGCGACGCTCGATCGGGTACGCTGCACCGTCGGCGCCGCGGCGTGTGGCATGGCGGCGCGCGCCCTCGCCGAAGCGCTTGCGCATGCGAAGGCGCGGCGGCAGTTCGGCAAGCCGATCGCGGAGTTCCAGCTGATTCAGGAGAAACTGGCCCGCATGGCCACCGACCTGACGGCCGCGCGCTTGCTCGTCTATCGCGCCGCGTGGGAAAAGGACCGCGGAGCCCCGCGCGTCACGCTCGAGGCTGCGATGGCGAAGGCGTTCGCTACCGAAGCGGCGCAGCGCATTGTCGATGACGCGGTCCAGATCCTGGGAGGGCGTGGCGTACTCGCCGACAATCCGGTGGACCGGCTGTATCGGTCAGTCCGCGCGTTGCGGATCTATGAAGGAACGACGGAAATCCAACATCTCATCATCGCGGGACAGCTCGTCAAATGAGAATCGTGACGATTGGCGGCGGGGCCGCGGCGCTCTACTTCGGCATCCTGATGAAGAACGCGCATCCCCGGCACGAGATCACGATCCTGGAGCGCAATCGGCTAGACGATACCTACGGCTTTGGCGTGGTCTTTTCGGACGCGACCCAAAACAACCTGGCGACGGCCGATCCGGAGACGTACGACGCGCTGGCGCACGAGTTCTTTCATTGGGACGACATCAGCATCCACTACCGCGGCCACGTCATCCGCTCAGGTGGACACGGCTTCAGCGGGCTGTCGCGCCGCGCACTGCTGCGGGTCCTGGGGCGGCGCTGTGAGGAGCTGGGCGTGTGTATCGAGGTCGGGACCGACGTCACCGATCCAGCGGTGTACGCCGATGCCGATCTCGTGGTCGGTGCCGACGGCTTCAGCAGCGTGGTGCGCTCGACCTATGTCGAGCACTTCCAGCCCACGCTGGACGAGCGGCCCAACCGTTTCGTCTGGCTCGGCACGACCCGTCCCTTCCCCGCGTTCACTTTCTACTTCAAGGGCGATAAGCACGGGCTGTGGCGCGTCCACGCCTACCAGTACGAGAAGGGGCATTCGACGTTGATTGTCGAGACCACGGAGGCCGCGTGGCGCAAGGCGGGACTCGATCGGGCGAGCGAAGCCGACACGGTCGAATTCTGCGAGGCGCTCTTCAAGGACGAGCTCCAGGGCCATCGCCTCCTCAAAAATCGCTCGCTGTGGCGCAATTTCGTCACGATCAAAAACGCGTCCTGGTCGCACGGCAACGTCGTGCTCGTGGGCGACGCGGCGCACACGGCGCATTTTTCGGTGGGGTCCGGGACGAAGCTCGCGATCGAAGACGCTATCGCGCTGGCGAACGCCTTGCAGCGCCATCCCGACGTGCCGTTCGCGCTCACCGAGTATGAGGCCGAGCGGCGTCCGGCGGTGGAGAGCCTGCAGCGCGCCGCGCAGGTCAGCCTGCAGTGGTTCGAGGACACCGAACGCTACATGAACCTCGAGCCGCTGCAGTTCGCGTTCAATCTCCTGACCCGCAGCCTCAGGATAACGCATGACAACTTGAAGGTTCGCGACCCAAAGTTCGTTGAAAGCATCGACGAATGGTACGCGAAACGCGCCGAAGAGCAGTCCCGCGTACCGCTTACCGCGCACCGCGCACCCCCTCCCATGTTCACGCCGTTCAAGCTGCGCGACCTCGTGCTGAGCAATCGCGTCGTCGTGTCGCCGATGTGTCAGTACGTCGCCGAGGACGGCATGCCGAACGAGTGGCACCTGGTGCACCTGGGGAGCCGCGCGATCGGTGGCGCTGGGCTCGTGTTCACGGAGATGACCGACGTGTCACGCGAGGGCCGCATCTCGCCGGGCTGCACCGGGATGTACAAGCCGGACCATGTTGCGGCGTGGAAGCGCATCGTGGATTTCGTGCATGTGAACAGCGGCGCGAAGATCGCCATGCAGCTCGGCCATGCCGGACGCAAGGCGTCGACGCAGCGGATGTGGGAGGGCATGGACGAGCCGCTCCCGGACGGCAACTGGCCGATCATCTCGGCGTCCCCGCTGCCCTACTTCCCTTACAGCCAGGTGCCGAAGGAGATGACCCGGGCCGACATGGACGAGGTGAAGCAGCATTTCGTCCGCGCGGCGCAGATGTCGCACGACGCCGGATTCGATCTCCTCGAGCTGCATTTCGCGCACGGCTATCTGCTCGCGAGCTTCATTTCGCCGCTCACGAACCAGCGCACCGACGAGTACGGCGGCTCGCTGGAGAACCGGATGCGGTTTCCGCTCGAGGTGTTCGACGCGGTGCGCGGCGCCTGGCCCGCCCACAAACCGCTGTCCGTGCGGATTTCGGCAGTCGACTGGGCGCCCGGGGGGATGCAGCCCGGGGATGCGGTCGAAGTAGCCCGCCTGCTCAAGGCGCACGACTGCGACATCACGGACGTCTCCGCGGGCCAGACGGTGGCCGAGGCCAAGCCGCAGTATGGCCGGCAATTTCAGACGCCGTTCGCCGACCGGATCCGGCACGACGTGGGCATCGCGACGATGGCGGTCGGCAATATCTCGTCGTATCAGGATGTGAACACGATCCTGGCGGCGGGGCGCGCCGATCTCTGCGTGCTCGCGCGCGCGCATCTGTGGGATCCGTACTGGACCAGACACGCGGCCTACGAACAGGGTCATCCGCTGCCCTGGCCCGATCCCTACGCGACGCTCAACAAGTACAAACCGAGGCTATGACTGTCACATACTCCAGCTATCTCAAGCTCGACCAGCTCTTATCGCTCCAGCAGCCTCGGCCCGGGGAGCTCGAGCACGACGAGACCCTCTTCGTCATCATCCACCAGGTCTACGAGCTCTGGTTCAAGGAAGTGCTGCATGAGCTCGACTATCTCCAAGAGCTCCTGCGCGCAAACGACACCCCGCTCGCAGCAGCGACTCTGAAGCGAATCCTCACCATCCTCAAGACATTAGTTGCACAGATCGACGTACTCGAGACGATCACACCGCTCAATTTTCTGGCGTTCCGGGCCCGGCTCGAGTCGGGGAGCGGCTTTCAGTCGCATCAATTCCGCGAAATCGAATTCATTCTGGGCAAGAAAGGCCGGCCGTCGTTCGAGCGGTATCCGGAGGGCAGCGAGAATCGGAAACGCGTCGAGCGGCGGTTCAATCAGCCTACGGTGTGGGATGCTTTCCTGCAGTATCTCGCGACCAACAAGTATCCCGTACCGAAGGCGTTGCTCCAGCGGGATTTCAGCCAGTTGTACGAGCCTTCATCCGAGGTCCAGCGGATCCTCGTCGAGGTTTACAAGAAAAACCCGACAGTGGCGCAGATCGCTGAGCGGCTGGTGGACCTCGATGAGGGGTTCATGGAGTGGCGGTATCGCCACGTGAAGATGGTGCAGCGGACGATCGGAACGAAGCCGGGGACGGGCGGCTCGTCCGGTGCCGAGTACCTCATGACCACGCTCAACCAGCCGGCGTTCCCCGACCTTTGGGCGATTCGCGCCGAGCTGTGATCAATCCGCAAGAGCTGGCGAAGCACTACCGTCGTTTTCGCGTCACTGAGCGCATTCTGCTGACTGGGCACTCCCATCAGGCGTGGCCCGATGTCGCCTTCGAGGCACAGCAGCAGGCGTGGCTCGACACGGCCGAGCATGTCGATGACGTCTGGGACCTCGCGTTCCAGAAGGCCAAGGAGGTGCGGCGCGGCTTTGCGCGGCTGCTCGACGACACGCCTGAGCGCATCGCGCTCGCGCAGAACACGCATGAGGTGGTCGTGCGGTTCCTGTCGGCGCTACCGCTGCGTAACCGGCCGCAGTTAGTCACGACGGACGGCGAGTTTCACACGATCCGTCGCCAGCTCGATCGGCTGGCGGAGGAAGGCATCGAGGTCATCAAGGTGCCGGCAATGCCCGCAGCGACGTTGGCCGAACGGCTCGCCATAACGATCGACGACCGCACGGCGGCAGTGCTGGTCTCGGCGGTCCTGTACTCGAATGCGTATATCGTCCCGAATCTCCGGGCAGTCCAGGAGGCCTGCGAGCGCGTGGGTGCCGATCTGGTCGTGGATGCCTATCACGCGCTCAACGTCGTGCCGTTCTCGCTCTCCGAGCACGGGCTGCAGCGCGCGTACGTGGTCGGGGGCGGTTACAAGTACTGCCAGCTGGGGCCGGGCAATGCGTTTCTGCGATTCCCGGAGCACTGCGACCTCCGGCCGGTGGTCACGGGATGGTTTAGTGAGTTCGCCGATTTGAGTCGCGCGCCCAGGAGCGGCTCGGTTGCATACGGTCCTGGCCCCGCGCGATTTGCCGGCGCGACCTATGACTTTACGAGTCATTATCGGGCGGCAGCCGTATTCAAGTTTTTTGAAGAGCAGAAACTGACCTCGCAGAGGCTGCGAGAGCTCAGCCAGCATCAGCTCGAGATTCTGTCGGGACAAACGAGGAACGACGCCATTGGCGGCTTCCTGGCGGTCCCTGCCACGCGAGCCGCAAAGATTCAAAAGGCGCTGCGCAAGCAGAATATCTGGACGGACTACCGGGGCGACACCCTTCGGTTGGGGCCCGCGCCCTACGTCTCCGACGAACAGCTCAGCGAGGCTGCTGAGACGCTGGACGCCTTGCTGAAAAGAAATCCTTGAGCAGCTCGGCGCACGCTTCAGCTTCGACGCCGCTTCTGACGTCGACGCGGTGATTCAGCCGCGGATGCCGCACCAAATCGCCCACCGACCCGCACATCCCCGCCTTCTCGTCATAGGCCCCAAACACCAGCTTCCCCACTTTTGCCAGCACGATCGCGCCGGCGCATTGCGCGCACGGCTCGAGCGTAACGTAGAGCGTGCAGTCGGTGAGCCGATCGGTCTCCAACGCCTCGAGCGCACGCTCGATGGCCAGAAACTCCGCATGATACGTGGGATTCTGACGCGCGACGGTTTCGTTGTGCGCCTCGGCGACGATCTCGTCGCCACGCATCACGACCGCGCCAATCGGGACTTCATCTTGGGCAGCGGCGCGGCGCGCCTGCTCCAGCGCGGCGGCCATGCCTTTAAGCACGCACGGGCTCCCGTGCCTTCTCAAAGGTCAACGAGTTCCCGTCCTTGGCTCGATCCACGCGCACACGATCGCCTTCGGCGTACTGCCCCTCCAGCACCGCCACCGCGAGCGGGTTTTGCAGAAACCGCTGAATCGCCCGCTTGAGCGGCCGAGCCCCATAGACGGGATCGTAGCCTTCGGCGACAAGCAGATTCTTTGCCGCCGGCGTGACCTCGATCGTGATCTTGCGGTCAGCGAGCAACTTCTCGACCCGCTTGATCTGGATGTCGACGATCTTCTCGATGTCCTCGTGCGGCAGCGGCCGGAAGATGATGATGTCGTCCACCCGGTTCAGGAACTCCGGCTTGAACGCCTGCCGCAGCAGCTCCATCACCTTCGTCTCCGCCTGCTCCCATGCGACGCCGCCCGTGCTCGCATCGATGAGATATTGCGAGCCGATGTTCGACGTCATGATGAGCACCGTGTTCCGGAAATCGACGGTCCGCCCTTGTGAGTCCGTCAAGCGGCCGTCGTCCAGAATCTGCAGCAGCACGTTGAAGACGTCGGGATGCGCCTTCTCGATTTCGTCGAACAGCACGACGGCGTAGGGCCGACGGCGAATCGCCTCCGTCAGCTGACCGCCTTCTTCGTAGCCGACGTATCCGGGCGGCGCACCAATCATCCGGGCCACCGCGTGCTTCTCCATGTACTCCGACATGTCGAGCCGCACGAGTGCGTGCTCGTCGTCGAACAGGAACTCGGCGAGGGCCCTGGCCGTCTCGGTCTTGCCGACGCCCGTGGGGCCGAGGAAGATGAACGAGCCCGTCGGCCGCTGCGGATCCTGCAGGCCGGCCCGTGCGCGGCGCACCGCGTTCGCGACCGCGGCCAGCGCCTCGCGCTGCCCGATCACGCGCCGCCCCAGCTCATCCTCGAGCTTCAGCAGCCGCTCCTTCTCCGACTCCATCATCTTGGTCACCGGGATGCCGGTCCACTTCGACACGATCTCGGCGATGTCCTCAGAGTCCACCTCTTCCTTCAGGTACTTCCCCTTCTTCTGGATCTCAGCGAGCCGCTTCTCGAGCGCCTGAATCTCCTTCTCGATCGCCGGCAGGCGTCCGTAGCTGATCTCGGCCGCCTTCTGCAGATCGCCGCGCCGCGTCGCCTGCTCCGCCTCGCCGCGGAGTCGTTCGAGCTCCGCCTTCTTCGCCTGGATCTTCTGGATCGCGTCCTTCTCCGCGGTCCACTGCGCCTTCATCGCGTTCGACTTCTCACGCAGCTCCGCAATCTCCTGCTCGATCTTGGCCTTGCGCTCCTTGGACGCCTTGTCCTTTTCCTTCGCAAGCGCCTGCCGCTCGATCTCGAGCTGCGTGGTCTTACGCTCGACTTCGTCAATCTCCTGCGGCAGCGAATCGATGGCGATGCGCAGCCGCGCCGCGGCCTCATCGATCAGGTCGATGGCTTTGTCAGGCAGGAAGCGGTCGGCGATGTAGCGATGCGAGAGCGTGGCAGCCGCGACCAGCGCGTTGTCGGTGATGCGAATGCCGTGGTGGACTTCGTATTTTTCCTTCAGTCCACGCAAGATCGCGATCGTGTCCTCAACCGACGGCTCGCCCACATAGACGGGCTGGAAGCGCCGCTCGAGCGCGGCGTCCTTCTCGATGTGCTTGCGATACTCATCGAGCGTCGTCGCGCCAACGACGTGTAGCTCGCCGCGCGCCAGCGCGGGCTTGAGCATGTTGGACGCATCCACCGCGCCCTCGGCGCCGCCCGCGCCGACGAGCGTGTGCAGCTCGTCGATGAAGACGATGTAACGCCCTTCGGTTGCCGTAATCTCTTTGAGAACCGACTTGAGCCGCTCCTCGAACTCGCCGCGGTATTTGGTGCCAGCGACGAGCGCGCCGATGTCGAGCCCGATGAGGTGTTTGTTTTTGAGGGAGTCCGGCACGTCGCCATTGACAATGCGCTGCGCCAGGCCCTCGACGATCGCCGTCTTGCCGACGCCCGGCTCGCCGATCAGTACCGGATTGTTCTTGGTCCGGCGCGACAGCACCTGCATCACACGGCGGATTTCTTCGTCACGGCCGATGACCGGATCGAGTTTCCCCTTACGCGCGATTTCGGTGAGATCGCGGGTGAAGCGTTGCAGCGCCTGGTACTTGCTCTCCGGCTCCTGGTCCGTCACGCGGTGGGCGCCGCGCACGCCTTCGAGCGCCGCGAGCAAATCCTTGCGCGTGACGCCGTGCGCCGAGAGCAGCTCGCGCGCCGTGGTGCCCTTCTCCTCCGCTAACGCGAGCAGGATGTGCTCCGTGGAGACGTACGCATCGCCAAGGGCCTTCGCATCCTCGTCGGCGCGGTCGAGCACCCGCGACAGCTCGCGCGAGAGCGTGGGATCCGCTCCGCCCGACTGTTTGGGAAAGCGGTCGATCTCGCGCTGCGTATCGGCCTGAAGTTGCGTGACGTTGAGCCCGGCCTTCTCAAGCAGCGGGACGACGATGCCTTCGTCCTGCTGCAGCAGGGCGTAGAACAGGTGCGCGTCGTTGACGACAGGATTCCCGCGAGAGCGCGCGAGGGAGGCAGCCTGCTGCAAAGCCTCGGCGGCTTTCACGGTGAGTCTATCTGGTTGGATCATGCTTGCTCCCCAAGCAACCGGTGTGCCGAGGAAAGATGTCGAAATGGCAGAACGGCGCACAGAGGCGGAAAAAAAGCGCGGCAGGTGTTAATCACCCGCCGCGCCGTTACGCGCCTTGTCGCGTCTACTATTTCATGATGATCATCTTCTTCGTAAACCGGCGCCCATCCACCACGAGCTGGTAGATGTACACGCCGGATGCCGCGTCCGTATCCGTGTCCAAGACCTTGCCGTTCCAGTACGCGGTGAACGGACAGGTTCCGGCACTCGGTGTGCCGCACGTCAACTCCAGATCGCTCAGCGGTTCTCCGCTCCCCTGCAGGATCGGCACCGCCACGAGCTGGGCTAACACATTGTAAATCTTCAGCGAGACCTTCGGCCGATGACCATTGGCAAACAGATCACCGCTCAGCGTGAACGGGATCGTGGTCGCCGGGTTGAAGGGGTTCGGATAGTTCTGCTTGAGCTCCACGAGCGGTGGGGGCGATGCCTGCCCCAAAACGCCGTCGACTCCCCCCCCCGCGAGCAGCCCGAGCCCCCCCCACAACAATGCCCAGGCATACAGCTTCATCTCACCGACTCCTCTGCAAACGTAAAGATGCGTTTAGACCGCTCTCCTTGTTGGTACAGGGCGCAAAGGTTTAACGCTGCACTGAAAAAGCTAGGAAGCGCTCAGAGCCTGTCAAGCACGGAGAATCCTGGTATCTCCCTTACGGCTGGTGATCCCCCGGCGGTCGGCCCACTCGAGCAGTGGTATCAAGTACTTGCGCGTTAACCCGAGCCGGTCACGGAATTGTGCTGGTGTGGCAGCGCCCAGCTCGCGCAAGGTCTCCTCCACCGCCCGCTGGAACTCCTCCAGCGCCTGTTTCAGTGCATAGCGCTCCTGATCCACACGCTCCACCGAGCCCTCGCGCGCCAGATGCGCGAGCAGCGCCGGCACGGATGGATCTGAGAACTCGCGCTGCAATTCGGAGACCGTAGGAAGCTGCCACCGCGCCTCGGCCAGCCGCTGCGCCAGCCGCCCTCCCGCGTCGCCCGCTCGGGCCTTCAGGGCGGCACTCCAGCCGGGCCGGCGCACCGCGGCGCCTCCCTCCGCCAGCTCCCACGCCTGCTTCTTCACGCCGTGCTCGATCAGCAGATCCAGCACGGGCGCCGGCGCATTGACGGTCGCGCGCAGCGCCTGTAGCGAGAGCCCCGGATCCAGGGGGTGCTGCCGGTGATGCGCGTCCACCACACTCGCAAGCCGCTCGACCTCGGCTGTAACGGCACGTCGCGCCACGAGGAAATCGCCCGCCGGCAGTACGGCCTTGCCCATTGCCGCAATTGTGTCGGGCACGGCGGAGGGGAGCATCCCCAGCCGGACGGCGATGTCCCCGACGCGCAAACCTGCAACACCAGCCTCATCCACGAACCGCGCGAGGCGCTCGGCCGGCGACTGGCCAACCGCGAGCCCGCGCTCGGATACACGAGGCCGTTTGGGGGGAAATGGATCGAGAACCTCTCCGCCCCCGGTCGTGGTGACGGGAGAGAAACTCCTGATAACGAATCGGTCGCCGCCCCGTGCCACTAGCGGACGCTCGAGAAGGAGCCGGGCTAAGCCCGAATCCCCAGGCCCTATCGCCCGAACCTGAGCCACCCGCCCCAGCACCTCGGCGGTGCCGAGATGCACGCGAACCCGGGTGCGTGCGGCGAGCGGCTTGTGGGCCGAGGGCAGGAGCTCCAGCGCGACATCGAGCGTGCTCGTGGCCGCCCACCCTGGGCCGGTCACCGCGACGTGCCCGCGCTCGAGCTCTTCTTTGGCGACCCCTACCAGCGCCAACGCGGTGCGTCGTCCGGGGCCGGCCGCAGCCGCGTCTTGGCTGTGCACCTGAATCGACCGGACGCGCACTTCGCGACCGAGTGGGAGGAGCCGTACGCTGTCGCCTGCGGCGAGGGTGCCGCTCCAGGTCGAGCCGGTGACTACCGTCCCCGCTCCGGGGAGTGCGAACACGCGGTCTATTGGCAGGCGGAACAGATCATCCCCGGGGCGCTCCCGCAGGTCCTCCACAACCTCCACCAACGCTTCTTTCAGAACGTCCAGACCCTCGCCATTCTGTGCGCTGACGGCGATCGGTGCATGCCAGCGCACGCGGCTGTGCGAGAGGCGTTCGGCGACTTCGGCGCGCACCAAACCCAGCCATTCGTCATCCACGAGATCGCGCTTGGTCAGAACCGGAATGCCGCGGCGGACGCCCAGCAGCTCGAGGATGGCGAGGTGCTCCTCGGTCTGCGGCATGATGCCTTCATCGGCAGCGATGATGAGCAGCGCGACGTCGATGCCGGTCGCGCCGGCGAGCATGTTCTTGACGAATCCTTCGTGGCCGGGGACATCGACGACGCTGGCCTGAATCCCGTCCGGGAGTGGGAGCGGGGCAAACCCGAGATCGATCGTGATGCCGCGGCGTTTTTCCTCTTCCCAGCGATCGGTGTCGACACCGGTGAGGGCTTTCACCAGCGCCGTCTTCCCGTGATCGATGTGGCCCGCGGTGCCGATTACGAACCGGGGTGAGCCCACGCGCGGCGCTCCCAGATGTCTACGGCGCTCGACTTCGGCTCATTGCCATTGCGTCCCGTTTCGTCGAGATGGTGACGGACGAAGCGGGCGATGAGACGCCGGTGGGCAGCGGCGTGTGCCGCATCGAGCGTGGGAAGTGGGACCTGCTCGTCGTTCAAGGCCACGAGATCGCGATAGGCGTGCGGCGGCAGCCTGGTCGGCGGTTGGGGACCCGCGCACTTCGCGCACAGGACGCCTCCGTCGGCGACACTGAACGCCACCGTTCCGGAGACTGGGTTGCCGTCGCGCACACACGCATCGAGCTGCGGCGCGAAGCCGAGCACTCCCACGAGCAGCCAGAGCCAGCGCACCGCCGCCGCGTCGGTCTGGCCCGGCTCGGCGCGGACCAAGGCATCCAATCCCAGGATGAACGCTTCGTAGGCGGCGGGCAGCGGCGCCGGAGGCGCCATCTTCAGCATCACTTCGGACAGCGCCGCCGCCCCCGCAAACCGGCCCAGGTCATCCGCCAGGCCCCGGCGGAGCTCGATCACGTCGAAGGCGGCCAGGGTCTGGAGCTCGCGCGTCTCTTTGTGATAGAGCTGCGCCACGCCTTCGCTCAACGTCTCGAGCGCCGCGCCAAACGGGCTGCGGGGCCGAAGCACACCTTTGGCGATCGCGCTCTGCACGCCGTAATCGCGCGTCGCCAGGCGCACGATTTTCGACGTTTCGCTGTAGCGGTAGGTCCGGAGAACGATTGCCGGCGTTGAAACGAGACTCACGAGGGGAATATAGTCGACGCCAGAATCTCCAGTCCGTCCACAATTCGCGGACCAGAGCGGCTGAAGTACGATGATGCGTCGAGGAGCTGCTGGCGGCCCCCCAACATTCGCAGCGGCTCGTCATACCGCGCCGCTTCCCGTCTGGTCTCTGCCAGGTTAAACCCACACGGCATGATGAGGACGACGTCGGGCTGGAGCGCGCGCAGGTCCGACCATTCCATCCGATACGACGGCCGCCGAGCCGTTCCCGCGACGAGATCGCCGCCGGCGATACCGATGAGCTCGGGTACCCAGTGGCCCGGTACGTAGGGGGGATCGAGCCATTCGAGCGCGAGGACGCGCGGCCTAGGCCGCCCCTCGACCTGCTCGCGAACCGCATCGATGCGCCGACGCAAATTCGCGATCAAACGCTCAGCTCGTTCATCGACACCGGTCGCACGGCCGACGTCGCAAATGCTCCTGAAGATCGCGGCCATATCGTGGGCATCGAGTGACAAGACACGAATCCCCGCCCCAAAGCTTTCGATGACCTGACTCTCAGGCACTGCACACACATCACAAATGCCCTGGGTGAGCACGAGATCCGGATTCAGCGCGTTGATCGCGGCGACGTCGATCTCGTACACGCTGCCGTGGTCGCGCAGCGCGGCACGGACCGCCGCATCGATCTCACCGCTCGACAGGCCGGCGATGTTGTACCGAGGTCGCGAGAGGCGCGGCCGATCGCTCACGCTCGGGGGGTAATCGCAGCTGTGCGAAATCCCGACGAGGCGGTCCTCGAGTCCGAGCGCGTACACAATCTCGGTCGCGCTCGGCAGGAGTGAGATTATTCGCGTGGCTGGAGCACGATGAACTTGACGTCGTCCTTGGAGATCGCCCGCAGCCAGGTGATGAGGGCGTCTACCGCCTCGGGCGGCGCGGTGCCGCGGTGACCCGACATGCGGCGCGAGATCCGCAGCTCGCGACCCTCCTGCGCGTACTCGGCGCTGTAGCTGCCGAATTGACTCGATTCGCTAACGTTGGGCGGCAGCTCCGCCTTCCACCCGGCCGGCAGAGTCATCCGCAGCTCCGCAACGCTCTCGATCGGACCGATGACCGCACCGATATCGATCGGGAAGCGGCGTGGCTTGCGCCGTTCGAGCTGCGAGGCGAGCCCCAGCGAGCCGAAGTTCGGCAGCGCCGTGGGCAAGGTGAAGATGCGCGTGCCGCCGCCGCTCGACAGCACGGGGGCGTCGTGCACGGTCAGAGTCACCTGCGGTTTTGCGCGGAGGTCGCGGCCGTCGAACAGGGTGAGGCTGTCGCCCGATGCGCCGGAGAATACGCCATTGGCGAGCGCCTGCGTGAGACGACTAAGCTCGTCTTTGCTGAACACCCGGGCGTAAGCGCGTCGCAGCCCGTACTGCAAGCCGCCAGTCTTGGTTTCGGTGTACCGGCCGGTGAAGTGGCCGTCGGCGCTGAGCTCCCCGACAATGTGCGTGTCGGAGCGGTTCGCGGCGGGCGCGGTCTCGGGAAGAGTCACTTCCTCGAATGTGCCGTCATCGTGGACGACGAGCACGAACGAGCCCTCCTCGGCCGGTGGCAGCTCCCCGTACGGCGTCAGCTCCGAGGTGAGATCCAGGTAGATGCGGCCGCCATTCTTCTCGGGACGATCCACCGCCGCGATCATATGATCGAACTGCTGGACGGTCGGCAGCGTCGAGTCGGCGCTGCCGCTGGCGCTCAGCAGCACCGGATAGGCCTTGAGGCCGAGCCGCCGCACCAGCGCGATGAACAGCGTCGCCTTGTCCTTGCAGTCACCATAGCGCGTTTCCAGCACCTGAGCCGGCATCCGCGGCAGGTACCCGCCAATGCCGAGGGACAGCGACACGTAGCGGAAATCCTGCGACACCCACCGATGCACCGCGCGCAATGAATCTTCCAGCGTGTGCGCGTCCTTCACGTGCTCGGCGAGCTGCGTCTCGAGCGCGGGATTCAGCGCGTAGCGGCCCGTCGAAAGGCCGGCGTACCACTTGGCGAGATCGGCCCAGCTGATCGGCGCGGCCACGTCGATGTGCACCGAGAGGGTGTTGGGCGAGGCCGCAAATGGCTCGCCTTGAATCTTCTGTACGTCCTTGGTCGCCCAGGTGTACACGCGGCGACCGTGGGATTCCACATCCAGCCGCTTGAAGTGAACGTTGCGCTCCTGAATGCGGGGCGTGACCGATGACGGCACGTCGACAATCAGGCGCGAGCGCCGGGTGAGCAGCCCCGTGGTCACGCGCCAGCCGCTGTAATAGTCACCCGGCACGAGCGGCTTCACCCGCTCGACGGTATAGCTCCAATCGACAAGTGTTCCCGGCGCGACGCCGCTCAACGTCACGCGCCGGACCTTCTCATCCGAATAGACCGGAGCATCGAAGGCCACCGGCGCGAGCGATTCCTGCTCGTGCGCCGGCTGTGCGCTGATCACGTCGCCGTTCGGCTTGAGGACGCGGATCCAATTGACCGTGAGCCGCTCCGAGCCGCTCGAGTAGGAGAAGCTCTGCTCGCCCCACGCTTCCGCGCCGTCCTGATTCAGAATCTGGACGACTTGCCGATAGGTGCGGCTGCCGCGGCCGTCAGGCTCGAACCGCAACACCCCGTCGTCCAACAGATAGACATAATCGTCGTCCGCGTAGTCGGCAGGATTGACGGCCAGCTTATAGATCGTGTCGTTCCGGACAGACGGATCGCCCGCGGGTGTGATGTGCGGGGCCTGGGACATCGCGGGTCGCGCGATGAGGAAAAACAGCCCTGCAAAAACGAAGCGGCGCATCAACACCCTCCCACCGGTAAGGACAAGAGTGGGAAGCTAATCAACCGCAAGGCGTAGCCCAAGGAATAGCACCCGGCCCATGACGCGAAACCCGGGCAGCTCCTGCCGCTGGTCATTGAACACGTTGGCGGCGCTCCCGGTCAGGACCACCCGTCCGAGTCCGTACTCCGCGGCGACGTTGACGCGCGTGTAGGGTTGCACCACGACGCGCCGTTGCCCAACGGGACGGCGGAAGTCGAGGTCGTCGCGCCTCCCCACCCACAGCGCGCCGATCGTCACCCGGGCGCGATGGCTCCAGGCTGCGACGATTTGTGGTGCCAGCGTGTGTGCGGGACGGCGGATGAGCGACTTGCCAGGCACGAACAAGCCATCCGGATCGCCCGGCGCGCCCGACTCCACGACGCGCGTGTGGAGATAGGTATAGCGCAACGATCCGCTGACGGCCCGCGAAAACGCCCCCGCCCCCTCGATCTCGATGCCGTCGGCTACGGCGCCGTCCACGTTGAAGTAGTTGGGCTGGCCCGCCGGGGGCGCCGGGTTGTACTCGATGAGATCCCGGAAGCGCTGGTTGAAGTACGCCACCGCGATGCCGCCCCGCTCGATTCCCGCCTCCCAGCTGCGGGACCGCTCCGGATCGAGACTGGGATTTCCGGTCACGAATCCGCGCGCGAAGTTCTCGTAGAACGTCGGCTCCTTGAATCCCGTCCCGACCGAGGCGCGCAGCCGGACCCCGGCGGCCAGCCGGTAGACCAGTCCTCCGCGATAGGTGGCATGCGTGCCGAATTGGGAGTTGTCGTCCAACCGTCCGCCGAGTGTCAGCGCGGCGCGGCCAGCCGCGATCACCGCCTGCGTGAAGTAGCCGGTGGTGTTTCGTTGCACCCTGACGGAATCGGGGAACGTCCCATAAGACGCGCTGAACAGGCTCGTGCCGCGCTGGCGCTCGTCTTCGTACTCGATGCCCCACGCGAGTGACGTGCCGGTTCCGGAATTCCAATTGACCAAAGCGCTCGTCGTCGCACGTCGTACCCAGTCGCGGCTCCAAAACGTCACGTCGCCGGCGGAGTCCGGCGGGTTGTCGTACAACAAGCGCGCCTCCTTGAGGCCCGCGCTGATTCGTGCATCGAGGTGTGCCGCGAAAACGCGGCGGGCACTGACGCTGAACAACGGCCCGCGTTCGGCGGCGTGCTGATTCGAGTCCACAGGCGTCCCCGTGCCGTCGGTCGGAAAGTGATAGACATCGTCGCCGTAGCGATACGCGAGACTCATGTCGGTGCGTGGATCTGGCCGAAGCTGCACCCGCGCGTTCACCACGCTATTGCGGTATTGATTGTTGTACGCATACAGGCCGTCCGACGAAAAGCGCGAAACGCGCGCCGCGTAACCGACGCGAGGCGTTCCACCGAGGAGCTCGATTGCGCCATCCGTCGACCCGTACGTCCCCGCGCGCAGCTCCGCGCCCATCCGCGGCGCACCGGTGCCCCCTGCGCCTACGCGTGTGAAGATCTGGACGACGCCGGTCATCGCGTCGGAGCCGTACAGCACGCTCGCGGGTCCCCGCACAATCTCGATGCGGTCCACGTTGTCGGTGGTGAGATTCGCGAGATCGATCCCGCCGCCGGCCTGGTTCAACGGCACCCCATCCAGCAGGACCTTCACGTAGTTGCTCTGGCCGCCGCGCATGAAGAGGGACGTTTGGCCACCTACGCTCCCGGTCGCGGCGATGTGCACGCCCGGAACCGTCTCCAACGCGTCCGCCACCGTGCGCACACCCTGCGCGACGAGGTCCGCGCCGCGAAGCACCGTCACCGCCGATGCGACGAGCTCGGCCGCGACCGGTACCCGCGTCGCGGTGACGACCACCGGCTTGAGGACGACGGTGTCCTGAGGTTGCTGCACGGCGAGCGCGAAGACGAGCAACGTCACGTTCATGCCTGGGACTCCTTCGGTTTGCGGAGCGGGATCATCTGCGGGCGGCCTTCGATCGTCTGCATCGCGACGGGCCAGGAAAACACGGTCTCGACTGTCTGTTGTGTCAGCACCTCAGCCGGCGCGCCTGAGGCGATGGGACGACCACCTTCCAACAGCAGCAACGAATCGGCGAAGCGCGCGGCGAGGTTCAAGTCGTGCGTGATCATCAGGACGCCAAGTCCCTGCCGCTCGACGAGGCCGCGGACCAGCTCGAACAATTCCATCTCGTGCTTGAGATCAAGCGATATGCCCGGCTCGTCGAGGACCAGCAGCTTGGGCTCCTGGGCGAGGGCACGGGCTACGCGCACGCGCTGATACTCGCCACCGGACAGCGTCCAGACCCAGCGGTCCGCGAGATGACGAGCGTCGCAGGCGGCGAGCGCGCGATCCACCGCGGCGTGGTCCTCCGGGCGCTCACGACCCCACAGCGAGAGATGCGGGTAGCGGCCGAGGAGCACTGTTTCGCGGACGCGCTGCGGAAAGAGGTTATCCTCACGCTGCGGGACGACGCCCACGAGCTTGGCCAGATCCTGTCGCGGCCACATGGATGCAGGACGACGATCGATGTCGGCAGATCCCACGAGGGGCGGCAACGCACCCAAGGCAATTCTCACGAGAGTGGTTTTGCCGCTCCCATTGGGGCCAAGCACCGCGTGGAATTCGCCCAAGCCGACCGACAGCGACACGTCGGTCAGCGCGTCTCGCGATGCGCCAGGATAGCGATAACTCACCCCGTCGAGCCGGAGCATCAGGCGCCCCCACGCACGACGCACCACGCACGACGCACGGTTTTCACGCGATCGTCCAGCGCCGCAGCAGGAACGCGAACACCGGCACGCCGATCAGTGCCGTCACGACGCCCACGGGCAGCTCGCGGGGCGCGACGACGGTTCGCGCGAGCGTGTCCGCAAACGCCAGCAGCGCGCCGCCCCCGAGAAAGGCGGCGGGGAGCAAAGCCCGGTGGCGGTGGCCCCAGGTGAGCCGCGCGATGTGCGGCACAACCAGCCCCACGAATCCGATGACCCCCGAGACGGCGACGGCCGCCGCGGTCAGGAGCGACGCCGCCAGATAGACGCGCCGTTTCACCGCTTCGACATCGGCGCCGAGATAGCGGGCCGGCTCCTCCCCCAAGGCGAGCAGGTCGAGGGGACGGGCGGCGGCGAGCAGCACGGCCAGCGGAATCGGGGCGTACAGCGCGACGAGCAACACGGCATCCCACGAAGCACCGGAGAGGCCGCCCCAGAGCCACAAGAACGTGTTGCGCAGCTCGGCGGCGTTCGCGAGCGAGACAATCGCCGTCGTGATCGCCGCGGCGAACGCGCCGATCGCCACGCCGCCCAAGAGCAGGATGCGAGGATCGAGGGCCGCGCCGCCGATCAGTCCCAGGCGATAGACCAGCCCGAGTGCGGCCAACGCACCGGCAAACGCCGCGATCGGCAGGGCCCACGGGCCCGACACGTGCAGCGCGATCGCCAGAACAGCCCCGAGCCCAGCGCCGCCGGACAGGCCGAGCAGAAACGGATCGGCGAGTGGGTTGCGGACGAGCGCCTGCAGCGCCGCGCCGGCCACGCCCAGCGATCCACCGACAAGGAAGGCGAGCACTGCGCGCGGGGCGCGCAGATTCCAGACGATATCCGAATGCGCCAGCTGAGCGAGGGGAACGGCCGCGGGACCCAGCATTACGCTCGCGAGCAGCGCGACGAAGGCCAGCAAACCGAGCACCGTCCATTTCATCGCGCGAGCAGTGCCCTGAACTGCCGGATTGCTTCATCAGAGCGGGGTCCGGGACGACCGAACAGGGACCCCTTGAGGAACAAGAAATGTCCTTCGCGCACTGCCCGCACCGCGCGCCACTCCCGCCG
Source organism: Gemmatimonadota bacterium (assembly GCA_003222195.1). Classification (GTDB taxonomy): domain Bacteria; phylum Gemmatimonadota; class Gemmatimonadetes; order Gemmatimonadales; family GWC2-71-9; genus 20CM-2-65-7. Next base: position 75,714 of record QHVB01000026.1, on the reverse strand, counting down.
CTTCGCGAAGCCAGGCGGCGCCGCCGAGTCGGACAGCACGGCAATCCACTGCGGATCGCGTGCGACGATAGTCTCGAGCGCGACCTGCGCGGATGGCGCCGTGATGTCGCCGAAGACGTTGCGGGCGCCGGCCTGAGCAGCGAGCTGATCGAGATAACTGCCGTGCCCGATGATGATGGGCGGGTTATCCCACACGACAAAGGCGAGCGACGTCGTGGCAGACGGTGGCGGTCGCGCCGCAAGACCATCCATAGCGGTGGCGAGCGACTCCGCCTGCTGCTCGCGCCCCGTCAGTTTGCCAAGCGTGCGCGCCGCCGGACCAAGGTCTTCCAGGCGATTCAAGTCGATCAGCACGGTGCGGATGCCGAGGCGCTCGAGCTGTTTGGCCGCCGTCGCGTTGGGGCCGGCATTGTACAGCACCACCAGGTCCGGCCGCCGTGCTGCCACGGCCTCGATATTGGGAGGCAGCCCTTCCCCGACACTTGGCACGGCGAGGGCGGCGGGCGGGTAGTCGCACCATTGCGTGCGCCCGACGACGCGATCGCCGGCGCCGATGTCGAACAGGATCTCGGTGAAGGATGGGAGAAGTGAAACGATTCGCTGCGACGGCCCCGCGGCCGAACGGCCGGACGGCGTGCAGCTAGAAACTACGAGAACGACAAACAGGAGCCTTCGCAGCACCATCCCTCCCGCGAGGGAACCGACTGGTGGCGCGAATGAAGACGTCTCCTGGCTCCGGGCGAACCGGCTCGCCTTCCCGGGTTACCCCAGTGGCATTGAGCCGCTCACAAACTGCCCGTTACAGTGGCGGGGCCGCGCCGGACTCACACCGGCTTCCGTATCCCCATTCGCGAAATGACGACTAGGTCAGTCTAGGTGCTGGTGGTCTCCGGCGCAATGCCCAGACGAGCGCGACCAGCATACCGGCACCGACCACGCCGATGACATAGGGCAGCAACACCTGCGCCCGGAATTTCGCCGACGGCAGCCGGATCTCGACGCGGTCACCCGCCGCCAGCGGACCCGTGCGATACGCGGCGAAGCGCCGGCCTTCGATCTCCTTCAGGCCGAACGACTCGAGCTTGGGCGCGATCACCGTCGCGGCGGTGTCCTCGACGAGCAGGTTCACTTCGACGGTCGGTTGGTCGATGGGCATCACGAACGCGGGCGCGCCCGCCGCGAGCGAGTAATCGTAGCTGACCTGCTTGGCGAGGCCCGGCGGGATGGGAGCGTAGATGAGGACGCTGTCATGTCGGAAGCGCATCGCTTCGGGCGAGACATCGCCCTGCCCCGCCCGATACTGCCCCGTGCGCTCCGGCAGGCGACCCGCCCAGGTCGGGACGAGCGTGTCGTTCGTGACCCGCGTCGCCTGTCCGGGATTGTCTAGCTCGAGAATCTCCAGCACCTCGCGCGTGCCGTCGTTGGTCGCGGCGCTGATCGTTGCCAGCCGCCGCGCCAGGCGCAGGGGCGGCCCGGTGGGGCTCGACGGAAACGCTACGACGTCCTCCACATGGACCGCGGGGCGGCCGGCGATGTTCAAGGGCAGCGAGAAGTACGCGATGCTGTCGTACCACACGCTGACGACGTACGCGCTCGTGCTGTCGGGTTTCCGCAGGGCCAGGCGATAGCGGCCGCGGGCGTCGCTGCGCACCGAATCGATCGGCCCGGCAGTCGTGCTCGACATGCGGTGCAGCACGACGACGACATTCGCCAGGGGCACGGTGTCGCGGCCCCCCCCGCCCCGGAGCACGCGCCCGCTCACGCTCACCGATTGCCCGGCGAGCGGGGCACCACCGCAGAGCACCCCCAGCAGCAGGGCGGCGCTACGGCGTGAACTTGCCGAAATCTTCAGGATCGAGGTTCTGGAGGTAGGACTTCAGCGTGTCGGCATCGAGCGGGCTGCTGCCGGTGCCCGGCTGGATCGCGCCTTCACTCGTATCGATGGAGGTCAACTCGAGCAGCGTCTCGCTCGTCAGGATCGGCGCCTTGAGCCGGAGCGCGAGCGCGATCGAGTCCGAGGGACGGGCGTCGATTTGAATGACGGTGTCGCCGCGGTAGATGTGCAGCTCGGCGAAATAGGTGTTGTCCTTCACCTGCGTGATGATCACCTTGCGCAGCTCGGCGCCCAGTCCGACGATGACCTGCTTGAGCAGGTCGTGCGTCAGCGGGCGCGAGAATTTGACGCCCGCCAACTCCATCGCGATGGCGCTGGCTTCCGCCGGCCCGATCCAGATCGGCAACACGCGCTGGCCCTCGTTTTCCTGCAGGATGACCACCGGCGTGTTGGTCGTACGATCCAGCCCGAGGTGAGCTACCCGAACCTGCAGCATGGCTCCCCCCGGGCCGGCCATCAGGTCCCCATATCCCAGGAGGCGAGATACTTGCGCTGTGCAGGGGTGAGCGTGTCGATCGCCACGCCCATCGCCTGCAACTTGAGGCGCGCGATCTCCTGATCGAGGTCGGCCGGGATGCGGTGGACATCCTTCCCCAGCTTCTTGGCGTTATTGACGACGTACTCGGCCGCGAGCGCTTGATTCGCAAACGACATGTCCATGACGCTCGCGGGATGGCCTTCGGCAGCCGCGAGGTTGATCAGCCGGCCTTCGCCGAGCACGAAGAGCTTCTTGCCATCGATCTGGAACTCGGCGACAAACTCGCGCACCGCCACCGGCCCCTTCGCGATCTTTTTCAAGCCTTCCAGGTCAATTTCCACGTTGAAGTGTCCCGAGTTCGCGACTACGGCGCCGTCCTTCATCGCACGCATGTGCTCCACTCGGATGACCTCCACGTTCCCGGTCAGCGTCACGAACAAATCGCCCAGCGGCGCCGCTTGTTCCATCGGTACGACCCGGTAGCCATCCATCTGCGCTTCGAGCGCCTTCATGGGATCGATTTCGGTCACCAGCACATTGGCGCCGGCGCCGCGCGCGCGCAGCGCAAAGCCACGGCCGCACCAGCCATACCCCGCCACCACAACCGTGCTCCCGGCGATCAGCAGGTTGGTCGCGCGGATAATCCCATCGAGCGTGGACTGGCCCGTGCCGTAGCGATTGTCGAACAGGTGCTTCGTCTGCGAGTCGTTCACCGCAATGACGGGAAACTGCAGCACGCCATCCTTGGCCATCGCCTTGAGACGAATCACACCGGTCGTTGTCTCCTCGGTAGACCCGATGACGCCGGACACGAGTGCCTTGCGATCGGCGGCGGACAGGGTCTCGATCCATTTGCGAACCGGAGGCGCCAGGTCGTCCAGGCGATTCAGCGCGATCATGTGCAGCGCACCCACCAGATCGGCGCCGTCGTCCATCGTGATGTCGGCGTGGTGCGCGAGCGCGGCGCGAATGTGCTCGTAGTACGTCGCGTGATCTTCGCCCTTGATGGCGAACACCTTGATGCCGTGATCTCTGACGAGATGTGCCGCGACGTCGTCCTGCGTCGACAAGGGATTCGAGGCACACAGTGCGACGTCAGCGCCACCGGCCTGCAGCGTGACCGCGAGGTTCGCGGTCTCGGTCGTGACGTGAAGGCATGCCGCCAGACGCTTCCCCGCCAGCGGCCGCTCCCGCGTAAACCGCACACGGAGCTGTCGCAGCACGGGCATCGAACGCTCGGCCCATTCGGTCCGCCGCCGGCCTTCGTCGGCGAGCCGGATGTCCTTGATGTCGTTGGTCGCTTTGGTCCTGGTCGCCGTCTCAGACATTGGCCTTCCGGGATGTGCGGGACGCCCGCTCCGCGGCGACTTTCAGCTCTTCGGCGCGATCGACGTGCTCCCAGGTGAACAGCTCCACCTCCCGCTCGCCGACCTTGCGGCGCTCGGGGGCCCGGCCGAAATGGCCGTAGGCGGCGGTGGGACGATAGATAGGATTGCGCAGGTTGAGCGCCTGGATGATCCCGGCCGGCGTGAGATCGAAGACTTCCCGGACCGCCGTTTCCAGGGCGTCCTGCGGGACGGTGCCGGTCCCGAACGTGTCGACCATGATGGACACGGGTTCCGCGACGCCGATCGCATACGCGACCTGGGCTTCGCACCGCTTCGCCAGGCCCGCGGCGACGATGTTCTTCGCGACCCACCGCATGGCGTACGTGGCGGACCGGTCGACTTTCGACGGATCCTTGCCGCTGAACGCGCCGCCGCCGTGGCGTGCCATGCCGCCGTAGCTGTCGACGATGATCTTCCGCCCGGTGAGGCCGGCGTCACCCTGCGGACCGCCGACCACGAACCGCCCCGTGGGATTCACCAGCACACTCTTGTCGCTCACGTCGAAACCCGCTTCGCGCACGACCGGCCTGATGACGTGGGCCAGGATACCGGCGCGCAGCTCGTTGTTGTCGATCATGTCCGAGTGTTGCGCCGATACAACAACCGTGTCGATACCGACCGGCTTGGACCCCTCGTAGATGACGCTCACTTGCGTCTTCCCGTCCGGGCGCAGCCACGGCAGCTCACCGGTCTTGCGCACCTTTGCCAGCCGCTCCGCCAGTCGATGGGCGATCACGATCGGGAGCGGCATCAGCGACGGTGTCTCGTCGGTCGCGTAGCCGAACATCATCCCCTGGTCGCCGGCGCCGCCTTTGTCCACCCCCAGCGCGATGTCGGTAGACTGCCGGTCGATCGTCGTCAGGATCGCGCATGTTTGGGCGTCGAAGCCGAAGTTCGCGTCCGTGTAGCCAATCGAGGTGATCGTGCCGCGCACGATGTCGGGAACATGGACGTAGGTCGACGTGGTGATCTCGCCAGCGATGACCGCCATCCCGGTCGTGACCAGGGTTTCGCAGGCGACCCGCGCCTTGGGGTCTTCGAGCAGAATCGCGTCGAGCACCGCGTCCGAGATCTGATCCGCGATCTTGTCGGGATGTCCTTCCGTGACCGACTCGGAAGTGAAGACGTGACGATGAGTTGGCATGTTTTAGGTCCTTAGAGTTTCAAACTACCGGAGCGCCGTCCCGCGGGCAACCGCGCGTCGGGATCGAGCAGGGTTTCATCCACCGCTTCCGTAAGTGCAAATCGCAAGATGTCGAGCGCCAGCTCTGCCGACCGCGCCGCGAGCGCCGCATCGGCGGCGGCGCGGGCTTGCGCCGTCGTCACCTGCCGGATGAGCCACTTGATGAGCGGCAGCGCGGGCGGCGCGACGGACAGGGTTTCGTATCCGAGGCCTAGCAAGAGGAATGCCGAGAGCGGTTCCGATGCCATCTCCCCACAGACGCTGGCCGGTTTGTTAGCGGCGCGCGACGCTTCTGCAACGAGTTTGAGCAGGCGGAGGACACTCGGGTCGTGCGGCGTGAAGCGGTCCGCGAGACGCGCATTCCCGCGATCGACCACCAGCGTGTACTGCGTGAGGTCGTTCGTCCCCACGCTGAGGAAGTCGCTGATCTCGACGAGGCGATCGGCCATGACGGCCGCCGCCGGCGTCTCGACCATGACGCCCAGCGGCACCGTCTTGGCAGCGGGCACGCCTTGCCTCTCCAGGCGGGCAGCCTCCTCGTGCATCATCTCGCGCGTGCGCTCGACTTCGTCGAGCCGCGTCACGAGCGGAATCATCAGGTGAAGATTCGCGGTGACCGCCGCCCGTAACACGGCGCGGATCTGCGTGCGAAACATCTCCGGCTCATCGAGGCAAACGCGAATCGCCCGCCACCCGAGGAACGGATTCGCCTCCGGGGGACCGCGGAACGGCGCGGGGAACTTGTCGCCACCCAAATCGTAGGTCCGTATCACCACAGGCTGCCCGGGGAACGCCTCGCCGACATGACGGAAATAGTTGGTCTGGGCCTCCTCATCCGGCAGCTCACTATGCCCCGTGATCAGGAATTCCGTTCGAAGCAGGCCCACCCCCTCGGCCCCGTGGGCCTTGGCCGGGGCGACCTCTTCGGGGAGATCCACGTTCCCGCGCAGGGCGATGCGGACACCGTCGACGGTCACCGATGGTTGCGTGACGGCCTCTTCGAGCCGCGTGGCGAACTCGCGCCGGCGGGTATCCCGCCGCTCTGCCTCCGCCACCTCGTCGGGTGTCGGATCGACCAACACCGTGCCGCGAGTTCCGTCGAGAATGACCTTGGTGCCGGACCTGATGCGCGCGACGGCGCCGCGCAGTCCGAAGATCGCCGGAATCCCGATCGAGTGCGCGAGAATCGCCGCGTGGGAGGTGCGCGTGCCCTCTTCACTGATCAACCCGACGATCATGTCGCGGTCGAGCTGCACCGTCAGCCCGGGCGACAGCTCGCGGGCGACGAGAATCGATGGCTCGGACAGAGTTTCCCAAATGTCCGCGCCGGTTCCCTTGTGCATGAGATGCTGGATGACGCGGATGGCCACACCGGTCAGATCGGCGAGCCGCTCCTTGAGCAGCGGATTGCCCGCGCCAGTCCACAGATCACGGACCTCGAGCGTCTTGAACTCGAACGCCTTCTCGGCGGTCAGGTGATTCTCGCGGATCAGCTCCTCGATGCCGCCAATGAACTCCTTGTCCTCGAGCATGAGGGCCTGCGCGTCGAAGATGCGCGCCTCGTCGACGCCGGCTCGATCCACCGCGCGGACGCGAAACTCGGCGAGCTGTTTCTTGACGTCTTTGATGGCGGCGCGCAGACGTCGGATCTCTTTCTCCACCTGCGTGCGAGAGACGACGCGATGCGGAACCTCCGGCAACGCCCAGCGGACCGTCATGGTCGGCCCCATGGCGATGCCGGGCGAGACGCCGATGCCTTTCAGGAGGCGATCGGACGAGCTCACTCTTTTTCCTTGGCGGGCGCCTTCAAGTGCATCTCATGGAAGCCGGCCGCCACCAGCTCGAGCAACGCCGCCATCGCTTGCTCCGCGTCGTCGCCGTTCGTCTTGATCCGAATCGACGACCCGCACTCCGCGGCCAGCGTCATCATGCCCAGGATGCTCTTCCCGTTCACGACGGCCCCGTCCTTATGCACTTCGACGGTCGACTTGAACTTGTTGGCCACTTTGACGAACTCGGCTCCCGGCCGCACGTGCATCCCGAGCGGGTTCACGATCTGGGCGTCGCGCTCGATTACTGCCATATCAACCCGACGACGAGCGCTACAGCCGACAGCCCCAGCGCCATCCGTAGGCCATTCAACCGGTCACTGCGCCAACGCAGCGCCAGGAACACCAGCCCCGCCGTCACCACCGCGGCCAGCTGGCCCCAGCGTGGGAACGGAACCGCCAGGAAGCGAGCCGCGAGCGGCAGGGCAAAGCCCACGGCGAACGCCATGGCCGGACCGAGCAGCGCCAACGCTTTCTGCAGCATCGGGCTGTGCAGTGCCACGCTCACGCGCGCGCCGTATGTCCATCCGGCGTTGAGCGCCCACCAGCGAAGCGCCACGTGACCGATGTTGTAGACGATCAGGAATCCCGCCACCGCAAACCATCCGGCGCCAAGCGCGATCGCCGCAATCGTCAGTCCCGACAGCAACGGCAGCCATCCGGCCCAGACCAAACGATCGCCGAGCGAGCCGAGCGGGCCACACAGCGCTTCCCGCAGCCGCTCGATTTGATCAGGCGGCGCGCCGTCGTGTTCCGCGCGGGCCGCCGCGCCAACCGCGAGACCGGTGAGATAGGGATGCGAATTGAAAAAGTGAGCGCCGCGGGCAACGGCGGGGCGGTATTTGCCGTCGGCGAGGTCGCGGAGCAGAGGCTCTTCCGCAACCCCGACCCCCACGCCGAGCATCCGCTCGTAGTTGTAGGAGCCTTGGACGGCGAACAGCCGCAGCAACGCCCGGCCCAACGCCCCTTTCAGCGGAGCCACACGGCCACCAGCAGTCCACCGCCGAGCCCCGCGGCGAACCATTTCAGATTGGGCCCCGTGCCCACGAGGCGCAACGTGCCCGCCGCGCCGGCGGCGAGGCCTGCCGCGACCACGACAGCGGCGAGCAGGAGCGCAGGCCGACCGTCGCGAACGGCAAGAGCTCCCGCGAGCAGCGGACGAGCCAACCAGGCGAGGACGAGACCGACGCTGGTCACCAACGCCGCGCGCAGTCCGTCCCGGAGCAACCCTCCTACGTGGACGCGGACGAGCGCGCCGGGATCCCCAGATTCGAGCGTCGCCGCCGCCGCGTGCACGATGCGCGAGTTGAGGCGGCGCAGCCCGTTGATCGTGACGCCGCCGACCAGGGCCGTCACGAGTCCCACGAGCGCGCCCAGGCCGAGTCCGAGCACCTCCCCACCGGGCGCCGCGTGAGCCGTCGCCACCGCGGCGACCGTCGCTGGCCCGTATTCGGGGTACCGCACCGCGCCGACCGGCAGGATGTCGTACTGGAGCAGCTCGAAGACGACGCCGAGCCTGAGGCCGGTCGGGATGTCGCCGAGAATCGCCCCGGCGACAGTCCCCGCGACGAGCGGCCGCGCGATCATCATCTGGGGCAGGCTGACGAGATCCACGCCCACCAGGGTGCCCCACACCAAGAGCGCGATCAGAACCTCGATGGGGAGGATCATGTGAACTCTCCGATCGGCACCGCGCGCGCCGTCGGCACGTCCTGCGCGGTGACGTCGACGCCGCGCGCCGCCAAGTCGCGCAGCTTGGCGGCCTCATCGTCGGTTAGATACACGAAACGCAGCCGTTCTTTCCGGCCGGTGCGGTGATGAACGCCGCCCACGTTGAACCGGCGGACCTGGGGCACGCGAGCGGCGAGTGCGACCGCCGTATCAATATCGCCCACGAGCAGAATCCCGACGCGCTCATCCGTTTGCCAAGTCGAAAACAGCTGCGCCGCCTGATCCACCGACGCGAAAATCACCTCGATCTGCGGCGGCACACCCATGCGGTAGAGATCCTGCTCCCAGTCGCTGCTGCTCACTTCGTCGTCGACGAGCACGATGAACGAAACGTGGAGCGGCTGCCCCCACCCCACGACCACCTGGCCGTGGATCAGCCGGTCGTCGATCCGATACAGCGCCAGGCTCATGCGGCGCCAGTCACACGGATGGCCTTGGCGCCGGCGTCGACGGCGCGGCGTGCGGCCTCCGCGGGTGAGTTATCGCGGTGAAACACGAAATCGAGCAGCATGGCGAGATTGACACCGGTGACCACCGCGATTTCGGCATGCTGCTTCGCATAGCGCACCGAGCTCGTGAAGCAGGAGCCCCCCGGAAGGTCGACGAACAGCACGGCTGGGCCGTCGCCGATGGCCTGACGGAGCCGCTCAGCCAACTCGTCCGTACCGCACCCCTCGTTGGACACGCCGCTGAGGGCATCCTGCACTCCGGTGATTGCCCCAACCGCCGCCACGAGTGCCTGCGCGACCGCCGCGTGCGTCACGATGATGCCGCGGAGGTCACTCATAATCTTCCTCCAGATAGTGCTGCGCCCCGCCTTTTTCCCGCATGCGGCGGATGAGCCGTTCGTTGAAGGCGTTCGCCGAGTCCACGCCGCTGTAGCGTAGCAGGTGAGTCATCGCGACGACTTCGCAAATCACAGTGAGGTTCTTACCGGGATTCAGCGGCACCGTCACGAGCGGCAGCTCGACGTCGAGGAGCTCGGTGCGCTGCTGGTCGAGACCGGTCCGGTCGTATTCACGTGTATTGTCCCAATCCTCGAGCTGCACCACCACCTCGATGCGCTTCTGTTGCCGAACGGAGCGAATTCCGAACAACGCGTTGATGTCGATCAAGCCGACGCCGCGGATCTCCATGAAGTGCCGGGAAATCTCGTGTCCCCGACCGATCAGCACGTCGTTTCCGCGGCGCGTGACGTGGACGACGTCGTCCGCGACGAGGCGATGCCCGCGCTCGACCAGATCGAGTACGCATTCGCTCTTGCCGATCCCCGACCGCCCGCGAAACAGCAGGCCTACGCCGAACACATCGGCGAGGGACCCGTGTACCGTGGTGCGCGGGGCGAAGGCGTCGTCGAGAAACGGCTTGAGCCGCCGGTAGAACTCCGCGGTCTTGAGCCGGGTGCGGATGACGGGGATGCCCTGCTCGCGCGCCAGGACCAGCAGCTCTTCCGGGGCTTCCTGGCCCTTCGTGATGATGATGCAGGGCAACGCATACGACAAAAACGTCTCGATCGACTTGCGACGCGCCTTCGCCTCGAGCGAGGCGAGATAGGTGATCTCGGTCTCGCCGAGGATGTGAATGCGATCGGTGCCGAGGAAGCGGGCCGTGTAGCCCGCGAGCACGAGCCCTGGACTCGACGCCTCCGGGGACCGGATCTCGCGCTCGAGCCCCACTTCGGCGGTCAGCACCTCGAGCTGCAGCGGATCGCCTTTGCGGGCGAGCAGGTCGGCGACTTTGAGCCGCGGCGTCGTCGCGGGAGGAGTGGTCACCGCGTCTCGGGCGCCCTGGAGCGACGTGCCGTGCCTCGGGCGCGCGGCGTCACCTTCCCGTCGAGGAGCTGGCGCTTCACGCGGGCGATCGCCGCGTCGAGCGCGGACCGATGATCGGCCGCCTGGGACTTGGCGACATGGACGCGGCCGCGCGGCGCATGGACCTCGATCTCGACCCCCGCCTCGCCATGGTCCTCGGTGAAAATCACCTGCGCATGATGGGGGCGCCGGACGAGCTTGACCACTTTTTCCACCAGGTCCCGGGTGTGCGCGCGAAGATCGTCATCCACTTCGGTGTGGCGGGCGGTGATCGTGATGCGCATGCGTCAACGCTTCCTTTCTCGTGCGGCGATGGTCTGCTCGATGTGGGCCAGCGTGGCGCGCGCCGCGGAGTCCCACGACAATCCTTCCGCAAAGGTGCGGGCCGCGCGGCCGAGGCGCTCGACCGCCGCCGGATCGGCGGCGAGCGCGAGCATCCGATCCGCCAGCGCCTGCGAATCGCCGTGCGGCACCAGATATCCCGTCACCCCGTTCTGCACCGACTCGCGCAGCCCTGGGCTGTCGGAAGCCAGCGCCGGCGTGCCGCAGGCGGCAGCTTCGATGTTCGCGATACCCCACCCTTCCTTCGGGCTCGGGAAGACGACCGCCCAGGCTTGGCGCAACAACCGCTGCTTTTCCTCTTCCGGTACGTACCCGAGAAACCGGACCGCGTCGTTCAGCCCCAGCTCTGTGGCGAGGCGCTCGAGACGCGGCCGATCGTCGCCCTGCCCGCAGATGTCCAACGTCACGTCGGCGCGGGCGGCACGCGCGATCGCGAGGGCCCGCAGCGCAAACTCCACTCCTTTATAACGCTTCAATCGGCCCAGATACAAGAACGTGGGGCGCGTCGCGCGCTCCGTTGCCGGATCGGGTCGATACGCCGCGGAATCCACACCGGGATGGATGACGACGATCCGCTCGGACGGAACGCCGCGTCGCACCAGGTCGTCCCTCGTGCTCTCCGAGATGGCGTGAAATGCAGCGCGGCGGTACGCCCAGGGAATCGGCAGTTCGGCGGCCCACACCACCGCCGCCAGCGGCGCGCTCGCCTCCGCGAAGGCCGTCGTCCCGAAGAGGTGTGGCACGATCGCCACGAAGGGGAGCGACGTGAGCATGGGAAGGAACAGCGGGAGCTTGTTGATATCCTCGATCACGACGTCGAAGCGCTGTTTTCGTAGCGCGCGGCGCACCGCGCCACGGGCCCGCGGCGCGAAACTGTGCCGTCCCCCGAGCCGCGTGACCTGAATCCCGTCGACCACGGCGTGCGGGGCGCAGCCGGGCCAGCCGCTCGCGACGAGGTGCACCTCGTGTCCCCCCCCCCGCGCCGCGATGCGGCCGAAGAGCTCGTGGAGGTGAATTTCGGCACCGCCGGCGTGAGGGTTCTCCCGGTCGTTCCAGTTGACCAGCAGGATTCTCACAGCGCGCCGGTCTCGTGCGCGATGGCATCGAGGACGCCATTGATGAAGGCGGGGGCGCGCGATCCGGCAAACCAATGCGCGAGTTTGACGGCCTCATCGATGACCACGCGCGACGGCGTCGAGGCTTCGTCGAGCTCCGCGAGGGCGAGGCGCAGGATGTTCCGCTCGACGGCGCCCACGCGCTCCAGCCGCCAGTGCTCCGCGGCATCGGCGATCCGCCGATCGAATTCGGGCAGCCCGGCGATGGCCTTGGCCGCGAGATCCGCGCCGCGGTCGTAGCCCCCCCCGCCCCCCCCGCCCCCGCGCGGCGCGCGGCCATAGATCACCGCCACGCGCGCAATCACGGTTTCGATCGTCGGCCTGCCGGACAGCTCCCACGCATACAACAGCTGGAGGGCGCGCGCGCGGGCCTTAGTCTCGGGGCGCTGCACCGAGCCTCTCGAGCGCGTCGGCGGTTTCCAGCGCCGCCTGCACCGCCTCGGCGCCTTTACTGAGTCGCGCCAACGCCTGAGCCTCGGTTTCCGTGGTCAGCACGCCAAATCCCACCGCGATGCGATGCGCGAGCGCGACGTTGCCGAGCCCCCGCGCGGCTTCCCCCGCGACGTACTCGAAATGCGGCGTCTCGCCGCGGATCACGCATCCGAGCGCCACGATCGCATCGAAGCGCTCGCTCGCCGCAGCCGCCTCCGCCAGCACCGGGAGCTCGAACGCACCGGGCGCCCATGTAACCTCGACGTTGCTGTCCGCGATGCCGCCACGCCGCAGCGCTGCGCGCGCACCATCGAGGAGCTTCGTCGTGATGTTCTCGTGAAAGCGGCTGACAATGATCGCCACGCGCCGCTGGCGGCTGGAGGTGCGCGCCGCGGATGGGGCTTTGTGTGGCACGATCAGTGGGTGAGGAAGTGGCCGAGCTTGTCCCGCTTGACGTCGAGATAGGCCCGATTCTCGTCCGACGGCGGCGGCACGATGGGCAGCCGCTCCACGATCTCGAGCCCGTAGCCTTCGAGACCGACCAGCTTCATTGGATTGTTCGTCAGCACGCGAATCGACGAGAGTCCCAGGTCGAGCAGAATCTGCGCGCCGATCCCGTAATTGCGGAGGTCGGCCTTGAAGCCGAGCTTCTCGTTGGCCTCGACGGTATCGTGGCCCTGATCCTGCAGCTCGTAAGCCTTCAACTTGTTCAGGAGCCCGATCCCGCGGCCCTCCTGATCGAGGTACACAACGACGCCCGCCCCAGCTTCGGCGATCATCCGCATGGCGCTGTGCAGCTGCCAGCCGCAGTCGCAGCGCGCGGAGCCGAACACGTCGCCGGTGAGACATTTCGAGTGCATCCGCACCAGCACCTGCTGCTTGCCCGCCACGTTGCCGTAGACGAGGGCGAGATGCTCGGCCGCGTCGACATCGTTGCGATATCCGATGATCCGGAACTCGCCGAACGGCGTGGGCAGCCGGGCCTCGGCGGCCCGGTGGACGAGCCGCTCGTGCTTCAGCCGGTAGGCGACCAGCTGCGCGACGGTGATGAACGTGAGGCCGTGCTCCTGCGCAAACCGCTCGAGGTCGGGACGCCGCGCCATCGTTCCGTCGGGATTCAGGATTTCGCAGATGACGCCGGCAGGATACAGTCCCGCGAGGCGCGCGAGATCGATGCTCGCTTCGGTCTGGCCGACGCGCTGCAGCACCCCGCCGGGACGCGCGCGCAAGGGGAAGACGTGCCCGGGCCGACGCAGGTCGCTGGGCACGGTCGAAGGATCGATCGCGACGCGAATCGTAGCGGCGCGATCCGCAGCCGAGATGCCCGTGGTCACGCCAAAGCGGGTCGCCGCGTCGATGCTGATGGTGAACGCGGTCTCGTGCGATTCGTTGTTGTGCTCGGTCATCTGCGGCAGGCCGAGGGCCTGGCAGCGCTCGGGCGTGAGCGGCATGCAGATCAGCCCGCGCGCGTGCGTCGCCATGAAGTTGATCGTGTCGGCGGTGACCTTCTCCGCCGCGCCAACCAGATCCCCTTCGTTCTCGCGCCGCTCGTCATCGGCCACAATGACGAGCTTCCCGGCGCGGATGTCCGCGATCGCCTGTTCTACTGCGCTGAACGACATAGCTGCCTCACGTATTTCCCCAGCACGTCCGCTTCGACGTGCACTCGGTCACCCTGCTTGAGTTTTCCCAACGTCGTGTGTTCACGCGTAAACGGCACCAGCGACACCTGCAGAACGCCGGGCCGGAGAATCGCGTTCACCGTCAGACTCACACCGTCGATCGTGATCGAGCCGTGCAGAACCGTCGTCTCTGCGACTTCGCGCGGCACACGAACGTCGACGACTAACGCGTCTCCATTCGCTGTCACGCCGTCAACAGTCCCGACGGCGTCCACATGGCCTTGGACGAAATGGCCGCCCAGGCGGTCGCTCGCGCGTAGGGCGCGCTCCAAGTTGACGGCCTGGCCCTTTTGCCACTCACCGATCAGGGTGCGTCCAAGCGTCGTCCCGACTGCCTGGACGGTAAAACCCCCCTTTACCACCCGCTCCACGGTCAGACAGGCCCCGTTGACGGCGATGCTCTCGCCCTTCTTTACGGCGCGAAACGGCGCAGTGATGCGCAGTGCTGCGCCGTTGTTCTGGCTCACCGCCGCTAACCTGCCCACCGCTGCTACGATTCCGGTAAACATAGCCGCCGATCCAAGACCAACAATGTATCAGAGCCCAGCGAGCGCCGCTCCACGACCACCCAGCGCGGGGCGTCGGCGAGCGGATATGCCGGAATGCCTGGAAAAGCCGGCACTGCGCCCTCTCCGAGCCAGACCGGCGACTGCACCCAGTACAAGCGATCGACCAGCCCTTCGGTAAGGAGCTTGGTGCCCAGCGCGCCCCCGCCCTCACATAACAACGACTGGATCCCTGCGAGCCGCAACTGCGCGAACGCCTGCGCCAGTCCCTCGGGGCGAAACACGCGCACGCCGTTGCCCTCGAGCACCGACACGTTGGCCATCGGCGCCTCCGGCGAGGCGACGACCCACGTGGGCACCTCGCGCGCCGTCTGGACCAGGGACACGCCCAGATTCAGCATGGCGCGCCGGTCGAACACGATCCGCACCGGCGGTGTCCGCGGCGTGAGCCCGCCGCGGGCCGTCAACTGCGGGTTGTCGGTGAGGGCGGTGGTGCCGCCGACCGCGATCGCGTCGAATCCGGCGCGCAGCCAATGCACATGATCGCGCGCCTCGGGGCCCGAGATCCATTGCGAGCTGCCCCGGGCGTCCGCGATCCGGCCGTCGATGGACGTGGCGAGCTTGAGCGCGACGAAGGGACGCTCGGTCTGCTGTCTGGTAAAGAGGAAGGGGGCGTTTTGCGCCGCGGCCTCTTCCGCGAGCAATCCGACGTGAACGTCGATGCCGGCACGCTTGAGCACCTCGGCGCCGCCGCGCGCCTCGGGATCGGGATCGCGGACCGCCGCGACGACGCGTCGTACGCCGGCGGCGCGGATCGCATCGGTGCACGGGGGTGTCTTGCCGTGATGCGCGCACGGTTCGAGCGTCACGACCAGCGTTCCGCCCCGGGCCTTGTCGCCCGCCGCGTGCAGCACGTTCAGCTCCGCGTGAGGTCCGCCGAATTCGGCGTGCCAGCCTTCGGCGACCATGTCGTTGCCGCGCAACACGACGGCACCAACGATGGGATTCGGGGAAACGCGTCCCCAGCCGCGCCAGGCCAGCTCGAGCGCGCGGCGCATCGCGTCGAGCTCTCTATCTTTCTTCAAACCGAACCGTCGCAGAGGTCCCTGCGCGCGCCGGCAGGATCTCGCCGATGATCCACGCGGGCACGTGCGCCCGCTCGGCCGCGCGGACGGCCGCCTCGACATCATCGCGCGCCAGCAGCGCAATCATCCCGACGCCGAGGTTGAACACACGCCGCATCTCCTCTCGCCCGACCTGGCCCGCGCGCATGAGAACGCGGAAGAGCGGCGGCCAGGGCCAGCTGCCCGAGTCCACGACCGCCTCCACACCGGGCGGCAATACGCGGACCAGGTTTCCGGCAATCCCCCCACCGGTGACGTGCGCGAGCGCGTGGACGGTGCCGAGCACCGGCCGCAGGGCCGTGGCGTAACTGCGGTGGACCGCGAGCAGGACCTGCCCCACCGACTGCCCGGTCTCGGGAAAGGGATCGTCGATCGTCAGCTTCATCCGGTCAAAGACGATTTTGCGGGCGAGCGTGTAGCCGTTGGTGTGCAGGCCCGTCGAGGCATAGCCGATGAGTTGATCGCCCGTGACCACGCGGTCCCCATCCAGCGCCGTGTCCTCTTCGACGACCCCGACGATCGACCCTGCCAGATCGTAGTGCCCCGGCTGATAGAGATCAGGCATCTGCGCCGTCTCGCCGCCGGCCAGCGTCATGTCGTGCGCCCGGCAGCCGCGCGCCACGCCCGACACGATTTGCTCGGCGATTTCCGCCACGAGGTTCCCGGCTGCGATATAGTCGAGGAACGCGAGCGGCGTGGCGCCGTGCACCAGGATGTCATTGACCGAGTGATTGACGAGATCTTCACCGACCGTGTCGTGCACGCCCGCCGCCGCGGCGACGAGCACTTTCGACCCGACACCATCGGTCGACATCACGAGCACCGGCTTCTTGTAGCCTTCGGGCACGCGGACCATCCCACCGAAGCCGCCGACTCGGCCGCGAGCGAGCGGCGTCCGCGTCGCGCTGACCAGCTGGGCGATGCGCCGCTTCGCCTCATCCGCCGTGTCCAACCTGACGCCGGCCGCCGCGTAGCGATCGGTCTTCGTCATTCCTCGCCGTCCAGGGAGAAATGCACGAGATCGCGGAACGCCTTTACGCGACCGCGGACCTCCTGTAGCGTGATCTGCTCGAGGCGCTGGACACCGAACGCTTCGACCGCCAGCGATCCCATCGCCGATCCGTAGACCATCGCCCGCCGCAGGTTGGGGAACGTCAGATCGCCGGTGCGGGCCACGTGGGCCATGAACCCACCCGCGAATGCATCGCCGGCGCCGGTCGGATCGAACACTTGCTGCAACGGATACGCCGGCACCTTGAACGTCGTGTCGGGATCGACGAGCAACGCCCCGTGCTCGCCCTGCTTGATCACGACCATTTTGGGACCGCGGCCGAGGATCCAGTGCGCCGCGCGATAGACGTTCCAATCGCCGGACAGCTCGCGCGCCTCGGAATCGTTGACCATCAGAATGTCGATGTGCCGTAGCAACTCGAGCAGCAGGTCCTTCTTGCCCTGAATCCAGTAGTTCATGGTGTCGCAGGCCACCAGCTTCGGCTGCTTCACCTGATCGAGCACGTTCAGCTGGAGCTCGGGATCGATGTTGCCAAGGAAGACGAACTTCGCGTCGCGAAACTTGTCGGGAATGCGGGGCTGGAATTGCGCGAACACCCCGAGGCGCGTCTCCAGCGTCTCGCGGCTGTTCAGATCGTAGGAGTACCGGGCTTTCCAGCGGAACGACTCGCCCTGCTGCCGCTCCACACCGGCGAGGTCGACCCCGCGCGCGGCGAGCTTCTCGAGATGTGCCTGCGGGAAGTCGCTCCCGACGACGCCGACGACCTGGACGGGTGCCAGCACCGCTCCCGCCATCGCGAAGAACACGGCGGCCCCACCGAGCGCGTCGGCGGTCTCGCCGAAGGGCGTGATGACGGAATCCAGGGCGATCGAGCCGACGACGAGTACACCCACGCTCACATCCGTTCCGGGGCGCGGATCCCCAAAAGTGAGAGGCCAGTCGCGAGCACCTGCTGGACGGCGCGCGCGAGCACGAGCCGGGCGGCTTCCTCAGGCTCGCCCAGCACGCGGTACTTGTGATACCACGCGTGCGCGATCCGGGCCAGTCCCTCGAGGTATCCCGTGACGCGGTGAGGCTCGTAGGCCGCCGCCGCACGCCGCAACACGTCGGGAAACTCGGCGAGCTCCTTCACGAGCTCGATCTCTTCCGGCTGGGTCAGGACGGAC
This sequence comes from Gemmatimonadota bacterium, assembly GCA_003222195.1. GTDB lineage: Bacteria > Gemmatimonadota > Gemmatimonadetes > Gemmatimonadales > GWC2-71-9 > 20CM-2-65-7. Next base: position 58,021 of record QHVB01000026.1, on the reverse strand, counting down.
AGGTCAACCCCATCCGCCCGCACGCTGCCCGGCTCCCGTCCGGCCACGCGAAAGATGCCGGACATGCGCGCATGGCCCATCTGCACGTAAAAGACTGGATTCTCCTCGGTCTGACTCTTCGCGAGATCGACGTCGAACACGAACTGGGAATCGCCGCGCTTCATCAGGAAGAAGTAGCGCGCCGCGTCCACGCCGGTTTCCTCGAAGAGATCACGCAACGAGACGAACTCCCCGCTCCGTTTCGAGAAGCGCACCTCTTCCCCACCCCGCATCACGCGCACGAGCTGCACGATCTCGACGTGGAAGAAGTCGCCGGGATACCCGAGGGCCTGTAACGCCGCGCGCATGCGCGGGATGTAGCCGTGGTGGTCCGCGCCCCAGACGTCGATCGCTTTCACGAAGCCGCGTTGATGCTTGTCGCGGTGATAGGCGATGTCGGGAACGAGATAGGTATACGTCCCGTCGCTCTTCTTGAGTACGCGATCTTTGTCATCGCCGAGCGCGGTCGTGCGAAGCCAGAGTGCCCCGTCCGCCTCGAACGTATGGCCTTTGGCGGCCAGCTCGGCGAGGGTGGCGTCGATCAAGCGCCGCTCGTAGATCGTCGATTCGCGGGACACGACGTCGAACCGCACACCGAACTCACGCAGATCCTGGTCCTGCTCGGCACGTTGCGCACTCACGCCAATCTCCCGGCTGCGGCGCACGCCTTCGTCCTCGGGGAGGTCGGCGAAGCGCTTTCCTTCCTTCTTCAGAATCGTGGCGGCCAGCTCGTTCAGGTATTCGCCGTGGTAGCCACCCTCGGGGATGGCGCCCGGCCGCCCCGCTTGCTGCTGTACCCGTGCCCACAGAGACCGGGCCATCTTATCGATCTGGGTGCCCGCGTCGTTGACGTAGAACTCTCGCGTCACTGACCAGCCGGTCCACGCGAGGAGCGCCGCGATGCCGTCGCCGAGCGCGGCCCCGCGGCCGTGGCCCACGTGCAGCGGACCCGTAGGGTTGGCGGAGACGAACTCAACATTCACCTTCGCCTTCCGACCGACATCGCTCTTTCCATAATCCTTGCCCGCCGCGATGATGGATGGCAGCACGCCGACGACCTGCTCCCCTGCCAGGAAAAAATTGATGAATCCCGGCCCCGCGATCTCGGTCTTCCGAACGAGACCGGGCGGCAGCTCGAGCGTCGCGACGAGCCGCTCCGCGATGGCGCGCGGCTTTTGCCCCAACGTCTTGGCCAGCGTCAGGGCGAGGTTGGTGGCAACGTCACCATGCGTCGGATCGCGGGGGCGTTCGAGGGCGACTTCAACATCGGACGCGCCCAATCGTGACGCCGCGTGTGCCAGCGCCGCACGGATCGTCTCGAGTGCCGTCACTTGTCGGAGCTTGAGTCTTTCTTTGGCGACGGCTTCGAGTCGCCGGGCTTCGCAGTCTGCTCGGCTTTCTCGGCCGTATTGTCGGCCTTCTCCGTTGTTCCCGCGGGCCGTTTGTAATCGGTCGCGTAGAACCCGGAGCCCTTGAAATGAACGCCGGCGCCGCCCGAGATTAGCCGCTCCGCGCGCTTGCCGCACACGGGGCACTTCGCGTGGCGCTTACTCGTGATGCGAGGAAACGTTTTCTCGAAGACGTGCCCCTTCGGGCACTTGTATTCATAGGTCGGCATCGGCGGACAACTTAATCAGTCTTTTGCTTACGCACGAATTGCAGCGCGCCGGAAGGACAGCGCATCACCTGCGCAGCCACGACATCGGGCGGTTGCAGCTCCGGGCGGATCCACCGCTTGCGCTTGATGTCGAAAACATCCGGCAATCCCATGACGCAGACGCCCGAGTGGATGCAGACATCCGGGTCGAAAGTGACGATGATCTCGTCGGCTTCGTAGGTCTGGCGCTTCTTTGGCATGCGCAGAATCTAACAGAACGTGACGGTTCAGCGGCGCCGCCGGCTTTGCTCCATGACGGCAATCCACTGATCGGGCGAATATCTCGCGATCACCGTGCCGATCGCGTCGAGCTCGAGATCCTCGGGCGTCGTAAAATGCAGGCAGGACTTCCCCATGTCGAATTTCTTTCCTGCCTTGGCGAACGCCGCTCGCAACGCGGCGTACTCTGCCGAGTTGGAGTACGCACCCATCAGGTACAGCGTGCAGTAGTTCTTATGCGCCGCCAGGCTCACATAACACAGCGGCTGGCCGTTGGGGGTCTTGGGAAATTGCATGAGCGGCACTTCCCACATGATGGCGCCCCAGTTCATCGCTTCCTGGTAGCCGGCGGGCATGTGCTTGTTGACTACAGCCCGGACGGCGGCGATCACCGCGCGCCGGTCAGCAGGTAGCGACTTTAGGTACTCGTCGGGCGTCTTGGCCGCGCTGCGCGCCATGCTTCCGAATCATCCGTTCAGCGGGGCCTCGATGCCGGAGGGGATTGCGGAGGAGCCGCCGGAGGTACCGCAGCCTCCTGGTGCTTCGCCTGATACAGGGCGATGATGCCGCGGATGATGAAGAACACACCGAGGGCGTCGAAGAAGATGCTGATCACGTTGAAATCGCCACGGAAAACCGAATCTCCCCGGACCAATCCGATCGCGATGATCACCGCGCCCCAGAAAATGCTCTTCATGACCCTGTCCCAGGTTCGAGGAGCCTCCAATGTAGCAAATTAGCTAATGCCTGGCGCTGGCCTCGATTATCCGGTCACTTCCTCTGGAGTACCTATGCGTTTCATCAAGCAGGTGCTGACTGCGGCGCAGGAAACAAAAATCGACGTCACCACGCACGACCCTCAGGGAGCGTGGTACACGCAGCCCATCTGGATTGCGATCGGTATCATCGTCTTGGTGTTGCTCATCGTGCTGATTTCAGTGCTCGAACGGCGCGGCCGAACCACCAGCGTCAAGTAGGGCGCGTGAGCCGCAGCTCGGCCCACGCGACCTGCCGGGCTTCGATCACATCTCGCACCTGGCGCTCGCGCGCGTTGAGTGGGGCGCCTCCGCTGCTCCCCGTTTTCACCTCGAGAAATACGACGCGCCGCACGTTGCCGGCGGCCAGACCGTCGAAGATCACGAGATCCACGGGACTACCGAGAAAGCGCGCGTCCTTGGGATTGAAACCGAATTCGGGGAGATAGGGCACCAGCTGCTCGTGCACCTTCCCCGCCGTCACGGCGAGGCTGCGTTGCACGGCGTCTTCGCGAATGGACGCGGTATAGCGGAACTTCCAAACAAGAAAATAAAGCCACGCGATCACGATGCCGATCGCGATGCCGAGCAGCAGTCCTCCGTATTCGCGGGCCATCATCCGTCCTTCTCGAGGGTCAGGGCGTCTTAAGAGATGCTGCCGCCCGCGCCCCTGGCAAGGACGTGTTACGGGACGCCCTGCTCCCAGCGTTCGAGCCGCGGCTGGACGCGCGCGGCGAGTCGGAAGGACCCCGCCAGCAGGAGAACGAGGAGAAGGGCGATCGCAAACTGTTTCGGCCGCCAGCGCGCCGGCGGTGGGGCGAAGCCGGCGAGCCCCAGGGCCGCCGCGAGTACGATCACCGCATCGAAGCTGGCGCGCTGCCAGTAATCGCCGTTCAGGTGCAGCCACATCCCGAATTCGTCGAAGGTGAGGCCCAGCCCGATGCCGTAGACTGCGGCGGCCGCCGGCGCCAGCGGCGCAGGATTGAAGAGGAGATAGGCGCCCACCCCGGCGAGCAGGAAGATGCCGTAGTTCAAGTGATGGATGTGGGTGTCGCTGACATGAAGGTGAATGTCCGGCATGCGGTGCAGCGTCATGAGGACGCTGATGAGTCGTGCTGCGATGAACGTCAGCAGCAGGCTGACCAGGACGAGGCGGGCGAGCGGGCGCGTGTTGGACGGGAGCATGTGCTCCCAACAAGACTCTGCAAACCGCGTGCCGGACACACTGCCCTTAGACCGAACAGACCTCCACGCCCTGCTTCAGCGAGGTCAGCGGGTCCCGCGTCGGCACGAATTCATGCGCCACGAAGCCGGTGAAGCCCGTATCCGCGATGGCTCGTGCAATCGCGTGGTAATTCAGCTCTTGTGTGTCATCCAGCTCGTGACGACCCGGCACGCCGCCGGTATGGAAATGTCCGATGTGGGCGGCATGCTGCCGGATCGTTCGAATGACATCGCCTTCCATGATCTGCATGTGGTAGATGTCGTACAACAGCTTCACGCGCGGCGAGCCGATCGCTTCGATGATCGCGGCGCCGAACGCCGTCCGATCGCCCTGGTAGTCTTTGTGGTCGACCTTGCTGTTGAGCAGCTCCACACAGATCGTCACCCCGTAGCGCTCGGCTGACGGCGCGACCCGCTTGAGCCCCGTCACACACGCCTCCGTGGCCTGCGCGTCGCTGCGTCCCTGCCGGTTGCCGAACATCGCGATGAGATTGGGTACGCCGTGCTGCTGCGCCAGCGGCAGCGCGCGCTCCAGTTCGCCGACGAGCAGATCGTGGTTCGCCGGATCGTTGAAGCCGCGCGGGATGAAGTCGTCACGGATCGCCGCGTACCCCATGGAGCAGACCAATCCGTTCTGACGGACGACCGGCCAATCCTCCGGGGCGAGCAGGTCGATGCCGGCAAGGCCCATGGCTTTCCCGGCTTTACACAGATCCGGCAGGGAAATCGACCGGTAGCACCAGCGGCTGGCGGACTGCTTCAGTCGGACGGTCGGACGGTTGGAAGGTTGGACGGTGGCCCCTGGAAGCAGCGACGCCGTGACGGCGGCCGCCGCGGTCCGCAACGCGTCCCGACGAGTTACCAGGTCACCTTCCAACCGTCCAACCTTCCAACGCATCTTAGAATTCCAGCCCCTTCAAGTATTTGTAGCTCGCCGCAATGTCATCGAACGGCTGCGGCGGTTGATCGTACTCGACGAAGAAGTGCTTGATGCCGGCCTGATCCCGCTTCGCAAAGATGCGCTTCCAGTCGATCTTCCCCTGCCCCACGTTGGCCATTTTGTGCTCCGGCGCGCCGGCGGAATCCTTGACGTGCACGAGCGGAATGCGGCCCGGCCAGCGCGCGAAATAGTTGAGCGGATCCTGTCCGGCCTTGGTGATCCAGTACAGGTCGATCTCGAGCTTCACGAGCTGCGGGTCGGTGCTCTGCAACAGCAGATCGTAGGGCACCTGCCCGTCCAGCTTCGGGAACTCGAAATCGTGGTTGTGATAGGCGAACTGGATTCCGGCATCGTGCGCGGCCTGTCCCGCGTGGTTGAAGACCTGCGCGAAGTTCTTCCAGTCGTCGAGTGTCTTGCGCCGTTCCGCGGGAATCCAGGGCATGACGATGTACTCGTGCCCGATCGTCTTGGCCGCGTCGAGCGCCACCTTCCATTGCTCGTCGCTCGCGAACGGGACGTGCGTGGAGGGGGCCGAGAGTCCGTGTCGGTCGAGGATCGCCTTCACCTCGGCCGGCGAATGATTGAAGTAGCCGGCGAACTCGACTTCCTTGTAGCCGATCTCGGCGACGTGGGCGAGCGTGCCCTCGAAATCCTCTTTCATCTTGTCGCGCACCGTATAGAGCTGCAGACCGACTTTCTCGATGCGAGCGACGCGCCCTGTGGAGCGAAGAACGCGAGGGAACGCGACGGCGAGTCCAGCTGCAGCGAGACCCTTCGTGAATTCGCGGCGGTCCATCTTGCCTCCTGTGGTCACAGCTCGTGTCGCTTCATGGCGTCGACCGCATACGCCGCGGCCCGCGCCGTGAGAGCCATATAGGTGATCGATGGATTCTGACAGGCCGTCGACGCCATACAGGCGCCGTCGGTGACGAACACGTTCGGCACATCCCAGCATTGATTGTGCGCGTTGAGCACGGACGTCTTGGGATCCTTCCCCATGCGCGCCGTGCCCATCTCGTGGATCACGAGTCCGGGCGGATTGTCGCTCGTGTACGGCTCAATCTCGTGCGCGCCCGCCTCGGCGAGCATCTCCGCGGCGGTGATGGACATGTCGTGGAGCAGCGCCTTCTCATTTTCGCCATAGGCGCAGCTGATCCGGGCGACCGGAATGCCCCAGGCATCGACCTTGTTCTTGTCGATCTCGACGAAATTCTCTTCCTTCGGGAGCATCTCGCCGAAGCCGTAGAGTCCGAATCCCCACGGACCCGGCTTGCGCAGCGACTTCTTGAAATCGGCGCCGAAGCCCGTCTGCCCCGCGCCGCGGCCCCAGTCGGAGCGGCCGGCGCCACCCTGGAACCCGTACCCCCGCAGGAACGGCGACTTGCCTTTGCCGATGTTACGGAAGCGCGGCACGTAAATCCCGTTGGGCCGGTTGCCGATCGTGTCGCGATCGACGGGCGCGTCGATGCGGCCGTTCGCGCCGCCGCCCATGATGTGATCCATCAGGTTCTTGCCGACCTGCCCGCTGGAATTCGCGATCCCCGAGAGCAGGAGGATCCGCGCCGACTCGATCGTGGAAGCGCACAGGAACACGATCCGCGCCTTGAACTCGATCGCGTGCTTCGTCTGGCCGTCGATCACCCGCACACCGGTCGCCCGGCCAGTCTTGCGGTCGTACGTAATGCTGTGCACGACGCTGTACGGACGGAGCGTCAGCCGGCCGGTCGCCTGGGCGGCAGGCAGCGTTGCGTTCACGCTCGAGAAGTACGAGCGGGTGATGCAGCCGCGGTGGCACGGACCGCAATAGTGGCACGCGGCCCGCCCGTTGTGCGCCTCGGTCAGCACCGCGCAGCGGCCGATCGTCACTAGGCGCTCGCCGGGCCAGGCGCGCGCTACGGCATCGCGCACGACCTGCTCGCCGCAGTTCAGCGCCATCGGCTTGAGGAACTGGCCGTCAGGCAGCTGCGGCAACCCCTCCGCCTGACCGCTGATGCCGACGAACCGCTCGACGTGATCGTACCACGGCGCGATGTCGGCGTACCGAATCGGCCAATCGACGCCGATGCCCTCGCGGGCATTGGCTTCGAAGTCGAGGTCGCTCCAGCGATAGACCTGCCGGCCCCACATGATCGAGCGCCCTCCGACCTGGCGGCCGCGGATCCAGGAGAACGGCTTGTCGGAAGGCGTGGTGTAGGGGTTTTCGAGGTCGCTGACGAAGAACTTGTAGGCCATCTCGTCGCAGGCGTAGCACTGTTGCTGGATCGGCTGTTCCCGGGACAGGCGCTTGCGATCGCCCATGCCGCGGAACTTCATCTCCCACATCGGGATGTGCTCGACGTAGTCCTGCTCGGGAACGATCGGCCGCCCCGCCTCGAGCACGAGCGTCTGCAGCCCGCGCTCGGTCAGCTCCTTGGCCGCCCACCCGCCGGACATGCCGGACCCGACTACGATGGCGTCGTAGGTCTTCATGGCTCGAGGGGGTAGCAGGGTTCGTAGCGGCCCGGCACGACGCGGTAGTGCAGCTCGGTCGTCGCGCCGACTTCGGACGTGTAGTAACCGGTCAGCGTCAGCCATTTCATGGCATTGAAGAAATTCTTGGAGGTGTCGGCCTTCGTATCCCGCAACCGCGCCAGCTCGGCGTCGAGGTCCGTGAGGATCTGGGTCTGCTGCGCGGCGCTGCATCCGATGAATTCTCTGCCGAACATCCCACGCGCCCGTTCGTCCACGTTTGCCAGTCCCGCCGTGAACATTTTGCGCTGATCGTCGTCGCCCCAGTCGGCGACCATGACGTCGATGAACGCGGGCACACCCGCCTCGCGCGCTCCCGCCGTATCGGTCTTGGGAATGATCAGTTCGGCAATGGTGGCGACGGTTTCATTCTGGTGGGGATTCAACGCGCTGAGAGTGCCTGCCCGCACTCGCTGGTGGACGGTGCGTCCGATGGCCAGCAAGCGATCGGGGACCGCGGCCGTCCCGGCGAGCAGAAGCAACACTTCACGCCGGTTCATCAAGTGATTCCTCGTGAAGAGAGTGCTCTAACTTGACACGTAATCGGCCCGCTGGCCATCTCGCCAGCGGGCCGCCGTCGTCTGCTCGTCAGAAGGGGAGTCGGGTTCCGAAAGTCAGCCCGTGGTGGTCGTAAATGCGGCGCAGTTCCAATTGAAACGAGCGACCGCCAAGCCGCGCCCGCAGTCCGAGCCCGAGCGTGCCAATGATATCACCACGCGAAGATCTGAAGTTCGGAACATCCCAGGACAGGAAGGTCGAATCGTGGACGAACAGTGAGCCCTGTCTCCACGTCTGACGGCCGAAGACGCCCATCGTGACGTACGGAGTGAAGCGCCCCCGAGGAAATGGTGAGATCGCGCCCGAGAGGCCAAGCATGATGTCTGCTGACTGATCGACACCGCCCTGGCTGCGCGGTCCCGACTCGTAGAAGTAGCTTTGCGTCGGCCCCCACCGCGCCCCACCTTCGAGCCGCAACCCGAACAACCTACTGGGCCTGGTGAGATCATACTCCGCACGCAGCCGTGCGCCCCATAAGTGGGCGTAGGGACCCGCCTGCGTCCATTCCGGCCCTACCGAGACCGTCCAGCGGCTCGGCTCCTGCGCGAGGCCAGTGGTTGTGCAGAGAACGAACGCCACACCAGCGATGAAGACCCGCATCAACGCCTCCTGAGGGGTTCTATTCAACTCTCACAACTTGTACCGGCTCCAGCAAGGTGCCGGCGCCAAGCGACACAATGCCTGGGTCAATGCCGCTGCTGGGCGAACAGCCAGTTCCTGAACTCCTCGGACGCGTACGCGGCATCCCAGGCGTTGTGATTAAGGCCGAGCAGCTCCGTGTAGTGCACGTCGGCGCCCGCAGCCTTGAGTGTCGCCGCCGGCTCGCGTGACCCATTTACATTGACGACTTGGTCCACTTCGCCGTGGAAGATCCAGATCGGAAGTTTGCCGAGGCGCTGAACCAGATTGGGCATGATCGAGGCACTATCCCCCGGCACCACGGGAACCGAGCCGCGGAATTGGGGGAACTCCCGCACCCATCCGCAGATCGGCACGATGGCCGCGAAGAGCTCGGGATGCCGGTAGGCGACGTACCACGTCCCGTGTCCGCCCATTGAGAGCCCGGTGAGATAGACGCGACTCGGATCGACATGAAATTCACGCATGGTCTGTTGCAGCGCCGCGACAGCCATATCGCCGGGCGTTCCCACCCACTGGGAATCGCGCGGTACCTGCGGGAACACGACGATCGCGGGATAGCGCGACGGGTTCTGCCGGATCGCGGGACCCAGGCCGACGTTGGTCTGAACGAGACCGTCGTCGCCCCGTTCGCCGGCACCATGCAGGAAGAGGATCGCCGGCCAGCTCGCCTTCGAGGCATAATCCGCGGGGATGTAGACTTGGTAGTGATATCTTCCGCTGCCGACCGTAATGGTCCGATCGAGGAATCCGGTTTCGGGGCGCTGCGCGCTGAGCAGCGCCGTCACGACCAGCAAGCAATGCAGCACGGTCCACTCCCTGGTTAATGGTGAACGCGCAGGCTGTCTTGCAGAATTTGGAACACGGCCGTTTCCAGCTTGCCCGTCCCGGTGCAACGCACTGGCGCTTGGCGCTCAACCATGTTCTGCGCGGTGCCATCGACCACGATATCGACTTCGGTCCCACCAGCGGAGTGCGGCAGCAGCCGCGCGATCATTGCGAAGGTCACCCGATACACGTCGGCCGCCGGCTCGCCAACCGAGGTGAATCCGCAGTTGAGGTACAGCGAGTTCGGCTCGCCCTCGTACAAGCGCTGCTCGATCTTCAGATACGGTGTGAGATACACGCGCTCGTCAGGGTATACCGATGGAGCACCCGGAAAATGCAGGGATTGAAACGCGATGGGGACGATCCGCCAGACCGAGTCCACAGCGGTGGGCAGAACGCCGCTGAAGTGGCTCACATCTTTTCGAGACCAGACGGTGAACATCCGTTCTCGGTCGATGCCTTCCCCCGTAGCCCTCGGGGCGCAATTGGCGAGCGCACAGACGGCCAGCAAACTCACGGCAGTCCTCATTCGGAGCTCCTCATCTTGGCAGCGGGGGCGACGCGCGCGCCGGCTTCGAGCAGCGACTCTCGGAGCAGAGAGCGGTGGCAGCGCGTTTCGTCTGCACAGTAACAGCCGACCGAGAAGTTGGTGCGCACCGAGAGCGCCGCAAGGAGTGTGATGAGTCGCTGCGCTTCCGGCCGTTTCATCTCGGCGCGATAGCGGCGGGCGTAGGTGCGCCACCGTGCGTCCGTCAGCGGCCGGGACTTGATCCACGCAAAAAGCTGGGAACTCGGCGCCAGTTCGGGGAGCCACACATCATAAAAGTCGTGCCGCGCATAATCGGCCCTTAGCACACCGCGGGGCGGGCGGCGGACCGTACCTAGCCGCAGGCCTTCATTCGAAGCACGGGGTGTACCGAGGCGAACGACGCGAATCATCAATACCCGTATCCTTCAACTCCTGCAGCCGTCCAGTCAGATGAATAGAGAACCGAAATCAGCGTGCCCCCGCCCCCACCATTCCGTCGCGCCGCCCGGGCGTGACAGATATACGCGATTCGAGAGCCGAGGTAGGAGATGCCGCGACGCGTCACATCATCGCATCCCGCGAGCGACCACTGCCGGTCGCCGTTCGCGACGGCGCGATAGAAGTCTTGCAAGTCGGGGCTGAGGAAACGGCGGAACCGCGATGTGATACGCGCGCTGTCCGGCCGAGTTGCGATAGCGCGGAGGAGATCGACAACGGGTGCCGGCGGCTGAGGGCCCCGCCAGGTAGCGAGCTGCGGGGCCGCGAGTGTTGAGTCGAGGATCCCGGCGATCCCATACGCCATCGCGCTCGTCTGCGCCTGGGCAAGATTCGCGAGCACGATCACGGTAAGGCCGGACTCCGGATAGCGGGCGATGGCGGTCTTGAATCCCTGCCATGCCCCGCCGTGCGAAATGCGCAGGTGGCCCCGCTGGTTGAAAATCCCCCAGCCGAATCCGTAGGGATACGTGGCACCGTCGTTGAGCCGCACCGGCGTCCACGCGGTATCGAGTGCCGCGGCACTGGGCACACGCCGATGATTCAGCGCGACGGCCCAGCGCGTCAGGTCACGAATCGTGAAGTAGAGCGCGCCGTCCGCGGTCGTGTTGAGTGACGGGGCGACCCATTCCTGGTTCTGCAGCGCGCCGTTCTCGAGACGGTACCCCGCCGCACGGTTGGGCACGATGTCGGCTTCCGAGATCACCCGAGAATCGCGCATCCCCAGCCGCTGGAAAACCGAATCGCGCAGCAGATCACCATAGAAGTGACCGGTGACGCGGTGAATGAGCGCGCCCAACAGCAAGTACCCGGTGTTGCTGTAACTCCAGCGCTCGCCCGGTGGGAAATCGAGTGGCCGCGAGGCCGCGAACTTCACCAGCTGGTCCTCGGTGTAATCCTTGCGATAGTCGAACGTGGAATCGGTATACTCGGCCACGCCGGAGGTGTGGGTCAGGAGATGCCGGACGGAAATGCCACGCCAGACGGTCGCCCCTTCCGGAAACCACCGCACGATCGAGTCGTCCAGGCGCAACAGATGGTTGTCGACGAGCATTTCCACGAGCGCTGCGGTGAACTGCTTCCCCATGGATCCCGATTGGTAGACCGTGCTGTCGGACGCCGGCACGTGGAGCTCCACGTTCGCGTACCCGTAGCCGCGGGCCAGGAGCACCTGGTCTCCGCGCAGCACGGCAAGCGAGAGACCGGGGATGTGCTGGCGTTCCATCTCGGCCTGCACGAACCGATTGATCGCCGTCGTGTCGCTCTGAGCGAGCAGGAGCAAAGCGAAGAGGAAATTCATGACTCAGCGCGGGTCGTTCACGCCCCACACCGCCCGTAACACGTCGCTGATCTCGCCCAGTGTGGCGCGCGCGCGGACGGCGTCGAGAATCGGCTCCATCAACGGCGCCCCCGGCGCGCGGGCGGCAACCTCGAGCTCGCGCAGCGCCTGTTTCACCCGTCCCCCGTCCCGCGTCTCCCGTAACTGCGCTACGCGCTGCCGCTGCGCCTCCGCGAGCTTCGAGTAATCGGGCGCGGGAATCGGCGGAATCGGCTCACCGGTGACGTACTCGTTCACCCCCACGACGACCTGCCCGCCCGCTTCGATCTCGCGCTGTTGCTCATAGGCGCTGCGCGCGATTGCCTCCTGAAAGAAGCCGCGCTCGATGGCCTTTACCGACCCTCCCCCAACCTCGATTTCCTCCACCAACTGCCTCGCCCCGGCCTCGAGCTTGTCGGTGAGGGCCTCGAGGTACCAGCTCCCCCCGAGCGGATCCACGACGTCCGGCACGCCCGTCTCGCTGGCAAGGAGTTGCTGCGTCCGCAGCGCCAGGGTCGAGCTGAGCTCGGTGGGCAGCGCGAGGGCCTCATCGTAGGAGTTCGTGTGCAGGGACTGCGTCCCGCCCAGTACTGCCGCCATCGCCTGAATGGCGACGCGCACGACGTTGTTGAGCGGCTGCTGCGCCGTGAGCGTCGCGCCGCCCGTCTGGGTATGGAAGCGGAGCCGCGCCGCGGCATCGCTCGCGTTGTGCTTTTCCTTCATCAGGCGAGCCCACAGGCGCCGCGCCGCGCGGAACTTGGCAATTTCCTCGAACAGATCGGTGTAGGCGGCAAAGAAGAAGGAAAGGCGCGGCGCGAAATCCTCCACCGCGACTCCCGCGGCGCGCGCGCGCCGGACGTACTCGAGCGCGTTGGCAAACGTAAACGCGATTTCCTGCACAGCGGTGGCGCCCGCCTCCCGCATGTGATAGCCCGAGATCGAGATGGGATTGAAGCTCATCTTGGCGCGTGCGGTAAACCGAAAGATGTCGGCGACGAGCCGCAGCGACGGCTCGGGCGGATAGATGTAGGTGCCGCGCGCGATGTATTCCTTGAGGATGTCGTTCTGCAGCGTGCCCTGGAGCTTGGTGAGCGGCACGCCCTGCTCTTCACCGACCGCGATGTACATCGCGAGGAGAATCGCCGCGGTCGCGTTGATGGTCATGGAGGTCGACACGCGATCGAGTGGGATGCCGTGAAACAGGCGCTCGAGATCCTCGACACTGTCAATCGCGACGCCGGCGCGCCCGACCTCTCCCTCCGCCATGCGATGATCGGAGTCATAGCCCATCTGCGTGGGGAGATCGAACGCCACGGAGAGGCCGGTCTGGCCTGCGTCCAGCAAATGGTGAAACCGCGCATTCGTCTCTCCGGCGGTTCCAAAGCCCGCGTACTGGCGCATCGTCCAGAGCTTGCCGCGATACATGGTCGGATAGACGCCCCGCGTGAAGGGCGGCTCGCCGGGCATCCCGAGATCGCGCGCGGGATCCCCGCGCCAGTCCGCCGGCCCGTAGTACGCCTTGTCCTTCGTCATGGCTTTGCGAGCACGGCGCGGGCGAACGCCACATCCTGTTTGGAGCCGATGATCAGCGGCGTACGCTGGTGCAGCTCCGTGGGTTTGATGTCGAGGATGTCACGCGCGCCATCGATGGCCGCTCCCCCGGCCTGCTCGACCACGTAGGCGAGCGGCGCCGCTTCGTACAGCAACCGCAGCTTGCCCTGAGGCGAGATCGTATCGGCAGGATAGAGAAAGACGCCGCCCGACATCAGGTTGCGATGAATGTCGGCGACGAGGGAGCCGATGTACCGCGCGTTCTTCGCTTCGACGCGGCCGCCATCGCCATTCTTGAATGCACCCACGACACGCTGGATGCCCGGAGCCCACTTGTTCCAGTGGCTCTCGTTGACGCTGTAATAGGTGCCGACGTCGGGCGAGCGGATGTCGGGGTGCGACAGCAGGAACTCCCCGATGGTGGGGTCGAGCGTGAAGCCGTGCACCCCCTGCCCCGTGGTGTACACGAGCATCGTGCTGGAACCATACAGGATGTAACCGGCGGCGACCTGCGCGCGGCCTTTCTGCAGACAGTCGGCCAGCGTGCCCGGCCCCTTCTTCGTTGCGCTACGCCGATGAATGGAAAAGATCGTGCCGATCGAGACGTTGACGCCGATGTTGGTCGAGCCGTCGAGCGGATCGTACATGAGCACGTACTTGCCGCCGCGCTGGTTCTCGCGCACCTGCACGGGGATCGGGTGCTCGTCTTCCTCCGACGCGACCACGCACACCCGGCCGGTGTGCTCGACGCTGTGCCGCACGGTTTCGTTGGCGAACACGTCCAGCTTTTGCTGCACCTCGCCCTGCACGTTGATCGCCCCGAATTCGCCGAGGATGTCGGTGAGCCCGGCGCGTCGCACCTGGCGGGAGATGATCTTCGCGGCGAGACAGAGATCGTAGAGCAGGTTCGACAGCTCACCCGTGGCCTCAGGATGGAGCCGTTCCTGCTCCATGATGAAGCGCTCAATCGTGATGACCGACGTCGGCGATTGCGAGCGTGCCATGACTCGAGACGGTGAATGTGATCGTGCCCCGCTGATCGGTCCGAAGCACGGTGACCCCATGTCCTCGCAGCCGGGCGATCGCCTCGGGCGCGGGATGCCCGTAGCGGTTCTTCGCTCCCACGCTGATGACCGCCTCGGCCGGCCGCAGCTCATCGAGCCAGCGGTCTGATGTCGCGCCGCGGGACCCGTGATGTCCGACCTTCAACAACGTCACCCGCCCGACCTGCCCCGCAAGATGCGCCTCGGTCGGCATCCCCGCGTCGCCCGCGAAAAGCAATCGCGTGCCGCCGTAGCTCACGAGCAGCACGACCGACTCTTCGTTGATATCCGTCTGGCTCGCCGCCCACGCCGAGTCCGGACTCAACACGTCGAGCGTGACGCCATCGACGTCGAGCCGATCGCCGCGTCGCGCGGGGCGCCACTCCGCTCCATCGCTCTCGACCGCGCCGAGGAACTCGAGATATCCGACATCCGGCACCGGCTGACCAGGCTCCAGGACATAACCCGGATCGAACGCCTCGAGCACTGCCGGCAAGCCGCCGAAATGGTCGAGATGCGCGTGCGTCGCGACGATCGCGGCCAGTTGGGTCGCGCCGTGACTCCGCAGAAACGGCACGACGACACGCCGGCCGGCATCACCCCGTGGCCCGCGCGGCCCACCATCGATCAAGACCCAACGCCCCGCCGGACTGCGCAACGCTATCGCGTCGCCCTGGCCGACGTCTAGGAAACTTACGGTGAGGCACTGACAATCTGAAAGACGCCGGAGGGCGCCGAAAGACGCCCCAAGTGTCGCAAGCGCGGCGACGAATGCGAGCCGTGCCGCGATGGTCCAGCGCCGCCGGGGTGAGTTCCAGAGCCACCAGGCGAGAACGAGGATTCCGAGCCACAGCGCGGCAGCCTGAGGGCCCGCAATCATGACGAAATGGCCGCCGGGCAGCGCCGCCGCTGTGCGGGCGACGGCATCAAGCAGCGCGAGACACAGTCCTGCGCCAGCCGCCAACCAGCTGGATGACAGCAGGAGCGCGACCATGAGGCCGGGGACAGCGAGCCCCGCCAGCGGAATGGCGGCGAGGTTCGCCAACACACCGATTGGGGCGACTGTGCCGAATGCGTAGGCGGTAATCGGCGCGGTGAGGAGAGTCGCCGCCGCCGCCGGAGCGAGCGCGCGCACCACCTTGGGGTGGCGCTCGGTCGCCCGGCCCGCCCAGATCACCGCCGCCACAGCGGCCACCGACAACCAGGCACCGACGGACTGGACGGACCACGGATCGCCGAGCATCACGCATAGCGCCGCGAGTGCAACGATCCCTCTGGGCGCGACGACGCGTTGCCGCAACTGCCCGATGTTGAGCAGCGCCAGCATCGCCGCCGACCGCGTCGCGGGCGCGGGAAAACCCAGCAGCCAGACGTACGCGAGCATCACCGTGGTCCCCGCGCAGAATCGGGCGCGCGTGCCAAGCCGCAGTCGCTTGAGGAGAACGCCGAGCCAGGCCGCGAAGAAGCCGACGTGCAACCCCGAGATCGACAGGAGATGCGCGAGTCCCGACCGCGTGTAGCGCTCGCGCAACTCGGCGTCGAGCTCCGCGCGGCGCGCGATAACCAGGGCGTCGACGAGCGGCGCGCGTCTGCCGAACAGCCGGCGGCTGCGTTCGGCGATCCGATCGCGCAGCGCGCCGCGGCCGCGCGGCACCGCGTCGATCTCCCGCACACGCCGAGCGACGAGAATCCCGCCTCTCGCATCCGGGAGGAAGCGACCGGCGACAACCCACGTGGTGCCGCCGTTGGCGGGATGGCCATCCGGCCAACGAATGGTGAGCGAGCCGTGACAGCTGGCCCCGTGCACGGCTGCGTCGACGATGCCGCCGCGCGCCGGAACGGGATCGGTGAGCTGGACGATCGCAGCGCGCGTGTCGGGTTTCAGCAAGCCTACGCGAGCCTCTCCCCACTGTCCCGCGCACGACGCTCTCCGTTCGCGCAGCGCGGCGCCGCCCCATAGCGCGCCGGCGACCAGCATCACGCCCACTGCCGCGCCGAGCGGCGCTCGGCGCCACAGCACCGCCGCGCCGCCCAACACGAGCAGCGCCGTTACGCGCAGCTCCGCGCCTTGGAGCGCCGCCGCCAATCCAGCGGCGAAAGCAATGGTGAGATACAGGATCGGCGGGCGCACCGCCGGCCTAGACTACAGCTGCGTGGGTTTTGCTCCGCAGCGGGGGGCGAGCGCGACTTTGCGGATGCCTTCCACGAGCGCGACATCCAGCCTGGCCTTCTCCTGATCGCTTCCCAGCGACAGCTCCGTCAGGATTTCGCCCTGGCGCGTCGACACGTAGTGGGGACTGAGGCGATTGAGGGCATAGACGAGGACGTCGCTCCGGCAGATGTCGCAGCCGCAGAATTTCGGAAACGCCGCGCGCAGGCTCTGGTATTCGCGCTGCACGACTTCCAGCGCCACGTTCGTTACCGCCACGCGGTGACGAGCTCCTCGGGCTCCTTCTCCAGCGGCCAGGCCGTGAACGTCGATCCGGTGGTGCCGGTGAACCGCACGCGCCGGTAGGTCCCGATCCAGCCCGCGGGTCCCTCCAGCAGCGCGATCTTGTTCGTCCGCGTGCGCGCCTGCAACAGGTCGCCGCGTTTCGCCGGTCCTTCGACCAACACTTCGTGTGTCGTGCCCACCAGCCCCATGTTCTTCCGCTTCGCGACGCGGCGGACCACGTCGATGAGCCGCCCGATCCGCTCCGTCTTGAGCTCCTCGGGGACGTGATCTTTGATCTTGACGGCGGGTGTACCCTCGCGGACCGAGTACTTGAAGGTGTACGCGTCGTCGAATGCGACCTGCTCGACCAGCGACAAGGTCTCCTGGAAATCCGCTTCCGATTCGCCCGGGAAGCCGACGATGATGTCGGTCGAGAGCGCGAGACCTGGCACCGCGCCGCGCAACGCCGCCACGACGTCGAGGTACTGCTGCCGGTCGTAGCGCCGCAGCATCCGCTTGAGGGTGCGCGAGCTGCCGCTTTGGACGGGAAGATGCACGTACTCGCAGACGGCGGGTGTTTCCGCCATCGCCGTGAGCACCCGCGGTGTGAAGTCCGTGGGGTACGGCGAGGTGAAGCGCAGCCGGCGAATGCCGTCCACGGCGCCCACGGCGCGCACCAGATCGGCGAAGTCGTGCTCGCCGTCGTGATAGCTGTTGACTGTCTGCCCAAGGAGCGTGACCTCGCTGGTACCGCCGGCGGCCAACCGGGCGACTTCGCCCACCACGTCGGCCAACTTGCGGCTCCGCTCGGGCCCGCGCGTCATCGGAACGATGCAGAAGGTGCACCGATAATCGCAGCCGCGTTGCACGGTCACGAACGCCGAGGTCGGGTTGTCACGTGCCGGCGGGACATCCTCGTAGTGCTCCCACTGCTTGAACGTGACCTCGGCGGCACGCTGGCCATCGCGCGCGCGTGCGATCAGCTCCGGCAGCGCTCGATAGCCGTCCGGCCCGATCACGAGATCCACCTGCGGCACGCGCTCGAGGAGCTTAGGACCGAGTCGCTGGGCCATGCAGCCGACCACTCCCATAACGTCACCGGGCCGCTTGTAGCGCTTCAACTCACCCATGCGGCCCAACACGCGCTGCTCGGCGTGATCGCGCACCGCGCAGGTGTTGACGAGCAGGACGTCCGCGGCGGCCGGGTCCTCGGTCCGCACGTACCCCTCGCGTCCCAGGACGCCGAACATCAGCTCGGAATCCGAGACGTTCATCTGGCAGCCGTAGGTCTCGATGTATACGGTGCGCATCGCTAGTTGACGGTCACCTCGAACCGGGGACGCCCGTCCCACTCGTCCGTATCAAGATAGACGCTCAGATAATCTTCCGTCATCACCTCCAGGCGGCCCTGCTGGCGGCCGGAGACCACGCCATCCGCCGTCTGGCCTCGGCGGTGCGCACGATACTCGGCCGCCCTGGCCTCACCAAGCTCCCGGAGCTCGCGGGCGCGGTCGCGAATGACGACCGGCGGCAGCTGGCCGGACAGTCGTGCCGCCGCTGCATCGGGACGAACCGAAAACGGAAAGACGTGCAAATACGTGAACGGCAAGGCGCGGACCAGCGCAATCGAGGCGCGGTGGTCCTCGTCCGTCTCTCCGGGGAATCCGGCGATGACATCGGCGCCCAAACCAAGAATCGGCAACCGTTCCACCAGCCATTCGACCCGTGCCCGATACGACTCGGCGGTATACCAGTGCCGGCCCATGCGCTTGAGGACGCGGTTGGAGCCCGACTGCAACGGGGCGTGCAGATGCGCGGCGAGATGACGCGGCGCCTCGATGAGCAGGCGGGCGAGTGTGTCGTCGACTTCGGTGGCTTCGACGCTGCCGAGGCGGAAGCGGACCTCGGGCACTGCGGCAATGAGCGCTTCTAGGAGCTGGCCCAGAGTGCGGACCTGGGGCCTGGGGGCTGGGGTTTCCACTCCCCGATCCCCAGCCCCTAGGCCCCAGGTTCCGATGTGCACACCCGTGAGCACGATCTCCGCGTGGTGCTCCGCCAAGGCGCGCGCTTCCTCTATAAGGTCATCGACCGGCCGCGACCGGTTCGCGCCGCGGGCCAACGTCGTCGCGCAAAACGTGCAATGCTCGTCGCAGCCGTCCTGGATCTTCAATAACGCACGGGATTTGGTACCAGCGGCTAGCGCAGCATGCTGCGCCCCTACATCGACCCCCGCCGCCCGCAACACATCTGCCGGCACTGCATTCGCCACCACCGCGCGCACCGACGGCAACGCCGCGATCGAGCCATCATCGAGCGCCGCGGCGCATCCCATGACGATCGTACGCGCGTGGCTGCCCTTCGCCACATGTCGCACGAAGCGGCGCAGCTTGACTTCGCTCTCGTGCGTGACGGTGCAGGAATTCACGACGGCAAGATCGGCCAGGGCAGGATCATCGACCACGACGGCACCCCTCGCGTCGAATGCCTGGCGCACCCGCTCGGTGTCGTACTGGTTGGCCTTGCACCCGAAGGTGTGGAAGTAGACCCTCACGGCCGTACGGTGAGGCCGACCAGGAATGTCCAGACCCGCTCGGTCAGCCCCGTTCCTTTGCGCTCCAGACGCTCGAGACCGATGTCGAGTCGGCCGCGTCCACCCGAGAACTGCCGGCCGAGCCCTGCGGAGTACCCGACCTCGCTGGGTGTCTTGCCGACGCCGAACGGCAATTGCCCGCCGCGCACGCCGAAACGAATGGGCGTACCCAGCGAGCCGAGCTCGGCCCCAACCGACCAATTGAATGTGTCGTGCGAGTTGGAATCCGCGGGGCTGGCCCCTCGCCAGTTGCGCCACATGACCGTCCCCGCAAACGCCGCCTGGGTTCCCGCACGCCATTGCAGGCCGGCGCCATAGGTCCGCGGCAGATTATTTTCGGCGACCTGGCGGCCACCGATGTCGGCCCGGAGTCTTGAATCGGTGCGCAGCCAGCCGGCCAGCCGCACATCCCGCGTCACATCGAGCAGCAGACTCGCCGAGCCGCCTGTTCCGGAATACGCCACCTCGTCGCGGGCGGTGGAGGTCCGGTAATTCGTGCTGTCGGCGAAGCTGCGCGTGGCAATGACCCGCGACGAACCGGTCAACAGATGAAAGCCGAACCCGAGCGCGAGCCGGCGGTGCAGTCGGGCCGCGGCGCCGAGTCGCAAGTCCGAGACGGCCCCGTCGCTCGTGATCTCGTCTGTGATCGGCTCCTGGACCCCGCGCAGGTTGATCGTGTCCTGGATGCTCACACCAAAGGTGCGATCGAGATAGGTGGCAAAGCCGCCGCCCACGACGATCCGCGGCGTGACGGGTCCCGCGATGACGAGCGCGGGAAAGCGCGTCGCGCGCAGCGAAGCCTGGGCTGCGCCGGTCGGCTCGAGCGTGCGCCACGACGTGCCACCGGCAATACTCGCGCTCATCCGGCGCGCATCGGCGAGCGAGGCATCGGTGAGCGGCGAGAAGGCGTCGAACGGCGCGAACGCACCGCCTGTGCTTCTGGCGCGCACGCTCTCCCACCGGCCCGGTGTGCCGAGACCCTTGATGCCGAACTGGGAGTCCTGGGCGGTTAGGCGGTTCGGCGGTTGAGCGGCTAGGAACACCGCCACCAGGACGCCGACCCTAACCGCCCAACCGCCCAACCGCCCAACCGCTGTTTTCATGGCGCCCCGAACGCGAAGCGCTTCACATACGTCACGTGCAGCGACGGCCGAAATGCCGGCGCGCGGGAGGAATAGAAGCGCGCCTGTGTGTACGAGGCGGCCTCAGGCAGCTGGCGCAGGAACAGGGATGTCACCTGTGTCGTGTCCAGCGTCCACGCACGCACGAGGTTTGTTAGCTCGAGCCGTACGGTGTCCGCCGAGCCGATGTGGACGAACGTGGTATTGAACGTCGATCCGAGCGGGGATTTCGCGCCCAGATCGGTGGTCACGTTGCGGCCCTCGATCGCGAATGAGTCGCTCGGGACGCCCGGCACCGGACTCACCGGTACGAGAATGAGCGTCGCACGAACGAGATCGATGCTGTCGTGCAGAAATGCCGGCAGCGCGACGCGCAGGAGGCTCCGCACCGACGGCACGCCGCCGACCGTCAGGTTCGAGTCGATGGCCGGCGAAGGCGGGTTGAAGACGAAGCTATCGAAGCGCGTCGTCACAGTCTGTTTGCTGTGCGACACGCTGTCGGGCTTCGTGCCGACGCTGTCAGCGAAATGAAAGTACCAATTGAGCTGCGCCCCGCCACCAACCGAGCTTTGCTCCGTTGCCAGACGCACGCTCGCAAACGAGTCCGCCGCCACGCGAATCCCGAACGCGAGCCGGCCGGAATCGGGTTCGCTGAGCGGCGCCTGCAACGTATCGAGCTTCAGATAAACGAGCAGCGACGAGTCCGCCTGCATGAGCAGCACATTGCCGGCGCTGTCCACGCGAACAGAGTCGATGCACGCCGGACAGATGCCTTGTGCGCCCCGCCAAAACTGCGTGAGCGCTGTATCCGTGCTCCCAGGCGTTGCCAGCAAACCACTGACGCTCACGCTGTCGACCGGTGGTGCAGTGAAGTATGGATCGAGCGAGGCAAAATCAGATGTCGAGTCCACTGTCACAGGCAGCGTGAACAGCTTGAGACGCAGGTTGGTCGCCTCTTTGCTGCGTTGCGCGATGATGAGCCGCAGCCGGAGGGAGTCCACCGAGATCGGCACGGTCGTCGTGTCGACCGCCCTCTTGATACGCCTGATCATCGTCTGTGACGTGAAGAACGGCCGGCTGTCGATCACTCCAGGACTGTCCGCCGCGGCCATGAGGGTCGACTGGTAACCCTGGAGGTAGCCGGAGAATGACGAATCGCGGCCGATGATGGCGGCGAAGATCGTATCGTGAATGCTGATCGATCCGCTCGGGCAAAAGGTCGGGCAAACGCCGGGCGCGGTCACATTCTCGGTACAGGCCCCCGCGGCAAGCAAGAGCACGAGCCAACCGAATCGACGCATCACCGATCCAACGTCTCCTTCGTGAAAGCATCCGGTAACAGCGCCGCCAGCGTCCAGCGTTTCTCCGTCGACGGTCCGACGGCAATCACTTCCAGACCGAGGCCGAATTCCGCCAGCAGCTGGCGACACGCCCCGCACGGTGCCGCGGGCGGATCGACATCGGTCGTGACCACAATGCGCTTCAGCTGGCGCGCGCCACCCACGACTGCGGCACCGAGGGCCATCCGCTCCGCACAGATCGTGAGCCCATACGACGCGCTTTCCACATTACAGCCGACGTATACCTTCCCGTCCGCCGCTTCGATGGCGGCTCCCACATGAAAGCTGCTGTAGGGCGCCCAGGCGTGGCGCATTGCCTCACGCGCCCGTTTCACCAGATCGTTCATGCCGCAACGTCCTGGAGAAACGACGATCCCGCGGCGAGCGCCGGCAGGCCGAAGTACGCCGCGACGGTCTGCCCCAGATCAGCGAACGTCCGCCGGGTACCCAGCGGGACGGGATGCACGCCGGGGCCCACGACGAGCACCGGGACGACCTCGCGCGAATGATCGGTCGACGGCGTCGTCGGGTCGTTGCCGTGGTCCGCCGTGAGCATCACGAGATCGTCCGCTCGCAGCCGCGCCAGCAAGCGCGGAATCCACGCATCCAGCTCTTTGAGACCCTGATGAAACCCCGGCACGTCATTACGGTGCCCCCACGTTTGATCGAATTCGATCACGTTCACGAAGACAAATCCCGTTTCGAGCGTGTCGAGCGCCCGCTCGATGAGCCGGTAGGCATCGGCGTTGGTCGGGGTGTGCTCGCTCGTGATGTTTCGCCCCGCGAACAGGTCGTCCACCTTGCCGATGCCGATGCGCTCGACGCCCGCGTCCGCCATCAGATCCAGCAGCGTCGTTCCCGGCGGCGCGATCGAAAAATCCTTGCGACGCGGTGTGCGGCGGTAGTCCCCCGCCCTGCCTTCGAACGGGCGCGCAATGACGCGACTGACGGCCTGCTCGCCCGTCAGCATGCCGCGCGCGACCGCGCAGGCCTGGTACAACTCCGCCAACGGCACCGTCTGCTCGTGCGCCGCGATCTGAAAGACCGAATCGGCGGACGTATAGACGATCCACTTCCCGGTGCGTTGATGCTCGGCGCCCAGCTCGTCGATAATCGCCGTGCCCGACGCCGCCTTGTTGCCCAGCCAGCCACGCCCCGTGCGTCGCGCGAACTCGTCCAACAGGGAAACGGGAAACCCGCGCGGATACGTCCGAAACGGCTTCTCCAGGAGCACGCCGCAGAGTTCCCAGTGCCCTGTGGTGCTATCCTTCCCCGCCGATGCCGGCTGAGCTATCCCGTGCGCGGCTGTGGGGCTGACCCCCGGCGCAAGCCCGGGGATCACGAAACCCTCCCGGCATTTTCCTAATCCAAGCCGCTCCAGATTGGGCAGCTTCAGGCCACCGACGGCGCGAGCGACGTTGCCCAGCGTGTCCGATCCCGTATCGCCGTACGCCGCCGTGTCCGGCGCCGGCCCGGCGCCGAGCCCATCCAGCACGATGATCGCCGCGCGCCCCGTCCCGTATTTCACACCGGAATTCGCGGCAAGCGCGCGCCAAGCCCGGTGAGAAACTCGTGTGGTACCTCAGCACTCCACTCGGCCATCTCCCTCAGGGTGATGCGCTGCTTCGCGTCTTCGCCCACGATGGTCGCGATGTCGCCCACCTGCACTTCCAGCGTTCCGGTGTCGACGAGCGCCATATCCATCTGCACAAATCCCACGATCGGACGGCGTTGTCCGCGCAGTAACACGCACGCTCCTCCGGTCGCCCCCAGCATGCGCCGCAGCCCATCGGCGTACCCGCAGCGCAGCGTGGCGACCACGGTGTCACGCGGTGCCGTCCAGCTGGCATCGTAGCTCACGCTCTCGCCGCGACGGATGCGCCGCACGCTCAGCACGCGCGCCCGGACACTCACCACCGGGCGTGGCTCGGGCAAACCATCCGCCGGCGCACCGCCGTACAGAAAGATTCCGGGCCGCACCAAATCGAACGCGAACTGCTTCCCTCTCAGCGCCGCGGCGCTGTTCGCGACATGGAGCAGCGCCGGCCGCCGCGGCAAGCGAGCGACGGCGCCGAGAAACCGTTCCAGCTGCTGCTCCGCAGTGCCGTCGCGCCGCTCGGCCGAGTGAAAGTGCGTAAAGCACCCCTCGAACGACGCCGTGTCGACCGCTTCGCCCAGCTCGTCTACCTCGTCCCACCGGACACCGGCGCGCCCCATCCCCGTGTCGATCTCGACATGGAACGGACGGTCGCCACGCGTGGTCCACTCGAGGATGCTGCCGGCGTCGCCCAGCGCCGGCGTCAGCTCGTGGCGGTCGTACGGGTCGAACAGTCGCGCGCGCGCCGGCATGAACACGAGGATGGGCCGCGTGATGCCGGCCGCGCGCAGCTCCGCACCTTCTTCGATCGTGGCGACGCCGTAGCCCCAGGGGTCGAGCTGCTCGAGGGCCTTGGATACTAGGACGGCTCCGACCCCGTACGCATTCGCCTTGACGACAGGGAGGAGCCGCGTGCCTGCTATCTTTGCTACCGTTCGAGCGTTGTCGACGAGGGCTTCCACGTCCACTTCCACCCAGGCCTCGCCTCTCGTTGACACGCTCACTGGCGCGGGTATGATACCCGGCCCGGAGGCTAAATGCAAGGCGATTCAGCGCTTGGACGTGCTCTGGGACTCGTGCGCGAACTGCGGCAACGCTGCGCATGGGACCGCGCGCAGACTCCCCAGACGCTCCGTCCCTACCTCGTCGAAGAAGCTCTCGAGCTCGATCACGCCATTCAGACCGACGATCCAGAAGCGATGCGCGACGAGCTGGGCGACATGCTCCTGCATCTCGCGTTCCAGATCGTGATCGCCGAAGAGCGGTCCCAGTTCAACGCGGAAGTCGTGACGCGCACATTGGAAGAGAAGCTGTGGCGGCGTCATCCCAACCTCTTCGGCGAAGGTCGCGCGCGCCGTGATGATCACGCCGGGTGGGAACTGGTGAAACGGCGGGAGCCGCGCACGGGGGGCAAGCGGAGCACGCTCGCCGGACTGCCGCCCACACTGCCACCGCTGCTGATGGCCTTTCGGCTGCAGGAGCGCGCCGCGGGGATCGGGTTCGATTGGCCCGATGCGAAGGGACCGCTGGCGAAAGTGAAAGAAGAGACCGCGGAATTGGAACGGGAAACGGGAAACGGCAGGCGGGAAACCATCGAAGAAGAAATCGGCGATCTATTGTTTGCCGCGGTGAATCTCGCGCGCAAGCACGGCATCGAGGCCGGTCAGGCACTCGAGCGCTCGAATCTGAAATTCATGCAGCGCTTCGAAAGAGTGGAGAAGCTCGCCGAGGAGCGTGGCCTGGAAATGGGGCGGGCCTCGCTGGAAGAGCTGGACAAGTTGTGGGATGAGGTCAAAGCGACTTCATCCTGAAGCGGGAGGGCTACGGAGCCGGCACCGCCAAACTATACCGCCCCGAACCGAGCTCAACGACGACATCCTTGCCGCGCTGCCGCGCGCCGCGCACACCGGCGCTCGCGTTGATGGGCGCACTCCCCTCCCGAACCTGATCCAGGCGAGCGTCCCACAAAGTCACTTCCGCCGATGTGTTCGCCGGAATGGTGACATCGAGGACGAATCGCTTTCCATCGAGTCGCCACGCGGAAGACAGCGTCCCGTACCCGGTCTCGAGGGACGCGCTCGCGCTCGTCAGGCCCGCTCCCGGCCGCGGCGCGATGCGTGACCGTCGATACCCCGGCCCTGCAGAATCGACATCGATGCCGCCGATATTCCGATACATCCAGTCGCCGACCGCGCCGAATGCATAGTGATTGAACGAATTCATCCCAGGATCTTCGAACGAGCTGTCGGGCCGAATGCCATCCCACCGCTCCCACATCGTCGTCGCCCCGCGCGTGATCGGATACAGCCACGACGGATAGGTGCGTTGCGTCAGCAACGCGAACGCGTCCTCGATGTGCCCACTTCCGGCGAGCACGTGCAGGAGGTACGGCGTCCCGAGGAACCCAGTCGTAAGGTGGTGGTCGCGCGCTTCCACGTCCCGAGCGAGTCGGCCGGCAGCAGCCGGAACCAGTGAATCGGGCAGGAGATCGAACGCGATCGCCAGTGCGTACGCCGTCTGCGTGTTCTCGCCCACTCGGCCCGTACGCGACACGAACTCCCGGTCAAACGCCTCGCGGATCGCGCGGAAGCGCTCATGATAGGCGGCTGCATCGTCTGCGCGCCCGAGCACTGCCGCCGCCCGCGCGACCAGATCGGTGGAATGGGCCAGGAACGCCGTCGCGATCAGGTCTGTGCCCGTCGTCGCACCGGGGTAGGACGGATCGTCGCTGTGCAGCGCGAGCCAATCGCCGAACTGCCATCCCGGTCTCCAGATCATATCTGTGCCCGCCCGGCGGCGCGCGTAATCAACCCACGCGCGCATGCTCGGATATTGCCGCTCGAGCAGGCGCCGGTCGCCGTACGTGAGGTACATCGTCCAGGGGATGATGACGGCGACGTCGGACCAACCGGCGGTGCCCGCGAAGCGGACAGAGTCGCCCCCCAGGGGATTCGGGATCACCCACGGGACGCTGCCGCTCGGGTCCTGATCGGCTGCGACATCGGCGAGCCACTTCGCGAAGAAGCCGTTGACGTCCATGTTGAATGCCGCGGTCCGCGCGAACACCTGGGCATCGCCTGTCCATCCCAGGCGCTCGTCGCGCTGCGGGCAGTCGGTCGGCACATCGAGAAAGTTGCTGCGCTGACCCCAGACGATGTTGCGCTGCAGCTGATTCAGCAGCGAGTCGGAGGTCAGCAGGCTTCCCGTCTGCGCGAGGTCGGATGACACGGCGATGCCCGTGATCGTCGTCGAGTCCGGCGGAGCGGGAAGTCCTCGGGCCGCCACATAGCGAAAACCGTGAAATGTGAAATGCGGCTCGTATACTTCCCGCGATTTTCCACCGAGGGTGTAGCGGTCCGTCTGAGCCGCGGCACGCAGATTGGCGGTGTAAAGATTGCCGTCGCGGTCGAGGACCTCGCCGAAGCGGAGTGTCACCGTCGTGCCGGCCTGCCCTTGGACGCTGAGACGGGCCCAACCAGTGAAGTTTTGCCCCAAATCGAACAGCGTTTCACCCGACGGCGCGCGACGGATGCTCACCGGGCGCAGCTCGCGCACGCGCCGCACTGGTGGCGACAGGGACGCCACGAGCGCAGCCGCCGGCGGATCGAGCAGCGCAACCGCGCTCCATGCGTGGTCGTCGAAGGGCGCGCTCACCCAGCCGCCAAGCTCTCGCCGCGCGTCGTAAGTTTCGCCGCCATAGATGTCCGACGCGAGCACCGGTCCCGGCGTCATCCGCCAGGCGGTGTCCGTCACCACGCGCGCGGTGCGTCCGCTCTCATAGCGGATCTCGAGCTGCGCGCGCAGGGCCAGCCGCCGGCCATAGAGATTGCGTTGGCCGAAGAACCCGAGATTTCCCCGATACCAGCCATCGCCCAGCATCGCGCCGACGGCGTTGGCGCCCGGTCGCAGCAGCGAGGCCACATCGTAGGTCTGGTACTGCAGCCGCCGGCGGTATGAGGTCCAGCCGGGCGCGAAGAGCTGGTCGCCGACCCGTTGTCCGTTGAGATAGACCTCGTAGAGGCCGAGGCTCGTGACGTAGAGACGCGCGGAACGCACGCGGTCGTCGACACGGAAGGACCGTCGCAATAATGGCGACGGAGCTGGCAGGCTATCCGTCGTGGTTTGTTGCGGGCCGATCCACTGCGCGGTCCAGTCGGCGGGTTGCAGCAGTCCTGTTTCCCAGAACGCCGGCGCGCTCCAGGGAGACGCCCCGCTGCCCGCGTCCCAGGCGCGCACGCGCCAGTAATAGCGTGTCCGCGACAGCGCGGGCGGACCGCCGTAGTTCACGAATACCGATGCATCCGAGGCGATCTTCCCGGAATCCCACAGCAGGTTCGCGCCGCGCACGAGGCTCGTTTCGCCGGTCGCGACCTGCAGCTGATAGGCCGCCTGCACCGTGTTGCGCCGGTTGCTTTCGATTCGCCAGCTCAGGCGCGGCTGCGCCACGTCGATGCCGATGGGGCTGGTGAGGTACTCGACGCGCAGTCCAGCGACCGTGACCTGAGCGAATACCTGCGCCGGTGCAAGGGCCGTCAGAGCGCCGATCAGGATGTGCCGCATCCGTCAATCTACGCCCGCCGACACCTTCGGGCGCTAGCGACGGACCAAGATTTCGTCAGCGGCTTGCCCGCCAACCGCGTGCGACGCCGAGGCCGAGCAGCGAACCGACTCCAGCAAGCGCGCAGATGAGTATCGGGGTAATGGGAGTATGGAGATTGGACACCGCGATCGGGGAGGCTATCGCGAAGCCAACGCTCCCGCCCAAAAAAGCTGCCAGACGATCAGCACCTGGAAGCCACCGCAGCTTGGAAGCGATCACAACGGCCGCACCGATGCCGACCAGTCCTCCGATGACTGCTCCGGCGAACAATCCGGTCTTCCCTGCACCGTTGCCAAGGACGGACCCCACGACCGCGCCGAGCCCTGCGAGGACCCAGGCAGCGATGAATAGAGGAAATGTCTTCACGAGAAGAGGAACAGGCCATCACCCACGAGAAGGCCGACGAAGGCGATCACGAGCAGCCACATGACGGGGTCTCCTTATACCTGCGAGTGATGCCGCCGTCTAGCGGAGTGCGCCTAAGAACCTGCCGCTCAGTCGCAGTGAAAGTAGAAGCGATTTCCATCGATATCTTCCACGGTGAACTGACGCAAACCCCAGGGTTTTTTCTCGAGGGGCTCCACGATTCGGGCGCCCAGGGAGCGCAATTCCTCGTACGTGGCGTCGATTTCCGCCGCAAATACCCAGTGAACGGCAGGTTCGAATGGACGCGCTCTTCTGCGAAAGAAGATCGCGACGTTGTCACGGGAGACGGCACCGATATCGCCTCCTGGGTAGAGCCAACGGATCTCGAAGCCGAGCGCATCGCGGTAATGCTGCTGCGCCCGCTCTACGTCCTCCACTGGGAGCTCCGGCGTAGGATGAGCGAACGTGGTCCGCAATTCCTTTTGGTTCACGGCAACCTCTCGGTCAGCGCTGAGGCCGCGCAGACGCCGTATCGACCGGCGTCACGTCGATTCGCGAACCATTGCCCTGTATCGCGACAAGGACGCGGTCGTTGCCCACCGGCGGACGCCGATCGAGCAAGATCTCAAACCGGCCACCAGAGCGACGATACCCCCGGAGCACGCAGGTCGTATCACCCGGGGATACGTCCCCGCAGACGTTGTGCTCTGCCACCGCCACTGCCCGAGCGCTGTCGAGCGGAACGAGTCCTGCAGACTCAGCAGCCGACCTCAGGCTTGCACAGCCCATCGCGGCGCACACACATGTGACGACAACCACAGGGCTTGCAATGGAGACCAGCTTTACGGCAGGAGCATTCTCAGCAGCTGTCATAATGCCTCCGGCATTATTTGGACTTTGGAGGCTCTGAACGGTACGACCCTCATCCAAGTTTCGTTGCATGAATGCAACAATCACTCGCAGCCGGCGCCGGTGCCGCCAACTTCCAGGCGCTTGTCGGACAGCGCGCTCATCCGATCAAGATGTTGCCGAAGAAAATGAGCAGCAAGATCGCCAGCGCCAGAAGTACGACGCTCCAAAACCGGCGATTCGCACGTGGGACGCTTGAGGATGGAGAGGTGGGCACGAGATCCCGTACAATCTCGCGAGCCCGCTTAAAGTCGACGCTCGAGACAAGCACCTTCACCGGGACGAATGGGAGGGCGGCGCCCGATTCGTCATTCAGCACGACCTCGATGCCCTCACCTGCGAGCGCGAGCCGAACGCTTTCGATCAGCACGCGATCCGTGCTTTGAAGAACGAGATTCATCGCGCGAAGGCCCTCCGCGCGAGCAGGGTTCCGACAAGCAAGATAGCCACATCGAGATAGATGGGTCCGAGATGGCCGAGGGTGGCGAGGCCATAGACGTAGTGCAGAGGCAACCCGAAGGCGAGCGCAATCACGGGCACGAGGAGTGCCGTCCACAGAGCCCAGCGCTGCCCGGCGCGAATCCCTCGCCACGCCAGCAGAATCACCGCGACCCCAAGGGCGATGAGGAAACCGGCCACCGCTGCTTGCAGGTGACTGATATAGTAGAAGAGGTGCGGGCTGAACGCACGGATCTGCTCGGGCGTGCCGCCGACCTGCTCCGGCGTGAGGCCGAGTTCAATGAACCTGGTAAAGTTCCGGATGAGGAACATCAGTCCGTAGCCAACCAGCCCGATTCCAGCGAGCGCGACGAGCTTGGCGCCGAGCTCGGGGGATGGAGCGAGCGACCGATCACCAGGTGTGACGACGTGAGCGGACATACTGGGGGCTCCTACAGTAGAGGACTTGCGCTGCGGCGTTGGGGAGAGAGGAGCGGCGCGCTTAACGGAGTGCGCCTAAGGTGCGGCGGCGCACCCGGCCTGTTAGGCGGCACGGGCCCTGCGACGCGGACGCTGCTTGGCCGATATTGAGCGGATAATCAGAACGTGTCGCCCGATATCTCGAAATGGCGTCTTGGACCGAGCGACCGCGGCGGTTATCAGCGCCTCGACATCCGGCCGCGCCAGGATATCAGCGGACGGGACCCGAAGGAAGCGGGTCTGGTTGCCAGCACCATTGAGTATCAATGGGCCTCGCGCGCAACGAATTCTCTATATAGAGGAACAGCTTCGCGCTCGTATGTCCCCTCGGGCACGCCGGCGAAGGGCCTTGTCTGCATTCGTACCACCACCAAAGCGAGATCCGGCAGGATGTGCACGTCCGTATCAAGATGACCGTGCATGGCGATCGCCTTCGCCTCGGGATCGATCCACCACAGCAAGCCATAGCGGGGGTTCATCTGTTGCGATGGTTGTGTGGCGGTCTCGATCCAGGCTTGACTGACGATCCGCCTGCCGTCTGACAGTCCCTTGTGGAGGATCAAGCGCCCCAGACGCGCGAGATCGCGCGGTGTGGTCTCCGCGTCCGCATAGGTCCAGGCGTGGCCCTTCCCATCCGCGTGTAGCCGCGTGTGGTCCATCCCGAGTGGACGGAAGAGTCGGCGAAGGGCGTAGTCTTGAATCGGTTCACCCGCCGCCGCATCGAGGATGGGAGACAGGAGTTGTGCCCCTTCATTGCTGTACGCCCACGAACTGCCCGGCTCATTCGTCGGAGTCAGATCCTCGACGAATTTGTCTTTGTCACTCGTGTAGCCAACACCATTTGCGTACATGCGGGGAAGCCCTGAAGTCATGCTGAGGAGGTGACGCAAGGTGACACGTGCCCGAAGGCCATCGCACCAGTTACGCACGTAGGTGCAGACGCGGTCATCGAGGCTCTTGAGCCGTCCCTCGTCGAGCAGCATGCCAACCAACAATGCGGTGATGGACTTTGTCGACGACATCGCGTACATCGGTTCTCGATAACGTGGTGAATACCACTCCTGGACAATCGTATCGCGATAAACCACCAAGCACGCGTCGGCCCCAGTCCTCTCGCAGATACTCAGGTGACCTTCAAGCGCTCTAACATTCAGACCGAGGGTTCGAGGATCTCCGGTTGCCCAGGATCCATCGGAGCTCGGCGACGCGCCTAGCCTGGCCAGGCCGGGCACGTTTCGATGCAACTGCGCGAGATCGTGGGCCATCTCTTCCTTTGCCCTAGTGCCTTCGCAGGTAGAATCGGCGCTAGCGAGCACGGCGTTGGCACTGTCTTGGTGCACAAGCTGCATTTCCGAGTATGCGAGCATGACTCGCACGCGGCAGCTTTCGTCCCGCGATCCGAGCCGTGCCGACGCGAGGTAGCGACGGGCCTGATCGGCAGCCTCGGACCAGCGTCCCGTGCGATTGAGCGCCATTGCACTGTCGGACGCCGACGAGCCTTGTCGCTTCACCCTCTGTGTCGCCAACGCCCGCTCGTACTCATCAAGCTGCCGTTGCCAATACGGGCGATACGACGGTGCCGCCCCAGGAGATGCCAGCGCGCGCTTCAATGCGTCAACCGCAGCGGTGAGATTGCCACCGCTGGCATACGCACCGGCAAGAATCACGAAGAACGTGGCCCGAGTGGAATCAAGCGCGATGGCGTGCTGAATTGTGGCAATAGCGCGCCGGGGATCCCGAAGCGTGGAATCTGCGCACCCGGAATAGACACTAGACTCGAGGCTGTACAGCTCGACCACGAGATTGTAGCCCTGGGGCGCCGAGGTCGGCGCGAGCGTGATGGCCTTATCGAAGTCGCTCAGCGCCCGGTCGCAGGCACGCAGGCTGTTGTAGTGCCTTCCACGCCGCAGATAGAGAAACGCCTCGGCCGGATGAAGCTCGATCGCTTTGCTGTAGTCCGCCGTGGCTGCGTCTCGCTGATTCAGGGCATGCTCGGCCTCCGCTCGACGGAGGTACGCATCCCAATTGCTTGGCTCGCGTTCGATCAGGTGCGTGAAGTACGGAATTGCCTCAGGCAGTCGACGCACTGCGTCACTGTCCACCCACCCCGAGTCGCCCCCGCTTGTCGAAACAACCCACAATCGCCGTCCTTCAACCCGCGTGACCGGCATGACCAGATTGATGCCAACTTGAGATGCGACCTGCATGCTATCAAGCGGACTGTGCACCTCCCCCATGCCGCTCAGCATGACGATGCGCTGTCCGACCCAGCCCGAGTCAGCTGTTTGAGCGAACGCTCGTGATCCCGCAACCAGACAGACGGAGGCGATGAAGGCGCTTGTGGTGCGCTGGAGTCTCATTGTGAAATTCCTCAGAGACCGGGCGCCGTCAGCTTCAGGCGCATGTTAGGCAGCGGCTTCACCCAAACTCACGCCGCGGTTGCTGCCATTCCCCAGTGAGGAAGGAAGACGGCCACCGCGAACCGGATCAAGCGACCGGCGACGCCGAAGATGATGAACGGCATGAGTGGGAATGTGAGCATGCCCGCCGCGATGCTCACGAGATAGAACGGCGGGAACCCCGACGTCGCACTCACGAACACCAAGGCGTTGCCGATCTGTCGCTTGTCGCCGTATCGCGCCGCCGCCAACTGGATCCGACGCTGCATGCGTTCGCCCGGAATCAGCTTCATACCCCGCCCGGCGTAGTACATGCCGACCTTGCCGAGCATCTGACCGCTGGTAGCCGCGATGACCAGGAGCCAGCGGAGCTCCGGCGGTGCGAGTAGCGAGGCGGTGATCAGATACGTCTCGGCGTGCAACACTGGAATTACGGCGCTGCCCACGCAGAAGGCGAATGTCCCGAGCAGGAGGAGGAGATGATGCACTTGTTAGACCGCACGCCTCGGAGCCAGGCCCAGCACGCACAGGATCACGGCCAAAGCGACAGCCGCGCCCGCTTGTCCAACGTACCACCGACCCGCCTGCTGCATGATGGCCGGGCCGACCTGTGGGTCGAGGAGATCGCCGAGCTGCGTCCAAGCCGCCACCGCGATGAGGGCTAGCGCTGGGAGAACCAGCCAGCGTCGAAAGCGCACGGCCGCGTAGCCGACCAGTCCTAGCACGGCGGCACCGGCCCAAATTGCCCGGAGGCTGGGTTCCTTGTCCATCGCTTCAAGCATGACGTGCATTGAGGCCCGTGGGGCGGTCTAACGGGGTGCGCCTACGCTGCGGCGCCTGATTGGAATATTCACAACTAGAAGACGACAACAGCAAAACGGCGCACGGCACCGGCTCACACACCAAACTGACGCAAATGATGATCCAGATGCTTGTACTCCATGGCACCCCAGCTCGGCCCGGAAATGGATCCAAAGACCCGGCTCGCCGGCCAGGCTGCGGCCGGGCCACGCGCCCCGAAGCGCTGAATCAGCTCGCGCAGTCGACCTACGTCGGCCGCCCAGGTGGTAGGACGGGTCGCGAGGAACTCAGGCGGGCTTTTCCCTTTCCCTTTCGGCCATGGTAGGACGTGAATCGCGAGCCAATTCAGTGGAAAACGCGCCAGAGGTCCGGATGGTGGACCGGCCTCGAGCTCACCGAGCCCCTGCCGCAGATCGCAGCTTATATGACACACCATTTCCGGCGCCGTGAATCGACCCCAGACCGGCTTGCGCTCGGGTGTCAGTCGGGCGATCCGATCCAAAATCGCAGCCCGAACTCCAGGGTCAAAGATTGAAGGCATAGTCGGTCACAGTTCAGCAGGTTAACGTGGTGCGCCTAAGCTGCGGCGCCGTGCTGGACAGTTCATAAACACAAGTTTACCACAGCCGACGGGCGCCGTCAGCTTCAGGCGCGTGTTCGGCAGCCGACCTAGATCGCGAGAATTCACCAACTGCCCTGCTCACGCATCCAAAACGCATAAGCGAATAGAGCCGGCCCCGCGTTACTCAGGAGCAAACCGCTCCACAAGGCGATCTGAGCAGCGTCGCCCGTCAGACCGAGACTCGCCCATGCGAGCGCGCCACCAACCGCGTAGATGGCGGCGCAACGGAGCGTCAGGAAAAACACCCGCCGGCGCCACGCGCGACGCCACTGGGCTGCGGCAACCATGACTTCCTCCGCCTGCCGAATCTCCTGAGCAATACGCGCTTCTGATAAGACGAGTAGTGCCGACATTGGCTGCCTAACGGAGTGTGCCTAGGAGGTTCACAAACGCAATTCTACTGCAGCGTACTTCGTGATATAGACTCGGAACCCCGCGCCCGCTCTCCAGTACGCCGCATGATCCTGCATCAGCTTGGCTTCGGCCGGCGACATATCCTGTGGAAAGGTGGGACGAGGCGGAATGAGCTTGCAGAAGACTGTTTTCATGGAGGTGTTTGTTGCGCTTTAGATGGAGGATCTGAACGGCGCCAAGCTATTCCAACTCATATTGCAATGTTAGAGGATGCTCAGTCCCGTGCCCAACGCCCGAGGTGCCCTCGCCGCGCAGG
Source organism: Gemmatimonadota bacterium (assembly GCA_003222195.1). GTDB lineage: Bacteria > Gemmatimonadota > Gemmatimonadetes > Gemmatimonadales > GWC2-71-9 > 20CM-2-65-7. The sequence goes on along the minus strand of QHVB01000026.1, from coordinate 23,351 downwards.
CCTCGAAGCTCTCCGGTTCCGGAGCCAGGGATGACGGAATAGGACTCCTTCGCCACGCCGTTCTCGAATACTCCCATGCGTTGGAGCACAAAGCTGCCCGCTTTCCCTGCAATGTGCCCGACGAACCGCTCGATGCCGACGAACGTGGCCGAGCCGTCGCTGCGGTACATCATCAAGTATTCGACGTGACCTTCGCCCGCGATATCGCCGCTGAACGACTTTGTGACGGCGGCCCGAGTCAGCTTTGGTAGGCCCTGGCCTTCACCATAAGTCTTCTCGTCCCAGCTCTTGATGGTGAATCGGGAGTTCGCAACGTTCTTCATGTTTCTCCCTCGGCCAGGTGATCGGAAACAGGATTTCCGAGGCTACAGTCTGCAGGCGCCAAATGCGATTGAGTGGCGCTGCCTAACGGAGTGCGCCTAAGCTGCGGCGCGCTGAAGAAAGACTCATTCCTCAATCTACGCGCGCCGTCAGCGTCAAGCGCTTAAGCAGCGCTCCCGGTGGCCTCTCAGTCCTACACCTGCGTGGTTCACGGGACGCAAACCTGTCCCCTATACTGGAGAGACCCAGCCAGCGTTGCGAGGTTCAGTTGACCGTGGGTGTGGAGGAGGCCTGTCGCTCCGTCATACGCACCCGTTCCGCCGATCACGTCCAGGCGCGAATTGGGTCGGCCCACGGCTGGATCCTGATCTGGGAGAAGCAAGATCTCGTCGGACGTCCTGATCGTCCCGGTGCTCCTCGTCATCGTGTGATGGGCCAGCATGTGGATTACACCGCTGCCCCGCTGCTGGATATCGAAGTACTCGGCGCTAAATCGCCCGGACAGGTCCCCCAGCAATGTGCCGGCGCCGACGGCGGTCGTCTGGCTTGTGAACTGAAATGTCGTAAAAACAAACGCCCCACTCACGTGCTCGCAGGCCGGTGGTGCCGCGAGCTGCTGAGCCGAGGCAGCCAGGTTAGCGACATTCGCAGGTGCCGTCAGCTGAGGCTCGGCGCACGCGACGAGGAACGAAGCGACCGGCACGAATCCGAGTGAAAAAGTCCTTTGGCGCATACGACCTCCCGCGTTGGTAGAAGTACGTGTCGCACGAATGTACCGGGATATCGGAATCCCACTAGGGATATGAACGGGATGCAGAAGCACGCGACGGGCGCCGTCAGCTTCAGCCGCTTGTCAGGCGGCGCCTATCGAATCGGCCGCAACGTGATTGTGCCCAGGTTAACGGGCTGGAGCGCCGGAACGAACGTGACGGAGTCTGAAGACCAGTCGCGGGCCGAACAGAACGACTCGCGCGCGCGCACCAGTGTCTCAGCGGCGACGTCCACGTATGGTCACCCACAGGCGTTCTAACATTTCCCTGAGACGTCCCAGCATCGCCTGCAGGCGTTGCACGACCGCTGCACGCGCCGCGATCGCCGCGCCCCCCTTCGGCGCGACCTCCTGCGTCGGAGCCAAGTCCGCCGCTGGCGTGACAGGGCTTGGGCCCGGTGAAAAGTCCGGGGGAGGGGGCGGAGGTACGTACAGCCCCGGTAGACCCCGGGGGGGCGGGGGCGGAACGACACCGCGCGGAGGAACGACAGCACGGGCGGTGGGCGCGGCCGGGAGTCGAGCGGCCGCTGCGTGAGGCCTGACGAGTCTGACGTAGGCCGGTTTCCGGCGGAGCCGGGACCAGACAGCGAGCAGCAGCGCCGCGCCCAACGCCCCCGCGGCGTCCGGTACGAGATCCCGCACGCGGCAATGTCCCCGCCCCGTCATGCCCTCGGCGATCTCGACGAGGGCTCCCACGAGCAGCGTCGCGAGGAGCGCCCAGACGCTGCGCGCGCCAGACCTCCGGAACTGTACCCACGACATCCAGTAGAAGCCGGCGAACAGCGCGATGTGCGCGTAGTCGTGCAGCGAGAGGACGAGCACCTGAATCGTGGGAAGGAGCTGCTCGCACTTCGGGGCGTGCACGCGGAAGTGGGTTTGCGCGGGAAAATAGAGCAGCCCGAGCACGACGAATGCGAGGTAGGCCCAACTCTTGCCGCGCAGGGCGATAAGAGCGAGGAGCGCGAGGACGCCCGCACCGACGCGAACGGCTAGAGGTGACATGTGCCTAGACGCAGCCTGACGACGTTGGCCTAAGCTAAGGGGTCATGCCTCGCAAGCCAACCGTTGGGCAGCTTCGGGTACGTGTAGGGAGGAATCCGAGCCAAAACGCCAACCCCCAAGCCGACGCAAGATCATTATCGATGGCTTGTTGTTTCTCATGACGCGCGCCACTCGACCTGACGTCAGCGAACGCTAAGCCCAAGATGAAATAACGGGTCCACCTGAAACCCATGCTCAAGGCTGGTGCCCGCACTGTCAGCGACGTCAATGTTGTACAGAAACGTGGTCGCTCCCAGGTTGAGGCTCAGATGGCTCCCCATCGGAATGGCTGAACCAAACCCCAGAGTGGTTGCCAGTTGGACCGGCGAGCCATACCGGGCGTAGGCTTCGCCGCCATGACGCACCAGTCCCGGCCCCGCACTGAGCCAGAGCTGAATCCGTTGAGATGGGTGAGAGAGAACAAAGAGAGCCTGGACACTTGACGTCAGGACGCTAGCCGGCGTGCTGGGTGCGGTGCCCGCTGGAGTATTGCCTCCGCCCACCCTACTGGACGCCCAAGCGACCTGCAGCTGTAGACCGAGCCGTCGGCTGAACCAGATGCGTCCTTGGCCTCCCATCGCCGCGCCGGTGAGCGCGCTAGGGGCATTCGGCAGAGCCGTTGAGTAGTACGGCGCAGGCTGAAAGCTGCCAGCGGGTGAGTACAGGCCGAGGAGCGGTCCACCCTCGACGCGCGTCTGACTAACAACTCGCGAAGGGACAAAGACAACGAGCGCAATGATCGCGAGCCTGATGAACGAAGAATGTATCTGCATAAATGACCTCGGCACTTGGAGGCGCCGCCTAACGGACTGCGCCTAAGCAGCGGCGCCACACTAGGCTTCTCTTCCTTATCTACGTGCGCCGGCAGCTTCAGGCGCTTGTTAGGCGGCGCCCCCCACATGCTACGGCTTGGCCGCCGCCTTTTGAGGATCGTCCGCTGCGTGGACGTACGTCATTGCAAATGGACCCATCGCGCCCACCGTAATGAACGTGGGAACCTTCGCGGCGGCGAAGTGGTGGGCGTTCGCCGGGATGGACCCCGAGTCGCCGACCTGCATCGGCTTGGCCTTCGAGGCATCGAAGGTATCCCCCATGCCGACGAGGAGCGTCCCTTTCTTGACCGTGACCGTCTCCGTCGTGGGATGGAAGTGGGGCGGGATCTTGTAGCCGGCTGGGAAGGCGAGTTCGACCGTGAACGGCGCCGCCTTAGCGGGGTCACCGCTCAGCACGGCCATCCTGGCGCCCGGGGGAAAGACCGCCGGGGCCGAGCCCCAGTGCGGCGCGCTCGGCGTGGCCTGAGGTGCGGCCTGGGAGTGAAGTGGGGAGGCGGCCATGAGCATGAGGCACGCCGGGACGGTGAGGATGCGCATAGGATCTCCGAGGGATCGTGAGTGGTGCCCCCAAGATCGGGCGGCGGACAGACGGCCGGAAGAGGGGCGATGCACCATCGCACTGACGGGAGGCCGCAGCGCCGCCTAACGGATTGCGCTACCTCTTCCTCGGGTCATCCGCAGGATTGACGTAGGTCACCCCCCAGGGGCCAATGCCGTGCGACTGGACGATCGTCTCGCCCTGAGCCCAATAAAAATGGCGAGCTCCTCTCGGGATGACGATGAAACTTCCGGCCGGCATAGGTTTGGTTGCCTTCACGTCGAATTTGTCGCCCCAACCCATGTTAAGCGTGCCGGCGATGACGGTGAGGTGCCCGTCGGCTGGGTGGACGTGTGGCGGAACGCGGTAGCCGTCGGGTAGCTTCAGCCGGTAAGTGAACGGGACGTTGGCCACCGTGCGATCGCCCTCGAGGGTGGCGCACTTGGGTCCGCGAGGAATCGCAGCGGAGCAGTCCTCCCACCTCAGCTCGTCCCCCCTCACCATGATGGGCGCCTTTGCTACGGCGGCCGCAGGATTCGTCGGCTCCTGGCGAAGCGACCCTGGAAGCGTTAGCAGTAGGGCCCCGGCTGCCACGGCCCCGTAGTGGGCTCTGTTCATGGCGATGGTGCCTCCTCGCGTATTCGCGTGCGGCCTAACGGATGGCGCTTAAACTGCGGTCGCAGAATGTGAAAGTTCACAAACGGAATGCTAATACACCGCGGTTCAGAGGGTCCACCGGATCCTTTGAGGGCGGGCGCCGCCAGCTTCAAGCGCAGGTTAGGCCGCACGGGGGCCCTGCGGGTGTTGAGAGCACGTGCGAAGCTTGTTCTCAACTTCCCGATCGTTCCATCAGCTTCAGCGTTCAATAGGCGGCTGGCGTGAGCGCACAGGTGGCTCGAATCTGACGCTGGTAATACGCCCGCGCGGCCCCACCGCCCAGCAGGCATGGAGAGATGTACAGTCGACGGCCCAATAGGCCGAGTCGCTGAGGTTGGTCCAAGACCGACCGTCGTTCCCTGTCCAGTCCAGTCCTTTCGGCCCCGCCACCACGACGTAGCCCGGCATGCCGGGGACGACTGTGGCGCCATACACTGCGCCGCTGAACGTCGGACGGTTCACGAGCGTCCACTTTTCGCCGCCATCGCTGGTCACCGCCGCCACGCTGTCGCTACGGTCGTCAGCCTTGAGGAGACGACCACCCAACGCCATGCCGTGTTGCTCGTCGCGGAAGGCCAGTGTGGCGACGCCGGCGCCCTGGCCGCTCACGATCGGCGTCGTCACCACGGCCCAGCGACGGCCCTGATCGTCGGAGCGATAGACTCGGGCATGGGGCTCCGTTCCGAACCATGCCCGCGCACGGCCCCGCACGGTGAGGCAGGTGCCGCCAGCCGCTGGCGACCCTTCTCCCGGCAAGGCCGGCGGCATCCCGTCCTCGGCGACCGCGCTCCAGTGCTCGCCGTCGTCGGTGCGGATCACGATCATCTTGCCACGCACGGCGTCGCTCACCGCGATCCCGTGCGTCTTGTCCCAGAAGGCGAAGCAGTCGTAGAAGGCGGCCGAGTCGCGGTTCATGAACTGCAATCGCCAACTCCGCCCGGCATCGGTGGTCTTGTAGATGCGCGACTGCTCGCCGGGGCCGGCCGCCAGCAGGTACGCCGTGGTGGTGCTCACCGCCTCTACGTCACGGAACTCGAGCGCGGAATCCGGGCCCGTCATCGCGCCGGGCACCCAGGTGCGACCGCCGTCAACGGTCCGGACCCAGGTTGCCTGGTGCCCCGAGACCCACACCACGCTGTCGTCGACTGCGCTCACTGCCTGCAGGAGCGCCGTCGCGTGGCTCTGCTGCTCCGTGATGGTGCCGACCACGACGGGCCGGTCACCAGTCTGCGGCCGGCTCTGGAGGGCGCATCCCGCGAGCAGCACCAGCAACACGAACGAAAGGCGTTCCATCATGGCAGCGCGATATCTTGGATCATTTCGACCGCTTTGGCGATCTCACGACGGGAGAGGTACCGCGTACGTTTGAACAGCCAGTGCGCACCGACTGGACTGGACCAATGCAGCACCGCTCCCTCCCAGACCTCCTGACGGTCACGGCGATTGCGCTCGTCGCGTACGCCGCTTCGAATGTCTCGCACGAGGCGGTTGGGCATGGCGCAGCCTGCGTGGCCCTCGGCGGGAAACCCAACGTGCTCTCGTCAGTGCACTTCGATTGCAGTGAGGAAGCGATCAGTGCGCTCGCCCGTCGTGGCGTCGCGGCAGCGGGCACGATCGTAAATTTCATCGCAGGTGCAATTGGGCTCGTCGCCCTTAAAGCGACCAATCCGGTGCGCAAGCCGCATATTTCCTACTTTCTGTGGCTTTTCACTACGCTGAACCTTTTGATGGGAGCCGGCTACTTCCTCTTCTCAGGTGTCGGGAACATTGGCGACTGGGCCGATGTCGCAAGCGGCACAGTGTCGCCCTTCATCTGGCGTCCGGCAATGGCGGTGTTGGGGGGAGCGATCTATTTTCTTCTCGCTCGCCAATCGGGGCAATGGTTGGGTGCGCTTGTCGGCAGCGACGATCTCTCCATGAGGAGAAGCAGGCTGCTCAGCGTCCCTGCATATGTCGCCGGGGGTCTGCTTTTCTGCCTCTCGGGATTGCTCAATCCTGTGGGTCCCGTCCTCATCGCGATCTCTGCTGCTGCGGCGTCCTTTGGCGGCGCCTCGGGGCTGCTCTGGCTCACCCAGTTCACGCGCGGCAGCAAGCGATCAGCAGAACCAGCCGAACTGGAACGTAGCTATGCCTGGATCGTCGCCGGATGCATCGCGTCGGTGATCTTCGTCGGGATTCTCGGGCCGGGCATTCATTTTTAGCCCACCTGGAGCGTAATCCTTCGAGCGAACCTGCGACAAGGACTCTCCTTCGGTTTGGTCGGCCTAACGGGATGCGCCTAAGCTACGACGCCTAACTCGAATCATCGCAAACGCAATTCTACCACAGACTCCGGGCGCCGTCAGCTTCAGGCGCATGTTAGGCAGCGCACTCCGTAGAGTCGCCTCAGCTGCCAATCCGCCGCTCTTCACGTGCCTTGCTGAGCAAACGTTCGGCGAAATCGAGACGCTCCTGTGTTTCTGCCAACTCCTGTTGGAGGTCCTCGACACGATGTTCAACTGCCTCGAGCCGTTCAGTGACGTCGGCCGATGGCGATTGAGGACGATTAGCCCGCAGACGAGCGATCTTGAGGACCGTGAGAGCGGGAATTCCCACGAATATCAGGAGCGCGGCAAGAAACACAGGTGGTTCCATGTGGCCTTTCTCTCTTAACCTGATCCTGCGCTTGCGCTGCCTAACGGATCGCGCTCAAGCTGCGGCGCGCTGATGAAAGACTCATTCCTTAATGTACGCGCGCCGTCAGCTTCAGGCGCATGTTAGGCGGCAAACGACCATGCACCGCCGATGGGCTAGCGCCGCGTCAGCGTCACCCGGGCAAACGGCCGGCGCACGCCCGAGCTGTCATTGTCCAGGTGCCACTGCCAGGAATCGGTCGCGCGATTGTAGACGAACGTGTTATGGAACCGGTCGGTGGCGGTGTAGTTGAAGACGAACGGAATCGAATCGCCCGCCACCTTGCCTCGCCCAATACCGGCCGCGTCGAATGCGCTGGCTCCCGTGTTATCCAGCCACAGTACCGCATATTCACCGGAGCGCGGATCGCGCCCGAATAGCGCGACCGCCTCGTATGGCGGCGCCCCGTTCGGCCCCGGCTCACGGGACACTTCGTGCATCTTCACGTACTCCCGTCCCAACATCCATTCGAAGTCCACATCATGGGTCGTGGACTGCCGTGCTATCGTGCCGCGCAGCACCCAATGACCGATGAGACGATCGAAGAGGGAGTCGGCAGGCAGGGATTGAGCTGGGAGCTGCGCTGCGGCAAGCAGCAAGAGTATGGACAGGCCTGTGGTCTTCGTCATGGTTGCCTCGTCACAACAGGACAGCGCCACTCGTTTGCCGCCTAACGGGATGCGCCTAAGCTGCGGCGCGCTGAAAAAGAATTCATTCCCTAATCTACGCGCGCCGTCAGCTTCAAGCGCTTGTTAGGCGGCAGCGTTCTCGGGCTGTAGACATCAGTGTCGCAACTCGGCGAGTTCGTTGGCGATTGTTACCAGATTGTGGTCGTTGACCACCTCGACAGCGCCGTACCAGTCGGGATTCACAGTCGTTGGGTACATGGCCCCGAGGATCGCCCCGGCAATCGAGGCTACGGAGTCACTATCTCCGCCAATGTTCGCAGCCAGGCGGATCGCTTCCTCCGCCGACTGCATCAGTGTTCCGAGTCCCAGCGCCAGGGGCACGATCGTCATCGGCTGATTCGGAAAGTAAAGCGCGGCTATCTCTGCCGCTCGAAGTGCGGTGAAGTGCCCCAGGTCGTCATGCACCGTACGGAGCGCGTTCGCGAACGCGGAGGGGGCGGGGCCGGGCCACCGACGCTCGGCTTCGGCCGCAGCACATTCGGCAAGCTCCAGAACGTCGGGTAGAGAAGCTCCATCAATCGCCGCCGAGACCGCGGCAGCAGTGGCAGCTGCCGCCGCGATGGCTAGTGACCCACCGTGAGTCGAAACCGACGCTTCACGAGCGCCGTTCAGGAGTTCCTCTGCGCGGTGAGAGGTAAAGAAGATGCCGACCGGCGCCACCCGAATTGCGGCTCCACAGCCATCATGGTTCGTTGCCATCCGCGCGGGATCGGCCGCCTGGTGAAATTCCCAAAGGGACTTGAGACCCGGATGAACACACTTCGTGCATCGGAGCAGTTCACGACCGATGCTCGTGTGCGAAACGTTCCGATCGATGAGGATGGCACGCGCGACGGCAAGAGTCATTTCGGTGTCGTCCGTGGTTTCACCGATCCGCCACTCGTGCTTCGAGTTCCCCACGTATCGAGGAATGACGGAGCCGGGAGCGCCTTCGAAACCTCGGATGCCGTGAGGATACCAGTGGAGCACGTCCTCATGCGATAACATCTCTGTTTGCTTACCGATGGCGTCACCAGTGGCGATGCCCTTGAGGCAGCCGAGGATGCGATCGGCGACCGCGACCGTCATGGGAGAATTGGAAGAAGAACCAGTGCGCTGCCGTCTAACGGATCGCGCCTAAGCTGCGGCCAAGGTCGAATGATCACAAATGCCATTCTACCATAGACGACGGGCGCCGTCAGCTTCAGGCACTTGTTAGGCCGCGCACTGCTCCTGCTCCTTGCTGGCTCCTGGCGCGCTGTTATCCCAGTTGTATCTCCGGGGGGACCTCGGGATTCATCAACGAGGCACCGCCATCCGCGTAGATCACTTGTCCGGTGATCCAGCCGGCTTGCTCCGAACAGAAGAGCGTCACCACGTTGCCGACATCTTCCGGCGTTCCCAAACGTCCCATGGGCGTCCAACCGCGCACGTGCCAATTCCTGATGAGATCCTGGGCCTGTGGTGGCAGCGTGTTCAATACGCTGTTCTCGGTCCAGCCGGGGCTGATCGCGTTCACCGTGATGCCGCGTTTGGCGAGTGCCACGGCGAAGTAGCGCACGAGCGACTCGAGCGCCGCCTTGGCTGAGCCCATGCCTACCCACGGCTGGAGTCCACCCGTGCGGCTCCCCTCAGCGTAGGTGAGGGCGATAATTCGTCCTCCGCCGCTCATGAGTGGAATCGCCTCGCGCACCCCGACCAAGAACGCCTTCGCCTGGGAATCGAAGGCCGTGTCCCACTGCGCTAAGGTGATGTCCAAGGGTGCCTGGAAAAAGGCGGGTACCTCCGGTCGCGCGTTGCTCACGAAAACGTCGAGCGTCTTGAATTGCGTCTGGACCTTGCGGAACATCTGCTTGATCTCGTCTGGACGCGACACATCGGCTTGGACCACGAAACCGTCAGAACCGCGTTTGCGGACTTCAGCGAGCGTGTCGTTGGCAGCACGCTCGTTCTGGTAGTAGTGGACGGCGATCCCCACGCGATGCTCCGCGAGCTTCAGCGCGATTCCCCGGCCAATGCCACGGGAGCTTCCAGTGATCAAGGCGTGTTTGCCATCGAGAGGCATTTCACCCTCCTCTTACGAGCGCGGCCTAACGAGATGCGCCTAAGCTGCGGCGCCTGACCGGAATGATCACAAATGCAATTCTACCGCAGATGACGGGCGCCGTCACCTTCAGGCGCGCGTTAGGCCGCCGCCTTCAAACGCAAGTTCGGCGGCGCTTGGTCACCGCAACACCCACACCAAGACCTGCATGGCACCGATCGTTATCGTCAGGATGGTACCGAGCAAGACCTGTGGCCACTCAAAGATCACTGGCAAACGTAGTCGATCTATGCCACCTCGAGTGACCGCGATTAGAAAGCGGTAGGCTTGGCGCCTGCACCAACTCATGGTCCAGTTGGCCGTCTTGGAAAGGGTGAAAACGAAATCGTAGTACTCGTGGGGTGGGTAAGCGGTGCGGTCGCTGTGTGGCAGCGAGGCGAAGCGGGGCGTGGCGCCACTCTGCAAGCGGTCGAGGTCTATTGGCCGTCCGGTCTCGTCAGTGTAGTACAGACCGTAAAATGGGTCGGCGATCAGCGGACCGTCTGGGAGGCGAACCTCGACGAGGCAGTGCCGAGCGAGTCCCGTGCGATGGTATAGGGTTATTTGATGGGCTCGGATTTCGAGCTGCGACAAGCAGAGAATGTAGAGCCGGGACGTACCGGAGCAGCACCCGCCTCGGTCAATCAGAGCGCTCGGAGTAGCCCCAAGGGGACCGAGTGCCTTGAGCAAGTAGGGAGGATCAGAACCGCCATGCGGTCGCGTAAAGAGGCGGCCGGCCACTTCAAGGGCAAGGCGACGAGGGTCGGCAGGGAGAACACCGAAGCTCTGAACAAACCGACGAAGCCGCTGGCGCTCGACTGCCCAGTGAACAATCAAGCCGCCAAGCACAAGGGCAAACGCCATTTCTACGACCTGTACGATTACCATCGCGCTAACTCCCTACGGCAGGTAGTACTGGCTGCGATTCTCGCAGGAGGACCAAATACGACACACGCAGGCCGCAGCCTCGAGCAGCTGTGTGAGTTCCGCGCAAGAATAAGGCCGCTGGCGCCGCTCGTAGTGCGTAATGCCGCTCGTTTGAGGTAGGCTTGCTCGAAATAGGGGCCGGCCAGTGCCCGAATGCCTGCGGCGGCCTAACGGAGTGCGCCTAAGCTGCGGCGCCAAGTCTTCACTTTCACAAACGCAATTCTACGACAGATGACGCGCGCCGGCAGCTTCAGGCGCGTGTTAGGCCGCAGGCTGTAAAAAGGAGCAGTAACTCCAACCGAATTATAGCTTCACCTCACTCACCTGAATCGTCGGTTGGACGTTGGTGTAGTTAGGAATGTCATCCATGATCGCGCCGGCGTGTGGGCCGAACGCAGACTGAAAGGCCTCCACGGAATCAAAGTACAAATGGCCCATGGCGCTAAACGCTGGTGGTGCGCCAGGCGTGGCACCGCCCAAGCCTTGTTCCACAGCTGCACTCTTGCAGGCCGCGCCAAGCTTTGCTCGCACCATCGGGATGTGGCGGTTAAGGTAGTAACTCATATCGAACGTAGTGCCAGCACCACCTGGATATAGCACGCTGACCTTGATCATTTCTCCTTCCCTCCCTCTTGAAGCCAATACCCTGACCTTGATTCAGGCAGTTGTCCCTGCGGCCTAACGGATCGCGCTTAAGCTGCGGCGCGCTGACGAAAGACTCATTCCATAATCTACGCGCGCCGCCAGCTTCAAGAGCTTGTTAGGCATCACCATCACCGTGGCTCGCCTGGGGCAACAATCGTGACCGATCGCAAGATCGAATCCATGCGAACGTCGAGCCGCAATCGAATGGGCTTCAGTCGCACCGTGTCCGTCCCGACGGTGACCGTCAGACTGTCAGGAAAATGCAGGAGGGCGCGAACCCGCAGCTGATGCGTCCCAGGTGAGACATCGGGAAGCAAGAAGCGCCCAAGAGTGTCGCCTAACACAAAGATGTTTGTCCCAATCATGTCCACGCGAGAAGGGTAGACCGGGCGCATGCTGGCACTATCGATCACGACGCCGGCGATAGCGGCCTTCGGCTCAGGCGCAGATGCCTTGAGAGCGGCACCGAAGCCGACAGCTAGGATGCCTGCGAGCACTCGGAGCATTTGTGATGCCTAACGGGATGCGCCTAAGCTGCGGCGCCGTCCTGTGCAATTCACAAATGGAATTGTACCACAGACACCCGGGCGCCGGCAGCTTCAGGCGCTTGTTAGGCTGCACGCGCACCGTTAGCCAGACGGCAACACCCGGGCGTGGTCCAGAGCACGAACGAATGTCGCGGAGGCTTTCATGCATCGGATGCGTTCATCAGGTGGTGAGGTGGAGCAACGTGCCGGCCAGCAGGACGGCGAACCACAACACGAGGCTGGCAAGCGATGCCCGCCGGAACCGACCCCATCCGGCGGCGCGGTTCTGTCCGAGCGCGTGCTCTGCGCGCATCCGGATGTAGCCATTGCCGAGCAGCAGGGCGATGAGCCACATCTTGGTCCAGAACACGACGGAGGTCGCAACGCGGTCGAGCTCCGCGAACATCATCAACAGACCGGTGGCGAAAATGAGCGCGAGGCCTGCGATCACCCAGCGGTGCACGCTGGCAAGGCGGGCCAGCTCCTGGGGCCAGTCGGGCGTCGCGGGTGAGAGCCGCAGCGCCGCCCGATCGGCTGCGACCGCCACGCCGCCGCCCACCAGGATACCGACAAGGTGGAGATAGGTCACCGCGGCGGTCACGGGCGTGTGGCCGTAGAAGTGCGCCCAGCGCGCAAGGAGCTGAGGTACTGCCGTCGAAGCAACCATGGAGTCGTCCCTCCCGGTTGCCTAGACCACGAATGCTGCGCATTTATTCCAGCGTCTTTCCGAGAGCCTCCGCCCGGGTAGGCCCTTCAACTTGATTCAGAGTGGCCTCAGAGTTCATGGAAGCAGTGAGGGCAGCCTAACGGATCGCGTTTAAGCTGCGGCACGCTGAAGAAAAAGTAGTCATACTATATTCTACGCGCGCCGCCAGCTTCAAGCGCTTGTTAGACCGCCGACGAACGGTGCTTGATAAAGCGTCGCTCATCCACTTCATACCCTAAGGCTCGGTAGAAAGCGTGCGCATCCTCTCTATGATCTCCACTTGTGATCTCCACTCGCCTGCAATCGTGCTGCCAAGCGAAGGCTTCCGCGGCCGCGACCAGAGCGCGACCGACACCCTGCCGCTGATGATTGAGAGGGACCGCCAAGGCAGTTAGGCGTGCAAGATTCCCGGGCGCGTGGAATAGTGGAAGTACGTGCACACTTACCACGCCCACGATCGCAGCAGAGGGATGCTCGGCAACCAGCACGGTATCCGCAGAGCTGTCCCTCAGCACAGACAGTTTGTCCGCCACGAGTGTTGCCGATGTACCGTAACCAAGTGCGGAAAGACAGACAGCGATCGCGGCCGCGTCCTCAGCCTTCGCTCGTCGAATTGCGACCTTCATGCTCCAAGACTCAGGGAAATCGATTCGGCGGTCTAGCGAAATGCGCTTAAGCTGCGGCGCGCTACAGAAAGATTCATTCCTCAATCTACGCGCGCCGTCAGCTTCAAGCGCTTGTTAGACCGCGCTCGCTTCGGCGCTTTCCATTGCAGATCCAACTTGCGTCCCGTCGTTGCACAGTCGCGTAGATAAAGATTGATCAGCGTCTGGTAAGGAATTCCACTGGTCGCTGACAGCTCTCTGAAATATTTCAGCGCCCGCGTGTCCAAGCGGATCGTCACCGACTCCTTGAGGCGCTCGGCATAAGGGTTCGGCCGGGACTTGGAGAAATCGTATTCACGTCTCATCGTTGCCACCTCGCGTCGTAGTACGCGCGTTCCGTCCTCGTCGCTCCGCGCGCCGAAATGATCCGAATCGCGTCCTCATTCCCTCTATATGTGTGCACCACCACCAGCACGCGGAACCGTCAACTCAAGCCCAAGAGTACGAACCGATCCTCGGCCTCCGAATGGTCAGGATCGTCAAGTAAGCGCGCGTGTTCATCGGCGAACACACTCTCGGCCTCCTGAAACGAGACCCTATGCTTGCGCCGATTGGCCTGCTCCTTGGCCGGATCCCACTCGAAGCGAAGATCAGCCACCGATCAATGTACATACTACGTATGTACGCTACAGGGGAGAGGAGTTGCGCGGTCTAACGGAGCGCGCTTAAGCTGCGGCGCGCTGACAAGAGATTCATTCCTTAATCTACGCGCGCCGCCAGCTTCAAGCGCTTGTTAGGCGCCGCGTTCCGCCAGTTCGGCCTCCAGCGCCTGAATAAGGGCAGCCTTGAGATCCGCAGGATCGTTCTGAAACCATGCACTGCGAGACAACTCGTCAAAGGCGGCGACACGGTCGCCTAGTCTCGCGTGGGTGAACGCCAGAGCGAGGGGGTGCTGGATATAGTTGTAGAATCCGAAAGCAACGGCGTCCTTGTCCTTTTGTCGCAAGCCTTCCAATACGTCGCGCAAATCGACGACTCGGTTGACGCCACCCCAGAAACGCAACGCTTGGGGAATGGCAAGGGCGGCGAGCGCCGATCCTTGATCTCGTAGCTCGCTTTCGCCATACAGCGTGTCGAGCTGGAGGTCCGGGCTCTCCTTGCGTGTTGGGAAGTTCCTCGGGTCGTAACGGACGTCTAACCGGGCCGACTTGAGCGTGCGATGCCACTTGACCTTGCCGGCCGAGACGTGCGGTACGAAAGCGATCGAGAAGCCCCAGGTTGCGGATAGTGACGCGCCCTTTAGCGCCTGGATGTTGAAAACGTCGGTGATATCCGGCACGCGTGCACGCGCCCAGACGCGGTGTCTGATTTGCGCGAACCCATCGGCCAATAACGACGCCCCAAACGTTGCGTCGAGAATAGTATCGACACGCTTTGCGGGAACGACGTCGATAATCCCTACATAGATGTGTCCAGCCACGAGGCCACCGCAGCGTGGACAGATAGGGCCGGTCGTCGCGCGACAGCTCGGGCAGACAGTATAATCGCAAACGCCGCAATGCTCGGCTGTTGCTCGGTCTAATGAGGTCCCGCAGCGAGCACACGGGGAAAGCATCGGGATTGTCATGGATGGAAGGAACGCGGGCGCCTAACGGATCGCACTTAAGCTGCGGCGCGCTGAAGAAAAAGGTGTCATTCAATATCCTACGCGCGCCGTCAGCTTCAAGCGCTTGTTAGGCGCCACGCGCATCCGAACCGCACAATACGCCCCCGTTCAGCCGACGACATCCGGACGATCACGAACCGTCATAATCGTGGCAAGCATGGTAGCCACTGGGTTCTCCGCACCGTCAGTAAGCATTGAGGCCTCTCCCTGACACACCATTGATCGTGCGACCTGCCCGCACGACACGTCCGCGCGCGATCAGCTCCTCTCCCCGAGCAGGAGCCAGGAAATTCGTCTTAAATTCCAACGTGAGTACTCCGGCACCCTCCTGCATCAAGCTGAATGCGGCGTATCCGCACGCGCTATCGAGCGCGGAGGTCACGACCCCAGCGTGGAGGAACCCGTGCTGCTGCATCAGATCGTGCCGAAAGGGCACGCGGATCTCGATCTCCCCAGGGCCAACGCGAGTAAGCCGTGCGCCGATCGTCGCCATCAATTGCTGTGCGGCGAAGCTATCGCGGACGGCCTGCTGGAAGCGCGGATTCTTTTGTTCAGCCATTCTTGGTGGAGAGACGTGGCGCCTAACGGGGTGCGCCTAAGCTGCGGCGCCGAGCTGAAATAATCACAATTGCAATTCTACCACAGACGACGGGCGCCGGCAGCTTCAGGCGCGTGTTAGGCGCCGCGCTCATGGCGTGATCAACGCCGATTGAGCCGCCACGTTCTGCCAATGCCCGCGACGTTTGAGATACACTCGTATGTACCGCGTCTTTCGCCCAAATGGCTGACCATTATAGGTACCAGCCCCCTCTTGTTCACCCGTTACCACCGCCGTGGTTGAATCAAATACCTGAACCCGTTCATTCGTGGCAACTAAGGTGGTCCACTGAATCACATGCGCTCGCGTCTCTTCCACATTCTGCTGTTTCGTCCGGCGTCCACCATTGGCGCCGATATCCACGAAATCGTCGGCCAGAATACTGGCGAGCTGATCGGCGTTGCCGCTGAGGTGAGCCGCCCGGCGCTGCGCTTCGAGCGTCAGAACCATGTGCGTGATGGAATCCTGAGCGGGGGTTTGAGCCGCGAGCATAACAAGCGGGAAGAGGAACGTTGTTAGCATGCTGCGCGGGCGCCTAACGGATCGCACTTAAGCTGCGGCGCGCTGAAGAAAGATTCATTCCCTAATCTACGCGCGCAGCCAGCTTCAAGCGCTTGTTAGGCGGCGCCCGATCTCGCTGGACCCGCCAACGACTCCGGCATCAGTCATCGATTGGCTCAACACCAAGCTGTTTGAGTTGCGCAAGGTGGTCCTTCATGGCCTGAAGCACTTCGGGTGGGTGCCCCTGCCAACCCGTGCACTCGCCCAGGACTCGCAGCGGTTCTCGGGAGCGGTACGACTTAGTGCGGTTTCCCGGAAATCTCTTGTCCGTGAGATTGGGATCATCGGTAAACGGCCCGGTCGGTTCCACTAGGTAGATTCTACCGGGGCCCTCGCCGCCTGCGAGCTCCGCTCCCCAGATACCGGCGTCCAAGGTGGCGCTGAAGTACACGTAGGTTGTAACCCTATCCAACTTGCCAAAGTTGGCGCGATGGCCAGGCTTGATGAGGTCGCCCGGCGTCAGGTCAGCCCGTGTACCGTGGTAGAATTGGTCTCCCGGTTTCAGGTCTGCGCGTGTGCCAGAATAAAATCGCTGCCAATTCATCTCATCGGTGACCACCAACTCGCTCCTCTCCTACGCTCGGGTGTGGCTGCCGTCAGCGCGGCGCCGCCTAACGGATGGCGCTTTAAGCTGCGGCGCCGAATTAGAAGGTTCACAAACGGAATTCTACAACACCGAACGCGGGCCCGTCACCGCACTCGTTGAGGACGGGCGCCGGCAGCTTCAAGCGCTTGTTAGGCGGCGGCGAGAACGCGACGCCGAATGCGGGGCGGGAGTTTGACAACGGCAAAGAAGGTGGCCGGATAGAGATAATCCTCACCGGACTCATCGATCACCCGAAACTGGCCAAGCTTCTCGGCGTCCCGATCGGGAATAACCTGGTACAGCTTCCGACGCTCGAGGGAAGCCTCGTAGCCCCGGTTCCGCAGACAGAGGACGAGTTGCCGCGCACGCGTTGCCATATCAATCAAGATAACGCTTGATCTTGAATTCGCGTTGACCTATGCCCGCCGCCTCATACCAGTGCAGCTCGGCAATCCGTATCACGCCGCCAGCCAGCTCCACCTGCGCTGTTCCCTTCCGTTTGCGCCAGCGGCCTCGGCCATGGCGCCGCCGCAGCCGCGCCAGTTCACGAATGCGTGACCCGGTGGCAATCGTCTCGACGTCGGTGATTTCACCGAGGATCCGGAAGTACACGCGTTAAGAATGGCTGGGACTTACTAGACCGGCGAGCCGCCGCCTAACGGATCGCGCCTAAGCTGCGGCGCCTAACTGAAATAATCACAAATGGAATTCTACCACAGACGCCGGGCCGTCAGCTTCAGGCGCGTGTTAGGCGGCAACCTCACCGAAAGTCCGCCGCATGTGCGGTCACAAAGGAGCGCATCAACGTGGGAAGGTCGTCCGGGTACGCAAAGAATGCTTTATCGAGCCGATCCCAGGTGGCCCGGGCAGACGCCGGCAACGCTTTCAACTGTGCCTCCCGTGACTGACGCGCCGCGGCCGGTCCAGGAGGGGGAAACACTGACATCGCCTCCTTCACGAGCGCCATGGTCTTGTACGCGCCGATTCTACCGAGTGCGTCCACCGTCTCGGCGGCAAGATCCCCCGTGGAATTCATAAAGAAAAGGGAGAAGCCGCCGTTGTTGACCTCTGCCTCGAGTTCTGAAACACACCAGGCCACACGTTCTGCCGGCCGCGATTCGGCAAAGCTGCGAGGACTCCGGGCAATAAGCTCGCTAAGCGCGATGGAAAAACGCGTGGGATCGACGATCTGCAGGACCTCATCGATGGAGGGCACCGTTAGATCTCGAATGCTGTGTTGCCGCCTAACGAATCGCGCTTAAGCTGCGGCGCGCTGAAGAAAGATTCATTCCCTAATCTACGCGCGCCGCCAGCTTCAAGCGCTTGTTAGGCGGCACCAGGTTGGGCGCGGGCCGTTCATACACAGTATGCAAGGAGCTCGGCCTCGCGCTCCGGAGGGATCGGCGTGACCCGAATCGGGAGATCGTGTCCGGCCGCACCTTCACGGCGGTCCCACTGGAGCGTCGCGCGGATCGTGTCAGCGAGCGGCCGGAAGGTCAAGCCTGCCGCCACCGCCCGCCGGTTGTCAGCTAGCAGCATCCCGCCCACCCGAGAGTCGCTCTCCGGAATCCAGAGGGGGAGCTCCGTCCAAGGCTTGACGCCGGCCGCAAGTAGATCCTCATCCGGCACCCACTTGAAACGGGCGACGCTCTCCGTAACCGTGGCGCAGCCCTCGAGCACCTGGCCCATCGTCAGCGTGGATCGAGGGCCGACGGCGTTGAAGACTCCGACACGGCACTGCTCGGCTCCCCGCACGCACCATTCGGCGAGATCACGCACGTCGACGAGTTGAACCGGCCGTTCCGGACGACCGGGTGCAAGCACGCTGCCGCCGCGTGCAACCCGGCGGGGCCAGTACGTGAAGCGGTCGGTCGGATCGTGCGGCCCCACGATGAGGCCGGGTCTCACGCGCGCGACTCGACCCGGCAGCGCCTCTTCGAGCATGTCCTCGCACCGTGCCTTAAGCGCTCCGTAACCCTGGTCGCCTTCTGCGAGCGGGGCGTCCTCGTCGAACGAGCGGTGTGGAGGGAAGTCTCTGTACACAGAGATGCTTGAGATGAACAGGTAGTGAGCAATGGCGCCGCCCAGCACGTCTGTCACCGCCCGAACGTGTTCCGGTCGGTACCCGGATGGATCGATGACTGTCTCGAAGCGGCGGCCGCGAAGCGCAACGAGGTCCCCGTCGCGATCGCCGCGCAGCTTTTCGATGTGCGAGAAAAGATGCGGGTTGTGCTTGCCGCGGTTGAAGAGAACGACATCATGGCCGCGGGCGAGCGCAGCTTCGACAATGTGCCGACCGAGGAAGAGGGTGCCGCCGAGGACCAGGATTCTCACGCCATCGGATCTCGTGCGGCGGGTGCCGCCTAACGGGGTGCGCTTAAGCCGCGGCGCGCTGAAAAAAGATTCATTCCATAATCTACAGCGCGCCGCCAGCTTCAAGCGCTTGTTAGACAGCGCTCCCACGATCCCGAGTCGCGCGAAACCCACCAGGTATCGGAAGCACATCGCTGATGCCAAAATCCGTCAATGCCTTCCGTAACAACGGGGTTGGCGCTGCTCCGTAGATCTCCAGCGTATCCCAGGGGGGCGTGTGCGCGTGCTCACCATGGTGCAGATCAACCGGGCCCAGAACGCCAATGACCATCTGCTCTGCAGTATCGCGCACACCAACCTTGAAAGTCGTGACTCCCTGCTCTATCGAGTTCTGGGGATGGGCCCGCCAGTAGTTTTGGGCGCGCGTTCGATTTGCGGACGTGTCGGCCAACCATACGTGGACTCGCTCCGCCAGCGGTATCAACGGCTCGAAGTCTGGATGTGCGACAATCGCCACGACGTACGACATCTCGATAGCGCTGCCTAACGGATCGCGCTTAAGCTGCGGGCGACCGGCCCGCCGGCGCAAGAGTGGTGGACGAAGGTCCCGTGTCCGGCACGACCCAACGACTTCCTCTAAAACGAGAGCGCCCGCCAGCTTCAAGCGCTTGTTAGGCAGCAACGCCGACCTGGTTTGTCGGGCTACGCAAGCAGTACATGTTTCTGTCCATATCCATGGCATAGATACGGCCATCATCTACGTCCACCAGACCAAACCCGACCACCTCATTTTCAGAGTAGATATTATGCAGCCGTTGGCCGGTGGACGGGTCAACAATTCCGATTCCGTCAAGACGAGACTCAAAGATGAGACCAGAATCGTTATCGAAGCGAATGCCGACGATAAACTCGGCCGCCGCGACTCGGAAGATCTCGGTAGTGCCGCTCAACGCGATCAGTTGCGGCGGACCGCTCGAACCGTGGCTACTTGGTTGACGTGTACCGGCCCCCTTGAGCACGACGACTAGGGACGCGGGGCAGCGGGTGAATGAGTGAACATCCAGGTTCTGCCAGTTCTTCTTGAAAAGAGTCTCTCCTGTTGACCCGTCGAGGGTATAGATTGATGCCGCGGTTGCCACAAAGATCTTCCCGTCCTGCATTAGCAGCTCCGTTATGCACGGTCCATCGGTCGACTGCCTCCAAACTCCGCGACCTGTTTGGGTATCGTAGGCGGCGACAACAGCATCGTTAGAGCTAACAACCACCAGGTCACTGTAGATTGCCGCTGTTGAGTTTACCTGATTGTTTTTCCCGGTAGAAACCTGTTGAGCCCAAATCTGCGCACCGGAACGGGCATCAAGGCAGTGAAACACTCCAGCTCGATCTCCAAAAAAGACCCTCTCGCCATGAATTATTGGGAACGAATAGGTGGTTTCTCTACCCGTGGAACTGGGGGAGAACTGCCAATACGGATGTCCCGACGCCGCATCAAGGCAGTAGACGGTCCGACTTGATTTCGCGTAGATCCTGCCACCGGCGTGCGAGAGACACGACCCGCCATATCCGTCGAGTCTGTGTACCCATTGCAGCCGCCCTGACTCTTTGTCAACGGAACAGATGGCGCCTGGAGAGAATACAGAGGCCACGACGGAATCAGCAATCACGAGTGGATTGGGGTTTTGGGTGTTCGGCGGAAGCACAGCACTTCGTGTATCGGGAAGTTCATGCTTCCAAATCTGAAGGGTCTCGAGGACACGATGCTGTCCAGCCTCTGGCAGTTCGATTCGCTCCATCGCTTAGTTCCCATCATGGATGAGAGCGCGGGGATAGAGGATCTAGGTACGTGCGTTGCTGCCTAACGAATCGCGCTTAAGCTGCGGCGCGCTGAAGAAAGATTCATTCCTTAATTTACGCGCGCCGCCAGCTTCAAGCGCATGTTAGGCCGCAACCCCGAGATGTTAACTCTCGGCAGACGTGATCTGCGCCATCTGAACGCGCCACTCTCCATGATCCTTGACCCAAATCTCGAGAATCCAGTTACCCTCGCGATGGAACCTGCGCACGAAGACGCTGCCGCGTCGCGCGATTTGCACTTGGGGGTAGCCCGAAACCCGCCCTTCAGCACGGGGAAGCAGCTCCAAAAGCTCAACACCTTCGGACACTGGCATGCGGTCGATGTAAAAGACGGGGCGCAGAACACAGGCTTCGCAGCGAACGCGTCCTTGACTCGTGAGTTGAGCGAGCCGCTGCGCCTTGGTCATGAGGGTGCCGTCTGCGAGGACGATCGTGAAGTCGTCAGCGGTCAGTCGGTTCCACGTCACAGGGTCGAGCAGCATTTCGGCGCGATCTCGGGTCCCTATGGCGTTGGCGAGGGCGGCCGGTACCTGCGCGGCCATCGCGCAAGGAATCACAAACATCAACGGAAGAGCAATTCGAAAGATGGGGGCTTTGGACATAATCTCCTCCTGCATGGTGGTGCGGCCTAACGGAAGCGCGTAAGCTGCGGCGCCACCTGCGGGGACGCCGCGACAGTTGAGACTCGGACAGAGCGCGCTGGCGCACAAACGAAATTCTTCCCAAAACCGGGCCGCCCGCAGCGGCAACTGCTTGTTAGACCGCCGCCTGTGTTATGAGTGGCCGACCCGCGTGAAGACTGCGCGCCACCGTCCGTCCGATGCGACCCACTCGAAATGCTCGGCATCAACGAGCCGGAGCTCGGAAGACACATAGGTTCCTGGACGGCTTGTGATCTCCAGTGGAGCGAACATGAGGATGCGCCCTGAGCGGTCGGCCCGCCCAACCAGAACGAGGGGATTGGGTTCGTGCGCGTACGTTCCCAAGACGTACCAAGCATCCGTCGCCCCGTTATACCCGAGAAAGCCGCTGCCAGCGTGCGACTGACCAACATTGGTCGCCGTCCAGGATCCCGGAACGCTGGTGCCGCCGTGTGGCCGATCGACAGGAGTCTCTGTCCAGGCGAGTTTGGTAGAGTCGCTCAGCAGCCGCATTTCGCGCTCACCGGAAGCGATAGGAAGCGTATTGCCACGTGAATACAAATCGAAGTGCCACGTCCCCTCGAGGGCGATCAGGACGGTCTCTACTCCGCTGATTCTCGTGACGGGCGTCTTTAGCGTGCCAGTTTGACTCACCAGGACGCTTGGAAGGGTAAGGAAGGCGGCAAGCAAGCTGGTGACCGAAGATCGTTTCATTTTTCCTCCAAGCTAGCTCGGGGGCGGCCTAACGGATGGCGCTTAAGCTGCGGCGCGCTGAAGAAAGATTCATTCCACAATTTACGCGCGCCGTCAGCTTCAAGCGCTTGTTAGGCGCTTCGCCGCAATCACGAAACCCGTTTTCGCCGACGGAGGACAGGTGCAAGAGCGCGTAACGCTTCATTCACAGCTTCGGAATCGGGAAATACATCCATCAACTCTGGATCGAGAACGATGATGTTGGTCCCCTCACGATAACGAGCTCCCGTGACCCCGCGAGCGCCTTTTGAAAAGTCATACTCCGGACGCATCGTGTCTCGATCCGCTTCTCGTACTTGCTGTTTACCTTTGGCCTTCTTCATAGTCATGGCGCTCGCGTTTGGTAGCGAGTCTTGCAGTGATGAGTCGGGTTCGTGGCGGGCGCTCGACAAAGGCAACAACCAGGAGGCGAGCGCGGGTTGAAAGTCCCATCACAAGATAACGCTCTTCGCCGGCCGAGTGATCGGGATCCGGCAGAAGGATGGAGAGGCGGTCATTAAACGCTGTGACTGCCTCGTCGAAAGAGACACCGTGCTTACGAAGGTTCGCCGCAGCTTTGTCTGCGTCCCATTCGAATTGATACGGCACTGAGCCAATGTACGGGTGTAGCGGCGAAAGCGCCTAACGGGATGCGCCTAAGCTGCGGCGCGATGCTTTCACGTTCACAAACGCAATTCTACCTGAGATGACGTAGCGCCGGCAGCTTCAGGCGCGTGTTAGGCGGCGGCGACAAAAGGCGCGGCCTCCGTCAGTGTACGTTCACCGTGTCGTGAATCACGGGACTGTTGCCTGAGTGATGGATAACGACAATTGCCTGGCCGGGGATTGCGCCCTTGAACCGGAAGCGTTGTGCGAGACCCGCCCGCGGCGCAGGCCTGAAGGCCGTCACGTCGAGGAACTGGAGCGATGACGACGAAATGCTCGGCCGACTCTCATACTCGCCGGGTCCGATGGTCTGGAATGTGAGGTCGAGTTCCTGGCCCACCGCGATACGCAGCGTCTCGCCCTCGGTGCGCAGGACATATCGATCCGAGTCATTCTGGTCTATCCATAGCTTCGCAAAGATCCAGATCCCGGCGATCAGCAAGCCCAACACAAGCCAGCGAATGGGAACGTCTGCGAGACGATCAATGCCACCTTTCGGCATGAGGGGCAAGATGGGCAAAGGGTCACGCTCCTATTTTCGCCGCCGCCTAACGGGGTGCGCCTAAGCTGCGGCGCCGAGCTGAAATAATCACAATTGCAATTCTACCACAGACGACGGGCGCCGGCAGCTTCAGGCGCGTGTTAGGCGCCGCGCTCATGGCGTGATCAACGCCGATTGAGCCGCCACGTTCTGCCAATGCCCGCGACGTTTGAGATACACTCGTATGTACCGCGTCTTTC
>QHVB01000034.1 GCA_003222195.1 Gemmatimonadota bacterium | reverse complement strand
CGCGCGCTGAGTCCCGTGCCGGAGCGGCGTTGGCGCGATGCCGCGGCGTTCCAGCGGGCGCTGTGGGTGCCTCGACCGCACGATCCGATTTGGCCTGCCGTGGCCGTGGTCCTGCTTGCGGCCGGGATAATTGCGACCGTGGCCCTGTGCAAGCCGCTCGGCCTTTGCTGGGAGCGGCCGGCAGCAGCCGCTCCGGCTCGGGCTCGATAAGTGGCCACGCCTCCTCCCGCGAATCGCGCGGTCATCGTGCTGATCGACGGCGCACGCGTCGATGTGCTGCGGGATCTGCTCCGACGTGGCGACCTGCCTAATCTCGCGCGCTGGGTGATCGAGCCGGGCGGACTGCGGACGGGGACGACGGTCTTTCCGTCCACGACCGGCGTCGCTTACATCCCATTCCTGTTCGGTCGCTATCCCGGAAGTGTCGACATTCCCGGAATTCGTTGGCTCGATCGCCGCGGGGCCGGGGGCGGGTGGCGCGAACAATGGCGCGCCGCGCGGAGCTATTGTGGGGTGCAGGGTGGCTGGTTGAACACCGACATCGTCGCCACTCCCTCGATTTTCGATCTCGTCCCCGAGAGTATCGCGATCTGCACACCGCTGACGCGCGGGCTGCAAGCCGGCGGCAACCGGTGTGCTCTGCGCCGTGTCGTGCTGGGATCGGTTGCCCATTACGCCGGAACGTACCCGGCGCTCGATCGCGCGGTCGCGCAGGCCTGGCTCGACGCCGCGGACGAGCCGTGGCGTTTCCTCTTTGTCGTGTTTCCAGGCGTCGATGGCATCTCGCATCTCAAGGATCCGCTGCACGCCGCCGTGCTCGAGAGCTACCGGCTCGTGGACTGCGCCATCGGTGCCTTCGTCGCTCGCGTCCGGAAACGGGGAAGGGAGCTGCCCGCCTTCTTTGTCGTTTCTGATCACGGGATGACGGTCATGCGGGAGCACACCGACCCCGCCGTGCTCCTGGAGCGCGATGGCGTGCCCACCTTGCGTCATCCGGTGCACGTGTGGCGTCGAGGTGCCCGCGTCGCCACGATGGTCTCCGGGAACGCGAGCGTGCAGCTCTATTTCGATCCCCGGTCCGCGCGGGAGCGCTCCCTCACCGAATCCGAGATTCCGGAGGCGATCCTCGAGCGTCTGCTCGCCCTGCCGGCGGTGCGGCTCGCGGCCTGCCGGGCCGATTCGGCGCGTGGGATTGTCGTCCGAACCCAAAACGCTCGGGCACGGTTAATGGAGTCGGCGGGATTGGTTCGGTATGAACCCGAGACTGGAGATCCCCTCGGCCTCGGTGGGTATCTAGAGCTCGATGATCGAGACCTCCTGTCGCGAACGAGGGAGACGGACGTGCCCGACGCACCACGCCAGCTGCTACAGCTGTTTCGGAGCCCCCGGGCCGGCGATCTCGCCCTGGCGGCCGCGCCGGGGGCGGATTTCCGGGGCCCCTGGGAAATCCCGGAGCATCGGGCCGGTCATGGCAGTCTCATCGCGGAGCATATGGAGGTCCCGATCGCTGCCAGCGTGACTCTTCCCGAAACCGCTATTCGTACCGTAGATCTGATGCCGACGATATTGGAACGCCTCGACGTCGCCTTGCCATCCGGCGTCGCTCTCGACGGCGTCCCGTTTTCCAAACTCGCTGCTGTCACGGAACACCTGGTTCGGTGAGGAGTCGCTCGATGCCCCCACGGTTGCTCGTGGTCCTGGCCGCACTCCGTGTGATCGTTGCCGGCTCCGCGGTCGGCGCGATTCCTAACCATTATCCGGCCGCGGGTCCGGCCGCATCTGGCGATTGGAGCGCGCTTGAGCGTGCCACCATCTCCCCAGGCCCGAAACGGGGCGAATTAGTCCTCGAGTTGCCGCCCGTGGATCTGCCCGCGGGGACCGTGGTGGACGAGCCGGCGTCCGTCGGCGAGTTTCCGGTGACTGGATCGATCTACGCTCTGCACGCCGAGCTCGTCGACGCGGACGGGCACGAGCTGCCCGCGAATCTGCTCCATCACATGAATGTCATGGATCCGAACGAGCGCGAGCTCTTCCTGCCGATCGCGCGGCGGGTTCTTGCATCCGGTATGGAGACGGGTGAGATCCGGTTTCCCTGGTTGCTGTTCGGTTCGCGCGTTCACGCGGGCCAACGCATTCTCGCTAATGCGATGGTGCACAATCCGACGAACGTGGGACATCGTGGTGTTCGGGTCCGGCTCGTCCTCAGCTACATACCCGATCGCCGCCCCTGGCCATTCTTCTCGGTTCTCCCATGGCAGCTCGACGTCGCGTTTCCAGTTGGCGACAAATCGTTTGACCTGCCGCCAGGTCGCAGCGAACGCTCCTATGAAGCAAGTCCGGCGGTCGAAGGGAAACTGATTGTCATTGGTGGCCACATGCATGCCTACGGGCGCACCATCGAGTTCTGGGATATGACGACGGGCAAGCTCCTCTGGCATGGGGAACCGGGTCTAGCGCGGCCGGGAGAACCCAGCGCGGTGCCGGTCGCCAAACTCTACAGTCTGAAGGGACTCGGCATGCCGATCACGCCGTCACACCGCTATCGCGTTCGTGTGATCTACGAGAATCCGACCGGTCAGAGGATTCGGGACGGCGGGATGGGGGTCGTGGGCGGCCTGTTCATGCCCGATCGCAAGGCCACCTGGCCGGCTACCGATCCGAGCGACTCATTGTACCAGAGGGATCTGCGGCACTTCATGGGGCCAGTGGGCAAGCCGGTGGTCGGCGTGCCGATGGAGATGGCCCACATGCACATGCAACACTAAACGCTGCTGCCCGGCTCCACCCCGTAGTCGCCAACCGCGACGCGCTGCGGCGCCGTCGCTTCCGCCGTCTGCATGATGCCCAGCATCATGGCCGCCAGGATCAACCCCGCTAACGCGTCCACGGCGTAGTGGAACTGTCCGTACACCACGGCCAGGATCAACCCCGTCGTGAACGGCAACAGTAGCAGCCCCAGCCGGCGCCAATACCGCAACGCCATCCCGGTCGCAACGACGGATGCGGCCACGTGCGAGGACGGGAATGCCGCGCCCCACGAGTCCCCACGGTCCAACAACCACGCGGCAAACCGTGCGGGCCCAACTTCGGTGGCGAGATTGTGTGCGCCATCGAACGCGTAGCGGGGCCCAGCGACCGGGAAGAAGAGGAAGACGACGTAACAGAGGTAGAAGGTCGCCATCACGGCAAAGATCGTGTGACGGGAGGCGTCACGTCGGCCCACCATCCACAGCGCGAATGGCGATGCGTAGAGGATGGGGTAGTACGCCAGATAGCACGCGTGCAGCACCCACGACACGACCTGGTTGGGCGACTCTCGAATCCAGCGATACGAGATCTGCGATCCAAAGACCCAGGTTTCCAGCCGCTGAATCAGCAGGTCGTTCTGGAATCCGGCGCTCAGGGTGAGCACCCCGATCTCGCCATAGAGGGCCGGGAGCAGCAGCATCGGGTACCAGTCGCCCAAAAACCGGCCGATCGTTCCCGAATTCCGTGCGCGCGGCGCCAGGAGGACCAGCGCGAGGATCAAGGCGTGGGCAGTGAGCAGCCACGGCCATCCGCGGATGCCTTCACTACGGAAGGCGTTGAGGACGGCACCGGTGGCAACCGCGATATACGCGCCTGTTGCGATATCGACCGCAGTGTACTCGCGCCACAACGGCTTCAGAGCCATCCCACCTCCCGATACCAATTCGCGGCTCGACGGAGCCCGGTTTCGAGGTCAATCTGCGCCTGCCACGCCGTATCGCGGGTCAATGCGTCGCTTCGGCACGTCCAGGCCGGGGCGAGGTACTCGTTGCTCTTATCGGCCGACAGCAAGGTGGCGCGCCCCGCCAGATTTGCAAGAGTGCCGACGGTCCAGAGCACACCGCGCGCGATCAGGGGCGGTACCGGCACGATGCGAGGCGCAGCCCGGCCGAGCGCCCGGGCCGCAGCGACGACGAGCATCCGGCTGGTCGTCACCTGGGGATGCGCCGCGAAATAAACGCGACCGGCCGCGGCCGGTGAAGTGGCGGCCGCGATCAATGCGCGGGCCAGATCTTCGGCGTGTATGACCGATAATTCCTGTGAGCCGTCACCGAATACCGGGACGACGCCGCGCCGGGCGAGCTGGAAGATCTTGAGGGTGCCGCGATCCCACTCGCCGTACACCACGGGCGGCCGCACGATCGTCCAGGGCAGGGAGGTCCCCACGGCGTGAACCAGGACTTCGGCGGCGAGCTTGGATTGCCCGTAAGCGGTGACCGGCGCCGGCGGGCGGCTCTCGTCGATCGGGTGGCCAGGCGTGGTGGGACCGGCTACGGCAAGCGAGGAGACGAACAGCAGCCGCCGCGCTCCGCCGTCGCGCGCAGCCTCGAGCACGTTCGCCGTCCCGTCGCGATTCGTGGCCATGAAATCCGCAGCATTGCGCGCCGCGATTTTCCCGGCGACGTGGTAGACCACGTCAGCGCCGGCGCACCCTTCGCGCAAAGCCGCCTCACTGTCGAGGTCGCCCGGTACCAGCCGCACGTCGGAGCTCCAGCCCAGCCGTTGCGCAAGCGCCGGCCGGCGCACCAGAGCGGTAACCCGGTCACCGCGCGCGCACAATGCCTTGACCAGGTGAGCACCGACGAAGCCGGTGCCTCCGGTCACAAACACGTTCACAGCGGTTTGTCGTAGACGCGGTAGGTCTTGGAGACGCGGAAGCCGAGCTGGGTGGCGGCTTTGTTCATCAAGGCGTTGTCTTCGAGAATCCATCCCGCCTCACCGCTCGGCATGCCGTGCTTCACCGAGTTTTCCCAGGTGCGGTGGTACAGCACCGCGTCAATGGCGCGGCCGCGAAACTCCGGAATCACGCCGAGCAGCATGACGCGGGCGCGGTGAATCTTGCGCGAGTACCACAGCACTTTGAGAATGCCCGGAAACATCCGGCCCGAGCGGTTGTGCAAGAGCGCGAGATTGAAATCTGGGAGACTCACGGCGAATCCCACGACCTCGCTGCCACGCTCGGCGAAAATGACGAGGTCCGGCACGACGATCGGCTTCAGCTGTTTGGCGAGATGATCGATCTCCGCGTCGGTCAACGGCACGAAGCCCCAGTTTTTCTCCCAGGCGCTGTTGTAGAGCTTCTTGATGAGCTCCACCTCGGCGTCGAAGCGCTTCATGTCGAGGGTGCGCAGCGTAATGCCGTTGCGCCCGAGCGCGCGACGGCCGATCCGCAGGAACCGCTCCGGGGCGGATTCCGCGCCCCCTCCATCGTAGGCCAGTAGGTCCTTGGCCTTGGTAAAGCCGTAGCGTTCGTGCAGCTGTTGGTAGTACGAAAAGTTGTACGGCATCATGAGCGACGGCGGCGTGCCGTTGTTCGCGATCAGCAGGCCGCATTCGTCATTGACCGACGGGCTCATCGGCCCCCGCATGGTGTCGAAGCCCCGCTGTGTGAGCCACGCTGCGGCGGTGTCCCAGAGCGCGTTCGCTACGGTTTGATCGTTGATTGATTCGAAGAAGCCATAGAATCCGACGCGATCCTGATGCTCGCGATTGTGCATGTCATTCTTGATGGCCCCGATCCGTCCGACCGTCCGACCGTCCGACTGGCGGGCGATCCAATATTGCGCCTCGGCGTGCTGGAAGAACGGGTTCTTGGACGGGGATAACAGCGTATGTATGTCGCGGCGCAGCTGCGGCACCCACAGCGGATCGGCACGGTAGTGGTCGTACGGGAAGGCGATGAAGCGATCGAGACCGCGCCCGTCGGAGACGGGCACGATCTCCACTGCGGTCAGATGACCCCCAGCTCTTTTCCGAGGCGGCCGAACACCTCGAGGGCGAGGTCGATCTGGTCGGCCGTGTGGGTCGCCATCAGGCTGGTGCGCAACCGGCATTGCGAGGGCGGCACGGCGGGCGGCACCACGGGGTTCGTGAACACGCCGTCATCGAACAGCTTCCGCCAAAACAAGAAGGTCTTCTCGAGCGGCCCGATCAGCACCGGCACGATCGGCGTCTCCGTCGGACCGATGTCGAAGCCGAGGGACCGCAGGCCCTCCTGCAGGTGACGCGTGTTGCGCCACAGCTGCTCGCGCCGCTCCGGCTCGCGCTGCAGCACGTGCAACGCCGCGAGCACGCCGGCCGTGTTGGCGGGCGGCAGCGCGGCGGTGAAGATCAAGGGTCGCGAGTGATGGCGGAGATAGTGGATGACGCTTTCCGATCCCGTCGCGAACCCGCCGATCGAGGCCAGCGACTTCGAGAAGGTGCCGACGATCAGGTCCACCTCTTCCACGAGGTCGAAATGCGCCGCGGTACCGTTGCCGTTGGGGCCGAGCACGCCGACCGAGTGCGCATCATCGACGGCGAGCGCGGCGCCGTACTTCTGGCAGACACGCAGCAGGCCAGGCACGTCGGCGATGTCGCCTTCCATCGAATACACCCCGTCGACGATGACCATCGTCCCGGTGCCCTCGGGCAGCTTCTGGAGCTTGCGTTCGAGGCCGGCCAGGTCGCCGTGGTTGAAGCGCATGGTCTCGCCGTGCGACATCTTGGCGCCATCGACGATCGAGGCGTGGTCCAGCTTGTCCAGGAAGACGACGTCGCTGCGACCCACCAGGCCTGAAATCACGCCCAGGTTGGCCTGGTACCCCGTCGAGAAGACGAGGCACGACTCCTTATTGAAGAACTCCGCGAGCTCGGTTTCGAGCTGCTCGTGCAGATCGAGGGTGCCGTTGAGGAAGCGGCTGCCGGTGCATCCCGAGCCGTAGCGCTCGAGGGCCGCCCGCGCGGCCGCCAGGACTTCCGGATGATGGGTCAGGCCGAGGTAATTGTTCGACCCCATCATGATCCGCTCTTGGCCTTCGATAACGACGACGGTGTCTTCCGAGCGGGAGATCGGTTTGAAATAGGGATACAGCCCCGCAGCCTGGACCTCGCGCGCCCGGGTGAAGTTCTTACACTTGTCGAACAGCGCGATATGCTGCAGGGTCTCTGTGCGCACGAAGCCTCGGTTCTCTATGGGTAGGCGGTGGTACAGGTTAGCCCTGCCGTCCCGAAATGGCAAGGCTCCATGTGAGACTTGGCACAGCCTTTCCTCGTCCCGGAGTGGTAGCCTAGATTGCGACTTCGTCCTAGCCCCGGCCACGCCGTTCCTTCCGGAGGTTCTTAGTGGTGCCATACGTCGTCCGCTACCTGGGCGTGACAGCCCTGTTGTGCGCACTGCTTCCAACCGTCTTAACCGCGCAGGATCGGCGCCACCCTCGCTGGGAGATTCCCGGATTCGATTTCCGTAAGGACGGTGTCTGGCGGATCCAGGCCCGCGCCGTCCGCGCGAACCGCGCCCGGTTGCGCGCGGCCGGACGATTCGCTGAGCTGAACGCGTCGGCCCCCGCCGGCCCGGGAGTCCCACGGCTGAGCCAGGCCGTCGGTCCCCAAGCGTCGGCGACGGTAGTCAGCGGCATCCTCAACGTGCCGGCCATTCTCTTCCGCTACAAAGACTCTCCACCGGCGACCTTCACGGCTGCTGATTATGACGCCGTGCTGTTTGGTGCGACGCCGGCGGGAGCGGCCGCGGGGAGGCCGTACACCTACCGCTCGTTCTACAAACAGATCTCGGACAGCCTGTTCGACATCAAAGGAACGACCTACGGCTATACGACACTCGACAGCAACGAGGTCTACTACACCGGTGGCACGAGCTCGCTGTGCCAGTCGTCGAATCCCTACGGCTCGTCGAACTGCAACGGCTTGTTCAGCTCCGCGGCCATCGGCCGGATGCAGTCCGCGCTGACGCAGGCGCTCACAAAACTCGACGCCACGGTTGACTTCTCGCAATACGTCGACACTACGGGGTTCGTCCCCTTGGTGCTCTTCATGCACGAGGCGATGGGCGGTGAGTGCGGTCCATCGAGTGCGCCGCAAAACCATCTGTGGGCGCACCGTTTTGCCCTGCCGACGTACACCACGAACGACGACGATCCCTTCCACGCCGGTAAGAAGGTCAAGATCAGCGACTATGTCCTGCAGCCCGCCGTCGGCGGCGCGAGCTCCTGCACCGCCTCGGAGATCATGCCGATCGGCACCGTCGCACACGAAACGGGGCATGGGTTCGGGCTGCCCGATTTGTACGACACGGGCAACGTCAGCGAGGGCATCGGCGAGTGGGGGCTCATGAGCTCGGGCAATTTCACCACCGCGCTGAGCCCCTCGCGCATGGAAGCCTGGTCGCTCAACGAGCTCGGCTGGATCACGATCGCACCGCTCAGCGCCACCACCGGCACCTACAGCTTCGACGCCGCGCCGTTGTCCGACACCGCATTTTACGTCCGCGTGCAGGGGTCGAATCCGCGCGGCGAGTATTTCCTGCTGGAAAACCGCCAGCGACAGCAGTCCGATAGCGCTCTCATTCGGTATCACTGCCACCGCGCGGGTGACCCGGTGGGCTGCGGCGGCGGACTGCTCATCTGGCACGTCGACTCCGCGAAGCTCGCCACGCCAGGCAACAGCGTGAATACGGGACCGATTCACGGTCTCGAGCTGATGCAGGCGGACGCGTTCGGCAATCTCGATGCTGCGGCATCGTCCTCGAATTTCTGCCCCGCGACTTCCATGTTTGCCGGGTGCTCGAATCGCGGTGATGCCGGCGACCCGTATCCCGGCACGCAAGGGAATCTGGCGTTTGTCTTCCGGACCAACCCGGCCGCACTCAAGAACGTGGACGGTTCGTTTGCGGGTATGGCGGTCGACTCGATCCGCCAGCTCGTTACGGACCGCACGATGGCGTTTCGGTTGCGGTTCGGTTCCCTCAGCGTGGCTCGTGCCAGCGATACGGGTGCCGTCATCCAATTCGATGGATCGAGCTTCAACGTTTTCCGCGATCTGCTCGACAACGGGTCCAGTCATACGGTCGGTTTCAGCGATGGGCAGCTCGCGCCGAGCGGCCGGACGCGCTGGCATTTCGTGAGCTGGTCGGATGGCGGCGCCATCAATCACCCAATCACCGGAGGTCTCGCGGGCGCGAACCTGACCGCAACCGTAGGGCGCGATTTCAAGCTGCAAGCGACGCACACGAGCGGCGGAGGCGTCACGGCGGACACAGCCATCAATCTGGTGGCGGGAGATTTCGTCCCGGATGGCCGGGCGGTTCAGCTGACGCCGGTGGATTCAGGACTCAGCTTCTGCGGCTGGACCGGTGATACGACCACGACCGACTCCGTGATCTCGGTTCCGATGCGTCGCCCCTACGCGCTCACCGCCAACTTCGGAGGCGCCGCCACGATCACGTCGGCGAACGCTCGGCCCAACGGGATCATGGGCGCGAAGTATGCCGACACGCTGCAGATCAGCGGTGGTGGGGGCGTCACGGTGTGGAGCGTGATCGGCGGCGCCTTGCCGCAGGGCCTCACGCTGAGTACGGCTGGCGTGGTTTCTGGCTTCCCCCAGCAGACCGGCAACTTCAGCTACACCGCCAGGGTGACGTCCTGCAGTACGGTGAGCCGCGCTTTCACGCTCTCGGTCACTGCGCCGACGCTCGCGACGAGCGACGTCGTCGCGCAGCTGCTCGGCCCTACGGCGCCGCTCAACGCGGACCAGGTCCGCTATCTCGATTACCTCGGCAATAACAATGGCAGCTTCGACATCGGCGACTTCCTGGCCTGGGTCAAAGCCACCGGCGCGCCACTCAATGCGGCCGTGCTCCAAGCGGTGCAGCGGAAAGGAAGCCGGCAATGAAACGGCTCTTCGGTTCGGCGCTGCTTGTCGCGATCGTCGTTGTCGGGCTGAGCTGCGGAGATTCGACCGGCCCTTCCGGGCCGGGCCAGCTCAAGGTGCGGCTGACGTCGGCGAACTCAGGGCTGGACTCCGCGATCGTGTTCACGATCACCGGCCCGGCACCGTTGACGAGCGCGACGGCGGGCACCGGCCTCCGGCTGTTCCAACAAACGCTCGGCGGCAATTCGACGCGATTTGCGCTCATCGGGCAGCTGACGAACGGCGCCACGATCCTGACGATCGGCGTCGCGAACGTTGGGAACCTGACGCAGTACAGCGGGACGATTCAGGGCGTCGCGACGCCGAGCTTCCAACTCCGGGGGCTGCCGGGCGGATACGCGCTGGCGCTGATCCGCTAGTCGCCGGCCTGAACGGCCAGCTCGGGGCTCTGCCCGAGGCGCGTTACGCTTTCTTCGAGGTGGCGTCGCAGGTCCTGATACAATCCGAGGAGCTGGCGGCATTCGTCGGTGAGCGTCGTTGCGCCGCCGCCTGACCCGCCCGCGCGCGAGACGACCATCGGCCGGCCGAGCGCCTGTTCCATCTGCTGAATCACACTCCAAGCGGTCCGGTAGCTGATGCCCGCCTCTGCTGCGGCATCCTTTATCGACCGCACACGGTCCACAGCCTCCAGCAGCCGCGCCTCGCGTTCTCCCATCACCGTAACGCCGCGCTTCGTCAGGGTGACGAGCGCGCGTGGGACCAGGTCCGGAAACAGCATGCAACCTCCTCGCTACTGTTCGGCGGCCGCAACGGGCACCGCGCACCCACCGGCCAACGGCTCGAACGCCGGCACGCCGGCACTCAGACGCACCGCGAGCAGCCTCGTGCGCCAGTCGTCCAGCGCCCAAGCGCTGAATTGTGTAGCACGGTCGTTTGCCGCCGAACGCATCACGTACAACGTGTACGGATTGCCGAGCGCCGTGTCGGCAGTGAAGAGCACATGGAGAGCGATGCCCTGGAGCCGCGTAAATGTCGGAAGATCGGCGAGCGCGTACGCGGCGCGCTCGTCGGCAATGCGCAATGTCGCTGCCTGATCCCCACCGGCCTGCACGTACCAGGTACTTCGGGATCCCGCGGGCGAGAGACCGGCCGCCTTCCACAACGACAATTCCTTGATGTGCGTGCCTGATGAATCCGCGCGCGACACAAAAGAAGCACGCCGCTCGGCGATATCGCGAAACGCCTCCGCGGCGCTAGCAGCGGTCGCGACGTGCGCCGGGTCGGCCGCGGGTCCCACGATCGCGAAGCGGCTCGCGACGAAGGGACAACGCAGGGCCGCATGCCCCGCGTCGACGAGCAATCGCTGCTCGAGGCTCGGCGCATGCGTGATGACGACATCGAGGTCGCCCGCGGCCGCCGAGCGAATGATCGTACCTGACGCACCCACAATGACGCGAATCGACACCGGTGGATGGAGCGAGTCGAGCAACGCCAGCGCGCCCGACTGGTCGACGGTCGTCGTCGTGCCCAGGCGCAGCGGGGCTGCTTGCGTGTCGCGAGCGCAGGCTGCCTGCGCGGCGCAAAGGAAGACGAGTGTGAGCGTGTGTCGTGTCATGCGATGCGCTCTCCCTGTCCGGTATACCGGAGCGGCGGAATCGTTCCAGTCGATTTATCGTTCCAATGGAGTGTTCGCATGTCGCATCGGCGCCACACGAGCTACGTAAACTCCCGGTTACCTACCCGCCCACCCCGCGTGTCTCTATTTTCGTTGCGGGGGCGGTAGCTCAGTTGGGAGAGCACCTGGTTTGCAACCAGGGGGTCGAGGGTTCGAATCCCTTCCGCTCCACTCCCGCGGCTTCCATCTTTCCGACGCCCACCGCTTCGGAGCCGCAATGATCGTTGGCTTGCTGATTCCGGCCGTCATCGTCGCGCAGGCGCAACAACCCGCCGTGCCCCTCCGCATCGCGGCCAGCAGCCAGGCCTCGGTCGAAGTGCACCTCAACGCGCGCCACATCGGCAACCGCTGGTTCGAGGAAGACGCCAGCCTCTTCGGTCCATCGCGCATCGCCATTTCGTACGGGCAACCGCACGCCCGCGGCCGCAAAGTCGAAGGCGGGCTGATCCCGCTCGACACGGTGTGGCGCTTCGGTGCGAACATGGCCACCACGCTCCACACCGACCTCGACATCACTCTGGGCGACGTGAAGCTCCCGCGCGGCGATTACTCGCTCTTCATTCTCTACACGCGCACCGGCTACACCCTGATCGCGAATCGCGGGACGGGGCAGTGGGGGACCGACCACGATGCCACGAAAGACATCGGGCGTGTCGCCCTCACCAGCCGGACGATGGCAGAGCCGGAGCCCTCGCTCTCGATCTATCTCGTGCCGGATTCGCCGGACCCGACGACGGGGTACGCCAACCTGCGCGGCACGTTGCGCATCAAGTGGGGCACGACGGAGCTGACGACCCCGTGGCGAGTCGACCAGTGAGCGACGAGCGGTATCCGATCGGCAAGTTCACGCCGGTCACCGCGCTGTCGAACGCCGAGCGGCATGCCTGCATCGAACAGATCGCCGCGGCGCCGGCCAACTTCCGCTGCGCGGTGGCAGGCTTGAACGATGCGCAGCTCGACACGCCGTATCGCAGCAGCGGATGGACGGTGCGGCAGGTCGCGCACCACCTGCCCGACAGCCATATGAACGCGTATATCCGCTTCAAGTGGGGGCTGACGGAAGATTCGCCGGCCATCAAGACCTACGAGGAAAAGGACTGGGCGAAGACGCCGGAGACCGGCGCGCCGATCGCCATGTCCCTCGATCTGCTGGCGGCGCTGCACCAGCGGTGGGTCACGCTGCTGCGCGGGATGCGGCCCGCCGATTTTGCGCGCACGATCAAACACCCGGAGTGGGGTACGCCATCACTCGACACGCTACTCGCGCTCTACGCCTGGCACGGGCGCCATCACACCGCGCATGTGACTACGCTCCGCCAGCGCATGGGCTGGGGAGACTGATGGTCGATTTCACCGACGACGATCTCGACCAGGAGTTCCCCCTCGGCGACGGCACGGCCGATTCGGAGGGGTTAGTCACGTGCCCCTATTGCGGTGAGCCGAACGAAATCGGCATCGACGCGGGTGGGGGCGCGGATCAGGACTACGTCGAAGATTGTCAGGTCTGCTGCCGGCCGTGGCGCGTGACCGTGGCATATGATGAGGCAGGCAACGCGGAGATTTCAGCCTCGCCGCTCGACGAGTGAAATCGGCTGCGAATGCATTCCCGATGTGAGGTACGTCTAAGTCTCAAGAATTACATCTAAAGAGCCTGATGCTGATCTGGCGTCACAGTTTAGTCTTAGGTCATGCGTGCAATCATGCTGATCGACGACGATGCCGATACCCGCGTGGCCATTCGGGATTTCCTGACGACGGAGGGCTTTCTGGTGCATACCGCGCGGGAAGGTCAGCAGGCGCTGCACATGCTCGAGAAGATGGATCCGCCCGACCTGATTCTGCTGGACTACAAGATGCCGGTCATGAACGGGAAGCAGTTTCTCGCGATCCAGCGCCGCACTCCCAGGCTGGAAAACATTCCAGTGGTAATTCTGTCAGCGGCGACGCGCGAGTGGTCCGGCGCGCACCTCGAGGTCGAAGAGGTACTGCCCAAACCCGTCGACCTCGAGGTCCTCCTCAGTGTGGTGAATCAAATCTTGGCGCCGCCCGCTCCGCCCGCTCCGCCCGCTCCGCCGACGCCGGAACCGGCGTCGCGCGAGCACCTATAGCGCCGCTTCGTAGCGGCGTCCGACTTCCTCCCAGTTTACGACATTCCACCACGCCGTCACGTACTCGGCCCGGCGGTTCTGGTACTTCAGGTAGTAGGCATGCTCCCAGACATCGAGACCGAGAATCGGGATCGTGTTGTCGATGAGAGGGCTGTCCTGACTCGGCCGACCCGCGACGCCAAGCTTTCCGTTGGAGACCGTCAGCCAGGCCCACCCGCTTCCGAACTGGGACGTTGCGGCGTTCGAGAGCTGCTCCTTGAACTTCGTGAAGTCCCCGAACGTCCGCTTGATCGCGTCGGCCAGCGTGCCGCTGGGCTCTCCACCGCCGCCCTTGCTGGCCGGGGCCAGGATCGTCCAGAACAGTGAGTGGTTGTGATGGCCGCCGCCGTTGTTGCGGACGGCGGTACGGATGTCGTCGGGAACCGAGTTGAGGCCGCGCAGCAGCTCCTCCAGGCTCCTCTCAGCGAGCTCGGGGTGCTTGGCCAGCGCATTGTTGAGATTCGTGATGTAGGCCTGGTGATGTTTGCCGTGGTGGATCTGCATGGTCTGCGCGTCAATGTACGGCTCCAACGCCGCGAAATCGTACGGCAGCGGCGGAAGCTCGTGTCGCGCGAGCTCCTTTACTTGCGCCATTGTGCTCGTCCGGTTGAATGTGCTTGTCCAACCCCGCATTGCGCGACGCGGTTCCCTCCATATTTTGCTCCGCGGAACGTGCTGTCCTCTCCCACCTCCGGAGGCGCTCGTGGCGGAGTTTCTGCTGCGCTGGCTGCACTTCCTCGCCGGCATTACGTGGATCGGTCTGCTGTATTACTTCAACTTCGTGCAGGGTCCGTTCATGGCGGAGGCCGACGCCGCCACGAAGAGCGGCGCTACGCAAAAGCTCGTGCCGCGCGCGCTCGCCTGGTTCCGCTGGTCGGCGCTGCTGACGTTTCTGACTGGAGCGGCGATCATTGGGAAGCGCATCGGCGAATCGCCGGAGGGATCGGCCGCGTGGTCTTCACCCTGGGCGGTGACCATTCTGACGGGCGCCCTGTTCGGCACCGTGATGCTCGCGAACGTGTGGCGCGTGATCTGGCCGAAACAGAAGGTCGTCATCGCGTCGGCTATCGCGGCGGCATCGGGTGGCCAGGCAAACACCGCCGCACCGGCGGCGGCCCGCCGGGCGTTCCTCGCGTCACGCACCAACGTCGTATTCTCGATTCCGATGTTGTTCTTCATGGGCGCGGCTTCACACTTCACCGTTCCTGGCGGCGGCAATCACCTCGCCTACTGGATCGGGCTCTTTGTGCTCGTCGCGCTGATCGAGATCAACGCGCTGATCGCGACGACCGGACCGACGACCAAACCGATCGAAAAGATTCCCGGCGTGATCGTGACCGGATTCGTCGTTTGGGCCATCGTGTACTACGGGTTGGTACGGGCGCTGCTAGCGTCATAGCGGCCTAACGGATGGGGTCGGTCACACTCCGCCGGCTGAGCAAGATCTTCGACGGCGGCATACAGGCGTTGCATGACCTGGATCTCGACGTGCGGGACGGTGAGCTGCTCGTCCTGCTCGGCCCTTCGGGATCCGGTAAGACGACGATCCTACGCTGCATT
Organism: Gemmatimonadota bacterium; assembly: GCA_003222195.1. Taxonomy (GTDB): domain Bacteria; phylum Gemmatimonadota; class Gemmatimonadetes; order Gemmatimonadales; family GWC2-71-9; genus 20CM-2-65-7. The sequence continues at coordinate 97,668 of QHVB01000034.1, read as the reverse complement.
GCCGGCCTGGAAGAGCCCACCGGTGGCGACGTCCTGATCGGCGATCGTGTCGTGACCCGTGATCCGCCTCGGGCTCGTGACGTGGCGATGGTGTTCCAAACTCCCACGCTGTATCCCCACCTGAGCGTCCGCGAGAACATCGCATTTCCGCTCGAGATGCGCGGGACGGCAGACGCGCAGGTCACGCGGCGAGTCGTGGAGGCAGCGACACGCCTCGGCATCCCGAGTGTGCTCGATCGCATGCCAGACACGCTCTCGGAGGGCGAACGGCAGCGTGCAGCGCTGGCGCGCGCCATCGTCCGCGGGCCGCAAGCATTTCTGTTCGATGAGCCGCTCTCGCGGCTCGATGCCAAGCTCCGGATCGAGCTGCGCGCCGAGTTGCTGGCGCTACACCGCGCGCTCGGCGCGACCATGATCTACGTGACCCACGATCAGACAGAAGCGATGACGATGGGAGGGGGCGCAGGCCAGCGCATCGCCGTCCTGCACGAAGGTCGGGTGCGGCAGGTGGGCACGCCCGAGGAGATCTACCAGCGTCCCGCAGACGTCCACGTTGCGCGCTTCGTCGGCACGCCGGGGATGAATGTCCTGCAGGGCAGGGGAAGGGGGACGGGGGAGGAGGGACCGGTCATCGAGGCCGGAAGCCTGGTCATACCGGTCGAGCTGTCCACCTATGAGGGTGAGTTACAAGTCGGCATTCGTCCGGAGTTCGTGGGCCTCTGCGCGGTCGACAAGGGCGTCGGCAACGTCGACGTGCTGGTCGTCGAGCCGCTCGGGAGCGAAACGCTGGTACATCTGAATACCGGTGGCCAAGCCTTGGTCGCGCGCCTGCCCGGATTTGCCGACGTGCGCGTGGGGACGCGCGTGGGCGTGAAGGTGGATCGCCGGCGTCTGTATCTGTTCGACGCCGCGGGTGTGCCGCTCGCGTGAGCTCGCGCGGCTGGGCGGCTGCGGTAACCGTCGCGGCGACCATCGCGGCGACATTAGCGCTCGCCGTCGTGTTCGCCGCGGAGCGTCATTACGAGCGCGCGTTCGCTTTCCGCATCGCCGGAACGACGGCGGCGTACGTGGCCGCGGTCACGCCGCCCCCACAGCCCCCCCCACCGCCACCGCCAGCACCGCGCGTCGTTCGCGGCCGGCGCCGACCTTCCATCCGGCCGGCACCTCCGCCTCCGCCACCGCAGCTCGCGCCGCTCTCGCCCGCCGCTCGCAGCTACGACCTGCCATCGCTGTTGACACAGGCCCGCGCGCTACAAACGCTGCCGGGGTGGTCGTCCGACGTGGAGGTCTACTTCGGGACGGCACCGCTGGTCGATGCGACGGCCCCGCCGCTTTCGCCGGACGACTTGTCGTATCTCGCGGCCGCGGGGCTGTGGCGAGCAGGTCGAGCACTCGTTCCGCTCAAAGACCGCGACGGGCAGGAGGTCGTCGGCGCGGTAGCCGTGCGGCCACACCCAATGCCTCACGGTCCGCTTCCGGGCGGAATCGGATTTGCCTTTCCGGCGGCGATTCTTGCCATCGGTGCCGCGGCCGCGACCGCGTTCCGCGAGCGGTCGCTCCGGCCGGGGGCGCGGGGAGGCTATGTGGGCGCCGCGCTGTTCCTGGCGCTCGCGACGTATCTCGATGTGCGGGCGGCGGCGCGGCAGAGCACCGATCGGTGGCTCGTCGACACGCGCCGGCTGCTGCAAGAGGCGGCGACGCGGCTCCCGCCACCACGGGTACGCGTCGCGATCAGCGACCTCGCTGCGATCGTCCGCGACGGAGAGGTCGTGGCGGGCGAGCCTGCAGATTCCCCGCCGCGGCGCGTGCGCGTGGATGGCGAGCGGCGTGCGGTCGTGGCCGTGCTGATCGGCTCGGGTCGGTGGGTCGAGCTGCGGTCCGTCCCGGCCGAGCTCGAAGCGCCGAGATGGTTGATCCTGCTGCTGCCAAGCGCGCTGCTGGGGCCGCTGGCGATCCTGCTCCTGCGTTGGGCGGAGCGCACGCCGGCGCGGCTCCGGCGCGAGACCGCGATTGCGTGGGGATTCCTCGGGCCTGCGGGCCTGCATCTCACTGTTTTCACGATCGGTCCGGCGCTGTATGCGATCTACCTCGCGACTGCCGCAAATCTTCCCGCGCTCGCGCGCGATCCGGTGACGTGGAATGCGCTCCGGAATACCGCGCTGTACGCGTTGTACGTCCCCGTTTCCGTGGCCCTCGCGCTAGTAGCGGCGCTCGCCGTCTTCCGGTACCGGCAGCACTGGGGCGGACGACTCCTCAGCACGGCTTTTGTTCTTCCCTATGTCGCGTCGGCCGTCGTGATCGCGCTGGTATGGCAGGCGATCTACCGCTGGGGATCGTTCGGTCTGGGAAGAACGGATTGGTTGAGCAACACCGGCAGCGCGCTCCCCGCGCTGATGCTCATATCGGTCTGGGCGCACATGGGTGGTCAGATGGTCGTGTTCCTCGCCGGACTACAGGCGATACCTCCGGCCTATCTCGACGCGGCACGCGTGGATGGAGCCGGAGCGTGGCGCGGCTTCTGGCGCGTCACGCTGCCGTTACTCCGGCCAGTGACGTGGTTCGTTGTCTTGACGGGAGTGCTGGGCGCGCTGCAGATGTTCACGCTCGTCTTTGTGCTCACGCAGGGTGGTCCGTCGCCGTCGCACGCCACCGGGGTCATGGTCCATCGCATCTATCAGACGGCATTTGGACAGCAGGCATTCGCGCTGGCGAGTGCGCTGGCCGTCGTGTTTGCCGTCATGCTCCTGATCCTGAGATGGCCACAGCTCGCGATCCTGCGCCGGCAGGTTCGCAATGCGTAAGGTGCTGCTCGGAGTGGTCGCTGTCGGCATGGTTGCGCCCTTCCTCTATATGGTGTCGGTCTCGTTCATGGGTGAGGGGGAGTTGTTGCGGTGGCCACCGCCGCTGCTGCCGCATGCCCCGACCACGGGCAACTACTCCGCGATGGTCGAGGTGCTGCCGTACGCGCGTGTCCTGTTGAACACGGCGATCCTTGCCGGGTGTGTCATGGTTGGCCAGGTGCTGACCAGCGCCGCAGCGGGGTACGCGTTTGCGCGCCTCCGGTTTCCGGGTCGCGACGGGATCATCGCCGCTTCGCTCGCGATTCTCACGATCCCGGCGATTCTGCTGCTTGTCCCCCGCTACCTGATGATCGAATCCCTCGGCTGGGCCGACACGTACCCGGGTCTCATCTCGACCGAGCTCGTGTCGGTGTGGGGCATCTTCTTGATGCGCCAAGCGTTTCTGATGCTGCCGCGCGAGGTTGAAGATGCAGCGCGCATGGACGGGGCCGGAGAGTGGTCGTTGTTCTGGCGAGTCGCGCTCCCCATGGTGCGACCCGCCGTCACGGCTCTTGCCTTGCTCGCCTTCCTGGACCAGTGGCGCAGTTTCCTTTGGCCGCTCGTCATCACCCGATCGCCCAGGATGGCGGTCGCCGATGTGGCGTTGGCGCACGTTCACACCACCTACGCGGGCAACTTGCCGTACCAAATGGCCGCCGCCGTTCTGCTGACGGTGCCGCTGCTTCTGATCTGCCTGTGTGCTCAGCGTTACATGCTGTCAGGAGTCCGCGTCACCGGCGCGAGCGTGCGGCTCTAGCGCGCGAAGCGTCCCACCTGTGGCTCGGAAGTTGCGAGGCTCCGTCTGCGGCTGCAGATCTATCCCAGCCTTCCTGCTGCATTCCGCAGCAGTGAGCCGCGGAATGTGGTGCAGCAGCAGGGAGAGAGCACGTGCAACGGTCCTGGGCATCACTGCTTGTTGCGCTGAGCGTTTTGACGCCGGCGCTCGGCGCGCAGACGCAATCACCCGCTGAGGGGGCGAAAACCCGCGGACCGAACGCAATCGGATTCGGGTTGGTGGCGACGTTAGGCGCGAACTGGCAGATCGAGTCGGGCGAGATCGGGTACGTACGTCGTCGGTCACACGGCATCGCGGCGATCGGGCTGGCGGGTCGACTGGGGACGTTCGTGAACGAGAGCGCAATGATGGGCGCGAATCAGGGCGTCGTGTTCTCCGCAACGCTGTCTGCCCGCACAGCGATGAGGTCCATCGCCCAGCTCGGTGCCGACGAGCGCGGTACGGGAATCGGCTTTGATCTGACCTTCGAGCTCACCGGATACACCGCCGCGCGCTCGCCGCTCGCGCTCGGCTCCCATTGGGCCGCCGTGTCGGTGCTGCCGGCATTCAGCATCGGCAGCGGAGACTCGCCCCATTTCGCGATTGTGATCGGTCCCACCGTCTTCCTGCACAGCGGCAAGCCGCTGATGCGCGGCCTGCTGGCCTTCCGTGGTGAGGCGCCGCTGGCGCGCCGGGAGCGGCATCCCTAGGTTAGCGACCTTATGGTCGCGCCGACGCTGACCTCGGACCATCCCGGTCTCGAGCTCCTCGCAGAAGTCGCTAAAGTGCTGGCTGCCGGCCGCCCGGCCGAGGAAGGGCTGGCGGGCGTCGTCGCCGTGCTGCGCCGCGGCCTTGCGCTCCGCCGCTGCCGGCTCTGGCTCCGCTCTGCGGATGGCTTTCGCTTCCTCCCCATCGCCAGCCCTGACGACGAAACGCAGCTGCCCGGCTTCACGTCCCCCGTCCCCGCCTGGGTAGCCGAAGGGCCGCACAGCGAGTCAGTGCCCGGCGGCACGCTGCTCCGCCTTCCGCTGATGCACGAGGAAGAGCCGCTGGGGTGCTTCGAGGTGATCATTCCCCAGGGCCGCTACGAGCGGATGGCCCACGACGTCCTGGTCGTGGTCGCGCAAATGCTGGCTCCTGTCCTCGCCGCCACCGCGTTGTCGCAGGACCTCGCCTCCGAGGTCGCCCTCCGCACGCGCGAGCTGGAAGCGCAACGCAATTTCGCGGCGCGCATCATCGATTCGCTGCCGGTGGGCCTCTACGTCATCGATCGCGGCTATCGCATCCGGGCATGGAACCGCAAGCGCGAAGCGGGCACACAGGGCGTGTCGCGCGAGGACGCGCTGGGCCGCGAAGTCTTCGAGGTGCTGGACCGGCAGCCGCGCGAGCTGCTCAAACTCGAGTTCGATCGCGTCTTCGCGACGGGGGAGATTCAGACGGTCGACATGGACTCGCAGGCCACCGGCGAGGCACGACACTACCGGATCACCAAGATCCCGATGCGGATGGACGACGAGGACATCTCGCACGTCATCACGATCGGCGAAGATGTCACGGCCTGGCGCCAGGCGCAGCAACGCCTCGCGCAGAGCGAGAAGCTCGCCGCAGTCGGCCAGCTTGCCGCCGGCGTGATGCACGAGATCAACAACCCGCTCGCGACAATTCTAGCGTGTAGCGAAGCGCTCAGCCTGCGGACGCCCGATCTCCCGGAGCAGGAGCGTGGGGCGCAAGAGGAGTACCTTCGCATCATCGACACCGAGGTGCAACGCTGCCGCCGGATCGTGGAAGGGTTGCTCGACTTCTCGCGTCCCAAGCAGAGCGGGCACAAAACCGCGTCCGACATCAACGCGATCATCGAGCAGACGCTCTTCCTCCTCAAGCATCACGAGCGGTTCAAGTGGCTCACGATCGAACGGGAGCTCCAGCAGGGCCTGCCGCCGTTCCCGGCGGACGCGGAGCGGCTGGTGCAGTGCTTCATGGCGCTGATGCTGAACGCCATGGATGCGATGAATTCGCGGGGCGTACTCACCGTGCGCACGCGACGCAATCCGCAGCGCGCCGACGAGATCCTCGCCGAGTTCATCGATACCGGCACCGGGATTCAGCAGGAGGACCTGCCGAAGATTTTCGAGCCGTTTTTCACGACGAAGCCGCAGGGCCGGGGCACCGGGCTGGGTCTGTCGGTGGCGTACGGCATCGTCGAGGAGCATCGCGGACGCATCGAGGTAGAATCCCAGGTGGGCGTGGGGACCAACTTCAAAGTCTTCCTCCCGATCGAATGAAGATCCTGGTCATTGAGGACGACAAAACGGTAGGTGAGTACGTTCGCCGTGGGCTGGATGAGGCCGGCTATCATGTCGATCTCGTCGGCGACGGCGATGAAGGGCTGCGGCGCGCGAGCGGCAAAAGCGGGGGCGGGGGGGGCGGGGCGGGCGGGGCGGGGGCCGGGTACGACATGATGGTCCTCGATCTCCGCCTGCCCAAGCTCTCCGGCATCGAGGTGCTGCGCACGCTGCGCGATCGCGGCGTCGGGCTTCCCGTGCTCGTACTGACCGCGCAGGACTCCGTCGACTTCAAGGTCCAGGCGCTGCGCATGGGAGCGGACGACTACGTCACCAAGCCCTTTGCGTTCGAGGAGCTGCTGGCGCGCGTCGAGGCGTTGGGGCGGCGGCCCAAGGCAATCGCCCCGCCGAAGCTCAAGGTAAACGGGCTGGTGCTGGACACGGGCAGTCGCGAGGTGACCCGCGACGGTAAGCGCATCGAGCTCACGCCGAAGGAATACGCCGTGCTCGAGTACCTGATGCGCCATCAGAGCCGGGTGATGTCCCGCACGCTGATCACCGAATACGCCTGGGATTATCACTTCGATCCCGGCACGAACATCGTGGACGTGGTCATCACCCGGCTGCGTAAGAAGATCGATCACGCCAAAGAACCCAAGCTGATTCACACGGTGCGCGGCGTGGGATACGTGGTCCGCGCCTAACGTGGCGAGCATTCGCGGTCGGTTGACGGTCTGGTATGCCACCGCGCTCATCCTCAGTATCGCGGTCTTTGCGGTTGTCCTTTATTTCGCCCGCCGCAGCGCCACCTATCAGGATCTCGATCGCCGCATCCAGTCAGAAGCGGACCTGACGGCCGGCATTCTGGCCGAGAGCTATCGTGCGCGCGGCGTGCTCGTGGAGAAGGACACCGCGGGCCGGCCGGTGCTGACGCAGGACGTCGCCGCGGTGCTCGAGGTCGTGCCCGACTTCCTGCTCGTCACGAGCCGCGACGGGCGGCTGCTGTTTGCGTCGCCTGACGCCCGCGCGCTGACGTTCGCCGAGTTCGAGCAGTTGAACGCGATCACGCGCCCCCCTCCTTCCCCGCCCACGGGATCGGTGCCGCACCTGACGGGGCGTTTTCGGATCGAACCGAATGGGCCGACCCTGCATTACATCGTGCGCGCCGTGCCGGATGCCGGCGAGCAGTTTGGCGCGATCTTCGCCGGCGCGAACACGCAGTCCGCGGAGTTGCGGCTCGAGCAGCTCATCACCACGATCCTCATTGCGTTCGTCGTCGGCGTCGTCCCGGCCATCTTCGTCGGCCGCTGGATTGCGGGGCGCGCGCTTGAGCCGGTGGATCGGATGATCACCGAGGTCCGCGAGATCACGGATGGCCGCACGCTGCATCGGCGGCTCGCCCTCCCGATGGAGCGCGACGAGCTGGGCCGATTGGCCGAGACGCTGAATCAGATGATGGCGCGCCTGGAACGCAGCTTCGCGGCGCTGCGGCGGTTCACCGCCGACGCGAGCCACGAGCTGAAGACGCCACTCACCGTTGTCCGCGCGGGCGTCGAGCGCGCCATCACACGGCCCGAGATGCCGCCGGAGACGCTCGCCACGCTCGAGGAGACACTCCAGGAGGTGAATCGGATGACGGAGCTCCTGGACTCGCTGCTGACGCTGGCGCGCGCTGACGAGGGCCGCGCGGAGCTCCATCGCGAGCCGGTCGACCTGCGACAGATCATCGAGGAGGCGGGGGAGACGGGCGAGCTCCTGGCCGAGCACGCCGGCGTGGGCATCGACATCCGCTTGCCATCGGAGCCGGTCGTCGTCTCGGTGGATCGCAGCCGCGTGCGTCAGCTGGCGCTCAATCTCATCGAGAACGCCGTGAAATACACGCCGCGCGGCGGCCAGGTCTCGGTCGAGCTCGGCAACAGCAACGGGCGTGCCGTCTTCACCGTGGCGGACACGGGCATTGGGATCGCGCCGGGTGACTTGCCGCATGTGTTCGACCGCTTCTGGCGCGCCGACTCCGCACGCACGCGCACGAGCGAGCGCGCCGGCACGGGTCTCGGTCTCGCGATCTGCAAGTGGATCGCGGAAGCCCACGGCGGCACGATCGAGGTGCAGAGCCGGCCCGGCAGGGGAACGACGTTTACGGTGGGGTTGCCGCGCGGGTAGATCCACATCTCGTTGTCACCATTCCGTAATCGACGTGCAAGGCTCGGGTCATTGGTCGTCTGTACTCTCACCAAGGACACACAGGTGAGAGCCGACCATGTATGACGACCTGGCACGTGCGCAAAAACCCAGCGCGCTCGAATGGCTTGTTGTCCATGCACTGATCCCTTCCGTACTGCTGACGCTGGTGCTGCAATGGCCCCGCGCGCATATCTCCAGGGCGACGCCGACGGTTTGCACCTGCATGTGCTTCCTCCCCGACGAGCCAATCAGCGAGCGTCTGCTTGGCGGCCCCCTACCAGACGCCTTTCCCGTCCTCATCACGATGCCTCGAGCCTCGTACCCCGTCATCATGCGGCGACTGCGCATCGGCGGTCGCGTGGTCTTGAGGATGCTGGTGAACGAGCGTGGACGAGTCGATTCAACGTCGATTCTCGTCCTGCAAGCGACAGACGCCCACTTCATTCAACCCTCGCGCCAAGCGGTACTGGCTGCGCTGTTTCGGCCGGCGCGTTTTGCGGGGAAAGCGGGCGCCGCGTGGACCATGTTGGCGATCGACTTCAACCTGAACCGGAGGTGATGCGATGCGCGCCGTGAGCTCTGTTGCTTCCCTGACCATCCATGCCGCCATCGGCGCCGCGGTGCTGCTGGGTTCCGCGACGACTGGACGCTCGACTCCGACGCGTCACCCCCCCATCTCAATTGTCTTCCCCACTCCCGTGTCGACCACAATGTCGGGCATCCAGGTACCCAGCGGGCCGCCAACGATCTCCACTGATCTCGGTACCATCCACGTTCCGGACGTGAGGTTCGAAACTGGTGCGCCGGCACCTGCGCCATTCCCGGGATTCTCGGCCGCGGCCTCACCGGTGCCGGGGTCCGGCCCGGCCGGAGGCTGGGTCATGATCGGTAGTCAGGACGGTCCACAGGTGTTGACCGGGCCGCTCCCGCGTTATCCGGAGTTGCTCCGGCAGGCCGGCATTCAAGGACGCGTGCTTTTGGAAGCCATTGTCGACACAACGGGGCAGGTCTTACGTGACTCCATCCTCGTCGTATCCGCCACGCAGTCCGAGTTCGTGGCGGTCGCGCGACAGGCATTGCTCACCACGTTGTTCCGTCCCGCGTTCGTCGCTGGACAGGCCGTGCGCACGCGAGTGCGAATTCCGTACGAATTCGCGATCCGGAGCGGCACAGGACGTGCCCGATGAGACCTAGGCCAAAGGCTCATCCGGCTGTCATCATTTTGTAATCTTTCGCCTACTAGCGGGCCAGATGCAACGGGTACTATTACTTAGCCAACCAGTCCACCAGCCTGAAGGAGGCGGCGGTGTTCAATCACCTGATCGAGTCGAACCGTAAGACCGACAAGAAGGGCGCGTTTGGCCTTGGCGTTGTGTCGCTGGTCGGACACAGCGTCATCGTGCTTGCCGCGGTCGTCGCGACGTTGACTGCCGGTCAAAAGAAAGACGAAGGGACGATCGACACGGCCATGGTCTTCCTCAACCAGGAAGAGCAGAAGAAGCCCGAGGAGCAGCCGCCCGTCGTCGACGTGCCGCAACTGAAAGGCTTCCAGACCGTCGTCGCGCCAACCGACATCCCGACGAACATTCCCCCGATCAATCTGCAAGAGCATTTCGATCCCAAGGATTACACGGGAACGGGCGTCGAAGGCGGTATCGGGACCGGCATCGTGCCGTCGTCCGATCAGGTGTTCATGGAGTCCGTCGTCGAAGAGCGGCCCGAGGTGCTGTCGGGGCCCGCGCTGAATTATCCGGACCTGCTGCGCCAGGCGGGCGTGCAAGGTCGGGTGCTGGTGCAAGCGATTATCGATACGTCGGGCCGGGCCGAGCCGCCGTCGGTGAAGGTGATTCAGAGTCCGAACCCAGGCTTCGACCAACCGGCCAAGAACTACGTGCTGCGGGCGTTGTTCCGGCCCGCGCGCGTCCATGGGCGGGCGGTCCGCGTGCTGGTGAACCTGCCGATCGACTTCAAGATCAAGAGATAGGGAGACACGATGAGTTACGCTGAACTATGGTCCTCGATGGGGTTGTTCGCCAAAGGCATCGTGGTCGTCATGTTCATCATGTCGGCCTGGTCGTGGGCGGTCAGCATCTCGAAGCAGATCTACCTCAGGAAATCGCAGAAGGAGACGCGTAAGTTCGCGCCTGAATTCTCGCGCTACCTGCAGGAGGAACAGCTCGACGGCGCGATCGCGCTCGCGGAAAAGAACAAGAAGAGCCACGTCGCGCGCGTGCTGGGCGAAGCCCTCGCCGAGGTGAAGCCGCTGCTCCGCGACCGGGCGACGATCACCGCCGCCGACATCAACTCGGCGGAGCGCGCGGTCGAGCGGCAGATGCTCATTATCACCGCCGAGCTGAAGCGCGGCCTGGGCATCCTGGCGACGACCGGGGCCACGGCTCCGTTCGTCGGACTGCTCGGCACGACGATGGGTATCGTGACGGCGTTCCAGGGCATGTCCGCCTCCGGCGGCTCGGGATCCCTCGCGGCCATCACGGGCGGCGTCGCCGAGGCGCTCATCACGACCGCGTTCGGCTTGCTCGTCGCGATTCCGGCGGTGTGGCTGTACAACTATTTCGCGACCAAGATCGACTTCCTCACGGTGGAGATGACGTACACGTCGAAGGAGCTGATCGACTACCTCATCAAGAGCGTCGGCAGCGAGTTCGGCCGGTCGATCTTCACCAAGGAATTCCAGACGCAGAAGACGTCGCAGACCAGTGGTCCGATCAAGGGATAACGCGCCATGGCGATAGGCGGCGGGAAGAAAACGGAAGGTGTGGTCGCGGCGAACATCAACGTCACCCCGATGATCGACGTGATGTTGGTGCTGTTGATCATCTTCATGATCGTGACGCCCGCGATCACCGCCGGGTTCCAGGCGACGATTCCGCGCGCCAAGAATCCCGACGCGCGCGAAGAGCAGCAAGGCGAGATCCGGTTGGGGATCGATCGCGACGGGAAGTTCTACCTCGACCTCACCGACCCGCGCAGCGGGAAGTACACCGGCCCGCGCTACATCAGCGATGCCGATTTGCCGGGGCAGCTCACGACGCTCTACGCCAATCGCACGGTCGACAAGATCCTGTATCTCAAGGCGGACGAGAGCATCGAGTACGGGCGGATCCAGGCGGCGCTCGAAATTGCGCGTAAAGCGGGTGTGCGCGTGGTGGGCGCGATCGCCGAGCAAGAACGCGCGGCGCGACCAGAAAGGCACTGACCGATGGCGATGGGATCAGGCGGCTCGGGCGGCGGTCTCAGCTCGGACATCAACGTCACGCCGATGATCGACGTGTTGCTCGTGCTGCTGATCATCTTCATGATCACGCTGCCGCTGTCGCGCCGGGATTTCGATGTGCAGGTCCCGCCGGAACAGAAGAATCAGCCAAAGCAGAAGCAGCAGCAGAGCGATCAGATCGTGCTGGAGCTCAGGCCCGACGGCTCGTACGCGGTCAATACGCAGCCGGTCCCGTTCGAGCAGCTCGAGGCCAAGTTCCACGAGCTGTACGATCAGCGTCCCGCGAAGCTCCTGTTCATCAGGTCCGCGCCGAATCGCAAGTACGGCGACATCGTGCGCGCCATGGACATCGCGCGGGGGGCGGGGGTACAGGTGATCGGGTTCACGCCTGCGGAGGCGGGAGCGCCGGGAGCGCACTAGGGATCCCTCTGCGTTCGGGAACGCCGGGGCACGGAAACCGTGCCCCGGTTTTCGTTATAGGGTATGTATTAGTCCAATGCCCGATACCACTCGGCCGCTGTTTGATTCCTACTCGCTGCCGGTGCAGCGGCGGCGCCAGGGGCCGGCCGCGGCGCTTTCGTTCGCGGCGCACCTCGCGATCGCCATCCTCGTGCTGTGGCGCGGCGCGGAGCTGTTCGAGGGCGGCGGCGGCAGTGGGACGGGGGGGGGGCCGCGCGGCGGCGGTGGCGGCGGTGGCCGGCCGGCCGTGAGCTGGTTCGCGCTCCCGACGCCATCCTCACCAATCGCCGCAGCTATTCCGCCGGCGCCCACGGTCACGGTTCCCACCGTTGCCGCGCCGGTGACGGAGCGGGTGAAGCTCGACATGCCGCCTCCCGCGCCGACTGTCGCCCTCGCGCCCCCCACGGCGATCGGGACTGGCGAAGGAACGGCGGGCGGTCCGGGCGAGGGTCCGGGGACAGGCGGTGGCAAGGGCACCGGCACGGGGCCGGGCGTGGGGGCCGATTCCGGCTCTGGCTCGGGCGGCGCCGCGAGTGATATCTTCGCCGCCACGCCGCTGTGGGCGATCTCCCCGCCGCCGGGCGCGCCGCGCGACGCGCACGGCAAGCGCCACGAGGTCCGCTTCTGGGTCACGGCGGAGGGTCGAGTCACCAAGGTCGAGGTGACTCCGCCCATCAAGGACTCGGGTTACCGGCGCGAGTTCACGGAACGGATGATGGGCTATCTGTTCAAACCAGCCACGACGCGTGACGGGCGACACGTCGATTACATCGCTCGTGTGACCGTCTATCCGTAGCATCACGCCGTAAAGCAAAAGCAGGGGGAAGCGTGCGGCAGCTTTTCAAGCGCAAGCCGATCGCGGAGCTCCTGGTCAGCGAGCTCGAGACGCCGCAGTCGCTGCGGCGCGTCCTCGGAGCCGGCGATCTCATTATGCTGGCGATCGGCGCCGTCATCGGCGCCGGAATCTTCGGCGCGATCGGCACGGCGGCCGCTGGGCAGTACGATGCGGCAGGCAACATGGTGCGAGCGGGTGCGGGACCCGCCCTCGTGTTCTCCTTCCTGTTGCTGGGTGTCTGCTGCGCACTCGCCGGTCTGTGCTATGCCGAGCTCGCGGCGATGATTCCGCAGGCGGGCAGCGCGTACGCCTATTCCTACGCGACACTCGGCGAAGTCGTCGCCTGGATCATCGGATGGGATCTGATTCTCGAGTATGCGGTCGGCAACGTCGCGGTCGCCATCTCGTGGGGGGACTACTTCAAGTCGTTCATCGGCTACGTGGGGGTTCACCCTCCTGACTGGCTGACGACCGGCTATCGCACCGCGTTACTGAGTCCCGATCCAAAAATCCACGGTCTCCTCGATACTGCGCCACACATCGCCGGCATTCCGATCCTCGTCAATGTGCCGGCGTTTCTCGTGGTCGGTCTGATTACTTGGCTCCTGCTGCTGGGGGTTCGCGAGAGCGCGCGCACGAACAACGTCCTCGTCGTGATCAAGCTGCTCGTGCTTGCCCTGTTCATTATCGCGGGACTGACACATATCGATCCGACGAACTACCATCCGTTCGTGCCGAACGGTTGGCGCGGCATCCATCAAGGTGCCGCGATCGTGTTCTTCGCGTACATCGGGTTCGACGCCATTTCGACAGCCGCGGAAGAAACGAAGAATCCACAGCGGAATCTGCCGATCGGCATTCTCGGCGGGCTGGCGATCTGCACCCTGATCTACGTGATCGTCGGTGCCGTGCTCACGGGAATGGTGAAGTACACGGACCTCGGTGTCGCCGACCCACTCGCGAAGGCACTCGAGGTCGCGGGCTATCGCACCGTCGGCTGGATCGTCGCGTTGGGCGCGATCGTTTCGATGTCGGCGGTGCTGCTCGTGTTCCAGTATGGGCAGCCGCGGATTTTCTTTGCGATGGCGCGCGATGGCCTGCTGCCGCCCTGGGCCGCCAAGATCTCCGCGAACCGCCGCGTTCCGTACATCACGACGATCATCACCGGCGCGTTCGTGGCGCTGTGGGCACTGATCGGGGATGCGAACGAGACCTACAATCTCACGAACATCGGGACGCTGTTCGCGTTCGCGCTCGTGTCAGCGGGTGTGTTGGTGCTGCGTTTCACGGAGCCGGCCCGACCTCGGCCGTTCAAGGTGGCGTGGGTGTGGGTTGTCGCGCCGCTATCGGTTGTGCTATGCGTCTACGTGATGCTCGGATTGCCAGGGGAAACGTGGATTCGTTTCGCCGTGTGGCTAGCGATTGGGCTGGCGCTCTACGTCGTGTACGGATTCAAGCACAGCAAGATTCGTCAGCGGGATCCGGGAGCGGGCAGCGGCGGGCCGACTTAGCCCGCGAGCAATCGCGCCGCGAGGCGCAGCGCGCCCGCCGGCGAGTCCACCGGGCTGCCACTCTCCGACAGACGGGCGCGCGGCAAGTCCGCGGCAAGGTTCAAACGCAGCGCCGTCAGCAGCGGCGAGCCAGGTCGCAGCAACCCACCCGTCGTGGCGATCTTGATCGGCTCCCTCCCGGAGAAATGCCGTGTCAGCACCCGCACCAGCTGACCCAGCTCGAGGGCGGCATCCGCCACGATGCGCTGTGCGACGATCTCTCCTTCGCGCGCCGCGTTGAGAACGTGCGGCGCGAGCGCGGCGACTTGCGCCGGCGTCGCCGTCGCGGTCCAGCGGATCAAATCATCGAACGTTTGCAGGCCGTGCGCGACAAGCAGTCGCTCCATCAGGGTGGACGACTCCTCGAGGCCGTCGTGCGCCCGCGCGGCGGCCGCGAGGGCCCGGCGGCCCAGCCAGTAGCCGCCGCCCTCGTCGCCCAGCTGCCAACCGTGGCCGCCGGCGCGGTGCAGCCGGCCGTCGGCGGTGCGAGCGTATGCGATCGAACCGGTGCCTGCGTTGATGAGGATTCCCGGCGCGCTGTCGAACGCGGCGGCGAGCGCGATCTCGATGTCCCCGCGCACATCGACGCGCTCGGCAACCCCCGCCGCCGCGATGGCCGCGGCGAGCGCCTCCTGCTCCGGTGCGCGACCGGCACCGGCCGCTCCCACGAGCGCGACGCTCGCGGGCAATGAGACCTGGGCTTGCGTAGCCGCGCGCCGCGCCACGTCGAGGATCACGGCCGCCGACAGCTCCGCGCCGCCCGGCCGCATCGCGGACCCGGGCCCTTCGGCGCGCGCGAGCACTCGACCACCTGCGTCGCCGACGACAACGGCGGTGTGCGAGCCGCCGCAGTCGATGCCTAACAGCACGGCGTTGGGCGGTTGGACGGTTGGACGGTCGGACTCTGCTGTCATTCTGCCAACGCCTGCTGTCCGGCCGTCCGACCGTCCGACCGTCCGACCAGCGAAGCCAGAATTCCGACCAGCACGGTGACGGCAGTACCCAGCGGCACATACCACGGCCAGGCGAGACCCGGGAGCCAGTGCAGCGGGAAATGTGGGATCACCGCGCCAAGGACAATCGGGGCCATCACGACGATGCTGACGATCAGGGCTGTGATGACGTCGATCTGTCGCGCGTGCGGCCAGGCACCACCGAGGATGTAGGTCCCGAGGAGCGATCCGTAGGTGAGCGAGGCGATGCTGAGCGCCAGCTGCACGACGGGCGTGTTCTGGTCGCGGAATGCGATCGCGCCGGCAACGAGGATGACGGTCCAGACGAGCGTGAGCCAGCGTCCGACCCGCAGCAGCTGCGCGGGGTCCTGGCGGCCCGTCAACGGCGCGTAGAAGTCATGCGTCGAGGCGGAAGCGAGTGAATTCACGGCCGACGCATGACTGCTCATCGCCGCAGCCAGAATGCCACCGACCGCCAGCCCCGCGATGCCGGTGGGGAGATGGGTCACGATGAAGGTCGGGTAGATCGCGTCGCCGCGCATGCCCGGCTGGTCGGCGCCCGCGAGCCACAGGCTTGTTCCCACGAGGAGGAACAGCGCGAACTGCGCGATGATGAATACTCCCGATCCAATGAGCGCGCGCTGCGCATCCTTGAGGTTGCGCGCCGCGAGCAATCGCTGGACGATGAGGTGATCAGTACCATGCGATGCAGCGGACAGCAGCGCCCCACCGATCACGCCACCCCAGAACGTGTAGGTCTTGGTAAACGCAAACGAGAAATCGAACGCTCGGAGCTTTCCGGCATCCCACGCGCGCCCGAACGCATCGATGCCGCCGGCCAGGTGGGTCGCGACGATCAGGGTGGCGATGCCGCCCACGAGATAGACACCGAGTTGAATGACGTCCACCCACACCACCGCCCGCAGGCCACCGACCCACGTGTACACGAGCGTCACAAACCCGATAGCCACGATCCCCACCGGAAGGCTCCAATGGGTGATGATCGCGAGCGGGATGGCGGTCGCAAAGATGCGGACGCAATCGGCGAGCGCGCGAGTCAACAGGAACACGCCCGAGGCGGTGCGCCGCGCCGCCCGACCGAAGCGATGCTCGAGTCGCTGGTAGGCGGTGTCTTGGGTGCCCTGGAAGTAGCCCGGCAGGAGCAGCGCTGCGACGCCGATGCGGCCCACCAAATATCCGAAGGCGATCTGGAGAAACGTGAGATCGCCGCGGGCCGCGAGCCCCGGCACGGAGATCACCGTCAAGGCCGACGTCTCGGTGGCGACGACCGAGAACATCAGCGCCCACCAGGGCAGCCCGCGGTGGCCGAGGAAATAGTCGGAGGCATCGCGTTGCCGACCCGCGAGCAACAGGCCGAACACGATGACCGCCGCGAAATACGCGAAGATGACGGCGACGTCGAGGGGACGCATACGAACTAGACGCCTAAACGCCCACAATAGAAAAAGGGCCCGCGATGTGCGCGGGCCCTGCTTACTGAATCAGGATGGATCAACGCTCAAACCGTGAACGACGATCCGCAGCCGCAGCCGCCGGAAGCGTTCGGATTCTCGAACGCAAAGCCGGATTCCTGGAAGTTGCTCTTGTAATCGATCACCGTGCCGTTCAGATACTGCGAGCTGAATTCATCGACAAACAGCCGCACGCCGGCGCTTTCAATGACCACGTCATCCGCCCCTGGCTGCTCTTCGATGTTCAAGCTGTAGCGGAACCCGGAGCACCCGCCCGGCAAGACGGCGACGCGCAGGCCCGCCGATTCCTGGGAGACCTTCTCTTCGGCCAGGAACTTCTTGACCTCTTCGCCCGCCCGTTCGGTGAGCGTCAGGGTAACCGACCGCTGTGTAGTGCCCATTCATATCCTCCAATCTGGCAGCAACTTAGACAGTCGCGGCGGCCGTGTCAACCGGGAAGGGACGCTTGCCTAACTACCCATCGCGCCCCCAATTGGAGGCCCATGCGATTGACCATCATCGACTGGATCGTCATCGGCGCCTACTTCGCGCTCAACGTCGGCATCGGTCTCTACTACAAATCCCGGGCGAGCAAGAGCGTCAGCGAATTCTTCCTCTCGGGCCGCAACGTGCCGTGGTGGCTGGCCGGCACGTCGATGGTCGCCACGACCTTCGCGGCGGACACGCCGCTCGTGGTCACAGGCTTCGTGGCAAAGAACGGCATCGCCGGCAATTGGATCTGGTGGAGCTTCCTGATGAGCGGGATGCTCACCGTCTTTTTCTACGCCCGGCTGTGGCGCCGCGCCGGCGTGATGACCGACATCGAATTCGCCGAGATCCGCTATTCCGGCAAACCGGCCGCGTTCCTGCGCGGCTTCCGGTCGCTGTACCTCGGCATCATCATGAACTGCATCATCCTCGGCTGGGTCAATCTCGCGATGGTAAAGATCCTCGGATTGATATTTGGGATCGGGAAACTCGAGGCACTCGCCATCGTTCTCGGGCTGATCGCCCTCACCTCATTTATCTCCACGCTGTCGGGGCTGTGGGGCGTGCTCGTCACGGACATGGTGCAGTTCGTGATCAAGATGGGAATGGTGATCGTCCTGGCCGTGTTCGCGGTCCACGCCGTGGGTGGCATCGACGCGATGAAGGAGAAACTCGTGTCGAGCGGCCGGGGCGAGGCGCTGAATCTCGTGCCGAACTTGAACTCGGCGTGGATGCCGATGATCACGTTCCTCGTCTACATCTCGCTGAACTGGTGGGCGACCTGGTATCCCGGCGCCGAGCCGGGGGGTGGCGGCTACGTCGCCCAGCGGATGTTCAGCGCGAAAGACGAGCGGCATTCGATGCTCGCGACGCTATGGTTCAACATCGCGCATTACGCAATCCGGCCCTGGCCGTGGATCCTGGTGGCGCTGGCGTCGCTGATTCTGTTCCCTGGGCTGGCCGATCCCGAGACCGGGTATATCCGGGTACTGATCGACTACCTGCCGGCGTCGCTACGCGGCCTGATGATCGCCGCATTCGCGGCCGCCTACATGTCCACCATCGCGACGCAGCTGAACTGGGGCGCGAGCTACCTCATCAACGACTTCTGGCGACGCTTCGTCAAGCGCGACGCTACCGATGAGTATTACGTTCGCGCCTCAAAGCTCGCGACCGTCCTCCTCACGCTGATTTCCGCCGTCGTCACTTTCTACATGGGCTCCATCGGCGGTGCGTGGAAGGTGCTGATCGTCACGGGCGCCGGAACCGGTGGCGTCCTGCTGCTGCGCTGGTACTGGTGGCGGATCAACGCGTGGAGCGAAGTGTCGGCGATGATCACGGCGTTCGTCGTGTCGGTCTTCTTGCAGGTGGCTTTCGGTTACGACACCGATCAGCCAAAGCAATTCGCCCTCATCCTGATCACCACGGTGGCAGTCACGACGATCGTGTGGTTGGCGGTGACGTATCTGACGGCGCCGGAGCCGCAGGAGAAGCTGCTGGCATTCTTCCGACGCACGCGGCCGTCACGGAGCGGCTGGGCGCCGATTGCCGCGCTCGCGCCGGATGTGAAGGTGGCGAGCGATGGGCTGTCCAACCTGCTCGACTGGATTGCCGGCTGCACGCTGGTCTATGGGGTCTTGTTCGGAGTCGGGAAGCTGCTGCTCCATGAGACGAGGCCGGGCCTGCTGCTACTCGCCCTGGCGGCGCTGGGCGGCTACGTGATCTACCGCGACCTGTCGCGGCGCGGCTGGGCTACTGTGGTGGAGTGAGCGCGTCGTTCACGAGGTCGGCCACGCGGCGACGAACCTGAAGGATCTTCGTGTTGGCCCGCGTGGGATTCACGCGGTTGGTGAGCAGAACGATGAAGACGTTCTTGTCGGGGTCGAACCAGATGGACGTGCCGGTGAAGCCGGTATGACCGAATGCGTTCGGCCCCATTTTCGTTCCGGCACTCGAGTTCTCGGACGGCGTGTCCCAGCCCAGGGCACGCGAAGATCCGGCCGGAATGTTCTGACGCGTTGTAAAGGCGCGGACCGTGGCGGATGTAATCGTTGGTGCGTTGACTCCAGGCTGCCAGCCCGGAGATAACGAACCCCTGCGGAGCCCGAGCAGCCATGCCGCGAACCGACCCAGGTCCGGCCCGGTGCTGAACAAGCCCGCATGTCCCGACACGCCGCCGAGTCGGCCCGCGTTCTCGTCGTGCACCTCGCCGCGGAGCCAGCGATGCCGGAAGGTCGTGTCATTCTCCGTCGGCGCGATGTGGTCGCGCCAGTCCTCGGGCGGCAAAAAGCGCGTTGACGCCATCTCGAGCGGGCCGAACACGCGCGCCTGAAGGAAGTCGTTCACGCGCTGCCCTGTGATCGCTTCGACCGCCTGCGTCAACACGATGGCGCCGAGATCCGAATAGACGAACGTGTCGCCGGGCTGGCGGAGCAGGGGCGTTGTGTCGATCAACGCCAGCGCTTGCTCGCGCGTTGCCGTCTCGGCGTAGAGCGGCCGCCACGCAGGCATCCCGGACGAATGGGTGAGCAGATGGCGAATCGTCACGCGCTCCTTGCCGGCCCCCTGAAACGCGGGGACGTAGCGCTGGACGGGCGCTTCGAGGTCGATCTTCCCGGAGTCCACCAGGATCATCACCGCCGTGGTCAGTCCGATCACCTTCGTCAGCGACGCGAGGTCGTAGACCGTTGCTGCGGTGACGGGCCGCGCATCGTCGACGCCGTAGTGACCGACCGCAGAGACAACAATGTTCTGGTTGGCGCCGCCGATCACGATCACTGCGCCGGGGAACGCGCTGTCGACCTGCGAGCGGAGATACTCGAAGACCGGGTCGAAACGGCGGAATTCAGCCCCGGTCTCGAGCGGCGCTGCGGGGAGCGGCGTGAGTGGCGGATGTGAACGCGGACAACCGAGCATCAGCAGCGCGGTGACGGCCACTGCGAGCCTGCGCATCATGGCATGATGACGTGCGCCGGCGGACGGGGCGGCGGCAGCGTCGTATCGGAAATCGCAAGGCCGTAGCCGATCGGATAGGCGGGCGGAATCCGAATCGGCAGCTTCCCCCGGACCGGCGACCAACCGAGCAGCGAGCGGGCCGCGGCGCGCTCGGCGGCGCGCACGCCGCTCCACGCGATCAGGTACGACTTCACTGAAGGCGTCTGATTCAGCAGATAGGGGCTGCCGAGCGAGACCAGGACCGTCGGCTTCACCGCGTCGGTGATCGTGATGAGCCGCGCGAGCGAATCGGGCAGCGCGATGCTCCCCTTCGCGGCGATCGGGCGCACGTTCATCGCGAAGATTACGGTCGGCGCGCGACCAATCACGACCCGCGCCGAGTCGTAGGAGGACGAGCCGGACATCGGCCAGAGCCGGAAGAAGCTGACCGTGTCGCCGCCGGCGCGCAGCAGCTCGAGCATGCGCTGCCCGACATAGCTGTTCAGCTCGTCGCCGTACGCGATGAGCGCCATACGGCCACGGGCATCGCGGAGTCGCACAACGGTCCCGGCCGTGTCGCGGACGAGCGTCAGGGAGCGCTGCGCGACGTCATCCGCGGCGTCCTGAAACGCTTTCGCGCCCACGATCCGCGCGATCGAATCGAGCGGCACGGTGCGACGCTCGAACAGTCCGAGCCCGCGTTTGATCTCAAGGACGCGCCGCACCGAGGCATCGAGCCGCGCCGTCGTGATCCGGCCCGTCTGCAAGGCGATCAGCATCGATCCGATCGCCGAGTCGGGATCGGCGGGCATGAGCAGGAGATCGGATCCGGCCTCGAAGGCCCGCACCGCCGCTTCACCCGCGCCGTACTTCGCGACGATCGCGCCCATCTGCAGCGCGTCGGTCACCACCAGCCCGCGGAACTTGAGCGAGTCACGCAGCAAGCCGGTGAGCACCGCCGCCGACAGCGTTGCCGGCGCGTCGCCCGTGAACGCCGGGAAGGCGATGTGCGCGCTCATCACGACCTGCGCACCGGCATCGATCCCGGCGCGGAACGGCACCAGCTCCACGGAGTCGAGCCGGGCGTAGTCGACGCGGATCGAGGGCAGCCCGATGTGCGAGTCCGCATCGGTATCGCCATGGCCGGGAAAATGCTTTAGCGTGGCAAGCATCCCGTTGTCCTGCAGGCCGCGAACGTAGGCGCGCACCAGTCGCGCCACGGCGTGCGGATCCTCGCCGAACGACCGAATATTGATGATGGGATTGAGCGGGTTGTTGTTGACGTCAGCGTCGGGCGCGAAGTTCACGTGGATGCCGACCGCGCGACCCTCGAGCGCGGCGATGCGACCGATCGTGTAGGCGTCGCGCTCGTCACCCGTCGCCCCCGCGGCCATGATGTGCGGGAACGCCGTCGCGCCGACGACTCGCATCGCCGCGCCCCACTCCAGGTCGGCGGACACGAGCAGCGGCAGCTTGGAGCGGCGCTGCAGCGTGTTGAGCTTGGCGGCAATGTCGTAGGGCGAGCCGACCGAGATGATGATGCCGCCGACCTCGAGCGAATCGACCCAGCGCGTCGCGATCTGGAAGGCGGAATCGTCGAGCGCCATGTAGTTTCCGCCCAGCCACGGCACGACCAGCTGCCCCACCTTCTGGCGCGTGCTGAGCTTGGCGAGCACGGCGTCCGCGGCGACCGGCTGCGGTGGGTGGGGAGCGGTCGTCGATCGGCCACCACACGCGGCCAGTAGCATCACGATCAGGAGTCTATGCGCGCGCATCGTCTCGTTTGGATTGTGTTGGGGATTGGCTGTTCCAGCGGAACACGCGTCCCGTCACTTGTCGCCGCCCAAGTCCGGCCGGGCATCGAAGTCCTGCTCTCGGACTCGGCACACCTCATCGCCGGCAAGCGTCTCGGCCTCCTCACAAACAACACGGGGGTCGATCATCTCGGTCGCCGTGATGTCGATCTGTTACGCACGACGCACGACGCACGACTCACGGTCTTGTTCAGTCCCGAGCACGGCTTTCTCGGCCGGGAAGATCGCATGGGGCTTCCCGACAGCCGGGATTCGGCGACCGGGCTACCAATCTACAGTCTCTATGGCGGATCGCGTAGCGCGGCGGCGGCGGCGGCGCTGGATTCGATCGACGTGCTGCTCGTCGATCTCCAGGACATCGGCGCGCGGTATTACACCTACATCGCGACGACGGTGCAGTTGATGCGCGATGCAACGCGCGTGGGGAAGCGCGTCATCGTCCTCGACCGCCCCGATCCCGTGGGCGGCGTGGCGGTGCAGGGCAACGTCCGGGCGCGCCTCGTCGATCCGGATTCCGCGTTCTCCGGGTTCATGCCGGTGCCCATGCGCTATGGCATGACATTGGGCGAGCTCGCGCGGTTGGCCAATGACGTCATGGCCATCGGTGCCGACCTCGTTGTCGTCCCCGCGGCGGGCTGGACCCGTGCGCTGCTCTATGACGAGACCGGCCTGCCGTGGGTGAAGCCCTCGCCGAACATGCCGGACCTCGAGAGCGCGCTCCATTATCCCGGGACGTGTCTGTTCGAAGGGACCAACGTGTCGGTTGGTCGCGGAACGCCGCAGGCGTTTCAGGTGATCGGTGCGCCGTGGCTCGATCCTGCGGCCGTCCTGGACCGGCTGCGTGCCGATTCGTTGGTTGGGGTCGACATGACGGCAACGACGTTCACGCCGCTATCACCGACAGACGGGAAGTACGCGGGTATCGCGTTGCGGGGCCTGCGATTTCGCGTGCGCGATCGCGCGACGTACGATCCGACTCGCCTTGCTGTCGCGCTGCTGGTCGCCATTCGCGCCGTGCATCCGGCGCAATTTCAGTTTCGCGCCCAGAGCTTTGATCGCCTGGCGGCGGGGCCGGAGCTGCGCACAGCGATCGAGGCGGGACGGCCGGCCAAAGACATCTGGAGGGCGTGGGAGCCGGACCTTGCGCGCTTTCTGGAACTCCGGCGTAAGTTCTTGATCTACTAAAATGCAACCATGCGCACCGCCTTCATTGTACAAGCCTTTGTCAACGGTGCAGACACGTGGATGAGCGCTGGAGCCTTGCTCCGTACTTCATCGTCGACGATGTGGTGAAAACCGCGAACTACTACCGCGACAAGCTTGGCTTTCGCTACGAGCGCTTCTGGAACGACCCGCCGTCTTTTTGTATGGTCAAGCGTGCCGGCATCATCATTATGCTGGCACAGCTCGACACGTCGGGAAAGATGCGCCCCAATCACGTCGTCGATCCCGAAGGCGGGGCGTGGGACACGTACGTCTGGATCGATGATGCCGATGCGCTGCATGCCGAGTTCAAGTCGAAAGGCGTAAAGGTCGTGCGGGATGTCTGTGATCAGCCGTACGGGTGCCGGGACTTTGACGTCGAAGACTGCAATGGATACCGCCTCTGTTTCGGGCATACGCTCTGAAACCTCATAGCACTCTCGAAAAGGTCCTCGTGGACGGCAAGTTCTACTCCGTCCGCATTCGTCGTGGAGTTCCTCGCCTTTGCTCGGAGTAAGCATGGTCCTCGGCCTGCGCACTGTCATCTATAAGGTTGCCGATCTGCAGCGCGCCAAAGGCTGGTATAGCGCGGCATTCGGTGTGGCCCCGTACTTCGATGAGCCCTTTTACGTGGGCTTCAACATCGGAGGCTTCGAGCTCGGCTTGGATCCCGACACCAAGGGCACAAAACCTGGCGCGGGCGGCGTCGTCGCCTATTGGGGCGTGCCCAAACTGGACGACGCCGTGGAACAGTTTGTACGCGCCGGCGCGACGCTCAAGTCGCCAGCGCAAGACGTCGGAGAGGGCATTCGCGTTGCGACCGTGGCCGATCCATTCGGGAATCTCATCGGCCTCATCGAGAACCCGCATTTTGGCGCGGCGCGTGACTAAGGTCGTCGTCCGCAACTTCTCGGTTTTGCGCAAGCGCACCTGACAGAGCTCGTGGCAACGCAAGCCGACGTCCGCCGCATCGCGCTGTCGCTCCCGGGTACAGTGGAGGCGAGCGATCGCTTCGCTTTCTCGGTGGCCAACAAGGGCAAGCTGAAGGGATTCGTCTGGGTGTGGATGGAGCGCGTGGTCCCCAAGAAGCCGCGCGTGCCTCAGCCGAAGGTGATCGCCGTGCGCGTCGCCAGCCTCGCCGACAAAGATTTCGTGCTCGGTCTGGATTCCGAGAAATTCTTCACCGAGCCCCACTGCAGGGGTTCCCTGCCGTGCTCGTCCGTCTTCCGGCGGTGTCGGTCATAGAGCTCCGGCCACTCATCACCGAAGCATGGCGCTCTCAAGCTCCCAAAGACCTGGCCATCAAAAAAGCCAAGTAATTCAAGCACTTCGCGCCTAGTTCAACCCCCTAATTGCCGAGGTGGTTCGGCGCCTCCATAATCGTGCCCCGCAGTCTGAACAGGGGCGGGACTGGGGGAGTCGCTATGATCACCGGCCGGACGTTGACGTGCGTCGCCATCATCTTCGTGATGGCTGCCTGTTTCGACAACACAGGCGATTCTCCGGCCGGTCCTTCTGTTTCACGCCCCCCCGATGTCGGGCAGCAGTTCACCGCGGAGTTCCAGAGCGCCGTTGCGGCGCAGCATCGGCATTCGCCGAAGCTGCTGGACACTCCGGGCGTCGTCGGCACGGCGGTGGGGTTCGCAAACGGACACGCCGGCGTGTTGCTCCTCGTCGAGCGACCGGGAATTGCCGGTCTGCCCCAGGCACTCGATGGCGTGCCAGTCAGCGTCAGCGTCACCGGTCGCATCATGGCGTTCAGCGATCCAACCCAGCGTCAGCGACCCGCTCCGCTGGGTTTCTCGGTCGGGCATCCGGCGATCACGGCCGGGACGATCGGCGCGCGGGTGCGGGATGCGTTGGGACACGTCTACATCCTCTCCAATAACCACGTCCTCGCGAACTCGAACGGCGCCACGATCGGTGATCCGGAGTATCAGCCCGGTCCGTACGACGGCGGCACGGCAGCGGACCAGATCGCGACCCTCACCGATTTCCAGGCGATCGACTTTAGCGGCGCGAATAACACGATTGACGCGGCCATCGCGCTTTCCAGTACGGATCTGCTCGACAACGCCGTGCCCGCGGACGACGGCTACGGCATGCCGAACTCGACGATCTACGGTGATGCCAACGGCGATGGCTTATTCGACAACCGCGACGCGCTGCTCGGTCTCAACGTGCAGAAATACGGCCGCACCACGCGGCTCACGCACGGCCAGATCACCGGCGTCAATGCTACGGTCACCGTGTGTTATCAAGTCTCGGGAATCAGCTGCACCAAGACCGCGCGCTTCGTCGATCAGCTGATCATTTCGCCCGGCACGTTCAGCGGCGGCGGGGACTCCGGCTCGCTCATCGTCACCGACGACGCGAATCTCAATCCCGTCGGGCTGCTGTTCGCGGGAAGCTCGTCCGTGACGATCGCCAATCGGATCGACCTCGTGCTCAACCGCTTCGGCGTCAGCGTCGACGGCTTTGCGCCGCCGCCACCGGGCCCACTGACCGACCTCGCGGTGATCGGTATGAGCGGGCCGAGTACGCTGGTGCAAAACACGACGGGCAACATCGCGGTGACGGTGAAGAACTTCGGCAACCAGGACGTCTCCAGCTTCGACGTCACGCTGCAGGACACGACGGCGCACGTGATCGTGGGTACGCAGACCGTCGCCGGACTGGTCGCGGGTGCCAGTACGACTCTGACCTTCGCGTGGACGCCGGCGACCACGGGTGACCACAGTCTCGTGGCCAGCCACAACCTGACGGACCAGCGCCCCGGTAACGATCAGCGCTCACTCACGATCCCCGTCGCTCCCCCGATCACCGACGTTGCCGTAACGGGATTCACTGGAGCTGGTTCGGTCATCGTGGGACACACGGTCAACATCGGCGTAACGGTGGCGAACGTCGGCAATCAGAACGTCACGAGCAGCTTCACCGTCAGCCTGCAGGACTCGACGGCTGGCGTCACGCTCGGCACGCAGACGGTCGCTGGGTTGGTGCCTGGTGCCAATACGTTGGTCGTCTTCAGCTGGAATACGACCGGCGCCGCGCTGGGCGGGCACACTCTCGTGGCGACGCAGAGTCTGTCCGACGACAATGCCGCGAACAACAGGCTCACGTTCGGTGTCACGGTGACACCCAAGCCGACCGATATCGCTCTGACGGGCATCACCGGGCCCCGCTCGGTGGCGCAGGGAGACACGGCGCACGTCGTCGTCACGGTGCAGAACGTCGGGGAGGTGGACGTCGGCGCGAGCTTCGCCGTTATCCTGACCGACGGCTGGGCCGGCCCGACCGTCGGTACGGGAACCGTGGCGGGACTCGCTGTAGGGGCGACGACCACCGTCGATGTCCCCTGGAACACCGCCGGAGCGGCGATCACTGGGCACACGCTCTTTGCCACGCAGCAGCTGGCGGATGCCAATTCGGCGAACAACAGCATCGGAATCGGGATCAATGTGACCGTACCGTCGGCGCCCCCGCCGCCGCCGCCACCGCCGCCGCCGCCGCCCGGCACGGATGTCGCCGTCACCGGCATCACGGGGCCCCGCTCAGTGGCTCAGGGAGACACCGCCCACGTCGTGGTTACGGTGCAGAACGTGGGCGGCCAGGATGTCCCGACCAATTTCGATGTGGTGCTGACTGACGGGTGGGCGGGCACGACAGTCGCTACCCAGACCATCGCAGGGCTAGCTGTCGGTGCGAGCGTCACCCGCACCCTCGACTGGAACACAGCCGGCGCGGCAATCACCGGGCATACACTGTTCGCGACTCAGAAACTGGCCGATGCCAACTCGGCGAACAACAGCATCGGGATCGGGATCAACGTGACTGCGCCGGCCTCGCCGCCGCCGCCGCCGCCCCCGCCGCCACCGCCGCCGCCGCCGCCGCCGACTGATCTCGCGGTCACCGGCGTCACCGGGCCGGCGCGCGTCTCACAGGGCGACATCGTTCCCGTCGTCGTGACGGTGCAGAACGTGGGTGGGCAGGATGTCACCACCAGCTTCGACGTCGTGCTCACCGATGGGACGTACGGCAACGCGGTACTCGGCACGCAGACGATCTCGGGTCTCGCCGTGGGCGTGAGCGCGACGCGCACGTTCAACTGGAACACCGCCGGCGCGGCGATCAGTGGTCACACGCTGTTCGCGACGCAGAAGCTGGCCGACGCCAACTCGGCGAACAACAGCGTCGGGATCGGGATCGACGTCCAGACTCCGCCTGTGACTGATGTCGCGGTGAGCGGCGTGACAGCGCCTGCGTCAGTGACGCAAGGGAGTACGGCTGCCATCGCGGTCACCGTTCAGAACGTGGGCGGGCTCACGGTCAGTAGCAACTTCGATATCGTCCTGACCGATGCGACGGCCGGAGTGACGATCGGCACGCAGACGATCCCTGGGCTCCCGGTGGCAGGCAACACGACGCGCACATTCAATTGGAGCACGACGGGCGCGGCGGTCGGTGCACATCAGCTGGTAGCTACCCAGACCCTGGCGGACGCAAACGCCGCCAACAATCAGGGTTCCGCGACGATCACGGTGATGGCACCGCCGCCGCCGCCGCCGCCGCCCCCACCGCCCCCCCCGCCCCCCCCGCCGCCGCCACCGCCGGCACCTCCGGCGCCGCCCCCGGCCGATCTCGCGCTAACGGGCATTAGCGCGCCCAGCCCGGTGACGCAAGGCGATACGGCTCCTGTGGTGATCACGGTGCAGAACGTGGGAGGGCAGGCTGTAACCACGAGTTTCACCGTCGTGCTGACGGACGGCACGGCCGGCAATGTGACGGTTGGCACGCAGACATTCCCCGGACTCGCGGCGGGGGCGAGTGCGACGGGCACCATCAACTGGAACACCGCCGGTGCGGCCACGAACGGGCACATCCTGACGGCGACGCAGATGTTTGCCGACAACAACCCCAGCAACAACGCCCGCGCGATCGCGATCACGGTCAACCCGCCGAACCTCCACGTGGGGAATCTCGACGGCTTTGCCGCGATCAACGGGAACACCTGGACCGCTACGGTTCAGATCACCGTCCACGACTCCAGGCATAATCTCGTGACCGGCGCGACCGTCCACGGTCTCTGGAACGGATCCGGCCCCGACGTGGTGTGCACGACGACGGTGGGCAGTAGTGGGATTTGCAGCGTCGTCCTGACGTCCCCGAGTTCGACGAAGATGGTCTCGTTCGGGGTCACCGGCATCACACTCGCGGGCTACGTGTATAAGTCGTCGCTGAATCACGATCCGGATGGCAGCAGCAACGGCTTCTCGGTCACCGTGAAGCGCCAGTAGTGATCGGACGTCTGATCGCGGCGGTGCTGCTGGTCGCAGTGGTGGCGGCCTGTTCCGGCACTCACAGCGGGGGAGCCCCGGTGGCCACTCGGAGCATCGATGAAGTGCTCGTCGACCATACCGATTCCCTGATGGCAATTCCCGGCGTCGTGGGAACGGCGGTCGGGTTGTGCGACGGCGAGCGCTGCATCAAGGTTCTGCTGGCCGACTCCAATCCGGAGACGAAACGCAAAATTCCCGCGCGCCTCGAAGGCTACCGCGTGGTCGTCGAGGTCACCGGAACCATCAGACCTCGCTAAGCAGCCCAGGAGGTCTACGGGATCGCCGCCATCCCCGTTCCGAGCTGTCGCCACAGATAGACGTAGGTGAGCGCGAGCTCCTTCGCGACTTGCGCGTTCGTGACCCCCGCGCCGTGTCCGCCCTCCGTGTTCTCGAAGTAGTAGAACGGCGTGCCCATCGATTCCATCTTGGCGGCCATTTTGCGGGCGTGGCCAGGGTGCACGCGGTCGTCGCGCGTCGTCGTCGTGAACATCACGGTCGGGTATTTGGTCCCCGGCCTGAGGTTCTGATACGGCGAATACTTCGAGATGTAGGCCCACTCCTCCGGCTTGTCGGGATCACCGTACTCCGCCATCCAGCTCGCGCCGGCGAGCAGATGATTGTACCGCTTCATATCCAAAAGCGGATTCTGAATCAGCACCGCGTTATAGAGCTCGGGGTGCTGGGTGAGCGCGACGCCCATCAACAAGCCGCCGTTCGAGCCGCCGCGGATTCCCAGATGCTGCGGGCTGGTGATGCTGTCCCGGATCAGCTGCTGCGAGACCGCCGCAAAATCGTCGTAGATGCGCTGCCGGTGCTCCTTCAGTCCGGCGCGGTGCCATTGCGGTCCGAACTCGCCGCCGCCCCGAATATTGGCCAGCACGTAGACCCCGCCGCGCTCGAGCCACGCCGCGCCGGTGTGGGTGCTGTAGGACGGTGTGTTGGCAATCTCGAATCCGCCGTAGGCGCCGAGCAGTGTGGGGTTGGTGCCGTCCCGCTTCATGTCACGGCGATGCACGACGAAATACGGGATCTTCGTGCCGTCAGCTGAGGTCGCTTCCTGCTGATCGACGACCAGTCCGGCTGCATCGAACATCGCCGGGAGGCGCTTGACCTCCGCGACGCTGCCGTTCTCTTCCGCGAGATAGAGTGTCGTTGGCTGAATGAAGTTCGTGAACGTGAAGAAGTAGCGATTCGCGTACGGCGACAGGGCGACGACACCGACGGTGCCGAAATCGGGGGCGGGCACCTTTTCCGACTTCCATGCGCCTTGCTGATAGCGATAGCGCCGGAGCTCGCCCCGCACATTGTTGAGGACGTTAACGATGAGGTAGTCGCGTGTCGCCGCAACGCTATTGATCGTTTCGCGCGGACCGGGCTGCAGCACGAGCTGGAGGTCGCGCTTGCCGGCGAGGAAGTTGTCGAAGGACGTCGCGACCAGCGCTCCAGTCGACCAGGTGTGTCCCGCCACCGTCCAGGGGTCGCGGACGTACACGATCAACTGATCGCCGACCTGATAGTAGTCGGCGTCTTTGGGGATATCGATCTTGACGAGCTTCCCCTGATCGTAGACGTATTGCGCGCCTTCGTAGAAGTTGATGCGGTCCGCGATTTCCACGTAACGGCGGCCGCCGGAAACGACGCTGAAGCCAAACCCCCCGACATGATCCGCCGGCGTCTCGAACAGTGTCGTCGCGGCGGAGAGCGGCGTGCCGCGCTTCCACAGCTTGAAGATTCGCGCGTAGCCGGAGGTCGTCAGGCTGCCAGGCCCGAAATCG
Source organism: Gemmatimonadota bacterium (assembly GCA_003222195.1). Taxonomy (GTDB): domain Bacteria; phylum Gemmatimonadota; class Gemmatimonadetes; order Gemmatimonadales; family GWC2-71-9; genus 20CM-2-65-7. The sequence goes on along the minus strand of QHVB01000034.1, from coordinate 67,529 downwards.
GTGCCGACGAGGAGCGTGTTGTCATCGACCCAGGTGGTGCTGGTCTTCGCCTCCGGCACTGTGAATCCGTTGGCAACGAATCGCTTCGTCGTCACATCGAACTCGCGCTGTTCGGTCGCATCCGAGCCGCCGCGCGACAGGGCGACGATGCAGCGGCGGTACTCAGGTTCGAGGCAATCCGCGCCACCCCAAGACCACGTCACGCCCTCCGCCTTGCTCAGCGAATCGAGGTCGATCACAGTTTCCCATATCGGACTCGCAGTGCCATAGCTCGCCCACGTCGTCCGCCGCCAAATGCCGCGCTCGTGGTCGGCATCCTTCCAGAAATTGTAGAGCGCATTCGCCATGACGTTGGGGTAGGCGATCTTGTCCTTGGAATCGAGGATCTGCTTGAGCCGATCGTAGAGCGTTTGATAGAGCGGCGCACGGCCGAGGACGGCTATGGTTGCCGCGTTCTTGGCATTCACCCATTCCATCGAGCGCGCCGCTTCGACATCCTCGAGCCAGACGAACGGGTCGTCGGCGGGAGGCGCAGGCGATGATGCTTGCTGGGCGACGACAAGGGCCGGTTGGAGAAGGGTGATGGCGAGCAGGAAGGGAATGCGGGTCATGGCAGGCTCCTGGTGAAGCGTTCATGACGGCTGACCAAAGGTACGAGCCAACCCTTTGGTCCACTAGGAGTTTTGGCCCTACCGTCATTGCCTCCGGCGATTAGCTTCCCCCCGGCATGAACGTCATTCCCCAGCGCGTCAAGGACGGCTTCGTCGAGCTGATCGGCCCGCTGGCGCGTCTTCTCATCAGGGCCGGTGTGGATCCGAATGCGATTACCACCGTCGGCACACTAGTCGTAATCGGCTCGGGAGTGGCGTTTGGCACCGGCGCCATCCGGCTCGGCGGATTGCTGCTGCTGATTAGTGGGATATTCGACCTTCTCGACGGGCAGGTCGCGCGCCAGGGCGGCAAAATGACGGCGTTCGGCGCGTTTTACGATTCGACGCTCGACCGCGTGGGCGAGGGGGCGGTGTTTGCGGGGCTGATCTTCTATTTTTTGACCGGCCCGTTGCCGGCCGACATGAAGCCGCGGGCCATCGCGGCCGGGCTGGTCGCGCTCGTCGCATCGTTATTGGTATCGTACACGCGGGCGCGGGCCGAAGCGCTCGGCGTCGAAAACAAGGTCGGCATCGCGCCGCGCGCCGAGCGCATTCTGTTGCTCGGAGTGCCTGCGCTGGCATTGGGCGCGGGGCCGGGGCGCCCCGGCGTCGTGCTATTCTGGATTGTGGTGGTGCTCGCGCTCGTCTCCGCGATCACGGTGATCCAACGGGTGGTGCATGTCGCGCAGGTGGCGCGGGGCGCGCCGCCACCTTCGCCGGTTCCTAAACGTGAGACGTTGCCTGGAATGGCGGCCGCACGCCGCAAAGGACATTGATGGGACGGGATCAAGCGGTTTTGACGGGCGGCGCGCGCGAGATCGCGCCCGCGACGGGAAAATTGGGCGTGATGCTGGTGGGCCTCGGCGCCGTGTCCACAACGTTCATCGCCGGGGTCGAAAATGTGCGCCGCGGGCGCGCGCTGCCGATCGGCTCGCTCAGTCAGATGGCGACGATCCGCCTCGGCAAGCGCACCGAGAAGCGAGTGCCGAAGATCAAGGAGTTCGTCCCGCTCGCGGACCTCAACGATCTTGTCTTCGCGGCGTGGGATCCCATTCCCGACGACGCCTACACCGCCGCCGTGAAGGCCGGCGTGCTCGACCAGCACGAGCACCTCGAGCCGATCAAGCCGTTCCTCCAGAGTATCAAGCCGATGCCTGCCGTCTTCGATCAGTACTACGTGAAGCGCCTGCAGGGTACGAACGTCAAGCGCGGGAAGACCAAGCGGGAGCTGGCCGAGCAGCTGCGCGAGGACATGCGCAACTTCAAGCAGAGCGCAAAGCTGGATCGCCTGGTCGTGGTGTGGTGCGCGTCGACCGAGGTGTTCCTAACGCCTGGTCCCGCCCATCAATCGCTCGCGGCATTCGAGAAGGCGATGGAGCAGAACGATCAGTCGATCGCGCCGTCAATGCTCTACGCATACGCCGCGCTGATGGAGAACGTGCCCTTCGCGAACGGCGCGCCCAACCTCACGGTCGACTTGCCGGTAATGGAGCGGCTGGCCGACGAGCGCCATGTGCCGATCGGCGGCAAGGACTTCAAGACCGGCCAGACGATGATGAAGAGCGTGCTCGCGCCGGCCTTCAAGGCGCGCATGCTGGGCCTGTCAGGTTGGTATTCCACCAACATCCTCGGTAACCGCGACGGTGAAGTGCTGGACGACCCCGAGTCGTTCAAGACGAAGGAGGAGTCGAAGCTCGGCCTGCTCGAGCACATCCTCCAGCCCGACTTGTATCCGGAGCTCTATGGCAAAGTCTATCACAAGGTCCGGATCAACTACTACCCACCCCGGGGCGATAATAAGGAAGGGTGGGACAACATCGACATCTTCGGATGGCTCGGCTATCCGATGCAGATCAAGGTCGATTTCCTGTGCCGCGACTCGATCCTCGCCGCGCCGATCGTGCTCGACCTCGCGCTGTTCTTCGATCTCGCCGGCCGCGCGGGACTGTCGGGCATTCAGGAGTGGCTCTCCTTCTACTTTAAGAGCCCGCAGTTCGCCCAGGGCCTCTACGCCGAGCATGACCTGTTCATTCAGCAGACGAAGCTCAAGAACACGCTGCGCTGGATGATGGGCGAGGAGCAGATCACGCACCTCGGCATCGAGTACTACGAGTACGCGGAGAAGTAAGGCACCCTCCAGGAGATAACCCCGAATGATTTTCGGATTGCTGCAGAACCCCGCCCCAACCCAGCATGCAGCGGGCGGCGAAGCCGCGCTCGTACTGCCGGATCTGAACCAGGCGACCTTCTTCGGGATGGGCGGCCGGGCGTTGCTGCTCTGGGGACTTGTGATCTGCGCGCTCGGATTACTCTTCGGGCTCGCGCAGTACACGCAGCTCCGCAATCTCCCCGTGCATCGGGCGATGCGGGAAATCTCCGAGCTGATTTACGAGACCTGTAAGACGTACCTGCTCACCCAGGGACGTTTCCTGCTCATCCTGTGGGTCTTCATCGGCGCCATTGTGGCCGTGTACTTCGGCACGCTGGCACAGACGGCGGATGCGACCGGGGCCGTGGTGCGTGGCTTCCCCGCGATGAAAGTGATCATCATCCTGTTGTTCAGCCTGATCGGCATCGCCGGGAGCTACGGCGTGGCCTGGTTCGGGATCCGGGTGAACACGTTCGCGAACTCCCGCACCGCGTTCGCCAGTCTCACCGGAAAGCCATACCCCAACCATGCGATTCCGCTGAAGGCCGGCATGAGCATCGGGATGCTGCTGATCAGCGTCGAGCTGCTGCTGATGCTCCTGATTCTGCTGTTCATCCCCGGCGATTACGCGGGTCCCTGCTTTATCGGCTTCGCGATTGGCGAGTCCCTCGGTGCGGCGGCGCTGCGCGTCGCGGGTGGCATCTTCACCAAGATCGCCGACATCGGCGCCGATCTCATGAAGATCGTCTTCAAGATCAAGGAAGACGACGCCCGCAACCCTGGTGTCATCGCCGACTGCACGGGAGACAACGCCGGCGATTCGGTGGGGCCGAGCGCGGACGGGTTCGAGACGTACGGCGTGACGGGAGTCGCGCTGATCTCGTTCATCCTGCTCGGCGTCCACGACCCGCTGGTCAAGGTGCAGTTGCTCGTGTGGATCTTTGCGATGCGCGTCATGATGATCGTGGCGTCAGGTCTCTCGTACTTCCTGAACGCCGCCTTCACGAAAGCGCGATACCAGACCGCGGAGCACATGAACTTCGAGACGCCGCTCACAACGCTCGTCTGGCTGACGTCGTTCGTGTCGGTGGCGCTCACGTTCCTCGTGTCCCGGCTGCTGATCCCCAGTATTGGCGGCGATCCCACCCTGTGGTGGAAGCTGTCGCTCGTGATCACGTGTGGCACGCTCGCGGGCGCGATCATCCCGGAGCTGGTCAAGGTCTTCACGTCGGTCCACTCGGCGCACGTTCGGGAGATTGTCACGTCGTCCCGCGAAGGCGGGGCGTCGTTGAACATTCTGTCAGGCTTCGTCGCCGGGAACTTCAGTGCGTTCTGGTTAGGACTGACCATGATGGCGCTGATGGCCATCGCGTTCGGCGTCAGCACGACCGGCCTCGGAGCGCTGATGGTTGCCCCGGCGGTCTTCGCGTTCGGGCTGGTCGCTTTTGGATTTCTCGGCATGGGTCCGGTGACGATCGCGGTGGATTCGTACGGCCCGGTCACCGACAACGCGCAGTCGGTCTACGAGCTGTCGCTGATCGAGCACGTGCCGAACCTGCGCGGCGAGATGGCGCGGGACTTCGGGTTCGAGCCGAATTTCGCGCGGGCCAAAGCGAACCTGGAAGAAAACGACGGAGCGGGAAACACATTCAAGGCGACGGCAAAGCCGGTGCTCATCGGTACGGCGGTGGTCGGCGCGACGACGATGATCTTCTCGATCATCGTAGCGCTGACGCGCGGGCTGCAGCCCGAGCTGCTGTCGAACCTGTCGATTCTCCATCCGCCGTTCCTGCTCGGCCTGATCACGGGCGGCGCGGTGATCTACTGGTTCACCGGTGCCTCGACGCAGGCCGTGACGACCGGCGCCTACCGCGCCGTCGAGTTCATCAAGGCGAACATCCGGCTCGAGGGGACGACCAAGGCTTCGGTCTCGGACAGCAAGAAGGTGGTGGCGATCTGCACGCAATACGCACAGAAGGGGATGTTCAACATCTTCCTGACGGTCTTCTTTGCGACGCTCGCGTTCGCGTTCGTCGAGCCGTACTTCTTCATCGGCTACCTGATCTCGATCGCGCTCTTCGGCCTCTACCAGGCCATCTTCATGGCCGATGCGGGGGGTGCTTGGGACAACGCCAAGAAGATCGTGGAGACGGAGCTGAAGCAGAAGGGCACGCCGTTGCACGACGCCACCGTCGTCGGCGATACCGTGGGCGACCCGTTCAAGGATACCTCGTCGGTCGCGCTGAATCCGATCATCAAGTTCACGACGCTGTTTGGCCTGCTCGCGGTCGAGCTGGCGGTCTCGCTGACCGCCCAGCGCGGAGCCACGTTGAGCCTGGTGCTCGCGGGGGCGTTCCTCGTCATCGCGCTGGCATTCGTGTGGCGCTCGTTCTACGCCATGCGGATCGAATCCGCCGCACAGGCTCGAAGCGCTCCCGCGCGCGCGCAGGTGCGCTAGCGACGGACGCGTGACGTCCACCCAGATCGCCGTCACGGCGCTCGGCGCGGTCGCCATCGCCTGGGTGCTGTGGTACTTCCTCTACTCCCGCAACCCGGCTGTGGCGGCGACGACCGGCGCGAGCGGTGTGCAGGAGGTGCGCGTCACCGTGAAGGGCGGCTACACCCCCGACACGATCGTCGTTCAGTCGGGAAAGCCGGTGCGGCTGCAGTTTTACCGGGACGAGACGGCCGACTGCTCCGAACGCGTCGTGTTCGAGAAGTTCGGCATCGATCAGCAGCTCCCGCCATTTCAAACCACCACGATCGAGTTCACGCCGGAGCAGCCGGGCGAATACCCCTTTCGCTGCGGCATGAACATGCTGAAGGGGCTGCTCGTCGTGGAGCCGCCCGGCGAGCGTCGCGCCGCTTCATCGCCCCACAAATTCCACAATGCTGCCCCCCGCCCATGAGTAAGACCCGCATCGTGCTGCCGATCGAGGGGATGACCTGCGCCAGCTGCGCCGCGACGGTGCAGGAGGCGCTGGCCGGTGCGAGCGGCGTCACGTCGGCCGGGGTCAACTTCGCGACGAACAAGGCCGCCATCGAGTACGACTCCGCGCAGACCAACGTCGGGCAGCTCATCAAGACGGTGCGCGAGGCGGGCTACAACTGCGGCAAGGCCACCGTGACCTTTGGGATCGTCGATCTGCATTACGCGCCGAGCGTCGCGCCGCTCGAGCAGTCGCTCTCGAAGGTCAACGGCGTGATTCGCGCCGTCGCCAATCAGGCGACCGAGACGGCGACCGTGGACTACGTTCCAGGAGTCGTCGGTGCCGAGGACCTGGAGCGGGCGGTCACCGCGGCGGGATTCGAGGTCGCCGAGCCGATCGCGGCGGAGGACCCGCTCGAGCGGGAGCGGATCGCGCGCCGCCGCGAGGTCCGCGCGCTCACATGGAAGTTCGTCGTCGCCGCGCTCGTGACGATCGTCGCAATGCTCGGCTCGATGCTGCTGATGGCCGATCGCCCGATGGGCGAGAACGGTACGATGAAGCAGGTGGATCTCCTGGGGCGGTTGCTGATGCCGCTGGCGGTTTCGCTGCGCGACTGGATCGCGGCACGGGGCTGGGTGCTCGACCTCGACTGGATCAAGTGGGGACTCGCCGGTCTCACGCTGCCCGTGGTCGCCTGGTCGGGTCAGCAGTTCTACAAGGGCACGTGGAGCGGGCTGCGGCACCGCACGGCCGACATGAACACCCTCATTGGAGTCGGGACGGGAGCGGCCTATCTCTATTCACTCGTCGCGACCGCCGCGCCCACATTCTTCCTTCGCGCGGGCCTCCCCGCCGACGTGTACTTCGAAGCCGTTGCGGCCATCATCGCGCTGGTGTTGCTCGGCCGGCTGCTCGAGGCGCGCGCGAAGGGCCGCACGTCGGAGGCGATCCGCCGGCTCGCCGCGTTGCGGGCGAAATCGGCGCACGTCATCCGCGATCGGCAGGAGACGGACATCCCCGTCGAGGCGGTCGTCGTCGGGGACATGGTGATCGTGAAACCCGGTGAGAAGGTGCCCGTGGACGGGATCGTCACCGAGGGCGGGTCGGCGGTGAACGAAGCGATGCTCACGGGCGAGCCGATGCCGGTGGGAAAGAAGCCGGGCGACGAAGTCATCGGCGGGACGCTGAACACGACGGGCAGCATCACGTTTCGCGCGACGCGGGTCGGCAAAGAAACCGCCCTCGGTCAAATCGTGCAGCTCGTCGAAGACGCCCAGGCCACCAAGGCCCCGATTCAGAAACTGGCCGATCGCGTCGCGGGCGTGTTCGTGCCGGTCGTGATCGCCCTGGCAATCGCCGCGTTCCTTGCCTGGTTCGATCTGGGACCGGCCCCGCAGGTGCGTGCCCTGGTCTTCGCGACCGTGGCCTTCGTGACGGTGCTGATCATCGCCTGTCCGTGCGCGCTCGGTCTCGCGACGCCAACGGCGATTCTGGTCGGCACCGGCAAGGCGGCGGAGTACGGGATCCTGATCCGGAGCGGGGAAGCGCTCGAGCGGTTGGCCAACGCGCGCACGGTCTTGCTCGACAAGACCGGCACGATCACCGAGGGCAAGCCGACCGTCACGCATATCGTCACGGCCAAAAAGCCCGACGGCACGCCGATCAGCCCGGCCGACGTCCTCAGATGGGCGGCGTCCGTCGAGCAGCGCTCCGAGCATCCGCTCGCGGTGGCGATTCTCAAAGCGGCGCAGGACAAGCAGGTCTCGTTGCTGCCGGTCGAGAAGTTCGCGGCCATGGAGGGACGCGGCGTGCGCGGCACCGTGGACCGCCGCATCATCGAGGTCATCTCGCTGCGGCACGCGCGCGAGCGCAGTCTGGAGCTCGGCTCGTTGGGCGGCGACGCCGACCGGCTGGCGGCGCAGGGCCGCTCGCCCGTGATCTGCGTGGTGAACAACACCGTCTACGCCGTGATCGCGATCTCCGATCCGATCAAGCCGACGTCGAAGACCGCCATCCAGCTCCTGAAGAAGCGCGGCATTCCCGTGATCATGGTCTCCGGCGACTCGAGGAAGGGTGCGGAGGCGGTGGCCGGTGAAGTCGGCATCGATGAAGTGCTCGCCGAAGTGCTGCCGTCGCAGAAGGCGGACCTCGTGAAGAAGCTGCAGCGGCAGAATGGCGGCGCCCACATCGTCATGGTTGGCGACGGGATCAACGACGCCCCGGCGCTCGCCCAGGCGGACGTCGGGATTGCGATCGGCACGGGCACCGACATCGCCATGGAAGCGTCGGACGTGACGCTGATCCGCGGCGACCTGCGCGCCGTGTTCACGGCGATCGAGCTGGCGCGCCGCACGATGCGGACGATTCGCTGGAATCTGATCTGGGCGTTCGGGTACAACGTGCTGCTGATTCCGGTGGCGGCGGGCGTGCTGTATCCCGTAACCGGATGGCTGCTGTCGCCGGTGCTCGCGAGCGTGGCGATGGCGTGGTCGAGTCTCTCCGTGGTGCTCAACAGCCTGACACTGCGCGCGTTCAAAACGCCAGGAGCGGCGAGTCATGCGTTACTTCCACAGAACTAGCGCGAGCCCCGAAGCGGTGCTCGATGTGGCGAAGAGCTTCTTTGGCGGCCGGCTCGCGCCGGCGGAGGAGTCGCCGCGCCGCCGCGCCTATCAGGGCACGCTCGGCCGCATCACCATCACCGCGCAGCCGGAGGGTGGGCACTACACGTTCGTGGAAGCGGCGACGGATCAGGTCGGAGAATCCGAGCTCGATAGGCTCGCGAAGCGATTCTTAGCGGAAGTGCACAAGCTGGTCGAGCCCGCGCACATCATGCGCGGCGCGTACTAGCCCGCGATCTTCGCGCCGTAGCCCGCCTTCGCGATCGCGGCCACGAGCTGGTCGGTGGTCACCGAGTCGTCGTCGAAGTCGACTTCCGCTTCGCCGTCCGGCAAATCGATGACGGCGGAATACACGCCGTTCACCCCTTTCAACGCTTTCTCGACCTTGGCTTGACAATGGCCGCAGGTCATGCCGGTCACGCGGAGCTTGATGTTCGCCATGGCTCTTCCCTCCCGACTATAATTTAGGGCCATGGCTCTTCCTGCGACTCGGCCCACCGCCGCCGTGCCCCCCCCCGGCGGCGCGGCGCTGTCCGCCGACCAGCTGCTCGAGATCTACTACTACCTGCGGCTTACCCGAACGCTGGAAGAGCGTCTCGTCGCGCTGTATCGCCAGACCAAGGTCATCGGCGGGCTGTTCCGCTCTCTCGGTCAGGAGGGCGAATCGGTCGCCACGGCCTACGCCCTGGAGCGGGGGCGGAACAAGGACATCCTGTCGCCCCTGATCCGCAACCTCGGCTCGCTGCTCGTGATGGGCGCCCAGCCGATCGAGATCCTCCGCCAGTACATGGCCAAGGCCGACAGCCCGACCCATGGCCGCGAGCTGAATGTCCATTTCAACGACCTGGAGAAGGGTTACCTCGGGCAGATCTCGCACCTCGGAGATATGATCCCGGTGATGGCGGGCATCGCGCTGAGCTTCAAGCTGCGCGGCGAGCTCCGTGTCGGTCTGGTGTACATCGGCGATGGCGGGACCTCGACCGGCACGTTTCATGAAGGCCTGAACCTGGCCGCGGTGCAGCGCCTCCCGCTCGTCGTTATCGGTGAGTACAACCATTGGGCGTACTCCACCCCCCCCGAGAAACAATTCGCCGTGAAGGATCTCGCCGAGAAGGCGAAGGGCTACGGCATCGCATCCGTGACCGTCGATGGGAACGACGTGTTCGCGGTCTACGAAGCCACGAAGTTCGCCGTGGAGCGCGCGCGTCGCGGCAAGGGCGTGCATTTCATCGAGGTCAAGACGTATCGACGCAAGGGCCACGCCGAGCACGACGATCAGCACTACGTGCCGAAGGACGTGCTCGAGCTCTGGTCCAAGTCGAACGATCCCGTCGATCGGTACACGCAGCGTGTGCTCGCGGCGGATCTGGTTTCGGAAGCTGATATGAAGGACATCGACGATCGTGTGCGCGTCGAAGTCGATCAAGCGACGGATGCCTGTGTGAACGAACCGCTGCCGGAGGGCGAGACCGCATTGCCGGGCGTATACGTGGATCCGCCCTCGGCCGACAGACTGTGGTTCAAGAGTCTCTGATGCCGGAAGTCACTTTTCTCGAGGCTCTCCGCCAGGGCTTGTGGGAAGAGATGGAGCGCGATGAGCGCGTCTTCATTCTCGGCGAGGATGTCGGGCTCTATGGCGGAGCATTCAAGGTTACCGAAGGCTTCACGAAGCGGTTCGGCGAGTCACGCGTGATCGACACGCCGATCTCTGAGGCGGCCATCGTGGGCGCGGCGGCGGGCGCGGCGCACATGGGACTGCGACCGGTCGCCGAGATGCAGTTCATCGACTTCATCTCGTGCGCCTACGACATGCTGACCAACTACGTCGCGACCGCGCGCTATCGGGCCGGTCTATCGACGCCGATGGTCGTGCGCGGTCCGTGCGGCGGGTACGTGCGGGGCGGGCCATTCCACTCGCAGAACCCCGAGGCGGCCTTTCTGCACACGCCGGGTCTCAAGATCGTCTACCCCGCAACCGCGCGCGACGCGAAAGGGCTCATCAAGTCCTCGATTCGCGATGAGGACCCCGTGCTGTACCTGGAGCACAAATGGCTGTATCGCCGCATCAAGGAACAGCTGCCCGAGGGTGAGGAGATTCTCACGCCGATCGGGCAGGCGCGCATGGCTCGGGAAGGGAAGCATCTTTCGATCATCAGTTACGGCGCGACGCTCTGGAAGTCGCTGGAAGCGGCCGACAAGCTCGAGAAAGAAGATGGCGTGTCCGTCGAGGTGCTCGATCTGCGCACGTTGCTGCCGCTCGATGACGCGGCGATCGTCGCGACCGTGAAGAAGACGAACAAGGTGCTGATCGTGCATGAAGACACGCGCACCGGTGGGATCGCCGGCGAAATCGCCGCACGGATCAACGAGCAGGCGTTCGAGTGGCTCGACGGGCCGATCATGCGCGTCACGGCCCACGACGTGCCGCTGCCCTACGCGCCGACGCTGGAAGACTTCGTCTTGCCGCAGACTGACGATATCGTCAAAGCCGCGCGGTGGTTGGCGAAATACTAGTGAGGAATTATGGCCCGAGTTGACGTTCTCATGCCCCAGATGGGCGAGTCGATCGCCGAAGGCACATTGAGCAAGTGGCTCAAGAAGGTCGGCGACCCGGTGAAGCGGGATGAGCCGCTGTTCGAGATCTCGACCGACAAAGTCGACGCCGAGATCCCGGCGCCCACGGCCGGCGTCCTCGCAGAGATCAAGGTCCAGGAAGGGCAGACGGTGCCCGTGCAGACACTCGTCGCGGTTCTGGAAACCGACGCCGGCGCGACCGCATCGAAACCGGCTCCGGCTCCTGCCGCCGCTCCTGCTCCTGCGCCACCGAGAGCCGAGCCGCCCAAGGGGGCGCCGGCACCGAGAGCTCAGGCACCCGGTCCACCTCCTCCCGCCCCAACCCCAGCCCCCGCCCCCGCCCCCGCGCCGGCTCCCGCGCTGAAGAGCGGAGATGGGGACGGCGGAGTCCAGACGGCCGAGCAGCGTCTGCGCACGAAATCGACGCCCCTCGTCCGCAAAATCGCGGCCGAGCACAGCGTGGACATCTCGCGGATCGCGGGTAGCGGTTACGCCGGCCGCGTGACGAAGCAAGACATCCTCGGCTACATCGAACGCGCGCCGGCCGCTCCAGCCCCAGGCCCGAGGCCCCAGCCCCAGGGCCCCGGTGCAATAGAGCATCCCGCCGTCGAGCCGTGGCCGGGCGACCGCGTCGAGCCCTGGTCCAAGATCCGCAAGATCACCGCCGATCACATGGTGATGTCGCGGCGCGTCTCGGCACACGTCGCCAGTTTCTTCGAAGTCGACTTCACGCGTGTGGCACAGCTGCGCGCCAAAGCCAAGCAGACATATGCCGAGCGCGGGGTGAACCTCACCTTCCTCGCGTTCATCGCGAAAGCGTGCGCCGAAAATCTGCGCAAGCATCCCATCGTGAACGCCGCAGTCTCGGCCGACAGCACGATCTACCGGGCGGACGTCAACATCGGCATCGCCGTCGCGCTCGACTGGGGATTGATTGTGCCGGTGATCAAGCACGCCGACGAGTTGTCGCTGATCGGGATCGCCCGCGCGATCAACGATCTGGGTGAGCGGGCGCGCACCAAAAAGCTGTTACCCGACGACATCCAGCGCGGCACGTTCACGATCACGAACCCGGGCGGCTTCGGCCCGTTTGCCGGCATTCCCATCATCAACCAGCCACAGGTCGCGATTCTCGGCGTCGGGACGATCGAGAAACGCCCCAAGGTCGTGACCGCCGCCGACGGCACCGAGTCCATCGCGATCCGCACGATGGGAATGTTGACGATGTCCTACGATCATCGCGTCGTGGACGGCGCGGACGCCGACAAGTTCCTGGCCGACGTGAAGAAGCTGTTGCAGGAGTTTCCCGAGGGAGCGGTGTGAGCATGCCGAAAGTCTTGACCGCGGCGCGCGTGCGCGTGCCCAGCCAGAACGAGACGGAGTACGTCAACACGCTGCGCGAGCTGAGCCAGTTCGCGGAGGCGCGCGGCCAGCGGATCTGGCTGTTCCGGAACGCCAAGGACCCGCGGCTGTTCATCGAGTTTTCGGAGAGCCCGACGGAGATGTCGCACCGCGCGCAGGCCTCGCGGCTTCCCGAGGAAATCAAGCTCGAGCGCCGGCTCCAGGCGCTGGCGACGTACGCGCCCGACGCCTGGGAGCTGTGGAGCGAGGTTCCCGTCGCCACCACCTCACAGGCGTAGGCGCCCATGGCTCGGCGTATCATCACCGTCGATGGCGCTCGTTGGGAGGTCTACCCCTCCGGTCGCGTGACCGTGTACGGGCGCGATCAGTTCGGCCTGATCTTCGAGCACGGCACGGGACCGCAGCGTCGCCGGCGCGTCACGCATTACTCGCCGCTTGGCTCCCGCTCGCCGGACCGGGCCTTCGCGGAGCTGCCGGACCGCGAGCTCCTCGAGCTGTTGCGCCAGTCGCAGCCCGCGTGGACCGCGCCCGAGGCCGATTACGACGCACATTGACCTGCATTGCCATTCGACCGCGTCCGACGGCGAGTGCGAGCCGGCGGAGGTAGCGCGTCGTGCCCGTGCGGTGGATCTTGCGGCGATCGCGCTCACTGACCACGACACGACCGACGGCGTTGCCGATGCGAGGCACGAGGCGACGAAGCTCGGTGTGCGCGTCATTGCCGGCTGCGAGTTCAGCGTCCGCGCCCCCTGGGGGGAGCTGCACGTCTTGGCGCTGTTCCTGCCCCATGAGAACGAGCGGCTGCAAACTTTCCTGCGCGACACGCGGGCCGCGCGCCGGCGCCGCGGCGAGCAGATCGTCGCCAAGCTGCAGGGCCTCGGCGTGGCCATCGACCTCGACGACGTGCACGCACAACTTTCCGGCGGGGACGGCGGCGCGTTGGGCCGGCCTCACGTGGCGCGCGCGCTGGTCGACTGCGGCGCCTGCGACGACATCGGCGACGCATTTCGCCGCTACCTCGGCCGTGGCCGTGCCGCTTACGTCGAGAAGCCCCTCCCCAAGCTCGCCGACGTGACGGATCTGGTGCACCACGTGGGCGGACTCACCGCCGCGGCGCATCTGGGCGATCGTGGGACGGAGGCGCAGATCCGCATCTTTCAGGACCAGGGACTCGACTGCGTCGAGGTCCGCCATCCCAGTCACGCCCCCGCCGTCGAGCAGAGGCTCACGCGCATCGCCGAGCGGCTCGGACTCGGCATCACGGGCGGGTCCGATTGGCACGGGGAGAGCGAGTACGGGGAGTCGCATGCGCCGCTCGGCGGCATGCGCGTCCCGGACGCCTGGCTGGAACAGCTCGAGCACCGTCTCGAGCTCACCACGAGGAAACGCGATGAGCGAGCCGCTTCCGATCGGTAGTAAGGCACCCGCGTTCAAGGCTCCGGCCTCGGACGGCCGGACCTACGCCCTGGCCGATCTCTTGAAGAACGGACCGGTGGCGCTGGTTTTCTACCCGGGCAACAACACGCCCGGCTGAAACCGCCAACTCTCCGCCGTGCGCGATGAGATAGCCAAATTCGAGTCAGCCAAAATGCAGCCGCTGGGCGTGAATCCCGCGAGCGTGGAGAGTCATCGCGGCTACGTCGACAAGTTTCAGTTCAACTTCCCGCTGCTCTCGGATCCCGAGCGCACGATCGCCGGGGCGTACAACGCGCTGAGGGAAGATGGCCAGCGGATTCAGCGCACGGTGTATGTGATCGGCCGCGACGGCACCGTGCGCTTTGCGCAGCGCGGCGCCCCTCCCGTAGACGACATCGTCCGTGCCGCCTGATTTGCACGGCAAGGTTGTCCTCGTCACCGGCGTGGGCCGGGTCGGACAAATCGGTCATGCGGTGGCCCGCGGTATCGGCCGCGCCGGCGGGAAGCTGCTGCTCGCCGACGTCAACGCCGTCGGGCTCGCGGATCGGGTCAAGGAGTTCGGGGCGGAAGGGATCGCCGCGAAAGCCTCGGCCGGCGACCTGACGCAACCCGAGGCCGCGCGCGCCGCGACCGCCATGGCGCAGGCGCAGTTTGGCGGCCTCGACGTCGTGGTGAACGTCGCGGGCGGCTTTTTCAGCTATGGTCCGTTCACGGAGGTCAAGCCCGAGATCCTCGATCGTGAGCTGTCCGTCAACTTCAAGACCGCCTTCTACATGTGTCAGGCCGCCGTCCCCCTCCTGCTCACGCGCGGGGGCGGCGCGATCGTCAACTTCGCATCGATCGCCGTGGTGCGGTCGCTCATGTACATGTCCGCGTACAGCGCGGCAAAGTCAGCCGTCGCCGGACTCACCCGCGAGCTGGCGCGCGAATACCGCGATGCCAACATCCGCGTGAACGCGGTGGCGCCAGCGACCGTCCGCACCGCCGACAACGTGGCACAGATGGGCGATACGCAACCACTCGTCGAGTTGGAAGAAGTCGTGAACACGGTTCTGTTTCTGGCGAGTGACGAAGCCAGCGCGATCACCGGCCAGATCGTTCCCATTACCGGAAAAGCGTACTAGTGCGGCTCGAAGGCGCGGCGGCACTCGTTACTGGGGCAGGGCGGCGGATCGGTCAGGCGATCGCCATCGGACTCGCGGAGTCCGGCTGCGACGTCGCCGTGCATTATCATGGTTCCGCGAAGGGTGCCGAAGAGACGGCGCTGGCGGTGCGGAAGGCCGGTCGCCGGGCCGCGCTGGTGTCGGCCGACCTGCGTGACCCCAGCGCCGCGCGGGGCCTGGCCGATCAAGCCGCCCGCGCGTTGCAGCGCCTCGACATCGTGGTCAACTCGGCGGCCATCATGGTACGCCAATCGGTGGAAACGGTGACGCCCGAGAGCTGGGACGCGACGCTCGATCTCAACCTGCGCGCCATCTTTTTCGTCTCCCAGGGCGCCATCCCGCATCTGCGCCGCACCAAGGGCAAGATCGTCAACCTCGCGGATCTCGCGGGTCTGGAGCCGTGGCCGACGTACATCCCGCACAGCGTCAGTAAGGCGGGGGTCGTGATGCTGACCAAGGCGCTCGCGCGCGCCCTGGCGCCCGATATTGCCGTCAATGCGATCGCGCCCGGGGCTGTGCTCCTGCCCGACGACTGGGATACCCAGTCGCGGGAGCACATTCGCGAAACGACCCCGCTCGAGCGCATCGGCTCTCCCGCGGACGTCGTGGCCGCGTTGCGATTTCTCCTGGCGGGAACGGATTACGCGACCGGCACGATCCTCGTCGTCGATGGAGGGAGACTCCTCCGCTGAGGGACGTCGTCGTCGTCGGTGGCGGGTGCTATGGGACGTTCTACGCGTCTCAGCTCGCGAAAGCCAAAGCGCGCGGCAAGACCGACTATCGCAAGGTCATAGTGGTGGATCGGAATCCAGAGTGCCGGGCGCGTCGTGAGCTCGGAGAGAGTCCCGATCGCGCATTCGTTGTATCGGAGTGGACCGCATTCTTCGATCGGTTTCTCACCGTCCGACCGTCCGACAGTCCGACCGACGACCAGATCGTCCCCTCGCCCCACATGCCGCATCTCATGTTCGAGTGGGTGCTTCGCCGGGCGCTGGAACGCTGGCCCACCCGATCCGTATCGGTCGAGCCGGTACCCGGCGACGTTCCGACGCCGTATGATCGCGCCGGTGGCGGCCCGGATGCGACGCGCTACGTCTCGTGGGCGGACTGGGTCTGCCCGACCCATTGCATCGAGCCGGCGCTTTGCCCGGCGATCGGCGCCCAGCGCACGTGGGAGATGGGGGATACGGTCCGCGAGCTTGCAGCACGGCTGCGGGCCGGCGGTCGGCAAGTGCGCGGGCCGGCGCTGTTTGTGTGCAAGCATCAAGTCTTCGGCGTGGGGATGTTCTCGGCGGAGTCGGTTCGCGAAGGGGACCGGCTGGTCGAGGAGGCCGGCGCTTCCGGCGAGGCCGACGTGCTCGTTGGGACGATCTCCAGCTGTCATGGGGCGCTCAACCTCTTGCGGGTCGGTCCACGCACGACGCACGACGCACGACGCACGACGCACGTGACACCCGAGGATCGCCAGCGCTACCTGGTCCATGCTCAGGACCTATTCAATCGCAGGGAGTTCTGGTTAGCGCACGAAGCGTTGGAAACAGTCTGGCGTTCTATTATTAAGAAGGAAGAGGCGCAGGTCTGGCAGGGCTTCATTCAAGCCGCGGCCGCGCTGCTGCACCGGGCCCGCGGGAACCGTCACGGGACGGTGGTCGTTGGAGCGGCAGCGCTCGAGAAGCTGGCCGGTCCGCAGCGACCCGAGATCGAATTCGAAACCGTAGAATTTCGCGCCCAGTTGGCGCGCGCCCTGGCGGGGGAGGGTGATCCCCCGCGACTGGAATTCCGAGCACATGACTAAACGTGTCGCGCTCATCTACGATGTCGTCATCGTCGGGGCTGGTCCCGCCGGGCTGTGCGCCGCGCTGTATGCGGGCCGGGGCTTGCTCAAGGCGGTGACGATCGAGCGCGGCGCCCCTGGCGGCGAGCTCCTCAACACCGATCTGATCGAAGACTACATCGGGTTCGAGAGCGTCAAGGGGTGGGAGCTGGCGCAGAAGATGACGGAGCACGCCAAGCAGTTCGGCGCCGAGATCGTGACCGATATGGTCGAGCGCATCCACCGCGACGCGGACGGCTGGTTTGACGTCGAGACGGCCCGCGGCGATTCCTACCGGAGTCAGGCGGTTATTCTCACTGCAGGCGGCACGCCGGTGAAGCTCGGCATCCCGGGCGAGAAAGAATATGCCGGGAAGGGCGTCTCGTACTGCGCGGTCTGCGACGGCGCGTTCTTCAGGGGCGAGCGCCTCGCCGTGGTGGGCGGGGGCGACGCCGCCGTCGAGGAGGCCGACTACCTCACGCGCTACGCCAGCAAGGTGCATCTCGTGCATCGGCGCGACGAATTCCGCGCCTCGCAGCTGCTGCAGGAGCGCGCGTTCTCCAATCCCAAGATCGAAGTCATCCGCAACACCGTCGTCCCGGAAATCGTCGGCAACGACACAGGCGTCACCCACGCCGTACTCGAGGACAACTCGACCGGCATGCGTTCCAACCTCGATGTCGGGGGGGTGTTCATCTTCGCGGGGTTCAAGCCGAACACGCAGCTTGTGGACGGGCACGTCGATCACGATGCCGGCGGCTATCTGATCACCGACAACCGGATGATGACCTCGATGGCGGGTCTCTTCGCCGCGGGGGATGTGCGCAGTCAGGTCACGCGGCAAATCACCACGGCGGTCGGCGACGCGACGACCGCTGCGATAGCAGTCGAGAAGTTTCTCAAGGGACTCCGGGAAGGCGACGGGAAGGCCAAGAAATGAAGATCGTCCAGATCCCCAACGGCATGTTCGCCGAGAACTGCTACCTCGTCGTGGACGCGCACGCGGGGGAGTGTGCCATCGTCGATCCGGGCGAGGAAGCCGGGCTGATTCTTCACACAGTGAAGGAAACGGGCACGAAGCCCGTCGCGATCTGGCTCACGCACGCGCACATCGACCATGTCCTCGGCGTTCCCAGGATCGCCGCCGAAACTGGCGCGCCAGTGTGGCTGCATCCCGCTGACCGCCCGCTGTATGACGCCGTGCCCGAACAGGCGGCCTGGTTTGGGCTTGCGCCTCCCGGATCACTTCCGCCGCCCGACCACGAGATCGCGCCCGGAGCGCGGCTCTCGGTGGGCGGTCTGGATTTCGAAGCGCGGCATGCGCCCGGTCACTCGCCCGGCAGCGTGTGCCTGGTGGGACCGGGCGTGGTGTTGAGCGGGGACGTGTTGTTCGCCGGGTCGATCGGCAGAACCGACCTGCCGGGCGCCGATTTCGAGACATTGATCGCGAGTATCGAGCGCGAGTTGCTCCCTCTTTCGGACGACACCATCGTGTACAGCGGACATGGACCCGAAACCACCATCGGACGGGAGCGCCGCACGAATCCCTTCCTCACCGGCGTCGACCGGATCGTCTAAGCCGAAGCCCCGCTGCCTGCGCTGCGGAGCCGAGGTCCCGCCCAAGCCCTGGGGCTGCAAGAATCCGTGCCCGAATTGCGGATTCCTCTATCCCCTCGGCGACTGCTCCGATTGAATCACGTCCTCGCGATTCTGCTGCTCGCGGTCGATTGCGCGACCCGCGCGTGGCGCATTCAGCTCGCGACCTGGGCGGCCGGCGGGCGACTCGGTTTTCGCGATGCGTTGCGGCTCAACCTCTACGGCGAGGCGGCCTCGACCTTCACGCCGAACCGCCTTGGCGGCGAGCCGGCCCGCTTCCTCGGTATGACATGGTCCGGCCTGCGCGTCGTGCTGGCGCTGGTCGCGCTTGGCGTAGAGGTCGCCGCCGAGTGGCCCGTCTTTGGGATCGTGGCCCTCGCATTGGCGGCGTACTACGTGCCGGATTGGAGCGCGGCCGCGGACCGATTTCTGACTCACAGCCTCGCGCGGGACTTGCTGGGTTTCGAGCTCATCGCGCTGGTGGTGCTGCTGGTCGTGTGGACATTGCAACGGCTGGTGCGACCCGGCGCCATTCGTCACCGTGTGCGGCGCCAGTGGCGCGTCGCGCTGGCGCACGTGCGACGGGCGCCGTGGTGGGTGCTGTTGGTCGGCGCCCTTCTCACCGTCATCAGTCTCGCCGCGCGCGCCCTGATATTGCCCGCCCTGGTCTGGGGTCACCCCGACGCGCCACCCTTCGCGATCATGTTCTTCGGATCGCTGGCGCTGCTCCACGCGCCCCTGGTTGTGCCGCTGCCGTCGGGCGGCGGCGGAATCGAAGTCGCGTTTCTGTCCGGGTTCGCGGGTGACTTCGGCCCGGGCCATCAACTCACGATGCTGCTCTTGTGGCGCTTTTACACGACGGTTCTGCTGACAGTACTCGGCGTCTACCTCTTGATCCGGACGCACGGTGCCGCCGCCGCGAAGGAGCTGTTCACGGTCGGCTGGTTCCGGCGCCGCTAGCGCGGACAAACTGTATGGGCGATTCTTGGCTCGACACGAATGGCGATCGAACCGCGGGAGGAATGGTGGCCCCAGTGAATCAGACCCGCATTGAACGAGATCCGCTGGGAGAGCTGCCCGTACCGGCTGAGGCGCTGTGGGGCATCCAGACCGAACGGGCGCGGCAGAATTTCCCGATCTCCAATCTCCGCCCGCTCCCCGCCTTCGTCGACGCTGTCATCCGCATCAAGAAAGCCGCTGCCCTGACCCACCGCGAAACCGGGCGGCTGGACCGCAAGCTCGCCGACGCGATCATCAAGGCCGCCGACGAGGTGCTCGCGGGTGGTCATCGCGACGACTTCGTGGTGGATCCCTACCAGGCCGGTGCCGGCACGTCGCACAACATGAATTGCAACGAGGTGCTCGCGAACCGCGCCAATGAGCTGCTCGGCGCCAAGCGGGGCGATTACAAGCCGGTCCACCCCAACGATCACGTCAACATGGCGCAGTCCACCAACGACGTCATCCCGACGGCGATCCGCCTGGCTGCGCTGTCGCAGCTCGCCGCACTGACGGAAGCGCTGACACGGCTCGCGCGCGCGTTCGGCGGGAAAGGCAAAGAGTTCGACGACATCGTCAAATCGGGCCGCACGCACCTGCAGGATGCCACACCGGTGCGGCTCGGCCAGGAATTCATGGCCTTCGCGCACACGGTGGAGCGAAACCGTGACCGCATTGCGCGCGCCGCGGACGATCTACGCGACCTGGGGATCGGAGGGACCGCCGTCGGCACTGGACTCAACGCGGAGCCGCAGTATCCGGCGCTGATGGTGAAGCACCTCCGCGCCATGACGGGGCTCGACCTGCGTGAGGGCAAGGATCGCGTGCAGTTGATGCAATCGATGGGCGACCCGGCCGCGTTTTCCGGCGCGCTGCGAACCTCCGCCGTGGACCTCGGCAAGATCGCGAGTGATCTGCGGCTGCTCGCATCCGGGCCGCGCACCGCGTTGGCCGAGATCGCGTTGCCCGCCGTGCAGCCGGGGTCGAGCATCATGCCCGGCAAAGTGAATCCGTCGATTGCCGAAATGGTGAATCAGGTGTGTTTCCAGGTGATCGGCAACGATGTCACCGTGGCCACCGCGGCGGAGGCGGGCCAGCTCGAGCTCAACGTCATGATGCCGGTGATCGCCCACAACCTCCTCAGCTCGATGATGATCCTCACGAACGCCACCCGCGTGCTGGCCGAGCGGTGCGTGGAGGGGATTCAGGCCGACGCGGCGCAGTGCGCGCATTGGTTGGAGCGCAGTCCGGCGCTGGTGACGGCGCTGGCGCCGAAAATCGGCTACGCGGAGGCCGCGAAGCTGGCCAAGGAAGCGGTGGCGAAGAACGTCACCGTCCGCCAACTGGTGATGGAGAAGGGGCTGTTGAAGGGGAAGGAGCTGGAGGAGGTCCTCGATTTGCGGGCTATGACGGAGCTCGGCGTGCCCGGAGAGCGGAAATGACTCTCACCTCGGAGACGCAGCTATGAACTGGATCGTGGCCGGACTGATCGCAGGCGTCGTCGCGTATCTCGTGGACTGGGTGATGTGGAGCAAGGTCTTCAACACGGGCTTGGAAGCGTTCGGCGAGCAGCTGACGCCGGAACAGATGAAGTCGTTCATGGGTCCGGCGCTTGCGAAGTCGGCGGTGCTGACGCTTGCCTTCGGGTTGTTGCTGGCGTGGTTCTACGCCCGCTTCCGCGGCGCGCTGTGGGTCCAGAACAGCCCGCCGCTCGCCGGCATGGAGTTCGCAACCGTGCTGTGGCTGCCGACGATCTTTCTCGCGAGCGTGGGTAGCGGCGTCTGGTACACCAAGGTTCGCAGACTGCAAATGGCGACCTGTTGGGAATGGCTCGTACGGATGAACGCCGCCGGGCTCGTGGTGGGATTGCTCGTGAAGTGACCGGAGTCACGGCACGCGCGAGCGCGACGGAGTAGAAGTCCTTCCATGCGCATTCTACCGCTCGTCCTCGTCGCGCTCGCCGTTGCCGGCAGCAGTGCCGCGCAGCGCCGCGCGCGTATCGGCCCCACCGTCTCCTCCATCTCGATCGAAAACGGCTCAGGCGGCAGCAACGCCTTCAACTCGTTCGGGGGAAGTCTCGCGCTGCTGTCGGGCGATGATGGCGAATTCGGCCTCGGTGTGTCGCGCTACGGCGATCTCTCGAACAACAGCTGTGTGCGGCAAATGACGTTCGTCGGGCTCGAGTCGAACTACTATCCGGTCGGGGCGAGCGGGGTCGCGCCCTTTGCGTCGACCGCCGTCGGGTTGGCGCGTGTGCTCGATCAGGATCCCACGCTGGCACTGTTGGGCTGCAGCACCGGCGCACAGACCGCGAACGAGCTGGGACTGGGTTTCGGGCTTGGCGTGCGCTTCAATTTCGGGAAGCAGTTCGCCGCCCTCATCGAGGGGCGGTTCTTTCAGGTCCCGAACAGCGCCATCAAGGCGCTTGAAGGGCGCGCCAACGTCTCATTCGCGTTCGGGAGCCCGAACAAGAAGTCGCAGTTGCTGAATGGCACCCTGGGACCCGCCATCGGTGTGCTGCTGCCCCTCAGCGGGCCGCTCGAAGGTCGCAGCGGCACCGTGGGCGTCCGCTTCCACCGTGAGCAAAGAAAGGGAGGAGCGCTGGGGCTGCAGATCGATTACGCGCCGCTGCGCGTCCGGACCGGCTGCTCGGGCAGCTGTGAGCCGTATGCGATTCTGTTTGCTCCAGGATACGAGCCTTCGCTGCATCCAGCGTGGGGCCGGCTGTACGCCGAACTTGGCCTGTTGCTCGCCGGTTTCCCGCAAATCGGCCAGGATCGCGGCGTGGCTCAGGGTGCGCACGGCGGGCTCGGCGCCGACATTTTCAGTGGCCGGACCCTGATGACCAACGTCAATGCGCGGGTGTTGTGGCTGCAGCGCAATGACCCCACCAATCGCAATGCGTTCCTCGTGCAGCTCGGTGTCAGTCTGAGCCCCAGGCTCGAGCATGCGAGCCATTGAATCCCGATAACCTCTCTCGCATATTCCCCCCATGCGCGTTACGACCTGGGCGGAATACGGGTTAATCGTCTCGATTCATCTGGCCCGGCGCGCGGGGAAGGGCCCCGTCGCCGCCCGCGAATTGTCGGAGCAAGAACGCCTCCCCCACGATTACGTCGAGCAGATCCTGCTGCGCCTGCGGCGTGCCGGTTTGGTCGAGTCGGTGCGCGGGGCGCGCGGCGGCTACCTCCTCGCGCGTGAGGCCCAGGCCGTGAGCGTGAAGGACGTCATTGAAGCGTCAGAGCACGTGACGTTCGAAGTGAATTGCGATCTCCACCGCGTGGACGATGAGCGCTGCGATCCGGCGACCGCCTGCAGTATTCGTCCCGTCTGGCGCCTGCTCGAGCGGCGTATCAACGAAGTGCTCGCGAGCGTCACGCTCGCCGATCTGCAGCTTGCCGAGCCCCAAGTGTACCAGATCGCCGGGGTGGCGTCGGGCAATTGACGACGCTGTCGCATGAGGAGCTGCTGCGGTACTCGCGGCACCTCACGCTTCCCGATGTCGGTCTCCACGGTCAATCGCAGCTTCGCGACGCGCGCGTCTTGCTGGTTGGCGCGGGCGGTTTGGGATCGCCGGCGGCGCTCTATCTCGCCGCGGCCGGCGTGGGCACGATCGGCATCGTCGACTTCGATCTGGTCGATCGCAGCAACCTGCAGCGGCAGATCCTCCACGGGACGTCGGACATCGGCAGGGCGAAGACGGACTCGGCTCGGGCGCGACTGCGCGACATCAATCCGCACGTCCAGGTTGAAGCGTTCGGTCAGCGGTTGACGTCAGCCAACGCGCTCGAGATCCTGAGCAAATTCGACATCGTGGTCGACGGCTCCGACAATTTTCCCACCCGCTATCTCGTCAACGATGCCTGTGTGTTGTTGGGCAAGCCGAACATCTACGGCTCGGTCTTTCGGTTCGACGGCCAGGTCTCCGTGTTCTTCGCGAAACAGGGGCCCTGCTATCGCTGCTTGTATGCCGAGCCGCCGCCGCCCGATCTCGTGCCGTCGTGCGCCGAAGGGGGCGTGCTCGGCGTCCTGCCGGGCATCATCGGCTCGCTGCAAGCGCTGGAAGCGATCAAGCTGATCGTCGGCTTTGGTCAGCCACTGATCGGTCGTCTGTTGCTGTTCGACGGCCGGCGCCTGCAATTCCGCGAGCTGGCGCTCGAAAAGGATCCCGGGTGTCCCGTGTGCGGTGAGCACCCGACCGTCACACGGCTGATCGACTACGAAGCGTTCTGCGGAGTCGTGGAGGCGAGTCGGGGGAACGGGGAAGGGGTCGAAATCACGCCCCGCGACTTGCAACGCGAGCGCAGTCACAAACCCAATTTGCTGCTGGTCGATGTTCGTGAACCGCGCGAAGCGGAGATTGCGAGCATCGAAGGCGCCCGGCTGATTCCACTGCGAGAGCTGCCGAGCCGCTTGGGGGAAATCCCGTCACATGCGGAGATCGTGACGCACTGTCATCACGGTCAGCGGTCGCTGAAAGCGCGCGAGATTCTCGTGGGCGCGGGATTCGCCAACGTACGCAGCCTCGCGGGCGGAATCGATGCTTGGGCGCGGGAAGTTGATCCGGAGATACCGCGGTACTGAGTGCCGAAGGGGGGACTCGAACCCCCACGGGCTTGCGCCCACTGGCTCCTGAAGCCAGCGCGTCTACCAGTTCCACCACTTCGGCCAGATTTTTGAGGAACGGCAATCTAGATTGTTGTATAACCCCAAGTCAATGCGTATCTTGCCGACGTCATCGTGGAAAAAGTCTCCATCGCCCGGAACCCGCGCGCCCGGCACGACTACCACCTTCTCGAGACATGGGAGGCGGGGTTGGTGCTCACCGGGACGGAAGTCAAATCGCTGCGTGATCGCAAGGCGAGCTTGAGTGAGGCTTACGCCCACGTTCGGAATGGGGAAGTCTGGCTGGAGGGCATGACGATTTCGCACTACGGGCCCGGCAGCTACAACAACCCACCGCCGGCCCGTTCCCGCAAACTCCTCCTTCACAAACGCGAAATCCGCAAACTGCTCGGCGCCACGACCCAGAAAGGGCTCACCGTCGTTCCGCTCGAGGTCTACTTCAAAGACGGGTTAGCCAAGGTCGCGATCGCGCTCGCCAAGGCGAAGAAGGCGCACGACAAGCGCGAGGACCTGAAACGCCGCGTCGCGGAGCGCGAAATGGCGCGCGTTGTGAAGGGAAGACGGTCATGATGGTGCTCCTCCTGCTGGCGGCTCTGATTCCGCAACAGGTCCTCATCGTGACGCCGCGCGGTCAGGCTAGTATTCCCGTCACGAACGAGGCCGGTGCCGCGGCGATCGCCGCGGTGCTGCTGGCGCAGCCACTTGGGCTCACGGTGTCACTCGACGGGGGAGGCTCGGCGGCGCGCGTCACGTTGGACGGCCGCGTGTTCGAATTTGATGTGGGATCTCCATTCTTCCGCTATGACGGGGCGGCGTATCCCCTCGTCGGCGCGCCCTACGTCGCACGCGATACGCTGTTTCTGCCCCTCCATTGGCTGACGGGCCACGTACCTCGTCTGTTGGCGAACCGCTATCGCTGGAGTCCCGGGCTCTCCCGCTTGGACGAACAGACGGTGCCCGCCGGTACCACGACGGCGATCGCAGCTCCCCCCATTGCGGTCGCAACTCCACCGATGGCGGTGCCCGCGGCTCCAAATCCAGTCACGGGGTTACGGCTTGCCCACACGATTGTCGTCGATCCCGGGCACGGTGGTATCGATCCCGGAAATCCCGGTCTTCATTTCCCCGGCGGCCTGACCGAAAAGGACATCACGCTCGGCATCGGCAAGCTGCTCCGGGCCGAGCTGCTGCGACGTGGGCTCACCGTCGTGCTCACGCGCTCGACCGACACCCTCATTGATCTCGCCAGCCGGCCGACCTTCTGCCGGGCGGACTGCGACTTGTTCGTCAGCATTCACGTCAATTCGATGCCGCCGGGGCGGCGACAGACCTCCGTGAACGGGGTCGAGACCTACTTCCTGTCGGATGCAAAGACGGAAGACCAGAAACGCGTGGCACAAATGGAAAACGATGCCCTGCGGTTCGGGACGTCGCCTGTGGTGGACGGGCCGCTCGGTTTCGTTCTACGCGATCTGCAGCTCAATGAGTATCTGCGCGAGTCTGCGCGCCTGGCGGAGCTGGTGCAGGGAAAGGTCGCGCGAATTCATCCGGGGGAAGATCGGGGAGTACAGCAGGGCCCGTTCCTGGTGCTCGCGGCGGCGCGGCGACCATCCATTCTGGTCGAAACCGGGTTTGCGACCAATCCCTCCGACGGGGCGTTTCTCGCTTCGGCGACGGGACAGCACAAAATTGCGACCGCGATCGCGGATGGGATCGTGGCTTACCTGCTGGAGTTCGAGCGAAAAATTGCCGTTGGAGGGGGCGGACAGGCGCGATGATCTGGCGTCGCTCCTTGATGATCCTGGCGACGACAGCCACGGCCAGCGGCTGCGCGTATTACAACAGCATGTGGAGTGCGGAGCGGCATGCCAAAGAGGCGAGACGGCTCGAGCAGCGCGGCCGGTCGTCCGAGGCCCGCGCCGAATGGACGCAGGCGGCCAGCAAAGCCCAAATCGTGACGCTGCGGCATCCGCACAGCCGTTGGGCAGACGACGCGTTGGCGCTGCGGGCGGAGGCGTTAGCTCGGTCGGGCGCGTGCCGCGACGCCGCCGAGCCGCTTGCGCAGGCGCGCACGGCCGTGCGGGACGCGTCGCGACGGGAGCGCGTCGATCTCGCGGTCGCCGAATGTGCCCTGGCGAGGGGTGATCTCGTGGAAGCGGACGCCGCGTTGACCGCGCCACTCGCATCCCGCGATGCCGACCGACGCTCGCGCGCCGAGTACGTCGCGGGCCAGGTGGCGACGGTGCGGACAGATTACGACGGGGCGGTGGAACACTTCAATCGCTCGCACGTCGCGTCGGCGCGGCGCAGCGCGCTCGTCGGCCAACAGCGGCTTCGCATTGCCCGCGCACGCACGACCACCGATCTCACGCCGGTGGTCAGCGAGCTGACACAGCTGCTCCGCACCGAGCCTGAAACCGACGAGGCAGCGCATTTGCTCGAGCTCCTCACGAAAGTGATGACTGTTGCTGAGACACCCGCGGCGCGGTTCCACGTCGCCGAAGTCGCGCGCGATTCGCTCCACGCGCCGGCACTGGCCGGGGAGCTGTTTCTCGATGCCGCTGCCCGCGACGCCGGCTCGCTCTACGCGCCCAAAGCGCTGATCGCCGCGTTGGCGGTCTTGCCCGACCGCCGCGATTCGATCGTCGCCGTGCTGGACTCGCGCTATACCGAGTCACCGTACGCGCGCGCGTTCCACGGTGAGTCGAGCGTCGCCTATGCTGCCGCGGAGGACTCCCTGGGCAGAGCGCTGGGCGTGGCGACCGTGCGCACCATCGCCGTCCCCACCGGGGCGAGGTTCGGAGCACCCCGGTCCGGCCCGCGAGGTCCGCTGCCTTGAGTACGGTGGCGCTGTTCGGCACGACGTTCCAAAATCCAATCCTTCTTGCTGCTGGCACCGCCGGGTTCGGGCGCGAGCTCGATGACGTCATCGATCTCGATCTGCTCGGTGGCATCGTCACGAAAGCAGTGACGCCGGAACCCCGGCAGGGTCACCCGGCCCTGCGCGTGGCTGAGTTTCGTGGCGGCATGCTGAACGCGGTGGGGCTTGCGAACCCCGGGGTCACGCATGTCGCCGAGCACGAGCTGCCCTGGCTCGCGCAACGCCTGCGTCGCGCGCGCGTCATCGTGAACGTGGCCGGAGCGAGAGTCGGAGACTACGTGCAGGTGATCGAACGACTGACCCCCCTCGAGCCAATCGCCGCCTTTGAAATCAACGCCTCCTGTCCGAACACCAATGCGGGCGGGCTGGAGTTCGGCGCCGAGCCTCGCTGTCTCAGCGAGCTCGTGCGGGCGTGTCGCGAAGTGTCCACGCGGCCGCTCACGGTCAAGTTGTCTCCGGTGCTGCCCGACATTCCCGCCATGGCCCGCGTCGCGCGCGACGCGGGCGCCGAGGCAGTGAGTCTCGTGAACACGATACCGGGATCGCTCGATCGGCGGCTCGGCAACGGCAGCGGCGGGCTCAGCGGTCCGGCGCTGCTGCCGATCGGCGTGCTGGCGACGCGCCGCGTGCGCGAGCAGGTCGGCATGCCCGTCATCGGCGTCGGCGGCGTCCGCACGCTCTCCGACGCGCGAGAGTATCTTGCAGCGGGCGCTTCGCTGGTCGCGATCGGAACCGCCGCACTGGCCGACCCGCGAGTGCCGGTGCGTATCGCGCGGGAGCTGATGCATGGCTGAGCTGATCGTCGCATTCGACGTCCCCAGTGGCCGCGAGGCCCTAGGCCTGGCGGGCCGGCTTCCGGGGCTGCGCTGGGCGAAGATCGGCCCGGTCCTGTACAACCGGGAAGGGCCTTCGCTGATCAGGGAATTCACGCAGCGCGGCATTCGCGTCTTCCTCGATCTCAAATGGCACGACATCCCCAACATCGTGGCGAGCGCGGTCACCGCTGCCCGCGAGCTCGGCGTAGCGATGACGACGGTGCATTGCCTCGGCGGACGGGCGATGCTGACAGCGGCGGCGCGGGCCGCCGACGGGAGTGAGTTAGGGGTGGTCGGCGTCACGGTCCTGACTTCCCATGACGCCGCGGAGCTGGAGGGTGTGTTGGGACGCGGCGTGCCCGATGTCGGCTTCGAGGCTGAGCGACTCGGGCGCGCGGCGATGCACGCGGGGTTGCGTGGGGTAGTCGCGTCGGGTCAGGAGCTGGGCCTGCTGCGCGAGGCGCTCGGACCGGACCCGTGGATCGTCGTTCCGGGAATTCGCGCCCCCGGGGAGCCGGCTGGCGATCAAGTGCGCACCGTCGAGCCGGCTGAGGCGGTGCGGCGCGGCGCGACCCACCTCGTGGTTGGCCGGCCGATCACCGCCGCCCGCGACCCGGTGACTGCCTACCAGAGGTTGGTCGACGGGCTCGATTGAGGGTATTAACCGACCTATGCGTACGCCGCGGGGTTGGCTTTGGATCTGGATGATGGCGCTGGCGATTCCCGCCTATGGCCAAGTCACGCTCTCCGATGCAGCCGCGCGCGCCAAGCAGGCCTTGTTCGCGCATGACGCCGAGGGCTTGGTTGGTGCGAGCTCCAACCTCGTGCTCCAGATCCCCGGTGCCGATCCGTCGTCACCCCTGGGACGCTCCCAAGCGATCGAGCTGCTGCGCCGGTACTTTCGGCCCGCCGAGGAGCGCGGGCTCGACGTGACGGCGATTCGTGAGGTCGAGCCGGGGAGGGGGTTCGTCGAGCTGGCCCGCCGCTATGTGGTAGCGGGGACGACGGAATTGCGACGTGAAACCTTGTTTCTGGGCTACCGGTTACAGGGTCGCGACTGGCGGCTCGTGGAACTGCGGAGTGCGCCGTAATTGATTGTGGTGCGGCCCCTTGCGTGAAGTTCGGACCCCGTCTATTCTTCACGGCTCAGCCAGAAAATATTTCACTTTTCCGGAGCAGGCCTGTTGAAGGTACGTTCGAGCGTGCGCCCCATCTGCGAGCACTGCAAAGTCGTGACGCGCCGGGGCGTGATTCGCGTGATCTGCAAGCGCAACCCCAAGCATAAACAGCGGCAGGGTTAGGGAGAGGCATGGCACGTATTGCAGGCGTGGATCTGCCGCGCGACAAAAAAATCCAGTACGCACTTCCGTACATCTTCGGCATCGGTCCCAGCAATTCGGTCAAGATTCTCGCGGAGACGGGCATTAGCCCGGACGCGCGCGTGCGCGATTTGCGGGACGCCGAAGTCGCCCGGCTGCGGCAAGTGATCGAGCGGGACTACAAAGTCGAGGGCGCGTTGCGGACCGAGGTCGCGATGAACATCAAGCGGTTGATGGACATCGGGACGTACCGCGGCGGGCGCCATCGCAAGAATCTGCCGGTGCGCGGCCAGCGCACGCACACCAATGCGCGCACGAAGAAGGGGCCGCGGCGCGCGATCGCGGGCAAGAAAAAGCCCGTCCTCAAAAAGTAGAGGCACATGGCGGACGCCAAACCAGAAGCGAAAGCAGAAGCCAAACCCGACGCCAAGCCCGAGGCAAAACCGGACGCGAAGCCGACGCCGGTTCGCGCCGCCGGCGCTGCTAAGCGCACGAAGAAGGTCGTCGAAGCTGAGGGCATAGCGCACGTGACCGCGACGTTCAACAACACGCTCATCACGATTACCGACCTACAGGGCAACGCGATCACGTGGGGCTCGTCGGGCAAGGCCGGCTTCAAGGGCTCCAAGAAATCGACGCCCTTCGCCGCGACGGTGGCGGCTGAGCAGGCGGCGCGGGAAGCGCTGAACCTCGGCGTGAAGCGCGTGCACGTGCGCGTGCAGGGTCCCGGCTCTGGCCGCGAGTCCGCGATTCAGGCGCTCGCGAGCGCCGGGCTGCAGATCCGTTCGATCCGCGACGTGACGCCGATTCCGCACAACGGGTGCCGGCCGCCCAAGAAGCGGCGAGTCTAGCATGGCGCGTTACACGGGACCCGTCTGCAGATTGTGCCGGCGCGAAGGCACCAAGCTGTTTCTCAAGGGCACGCGCTGCCTGACGGAGAAATGCGCCGTCGAGCGTCGCGCATACGCGCCGGGGCAGCATGGCCAGTCGACCGGACGGCGCCGCAAGGCGTCGGAGTACGCGAAGCAGCTGCGCGAAAAGCAGAAAGTGAAGCGGATCTACGGCCTCTCCGAGCGCCAGTTCCGCAACCTGTTCGAGCGGGCGATCAAGGAGCCAGGCGTAACGGGCGAAGCGCTGCTCGTGGCCCTCGAGAGCAGGCTGGACAATTTGGTGTACCGCATGGGCTTTGCGACCTCGCGCAAGCAGGCGCGGCAGCTCGTCCGGCATCGCCACATCCTCGTCAACGGCCGCACCGTGGACATTCCCTCCTACCGCGTGTTGGTCGGGGACGAAGTGAGGGTCGCCGATGCGAGCCGTGAGCTCGTGCAGGTGAAGGTTGCGCTCGAGCAGTTCGGGCGTGGACAACCGGTTTCGTGGATCCAGGTGGACACTGACAAAGTGCTGGGCAAGGTGACCGAGCGGCCAACCCGCGACGCCATCCCGCTTGCGGCACAAGAACAGTTAATCGTCGAGCTCTATTCCAAGTGATTACGACTCTTGATTTGACGGGGTTGGTCCGGCCGCATCTGGTCGAAATGACCAAGCGCGAGGACAACCCGAATTCCGCCGAGTTCCGGCTCCAGCCGCTGGAGCGGGGCTACGGCTATACGTTGGGCAATTCGCTGCGCCGGCTGCTGCTCTCCTCGCTGCGTGGCGCCGCGGTCTGGGCGTTCCGCATCGACGGGGTGGTCCACGAGCATCAGACGATCCCGGGCGTCGTCGAGGACGTGCATCAGATCATCCAGCGCCTGAAGCAGCTGACGCTCGTGCTCGCGCCTGAGGTGGACGAGGCCGTACTGCGCTTCAAGGTGGAGAAGGCAGGTCCCGTGTACGCGCGCGACCTCGAACAGCATGGCTCGGTGACGATCGTCAACCCCGACCAGCTGCTGTTCACTGTGCAGGACGACCGCGACATCTCGGGCGAGCTGTACGTGAACAAGGGCCGCGGCTACGTCGAGGCCGAGCAGCATCCGGTCGATCGGACCCTCGCGGTGGACGTCGTGCGCGTGGATTCGATCTACAATCCGGTGCGCCGCGCCAACTTCACGGTGGCGGAGACGCGTGTCGGCCAGCGCACCGACTACGATCGCCTGACGCTGACCGTCGAGACCAATGGCACGATCTCTCCCGAGGACGCGGTCGCGTACGCCGCCGCGCTCGCGCAGGAGCACTTCCGCTTCTTCGTCGATTTCGGCAAGGTGCCAATCGTGCCGGGCGAGCCCGCCGGCAATGGCGGGACCGAAGGCGGGCGGCTGCGAGACGTGCTGAGCCGCGCGATCGACGACGCTGGGCTGTCGGTGCGATCCGTGAATTCCCTCAAGAATTCCAACATCCGCACCCTGGGCGATCTCGTCCGCTACAAGGAAGACGATCTGCTGAAGGTGAAGAACGTGGGCGAGAAGGCGCTGGGGGAAATCGCGGAGCTGCTGCGCCGGGAGGGCCTGAACTTCGGGATGCAGCTCGAGGAGACGCCGGGCGGTGAGATTCGCGTCATCGATCCGGGCACCGCGCCGCAAGCGCAGCTGACGGGAACCGAGGAAGAGTAATGCGGCACCGCGCCAAAGGCCGCCAACTGTCGCGCACGTCGAGCCACAAGAAGGCGACGCTGAACAACATGGCGACGAGCCTGTTCGAGCACGGCGGGATTCAGACCACCGAGGCGAAGGCGAAGGAGCTGCGTCCGTTCGCGGAGCGGCTCATCACGCTGGCGCGGCGCGGCGATTTGCACGCCCGCCGGCTGGTGGAGCGGCGGCTCAAGGATAAGGCGGTCACGACCAAGCTGTTCGCCGAAATCGGGAAGCGGTTTGCGGCGCGGCCGGGAGGCTACACGCGCATCGTGAAGCTGGGCCATCGCGTCGGCGACGGCGCCGACGTGGCCCGCATCGAGCTGCTCGCTGAGTGACCGGGCGCCGAGCCGAAATAAGAAAGGGACCCGGACGGGTCCCTTTTTTCTTGAGCAGCCCGACGGTTATGACGCTTTCGCGACTCGATTCGATTTGATGCACTGCGTGCAGACGCGGATTCGGCGGACGACGCCGTTCACCACGACGCGGACGCGCTGTAGGTTGGGGTACCAGCGCCGGGGCGTCTTGTTGTTCGCGTGGCTGACGTTATGTCCCGTGATGGGACCTTTGCCACAAATTTCACACACTCGAGCCATAGTTCGATCCGACGACAATGAGTTCTAAGGACGCCGCAAAGAGGCCTAAACCTAAACAGGCCACCGAGCCCCGACAACCCCGGCAATCCCGCAAGACCGCCGTCATTACCGGCGTCACGGGCCAGGATGGCTCCTACCTTGCCGAGCTGCTGCTCGGCAAGGGGTACGAGGTGATTGGAGTGGTGCGCCGTACGTCGCACGATTCCTATGAACGCATCGGCCACCTCCTCGACCGGGTCCAAATCGTCGCGGCCGATCTCCTCGACCAGCATTCGTTGACGACCGTCATCCGCGACGCCAAGCCCGATGAGGTCTACAATCTCGCCGCGCAGAGCTTTGTCCCGACCTCGTGGAATCAGCCCGTGCTCACCGGAGAATTCACGGCGCTGGGCGTTACGCGTCTGCTCGAGGCAATCCGGCTGGCGCACCCGCAGGCGCGCTTCTATCAGGCGAGCTCGTCGGAGATGTTCGGCAAAGCGGTGGAGACGCCACAGCGCGAGACGACGCCATTCTATCCGCGCTCGCCGTACGGCGTCGCGAAGGTCTACGGGCATTGGATCACGGTGAACTATCGCGAGTCGTACGGGATGTACGCCGTCAGCGGCATCCTCTTCAATCACGAGTCGCCGCGGCGGGGTCTCGAATTCGTCACGCGCAAGGTCAGCGATGCCGTCGCGCGCATCAAGCTGGGGAAGGCGACCGAGCTGCGGCTCGGCAAGCTCGATTCCGGCCGCGATTGGGGCTTCGCCGGAGACTACGTCGACGCGATGTGGCGGATGTTGCAGCAGCCCGAGCCGAAGGACTATGTCGTCGGCACGGGCAAGATGCACACCGTACGCGATCTGTGCGCGGCGGCGTTCCGCCATGTGGGGCTCGATTGGCAGAAGTACGTCGCTGTCGATCCCCGGTTCGTCCGCCCTGCCGAGGTGGACACGCTGCTCGCCGACGCGAGCCGGGCGCGCAAAGAGCTGGGCTGGACACCACGGGTAAGCTTCGAGCAACTGGTGGAGATGATGGTGGATGCCGATTTGGAGCGGCTGGCGTGAGGGTGCTGGTCACCGGCGCCAACGGGTTCGTGGGACGCGCCCTGGTCAAGCGGCTACTCGCCGCAGGGGACAGCGTGATCGCCGCGGTGGGGCCAGGAGGATCGGGTGGTCCGGTGGATGCAAAACTCACGCATATCTCGCTCGATCTGACGAACGATGTGTCGGTGCGGGCATGCTTTGGCGCGCCGGTTGACGCGGTGGTTCATCTGGCGGCGATCGCGCTCAGCCGTGCGGCCGATCGTGATCCCGCGATGGCGTGGCAAGTCAACGCCGAGGGAACGGCGAAGCTCACGGCTGCGCTGGCCGAGGCCGCTGCGCAATGGCGGACACACCCGATCTTTCTGCTGGCGTCGACCGCCGATGTGTATGCGTGGCAACAGCGCCCTACTAAGGAAGAGGACTGCGTGCAGCCATCCACGGCCTATGCCGCGAGCAAGCTGGGCGCAGAGCTCGCGACACGGCAAGCCGAGCGCTGCCGCGGGCTGAAGGTCATCATCGCGAGACCCTTTCTCCACTCCGGCCCGGGCCAGGACGAAAGCTACTGGCTCCCTGCTCGGTGTAGGATGCTGCGGGAGGCGAAGCGCAATGGCTGGGCGGCAGTCCCGGTGGGTGACCTGACGGCGGTGCGCGACTTCCTGCACGTGGACGACGTCGCCGACGCCTATGCGGTGCTCCTGCAGCGCGGCGTGCCCGGCGAGGTGTACAACATCGCCTCCGGCCGCGCCGTCACGCTCGAGGAAATTCATACACGGCTGGAGCAGCTGCTCGGCGTCGCTCCGAAACACGAAGTGGATGCGAGCCAGGTGCGACGCGAGGCGCGACCCTATCTGGTCGGCGATGCCGCCAAGTTGCGCGCGGCGACGGGCTGGAGCCCGCGCCGCACGCTCGACGATATGCTGCGAGACATCCTCGATGCCCAAAAGAACTGATCTCGCACGCATCCTGCTGCTCGGCTCGGGGCCGATCGTCATCGGCCAGGCCGCGGAGTTCGACTACTCGGGAACGCAGGCCGTGAAGGCCCTCAAAGAGGAGGGCTACACCGTCATCCTGGTGAACTCGAATCCTGCGACGATCATGACAGACCCCGAGCTGGCCGACCGCACGTACATCGAACCGGTCACGCCCGACTGGGTGCGCAAAGTCATCGAGCGCGAGAAGCCGGACGCGCTGTTGCCGACGATGGGCGGCCAGACGGCCCTGAACGTGGCGATGGCGCTCGCCAACGACGGCACGCTCAAGAAGCACAAGGTCGAGCTGATCGGCGCCAACGCGCGCGCCATCCGCATGGCCGAGGATCGCGCGGAGTTCAGCGCCGCGATGAAACGCATCGGTCTCGCGACGCCGGCGGGCCGCACGGTGACGTCCGTCGCCGCAGCCCTTGAGGTGGTCCAGGACCTCGGTTACCCCGCGATCATCCGTCCGTCGTACACGCTCGGCGGCACGGGCGGCGGTGTCGCCTACAACCGCGCCGAGTTCGAGGAGCTGGTCGAGCGGGCGCTGGAGTTGTCGCCCGTGCATTCGACGCTGATCGAGCACAGCGTGCTCGGCTGGAAAGAGTTCGAGCTCGAGGTGATGCGTGACAGGCGCGACAACGTCGTGATCGTCTGCTCGATCGAGAACCTCGATCCGATGGGCGTGCACACCGGCGACTCGATCACGGTCGCGCCCGCGATGACGCTCACCGACCGGGAATATCAGCGCATGCGGGACGCCGCCATCGCGATCATCCGCGAGATCGGCGTCGAAGCGGGCGGCTGCAACATCCAGTTCGCCGTCAATCCGGCCGACGGCGAGATGCTGGTGATCGAGATGAACCCACGCGTCTCACGCTCGTCCGCGCTTGCCTCCAAGGCCACCGGCTTCCCCATCGCGCGCATCGGCACCAAGCTCGCCGTGGGCTACACGCTCGACGAGCTCCCCAACGACATCACGCGCACGACGCCGGCGTCGTTCGAGCCCGTGCTCGACTACGTCGTGGTGAAAGTGCCGCGGTTCGCGTTCGAGAAGTTCCCGACGGCCGACTACCGGCTCACGACGCAGATGAAATCCGTCGGCGAAGCGATGGCCATCGGTCGCACGTTCAAAGAGGCGTTCCAGAAGGGCCTCCGGGCGCTCGAAATCGGCCGGCCCGGCTGGGTCCTCGGCGCGACGCCCGCGGACGACCGGCTCACCAGCACGTCGCCGGACGATCTCCGCGTCGCACTGCGGACCGCGACGCCGGAGCGAATCTTCCAGATCAAACGCGCCTTCCTCGCCGGGCTGACGGTGGATGACATTGCGCACGCCTCAGACATCGATCCGTGGTTCCTCTATCAGCTCGAGGAGCTGGTCGCTGCGGAGCGGTGGTTCAGCGCGCTCGCCACCGTCGGCCGTGCCGAGCTGAAGCAGATGAAGCGGCTGGGATTCTCGGACCGGCAGCTCGCCGCGCTGCGCAACACGACCGAGTCCGCCATTCGGGACCAGCGCTGGAGCCTCGGGATTCATCCCGCCTACAAGACGGTCGATACCTGCGCCGGAGAATTCCCGTCCACGACGCCGTATCTCTATTCGTCCTATGACGAAGAGAACGAGTCCGAGCCGTTCGGCGAGCAGGGCATCGTGATTCTTGGCAGCGGGCCGAACCGCATCGGCCAGGGCGTCGAGTTCGATTACTGCTGCGTGCGGGCCGGGTTGGCGTTCCGCGAGCTCGGGTTCAAGACGATCATGATCAACTCGAATCCCGAGACGGTCTCGACCGACTTCGATATCTCCGACAAGCTGTACTTCGAGCCGCTCACGTTCGAAGACGTGCTCGAGATCACCCGCTGGGAGCGTCCCAAGGGCGTCGTCGTGCAGCTCGGCGGTCAGACGCCGCTGCAGCTCACCAAGCCGCTCGACGCCGCCGGCGTCACCGTGCTCGGTACGTCGCCCGACGCCATCGACATCGCCGAAGACCGCGAGCGCTTCGAAGCGCTCGCCGACAAGCTGGGCGTCACGCAGCCGCCCAATGGCATCGCACGCTCGGTGGAGGAGGCCGTCGCGGTCGCGCAGCGCATCGGCTATCCCGTCCTGGTGCGGCCATCCTACGTGCTGGGCGGCCGGGCGATGGAGATCGTGTACGACGACGACTCGCTGCGCGATTACTTCGTCAAGGCCGCACGCGTCGCCCCGGAGCATCCGGTGCTCATCGACCGGTTTTTGGAGGACGCCTTCGAAGCCGACGTCGACGCGATCGCAGACGGCACACGCTGTGTGATCGGCGGCGTGATGCAGCACATCGAGGACGCCGGCGTCCACTCTGGCGACTCGGCCTGTGTCCTCCCGCCCTATCTGATCGGGGACCGCCAGGTGGAGGAGATGCGCCGTCATACCCAGGCCTTTGCCAGGGCGCTGAACGTCATCGGCCTGATGAATGTCCAGTATGCGATCAAGAACGGGGTGGTGTACGTGCTGGAGGTCAATCCGCGGGCCTCGCGGACCGTTCCGTTCGTCAGCAAGGCTACCGGGGTGCCCCTGGCGAAGCTGGCGGCAGCGGTTATCTCGGGGCGGACACTGGACGATTTGGGTCTTCCCGATGAGCTTCCCGTCGCCGGGGTGGCGGTCAAAGAGGCGGTGTTCCCCTTCACGAAGCTCCCCGGCGTGGATACCGTGTTGGGGCCGGAAATGCGGTCTACGGGCGAAGCGATGGGTTTGGCCGACAGCTTCGGCATGGCGTTCGCTAAGGCGCAGATTGCCGCGGAAGGCAGCCTGCCGCTCGCGGGCACGATCTTCGTGACGGTGAATGACCACGACAAACCGACGGTCTTGCCGATCGCCCGTCGCTTCCACGAGCTGGGATTCCGGATCCTGGCGACCGAGGGGACCGAGCGGTATCTCCGGGGCCGTGGCGTTCCGGCGGAGCGCGTGCTGAAAGTGCACGAGGGGCGTCCCAACGCGATCGATCTGATCGTGTCGGGCGAGGTGCAGCTGTTGATCAACACGCCGCTCGGGAAGTTCACGCAGGCTGATGACTACGCTATCCGGCGCGCCGCGCTGGTGCACCGGGTGCCGTACACGACGACCATGTCCGCGGCGAGTGCCGCGTGTGATGCGATCATTGCGCTCCGCAGCCGAACCGGGAGCGTCAGGAGCTTACAGGAATGGCACGAAAGAGCGAACGGCGAAAAGTCGACGACCGGCGGGCAAATAGCCGCGGCAAACGCGTAGCCAAGACGGTCGCCAAACCCAAGGCGAAGGCGGTTGCGCCTGCGCCGCCGCCTGCGCCCAGGATCAAATTCCGCGGCAAGCTGCTCGAGAATGAGCCGCTGTCCCGCTACACCACGTGGCGCCTCGGCGGCCCGGCCCGCTACCTCGCGCTGCCGGCCGACAGCGAGGACGTGGTCCGCGCGCTGGAGCTGGCCCAGGAGCGTGGCCTTCCCTGGATCGTGCTGGGTCTGGGCTCCAACGTCCTCGTCAAAGATGGGGGCTTCCCCGGCGTCGTGATTCGGATGGGGAAGGGACTCGACCGCTTCGAGATGAAGGGCGCGACTGCGATCGTCGGCGCGGGGATGCCGACGCCTATCTTGGCGCGGCGCACGGCCGAAGCCGGGTTTGTCGGCGTCGAGCGGTTCATCGGAATCCCCGGCACCGTGGGCGGCGGCATCTACATGAACGCAGGCTGCCATGGCGCCGAGTTTGCGGAGATCGTGACGGAAGTGACCGTGATGGATCCGCGGGGCAAGGTCAAGCAGCTCTCGCGCAAACAGATCTCGTTCAAGTATCGCGCGAGCAATATCGAGGGCATCGTCCTCGAAGCGAAGCTGGTGCTGGGTGAGGAGTCGCCGGCCAAGCTGAAGGAGCTGCAGGCGAAGCTGTTCCGCTGGCGCAAGGCGGGGACCCCGTTCGATCAGCCGTGCTGCGGCTCGACGTTCACCAATCCCAGTGGCAGCACCAAGACGGCCGGCATGCTCATCGACGAGTGCGGGCTCAAGGGCTTCACCATCGGCGGCGCGCAGGTGTCCACGCTCCACGCGAACTACATCATCAACAAGGGCACGGCGACGGCGAACGACGTGCTCAAGGTGATCGATCACCTCCGCAAGACGGTCGCCAAAAAGACCGGTGTCACACTGGAGCTCGAGTGCAAGATCATCGGCTAAACTATTTCGCGCACGAGTCCAGCTACGTCGACGATGGTGCGGTCATCGGGAACGGCACCAAGATCTGGCACTTCTCACATGTGATGCCCGGGGCGGTAATCGGCGAGCGGTGCAATCTCGGCCAGAACGTCGTCGTCATGCCTGGAACGAAGATCGGCAACAACGTGAAGATTCAGAACAACGTTTCGATCTACGAAGGCGTCGAGCTGGAAGACGACGTCTTCTGCGGCCCCTCGTGCGTGTTCACCAACGTCATGAATCCCCGCAGCCACGTGTCGCGCAAGAACGAGTACCGGCGTACGGTCGTGAAGCGGGGCGGCTCGATCGGCGCGAACGCCACGATCGTCTGCGGCGTCACGCTGGGCGAATACGCGTTCATCGGCGCCGGTGCGGTCGTGACCTCTGATGTTCCGGCATACGGTCTCATGGTCGGCGTTCCCGCCCGACGCGTGGGATGGATGTGCCAGTGCGGTGAGCGGCTACATCCGACCGGCGGGCACGCCACGTGCGCGCGCTGCGGCGCGAGTTACACGGAAACCGGCGGCGCGTTGCGCCAGGTCACTCCATCACGCGTAGGTGCTTCATGAACGTCCCGCTGCTCGATTTGGTCGCTCAATACCATGCGATCAAGGACGATGTGCTCCCTGCGATGATGGAGGTCATCGAGACCCAGCATTTCATCATGGGCCCTACCGTGCCGCGGCTCGAGTCAGAGATTGCGCGGCTGTCGCACGCCAAGCATGGGATCGGCTGCGCGAGCGGGACGGACGCGCTGCTGCTGCCGCTCAAGGCGCTCAACCTAAAGCCGGGTGACGAAGTCATCACGACGCCGTTCACCTTCTTTGCGACGGCGGGGACGATTCATAATGCCGGCGGCAAGCCCGTGTTCGTCGACATTCAGCCCGATACGTTCAACATCGATCCCGCGGCGGTGAAGCGCGCGATCACGTCGCGTACCCGCGCGATCCTGCCTGTGCACCTCTACGGCCAGATGGCCGATATGCTCGAGCTGATGTCCATCGCGCGGGCCAGAGGCCTGAAGCTGATCGAAGACGCCGCGCAAGCGATCGGGGCGCGGCGCAAGATGGATGGCGAGTGGCGGATGGCGGGTGAGCTCGGATGGGTGACGGGCTACTCGTTCTTCCCGAGCAAGAATCTGGGCGCCTGGGGCGACGGCGGCATGATGGTCACCTCGGACGACGCCGCCGCAGAGCGACTCAAGAAGCTGCGCCTGCATGGTGGTGCCAAGCAATACCACCATGAGGAAGTCGGCACCAACTCCCGCCTGGACTCGCTCCAGGCCGCCATTCTGCTCGCCAAGCTGCCGCATTTGGCCGCCTGGTCGGCGAAGCGGCGCGAGCACGCTGCCTACTATACGAAGGCGCTGGCCGAAGTCCCGCAGGTCAAGCCACCGGTGGTGGATCCTGCGAACGAGCACATCTTTCACCAGTACACGCTCCGGGCGGAGCGCCGCGACGAGCTCCAGACGCATTTGAAGAAGGAAGGGATCGGCCACGCCGTCTACTACCCGGTCCCGCTTCACCGCCAGCCCTGTTTTGAGCACTTAGGCCTTCAGGAAGGCAGCCTGCCCCAGGCAGAGCAGGCGTCGCGTGAAGCGATTTCGCTCCCCATCTACCCCGAACTGACCCGCGCGCAGCTCGATCGGGTGGTCGATGCGATCCACGGATTCTATCGGTGAAGCGGCTGAAGATCGGCGTAATCGGCGCTGGCGCCTGGGGGCGCAATCACGTCCGCACGGTCGCCGGCTTGGCCGAAGGCGAGCTTGCGGCGGTCTGCGACACCGACCAGAAAGTGCGAGAGCGACTGTCGCGGCAATACCCGGGCGCCCTCGTGACGGGCGACGTGCCCGCGCTGCTCGGCGTCGTGGACGCCGTGATCGTGGCTTCCCCAGCCACAACCCATGCAGCCGTCGCCCAACAGGTGCTGGAGGCGGGCAAGCCGGTGCTGGTCGAGAAGCCGTTTGCCCTCAGTGTACGCGATGCCGAGGCCGTGGCCAGGCAGGCCGCTCAGCGGGGCATCCCGGTACTCGCCGGCCACCTCCTCGTCTATC
Organism: Gemmatimonadota bacterium; assembly: GCA_003222195.1. GTDB lineage: Bacteria > Gemmatimonadota > Gemmatimonadetes > Gemmatimonadales > GWC2-71-9 > 20CM-2-65-7. The sequence continues at coordinate 27,224 of QHVB01000034.1, read as the reverse complement.
ACCCGGCCGTCCAACGGCTCCGCGAGCTCGTCCAGACAGGCGAGCTGGGCAAGGTATTCTATCTCTATGGCCTCCGCGTGAACCTGGGGCAGGTTCGCAAGGACGAAAACGCGCTCTGGAGCTTTGGACCACATGACGTTTCAGTGGCACTCTACTTGCTTGGTGAACAACCCGTACGCGTCGCTGCCCACGGCAAGAGCTACTTGCAACCCGCCATCGAGGATGTCGTGTTTCTCACCATGGAGTTCGCAAGCGGCGTGCTTGCGCACGTCCAGATGTCGTGGCTCGATCCCCATAAAGAACGGAAACTCACCGTGGTAGGCGCCAAGAAGATGGTAGTCTTCGACGACATGGAGCCGCGCGAGAAGTTGCGGATCTACGATAAGGGCGTGGACCGTCCGCCCGAGTACGGGTCGTTCGGCGAGAGCCTGGCGATTCGCGAGGGCGACATTTTCATCCCCCGTATTCCCACCGTGGAACCGTTGGCGGCCGAGCTGGCGCATTTCGTTCGGGCCGCACAGGGTCTTGAAGCGCCGCGCGCGAGCGCTGAGGACGGCGTGCGCGTCGTCCGCGTGCTCGAAGCCGCCTCCCGCTCATTGGCACGCGGCGGCACTCCGGAGACACCATGACCGCGACTGCCGCAGCACCAGCCATGGTCGACACCCTTCTCGCGAAAGGGAAGGACCGTACCGCCCTCTTTGGCGTCGTCGGCCTCGGCTACGTCGGACTGCCGCTCGCGATGGAGCTGGTCCGTGCCGGCTACCGGGTCCTCGGCGTCGACGTGAACCCGCGGGTCGTCGATTCGCTCAACGCGGGCCGCTCGCATATCCAGGACGTCCCGGCCGCGACGGTCGCTAACGCGGTGCAAGCCAAGAAATTCTCGGCGACGGCCGACCTGACCCGGCTCAAAGACCCGGACGTCATCTCCATCAGCGTGCCGACGCCGCTATCGAAGACCAAAGATCCCGACGTGAGCTACGTGCTCGCGGCGACGGAGTCGGTGAAACGCGCGCTCCGCAAGGGCCAGCTCGTGGTGCTCGAGTCCACCACATATCCCGGCACCACGCGCGAGCTGATGCTGCCGGCGCTCGAGTCGACGGGCCTGAAGGTGGGTGAGGACTTTTTCCTCGCGTTTTCGCCGGAGCGCGTGGACCCGGGCAACGAGCGGTTCAATACCCGCAACACCCCCAAGGTCGTCGGCGGCATCACGCCGAACTGCCTGAAGGTGGCGCTGGCGCTGTATCAACCGGCCATCGATACGCTGGTCCCGGTCTCCTCGCCGGAGGCGGCCGAGCTCGTGAAGATCCTCGAGAACACGTTCCGCAGCGTCAACATCGGGCTCGTCAACGAAATGGCGATCGTGTGCGACAAACTCGGCGTGGACGTGTGGGAAGTCATCGATGCGGCGGCCACGAAGCCCTTTGGGTTCATGAAATTCACGCCGGGACCGGGCGTCGGCGGGCACTGTATCCCACTCGACCCGCATTATCTCGCGTGGAAGATGCGCACGCTCAATTACAAGACGCGCTTCATCGAGCTCGCCGGTGAGCTCAACGCGGAAATGCCGGAATTCTGGGTGGCGAAGGTGGTCGACGCGCTGAACGACCAGGGGAAGGCGGTGCGCGGCAGTCGCGTGCTGTTGCTGGGTGTCGCGTACAAGAAAAACGTCGACGACATCCGCGAGAGTCCGGCCCTCGATGTGATCCGGCTGCTCCAGCACCGCGGCGCGCAAGTGTCCTACCACGACCCGCATGTGTCGGTTCTCAAGGACGACGGCATTGCGCTCAACTCCGTGGCGCTGACGCCCGAAACGCTCCGCGCGGCCGATTGCGTCATGATCATCACCGATCACAACGCGGTCGACTACGCGGCGGTGAAGCGACATGCGCGCGCGACGGTGGATACGCGCCATGTACTCTCGCGTGAGCGCAAGGCAGAACGCACGTGAAGGTAGCCGTCGTCGGCACGGGGTACGTCGGGCTCGTCGTGGGTGCGTGCCTCGCGGAGACTGGCAACGAAGTGATTTGCGCCGACGTCGATGTCGCCAAGATCGGGTCGCTCAAGCAGAATAAGCTGCCGATCTACGAGCCTGGGCTCGAACCCATGGTCGTGCGGAATCAACGGGACGGCCGCTTGATCTTCACGGCGAACGTGGCGGACGCCGTGGAGCGCTCCGAAATCGTCTTCATTGCGGTTGGCACGCCACCCGACGAGGACGGCTCGGCCGATCTGCAGCACGTGCTCGAGGTGGCGCGCACGATCGGCGACCACATGCACGAGCCCAAAGTGGTCATCACGAAGAGCACCGTCCCGGTCGGAACGGCGGAGAGGGTCCGCGCCGAGATCGCGCAGCGGACCCGCACGCCATTCCACGTGTGCTCGAACCCCGAGTTCTTGAAAGAGGGGGCGGCCGTCGACGATTTCATGAAGCCGGACCGCGTGGTCGTCGGCGTGGATTCCGCCGAAGCGGCCCACGTCATCGAAGAGCTGTACGCGCCGTTCGTGCGCACCGGGAATCCGTTGATCGTGATGGACATCCCGTCGGCGGAAATGACGAAGTACGCCGCGAACGCGATGCTCGCAACGCGGATTTCGTTCATGAACCAGATCGCGCGCCTGTGCGAAGCCGTGGGTGCCGACGTGACCCAAGTCCGGCGCGGCATCGGCACTGACCGGCGGATCGGCCAGGCGTTTCTCTTTCCCGGTCCGGGGTACGGCGGATCCTGCTTCCCCAAGGACGTCAAGGCGCTGATTCGCGCCGGCGCCGATCAGCATGTTGCGCTCGACATTCTCGACGCCGTCGAGAAGGCGAACGATGCACAGAAGCAGGTGCTCTTCGAGAAGCTGCGCGAGCATGTGGGTGATTTGCACCAGCGGACCATCGCGGTGTGGGGGCTCGCGTTCAAAGCCGAAACGGATGACGTGCGCGAAAGTCCGGCGCTCGTGTTGATCGAAGCGCTGCTCTGCGCCGGCGCCAAGGTGCAGGTGCACGATCCGGCCGCAATGAAATCGGCGGCGCGCTCCCTCGGCAGCCGCGTCAAGTATGCCGAGCATGCGTACGACGCCCTGAGCGGCGCGGACGCGCTCGCGATCGTCACGGAGTGGCTGGAATACCGCAACCCCGACTTTGCCAGAATCAAGCGCCTCCTGAACCGGCCGCTGATCGTGGATGGGCGGAATCTCTACGATCCCGTCAAGCTGGGCCGGCTCGGGTTTACCTACGACAGTATCGGCCGCCCGCTCGGATGCGCGTCCTCGTAACGGGCGCGGCCGGATTTCTCGGTTCACACCTCGTCGACAAGTTCCTGGCGCTCGGGTACGAGGTGCTGGGGATGGACAATCTCATCACGGGTAGTCCGGCCAATCTCGAGCACGTGAGCTCACATGCGCGCTTCCGCTTCGCTAATCAGGACGTCACCCGGTATATCGAAGTGGAAGGCCCGTTGGACGGCGTGCTCCATTTCGCGAGTCCCGCCAGCCCCGTGGACTACCTCGAATTGCCGATTCAGACGCTCAAGGTGGGCGCCCTGGGCACACACAAGGCGCTGGGACTCGCGCTCGCCAAGCAGGCACGGTTACTCCTGGCGTCGACGTCCGAAGTCTACGGCGATCCGCTCGTTCACCCGCAGCCGGAATCGTATTGGGGCAACGTGAATCCGGTGGGACCGCGCGGTGTGTACGACGAGGCGAAGCGTTTCGCCGAGGCGCTCACGATGGCGTATCACCGCTACCATGACCTGGACACCCGGATCGTGCGCATCTTCAACACCTACGGTCCGCGGATGCGGCCCAACGATGGCCGCGTCGTATCGAACTTCATCGTCCAGGCGCTGCGGGGTGAGCCGCTGACCATCTACGGCGACGGTTCGCAAACCCGCTCGTTCTGCTACGTGGACGACCTCATCGAGGGAATCGTGCGGCTGTTCGAGCGGGGCACGCCCGAGCCGACCAACCTTGGTAACCCGCATGAATTCACCGTCCGCCAGCTCGCCGATCGCGTCCTGCAGCTCACCGGCAGCAAGAGCCAAATCGTGCAGCGCCCGCTCCCCGTGGATGATCCGCGCGTGCGACAGCCGGACATCTCGTACGCTCGGCGCACGCTCGACTGGGAGCCAACGGTTCGCCTGGAGGAGGGCCTGCGCCGGACTATCGAATACTTCCGTGGGGTGGTCGCGCGCGAGCGAACGGCCGCGACGTGACGCAGCGGGTGCTCGTCACCGGCGCGGCCGGGTTTATCGGTTCACATGTGTGCGAAGCCTTGATCCGAGGCGGGAACGAAGTGGCCGGTGTGGACAATTTCGATCCGTTTTACGCGCGTGAAGTGAAGGAGCGAAACCTCGCGGGCCTGCGCAATCTTCCCGCCTTCCAATTCGTCGAGGCGGATGTCGCCCGCGATCCCCTGCCGCTGGACGGCATCGACGCGGTGATCCACTTGGCCGCCAAGGCCGGCGTACGGCCCTCGTTGGAGGATCCGGCGTCCTACATGGACGCCAACGTCACCGCGACCGCGCGGCTGTTCGATGCGGCGCGGCGCGTCGGGTTGAACCGGATCGTCTTCGGCTCGTCGTCGTCGGTGTACGGCAACGCGACGCCCGCACCCTTTGCGGAGGACAAACCGGCGGTTTCGCCGATTTCGCCGTATGCCGCCAGCAAGCGCGCGGGAGAATTGCTGGCCCATGCCTTCGCGCACCTGTATCCGCTCAAGATGATCTGCCTGCGGTTTTTCACGGTGTATGGGCCGCGGCAGCGTCCCGATCTGGCAATCCACAAATTTACCGATCTGATCGCCCGGGGCCGCCCGGTGCGGATGCATGGGGACGGGTCGAGCGAGCGCGACTATACCTATATTACCGACTGCCTCGACGGCATCCTGGCCGCGCTGGAATGGACCGCCGGCGCGGCGCAGGGGGCGATCGAGACGGTCAACCTGGGCGGCGGCGAGCGCGTGCGTCTCGACCGGTTGATCGCGCTGATCGCCGAGGCGCTGGGTCGGGAAGCGCACATCGAGCGCCACCCCGATCAGCCAGGTGACGTGCGGCTCACGGATGCCGACCTGGCGCACGCCGGACGCGTGTTGGGTTTCAAGCCGCGCGTCGGGATCGAGGAAGGGATCCGCAAATTCGTCGACTGGTATGAGGAGGTCCATGGACGTCAGTCCCGAACGTCTGGTCGAGCAGGCTAACGAACGCTTTCAGCTGCAGGACTATTACGGCGCGATTCATCTTCTCGAGGAGGTCGTCGCGACGGGCCGCGCGTTTGCGGACGCGCACCACCTGCTGGGTCTGTCGTATTCGCTCGCGGGGCAGCCGGACAAGGCGTTGGAGCAGCTCGATCGCGCTCTGGCGCTGAACCCCAATTACATCGAGGCCCTGATTCATCGGGCGCTCGTGCTGAACGAGCTGGGTCGCGAAGAGGAAGCGAACACCGTGCTGCGGCGCGCCCGCCAGGTGACCTCGGAGCGGCGCGCAGGCTTCCACGGCCATGTCGCGGCGAAGCTGGCGAACCAGCACGCGGTGCTCGGGCAGGCGTATTACGAAGCGGGCGGGCTCAGCGAGGCGATCGCCCAGTACGAGGCGGCACTGACGCTCGGTCCCGGTTTTCACGACCTGCGGTACAAGTTGGGGCGCATGCTGCTCGAAGCCGGCCGCACGCTCGAAGCGCATGAGCATTTCCAGACGATCGTGCGCGAGCGACCGTCGTTTCTCGATGCCGCCGCGATGCTGGGAATGGCGTGCTACCTCGCGGGCGACGGGCTGGCGGCGCGGGCCGTCTGGGAGGAGCTGCGGGCTCGGCGGCCCGAGGATCCGCGCGTCGAAGCCTATCTGGCGCTCCTGTCGGCGTCCGACGTCGCGCCCGTTTCCGCGGGCGCAAACGCCGACGGCCTCGAGGCCCCCGACGATTCCCCCCCCCCGGCACGAAAGAAGAAAAAGAAGTGAGACGGTTCTCGCCCGTTGTGCTGGTGATTGCGCTGGCATGCACTCGTTCTGCGGCGAACCATGAAGAGCTCGGCGATCGCGCGTACGCCGCGGGCTCGTATGCCGATGCGCTCGCGGAATACCAGTTGGGTCTCAAGTCGAACGCCGGGAGCGCGGACCTCCTGGCCAAAGCAGGCGCCGCCGCGATGCACGCGGAGGATTACGAGCTGGCCGCCGAATCCTACCGCGAACTCGCCAAGCGCGATCGCTCGCGGGCCGAAGAAGCTGGCGACGGCCTCGATCGTGTGGCGCGCGCCGCTCTGGCCGCCAATGACCGCACCGCCCTCGCCAACGCCCTGACGGGGTTGCGGGAGGTCGCCCCGCGCAGGCCCCTCGGGCGCTATGTCGTTCTGGCGGCGCTCGACGCCGTCGACCGCGGCGACACCGCGGAGGCGAGGGCCTTGTTGCCCGTGGCCGCGGCGTCCGCCGTCGACGCCGCGCGAGCTGACTCGCTACTGTTCGCATACGGAATGACGTTGGTCCGAGTCAGGGACTGTAGTACGGCGGTGCGCGTCTTCGAGGGCGTCGTCCGGCGCCAGCGGGCGCCGGTGGTCGTCGAGCGGGCGCGGGAAGGGCTGGGCCTGTGCGCCCTCGTCCAAGGACAGATCGCGCTCGAACAGGGACACCCCGCCGATGCGGAAGCCTGGTTCCGTCGCGCCACCGCCCCTGGCGCGCCTCCGGACGTGGTCCGCGGCGCGTTCCTGGGTCTCGGCGACGTGCGGCTCGCACAGGGCGATATCGCCGGCGCGATGGAGAGCTACCAGCAGGCGCTCGCGGGGGGGACGCCCGGCGATACGATTTCGCAGCGTGCCCAGGAGAAGCTCAACGCGTTAGGGAAGGCTGAACCGGAATGAGGATGCGACGGACGATCGGCATACTGCTGCTCGGCATGGCGCTCGGTGGCCTGGCTGCGTGCCACCACCGGCCGCACGTTGCGCCGGTCGTGCAACCGGATGTGGAGCTCACGCGTGCCATGGATCTGTTCCACCATGGCGATTTTCGCCGCGCGCTGGCGATTCTGCAGCGCTTGACGTTCGAGCTCGATCCGGGGCGACCCGAGCTAGCGCAGATTCGCTATTACATGGCCGAGTGCTCGTTCCAGATGGGCGACTACGTGCAGGCCGCCAGCGACTTCCGTAAGGTTGCCGACGAGTTCTCGACGACGGAGTACGCACCGCTGGCGCTGCTCAGAGCGGGCGACGCGAACCTGCGGCTGTGGCGCCGTCCCGAACTCGATCCCTCCTACGGGGAGACTGCGCTGGCGATTTATCAGGAGCTGGCGGGGCGCTTTCCCGAGAGCGACGCCGCCTCGCGCGCGCGGGTGCATGTGCGCCGACTCGAGAATGAGTTCGCCGAGAAGACGTACAAGACCGGAATCTTTTACATGCGGCGCAAAGCCTTCGATTCCGCCATCATCTATTTCAAGGATGTGATCGCGAATTATCCCAATACGGCGCGCGCCCCTGACGCGTTGCTCCGGTTGGTCGACAGCTATCGCGCGATCAAATACACGCAGGAGCTGGACGAGACGTGCGAGCACCTGCGGCGCTTCTACCCCAACGCGAAGGGCATCGATCGAAGCTGTCCCGCCGCGCCCAACTCCGGCGCGACGCCCTCCACGCCGTCGACGCCCGCGAGTCACTGACCGGCGTGAACGGAGGGGCGTTGTTCGGGGGATCGTTCGACCCCGTGCACGTCGCGCATTTGATCGTGGCGGAAGCGGCGGCGGATGCGCTGGGGGTGGCTGTGCGCTTCCTGCCGGCTCGCGAGCAGCCTTTCAAGCGTGCCGCGCACCAGGCCAGCCCCGAGCAGCGCGCGGACATGCTGGACCTGGCCGTGACAGGCAATCCCCGGCTGGCGGTGGAGCGCGTCGAATTGGGGCTGCCCACTCCTTCCTACACAGTCCGGACGCTCCGCGCCTTGAGCGAGCGCGCGTCCGGAAAGGGGAACCGCTACACGTTGTTGCTAGGGGCGGACGCCGCGCGCGATCTTGCCGACTGGTGGGAAGTCGAAGCACTCCCAGCACTTGCCGATGTCGTCGTCTTCGCGCGGCCGGGTGCGAGCGTGGTCCGTCACCCCCTGATTGCGCGGGTCATCCCGGTGCCGTCGATCGACGTATCTGCCACGCAGGTGCGCGAACGCGTCAAACAAGGACGTTCCATTCGATATTTAGTCCCCGACGCGGTCCGCGAATACATCGCGACCCACGGGCTGTATCGCTAGAGGTGTAATGGCCAATCGCTGGTTTACGAAGATTTTCGGCACGCGGTTCAACCGCGAGCTGAAGCGCGTCCAGCCGGTCGTGGATGCGATTCACGAGCACGAAGTGCGTCTCAAGCAGCTCGGTGACGCTGACCTGCAGGCGCAGACCGTCAAGTTCCGCGAGACGATCGCGCAACGGACCGGCGCGCTCCACGCCGAGGTCGAGCGTCTCAAGCAGGCGAAGCACGACTGTCCGGATCCGGCCGAGCGCGCGAACCTCAGCGACCAGCTGAGACGGGTGGAGCAGTCGTTCGTCACCGAGCTGCAGCAGACGCTGGACGATCTGCTGCCCGAGGTGTTCGCGACGGTGCGGGAGGCGTCTCGCCGGCTGCTCGGCAGCGAGGTAATGGTCACAGGGCACTCCCTGAAATGGGACATGGTGCCCTACGACGTGCAGCTCATCGGCGCCATCGTGCTGCACCAGGGGAAGATCGCGGAGATGGCGACGGGCGAAGGCAAGACGCTCGTCGCGACGCTGCCGCTCTATCTGAATGCGCTCGCGGGCCGCGGGGCGCACCTCGTCACCGTCAACAACTACCTGGCCCGGCGCGACTCGCAGTGGATGGGCCACCTCTTCCAGTGGCTCGGCGTGACCGTGGGATGCATCGACGACACCCAGCCCGGCAGTCCTGAGCGTCGTGCCGCCTACCTGTGCGACATCACGTACGGTACGAACAACGAGTTCGGGTTCGACTACCTGCGCGACAACATGGTCGGGAGCCTCGAGCAGCGGGTTCAGCGCGGGCACGTCTATGCGATCATCGACGAAGTCGACTCGATCCTGATCGACGAGGCGCGGACCCCGCTCATCATCTCGGGTGCCGTCGGCACCGAGTCCGACGAGAAGTACGCACAGTACAACACGCAGGTCGTGCAGCTGGTCCGCAAGCAGACCGCGATCGTCAACGACCTGATCGCGCGCGCCGAGCCGTTGCTCGGCGATGATGGGAAGACCTACGAGGGCGCGACCCTGCTTTACAAGGCCCAGCTCGGCATGCCGAAGAACAGGAAGCTGCTCAAGCTGCTCAACGAGCAGGGTGTCAAGCAGACGGTCCAGCGGGTCGAGCTCGACCGGTTGGCCGATCGCAAGCTGCCCGCGCGCGACCAGAAGATGCGCGACGTCGAGGACGATCTCTACTTCGTCATGGACGAGCGTGGCCGCTCCGTGCACCTGACGGACAAGGGCGTCGAGACGATGTCGCCGCAGGATCCGACGCTGTTCGTCGTGCCCGACATCTCGCATGCGGTCCACGAGCTGGAGCACGACACCGAGCTGTCGCCGGCCGACAAGATCGAGCGCCGGCGGACGGTGGAGGCCGAGTACGCCGCCAAGAGCGAGACGCTGCACATCATCCACAAGCTGCTGCAGGCACACGCGCTCTACGAGAAAGATGTCGAGTACGTCGTCCAGGACGGCCAGGTGTTCATCGTGGACGAGTTCACCGGCCGGCTGATGCACGGGCGCCGCTGGTCGGACGGCCTGCATCAGGCGGTCGAGGCGAAGGAAGGCGTGGCGGTGCGTGAGGAGTCGCAGACGCTCGCGACCATCACGATCCAGAACTACTTCCGCATGTACGAGAAGCTCGCCGGTATGACGGGCACCGCCGAGACCGAGGAAACGGAGTTTCATCAGATCTACAAGCTCGAGGTCGTGGTCATTCCCACGAACCGGCCCGTCCGGCGCGTAGACAAGCACGATCTCGTCTACAAGACGCGCAAAGAAAAGTACGACGCGATCATGGAGGAGATCGAACGGCAGCATAAGCGCGCCCTGCCGATTCTGGTGGGAACCACCAACGTCGAGGTTTCGGAAACCCTGTCGCGCCTGCTCAAGCGGCGCGGCCTGAAGCATGAAGTGCTGAACGCGAAGTACCACGAGCGCGAGGCGGAGATCGTCGCGCAAGCGGGCCAGCCAGGTTCCATCACGATCGCGACCAACATGGCCGGCCGCGGCACGGACATCAAACTCGGTCCGGGCGTCAAGAAGTGTCAGGTGTGCGGTATCAAGTCGCGCGAGGCGCCGTTCGGGCAGCTGCTCGAGAAGCCGGACTTGAGCCCGGAGCAGATCAAGGAGCTCAAGTGCAACGAGGATCCGCCCTGCGGCCTCGTCATCGTTGGGACCGAGCGCCACGAGGCCCGGCGCATCGATCGCCAGCTGCGCGGGCGCTCGGGACGCCAGGGAGATCCGGGCCAGAGCATCTTCTATCTGTCGCTCGAAGACGATCTGATGCGCCTCTTCGGGTCTGACCGGATCGCGCGCATCATGGACCGGACCGGCGCGGAAGAGGGGGAGGTCATCACCCATCCGTGGGTGACCGCCGCGATCGGGCAGGCCCAGAAGCGGGTCGAGCTCCAGAATTTCCAGGCTCGGAAAAAGCTCCTGCAGTTCGACGACGTCATGAACCAGCAGCGCGAAGTCATCTACTCGCAGCGCCTCTACGCGCTGGAAGGCGGGGAGGAGCTGAAGGCGGAGGCGCAGCGGATGCTCGACGCCGCCGTCGAACAGCTCGCCGACAGCCTCATTGTGGACTACGACGATCCGGCTCAGTGGGATCGGGCGCTCATCGAGACGGAGTTCCTGCAGAAATTCATGATCTCCCTGCCCGGCGTAACCGATCCCGCCGTCGTCAGGAATCGCGACGATCTCGTCCGCACGGCGCAGCAAGCCGGCCGTGACGCCTTCCAGCAGAAGCTTGGCTACCTGCGCGAGGTCGAGGCGAAGGTCGGCGCGGCGAAGCTCGCCGAACAGGCGCTCTCGCACGTGACCCTGGGCGTGATCGACGAGAAATGGAAGGACCACCTCTACGATCTCGACCAGCTGCGCGAGGGCATCTACTACCGCGCCTGGGGACAGAAGGACCCGCTCGTCGAGTACAAGCAGGAAGCCTTCGAGATGTTCATGGGCTTGATGCACGACCTGCAGGCGACGTTTGCGGAGCGGTGGCTCAAGCTGCAGATCGAGATCGGTCCTCCGCCTGGGGGCGGGCCAGGTGGGCCGCGGCCGCCGAGCCGCGGCGTCACCGGACCGGCTGGGGGGCTGCCGGGACCGCGTCGCCGGGAAACGCCGATGGTGGCGTCCAAACCCGCGGCCGACGGGCTTGTCACGACCGGCGAGCCGCCGCCGCCGTCGCTACAGCGGGGCAGCTCCCGAGGAGTCACCGAACCGGCGTTTGCCGCCAACCCCTACGCCGGCGTCGGCCGCAACGACCCGTGTCCGTGCGGCAGCGGCAAGAAGTTCAAGAAGTGTCACGGAGCTGGGGCGTGAAGCAAACAGGGATCTAATGTGGATCATGTAGGGGCGCAGCATGCTGCGCCCCTACACATTTCGACTGATTTTCTAGTGTGGCGTCAGCACCGAATTTCCCGCTGCGTCTGCCGCGATCGTGAAGTGCGCGACATTGCGTCCCAGCGCTTGTCCCGAGTCGATGTCGAAGCGGTAGTGAATCCCGCCGTACATCCGCGACAGCCCCGCCTCGGTGACCTTCGCGTCCAACTGCGCGCGCTGCTCGGGAAAGAACGTGCTCAGCACCTCCGCCCCCGATGCGGAGAGGCAGCTGTGGCCGGAGGGATATGATGGGTGGTTGGGTTTTCCGACGGCGGCGACGACTGTGATCAGCGCGTCCGCCTGCCACGGGCGGATGAACCAGTACGTCTCCTTCGCGTCCCAGCAACCGATCTGCGCGTCGAACATCGTCGCGCTGAGCAGGGCGTAGAGATGGGTGGCTTCACGCTCAGATAGGGCGTGCGCATTGATGCCGTCGGTGCCAACCTGGATCCAGTACCCGGCCGTGGTCGGCGTACCGGTGCTCAGCGCCCAGAAGGTGGCGATCCCTATCTGGCCGGCCGTGCGGCTGTCGGAGAGCTGGCGGATTTCGTCGCGCGCCGTCACGAACGCCGCAGACCCAAACGCCGGCGGTGGCCCCGGCCGGAACTGGCTCGCGGAGTTCAGGAACCAGGGGGTCACCCCCGGCAGCTGCCCGCCCGCGATCGTCGCCGGGTTGGTGGTGTTGCTGATCCAGAACCCGGGGCCCGTTGGAATGGTACCGGTAAACGCGCGGCTGAAACCGTCAGTCTGCGCTCGCGCAACGATCTCGGCACCGACCGCGCGACCGATCGCTTCACCTTGCGCGAATGCAGGGTGCGGCCCTCCGGGGCTGGCGTTCGCCTGCGTCGTGACCAGATCCTCCAACGCCTGAGCCTGGCTGGGGAACAGGTACGTGAGCACAACCGCCGACGCGCCCGCGACCGCGCCGCGATCCATCTCGAGGCGGTTGCGCCCGCCGCGCCCGATCCCGATCCCGGAGGCCAGGTCTTCGGCGTCCGTGCCACCGTCGGCGGCTTCCGCCCGTTGCACGGCTACATACTGCGCGACACCCAGCAGGGGATACGCGTGCGTTGCAGTTTGGGGGTTAAAGCCCGCTTGGGTAACAAGGGCGGCCGCCCTCGCCTGCCATGCCGGGCTTGCGAGACCTACGGTGAACGGGAGGCCGCTACGCGACGCGGACAGGTCGAAGCCGGTCGGTGCGGGAGCATGGTCGGTACACGCCGCGAGGATGGCCAGGGCTGCAGCGAAGACTGCGAATCTAGAGGGCATCGTTCCTCCACGAGGTTAGGGGAGAGTCGTAGACGTCGCTTCGTGGATCGGTCGGCAGGCACGGGGTGGCACGATAATGATCGCTCCAAAATGGAACCCCGGTTAGGGGCCTTCCCCGGGAGTCATGGCTCTTCACCCGCGGTTTCGGGCTCTCCGCCGTCGCATGGGGTTGCGATAAGGGGCTTTGGCCGGCGTTGTCGGGGTACGCGGAGGCGACACCGCTGCGACTAGCTTCGCCCATGCCGCTGCGTCTTTTCCGAGCACCTCGAACATGACCGTCCGCGCGAGCGTTTCTGGGCCGTTGGGCCGGGCGCGTTGACGGGGCAGGAGCTCCTGGCCATTCTCCTAGGAACAGGCACACGCGGGCAGGACGCCCTCGCCGTGCCCGTGCGGCAGCGGCAAGAAATTCATGAAATGCCATGGCGCGGGGGCCTAGCTGGACAGAGGTGGGAATAACATCGGGGCGCGGCATGCCGTGCCCCGAGTTCTTGTTCTCCCGCGATTATTGCGTGACTACGAACTGGTAACAGCTGCTCTCCAAGACGACGGCTCCGCTGGCGTCGATCACACGAAAATGAATGTCGAACGTCGAACCAATGGCGGTGGTGCCGAGGTTGCGGAATAGGTCTGCGCGACCGGTGCCCCGCCAGTCCGTCGTGATCACCTGCGGTGCCGTACCTCTTCCCAGCGTCAGCCAGTTCGTCCCGGTGCAGTCATCGTTAATGGCCGTGTCCGTCGCGCGTTGCAACCGATACGTCGCGTTGGGCTCCAGGTCTCGCACCCAGGTATCCAGATTCACGATTCTGTCGGCGTCGTTGGGTTGGCGGAATTTGACGTGCCCGAAACCACCGTTGCCGGTTACGTCGCGCAGGATGACCTCATCGTTGAACGGCGGCGTTTCCGGTCCCCAGCTACTTGCGCTGATGAGAGCGTTCGCTGGGGCGCCCGCCGAGACACTTGGGGCAACAGGATCTGGCTCGGCGGTACAGGCCATCAACGCGCTGGTCAGGGCGATCAGGGAAACTGCCACCGGGATTCGCGCGATCGGCATGATGCCTCCACGAAGGGGTAGGACGGCTGGGGAAGGCGTCGCCTCGTGGATGGATGAGCAAGGCACGGGGTGGCACTGCAATGATCGCTCCGGACTGGACCGGCCGTTAGGTGCCGGAGGGCGTAATTCTGGCTATGTCGAACCGGCGCAGTGCCCTACTGTTTTCCCATGCCGCTGCGCCTTTCCGAGCACCTCGAACATGACCGTCCTCGCGAGCGTTTCTGGGCCATTGGGCCGGCCGCGTTGACTGGGCAAGAGCTCTTGGCCATTCTCTTAGGGACGGGCACCCGGGGCAGGGACGCCCTCGCTGTGGCCGCCGACATACTGGCCCGTGGCGATGGCTCGTTGCGGCGGCTCGCCACCCGCCCCTGGGCGGAAGTGGCGCAGATCCCGGGAGTCGGGCGGACCAAGGCGGCACGGCTAGCGGCCGCGATTGAGCTGGGGCGGCGCGTCGGGTCTGAGGCGGAACCCCCTCCGGAGCGGATCCGGGGGCCCGCGGATGTGCAGCGCTACTACGCGCTGCGGCTGCGCGACCTGGCCGTCGAGGAGTTTCATGTCCTCGCGTTGGGGAGCCAGAGCCAGATTCTGGCGGATCTGCTGATTACGCGGGGCATCCTGAACAGCTCGCTCGTGCACCCGCGGGAGGTGTTTCGGGCTGCAATTGCCGAGGCGGCGGCAGGGATCATCGTGGTGCACAACCATCCGAGTGGCGATCCCACGCCCTCGGCGGACGATCGGGCGGTGACCCGGCAGTTGGTCGATGCGGGGCGCCTGCTGGATGTGCCGGTGTACGACCACGTGGTGATCGGTGGCGGAGGAGGAGAGCGGTACGTGAGCTTCGCGGAGGCAGGGCTGTTGTGACGAGCTCGACGGGCACGGGGGCGAAAGCCGCCGGCGCAGCAACCGGCGCGGGGGCAGGGCCCATTCTCGCGCCGGAGCTCGCGAAGGCCGTCGCGGCGCAGCACGACCGCCTCGACCTCGACGTCTTGTCGCGCGCCTACCGGATCAGCGCGCAGGCGCACCAGGGGCAGAAGCGTTTGTCGGGGGACGACTTCGTGTCGCACAGCGTCGCCGTCGCGACGATTCTGGCCGAGCAGCAGATGGATACGACGACGATCGCGGCGGCCCTGCTGCACGACGTCGTCGAGGACTCCGACATCACCCTGGACGTGCTGCGGCGGGACTTCGGCAACGAAGTCGCTGATCTGGTCGACGGCCTCACGAAGATCTCCACGCTGAACTTCCGTTCGACTGCCGAAGAACAGGCGGAGAACTATCGCAAGCTGCTGATGTCGGTCGCGCGCGACGCCCGCGTCATCATCATCAAGCTCGCCGACCGGCTGCACAACATGCGCACCCTCGATCCGCTGCCGCCGGAGAAGCGCAAGCGTATCGCGCTGGAAACGCGCGAATTGTACGCGCCGCTGGCACACCGGTTCGGCATGGCGGGCGTGAAAGCGGAGCTTGAGGACCTCGCGTTCAAATACCTCGAGCCGGACGACTACAAACAGTTGGCGCGCCAGGTGAAATCGCGGCGGGTGGAGCGCGACCGCACGATCGAGCGCATGCGCGCGCCGCTCTCCGAGGAATTGCGCCGTTCCGGGATTGCCGGCTGGGAAATCGTGGGCCGGCCGAAGAACCTCTGGTCGATCTTCAAGAAGATGAAGAAGCGCGGCAAGCCGTTCGAAGAGATTTACGACCTGCTCGCGGTGCGCGTACTGGTGAACTCGATCACCGACTGCTACCACGTCCTCGGCATCATCCACCACACCTGGACGCCATTGCAGGAGCGCATCAAGGACTACATCGCGAGTCCCAAGTCGAACGGCTACCAGTCGCTCCACACCACCGTCTTTGGTCCGAGCGGGCAGCTGTACGAAATCCAGATCCGCACGCGCGACATGCATCGCACGGCGGAATATGGTATCGCCGCGCATTGGCTCTACAAGGAAAACGGGAAGACCGCCGACGAGCTCGATCATCACCTGTCGTGGTTCCGGCAGCTGATCGAGCTGCAACAAGACGCGCATAGCCCTGAGGAATTCCTCGAGTTCCTGAAGATCGACCTCTACCAGGACGAGATCTTCGTCTTTACGCCCAAGGGGGACGTCAAGCGACTGCCCAAAGGCGCGACGCCCATCGATTTCGCGTTCATGGTGCACACCGAAGTCGGCCAGCACTGCAACGGCGCGCGCGTGAACGGACGGATCTCGCCGCTGCACCGGCCGCTCCGCAACGGCGACACGATCGAAGTGCTCACGAGCCCGCAAGCCAAGCCGTCGCGGGACTGGTTGGCCCACGTCCAGACCGGCCGGGCGCGCCAAAAAATCCGCCAGTGGATCAAGCAGGAAGAGCATGAACGGAGCGTGACGCTCGGGCGCGAGATCCTCGCGCGCGAGGTTCGCCGCCGGCGCCTCGTCGCGCCCACACCGGACCGGCTGGCCCAGGC
Organism: Gemmatimonadota bacterium; assembly: GCA_003222195.1. GTDB lineage: Bacteria > Gemmatimonadota > Gemmatimonadetes > Gemmatimonadales > GWC2-71-9 > 20CM-2-65-7. The sequence goes on along the minus strand of QHVB01000034.1, from coordinate 10,893 downwards.
CGCGTCCGCGCTCTCGCTCGGCGCGGCCGACCAGGTGGAGGCGTCCATCGGGCGCGGCGACGTCCAGCTCGGCCAGGTGCTGAAGGCGCTGTATCCCGATCTGCCTCCGGAGGATCAGCAGGCGCCCAAGCCGACCGCGTTTGGCCGGGTCATCGAGCGGCTGCGCCTCGGTCGCGGCATCAAGATTCACGGCGTCGAAGGGTTGATGGTGCGCTATGCCCAGTGCTGCCAGCCCGTGCCCGGGGATCCCGTCGTCGGCTACGTCACCCAGGGTCGCGGCATCTCGATACACCGGCACGACTGCCCCAACCTCCTCACCCTCTCCGGGGACGAGGACCGGCGCGTGGAGATCGACTGGCGCGAGGTCGAAGGAGAGACCTTCGTCGTGCGCCTGGCCGTCAGCGGCGAAGACCGCCGTGGCTTGTATGCCGATATCTGCGAGGCGATCAGTGGCACCGGCACGAACATCCGCAGCGCGGAGCTCGCGTCCAAGGACGGCATCGTGTTCGGCTCGGTGCTGGTCGAAGTCGAGAACAACACGCATTTGCACAAGGTCTTGAAGGCGGTCCGGAAGGTGAAGGGTGTGACCGAGATTGCGCGCCGGGACTCGAGCGGCCCCGCTGAAGTCGTCGTCGGTTAGTTTTCCCTCCTATGCCTTTTGAGCTCGGAAACGCACCGCCCCCGGCGGGTGATCAACCACGCGCGATCCGCGAGTTGCGGGCCGGACTGCGCCGCGGCGACAAGTATCAGACCCTGCTTGGCGTCACCGGCTCCGGCAAGACGATGACGATGGCGCACGTCGTGGCCGATTTCGGAAAGCCCACGTTGGTGCTGTCGCACAACAAGACGCTGGCGGCGCAGTTGTACGGCGAGCTCAAGACGTTTTTCCCGTCCAACGCCGTCGAATTCTTCATTTCCTATTACGACTACTACCAGCCCGAGGCCTACGTGCCGTCGACCGACACGTACATCGCCAAGGACTCGTCCATCAACGACGACATCGAGCGCCTGCGGCTGCGGGCAACCTCGAGCCTGATGGAGCGGGACGACGTCATCATCGTCGCGAGTGTCTCGGCGATCTATGGCCTGGGCGACCCGGAGCTGTACCGCGAGCTGCTGGTGACGGCTCAGAAAGGGGAAACGCGCGGCCGGGATGCGTTACTCGCCGATCTCGTCGCTGTTCAGTATCAGCGCAACGATGCCGGCTTCGAGCGTGGCACGTTCCGCGTGCGCGGCGATACGGTCGAAGTCTTCCCGGCGTACGACGAGCAGGCGGTACGGATCGAATTCTGGGGCGATGAGATCGAGCGCATTGCGAAGATCGATCCGCTGACCGGCAACGTCATCAGGCCAATGGACCGCTCGGCGATCTATCCCGCGACGCACTTCGTCACGCAGCGCGCGACGATCGAGCGCGCCGTGTCGCGGATCAGGGCGGAGCTGGCGGAGCGGCTAGCCGAGCTGCGGGCGCAAAACAAGCTGCTCGAGGCGCAACGCCTCGAGTCGCGCACCCACTTCGACATCGACATGCTGATGGAAGTCGGCCGTTGTGCCGGCATTGAGAACTACTCGCGGCTGTTCAGTGGCCGCCAGCCGGGTGAGCGACCGGCGTGCCTGCTTGACTACTTCCCGGACGACTATCTCTGCATCATCGACGAGTCGCACCAGACGTTGCCGCAGCTCGGCGCCATGTATGAAGGCGACCGCTCGCGCAAGCAGACGCTGGTGGACTACGGCTTCCGGCTGCCGTCGGCGCTCGACAACCGGCCGCTGCGCTTCGACGAGTTTATGAACCTCGTGCCCCGCATGGTCTTCGTCTCCGCTACCCCGGGCGTGGACGAGCTGCAGCTCTCGGGCGGCGTCATCGTCGAACAGATCATCCGGCCGACCGGGCTCGTGGACCCCACCGTCGAGATTCGGCCGGTGGCGGGACAGGTGGACGACTTGCTCAGCGAAATCCGCCTGCGCGAAAAGAAGAACGAGCGCGTGCTGGTCACGACGCTGACCAAGCGCATGGCAGAAGATCTGACGGACTATTTGCAGCAGCATGGCGTGCGCGTGCGGTACTTGCATTCGGAAATCGACGCGATCGAGCGTGTCGAGATCATCCGCGGACTCCGCCTCGGCGAATTCGACGTCCTGGTGGGAATCAACCTGCTGCGCGAAGGGTTGGACTTGCCGGAGGTTTCTCTCGTGGCCGTGCTGGATGCCGACCAGGAGGGGTTCCTGCGATCGGACCGGTCGCTGATCCAGACTGTCGGCCGAGCGGCGCGGCACCTCAGCGGCAGAGCCATTCTCTACGCCGATCACGTCACCGGCTCGATGGAGCGCGCGCTGAAAGAGATGGATCGCCGCCGCGAAACTCAGCTTGCCCACAACGTCGAGCATGGCATCACGCCGCGGTCCATCGTGAAGTCGGTGCTCGATATCCGGTTCGTGACCCGCGTCGCCGACGCGCGGGTCGGGAAGCCTGGTGCCGGCGAGATCCGCCGCCCCGCCGACGCCGGCGAGCGCGAGACTCTCATCCGCATGCTGGAGCAACAGATGCAGGCCGCCGCCGAGGAGCTCGATTTCGAGCTGGCGGCGGTGCTGCGCGATCAGCTCCTGGAGCTCAAGGCCGATGCGCCTCTCCGCGAGCGAGCTCAGCCGGTTCGGTGAGGACCTCGGCCGCCAGCTCCGCGCCCCCGCGGTAATCGGGTTGTCGGGAGAGCTGGGGACCGGGAAGACCACCCTCGTCCAGGCGATCTGCCGCGGTCTGGGGGCGCGGGCGCGCGCCACGAGTCCCACCTACGCGCTCGTTCATCATTACGACGCCGGTCCCGTTCCTGTCTATCACGTGGATTGCTACCGCCTGCGCCGGCCCGATGACGCGCGCGATCTCGGCTTCGACGATATGACGCGGGAGCGCGCGATTGTCCTGATTGAGTGGCCCGAGCGCGCGGGGTCCTGGGTCCCTCCGCTCGATCGGCACTTCCAGTTGGCGTACGACGCCGATCCCGCGCGACGCGTTGTGAACGAAGTCGCGCACGTATGAGCACGCAGTGGCTCGCCATCGACACCGCAACGGATGTCGCCAGTGTCGCGATCGGATCGGCCGAACACATTGAAGCTGTGCGCGTCATTCGCGGCGCGCGCCAACATGCCGCACAGGTCCTCCCAGTCATCCAGCAGGTGCTCGCCGCCGCTCGAACGCGAGTCGGTCAAATCGGCGGCATCGTCGTCGGCGATGGTCCGGGGAGTTTTACGGGCCTGCGGATTGGCTGGGCCGCGGCGAAGGGTCTGGTGCACGAACGCGACCTCCCGATCGTCGCCGTTCCGTCTCTGCTCGGGGCGGCGCATGCCGCCGCAGTGGGAAGCACAGGGCCAATAGCCGCGTGCTTCGACGCGCTGAGGGGTCAGGTGTACGGGGCGATCTTCGCGTTTTATCCCGGTCGAGTCGAGACGCTCGTTGCCCCGGACTTGTTCACGATCGCGACACTCGCAGCCGCTACGACGGTGACTCCAGCGCTAGCGGTTGGTGACGGTGCGGATCGGTATCGGGAGGAGATCGCGAGCTGGATGGGACGGCCGCCGCTCGCGCTGGAGTCGTTGCCGCCCGTCGCGGGATCACTCTTGGCCTTGGCCCCAACCGTCGGCTATCCGGCGATCGGCGAGCCTGTGTACGGGCGTCCGGCCGAAGCGCAGGTGAAATGGGAGGCGATCCACGGACGACCCCTTCCACATTCGTCCCGCTAAGCTCTCCGACGTTTCCGCCGTGCACGCGATCGAGCAGGGCGTGTTCGCGGACCCGTGGTCCACCCAGGATTTTCGCGACTGCATCGCGTCAGACGCCGTCTTCCTGGTGGCCGAGAGCGCAGACGAAGTTGCCGGGTATGTCGTCGCGATCGACGCGGCCGATGAGGGCGAGATCCTGAACCTGGCGGTGGCGCCGTGGGGCCGTCGTCGGGGATTGGGACGCGCCCTGGTGGAACGGGTGCTCGACGTGCTGAGCGGTCGGGGGGCCAGACAGATCTACCTCGAGGTTCGCGAATCCAACGCGCCGGCACGCGCATTGTACGCGGCGCACGGATTCAAAGAGGTGGGCCGCCGGAAGGAGTACTACCGGCGCCCGGTCGAGGACGCCATCGTGCTCAGACTTGATGCATAACTTTGGTACAAGTGGCGTATCTTTGATTGACAGAACGACTTGCGATTTATATAGTGTTGGGCACCCTTGGACCCAGACCTGCATAATCGTCGGAGGTTGTTGTGAGCCGCAGTCTCAATAAAGTCATCCTGATCGGGAACTTGGGCGCCGATCCCGAGGTGCGCAGCACGAATAACGGCTCCCGCGTGGCAACGCTGTCGGTGGCAACGAGCAGGCAGTGGACCGGCACCGGTGGGGAGAAGCAGGAAAAGACGGACTGGCATCGAGTTATCTGCTGGAATAACAAGACCGGATCAGGTCTGGCCGATATCTGCGAGAAGTACCTCAAGAAAGGCGACAAGGTCTACATCGAGGGCCGGATCGAGTACCGGACGTGGGAAGACCGCGAGAAGCAGACGCGCTACGTCACCGAGATAATCGCGCGCGAGCTGATCATGCTGGGCGCCAGAGGCGGAGCCGCTCCGGTGGGAGCGGGAGCAGTGAAGGGTGCAGCGGAGGCTGGCGGCAAAGCCCCAGAATCGCTCGACGCGTTCCCGGAGGCGCTGGATGAGGAGGACGACGATCTGCCGTTCTAGTCGCGCTGCAATACTGGCCCTGGCGGCGTTGCCGCTCATGTGGTGTGTCCTGCCGGCGCAGGACACCACCCACGCGGTCCAACAACAGGACACGACCCAAGCGGCCGCCGCTTTCCAGGGGCAGGTCCCCTCCAGTCACACAGTCGTCCGCGGTGAGACCCTCTGGTCGATCTCGCAGATGTACTACAACGACCCGCTGCTCTGGCCTGAGATCTACCGCCTCAACACCGCGGTCATCGAAGATCCGCACTGGATCTATCCCGGTGAGGTCTTGAATCTCTCGGAGGTAGTGACCGTCGCCCAGGGTGGTGATACCACCGTCGTGAGGGCCCCGGATACGACGTCGGCCGCGGCAGACACGGTGCGGGCGGATACGATCGCTGCCGTCGTGCCGACCGATACGGCGGTCGCGCCGATCGATACGATCCCCGCCGATACCACGCAGCTGATCGTCGAGCCGCCGCCACCGACGGTCGCCGAGAGCTACGAGACGATCTTCGACCGCCGGCGCACGAATCAGCAGGTAGTCCAGGACGTGCTGCGGGCGTACGTGCATCAACCGTACCGCCCGATCCGCGCCGGCGAGTTCTACGCGGCGGGCTTTCTCAGTGAAGCGGAACGGCTGCCGTGGGGGCAGGTGCTTGGTGCGACCGCGGTGCCGGCGATCCACCGGCTGACGGAGCGCACCTCGGCGACGACGTTCGACGAGATCGCCATCCGGCCGCCGCGCAACGCCTCGTACCATGTGGGTGACTCGCTGTTGCTGGCTCGCCTCGATCCGGGATTCACGTTCGGAAACTGGGGCGATATCGTTGTGCCAGTCGGCATTGCGCGCGTGACGTCCATCGAGGAGCGCCAGGTGCTCTCGCAGGTCGTTGTGCAGTTCGCGCGCATTCACGAAGGGCACGTTGCGATGCCACTCGAGCCGTTCCGCGATCCCGGGCAGGTGCGGCCCACACCCGTGGCACAAGGGCTCACGGGGAGATTGCTCGGGCCGCGTGATCCGCATCCCATTGCGGGAGCGCAACAATTCTACTTCATCGACAAGGGCCGCCGCGACGGCGTAACCATCGGCGATATCTTCGAGGTGTACAAGCCGGCGCAGGGCTTCGCGGGCGCGGCGTCGGAGGAAGTGCGCGCAGTCATGATGATCGTGCACATCCGCGAACGGTCCGCCACCGGGCTATTATTGCAAATCAGCAATCCCGCACTGGACCAGGGACTACCGGTACGGCTAGTCAAGAAGATGCCCTCCTGATAAGCGGCCGGGCCCAGCATCCTGGGCCCGGCCCGTACTTGCCGTGATTGTCACCCTGCATCTCATTGTTTTGGCGCTGTATGGCTTGGCGACGGCGCTGGTATTGGCGCCCTTCATGGGATTGCGCGCCGCGCCGCGCGCACTGGCCATCGCGTTGCCGTGCGCGGGCGCCGCGGTGCACGTCGTAGCGATCTCACAGCTTACGCTCGTTGGTCTCGGCCCTGCGCTTTCGATGCTGGCGCTCTGCCTTGTCCTGTTGCAGCTCGCGAGCGAACGGTTGCTGCGCGGTTCCGCGGTCTCCTTCTTTGCGGCACCCCTCGCGACTGGCCTGGTCGGACTCGCGATCCTCAGCGGCCTGGCGCCCGGTGCTGAAGCCGCGGCCGCGCGCAACATGTGGTTCGTCTTGCATGTTGCGCTCAGCGTCCTCGGGCTCGCATTGATGGCGCTCGCGTTCATCGCGGCGGCGCTCTATCTCCTGCAGTTCCGCGAGCTCAAGGCTCGGCGCTTCGGTCAGGTCTTCCAGCTCTTCCCGCCGCTCGAGCGGCTCGATCAGCTCAATCGGTTCGCGTTGGTGGCGGGCTTCCCCGCCTTGACGCTCGGCGTTTTGCTTGCGCTGGGATATGGCGCGGAGTTCTCCGGCGGCCTGCACGTAGCGAAGGCCCAGGTCGTATGGGGCATCTTCACGTGGGTGGTGCTCGGGTGGGCCGTCTGGGTCCGCGTGGTGCGCCATTGGGCCGGCCGGCGCGCCGCCCTCGCCAGCATCGCCGGCTTCGGCGCGGTGCTGTTGGTGTACGTCGCCCTCAAGCTGACGCAGCCCGGCGCCGAGCGATTCCTGTGACGGGTCAGACGGACATGGCCGGGGGCGGGGGCATCAAAGTCGTCGGCGTGAACCACCGGACTGCGCCGCTCGACGTGCGCGAGCGCTTTGCTCATGGCGCGCACGAAGTGCCGCGGGCACTGGCGCGGGTCATGGCCGCTGGCGCCAGCGGCGGTGTGCTGCTCTCCACTTGCAACCGCACCGAATTCTATCTGGTTGCTGACGACGAGCCGGCGCTCGAGGCGGTGTGGTCACTGTTGGGGGAGCGGCTGCCCGGCGCCTCCGCCGGCGGCGCGCGCGAGTACGGCTACATCGCGCGCGATCGCGACGCCGTGCGCCATCTCTACCGCGTTTCCTCCGGGTTGGACTCGATGATTCTCGGTGAGTCGCAGATCCAGGGACAGGTCCGAGAAGCCTGGGAAGCGTCGCGCGCCCAGGCCGGTCCCGTGCTGCATCGGTTGTTCCAGACGGCGTTGCACGTGGGATCACGCGTGCGCACGGAGACAGGCCTCGGCATGGGCACCGCCTCGGCTGCGTCCGCGGGGGTCGCCGTTGCGGGCAAGATCTTCGGAGACCTGGCCGGCCGCAGCGCGCTGATCCTCGGCGCCGGGGACATGGCGGAGCTCGCGGCGACGTGTTTGAACGATGAAGGCGTGCAGATCACGCTGGTGGCGAATCGCACGCCGGAGCGCGCTCGCGCCATCGCCGAGCGACTGGGGGCGCGAGCGGTGTCGCTGGATGAGGCATGGCCACATTTTGCGACGACGGACATCGCCATCTGCTCGACGGCCGCGCCTCACGCCGTGGTCACCTGGGAGCGCGTCGGCGGGGTGATTGGGGGAGGCGCCCGGCGGGGCAGGCCGCTCTGTATTCTGGATCTGGCCGTGCCGCGCGACGTCGACCCCGCACTCGCTCAGCTCGAGAGCGTGTTCCTGTACGACGTGGATGATTTGCAGACAGTCGCCGCGCACGCGACCGCCCGGCGTCGCGACGAGATCCCCGCCGCCGAGCGAATCGTCGAAGAAGAAACGGATCTCTTTTGGGCCTGGTACGGCGGCCTCGGCGTCGTTCCGACCATCAAGGAGCTCCGGCAGCGGATGGATGACCTGCGCGCCCATGAGCTCGAGCGGGCGCTCCGACAGTTGGGCCACCTCAGCCCCGAGGATCGGGCCCGTGTGGAACAGTTCAGCGAGGCATTGCTCAACAAGTTCCTGCACCACCCGACCGTCGCTCTGAAGACGGCTGCTGAAGCGGGCCGTGGCTACGGCCTGCTGGAAGCCATGCGCCGGCTGTTCGGGATGGAGCCACCCGCGTGACGGCGCGGATCCTCGTCACCGGCGGTGCAGGATACATCGGCAGCGTAATCGTAGATCAGCTCCTCGAGCGGGGGCATGGCGTGGTCGTACTCGACGACCTCAGTACCGGCCACCGGCAAGCGGTGGCCCGGGGCGCTGGCTTCATCCAGGGCAATGTCGGCAATCGCGAGCTGGTCGAGGCCCTGCTCGAACGCGAGCGCATCGAGGCCATTATCCACCTGGCGGCCTTCGCGCTGGTGCCCGAGTCGGTTGCCGAGCCCCAGAAGTATGTGACCAACAATGTGACGGCCGCCCGTGTACTGTTGGAGACGGCGGTCCGGGCCAGGGTCCGGCGCTTCGTGTTCTCGTCTTCGTGCGCGGTGTACGGCCACCCGGCGACGATTCCGATCACCGAGGACGCGCCGCAGCGGCCGGTCAATCCGTACGGCGAGACGAAGCGGGATTTCGAGCAGCTGCTCGTGGAGGCTGGGCCGCCGCGCGGGATGGGTGTCGTGAGCTTGCGGTATTTCAACGCGTCCGGTGCAACGGACGTGCGGGGAGAGGACCACGATCCCGAGACGCACTTGATCCCGAATGTCCTGGCTGCGGCGCTCGGCAAGCGTCGGCTCGAGATCTACGGCACGGACTACCCGACGCGCGACGGTTCCGCCGTTCGGGACTACGTCCATGTGGCGGACATCGCCGACGCGCACCTGCGGGCGCTCGACGTCGGGCTCGACGGCGCGGCGGCCCTGGCGGTGAATCTCGGTACGGGCGCCGGTCGGTCGGTGCGCGAGGTCGTCGCGGCGGCGCGCGGCGTCACCGGTCGGGACGTCCCGACGGTCGAGCGTCCCCGGCGTCCTGGCGATCCGCCGGAGCTCGTCGCGGCGGTGAACCGCGCGGCGACGGTGCTAGGATGGCGGGCTTCGCATTCCAGTCTGGAGGAGATTTTGGGGAGTGCCTGGCGCTGGCATCAGCATCACCCCCACGGTTACCGAGGAGGCTAGGGTGCTCGTACAGGTTCGAGGAGCGATCCCCACGACACCGTGGGAGCTGGTGCTGACGTCCAGCCGCGAGACGCAGTTTGTGCTCGCCATCCTGGCGGTCTTCTCGCTGGTGTCGTGGTATCTGATCGTCCTCAAGTGGTGGCAATTCCGCCGCATGCGGCAGCTGGGCGACCGTTTTCTCGCCGAGGTCGAGAAGGCGCCGCGGCTCGAGGACGCCTACCACGCCGCCATGCGGTTACCGCCCTCGCCGTACAATCGGTTGCTGCGCGAGGCTGTGCACTTTTTCTCGGAGCTGAAGCCCGGAAGCCTGAAAGGCACCGGGGTTGCACCGGCCAATCCCGCCGCGGCGTCGGCGACGACACTCACGCCGACACAGCTCGAGGCGTTGCGCATGGTGCTGGCGAAGGAAGTGGCGGCGGAGCGGGACACCGCCGCCCGGTTCATCCCCTGGCTCGCGACGTTCGGTTCCGTCAGTCCGCTGCTCGGCCTCCTCGGCACAGTGCTCGGTGTGATGGACGCATTTATCGGGATCGCGGTCGGCGGGTCGGGGAACATCACCGCCGTCGCGCCCGGTGTGGCGGAAGCGCTGGTTACCACCGTCGGTGGACTCGCGGTGGCGGTGCCGGCGGTTATGGCGTACAACCTCTACGTGAACCGCCTGGGCCTGTTCGCCGGCGAGCTCGAGGGCTTCGCCCAGGAGATCGTCGGGACTCTGGCACGGGAAGGACGGATCTGATGGCCGGCTTACTCGGTGGCGGTGGCGGTCTTCGCGGACACGGCGAGCTGCCGCTCAACGCGGACATCAACGTCACGTCGCTCGTCGACGTCGCGTTCGTGTTGCTCATCATCTTCATGATCACCGCGCCGATCATGCAGGGCGGTGTGGATGTACGGCTGCCCCGCGCGCAGGTCCGCGCGATCGAGCCGAAGCAGGGGCTCGTCGTAACCGTGGATGCGGACGGCAAGATCTATCTTGATCAAGCTGGGCTGTCTTACGAGGATTTCGCAGCCACGTTCCCCGCCTTCGTGCGAACGAAACGGCCCACGGGGGTGTATCTGCGGGCCGATGGTCGAGTCGCCTACGCACGCGTCGTGCAGGTGCTGGCCGTGATTCGCGGCTCAGGCGTCCAGGATGTGGGACTTGTAGCCGAACCGGAGACGATCAACCGATGAGAGGACGCGGCCGGGCTCCGGCCCCGGTAGGGATGGCGGTGACGGGCACGCTCCTTGTGCACGGGGTGGTGGGTGTGCTGCTGTTCGGCAGGCCCGCGGGCCACACGCGTCTCCCGCCGACCTATCGCGTGCACTTGATCGCGGCGCCAGCGGCCGAGACGGAGTCGCGGAAAGCGCCCGAAGCGTTCGAGCGACCTGCGGAGGACAAGCCGGCGCCGGTGGCGACGAAGAGTCCGCAGAGCACCGTGTCGCGGGCGACCCCGCCCCCGACGCGAGATCAGACGCGTCGCGAGGCCGCGCCGCGCACCACGCCCACGAACCAGCCGCTCCCTGGCGAGAAGCCCTCGACCGGGAATGACGTCGCGACCGTGAGCACCGAGGGCGTGGCATTTCCGTTCCCGGAGTACTTGCAGAACATCGTGTCGCAGGTTCTACGGCTCTGGCAACGCCCTGAACAGCGCACAGCGCTTGAGGCGGAGGTTTCGTTTTTCGTCCATCGCGATGGCTCCATAACGGACCTGCAATTCGTCAGACGCTCCGGCAACTTTGCATTCGACCTTGAGGCACAGGGCGTGATCGAGGAGGCGGGACGCCGGCGTCTATTCGGCGCGCTCCCCGATG
>QHVB01000094.1 GCA_003222195.1 Gemmatimonadota bacterium | reverse complement strand
ATTTGGACAGACTACCGCAGTTGAGCTGTGCGCTCGATGTTGCCGTTTAACGTCGTGGTGAACGGTAGGCCAGAACGGAAATCTCATAGGGCATGGGGCTGGTGGCCCGTCCGTTCCACCTAGAGTTAGATCTCTTTGGCATCGTCGTTACTCAGGATCGCGAACTCCCCAGTGTAGGTGTGCACGTCAAATCGCCGAGTAATCCATCGGTATATCGGGTACCCAAGTACGCCATAGAGAACTCCATTTACGGCTCCCACGATCGGCGCGCCCACAAATGTGAACAGAAAGGCTACGAACCAAAAAGTGTCCTCGAATAGTTTGTCAGCTTGCGTGAGCATGATTATTGGTATCGCTACGACCCCTGCGCAGAAACCCACGAGGGCCATGAGACCAGTTAAGGACGAGAACCGCAAACGGGTTCGACAAAGTTCACCCTGGCAAATCTGTTTCGGCTTAGGGCGCATAGGGATCTAACGTACAGGATCGTATCCGTCGTGCGGCAGCATGACGGATACGGTCAGTTGGACTGAACCGCTTGGGTCAACGCGCGAGCGGGTGTTCTTGGGAATTGAATGCCGCCGCGGGAACGGCGATGAGCGCGGCGTGGCGTGCATGGGTAAGGCGCGTTGCGTACCGGTGCGCGAGTGGCAATGCGCGCACTATGGCAGAGGGGTCAACAGGGGTCAACGCGTGCGCCCGAGGCGAGCGAGGGCGCGGAGCACGCCTGCGCGGCTCGGTGGTTAGCGGGGCTCGGGATGCGAACGCGGCGGTGGTCACGGCGGCGGATGGGGTTGCGGTGCGAGCACGGCCACGACGCGAAGCGTGCCGAGGTGGCACTGCGGGCAGCGTTGAATGTCAAGGTGCGCGATGCGCTGCCAGAAGGCGATAACGGATTCAGTGGGCGCGGCGGTGCTCGCTGGGGCATCAGCGCCGAGTGCGGCACGAGCCGATGCGAGCAGTGCGCGCTTGTTGCGGTTGGCGAGCAGCCCGTAGTGGCGAATCCGGTTAAAGCCACGGGGTAACACGTGAAGCGTGAAGCGGCGCAGGAACTCCTCGGCGTCAAGCGCCATCGTCTTGCGACGCTCGGCATGCGCGTAATCCTTGTAGCGAAAGCGCACGCTGTTCGCATCGAAGGCCACGAGCCGCTCGTTGGAGATGGCTGTGCGGTGAGTGTACCGCCCGAGGTACTCGAGCACCTGCTCGGGGCCAGCGAAGGGGCGCTTGGCGTAGACGACCCAGGGGTGTTTCCGCAGATTGGCAAGCAGCGTGCGCTGGGCGCGAGGTTCGCCGAGCGCCGCGGTACCGCCCAAGAGCGTAAACCTTGCGCAGGTAAGCGCTTCGCCGAGCGTGGCGAGGAACTTCCCGCGGAACACCACCGAGAGCGCCTTCACCGGGAACAGAAACCCGCGGCGCGCCCGAATCCAGTCACCCGCATTCGAGAGCGCCCCGCCGGCAACCAGCGCATGCACGTGCAGGTGCTGGCTGAGCGTCTGGCCCCAGGTGTGAAGCACCAGCGTGGCGGCAATCTCTCCGCCGAGCCATCGGGGGTTCGCGCCGAACCCGATGAGCGTCTCGGAGGCTGCAGCGAACAGCATCGCGTAGAGCACACGCGGGTTGCCCTGGGCGAGCGCGTTCAGTTCGTGCGGCAGGGTGAACATGTCGGCCAGTTCGACCTTGGTACCCGGCGCGCGCCTTGCCGGCGCCGCCACGGCGCGCTACCGGCGTGGGGTGTCGGCTCGCTCGAGCAGTTCCAGCGGTGAAGTCGTTCCCGCCAAGTGCTTGCGCGCCAGATGGAAGTAGCGCAGCGTCGAGCTGATGTGGCCGTGGCCCATCAGGCGCTGGATCGTGTGCACATCCACCCCCGCTTCCAACAGGTGCGTGGCGAACGCATGGCGCAGCCCGTGGATGCCGCATTCCTTGACGATGGCGGCGCGCTTCTTCGCGGCGTAGAAGATCTTCTGCACGGTCGCATCGCTGATCGGGTGCTCGCCGTCTTTGCTGGTGAATAGCCAGAGCTTGGGCCGGTACCATGCCCAATACCGGCGCAGCTCCGCGAGCAGCCGCGGCGAGAGCAGCGTATAGCGATCCTTCGCGCCCTTGCCCTGCTCAACCCGGAGCGTCATGCGAGCCGAATCAATGTCGGTGAGCTTCAGGTGACATACCTCGTTCAACCTCAGCCCCGCCCCGTAGGTGGTCATCAGAATCGCCCGATGTCTGGGGTGCGTGGTGCGCTCGATCAAGCGCGAGACTTCTTCGCGCGCGAGGATCTGCGGCAGCTTCTGCGGCTGGCGGGCCGTAGGAATGCCGAACTGAGCCTCGGTGCGCTTGAGCGTGACGCGGTAAAAGAACTTCAGCCCCTGTGCCGCAATGTTGCAACTTGACCAGGCGAGCTTCCTCTCTTCGATCAGATGCAGGAGGTACTTCTGAACCTGTTGCTCGGTGATCTGGTCAGGACTTCGCCCGTAGTACTTCGCCAACCCTGCCACCGCACCGAGGTATGACTCGCGCGTACGCACCGCCATGCCGCGCACCATCAGGTCACCGTCCATCTGCTTGCGCAACGTCCCCATGTCCGTCTCCTCGTCGTGATCGCGGGACCACTCCCGCCAAATCGACGCTGACACGGGGCACGTCGCAGCGCATTCGTGCGCCGCACACTCACTTCCATTCAATTACCGTCGCCGGACGGCGAGGCTCAGACCACCACCGCGAAGCGGTTTAGTTCAACTCTCAATAGTCAGAAGAAGTTCTGTCTATCATAGCTAACG
>QHVB01000047.1 GCA_003222195.1 Gemmatimonadota bacterium | reverse complement strand
CGCCGTGCCCCGCAGCGACGGCATCGTCACCAGCAACGCCACGGTGACGAGAATCGGAACTTCAGGAACGAGCTTGGAGAGGATGCGTTTCATCGGGCCAGTAACGGTACGTTTTCCAGGGGATTGGAGCTAGGAGTCAGGAGCCGGGGACCCCAACTCCTGGCTCCGAGTTCCTGACTCCGTTTTGTCGGGTTGACCCGATCCGCGCGGAGTGGCGATATTCACCGCGCGCGCGCCAAGGCGGTATCGTCTAGGGGACTAGGACGGAGCCCTCTCAAGGCTCAAACACGGGTTCGAATCCCGTTACCGCTACTCCTGCCGCCCCCATCGTCTAACGGTTAGGACACCACTCTTTCAAGGTGGGAACAGGAGTTCGATTCTCCTTGGGGGCATTTCTGGGAGACTGGATTTAGGAGACGGGATTCAGGGAGAGCCTAATCCTAGATCCTAATCCTGACTCCTCACTCCTCAGACTGATACTCTCGCTGGACGACGCAGTTACCGCCCGAATTCTTCGCTGCATACAGCGCATGATCCGCCACCAGCATCAGCTGCACCGCCGACACCTCCATGGCGTCGCGCGGGAGCTCGACCAGGCCACCGCTGACCGTGACCATGGTGGACGCGTTCTCGACGAGGCTGCGGCGGATGCGCGTCGCGACGATCAGACCGGCGACGGCATCGGTGTCGGGCAGGACGATGGCGAATTCATCGCCGCCCAGGCGGGCCGCGATGTCGGTGCCGCGGAGGCTCTTCTGGATCGCGACGGCGACACGGCCCAGCGCCTGGTCGCCCGCGTGATGGCCCCAGCGATCGTTCATCAATTTCAAGCGATCGACGTCGACGAGCAGCAGTGACAGCGGCACGCCATAGCGCCGGCAGCGCGCGATCTCACGGCTCATCGTAGCGTCGAAGTGGTAGCGGTTGAACAGGCCGGTGAGCGGATCGGTCACCGACCGGTGCTCCAACAGCTCGAGCGCCTCGTGCTCCACGATGGTCGGGGAGACGAGATCGCCGCTGATGTTGAGCATGTAGTCGACGGCGGCCACGACGGCGCCCACGTTGCGGCCCAGCCGCGAGCCCAGCTCGCGGCGATGCGCTTCGATCGCGGCGGCGCGCTGGGCGGCTTCGCTTTCGCTCAGCCGCGCGTGCGGAAAGAGCTGCTGCAAGGGCAGCGTGGCCGCTTCCTCCACGTCGCCTGAGCGACGCTCGAGCCCCGAGCGTCGGTCCATCCCGGCGCGACGCTCGTCCACCGGGGGCAAATTACCAGCCGATGGCATAGTTCGAGAGGGTGTGGTGCTGGAACGTCATGCCGTCTCCAGCAACCCGTCGAGCTTGTCGATTTCGGCGCGCGCCGACAACCGTTGGAACGAGGACCGGGCGCGCTGCGCCGCAGCCTTACCCCCGTGCACGTCGCCGGCCTGGATCAGCAGCAGCGCGAGATCGCGCTCCGCCATCGCGAGGAGCAACGGACGGCCGTGCTCGGTCGCGCGCTCGATGACCTGGCGCAGCATCGTCTGGGCCGCTTCGCGGTTGCCGTTGGCTTTCAGGGCCAGCGCGCCGGCCTTGATGCGAAGGTCTTCGGCTTCACGGACCGGATCCTTGAGCTCGCGGTGCGTCACGAGCGCGCGTTCGATCGTCTCCAGCGCGAGGTCAGCTTCACCGCGCGCCACGTGAATTTCGGCGAGTCCCGCAATGGCCTGAGCGGTGAGCTGCTGATCGGCCAGGCGCTGAGCTTCCTCGATCGCCACGTTGGCGATTTCAACCGCGCGGTCCAGCCGGCCCTGGGCCCGACAGACGATTCCCAGGTTGTGGCGGGATTCGGCGACGCCGCGGGCGAAGTGCGCCTGCTCGTACGCCGCGATCGCGCGCGTGTACGCGACGACGGCCCGCTTATAGTCACCCTGCATGTTGGCGATGACGCCGAGGTTATTGGCGCACCGGCCGACGGTGGCCATGTCGTTATCGTCCGTCGCCTCTTCCTGGGCCCGCGTGAAGAAGTACGTGGCCTCGTCGATGCCGCCGCGCTCCAGCGCGATGGCTCCGCAGACGTTCAGGGCCCGCACTTCCATAATCCGGTCCTTGAGGGAGCGGGCGCGCAGCTGCGCCACCATCGCCCACTGCTGGCCCACCTCGAGACGGCCGAGGCGGCTGTGCGCGATACCGAGGAGCAGCGTGAGCAACGCCGACTCCTCGAGCTCGTCCTTGGAGCGCTGCTCGAGATAGGTGAGCAGCTCGGCATAGCGGCCGGCGTCGGCGAACTGCTGCGCCACGTGGATCGGCGCGAGCGAGCCGCGGAGCTCGGCGGCGAACGCCGCATCCCAGCCCTGGTCGGCGAGCTTGCGGATTTCGCTCTCGGCGCCCATGCGGGCGAAGATGCCCTTGGCGGACTGCGCCGCAGCCTGGGCTTCGCCGGTGCGGTCCGTGCGGCGCAACACCACCGCGAGATCCCGCGTCGCTTCGCCCTGGAGGAGCAGCCGCTCGTGCAGCTCGGCGCGACCGATGACCTCGCGCAGCGCCTTTTCGGCGCGGGGCAGGTGATTCTCGGCGGCCAGTACCAAGGCCTGAATCCGCAGGTCTTCCGCTTCGGCCACGGGGTCGGGCAGCTGGCTGCGGATGACCCGGATCCGGTCGAGATCGCGGCGGGCCAGCTCTGGCTCGCTCCGCACGGCGCGGATTTCGGCCCGGCCGCGCAACGTCATGGCATAGAGGGCCTCGTCGCGGGTCGCCTCGGCGGCGGCGACGGCCTGATCGGCTGTGGCCAGCGCCTTGTCGAACGCGTTCTGCTCACGATAGGCGTTCGCCAGGTTGTGCTGGCAGTCGGCGACCCCGGTCTGCATGCCGGCGCGGTGGAACGCGGCGGCGGCAATTTCCCAAGAAGAGATGGCCTCAGCGTGACGGCCGCGGAGATGGCTGATGATCCCGAGGTTGTTCGACGCCCGGCCGGTGGTGGCATGATCGCCGTCGCGGCTCGCCGCCATCAAGGCCTGGGTGCAGAAATCGGCCGCTTCGGTGAGGTTGCCGCTGACCAGGGCGATCGCGCCGCGCGCGTTGAGCGCATGCCGCTCGACGCCGTGCTCGCGGCTCTGACGCGCCCGGTTCAGCGCGCGATCGATCCATTGGAGACCCTGTTCATGCCGGCCCAGCCGCGCCTGGGCGATGCCGTAGAGCAACGCAAGGGTCGGATCCTCGAGCTCGCTCTGCTCGCGCGAGCCCAGGAACTCTACGACTGCGGCATGCTGACCGGCAGCCGCGAGTCCGCGGGCTTTTGCGACGACAGGAGACGCCTCGAGGAGAGGCTGGTCGCGGGTTTGGTCTTTGGACATTGGGATGCTATCCCCCGCTTACCAGTTAACTGCCCACTCGAGTAGATCCG
This sequence comes from Gemmatimonadota bacterium, assembly GCA_003222195.1. Lineage (GTDB taxonomy): Bacteria > Gemmatimonadota > Gemmatimonadetes > Gemmatimonadales > GWC2-71-9 > 20CM-2-65-7. The sequence continues at coordinate 18,545 of QHVB01000047.1, read as the reverse complement.
CCGCGACGTCGTAATCGCAGAAGTGCGGTAGCGCGTAGCTGAACGACTTCTCGTCCAAGGACTGGGTCGCACCAAGCTTCGTCCATGGATCGCTATCGGCTTCGCGGTACCAGAGACCGAGCAGTTGAGCTTCGATCTTGGCGTCGGTGCTGTCGACCACGCCGTCACCATTCAGGTCGCCGCCGGCGCCGTTATACCACACCTTAAGCTGCGCGGGCTCGCCGAATTGCAGGCCCGTGGGCTCGAACCGGACGCCGATCTTGCTCGTATCGACGGTGACGGTGACGAGCACCGAGTCACCGACCGCGAGCTCGCCGACCCCTGGGACGAACTGGGGATCGGTGGTCGTGAGCATCAGGAACGGATGGACTGCGCTATCGATGCTGCTTGCATAGTTGATCAGGACCGACCGCGACTCACCGCGAACCGCCCAGAACGAGACGACATTCTGATCGAGGCTCAGGGGAGGTGTCAGCGCCATCGCGCCGGAGCGGCGCGGGTGAGTCGATGTATTTGCCGTGAACTGAGGAGCTTGGGTTGCCCAGCGCAGGAACTGTGGAGCCGCGGGATGTTTCACCGCTGTGGGTTGGTCCGCGCAGCGCGCTACGGAGAGCGCGAGAGCGAGTACCATGAGGGAGCGGCGGACGAACATGGAAGTCTCCAAGGGCTTGGGCGCTTGACTGCGTTCGGGTTCGTAGGCACTATTGGACAGAATCGGGACCTCAGCTCCCCGTATACGACACCGAAAGTAGGCATATCTTGTCCCCTGTCAAGCCCGAAACTGGCCCGAAACGGGTCCCCGTAGCTGATCGCCTCGCCCTGCTCCTAGACGTGTTCAGCCCGTGGGACGGTATCTCTCTGAGCTATCGACAGTTTGCCGCCGCGCTCGGCGGCGCTGTAACTGAAGCTGCTATAAAGAAATGGCCGCATCGGGAGAAATTCCCCGCGGACGTCGCCCGCCTGATCGTGACCAGGGCGAAAGAGCTTGGGATTCCCGATGTTACGCTCGAGTGGGTACTGTGGGGCGAAGGTTTAGGTCCCAAAAAGGGAACCAAAAAGGTCCCACAACAGGCACAGCAGCACGAACATCAGGAGTTAGCGGCGAGCATTTCTGAGGCGCTCCGCACCGATCTGGCCCACAACGAGTTCGGCCAGTGGTCGTCGGTCGAGGTGCAGCGCACGCTGGTCTGGTCGCTGAAAGACCTCGCCCGCCGGCTCTGGGTGCTGCGCTTCCCGATGAGTGAGACATTCAAGCTGACGGATGAATGGGGGACGAAGATCGGTCTGCCGAGTCGTTCCCTTGCTTCGGCCCCGGGGCCTGATGATTTTTCGGCCGCTCCTCCAGCCACCCCTCAGGGCCGATAGCTCAACTGGCAGAGCAACTGACTCTTAATCAGTAGGTTCTCGGTTCGATTCCGAGTCGGCCCATTTCCGGTGAAACCTCGCCTCTACTGCGGGGGTCTGGGTCTCTGATGCGCATAACTGTTCTCCTCGCCTTCTCGCTGATCCCGGTCCTCGCGGCCGCGCAGCAGCGTCCCATGCCTACGCTGCCGCCGCCGTTGCATGTGCGTGTCGACTCGGCGCACCACCGCGTCCTCATCACGGGCGGTCCCTACCGCGTGCCCGTAAGCCCCGAAATGCCCGGGATGATGATGGACATGCCTGCCATCCCGGTGCAGAAGTTCACGTTTCCGGTGGACGGCTGGATCCAGGGATTCCGCGTCGATCTGTTCGACGATCAGGGTCATGCGTTGTCGCACCGCTTGGTTCATCACCTGATCATGGTGAACTTCTCACGCCGCCAGTTCATCTATCCGGCGCTCGAGCGCCTGCTGGGCATCGCCGAGGAAAGCGACACCGGCGATGTACGCGTCCCGCGCACCATCGGCGTGCCGATGCGGGCCGGTCAGGACCTGGGCGTGTACGCGGCCTGGCACAACGACTCGGGGCCCGAGATCCCTGTCGCCTACTGGCGCATCGTCATCTATATGGCAAACCCGAGCCTCAGGCCCAGGCCAATCGACGTCCTCCCCGCCTACATGGATGTGAACATCCAGACGAACCCCGAGGAGAACCGCTTCAACGTCCCCCCGGGCCGCTTCGAGATCGGCTACGAGTTCAGCCCCCCGCTCTCAGGGCATTTGCTGGTGGTCACGGGTCACCTGCACGACTATGGCGTGCTGGTCAAGCTCGTCGATGCCCAGAGCGGCAAGACACTCGTGCAGGTGAATGCGAAGCGGGATTCGCTCGGGCATGTGCTCTCGATACCGCGCAAGCTGCTGGCGATTCGCGGCGAGGGCCTGCACCTCAAGGCCGGGCATCGCTACCGCGTGGTGGGGGTATTCGACAATCCCACTCCCGACACATCGTACGGTGCCATGGCGCACATGGTCGGCCTGTTCGCACCGGACCATTACCGGGAATGGCCTGCGCTCGACCCCGCCGATCCATACTACCGTCGGGACCTGGTCGATCTGCTCGCGAACGGGGCAACGGACTCAGTGATCGTCGGGGGGGGGGGAGGGGCGCGGACTCCGGAGCGGCGGCGCTGATTTACCGTCGGGTGAGACTTGCTCCCATCTGCAGGAAGCTCACCGTCGCACTGTTTGCGGCTTGCCCCCCGTTGAACTTCACGTCCCCACCAAATACACCCACCGAATAATGGATAAAGGGCGCGAGCAACCAGGATCGGCCAACGCGATACTCATAGCCCAGCCCCAGCTGCGGTCCGATTCCCGATGAGGTGACCACATCGGTGCCATCGCTGGCCCGATGCATGACGAGGGCGGCGCCGCCGCGCAGATAGAGTCGTCGCCGCAGGTTCGGATACCAGTAGGCGGTGGCCCCGATCGACATGAGCGTCTGCGTGACGCCGCTCTGGCCCTCGCGCCAGGCGGCGAACTCTCCGCCGATGCGCAGGGCCCGGCTCGTCCGGCCGCCCAGCCCGATGAAAGCGGAGACACCGGTAGGCCGGTTGCCGGCGCAGATCGCGCAGGTCACGCGTGCCCACCCGGGTGCGAAGCCCACGCTGTACCAGAATCCCGAATTCTCGCGCCGTTGCGCCCGGAGCTGCCCCGAGGCAGCCACCGCCAAGGCCACCAGGATGAACGCAGGTGTCCGCATGTCGCCACTATAACTCAATTGCCGTGGCCCATTTGGGAGTGACAGCGGTCACCGCTACTGTCGGGAGAGTGAGGCGATTCTGTCGCCAGAGAAAGGTCATGAACCGCGCGTTCCTGGTGCTCATGCTCGTGGTCGCCGCCTGCCACGACGGGCCGGCGGCTCCCGACTACGGGCCTGCCACCGGTAACGCCGCGTCTTTCGGCATCTGGGCCCCGAGTACTCGCGACGACTGCACGCAGGCCCAACACGACGCCTACTCTGTCGTCGGCCCCGACCATAAACGCTATCCGACCTGGCACCCACCAATCGATCCGGTGTCTGGGTGTTCGTTCGGTCACGACCACGGCCGGGACCCCAGAGGCTCGGCGCTCTATCGCGAGGTGGGGGATATCCCGTTTGGCTATGCGAACGAGCAGCTCGATGTCTACGATCCCCTCACCACGCGGCACGAGGACCACTTCGGGCACAAAGTCGAGTGGCAGAACGACATCCCGATGCACTTCGGCAGCGATGCGGCGGATGCCCTCTTCGCGGTGCGCTGTGACGTTCTGGTGAAGCTGCATCAGGGCACGCACTCGAAAGACGCTTTCACCAACAATCTGCACGAGCTGGTCTATCACCTTCGTTGCACCGATGGCACCGAGATGCACGTGACGATGCTCTCGGCCATCGGCACGCCGGGCCAGTTCGAGCGCAGCTGCGACGGCACGACGGTGGTGGTCGGGCCGGCGACGCCGGCGAACTCTCCGGATGGCGGCGGGGTGCGGATCATTGCTGATCGCACCTGCGTCGACCGCAATATCCTCGTGCCCGCGGGACAGAACTCCAATTTCGGAACGCTGCACGAGAGCTGGCAGACGTCCAACTCGATTCGCCGCGAGGATGGCCACACCCTCGCGTTCTTCAATCCCTACTTCCAGGTCCGGCTCCCAAGCCGGTTCTACGATCCCGCCCTGACCGGCATCGTCGGACGGCCGATCGATGTGTGCTACGAAGTCACGCCCGCGGGCAATGCCGCCCGGGGCGGCGCGTGCGCGGCGTCCACCAGCAACGGGACGGTCCTCGGCATCACGTTCGACGATCCGCGCTCGCTGTTCGATGGAACGGATCGGGTGGTCGACATCAATTCCAATTTCATCGACAACGCCGGCGGGCCCGAGGTCTGGTACACCGACCCGTTCGGCAAGCACGGCCAGACGCAGCCGTTTCCGGGGTCGATTCGTCAATTCGTTGCGCGAATCAACAATGATCGCGGGGGATTGGAGCTGGCGGGTCCCGGCATCGGTGGGGATCGCGAGTACGGCGGGCCGCGCGTGCACGCGCCAAACTAGCCTACCTGATCGGCTATCTCTTTCGCGACACCGTCCCGATCGCGTTAATCAAGTCGCCTAAATCGTAGGGCTTTGTCACCGACGGCTGTCCGCAGTTCTCCAGGAACGACCGCGTTTCGTCGCGCGCCTGATCGCCCGTCACGAAGACAAACCGCCTGGCGACGAGCGGCCGGCTATTGACCAGCTGCTCGTACATGGCGCGGCCGCCAAGCCGGGGCATCTGCAGGTCCGTCACGATCGCGTCGAAGGTGCTGTCGCGCTCGCCCAGGCGCTCCATCGCCTCGAGGCCATTCTCGACCGCCACGATCTGGTGGCCCTCCCGTTCGAGCAGGAGCACCATCGCCTGCCGGTTCACGGCGTCGTCGTCGACGACGAGGATTCGCATGCGCGGCAAGCTTTCCGCGGGGGCAGCGTGAGTCGGCTGCGCCCCCAGGAGGCTGCGGGGCAGCGTGACGACGACCTCGGCGCCGCTGCTGCCGCCGCGCGGCCGGAGCCGCAGGCTGCCGCCGGCGGACTGGGCCAGGGCGCGCGCGAGCGCGAACTCCACCTCACCGCCACCGCCTGAATGGGTAAACCGGAACGGCGAGGTGAGCCGCTGCTCCGCTTCGACGGCCAGCGGCGTGCCCGAGTCCCACAGCGACACCACAATCGACGGGCCCGTCGCAATCACCTCGATCCGCAGCTCGCGCGGCGGTTGCGAGGCGCGCAGCCGGCGCAACGAGAAGTCGAGCAGTTTCGTGAGCATCTCCGTGAGCTGCGCCATCGGACAGGAGACCATCGGCAAGTCGGCCGGGACCGCCCGCATGACCTTGGCGCCGAGCTCACGGAAGGTCGACTCGCGCTCCGCCAGCACGCCGTTGATGACGACCGCCGCATCGCACGGCTCTGCGGCGCCGGCCGGATGTGCGGCGAGCTCGAGGAAGTGACTCGTAATCTCGGCGGCCCGACGGACTTCACCGTGGAGCAAAACCAGCGCGCGCGCGCGCTCAGGGTCGAGCGGGCTGCCGTGCAACAAATCCGCGAGCGCACCGATCGCTGCCAGGCGGTTGTTCAGGGCGTTGAGAACGTTGGCTGAGCCTTCATCGAGAACGACGTGTTTCACTGCGGGAGCGGAGGGCTTGACGGTTGGCGGAGGCGGTGACGGGGGCGCCGGACGCGCCTGCGGCGCTCGCACCTGCTTCTGGCGTCCCAACAGGTAGCCGATGAGCGCGCCAACTGCCGCGCCAAACCCGAACGCGACCCAGAGCTCCATGCGGAAAAGCTATGCGCCGCGCGAGTTTGTGCGAGCAGCCCGACATCACGGTCCCACTGAGATGGGCGTCACGCGAGCCTGTACTTGATTGCGAAACCTTTCTATGTTTCTGCGCCCGCCCTGGTGGTGAAACTGGTAGACACGCTGTCTTGAGGGGGCAGTGCCGCAAGGCGTCTCGGTTCGAATCCGAGCCAGGGCATTCCGCAATCCAGTCGTCCAATTCGACGCGCCGAAGTAGCCACCCGAGTCTAGACCTGGGTCCCCGTTGGATTGAGGCGCTGCGCGATGCGGTGCCGCCGGCGGGCAAACTCTACCGCCGCGACACAAATGAACAGCCAGATCACCCCCGCGGCATAACCCCCCACCACGTCACTGAAATAGTGGACGCCGAGATACAGGCGGCTCACGCCGATCGCGAGAATCAGAATGGCAGCACCTGCCACGATCCAGAGTCGTTTCCGGTGGTTGCGAGTCGCCAGCGAGCACAGGACGTAAGCGAGCATGCCGTACCCAACGAGGGATCCCATCGCGTGTCCGCTGGGGAAGCTCCAGGTGACATCGTGCATCAGGGTGGTGGCGTAGCTCGGCCGAGGACGATGGATTGTCAGTTTGAGCCAGTAACCGATGAGAGTGGCGCCGCCAAAGGCCCCCACCCATCCGCCGAGCACGATCCATTCGCGGCGCCAGGCGAGAGCGATCACACCTCCGAGCGCGAGCATGGTCATGACGAGGGGGGAGCCGAGGCCGCTGATCAGCGTGAAGATCGCCACGCCGACTGGCGTGGTGCGTTGGTGCAGCGCCTCGAGCACTCGGTTATCGAAGCGCGTCAAGGCTTCGTGATTGACGACGTCCTCGGTAACCGTGCCGAACGAGGCCGCTGCGAGGATGAAAATGGCGATGCCGATGCCGACTCTGCGAACGGTGGGGCTAGCCAAATCGTTGCGCCGCGCGCTCCCGCGCCTTGCGAGCCTCCGCTTCGCGATTTCGCGGCACCGCCTTGATAGTGAGCGAGTCGATCAAGCGGCGTGCGATCGCCGTGACGTCGTCCACGGCGGAATTGAACACCGCTTCGTTGGCGTGCGAGGGATGGGTGGCGCCGCTGAGTTTGCGCACGAACTGCAGAGCGGACGCGCGAATTTCGTCATCGCTCGCGGGCGGCTCGAAGTTGGCCAGGGTTTTGATGTTCCTGCACATGGCTGTTCCTTTGGATTGCCAGGGTCGTCCCGAGTCTACCCCCTAAGTAGGCCTACCACAATGGGATCAGCGCGTGTCGATTTCTGGCAGGCTCGTTCGACGCCCAGGTGAGAAGCAGAACACACGTGACCCCATGAAAGCGAGATGGCAATGCGATTCGTCGTGCTGGTGAAGGCCAACAAGGACTCGGAGGCTGGCGTCCTGCCGACGCAGGCGCTCCTCGCCGAGATGGGCAAGTTCAATGACGAGCTGGTGAAGGCGGGCGTGATGCTGGCGGGCGAAGGACTGCAGGCGTCGTCCAAGGGCGCGCGCATCACCTATGCGGGCAACAAGCGCACGGTGCGGGACGGTCCCTTCACGGAGACCAAGGAATTGGTTGCGGGGTTCTGGATCTGGCAGGTGAAAAACAGGGCTGAGGCATTGGAATGGGCGAAGCGCATTCCGTTCCAGGACGGTGAAGTCGAGATCCGTCAGGTGCTCGAAGCCGACGATTTCGGGGCTGAATTCACGCCCGAACTACGCAAGCAGGAAGAGCGGCAGCGGGCCGCGATCGAACAGAACAAGCAACGGACGGGGAAATGACCATGCGATTCATGACGATTGTGAAGACTCGGGAGACGGGCGCGCACCCGTCGCCAGCGCTCATCGAGAAGATCGGCAAGTTGGGGGAAGAGGCGGCGAAGAAGGGCGCGATGGTCGGGATGGGTGGTCTGCTGCCGACGGCCCTGGGAGCGCGGGCTCGCCTCGCCAACGGGAAGATCACGTTCACGGACGGCCCGTTTACCGAGGCGAAGGAGATCATCGGCGGCTACGCGATCTACGATGTCGGCTCGAAAAAGGAAGCGATCGAGTGGACGAAGCGATTCCTGGAAGCGCACATCGGGTTGTGGGACCAGGAGCTGGAAGTCGAAGTGCGGCAGATGATGGATGACCCGTCAAAAGGCTGCTGACGCCATCGATGCGGTCTGGCGGATCGAATCCGCCAGACTCATCGCGGGGTTAGCGCGCGTCGTCGGCGACATCGGGGTCGCGGAAGACCTGGCGCAAGACGCGCTCGTCGCGGCCCTCGAGCAATGGCCCGAGGCGGGCGTGCCGGACAATCCGGGCGCGTGGCTCATGGCGACCGCGAAGCATCGCGCGATCGATCACCTGCGACGCGGCAAGATGCAGGACCGCAAGCACGAGCATCTCGGCCGCCAGCTCGACGAGCGGCAAGTCAGTCCCGAAGCGGCGCTGGCGGCCGCCATCGACGACCACGTGGGCGACGATTTGCTGAGCCTCATTTTTACCGCGTGCCATCCCGTGCTCCCGACGGAAGCACGCGTCGCGCTGACCCTGCGACTGCTGGGTGGGCTGACGACCGACGAGATCGCCCGCGCGTTCCTCGTTTCGAAGGCCACGATTCAGCAGCGTATCGTGCGCGCCAAGCGTACTCTCGCCGCGGCGCGCGTGCCGTTCGAGGTACCGCGCGGCGCCGAGCTCACGGCGCGGCTGGGATCGGTTCTCGAGGTGATCTATCTCGTATTCAACGAGGGCTACTCCGCGACCGCCGGGGACGATTGGGTGCGGCCGGCGTTATGTGAGGACGCGCTGCGCCTGGGCCGTATTCTCGCCGAGCTCGCGCCTGACGCGGCCGAAGTGCATGGCCTGGTCGCGTTGCTGGAGATCCAGGCCTCACGCTTGCGCGCTCGCGTGAGTCCTTCGGGTGAGCCGATTCTGCTGCTCGACCAGGATCGCGGGCGGTGGGATCATCTGCTGATCGGCCGCGGTCTGGCGGCGCTCGAGTGCGCCGAAGCCCTGGGCGGCGCGTCCGGTCCCTACACGCTCCAGGCGGCGATCGCTGCCTGCCACGCGCGGGCCCGCACCGCCGCCGAGACCGATTGGACGCGCATCGTGGCACTCTACGACGCGCTGGCCCAGCTGATGCCTTCGCCGGTCGTTGAGTTAAATCGGGCGGTGGCGTTGGGCATGGCGTTTGGCCCCGCGGCCGGTCTGGAGGTCGTCGATTCGCTGACGACGGACCCGGCGTTGGCGGATTATCATCTGCTGCCGAGCGTGCGCGGGGATCTGCTCGCCAAGCTCGGCCGTTTCGAGGAGGCGCGTGCCGAGCTCGCCCGTGCGGCCGCATTGACGCAGAATGTGCGCGAACGCGATTTGCTTCTCAAAAAACTGGAGGCTTTGTGAAGAAGGAGTGGGCGCCGCAGCTACTGAGCGTTCTCAGAATCGTCGTCGCCTTCCTGTACTTTCAAGTGGGTTCGGCAAAGTGGTTCGCCTTCCCGGCCGCGATCATGCCGGGCGGCGGCACGGCGCCGGTGGGATCGCTGGTGTGGTTCGCGGGGATCATCGAGGTCATCGGGGGCACATTCTTGCTGCTGGGCTTGTTCACCCGTCCCGTGGCGTTCATTCTGTCGGGCGAAATGGCCTTCGCATATTTCATCGGCCACTTTCCGAACGGCTTCTGGCCGGTCCTGAATCAGGGCGCGCCGGCCGTCTTCTACTGCTTCACCTTCCTCTATTTCTCAGCAGCCGGGGCAGGGCCGTGGAGCCTCGACGCACTGCTCGCGCGGCGACGCAATTCCGCGATTCCGGTGAGCTGAGTGACGGCGACGGCCTCACGGTACGACACCTCGATCGTCGCCGGGCCGCTGCAGGCCGCGGTGTGGAAGATCGCCTGGCCGACGATGCTCACCGACGCGATCGGCGGTCTCCAGGGGATGGTCGACCACGTGCTCGTCGGCAACCTGGTCGGCTATAAGGCGAACGCCGCGATCGGCGTGAGCTGGCAGATCTTTCTCGTCGTCATCGTTTTCATCTCATCGCTCTTCACCGGCATGAGCGTGCTGGTGGCGCGATTCGCGGGGGCGGGCGAGCCGGAAAAGGTCGACCGCGTCGTCTATCAGGCGTTTCTGACGGCGATCGGCATCTCAATCGGCATTCTCGCGCCCGTTGGCTATTTGGCGGCTCCCTTCCTCCTCGATCTGGTCAACGCCGCACCTGAGGTGAAGACCGAAGCGCTGCCGTTCCTCCGCATCATGTTCGGCTTCTCAAGCGGCATGATGATCTTCTTCATGCTGAGCGGGGCGCTGCGCTCGGCGGGCGACGCGCGCACGCCGATGCTGCTCGGCATCACGATGACCGTCCTGAACCTGGTCCTGAACATCGTGCTGATTCGTGGGCTCGGCCCGATCCCCGCGTTCGGGACGCGTGGCTCGGCGATGGGCACGTGCATTACCGCCGGGCTGCTGGCTGGCTACGCGCTCTGGAAACTATGGACCGGCGGGTGGGTCGTTGCGTTTCCCCGCGGGCGTGGCCTTGGTCCAGACTGGACGATCATCCGCGAGCTGTTCCGCTTCGGCTTGCCCACCGGGATTCAGGGCATTGCGATGAACATCGGCGGCGTCTTGATGTTGTCGTTCATCGGCTCGTTGGCGCAGAGCGCCGCGGCGCAGGCGGCGTTCGCGGTGTCGTACACGGAGCTGTTCTCGCTGATCACCTGGACGTCGGTGGGATTGATGGGCTCGGCGGCCGCCGTCGCCGGTCAGAACGTGGGCGCAAAGCATCCGGATCGCGCCAACGAGGCCGTGCACATCGCCGCGCGCTACGGTTTGACCGTCGCGGTGTTCGTCGGGCTGCTCTTCGTTTTCCTGCCGCGGCAGCTGCTCGCCGTCTTCGGGATGCACGACGCCGTCGTGGTAGACATCGGGGCGCAGCTGCTCCGCGTCCTGAGCGTCTCCGGACTCTTCATCACGGTCGCGCTCGCATTCACCGGCGGGTTGCAGGGCACGGGGGACACGAAGAGTCCGCTCTACATCTCGATGATCTCGCAGATTCTCGTGCCGCTCGGCATCTGCTTCGTCATTCAGGAGACGGGCACCTTGGCCCCGATCGACATCTGGCTGGCGATTCTGGCGGGGCACGCCACCCGATGCGTGCTGAGCGTGCTGCGCTTCAGGCAGGGGCGGTGGCGGCAGATTGTTGTCAGTGTCCAATGACCAATGACCAATGATCAATGATTATTGAACATTGATCATTCCAATCGGCCGGTCGTGCCGATGATCGCGCGCGCGTTGTCCACCTGGCCCCAGGTATTCCAGAGCAACACGCCGCGCACTTTGCCTTCCTTGAGATAATAGATGACCCCTTCGCGGAATCGCTCCTTCCAGACCGCATCGATTTCGAGCCGCGGATCCAGCTCGCCGACTGCTTCGTAGCCGAGCGCGAACAGATCCGAATAGAAGAAGGGCAGGTGCGTGTAGGGCGTGCCTGTGCCGGCCAGCGCGCGGCCCGCGGCGGCGCCCATGGTGTTCGCGTTGTCCTCGTGTTCGACCCGCAAGCGGGTACCGAGCGCCGGATTGAAGAAGTTGGCGACATCGCCGGCCGCGAAGACGTCCGGCGCACTCGTCCTGAGCATGTCGTCCACGATAATCCCGTTTTCGACACGCAATCCCGCTTGTTCGGCAAGCTCGACATTGGGCTGAATGCCGAGGCCGGCGACGATGACGTCGGCGGGGATCTCTTTCCCGTGCGTCGTCCGCACGACCACCGTGCCGGCGCTCTGCTGTAAGTCGGCGAGCCCCTCACCCGTCCGCACGTCGACGCCCTGTTCGCGGTAGTAGTCGACGAGAAACTTCGAAAGGTCGGCAGGGAAAACTCGCGCGCCGATGCCATCCTCGGGAACGATCATCGTGACATCGCGGCCCACGAGTCGCAATGCCGCCGCAATTTCGGAACCGATGAATCCGCCGCCGAGCACAACGAACCGCAACTTCTCGTTCGCGAGCGCGCGAAGCCGGAGATAATCGTCGAACGTGCGGTAATAGATGATCTGGCCGGTCTGCATGGGAAGGCGGCGCGGTGATCCGCCTGTCGCGAGCAAGAGCTTCTCGTACGAGACGATATTGCCGCGATCGTCGGTGACGCTCTTTTGCTTCGGGTTGAGGGCGGTAGCCCGGCGGCCGAGGCGCAAGTCGACACCGATCGTGTCGGTGCGACGCCAAACCGTCTTTTCGGGATCGTCGCCCTTCCACAGTCCTTTCGACAGCGGCGGGCGGTTGTAGGGCGGATGCGAATCGGCGGAGATGATGCCGATGTTGCCGGGGGGATCAGACTCTCGGATGGCGCGCGCCGCGGCATCCGCGGTCATTCCGCCGCCGATGATCAGGTACTTGTATGCCGTCATTCAGCGGCGGCGGGGACGGCAAAGCCGCAGCGCGGATGCTCGCCGCGAACACAGCATTCGGTTACCGCTGTCCCAACCACCTCTTCCACCAACGCCTTCCCGAGCTCGCACATTTCCGGATGACCTGACGTCACCGCGGACAGTGGGCAACCGTAGCCCTGCAGCCGCCAGCCCGCGGCGGTCTTCTCCACCTCTACGTCGGAGCCCAGGTCGCGAAAGACACCGGCGGCAGCGTCGACCCGCTGTTTGGCACTCGTCCCCGGTCGCGCGCCGGCGGCGGCTTGTGCGCCGACCGCCCGCAGCAATGCGATCGCACGGTCACGGCCCTGCGTCTTGACGATTTCTGCGACGAGTTTGCCGAGCACCAGCGCGTAGGCCTTGGGGAAGAGCTCCGCGCCTTCATGCGTGAGACCGTAGACCCGTGCCGGCTTACCACCGGTATCGCGTTGCGTCCCCACCTGCTCGACAATCCCGTCGCGGTGCAGGGCGGCGATGTGCATGCGCACGGCATTGTCGGTGAGGCCGAGGGCCTCGGCGAGGCTCGTGATCGTTTGACGCGAGCGGCGCAGCAAACCGAGCAGCCGCGCCTGCGTTTCGCCGGTGAGCCGGGCAAGCCAGTTGATCATGCCTCAGAATAGCTTGTAAATACTCAATTGTCTAGTAATCACAGCAAATACTTGACAAAGTGTGATTAGTCAGGGAATTTGAGAGGGTCAACCGCATTGTGGACTCTTTCTTGGGAGGTTTGGATGTCCCGCTCCAGGTATCAGGCAGCTCTCATGGTCGCGGCGCTCGTCGGCGTCACGTCGCTTCGTGCGCAGAACGCCGCGGCCGCCCCGGATCTTTCGGATCCTGAAGTCGCTCATGTCGCTGTGACCGCCAACGGCATCGACATCGACATGGCGAAGTTTGCCCAGACTCGCACCCACAACGCCGCCGTGAAGCAGTTCGCGCAAACCATGATTACGGACCACAGCGCGGTGAATGCGCAGGCTGCGGCGCTGGCCCAGAAGCTTGGCGTCACGCCCGCCGACAATGCGGTGAGCCAATCCCTCCAGAGCGGCGCGAAGCAGGCGCGCGCCTCGCTCGAGCGGTTGCGCGGCGCCGCCTTCGATCGCGCCTACCTGGATCGCGAAGTCGCCTACCACCAGGCCGTGCTCGACGCAATCGACAAAGTGCTCGTTCCGACGACAGAGAACGCCGAGCTCCGCAAGCTGCTCACGGATGTTCGCCCTGCTATCGCCACGCATCTGGAGCACGCCAAGCAGCTTCGGGGTCAGCTCGGTTCGCCGTCCCGGACGAGTAAGTGATCGTCTGGCTGCTCGTGCTGCTGGGTCTCGGCAGAGCGCCAACGACCCACACGGTTGAGATCCGCGGGATGGAATTCCATCCCGCGGTCCTCACTGTGGCCGCAGGGGACACGGTCGTCTGGGTCAATCGGGACATCGTGCCGCACACGGCGACGGCGACCGGTGGTACGAAGTGGGATACGGGACAGTTGACGCAGGGGCAGGCGGGTCGTTACATCGCCCACGCTCGCGGGACCGCGCGCTACGCCTGCACGCTGCATCCCACCATGCACGGGAAGCTCATCATCACGAACAACTAGGCGCGCCGCTTCGCGCTTCCGTTACAACGTCTTAAGAAACGCGACGAGGTCTCGCTGTTGTGCGGCGGTGAGCCCGAGATTCCGCACCGTGTTGTAGTGTGCGACGACGTCCGCGAGCGTCGCGGCGCTGCCGTCGTGAAAATACGGAGCATGCTGCCATAGGCCCCGCAACGGGGTCGTGCGATACGATTTCTGCGCGGTGCGCGCGGCGTACGCGCCGTCCATGCCGGTCTCACTCGGCGCGTGCAGCTTTCCCTGATTGTTGTCGGTGCCGTTCACGCCCACGTGGCAACTCACGCAGCTCCTATTGAATACTCCTCGGCCCCGGCCCGCCGCCGCGGCGTCCACGCTGTCGCGCGGCGGTGGGGGAGCCCGCAAACTGTGCTGGTACGCGCGGAGCGCCGGGAGCTTCGACGTCACGAGATCCGGCGCCTGCGTGACGTTGATCCCGAGACGAGCGTCCGCGAAGTTGCCCTGGCCGTGCATCTGCGTGACGGCGACATATGCGTTCCAGTAGGAGATCGGTCCCTCAGCCGTGTACGTCTCAGAGCGTACCTGCGCCAGTCCGTATGCCGGCGGGAGCGCCAGCGGCGTGCTTTTCCCATCTAGATTGAAGCGTGGGTCATATTTCCCGGGCCCCCACGAGTTGTAAATCGCTTTCTGCTCCGCCGTGATGGCAGGCGACAGGGCGATGATCGCGCCGACGTTGAGGTCGCGATTTGGCCAACCGTCCTCACGCTGTCCGATACCGGGCGCGAAAGAGTTGTTCACCGTCGAATGGCACAGCGCGCACGTGATGCCCAGGCGCACGAGCGTGTCCTTGCCGTTGATCGTGCGGACCGTTCCCTGTAGTCCGACGACCGCGTTCAGCTTCAGCAGCGTGACGGTGGTAGCAGGACTGTTCAGATCCACTTGCCCGGCCTTGATCGCTTGCGCGACCGCCGGTGGGATCGCCTCGGCGTCTACCTTCAAGCCGACTTTGAGCGCCAGAGACGGACTGACGGAGCTCTGCACGACTTCCTGCATTCGTGCGGTGTCTGTCCAAAACTTCTCGTCGCCAAAGGTGTCGAAACGGAAAATCTGCTTCCCTTCCGCGAGAACCTGCGCCGGCGCATCGCGACGGGTCGACGGTGGGTTGACCGCTAGCGTACCAAAAATGCCCGCGACGACTCCCGCGCCGAGTAAAACCCGCACGTTCGACGGCATAGCTGTGACTCCCGATGAGGACATCACCAGCTTACCGAAGGGAATATTGTGGTTACTAGACCCCCGAAGGGATTAACCCGCTGGATCGAGCCCTTTTGCTGCCCGCTGCGCGCGTTCCCAGAGACCCGGCACGCGCAACTGCTGGGCAAGGCGCTCGAACGCCGGCTGGGGGCCGCGCCACCGCAGTTCCTCGACCGACGAAAACATGGGGACATCGGTGCGCAGCGTCGCCAGCGTTCGGAACAGCATGGCCAGCGGACGATTCTCTTCTAAGCTGGCCGCAAGCCGTGCGGCGCCGCGCACCGGGACAGTCCACTCCGTCGCCTTCGCTGGAATGCGCTCGAGGTGCGCATAGCGGCCCAGCACCGCGCCGGACGCCTTCTCTCCCCAACCCGGAATGCCCGGAAAACCGTCGGCCGAATCGCCGACCAGCGCGAGATAATCGGGGATCGACTCCGGTCCGACGCCGAAGCGGGCCACGACGCCGCGCTCATCGCGCATCTCGCGCTTGCGGCGATCGAATTGCACGATGCGATCGCCGCTGACGCACTGGCTCAAGTCCTTGTCGGGCGTACAGATGATCACCTGCTCGACATCGGGAGATGCCGCGGCAAGTCGAGCGGCGGCGGCGAGCGCATCATCCGCCTCGAATTCCTCCATTGCCCAGACCACCACCCCCAGGGCCCGGAGCGCGTCTTCGAGCGGATGAAACTGGGCCATGAGCTCGGGCTCGATCCCCTCGCTCGTCTTGTAGCCGGCCCAGAGGTCGTTGCGAAACGACTCGATGACGTGATCGGTCGCGACCCCAATGTGCGTGGTGCCGCCCTCGAGCATCCCGACCACCGAGCCCAGCACGCCGATGATCGCCGCCACCTCGTGCCCGTCGCGATCGGTCTGCTTCGGCATCGCATAGAAGTGCCGGAACAGCTCGTAGGTGCCGTCGAGGAGGTGGACTCTCAATGCTGCCCTTGCTGCCGCTTGAGGTCGTTGCTGAGCTGGTCGCGCAGCGCGCCGATGGCTCGGCCGCGAATGTTCAAAATGCCGCCGGGCAGGTTGTCGAAGCGGTACCGCCGGAGCACGACGACATAAATGGTCTCGCCCTGGCCGCGATCGACCGCGCTCGTCAGATCGATCGCCGTCTCGAAGTAGTGGTTCGCGTAGAGTTGTTTCGCGGCCGCGAGCGTCATCCCGGGCAACTCCGGCGGTGTGTACACCATCAGGTGCGTGACGCTCAGGATCGGCCGGAGGTGCGGCAGCACATCCTCGGACCAGAAGATGATCTCGCTCGCGCCGGGCGGCAGGGCGCCACGGGGATAGTCGGCGAAATACTTCTGGAGCGACGGCACGGTCTGATAGACGTACGGCGACTCGGCGAACTGCGCGGCGAATGCCTCGCTCGACCGCACCGTGACGTTGCCGCGATCATCGTACAGCGCCATCGCCGAATCGCCGCGCCGGCGGTAGTCCGTGACATACTCGACGAGACGACGCCGTGCGTAGGCGCTGAGTTGCGCCTGGATGTCAGCGGCGGGCGCCGACCAGTTCGTTTCGTCATGGATACGGCGCATGTCGGTCGCGGGCAGTTTCGCGACGCAGTCGCCGGGCTTGCAATCCTTCATGTCCGCGACGTCGCGGGTCGTGACCGTGAGCGTGGCGACATCCGCTTCGCCCGCGGGAGTACTGAAGATGCCGAAGTGCGGGCGGGTGCTGGTACGCAGCGATGTCGGGAAGTCGCGCAGGGCGCGGAAGTAGTCGTCGCGCGTGCGCGGGGCGGTGATGATGCCGAACAGCGCCACGTCGCGCCGGTCGCGCGTGTCGAGCACCTTGACCACCGGCTCGCCGCGCTCGACCGCGTCGACCTGGGCGGCCTCGAAGCCGATGCTCTGTTGCAGGAACTGGGTAAGCTGCGCCGGCCTCTGGGGTGCGGCAGCCTGGAGGAGCAGAAGGAACGTCAGCATAGGTCTCCAGTCAGATCAGTGAATCGATCGGCAGATGCGAAAACAACTTGGCGCCGAGGGGACGCCAGAATCCCGCCTCGGGCTCCTCGGTGTAGCCGCCGGTCCATTGGAGATGCCCATTCTTGGTAGTGACCTCGTAGGCCAGGTCGGGACTCGACCAGCGGTCGAACAGCGCCGCGACTTCTTCAGCCAATTCCGGACTGCTGACGAGCACGCCGACCTCGGTGTTCTGCTCGAGGGAGCGCGGATCGAGGTTGACGGAGCCGATGAAGACGGACGTACGGTCGAACACGAATGTCTTGCCGTGCAGGCTCGCCCGCGAAGACCCGATGGTCACTTTCGACGCGCGCCGCTTGGTGGCGGCTGCCGCTTCGGGCCGCAGCTCGTACAGGCGCACGCCTCGCTCGAGCAGGGGGCGGCGATACTTCATGTAGCCGGCATGGACCAGCCAAACGTCCGTAGCCGCCAGCGAATTGGTCAAGACGCGGACGCTCACGCCGTCCTCGCGCCGGCTGGCGAAGAACTCCACCCCCGTCTTTCTCGGCACGAAGTACGGCGAGACGACCAGCAGATCAGATCGTGCCGCGCGGGCGTATGGGGAGATCTGCCCTCCCAGGTAGGTGTCGTTTTGCGTGCCCGCGGGCTGCGTCAACTTCTCGGGAGGGTCCGCGATGACGCGGGCATCGGCCCAATGCACGTGCAAGTCGTCCGCGCGCAGGTCCTGGGCGAGGTGGGATTCCCGGAGCGCCCGCTCGTAGATCGAGTCGCGCAGGCCGTCACACCGGTCTCGCAGCTGCGCGCGGGCCACGGGGAAGACCGCTGGATCAGGAGCAAATTTGCCGAGCTGCGTGATCGGCACGGCGAATTGGCTGTTCCAGTAGGTTTCGAAGCTCGCGGTCGACTGGCCGGCGACGGGTCCCGCTCCCAGCACGTCCACATCCTGGAAATCGAGCTCGCCGACGCCGAAGTATTCGTCGCCGATGTTGCGGCCGCCGAGAATCGTCGCGATGCCGTCGGCGATGAACTGCTTGTTATGCATGCGGCGGTTGACGCGATTGAAGCTCGTCAGCAGCTCCCCCAGGCGATGGAGACCCGAGCGGTGCGTGTAGGGGTTGAAGAGCCGCACCTCGATCTTCGGGTGCGCGTCAAGCCCGGCGACCGATTCGTCTTTCTTGTCGAGCGTCCCCCAGTCGTCCAGCAGGACGCGCACGCGCACGCCGCGGTCGGCCGCCGCGATGAGGCGATCGACGATCAGGGAGCCGGTCTTGTCGGGGTGAAAGATGTAGTACTGCAAGTCCAGCGTGCGCTCGGCGAGCTCGATCAGGACGGCGCGGGCCACGAACGCATCGAGGCCGGTCGGCAGCAGTCGAAATGCCGAGTGCGTGCCTGCACCGTTGGCCGCGACGCGCGGCGCGATCCAGCGCTCAAGACGTGTCACGCCGGAACGTTCTCATCCTGATCGAATAGCGCAAGGTGGGTATCATTCTACGACTCACCACACTCGTTTACGGGGAGGACACCATGAAATCGTTTGCCCTGATTACGGCGACCGTGTGCCTCATCGCCGTGCCGCTCGCGGCGCAGGACACCACGCTCCTCCGACGTCCGGGCGCGCGGCCGGGCGGCGCTATGGTACAACGTGAAATGGGACGGCGCGGCGACGATGATATGATGGCGATGATGCGCGAAATGA
>QHVB01000057.1 GCA_003222195.1 Gemmatimonadota bacterium | reverse complement strand
AGAGGCGCGCTACTCCCGACCGCGTGCGCTCGTCCCGGTAGGATCGGTACGTCATCCGGGACAGCGCGCCCCGGACGAACACGCGCGCCAGGCGTGTCCGCAGCGTTCCCAGCCCGACACTCAACATCACGACGGGGGTGTGCGTGCGCTGGGCGAGGAAACTCCATTTCCAGAGCACGTAGGGGTGCCCCCACGCCCTGCCCCAGAAATCATCGAGCTGGCCACCCCCCGAGACGATGAGGAGATCCAATTGACGCAGCCACCGCAGCGCCAAGGCCCAGTGGAGCGGCTCGCTCTGAAGGAAATCACACAGCAGTCGAAGCGGCCGCGCCACCGACCGGAGGAGCGGGATACCCTGGAGCCGCTGGAGGGCCTGGTCGATCGGCCCGGCGGTCCGGGGGAGCATCCGGTCACCGATGCCATATGTCGGCGGCGCGTACCCCGAGAGGGGATAGGCGGGAACCCCATGGCGCTCTTGAGTATCCCGAGGGTTCGAGGTGAAGCCTACGATCTTCGCGTTCGGCCAGCGCGACCGGATGGCCGCTATGACGGCATCCTGGATCGCGGCATCCCCCAGGTTACCCCATCCGCATGGGCTGAGGAGACCGATAACGGGGTCCTTGTCGCGCGTGATCACTGCTAGGGAGCAAGTCGCACTCTGCGGCCGTAGAACGCCTCGGCATAGCCCTCGGGGGCCGCGGACTCCACACCTCGCAAGCGCATCAAAGCGCGGAATGTCTCTTCTGAGAACCACTGCCTGCCGCGCTGCGATGGGAAGCCGTCGAGCAGGTGACTCAGCTTCTTCTTCAGCGTGCTTTCGGCGAGGGCCACGAAGCAGTTCGGCGCGCCGAGGTCGCCGTCGTATTTGGGGATTTCGTATTCGAGGATGAAGTGGTCCCGGAATGTCTGCCAGGTCGCGTCGGAGACGGTGCGGTGATCCTGATGGCGATCCTCCCGGTAGTGCGTGAAGGTCACGTCGGGGGTGAACTCGCCTTTGACGCACTCCAGCGTGTCTTTGATCTCGGAGAGTGCCGTGGGAAAGCGGCCGTCTGAAAGTGCGAGAACCTCCACCCGCCGTTCGGCTGAGGCCGCGAGGAATCGATTCGCGCTCTCGCGGGCTTCGCGCGCGCGCTCCCCCGAGCCGCTGAACACGATCCAACGGCACGTTGATGCGGGATGCTCACTCAGCAGCCGAAGCACCGTGCCGCCGCACCCGATCTCGACGTCGTCGGCATGGGCGCCGAGGCACAGCAGCCGCAGCGGACCAGGCGGCAGCGCGAGCGTGAGCATGCGCGGCTCAGCCGCCATTCCGACCGTTGGAGTTCCACACCTCCCAGGGCGGCGTGCCGGCCGCGAAGAGGTCGTCCACTCGCTTTTTCTCTTTGGCGGTGTCCACGGCGATCCAAAAGCCATCGTAGTTGTAAGCGACGAGCTTGCCCTCTTTAATGAGCCGTTGGAACGGTTCCAGCACGAGCTCCTCCCCTTCCTGGAGGTAGCGGAAGATCTCTTGTTTGAAGACGAAGGAGCCGCCGTTCACGCGAACGCCTGCGTCCGCGATGTCCTGCAGCCCGGTCACGACCCCGTCATCCCGGGTCGCAACCGTATGGTAGCTCAGGTTGGGTTTGACGCACAGGAAACTGGCCACGCAACCGTGACGCTGGAAATGGGCGAGTTGGTCGGGGAGAGGGAGGTCGGTCAACCCATCCGAGTAATTGGCGAGGAACGCGGTTTCACCGGCGACGTGCTTCCGTACAGCCCAAAGTCGCTGGCCGATGTTCGCGTTGAGCCCGGTGTCCACGAACGTGATTCGCCAATCCTCGATGTCGCACGAGAGAAGCTGCCGGCGCCGCCCGCCGTCGGAGAGGACGAAGTCATTCGTGACGCACTCCTCGTAATTGAGGAAATAGTGCTTGATCATGTCGCCCCGGTAGCCGAGGCAGAGAATGAAATCCTTGTGGCCGAAATGCGCGTAGTACTTCATCAGGTGCCAGATGATCGGCCGGTAGCCGATCGGCACCATCGGCTTGGGAACGTTCTCCGCGTAGTCGCGGAGCCGCATGCCCAGGCCACCACAAAAGATCACGACCTTCACGGTGTCACCTCTGCCGGCGCCCGCTGCGGCGCCAACCGCGATGTCCAGTGCAGCTCGGTGTCGAGGCGCCCCTCGTGCTGCAACTCCTGGATCCGCTTGATCCGGAAATACCGCGGCCCGTGGAACTCGTCGGTGCTGAAGCCAGACGCCCGGTAGCCCGCTACCAGCTGCTCGATTCCCTGCCGCACCGTCCAGCGTGGGCGGAATTCCGGCAGCGTACGGGCCAGCTTGTCGCAGCTCACGCGATAGCTCCGTGGGTCCGGTCCACCGCCCTCGGCATAGCGCACCGTCGTGCCGGGCGCAGCCTGTCGTACGAACTCTGCCAGTTCGCTCACCCGGTAGTTCTCCTCAGTGCGCCCGACGTTGAACGCCTCGTTGTGGACCTGCTCTGGCGGCGCGTGCAGCACCGCAAGGAACGCCCGGCAGAAATCCTCGACGTGCACGAGCGGGCGCCACGGCGTGCCGTCGCTTTCCACCAGGATCTCGCCGGTGGCCAGCGCGACACCGACCAGGTTGTTCACGACCACGTCGAGGCGGAGCTGTGGGGAGAGCCCGTACACCGTCGCGTTCCGCAGGAACACCGGGCTGAAGTGATCATCGGCGAGCGCCTTCACGTCGCGTTCCACGAGCACCTTCGATTCGCCGTATGGCGTAATCGGATTGAACGCCGCGCCTTCCGAGAGCATCTCGTCGCCGGCGACGCCGTAGAGGCTACAGGAGGAAGCGAACAGGAAGCGCCGCACCCCGGCGGCCTTGGCTCGTTGGGCGAGTCGTACCGCGGCGCGGTGGTTGATCGCGTAGGTGGTGTCGGCGTTCAGATTGCCGAGCGGATCGTTGGACAAGGCGGCGAGGTGAATGATCGCGTCGAACCCTGCGAGGTGCTCCTCGCGGACGTCGCGCAAGTCCAACCGCAGCGCGGGGATATCTGTCGGCTCGGGGCCAAGGTTGCAATGCTCGAAGTAGTAAGTGTCGAGGCCGGTGACGTCATGACTCGCCTCGCGCAGGAGTCGAGTCATCACCGTGCCGATGTAGCCGTTGTGACCAGTCACCAGGACTCGCATCCCAGCCTCTATCGAGTTGGTGCTCGGGTGGCGTGACGAACTCTGCCAAGGGGGCAATTTACGTGCCAACATCCACTTGTCCGCTAATGATGCCCCCAACGGTAGATGGCGATCGTGCCACTCGCCCCGTCGGGGACGCGCCGGAGTAGGATGGCCCGGGGGCTGGGAATCCCGCTGTCCACCCAGGTCCGGAGGTAGGGGTGCCATCCCCGTGCGGCGCTCCGGATGATCAGGCAGTCGACGGATTGGTCGTCTAGATACCGAAGGGCGGTCGTGCCGGTCGATTCGGGCAAAGGCGTAAGCGTCGCGCCTGCGTAAAATGCCGATATGACGTCGGTGTCGCCGATTCGGGTGGGAGCGGGAGACAGTCCGCGCAGCCAGAGGCCAACCTTTTCTGAGACGACCCCTGGGCTACCGTGCCAACCTTCGGTCAACTCGCCGACGTGACGCACACCGACGAGCGCGTCGCCGAAGAGTGCCAGGCAGACTAACGCGGGAAGCGCGACCGCGAAGCGGCGCGCTCGCGGCGCGGGCCATCGAGAGACTGTGTCGCGCGCCCACGCGTGGACCTCCTCGAATCCGTGTGCGGCCCAGAGGAGGAGGAACGGGATGGTGGCTGTCAAGAACCGTTCGTAGAACCAGACGACCGTGCACTCGACGACAATGGTGACGCCGACGACTACAAGAACGAGACACTCGATTGGCGCGCGCTCCGCCCGCCAGGATGACCGAAATAACCCGAGCACGACAAGGGTTAAAAGAAGCGGCTCGCCCAGCGGTTGTCCGCCGGCCAGCGACTCGACGGTCTTTGGCAGGTTGCGGTGCGCTGCCCAAACCATGAGCCCCAGCCGCGCGCTCGTCGGCATTGCGGTGTGATGAATCACATCAAGGTCGGACAGCATGTTGACGCCGTGCGGCACCAAGTTCGAGTCGACCTCGAAATAGATCCTCGCGTCTGGAACACCCGATCTCATTTCTTGACCGACGAGCAGGGTCACTGAGCTCTTCGCCTCGAATCGAAGCTCGCCCGTTTCCCGCCACAGGAACGCGATGTAGGGAAGGGCGAACACCCCGAAGACGACGGTCGCCACGGCGTAGTGTCGGAGCCGTAGCGACCGGGGCGACCGTGCGAAAAACCATACAAACCCCAGTACGGCCCCGAACACCAGGAGGGCCTCCTGCCGCAGCAAGTACGCCAGTCCGAACATCGCACCAACGAGCGCCGCAGTACCGGGCCTGCCGTCGTCGCGCCACCTTACGGTGTAGTACACACCCGCGGCGATCAGGGTGGTGTAGAATGGCTCTGTGAGGACGGTCGCGGAGATCGTCACAAGTAGCGGGAAGCATGCCACGAGCCAGCCAGCGAGAGCTGCCGCACGATCGCCGTACAGGCGGCGGGCGAGTCCCAGGACGGGCAGCACGAGCAGCGCTCCCGCGATGACTGAGAGGGTGCGCCCGGCAGTCACCGCACGTAACCCGAGCCTTGCCAGCCCCGCAATCGCAAGCGGATAGAGGGGTGGGTAAAGCAACTGCTCGCCGTTGGCTCGTACCCCGATGTAACCGTGTCCGGCAGCGATGTTCTCCCCAAGGCGGGCATAGTAGGACCCTTCCTCCTCGACCACAGCCGTGCCGACCACGGCCCACCCCACACGCAGCGCAAGCGCGGCTGCCAGAATGGTCACGATGGTGCGCTGCTTGGTCGTCACCTAGACGCCTTCAGCGCACCGCCAGTGGCGGGTGTGTCGGTGGCCGCCGGCGCGAGCAGGCCGACGCCGAGGAGGGCGTCGGCCGCCTGCCGAATGGCAGGAAATGCCATCTCCGCCCGGTCGGCGATGTCCAGGAGGGTATGCCGGCCGTCGGCGTAGTTGAGCACCCAGAGCAGCGCCGACTCGAAGCCGGGAAGCTGGGCGGCGCCCCCGACAGACCCGTAAAGGCCGCGCCTCCCCAGTTGCGGCTCGCCCTTGGGATTGGTGTTGACGAGAAGCGCGTTTCCTTCAAGGAGGGCGACGACCTGGATCAGTATATCCAGCGAGGCCGCGAGCGCCTTGGGACACACCAGGTCGAGGTTGTCGGCGGATGTGTGGTACTCGGGGTAGCGACCGTGGGGCGTGCGCATGAAGCATCCGACCGGCAGGTTGTAGCCGGGCGAGCAGTACTGGCGCTCGTCGTAGCCGTACGGAACGAAGTCGATCAGCCTGTGCGCGACGTCTGCATGACGCAGGACGTGGGCGACGGCGCGGTCGACGACTGCTTCGGCGCGGCGACTGCGTTTATACGTGAAGGGGCCCCGGTCGCCCACGCATGAGAGCACGAGCCCGTGGCGGATACGCGGGACCACCTCGTCATGAGTCGCCAGCCAGGCAATGGAGCCGATCGCGCCCGGGACGAAGAGGAAGCGGTAGGTGTAGCGCATGGTGCTACGAGCGAGCGTTTGCGCCAGGGTGACCGCCATTGCCATGCCCGAGAGGTTGTCGTTGGCGAGTGAGGGATGGCAGCAGTGGCATGAGATGAGCACTTCCTCGGCCGTCGCACCGCGCAAGACGTACTCCCCGTAGTTCAGCACGCCCGGTGCGAGGGTCGAGTCGATGACGACCTCGTAGCGGTCCTCGGGGAGGCTCTCCAGCCGCCGGTGCTCGAGGCAGAAGCCCCAGTCTTCCTTGTAGTAGGAAGTGCGGTAGGGAACCCAATCGGGGTGCTCCGGGATGGTGTAGAGGTGAGGTCGCAGCTCTGCTAGCGACATCGTGCAGCGGATTGGAGTGCTGTAGTTCAGGACGTGAAGGTTGGAGCGGCGAAAGTCGATCACCCGTTCGCCGCGCGAGTTCGCCACCCAGGCGTCGCGCACGTTCCACTCGTTGGGGATGGTCCAATCGAGGACTTGGGTGCCTGACGGCACTTCGTGGATGGTGAGGGGGGCTTCCTGTTGGAGTCGCCGCAAGGAGGCCCGTAGCCCGTCCCCGGTAATGCTGCGGCAAATAGGGTAGAGATCGACAACCAGCCGATACATGTCGTCCCCAACGTTGCTGATCGAACCGGACGGTCTTGCCACGCGGGTTTACCTACTCACCGACGACGAAGTACGATGGCCACGGATCGAACGGAAATTTCCGCAGCCGTAGCTGTTGGATTGGAAAGCGCTCCTTGAGCGCGGTCGTCTCCCCTGCGAGCTTGCGCATGTTCAGCTCATCCAAGACCACTATTCCGCCCTTCGGTACCAGCGGCAACAGGTGCTGGAGCGCGACAGCGGTGGGTCGATACAAGTCGAAGTCCAGGTATAACAGTGCGATGACCAGCTCGGGGTGCGCTGCGACG
This sequence comes from Gemmatimonadota bacterium, assembly GCA_003222195.1. Classification (GTDB taxonomy): domain Bacteria; phylum Gemmatimonadota; class Gemmatimonadetes; order Gemmatimonadales; family GWC2-71-9; genus 20CM-2-65-7. The sequence goes on along the minus strand of QHVB01000057.1, from coordinate 298 downwards.
AATTCGGGCACGGTCTTCGTTGCATCACCCCGAATGAGTTCGCACTTAGGAACGTGAGATACGGCGCGATTCAGATCCTGAAGCGTGATGGCTTTTTGGAGAACATCGTAACTGGTATCGGCGAACATTTCCGGGGTGAGGTCGCCGGGATCCTTCTCCGAAATGGATCGAAACCCCTCGAAGGTATCAAACCCGAAGATCTTGCGACTGAACCCGTACGGTTCGAGAATCGAAGAGAGATGTGCGTAGAGCATCAGGCTTCCGCCCTTGTGAACGCCGCACTCGACGATCGCGCCCG
>QHVB01000093.1 GCA_003222195.1 Gemmatimonadota bacterium | reverse complement strand
TCGGCGACCCCGTTGCAGCCGCCGATCGAACGGTTCTCCGTGACGCTGATCAGATTGATGGGCGGCGCGCCATAGCTCGTGTTGATCGCCTTGCTGTCCTGGATCGACAGGCGCGGAATCCCGCCGTTCTGATAATTCTCTTCGATGTAGGCTTCCATCCAGCTGTTGGCCAGGGCGTCGTAATCGCCGTCCAGATCGCTCATGATCTGGAATTCGTGGGGGTGATACAGCTGGCGCGACCCCACCCAGTTGGCGCTGTAGCGCACCCAATAGCTCACGTACACGGTGGGACTCGCCGTGAACAGGCGGCGGGTCAATCCCCACGGTGGCGTCGTCGCGCCAACTGCAAAATGGATCTCGAGCGCGTGTGTGCTCCCCGCAATGTGCGTGGTGTCGGTGAGCGTCGGGGTGGCCGCGTAGTCGTACCACCCGCGCGAACCCAATCCAGTATCCCCGAAATCCTCCCGCAGCAGTTCGACAACTGCATTTGAATTACCTGCTGTGCTAGTGATAGGGATGGTGGCGCGAGAACTGGGTTGGGAGGGAGCTGTGATGGGATGCTGGTCTCCCACGCACGTAATGATCGCAGCGAATGGGAGCAGCAGAGCCACGGTCCAAAGTCGCGACAGACGATGCGATAATTTGAATCCGAACGGCATGTTGCATTCCCTCCATAGTTTGTTTTTGGCGCGAAAATGGGCCGCCAGTTGTGTGGGAGCGCTGGCGGCCCGTCACAACTCGCTATCCGCGCGCGCTTCGGCGCGCGTTCCGCGACACATTTCTCAGCTGCTCACGGCTGACTCCGGATTTCTGGCGTTCAACGTGTACTTAAACTCCGATCTCGCCCGTGTTCGCGACCAGCACCACCTCCCAACGATGCCACTGACCGCGCGTCAGCGAGACGGTGGCGAGGTTGGGTGTGAGATTGCGCGCGGGCACCGGCGTGTTCTGCAGGCGGAGTTGCGCCTCGAGCGGCCCGCTGCCACTGCCCTGCTCCGAGAAGTACACGACCGGATTGTTATGCTGCCACACGAATCCGATCTTGTTGACCCCCGAGTTGTGTCCCTGCCAGTTGCTCGACAGCTTCACCCAGAACGACACATACAACCGTGTGTACCCGAGCGCGTCCTGTCCCTCGAGCCACGTCGATGCCGGCTCGTAGCCGCCGCCGAACCCAGCGGGGTAGGTAACTTGGCCGACGAGTGGCGCGGATTTCGGCGCGGTCGGATCTGCTACGATCGCGAGGAGCGCGCTCGCTCCCCACCCCAATTCCGACACGGCGTCAAACGGACGCTCTACCACCGGCGTAAAGCCCGCCGGCTCGTTGGGCCACAGTCCAGACTGGAGCGTCACGGTGAGTGCTGACGTGCCGCTTTGTCCTTCGCTCGTTGCGGTGATCGTCGCCGTCCCGGCCAGGAGCGCCGTCACCAACCCGTTGGCCGTCACAGTGCCCACCACGATGTTGCTGCTCGTCCATGTGATCGCGCGACCGGTCAGCACATTGCCGCTCGCATCCCGCAACGTCACCGTCAACTGCTGCATCCCCCCGACAGCAAGACTCAGCGTCGCCGAACTGACGGTCACCGACGCCACCGGCGCCGGCGGCGGCGGTGGTGGCGGCGGCGGCGGCGGCGGCGGCGGCGGCGGCGGCGGCGGTGGCGGCGGCGGTGGCGGCGGCGGCGGTGGCGGCGGCGGCGGCGGTGGCGGCGGCGGTGGCGGCGGCGGTGGCGGCGGCGGCGGCGGTGGTGGCGGCGGTGGTGGTGGTGGCGGCGGCGGCGGCCCCACGATAACCGTCACTGCAGCCGTGCCGCCCTTGCCCTCGCTGGTCGCTGTGATGGTCGCTGCGCCTGCCGTCACTCCCGTCACGAGACCGTTGGTGTCGACCGTAGCCACAGCAGTCGCATCGCTCGCCCAGGTCACGACGCGTCCCGTCAGCGGATTACCATTCGCGTCCTTCGCTGTCGCCGTTAGCTGTCCCGTTTGTCCCGCCGTCAGGCTCGCCGAGGCGGGGCTCACCGCCACGGAGGCAACTGGCACGACAGTCACCGTGATCGCCGCGGCACCGCTCTGCCCCTCGCTCGCGGCCGTCACAGTGGCGGCGCCTGGCCCCACGCCGCTCACTAGCCCGCTGCCGTTCACCGTTTCGACCGCGGCATTGCTGGTCGCCCACGTCATCACGCGACCGTTCAGAGAATTGCCGCGCGCGTCCTTGGGGGTCGCGGTGAGCTGCACCGTCCGGCCGACCTGCACGGCTGCCGTCACCGGAGTCACAGCGACCGAAGCCACAGCGACTTGCTTGACGGCGATCGCCGCCGTGCCATTCCGCCCCTCGCTTGCCGCAGTGATCGTCGCCGAGCCCGTGCCCGCGCCCGTTACCAGCCCGGCGCCGTCCACCGTCGCGACCGCGGCATCGCTGGTCGCCCAAGTCACCACGCGACCGCTCAAAGAATTGCCGGACCTGTCCTCCGGGGTTGCCACGAACTGCACCAGGTCGCCGACTGACAAGCTCGCCGACGGGGGGGTGACAGCCACCGTCGCCACGTTCCCATTTGTCACCTGCGGTCTGGTCGGCAGTTTGCACCCAACCAGCATCGCAAGACCGAGGACGGCAGTGCGCATCCTCATGGCTTCGCCGTCGCAACGATGAGGTTATCGATCCACATCGTCTGATCGACGGGCGAGCCGTCGCCGATGTAGGGCGCCATGATGAACTTCTGAAATTTGATGGTCGGTCGCGCCCCGGTCCGGAAAAAGATGTCGTGGCGATCAATCACCAGCGTCCCGTTGAACCAGTACTGCGCCACGCCATC
>QHVB01000018.1 GCA_003222195.1 Gemmatimonadota bacterium | reverse complement strand
CGCGCCGGCCAGCAGTTCACCGCGTGCCGTTTTGATCGCCCTCGCAGTATGACCGTGTTCCTCCCGCCACGCGGTGCCAGGTATCCGATTGGTTAGGACAAGATTTCCGAGAGGTGGTGTCGTCCGTTTCAAGAACTCTTCTTCTGTCATCAGGAACAGCGGCACGACCAGGTGCTTTCCAAGAACCGCCACATATCTATCGGCGAGTCCTCTAGCCGCTTCAGGAGATGAAGTACCGGGTGCTTCGAAGGATAGCTCAAGCGTGTTTCCCGCCAGCATGACGCGAAAGCCATCGACGACGAACTCGTCCATCATCGAGATACCCTGATAGGGGCCTGTAGAGAGAATCCACGTGAACTTCTCGGGCATCGGTTCTCTTTCTTTCACTGCGCTCGGCCTGCTCAGCGCGTCTTCGCCTTCGCCCAGCGCTTCCTGACGAGTGCTCGCGTCGGATGCGCGCGCTCGTCAGCCGGCACGCCGGCCCACAACTTCTTGCGCCCTAGCCCGCCCGTGCCGTTAGTCTGCCCGCCATGATGTCGTCGATGATCACGCCGAGCCGGTCAACCCGATGCGCGTGCTCGTTTACCGGCAGGAGGTAGAACTTTCCTCCGATTGGAACGGCTTCGCGAGTCGCACATGGCTCGACTCCTGGTCCAGCATCGGCCAAGTCGCAGTCGGCATGGCCCGGCAAGGTTTCGATCTTCAGCTCACTCGCTACGACGCCCCCCAGCTCGCGTGACTCGCTTGACCACCATGAGTCCTCAGGCAATGATATGGCGTGCTTCAGAGGTCCTGCGTAGTCCTCTTCGTCGCTGCCCTGCTCGCGCTGGTGCCCGCAGCCTACGCAGATCCGCCCGACCCGACGTGGATCGGTGGCTATTGGGATGACGGCGATTTCGACAACGTCGTCATTTTCATCGTCAGTGCGTGCGCCGTTGAAGTGCCATCGCTCACCGATTTCGGACCCTTGTGGACGCCTCTCATCGGCATCGAGCCGTTGCTGCCGAGGTTCGCCCAGGTCTCGCCTCACGCCATTGCTTTCCCCCGCGCGCCGCCAAAATAGAGTCCCTGCCCGAGTCCTGATACTCGACTAGCGCTGGCGGCAGGTCGGCCAGAATGCCTCTTGGGTGTTCTGCGCTTGCACACCACCGGCTGGCTCTACCCCCGAGGTGATCGCTATGTGCGTGGGAGGCATCAATGAACGCTCGCCGGATAGTTGTGATCTGTTGCGGCATTTGCATGTCTTGGCGTTCCCCGTTAGGACTCCGCTCGCTGTGGCCTCCGTGCGGTGCGATCCGCACCCAGGTTGAGCCGTGAAACGTCGATGATCGATTTGGTTTTTCTCGGCTTGGTAATCTTTGCGGCCGTCTATTGGCTCGTGGCCTTAACGGCGGTTGTGCGCTATCGGCAACGTCGGCCGTCTACCTCGGATGTTGCGCCTCCCGTCACGATGCTGAAGCCGCTGAGGGACAACGACGGACAGTTGTACGAGAATCTCCGCAGTTTTTGCCTCCAGGACTATCGCAGTTTTGAAATCGTCTTTGGCGTTCGGGATGTTCACGATCCCGCCGTGGCCGTCGTCGAGCGCCTCAGACAGGAGTTTCCCGGCCTCGAACTGAAGCTCGTGGCCGACAGCCGGACGATCGGCACGAATCTTAAGGTCAGTAGCCTCGCGAATCTCGTCCGACACGCCAAGCACGACACGCTCATCGTCGCTGACAGCGACATGCGCGTGGGGCCTGGCTACGTCCGCGCCGTGGTCGGGCCACTCGAAGACCGTCGGGTCGGGCTGGTGACGTGTCTCTATCGCGGCGTTGCGTCTCACGGAGTGGCCTCTAAACTCGGCGCCATGTTCATCAACGAGTGGTTTTTGCCGGCTGCCCTCATCGGTACCCATATACAGCGGCTTCGCCACGCGTTTGGCGCGACGATTGCCTGCCGACGCGATACGCTGCGCTCGATCGGTGGATTCGAAGCCGTCGCCGACTCCGGGTTGTCGGCCGCCTCGTTCTTTACCGATCACTCGGACAGCCCCTGCCGTGGTCCGACACATGGCTGGTCCCGGTCCGCGACGTCGTGTCTTTCGTTGTCGGGATTCTGAGTTTCCTTGGGCGCACGGTGCGTTGGAACGATGAACGGTTCCGCGTTCGCCGTGATGGCCGTCTCGAGCGCCGGGTGGCGACCGGATACCGACAGCGTCTTGCGGGATCCGCCGAGGCGCCGCCCCCCGCATCCAAATGGGAGGAATCCGCGTGACGGACATCGATCATTCCTACCTCCGGACCCTGTTCCTGCATCCGCCCTCGTACGAGGGCTTCGACGGCGGTGCGGGCGCGCGGTATCAGGCCCGGCGAGAGATCCGCTCGTTCTGGTACCCAACGTGGCTCGCGCAGCCAGCCGCGCTCGTGCCGGGTTCTCGCCTGATCGACGCTCCACCCGCCGCCCTCACCCTTGAGGACATCCGCCCGGTCGCCTCGGAATACGAGCTGGCGATCCTGCATACCAGTACGCCCTCGTTCGCTCACGACATTCGAGTTGCCGAAACGCTGAAGGAGAAGAACCCAGAGCTCCGGATCGGCTTCGTTGGCGCCCACGTCGCCGTGAATCCGGGTCGAGCGCTGTCCGCTTCGATCGCGATCGACTTCGTCGCGCGGAACGAGTTCGACTTCACGATTCAGGACGTCGCCAGGGGCTGCCCCCTCGAGACGGTTCTCGGTCTCAGCTTCCGGTCGGACGGCAAGATCCGGCACATGCCAGACCGCCCCGTTCTCGAGAACATGGACGCGTTGCCGTTCGTGGTGGACGTCTACAAGCGTGACCTCGTGGTCGAGCACTATGCGATCGGCTACCTGCTTCATCCGTACGTGTCGCTCTACACGGGTCGGGGATGCCGGTCCAAATGCACGTTCTGTCTGTGGCCGCAGACCGTCGGGGGCCATCGCTATCGCACCCGCAGCGTCGAGCATGTTGCGGACGAGATCGCCCTCGCGACACGCTACTTCTCACAGGTCCGGGAATATTTCTTCGATGACGACACGCTCACCGACGACTTGCCGCGGATCGAAGCTCTGGCCCGACGTCTCGGCAAGCTCGGCGTGACGTGGTCGTGCAACGCCAAGGCGAATGTCCCCTACGACACGCTGAAGGTGCTGAAGGACAACGGTCTCCGTCTGTTGCTTGTTGGGTACGAGTCCGGCAATCAGATGATCCTGAACAACGTGAAGAAGGGCATTCGTCTCGACACGGCTCGGCGGTTTACTCGGGACGCGAAGGCGCTCGGCATCAAGATTCACGGTACGTTCATTCTGGGGTTGCCGGGGGAGACGCAGGAGACAATCCAAGAGACGATTCGCTTCGCCGGTGACATCGATCCCGACACAATCCAAGTGTCGATCGCGGCTCCCTATCCGGGGACGGAGCTGTTTCGTCAGGCGGTCGAGAACGGATGGTTGTCGGGGGAGGCGCTCGTCGACGATCGCGGCGCCCAGGTGAGCGCGCTGTCGTATCCCCACCTGCTGAGCACGGAGATCTCGCGCAGCACCGAAGAATTCTATCGGCGGTTCTATTTCCGCCCAAGGAAGGTCTTTGCCATCGCGAAGGAGATGGTGGTCGATCGTCGCGTCATGCGACGTCGCCTGCGCGAAGGTCAGGAATTTCTGCAGTTCCTTACCGCCCGGAGACGCGAGGCGCCTGCTGCCGATGCCGTACAGGCCGCACCGAGGGCCGGCCGGACACCGGCTCGCCTGCAGGTCGTCCTTCCGGTTCCCCGGCAGTCACCCATGATCGCCTCGGTTCCCGCCGCGGTCCGGGCTGCCAGCGCCTTTGCGACTCTGGAGGATGTCGATCGCGTCATATTCTGTACGGAGTCGGCAGAGCTCCCCGGATGCTGGCGTCGCTACTTGGCCGGGCTGCGGCGGCCTTGGGCGCACGTCGCCTCATCCGTTACGTCGATGGCGCTCGCCGATGTGCTCGATCCCAAATCGCCCGCGCTTGTCATCGCGCCGAATACCATCCCGGAGGCACGCCAGCTTGGCGACCTGCTCACCCGACCGATGGCAGAGCCGCAGGGGACCACCTGGATCTGGCAGGGAATCCCGGTGGCTGCCTATTACCCCGAGGCCCGGGCGCTTCTGGCGGGAGTGGCGCCAGGGTCTCAGGCGTTTCCGCGACAGGCGCTTTCGGATGCTGATGCGCCTCGCAGACAGGTGCCCGCGGATTCGTGGAACGACGTGAACCGCTCCGCCGGCGTTCGAGATGCCGAGCGTCGGCTGCTTCGCTCGCTGCGTCAGCCGGGCGATGGCTATCTGGCGCGTTTCGATCGTGTCCTGTCCGTCGCGCTTTCGCGGGTGCTGATTCGGACCCCGGTGACGCCGAACGCGATCACGGCCGTGAGTCTCCTCATCGGGCTCGGCGGCGCGGCCCTGCTGGCCAGCACAACCCCGTGGGCAGCATTGCTCGGTGCCCTCTTGCTCTGGACGAGCTGCATCCTCGACGGTTGCGATGGTGAAGTCGCCCGGCTCAAGCTCCTCACGTCCCGGTTCGGCGCTCGCTTCGATGTCGCCACGGACGACGTCCTTCATCTCGCGACCTTCGTCGCCATCGCCATCCACTTGCGCCGCGCCCGCCCTGACGTGACTTTCACCGGCCCCGCCGCGCTCCTTCTCTTCGGTGTCATGGTCAGCATGGCGTCCGTGTGGTGGGTGATCAATCGCTACCCAGCCGAGCGCCGGCTCGGGTTCCGGCGCGTCTACGAACGTATTGCGAGCCGCGACTATGTCTATGTCATCGTGGTCCTCACGGCATTGCAGCGGCTCGAATGGTTCCTATGGGCCGCGGCCGTTGGCGCGAACCTGTTCTGGCTCAGCCTCTGGTGCTGGGTTCGTGCTAAGCGCACGCGATGACCGCCCGCCACAAACTGTTGGTGTCGCTCGGCGCGCTCGGCCTGGTCGTCCTGGTGTGGCGGATCGACCTAAACGCGGTGCAGCTGGCATTGTTCCATGTCGGGTGGGGTATGGCGCTCGTTCTGAGCCAGGAGATCGTGGCGCACGTGCTGAACGCTTCGGGATGGCGCTTCGCGTTCACCCGTGAGGTCGCCGCCCGCTTTTCGCTCAGGGAGCTGGTTCGCCTTCGGGTGGCCGGTGACGCGATCAACTATTTGACACCCACCGCGACGATCGGCGGCGAAGTCGCACGCACGGCGATGCTGAGTGACGCGTGCGGCGCTGACGTCCGAGCGGTGTCCGTTATCATCGCCAAGGCGACTCAAACCCTGGCGCAAGCGTTCTTCATCACCGCCGGGCTGGCCCTTGTTGCCACGGAATGGATCACCACGGGACCCCTCCGCTCGTTCCTTCCCTGGGCCGTCGGCGTCAGCTTCCTGACTGCGCTTCTCGTCGCGCACCGCGTGAAGGCTCGGGGCAGTGGAACGGCGGCGGCGTGGCGCCGCGCATTCGGGACCCGCCTCGGGGAGTTTCTCCGAAACCACCCAGGACGTGTCGCGCTCTCCACACTCCTGTTCGCCCTGGCGTATGCGTGGGGAGCCTTCGAGGCCTACTGGATTTGTCGTTTCCTGCTCATGCCCGTGCCGGTCGTCACGGCGTTCACCATCGAAGTGCTGTCGATCACCGTCGACGGGATCCTCTTTATCGTCCCCGCAAAGATTGGCACCCAGGAGGGCGGCAAGGTCGCCGTCTTCGCTGCCCTCGGACTCTCCCCGAGCCTGGGATTCGCGTTCGGCGTCGTGCGGCATGTCCGGGAACTGATCTGGGCGGCGTTGGGAGTGTACTTTTACGGTGCCGCGATCGGTCGAGGCAACCTGTCGTTCTGGCATCGGGCCCGCGGCAGCACCAGCACGCCGACCACGCTGTGAGTATGAAGCGCGTCGGTCGGGCCCTGCGCGCCGTCGTCCGCCTGTGCTGTCGGCATCCGATCCTGACCGTCGGCGCCGGGATTGGCCTCGCGGCCCTCAGCGTCTGGATCACGTTAGCGCGACTCAGCTTCGAGACCTCGCAGCTTCACCTCCTGCCTCCGGGCCAACCGTACGTGACCCGCTATCGGGACTACTCCAAGGACTTCGGCGAGCTCGACGAGATCATCATCGCGGTTCGAGGCCGGACACTCCGGGAGTCGCAGGCCTTTGCGTCGCGGCTCGTCCGCGAGCTCCAGGCTGGTCCCATCGCCTTCAATCACCTCGCATACCGTGTTGCACTCGATGACTTCGGTGGGCGGACTCTGCTGTATCTGCCGGCCGCAGCGCTCCGGGAGCTCCGGGAGCAAGTCTTCGATCATCAGGAATTCATCGAGTCGTTCGTCGCGGCCCCGGGGCTGGTGCGCCTCCTCGAAGGCGCGAACCGACAATTCGCCAGCGTCTTCGCTAGCCATTTCCTCGATCTCGGGCTGCAAGATGACGCGACGGCCGTCGATCTTCGATTCCTCACGACCCTGGTGACACAGATTCGCGAAGCGATTAGTCATCCGACGCTCGAGAAGACTCCGTGGGGCGCAATGCTGCCGATCGCGGAGAGCTACGAGGACGCCGGCTACTTCGTGTCCGACGACAAGCAGCTTCTGTTCCTCCTCGCCGACCCGGTGGGGGGCAGTGGCGGCTTCACGAATGATCGCGCAGCCATCGACGAAATCCGCGCGAGGATCGTGGAGCTGCGCGCCGAATTTCCCGGAATCGAGGCCGGCGTTACGGGAGGGCCGGCGCTCGCAAACGACGAGATGCGCATCGCGTTCCAGGACAGTCGGCTCGCGACGGGGCTGGCGTTCGCGCTCACGCTCGGGCTGCTGCTCCTCGCGTTCCGAAGACTCCGGGAGCCACTCGTGATGCTGGCAGTCCTCGCGCTGAGCTTGGTGTGGTCGCTGGGGCTGATCACGGTGACCGTCGGGCATCTCACCGTCTTTTCAGTGATGTTCATCTCGATCGTCGTCGGTCTGGGCATCGACTACGGAATCTACGTGCTCTTTCGCTGGGACGAAGAGGTGATGCTGGGCTCCAGCCCCGCGGCGGCGCTTGACTTAATGGCCATACGCACCGGGCCGGGGATCCTCCTGGGCGCTCTCACCGCCGCTGCGACGTTCTATGTTCTGACCGTCACCGACTTCCACGGGGTGCAGGAGCTCGGCTTCGTCGCTGGCAGTGCGCTCATCACCTCGTTCGTCGCCATGCTGACCGTATTCCCGGCTCTGCTGGTGCTTATCCCTCGGCGCCCGCTGGCTGGACCGCCGTCTCCTTCGGGTCACCCGGCAGCGCTCGAGCGCGCCGATGTACCGTTCGTCGAATTCCTCACGCGGCACCCCACTACCGTTTTGGTCGGTGCGAGCATCCTGACCGTGTTCTCGCTCTGGTCCGCGCGAATGATCGGGTTCGACTACAACCTTCTGCACCTTCAAGCGAACGGCACCGAGTCGGTGATGTGGGAACGTCACATCATCGAGACGCAGAGCCGGTCGAGCTTCGCCGGGCTATCCAGCGCGACATCCCTGGCTGAGCTCCAGCGCAAGCTCGAGGCGTTCAAACAGCTCCCATCGGTGGCTGGCGTCGACAGCGCCCTGTTGTTCATTCCCGAGGATCAGCCCGCGAAGTCGAAGGTCATCGGTGACATTAGACCGCTCATTGCACCGCTGCGGGTTGGCTTGGTGCCTCGGCTCGATCTGACGCGCCTCACGGGAGAACTCGAAGCGCTCGAGCGTCGTGTCGACCTCGCCGTCATTGAAGCGGGTGCGGGCCGGCCCAGCCCCGAGTTGGGAACGATCCGTAGCGGGCTCGCAGATGTCCTCAGGGCGTTGCGCACCACAAACCCCGTCAGAGCTCAGGCGGGTCTCACGCTCTACCAGACCCACCTCGTGCGGGACTTCACCGAGAAGCTGCGCTTTCTTCAGCGGAACCTGGAGCCGCGGTCCGTCACGATTGCCGATGTCCCGGCCGAGCTGCGGCGCAAGTTCATCAGTGAGAGCGGTCGATTCCTACTTCAGATCCATCCCAAAGTCGACGTGTGGGACCGTGAAGGAGCGATTCAGTTCGTCAACGAGTTGCGATCCGTGGACGCTGACGTCACTGGCACGCCGGTCATCAGCTACGAATCCATCCGTCGGATGGAAGACGCCTATCGGCGAGGCGCACTGTACGCCTTCATCCTCGTGACGATCATCAGCGGAGTCATGATCCGGCGGCTTCGCGAGACTGTGCTCGCGCTGACGCCGCTCGTACTGGGCACGCTGTGGGCGATCGGACTCATGCATCTCTTCGGTCTCAAGCTGAATCTCGCGAACGTCTGGGGCGTCCCGCTGATCATCGGAGCGTCGGCCGAGTACGGGTTGAACGTCGTCACGCGCGTCATAGAAGCGCGAGCGTATGGCGGTCCATCCTTCGCTCGAAGCACAATCATGGCGGTGGCGTTCAATGGTCTCAGCACGATCACCGGGTTCGGCAGCCTCTTGGTAGCGCATCATCGAGGCATCTGGAGTCTCGGACTCTTACTGACCTGTGGCAGCCTCACAAGCTTGGTCGCGGCCCTCGTGGTGTTGCCAGTGCTCATTCGCCTCCAATTCGGTCGTGATGGAACGCGCAGTAATCATCGCCGACCTTCTCGGGATGGCCATGGATGCATTGTTCACTCTCCGTCTGCTTCCTAGACGGGGGAACCGCCCGGACGCTCTCGCGTCGCACACGAAAGGCATCGTTGAAAAGGTCACGGGTGGCCGCCGTCATGTAGGGTCGACCTGACCGGGCTTCATGACAACGTCTGGTAGAGTTGAGCGCGTGCTCGCCCTACACTTGAGGCATCGCGAGAATTGTCGAGCAGCCGGCACTCATGGTCTGGGACTGGCGGCGAGCGTACCTCTAGCGCTTCGCTCGTTGTGTCGCTGGCTCCCATGGAGAGCAGTCTCGTGAACAGCGGAGGCCGCGACCGATGAGTCACGGAGCACGCGTCAAGGCGGCCGGCGGCGTGATCGTGAGGAAGACGGCCCAAGGCGAGACCGAAGTGCTGCTGATTCATCGGCCCCGTCGCAACGATTGGACGTTTCCAAAGGGAAAGGTCGAGCCGGGTGAAACCGACGAAGGATGTGCGACCCGGGAAGTGGAAGAGGAGGCCGGTCTTCGCTGCGCGTTCGGCCCC
>QHVB01000046.1 GCA_003222195.1 Gemmatimonadota bacterium | reverse complement strand
CGCGATCGTCCCGCCGGGTCGCTCGGCTCGCGGTGATCACGGTCGCCGGGATGGTGACAGTTGGCGGCGCGATACTGATGCTCCGTCCCAGCCCCAAGGCACCGGGCTACGCGCGCACGGCGATCGCCGTGCTGCCGTTCCAGAACCTGAGCGCGCAGGGGCCGCACGCCTACTTCGCGGGCGGACTGCACGACGAGCTCTTGACCCAGCTCTCGAAAGTGGCGGCCCTCAAGGTGATCAGCCGGACCTCGGTCATGGGTTACGAAAGTACCAAGACCCCGTTACGGCAGATCGCGAGCGAGCTGGGGGTGGGGAGCGTCGTGGAGGGGAGCGTGCAGATAGAAGGAAGCCGCCTACGGGTCAACGTGCAGCTCATTGACGCTGCGACGGACGCGCCTGTCTGGGCGGAGCGGTACGATCGCACGCTAGACGACGCCTTCGCCATTCAGAGCGACGTAGCGCAGCGGATCGTGGCGGCGGTGGGCGCGGCTTTGAGCGATGCCGAGCAGCAGCGACTGGCCGCGGTCCCCACGGCGAATGCCGACGCGTACCGACTCTACCTCCAGGGCCGCGAGTACTTGATCCGCCCGGGCTTCCTGCGCCGTAACGAGGAGATCGCCCAACAGCTATTCGAGACGGCGCTGGCGCGCGATCCGGGTTTCGCGCTGGCGCATGCCGCGCTCTCGGAAGTGCACGGTCGGATGTTCTGGTTTCGCTACGATCCCTCACCGGCGCGGGAAGCCCGCCAGCGTGCGGAGGCGGAAGCCGCTCTCAGGCTTGCGCCGGAGCTGCCGCAGGCACACGTCGCCATGGGCCTGGCGCACTTCTGGGGCCGCCGCGACTACCGGCGGGCGTTGGAAGAGTTTCGCGTCGCGCTGAAGGGACTGCCAAACGACGCCCGGGTCTGGCAATTGATCGGGACCGTGCATCGGCGCCTGGGGAACTGGGACGAGGTGCTCGCTGCGTTAGAGAAGGCGACACAGCTCAACCCGCGTGACGCGCAACTGTTCTTTGGTTTCGGTGGGTACACTTACCAGCTCATGCACCGGTACGCGGACGCGGTGCGCGCGTACAACCGGGCTCTGAGCCTCGCGCCGGACCTGTACGATGCCGCACTCGCAAAGGGCTGGACGTACGTTCGCTGGCAGGGGCAGCTCGACACGCTGCGAGCAGCCCTGAGCCAGGTGCCAACCGCGGCGGAACTGGGACCGCGTGGGACGAGGGCCGCGCTGCATGTTCAACTCCTGCACTGGGAGCGGAACGCCGACAGCTTGCTGCAAGTCCTCACGATGGCGCGGGCCCCGGTCTTCGAGGGGCAGGACTTCTTACTACCCAGCTCGCTGTACGCCGCTTGGGCCCACCGGTTGCGCGGTGACCGTCCCGCGGCGCGCGCGGCCTTTGATTCGGCACGGGTACTGCTGGACTCCGTGGTTCGAGAACTGCCGGACGACTGGCGGGTGCATGCGGCCCGCGGGTTGGCCCTGGCCGGACTAGGCCGCCGCGATGAGACGTTGCAAGAGACCCGATGGCTTCAGCAATCGGTGGTGTACCGCGAGGACGCCCTTCAAGGCCCCCAGGTAGCGGAAGATGGCGCCCGGATTCTGGCGCAGGCCGGCGAAGCGGAGGCAGCGCTGGACGAGATCGAGCGGCTGCTGGCGGGACCCTCTTGGCTCAGCGTCCACACACTGCGGCTCGACCCGCTCTATGACCCGATCCGCGACCACCCGCGGTTTAAGGCACTCCTGGCGAAGTACGCCGAGCGCTGAGCCTTGAGACACTGCGCGGGGTGCGAGAGGGATTTCCGTTTAGCGACGATCTATTCGCGAAGGAGTACCGCGCGCGTCCTTGCGTCGCTAGGTTATGACTCCGTCGCCACCGTAGCTCAGTGGTAGAGCTCTCGATTCGTAATCGAGCGGTCGTCGGTTCAAATCCGACCGGTGGCTCTAGGTGTAACGTGCTCTTGACACCGCCCGGCATTTACGGAGATTGATGGCTCGCACATGACCGCCACATTCGCGCTGCTGCTGGTCCCGGTTCTGCTCCTGAGCTTTACGCTGCTCAGGGAACGGGTCGCGCGCGCGGAGGTAATCGTCTAGAAGTCGCTTCAAAGACAGCAGAGAGCAGCACCGGCGCCGCGAACCCAAACAGGTTCGCGGCTTTTTTTTACCACGAAGCGGGGGAACCATGGCCAAGGATGTCATCATCTTCGATACCACGTTGCGCGACGGCGAGCAGGCGCCCGGGAATGCGATGTCACCGGAAGCAAAGCTGCGACTGGCACGCCAGCTCGATACGCTCGGCGTGGACGTGATCGAAGCCGGTTTCCCCGCGGCCTCGCAGGGCGATCTGCGCGGTGTGCAGCAGGTCACGGAGGCGGTTCAGCGTCCCATCATCGCCGCCCTGGCGCGATGTCACGACGGCGATATCGACCGGGCGGCGGAAGCGCTCACGCGGGCGGCGCGGAAGCGCATCCATGTGTTCATCGCGACCTCCGACCTCCACCTCGAGCAGAAGCTGCGGATCGATCGCGCGACTTGCGTGGAACGGGTGCGTGCTGCCGTGCAGCGCGCCCGCGGATACGCCGCCGACGTCGAATTCTCGGCGGAGGACGCGACGCGCAGCGACCTCGACTTCCTGTGCCGTGTCGTCCTGGTTGCGATCGCCGAAGGGGCCACGACGATCAATCTGCCGGATACCGTCGGCTACACGACCCCCGCCGAGTACGCCGCGCTGTTCCGCGCCGTTCGCGACCGCGTGCCCGAGGCGGAAAAAGTGGTGCTGAGCGCCCACTGCCACGACGACCTCGGCCTGGCGGTCGCCAACTCGCTTGCGGCGATCGAGGCCGGTGCCGGACAGGTCGAGTGCACCGTCAACGGTATCGGGGAGCGGGCGGGCAACGCCGCGCTCGAGGAGATCGTCATGGCGGGCCGCACGCGCCCGCAAGTCCTCTCGTTCCGCTGCCGTGTCAACCCGCGCGAAATCATGCGCACCAGCCGGCTCTTGTCCCACGAAATCGGCGTGTTCCCACAACCCAACAAGGCGATCGTCGGACGCAATGCGTTCGCCCACGAAGCGGGGATCCACCAACACGGCGTGCTCCAGAACGGACTCACGTACGAGATCATCGCGCCCGAAACGGTCGGCGCCGGCGGATCGAGCATCGTGCTCGGTAAGCACTCCGGGCGGCACGCCCTCGAGCGCCGCTATCGCGAGCTCGGCTACGAGCCCGACGCGAACGCGATCGAGCAGCTGTACCAGGCGTTCACGGCGCTCGCCGACAAGAAGCGGCAGATCCTGGATGAGGACCTGCTCACGCTGCTGCACGACGGATTCCATCGCGCGCCCGAGGTCTACAACCTCACGCAGCTGCGCGTGACGTGCGGGACCGAGACGGCGACGGCCGAAGTGCGCATCGCCGGTCCGGGATTCAATGAGCGCAGCGCCACCGCGAGCGGCAACGGACCGATTGCGGCCGCGTTCGCGGCGGTCGGCGAGGCGGTCGGCCGCACGATCGAGGTGCTCGATCTCTCCGTCCAATCGGTCACGCCGGGGCGCGACAGTCTGGGGCGCGTGCTCCTCCAGGTGCGCATCGACGGCAAGTCGCTGAGCGGTCACGGAGCGTCCACGGACATCGTCGAGGCGGGCGCGCGCGCGCTGGTCCACGCACTGAACAAGGCTGACCACGCCGACGGGCTCGAGACAGCGGCGCTGAGCAGCAGCTACTACTGGGGAGTGTAGCCGCCCATGAGCGAACTGCTGACTGGTGCGCAGATCCTGCGCCGCACGCTCGCCGACGCGGGCGTGGAGGTGATGTTCGGGTATCCCGGCGGCGCAATCATGCCGTTTTACGACGCGCTCCACGGACAGGATGCTGTGCGTCACATTCTCGTCCGCCATGAGCAAGCCGCGGCGCACGCCGCCGATGGCTACGCGCGCGCGGGCAATCGGGTCGGCGTATGCGTCGCGACGTCCGGGCCAGGCGCGACCAATCTCGTCACCGGCCTCGCCGCGGCGCACATGGACGGTTCGCCCGTGCTGGCGATCACCGGCCAGGTGGCGCGCCCCATGCTCGGCCGCGACGCGTTTCAGGAGACCGACGTCGTGGGCGTGACGATGCCGGTGACGAAGCACAACGTGCTCGTGCGCGACGTCGCAGACCTCGCCGACGATGTGCGCGAGGCGATGGCGATCGCGATGGAAGGGCGTCCCGGTCCGGTCCTCGTGGACGTGCCGAAAGACGTTCAGAACCAGAAGGCCGAGTACAAGGTGTCGGGTCCCGGGTTTCAGGGGCTAGGGAAGCCCAGACACCTGAAACCTGACACCCAGGACGTCGAGAACGCCATCCAGCAAGCCGCACATCTCATCGCCGAGGCGGAGCGTCCCCTGTTGATGATCGGCCGCGGCGTGATTGTCAGCGGCGCGTACGCCGAGGTACGCAGGCTCGCCGAGCGGACCGGGATGCCGGTGATCACGACACTGCTCGGCATCAGCGGCTTCCCGCAGGAGCATCCGCTGCACCTCGGGATGCCGGGGATGCACGGTGAGGTGCACATCAACAAAGCCATCCAGACGGCTGACCTGATCGTGGGGATCGGGCTGCGGTTCGACGATCGTGTGACCGGGAATACGGCCACTTTCGCGCCCCGGGCGAAGATCGTGCACATCGATATCGAGGCGGCGGCCATCGGGCGCACGGTGGGCGTCGCGGTGGGAATCGTCGGCGACGCGCGCAGTGTCGTCCAGCGGCTCCTGGCCGCGGTCGAGCCGCGCAATTGCATGGCGTGGCGTACCGAGATCGGCGGCCTCATGCGTCAGCGCGAGGAATCGTTCGCCGGAGGCTTGTCCCCCGACGTGATTCTCACCGCGCTCGCCGACGTCACGAGCGGGCGCTGCACGATCGTGTCCGACGTGGGCCAGCATCAGATGTGGATCGCGCAGCGCTATCCCTTCCAGCGACCCAACACGCACATCACATCCGGCGGCTTGGGCGCCATGGGCTTTGCGGTTCCGGCCGCGATGGGCGTGCACCTCGCTCGTCCCGACGAGCCGGTCTGGGCCCTTTCCGGCGACGGTGGATTTCAGATGAACATGGCCGAGATCGCCACCATGGTGCAGGAAGGGCTCGAGGTAAAGCTCGCGATCTTCAACAACGGCTACCTCGGCATGGTGCGGCAGTGGCAGCAGTTCTTTCATGGTGGCCGCTATTCGAGCACGCCGATCTGGAGTCCCGATTATGTGAAGCTCGCCGCCGCCTACGGTATCCCGGGGTGGCGTGTCGACCACGCGAGCCAGGTCGAAGACGCGTTGCGTCGGGCCAACGAAACACCGGGTCCGGCATTGGTCGAGCTGGTGATCGAGCAGGAAGCCAACGTCTTCCCGATGATCGTCCCGGGCGGCTCGCTGTCCGAGCCACTTGAGGCGGCGCCAGCATGAGCGCCACGCGCCGAACCGTGACGGTACAGCTGAACAGCGATCTGCTGACGCTCGGCCGCGCGTGCGGCATCTTGCGCCGGCGCAACCAGCCGATCCGCGATTTCGCCGTGGATTCGCGGGGAGTGCCGGGCGTGTGGCGGATGTCATGTGAGATCGACGCGGATGACGCGACTGCCGACAACCTGGTCCTGCAAATCCAAAACGTGATCGGCGTCCGCAAGGCGACCATCACGGCCATTTCCTCTGGAGGCAACATGGGCGCAGCCGTGCGCGTGTATTACGAAAAGGACACCGATCCCGCGCGGTTGCGGGACCGGGTGTTCGCAATCATCGGATACGGCAGTCAGGGACACGCGCACGCGCAGAACCTGCGCGACAGCGGTGCCCGGGTCATCGTCGGACTCCGGGCGAACGGCGCATCGTGGAAGCGCGCCACGGCGGATGGCCTCGAGGCGCGGCCGGTCGCCGAAGCTGCCCGCGCCGCCGACGTGATCATGATGCTCGTGCCGGACCAGGAGCAGCGCGCGGTCTATGAAGCGGCGATCGCTCCCGCGCTCACCGCCGGCAAGACACTGATGTTCGCGCACGGGTTCAACGTGCATTTCGGGGAGATCGTGCCGCCGCCCGGCGTGGATGTTTCGATGATTGCGCCGAAGTCGCCCGGCCACCTGGTTCGCAGCGAGTATGCGGCGGGACGTGGGGTGCCTGGGCTGGTCGCGGTGCATCAGGACGCGAGCGGTCAGGCCCTCCCGAACGCGCTCGCGTATGCCACGGGAATCGGCTGCTCACGCGCCGGAGTGCTCGCTACGACGTTCGCGGAAGAGACCGAGACCGATCTGTTCGGTGAACAGGCCGTGCTGTGCGGCGGTGTCACCGCGCTGATCCAGGCCGGGTTCGAAACGCTCACGGAAGCCGGGTACGCTCCGGAGATGGCGTACTTCGAGTGTCTGCATGAGCTGAAGCTCATCGTGGATCTGATCTACCGCGGCGGGCTCAGCTTCATGCGGCATTCGATCAGCGATACGGCCGAGTACGGGGATTTGACCAGGGGTGAGCGCGTGATCAGTCCCGCGGTGCGCGCGGAGATGCGGCGCTTGCTGGCCGACATTCGCAGCGGCGCCTTCGCGAAGGAGTGGATCGCCGAGTCTCGGGCGGGCGCGCCGCGGTTCAACGAGCTGCGTCGCAAGGCACAGCAGCAACCGATCGAGCAGGTCGGCGCACTGCTCAGGGCGATGATGCCGTGGACGGAAGAAGGGGCTCGGGGTTCGGGGCTCGGGACTCGGAAGGGACAGGGGAGTTCCGAGCCCCTAGCCCCGAGCCCCGAGCCCCGCCGGGAGCCCCTTCGAGCGTGACGGCGCGCACGCTGTTCGATCGCGTGTGGGACGCACACGTCGTTCAGCAGCTCACGGACGAAGTGGCGTTGCTGTACGTCGATTTGCATCTGATCCACGAAGTCACCTCGCCGCAGGCGTTTGCCGGCCTGCGGGACGCGAGCCGCCGGGTGCGGCGGCCGGAGCGGACGCTGGCGACGGTCGATCACAGTATCCCCACCGGGGACCGCTCGCGCCCCATCGCGGATCCGGTGGCGGCGCGGCAGGTCGACGCCCTCGGCGCCAACGCGCGGGAATTTGGGATCGAGCTGTTCGATCTCGCCTCGCCGGGGCAGGGGATCGTGCACGTCATCGGCCCGGAGCTTGGCGCGACGCAACCGGGAATGGTGATCGTGTGCGGCGACTCGCACACCGCGACGCACGGCGCGTTCGGCGCCTTCGCGCTCGGCATCGGCACGAGCGAGGTCGAGCACGTGCTGGCGACGCAGTGCGTCGCCCTCCCGAGGCCGCATACGCTCGCGGCGCGCATCACCGGCGCCCGCCGCTCAGGCGTCTCGGCCAAGGACCTCATCCTCGCGCTCATCGGCCGAATCGGCACGGCAGGCGCGACGGGCCACGTGATCGAGTACACAGGAGACGCGATCCGCGCGCTCTCGATGGAAGAACGCATGACGATGTGCAACATGTCGATCGAGGCGGGTGCCCGCGCAGGAATGATCGCGCCCGACGACGTGACCTTCGCGTACCTGGAGGGACGGCCGCGCGCCCCCTCCGGGCCCGCGTGGACGAGTGCCGTCCAGCGCTGGCGGGCGCTGCGCACGGACCCGGAGGCGCGTTTCGACGCGGAGGTGAGTCTCGATGCCTCCGGCGTCGGCCCGCAGGTCACGTGGGGAACGACGCCCGGCATGGTTGCCGACATCACCGCGCGCGTCCCCGACCCCGCGCAGCTCGGCACCGACGCCGAACGCACCGCCGCGCAGCGGGCGCTGGAGTACATGGGGCTCGAACCCGGTATGCCGCTCGCGGGGATTCCGATCGATCGCGTGTTCTTGGGATCGTGTACGAACGCGCGGATCGAGGACCTGCGCGCCGCGGCCACCATCGTGCGCGGCCGGCATGTCGCACCACGAGTGCGGGCGATGGTCGTGCCCGGCTCGCAGCGTGTAAAGGCGCAAGCCGAGCAGGAGGGCCTCGATCAGGTGTTTCGCGAGGCGGGGTTCGAGTGGCGCAATGCGGGGTGCTCGATGTGCCTCGGCATGAACGATGACGTGCTGGGCGCCGGCGAGCGCTGTGCGGCGACGTCGAACCGCAATTTCGAGGGCCGGCAGGGACGAGGCGGCCGGACGCATCTGATGAGCCCGATGATGGCGGCCGCGGCCGCCATCGAAGGACACCTGGTGGACGTGCGCGAGTGGTAAACCCTTTTGTGCGCCATCGGGGCAAGGTCGTCACGTTGCTGCGGCGCGACGTGGATACGGATCAGATCATCCCCAAACAGTTTCTCAAAGGAGTCGATCGCACAGGCTTTGGGCCGGCACTGTTTTACGATTGGCGTTACCGGCCGGACGGTTCACTCGATCCCGCGTTCGAGCTCAACAGTCCGACGGCTCGGGGCGCGACGATCCTGGTTACGGGACCGAACTTCGGCTGCGGGTCCTCGCGCGAGCACGCCGTCTGGGCGCTCGCCCAATACGGATTCCGGGCCATCATCGCGCCCTCGTTCGCCGACATCTTCGCGTCCAACTGCTATCGCAACGGGGTACTCCCGGTGCAGTTGCCGGCATCTTCAGTGGACGATCTGGTCCGCGGCACCGAAGCCGGCCTGCGCGAGATCGAGGTTGATCTGGAGCGGCAGGTGATAACAAATGACCTTGGCTTTGAAGCGCGGTTCACCGCCGATCCTTACGGGCGCGAGCTGCTGCTGCGCGGTCTCGACGAAATCGGCCGGACGCTGCTCGAGGAGCCGAGCATCGCGGCCTTTGAGCGGAGGCATGGATGAAGCGCTACACGATCGCCGTGCTGCCGGGAGACGGCATCGGCCCCGAGGTGATCGCGCAGGCGGTACGGGTGCTCGAGGCGGTGGGCGAGCGCTTCGAAATCCGGTTTGCGCTGGATACCTGCCCGGTGGGCGCCGCGGCTGTCCGAACAAGCAATAGCCCATTGCCGCCCGAAACCCGCCGCGCGGTGACGCGCAGCCATGCGGTCTTGCTCGGTGCGGTGGGCGATCCCACGCTTGACGACGCGCCGCGCGAGCTACGGCCCGAAACGGGCCTCCTCACGCTGCGCAAGCTGCTCGACGTGTACGCCAACCTGCGCCCGGTCGCGATCCATGCGGCGCTCGCCGGCTGCTCGCCGCTCAAGCCCGACCGGCTGCGGGGCGTCGATCTCCTCGTCGTGCGCGAGCTGACCGGCGGGCTCTATTATGGCGAGCCGCGCGGCCGCAATGGCAAGCGCGCCATCAACACGCTTGCGTATACGACTGCCGAGATCGAGCGCATCGCCCGCGTCGCATTCGACGCGGCGCGCGGCCGCCGGCGCCTGGTGACCTCGGTCGACAAGGCCAACGTGCTCGAGGTATCGCAGCTGTGGCGGGAAACGGTGACCCAAGTGGGGCGGGCGTATCCCGACGTTCGTCTCGAGCACTGTTATGTGGACACGGCGGCGATGCGGTTGGTGAGCGATCCTGCGTCGCTCGACGTCGTGCTGACCGAGAACATGTTCGGCGACATCCTGAGCGATGAAGCCGCCGTGCTGGCCGGCTCGCTCGGCCTGCTGCCATCCGCGTCGCTCGGCGACGGCGCGGGCCTGTTCGAGCCCGTGCACGGCTCGGCGCCGCCGCTCGCGGGCCGCGATGTCGCGAATCCCGTTGGCGCGATTGCGACCGTCGCCCTATTGCTGCGGCACGGGCTCAACCTGCCGGCCGCCGCGGATGCTGTGGACGACGCGATCGCGGCGGCGCTCGACGCCGGTGCGCGCACGCCGGATCTCGCGCGACCCGGCGACCAGATCATCGGGACGAAAGAAATGGGGAGCCGCGTAGTCGAGCTCGTGCTTGCCGAGGCGCTCGAGGGATTGTCGTGAACGACAACTTTCGCAGCCGCTCCATCACGGAGGGGTTGGAGCGCGCGCCCAACCGCGCAATGCTGCGCGCGGTCGGCTTCCGGGACGGCGATTTCGCGAAGCCGATCGTGGGCATCGCGAGCGCGCACAGCACCATCACGCCCTGCAACGCCGGCCTTGACCGTCTGGCGAAGCGAGCCGAGCAGGCGCTGCGCGCGGCGGGGGCCATGCCGCAGACGTTCGGGACGATCACCGTCAGCGACGGCATCTCGATGGGAACGGAGGGCATGCGCTATTCGCTCGTGTCGCGAGAAGTCATCGCTGACTCGATCGAGACGGCCTGCGGCGCGCAGCGCATGGATGGGCTGGTCGCGATCGGCGGCTGCGACAAGAACATGCCGGGCGCGATGATCGCGATCGCGCGGCTCGACATTCCCGCGGTCTTCGTCTACGGCGGCACGATCAAGCCCGGCCATTACGCCGGCCGCGATCTCACCGTCGTGAGCGTGTTCGAAGCGGTGGGGGCGGCCGGGGCGGGGCGCATGCCGCAACAGGAGCTGCTGGAGATCGAGCGCCGCGCCTGTCCTGGCGCGGGCTCGTGCGGCGGGATGTTCACTGCGAACACGATGTCGGCCGTGATCGAGGCAATGGGCATGAGTCTCCCCGGCACGTCCACGATGGCGGCTGAGGATCAGGAAACAGCGGACGCCGCGGCGCGGGCCGCGGAAGTGCTGTTTCAGGCCGTGCGGGCGCGGCGGCTGTCGCGCCAGATCCTCACGCGACAGGCGTTCGAGAACGCCATCGCCGTCGTCATGGCCATCGGCGGCTCCACGAACGCGGTGCTGCACCTCCTGGCCATCGCGCACGCGGCCGGGGTTCCGCTCGCCCTCGACGATTTCGAAAGGGCGCGTGCGCGCGTGCCCGTCCTCTGCGACTTGAAGCCGTCGGGGCGCTATGTCACGACCGACTTGCATCGCGCCGGCGGGATTCCTCAGGTCATGAGCATTCTCTTGGCCAACGGCGTGTTGCATGGCGACGCGGTGACGGTCGACGGCCGCACCGTCGCCGACGTCTTGAGGAGCGTTCCCTCACGCCCGTCGCCGGAGCAAGACGTGATCCATCCGTGGGATCGTCCGCTCGCGCCGTCGGGTCACATCGTGATCCTCCGCGGCAACCTGGCGCCGGAGGGCGCGGTCGCGAAGGTAAGCGGCAAGGGTTCACACCAAATCACGGGTCCCGCCCGCGTGTTCGACTCGGAGGAGGCGTGCCTCGCGGCGATTCTCGCCGGCGAGGTGCACAAGGGCGACGTCGTGATCATCCGCTACGAAGGGCCGAAGGGCGGGCCGGGGATGCGCGAGATGCTGGCACCGACGGCCGCGCTCGTCGGCGCGGGGCTCGGCGACAGCGTCGGGCTCATCACAGACGGGCGGTTCTCCGGCGGGACCCACGGTCTCGTCGTGGGGCACGTCGCGCCGGAGGCGGCGCTCGGCGGCCCGCTTGCTCTGGTGCGGGAGGGCGATTCGATCACAATCGACCCCGCGGGGCGTGAGCTGCGCATGAATATTCCCGAGCGGGAGCTGGCGGCCCGAAGGGCGAGCTGGAAAGCGCCCGCGCCGCGGTACACGTCCGGCGTGCTCGCCAAATACGCCCGGCTGGTCTCGAGCAGCAGTCGGGGCGCGGTGACGGATGCCTGAGGCGGTCGCCATCCAGGGCGAGGCGGGCTCGTTCAGCCACGCCGCCGCCCTCGAGACGCATGGTCCCGCGGTCCATCTCGTAACCTGCGCCACTTTCGTGGACCTGTTCCGCGCCGTCGAAACGGGCGACGCGACCAGCGGGATCGTGCCGATCGAGAACACGCTCGCCGGATCCGTCCACGAGAACTACGATCTGCTCAGCGCGCACGCGTTGCATGTCGTGGGCGAAACGGAGCTGCGCATCCGCCACTGCCTGATCGCCCCGCCGCGCACTGCGCTCCCGCAGGTTCGCCGCGTCGCGTCGCATCCGGTTGCGCTGGCGCAGTGTCGCCACTTTTTCCTGACACACCCCGACGTCGTCGCCGTCCCCGCGTACGACACGGCGGGAAGCGTGCGCGACGTGATGTCGGGCAAGGTGGACGCCGACGCGGCCATCGCCTCGAAACTCGCGGCGGAGCTCTACGGTGCCGACGTCATCGCGGAGGGGTTGGAGGATCACGCCGAGAACTACACGCGCTTTCTCGTGATCGCCCGCGATCCGGCGCCACGCGAAGCGGCGAACAAGACGTCGTTGATGCTGGCACTCGGGAACACGCCGGGCACGTTGCATCGGGCCTTGGGGGTGTTCGCGGCTCGAGGGTTGAACCTGACCAAGATCGAGTCGCGGCCGCTGCCGGGACGCCCGTGGGAGTATCTGTTCTATCTGGATGTCGTCGATTCCGGCGAGGGCATCGGCCCCGCGATCGAGGAATTACGGGCCTTTACCTCCGGTATCCGCATCCTCGGCACCTATCCGGCCCGATAGCCGAAGGCAGATTCCCGGGCCATAATTGGCGGTTCCACCCCGCATCCCAGGGAGAAATCGCCATGAAAAAACCCACTTGGTCCCGTCGTGAATTCCTCGAGCTGAGTGCCGCCGCCGCCGGTGTCTCGCTGACCGCCCAGCCGTTCACGTTTCGCCGCGTCGCCCCCAGTGACACCGTCCGCTTCGGCATGGTGGGCGTCGGGATGCAGGGGAACGGCCTGCTCCGCACGTCGATTCAGTTACCCGGTGTCACCTGCGCCGCCGCGGCCGATCTGTATGACGGCCGCCACACCTTGGCCAAAGAAATCGTACGCCCTGATCTCCCCACGACGCGGGAGTATCGCCGGCTGCTCGACGACAAGAACATCGATTGCATCGTCGCTGCGGTGCCGGACCACTGGCACAAGCGGATGGTCGTGGAGGCCGTCAGCGCAGGGAAGGACATCTACATCGAGAAGCCGATGTCGCACACGCCCGCGGACGGCGTCGCGATGGTCGATGCGGTCAAGAAGAGCGGCCGGATCCTGCAGGTCGGCTCACAGCGCGTCAGCTCGCAGATCTGCGCCAAGGCGAAAGAGATGCTCGCGCAAGGTATGCTGGGCGACCTGACCCTCGTCGAGGGCTGGCTCGGCCGTAACGAACCCACGGGCGCGTGGGAGTATCCGCCTCCCCCCGATCTCTCGTTACAGACCCTCGACTGGGACACCTGGCAGAACGACGTCCCCAAGCGCCCGCTCGATCCGAACATCTTTGCGCGGTGGCGGTGCTGGAAGGAGTACGGCACCGGCGTCGCCGGCGATCTGCTCGTCCACCTGATCAGCGGGATGCAGTTCATGCTCGGCATCAACGAGCCGCCGAAGCAGGCGATGTCGGTCGGCGGGATCCGGCGCTGGAAGGACGGGCGCAACATGCCGGACGTGCACGCGACGATCTACTACTACAGCGGCGACCTGCCGGTCTACATGCGGCTCAATCTCGGCACCGAAATGCCGGAGCAGTACCGGATTCAGGGGTCAAAGGGGATTCTCGAGGTCGCCGGCGATAAGTTGACATTCTCACCGCAGGCCGGAACGGATCAGTGGCCGAGCTATTACACCAGCAGCTTTCCGCGCGCGCTGCGCGACACCTACCAGACGCAGTGGCATAAGGAGCACGACCTACAAGCGGGTCAGGCTCCACCCTTGTCCGAAACCGTGTCCTTCAGCACTCCGGACTTCGACGACACGCGACCGCATCTGTGGACTTACTTCGAGGCCGTGCGAACGCGGAAACCAGTCGTAGAGGATGTCGTGTTCGGACACAACGCCGCGCTCGCCTGTCACATGGCGAACGAGGCGTATTTCCGACGCACGGCCGTGACGTGGGACGACGTGACGAAGACCATCAGGGTGTGAGACGCAGAAGGACCAGTGAGTTGCCGCTGAGCGGGTAGCGATTGGTGGGCTGGAGTGGCTCACGTGACGTATCGATGAGCGCGCTCCAGCCCCCGTCGTTTGGAAGGGCAAAATCGATCTGCGCCTCGCTTGCGTTCACGAGGAGCAGCATCGTGTCGCCCTTGATCGGCTCGCCTTTGTCGTCCGTCTCGTCGGTGGCATCGCCGTTGATCAGCATGCCCAGCGCGGGTGCGGCCGCAGTCTTCCAATCGGCTTCCGCCATCTCGGCGCCATCGGGCCGCAGCCAAGTGAGGTCCTTGAGCCCGGGGTGATCGACGATCTGGCCGCGGAAGAATGTCCGCCGCCGCAGCACCGGATTTGCCGCGCGGATCGCGAAGACGCGGCGCGCAAAATCGAGCAGGCCCTGCTTCCGCTCGTCCAGATTCCAGTCGACCCAGCTGACCTCATTGTCCTGGCAATAGGCGTTGTTGTTGCCACGCTGCGTGCGCGCAAGCTCGTCGCCGTGCGAAAGCATCGGCACGCCCTGTGACAGAGCGAGCGTCGCCAGGAAGTTGCGCATGGCTCGATAGCGGGCTTCGAGAATGGCGGGATCGCTCGTCGCTCCCTCGACGCCCCAGTTGCGACTGAGATTGTCGCTCGAGCCGTCCTTGTTGTTTTCGCCGTTCGCCTCGTTGTGCTTTTGCTCGTAGCTGACGAGATCCTGGAGGGTGAAGCCATCGTGCGCCGTGACGAAGTTGATGCTGGCGTACGCGGAGCGCTGGGTCCACTGGTAGATGTCGGCGGAGCCGGAGAGGCGTGATGCGAGATCGGCGACCTGGTCCCCCTCGCCTCGCCAGAACCGCCTGACGGTGTCGCGGTACTTGCCGTTCCACTCCGCCCACCCCACGGGAAACTTCCCCACCTGATAGCCCCCGGGGCCGACGTCCCACGGTTCCGCGATGAGCTTCACTTGCGACAGCACCGGATCCTGGTGGATCACGTCGAAGAACGCGCTCAGCCGGTCGACCTCGTAGAGCTCGCGGGCGAGCGCCGGCGCCAGATCGAAGCGGAAGCCGTCGACATGCATGTCCATGACCCAATAACGCAGCGAATCCATCACCAGCTGCAGCGTATTCGGATGCCCCATGTTCAGGCTGTTGCCCGTCCCCGTGAAATCGACGTACTGGCGCGGGTCGTCGGGTACGAGGTGATAGTAGGCGCGGTTGTCGATTCCCTTGAATGCGAGGGTGGGGCCGAGGTGGTCGCCCTCAGGTGTGTGGTTGTAGACGACGTCGAGAATCACCTCGAGTCCCGCGGCGTGGAACGTCCGCACCATCTGCTTGAATTCGGCGACCTGATCCTCGAGGGCAAAGCGCGCGTCGGGGGCGAAGAAGCCGATCGAGTCGTAGCCCCAGTAATTCGTGAGCCCGCTGCCGACGAGCCGCCGAGCGCTGACGGAGTGATGAATCGGCAGCAACTCGACACTCGTCACGCCGAGGGCGCGGAGATGCTCGATGATCGGCTTGGTGCAGAGGCCGAGGTAGGTGCCGCGCACGTTCTCTGGGACTCCGGGATGCTTGATCGTCATCCCCTTGACATGGCACTCGTAGATCACGGTCTGGTTCCACGGAATCTTCGGCGCGCGGTCACCTTGCCAGTCGAACGCCGGATCGATCACGACGCACTTGGGCATGGCGCCGCCGGAGTTGCGGTCGTCGCGCGTCAGGTCCTCCCCGGCGCTGCCGGTGGTGTAGCCGTACACCGTATCGTCCCAGCGCACCGGCCCGGTGATGGCCCTGGCGTAGGCGTCGAGGACGAGCTTGGCGGGATTGAAGCGGAGGCCTTGTTGCGGTTGGTAGGGGCCGTGGACGCGGTACCCGTACAACTGCCCGGGACGGGCATCGGGCAAATAGCAGTGCCAAACCTGATTGGTTTGCTCAGTCAGCGAGATGAGCTGCGTTTGATCCGCTTGATGAGGGGCATCGAACAGGCAGAGCTCGACGCCTGTGCCTTGCTCTGAGAAGAGGGCAAAATTTACCCCCTGGCCGTCCCACGTCGCGCCCAGGGGGTAGGGTGCACCCCGCCACATACGCACTGGCGAGGTGAGTCTCAGAATCTGACCTCGAACGCAACCCACGCGGTCCGCAGCGGCTCCGCCGCATCAGAAGGAAGGATTCCCTGCGCGCGGTATTGGCCGGCTGCACCCGGCACCCATGCGTCGTGCCATTCCAGCGACTCACCGGGCTCCAGTGTGCGAACCTGTAGGATACTCGGACCTACTCCGTGGGAGAGCCGCCGCCAGACGACACCACCGTGAGCATGCTCGACCACGATATCGAACACGATCTGGCGTCCGAGGAAGTGCGCTTCCACCGGTTGCCGCGAAGGATTTCGCAGCCGGAGCGTGAAGGGCGCGCGTCGACCGACGCGCGCCCTCGACGGCACGAGCACAGTGAAGTCGAGCGTGCTCAGAACGTGGTCAGCGGTCCGAGCTCTTGCTGGACGTTCGCGATCGGGCTGTACACGAATTGCGTGCCGGCCCCATTTCCGCCCCATAACACGCCGAGCAGCCGAACCCCGGCGCGGGTATCGAGGAACACATCCGAGCCGGAATCGCCGGGGCCGACGCCGGCGGCCACGAAGTTCTGGCACAACTGCACGATGTTCGAACCCGACACGCCGGTGTTGACGCACGTGTTGGTAATGACGCCCTGCGTCCAGCCGGTGGTGCGGCCGACCTTGTTCGCGACGTCGCCGACGATCTCACCACCATTGCCCACGATCGTGAACGTACCGGTAATCACCAGCGAGCCGTTGTTCGGGCCGCTGGTCTGCGCGATGCCGCCGAGCGTGAACGGCACGCCGGCCGCGTACGCCGCGCGCGCGGAGTCGCTGAAGCGACAGCGCCGACCCTTGGGACAGGGCGAGTTCTTTCCCTTGCTGCGGACGTAGACGGGATCGGCCACCTCGGTCCCGATGAAGCTGTTGGGCTGACTGGACAGGGACTGGAAGTACTGTGTCCCCTCGACCCCGCCTTGTGTGGTGGTGCAATGGGACGCCGTCACGAACGAGTTCTGGCCGTTACTGACCGCGTTGAAGCCGAGCGTGCAGAGAAAACCGGGGAAATTGATCTGTAGACCGGCCACCACGGGCCGGACCTGATCCTGCAGGCTGGCGGCGTAGTGAATCGGATCGGCATCGCGGACCGTCAGCGCCTCCGCGGGAACGCCGAGCCGCGCGGCGAGACTCCGGATGTTGGCGTGCGACGCGCCGCGCTCCACACCGACCAGCACGCGATTCGCGGCCTCGTCGAGATCGACGAAAACGACGCCACCCTGGGCAAACGCTTCGCTCGATACCTGCTGGAACCACCTGTCGAGATCCCCATAGGCAAAGCGTCCGGCGAGGACTCGAATTCCCATGGCACCGTGGGAGCGAGCAAAGCCGCCCAGCAGCTGTTCGGCGAGGCCATGCTGCGCAAGATCGGTGAGATAGACGGTGGGCACCCCGTGATCGATGAAGAGACCGCCGAAGCCCGGCAGCGCGCGGGCCAGCGAGGCCATGTCGGGCGCCTGCTGCGGCCGGATCAGCGAGGTGGGCGCAGGCGCGAGCCCGGTCGTGGGGCCGGTGTCGCTGCAAGCCGCGGCGGCGGCGAGCAGGGCAAGTCCAGTGACGCGGACAGCTAGGTGGTGAAATCGCATACGGACACCCTCCAAAGAGAGGGAATGCTCATCCCTCTGCAGACAATGTGATCTTGAAACCCCTCGCCTTGAGACTGGCGGCGAGGCCGGACTTCTCGACCGACTTCATATACGCCTCGTCCGGCTCGACCACTTTCTTTTCGACGAGCTCGAGCAGGGCATCGTTCAGGGTCAGCATCCCCAGCTTCTTGCTGGTTTGAATGATCGACGGGATCTGGAACGTCTTGGCTTCCCGGATCAGGTTCGAGATGGCGGGTGTGGTGAGCAGGATCTCACGCGCCGCCACGCGCCCCCCGCCGATTTTTTTGCAGAGCGTCTGCGAGATCACGCCCTTCAGCGACTCCGAGAGCATCACACGGATTTGCGCCTGGCGATCGGCGGGGAACTGATCGATCATGCGGTCCACCGTCGATGACGCGGTGGTCGTGTGCAGCGTGCCGAAGACGAGGTGTCCCGTTTCCGCGGTCTCAATCGCGATGGCGATCGTCTCGAGATCGCGCATTTCGCCCACCAACACGATATCGGGATCTTCGCGCAGCGCGGCGCGCAGCGCCGACTTGAAGCTGTCGGTATGGACGTGCACCTGCCGCTGCGTGATCAGGCACTTCTTGTTCTCGTGCACGAATTCGATGGGGTCTTCGATCGTGATGATGTGATCGCTGCGCGTGCTGTTCACGAGATCGATCAGCGCGCACAGCGTCGTCGACTTCCCCGAGCCGGTCGGACCGGTGACCAGCACCAGCCCCTTCGTGAGGTAGCAGAGCCTCTGCACCTCCTCGGACAATCCCATGTCCTTGACCGTCACGACCTTGGCCGGGATCACACGGAAGACGGCGACCGGCCCTTTGCGGTCGCGCGCCGCGTTCACGCGATACCGCGCGACGCCCGAGATCTCGTACGCGAAGTCGGTGTCGCCGGTCTCTTTCCATTCGCCGCGATTGCGCTCCGGCATGATCGACAGCACCAGCAGCTCGAGGTCGTTCACGCTGAGGGCAGAGCCCGACTGCCGCTTGATCTCGCCGTGGGTGCGGAACAGCGGCGGCTCTCCCACCCGCAGATGGAGGTCCGAGCTCCCCGAGCTCACCAAAGCCCGGAGCAGTTTGCCTAGCTTCTGCTCCGCGCCCTCGTACTGCGAGGAGGCGAACTCGCCGGGCAATTCTCCCGGCGTGGCCAGGGGACTGTCGACCATGGGCGCGGCGGCGATGACGGATGCGCGGGGCGGTTTGAGTGGCGCGGCCGGCTTCGCGACTGGTGGCGTCGGCTGTGCGGCCGGACGCGTGACGGTCGTCTCGCTGCCGGATGACTGGGCAACTGGCGGTGTGGCTTGCTCTTGCGAGGCTGGGCGAATCGCGGAGATCACCGCGGTGAGCCGGCCGGCCTCCGGTACGATTCGCACGCGCACGAGGCTGTTGCCCGCCGCGTAGTCGAACTCCGTCTCCGACCGCTGGTCGATCTTGTCGGCCGCCTCGGGCGGCGCGACCTCGACCATCAGCGCGTAGATGTGCTGATCGGTGAGCGGTTGCTTCGAGACTTTTCGCGGCTTGCCGTCCTTCACGAGCGTGACGGGCTCGTCGGGCAGCAGGTAGAGCTGATCCGCGCGCTCGCGCATCATGACGTCGACGAAGGGATCGAGTCGTGTCGGCATCGATCAGTCCCCGGGGCGAGCGTACAGTACGTGCGCACGGTTCACGAGGTGCACCTCAGCGGATGTCGTAAGGGCAAAAAACGGCTCGGCGGCGGCGTTCAGATAGTCCAGGAGCCGCGAATGATGCTGCGGCAGCTCGAGGGTCGCCCATCCGTTCAATATGGACCCGTCCGCCAGCGTGATTTCCAAGGTGGCTTTCTTGGCGGCGGAGAGTCGCGCCGAGTCCTCTTCCTGGGGTCGCGGCACCGTCAACGTCACGGTCCGTGCCTTGGCGACCAGTAACACGCCTTCACCGTCTTTTTTGGAGCGAAACGGAAAGAACGGGTCCGCGCGATTCAGCATATCGAGCGGCGTCTCGGGGCCTGCGTGCTGCCCCACACGCTCCATAACGTAGACTTCACCCTCGCGCTTGCCACCGCCCGCCAGTAACAAGATCGCCGGAACGGCGACGCGGGGCATCGAAAAATCGGCCACCTACCGGCTCCGGCCGCACTGCACGGATACGGGAGCCCGGTTACCGCACGCAATGGTTTCGTTCATCCCGCTGGCGACAGGGCCACAAGCGGTATTGTGCGCCGTTTCCGTCGCCTCGGCGACCGTCCTCCCCGCCGCCGTGGCGCAGTTGGAGCGCCCCTGGAACTCCACACAGACGGTGCACTCCTGGGTCGCCCGGGCGGTAGACATATAGAAGAAGAGCGCGATGATGGCGGCGATGACCGCCAGCGTGATTCCGGTAGAGCGTTTCATGGCCCGAAGGTGGCGAGTGCCGGGAATTCGCGCCAGAGGCGGGCTGCGCATAACGTGTAGGGAATGACTGGCGTCCTCAGACTCGTCATGGTCGGTTTCGACCTTGTCGCTGTGATCTTGATCATCATCGCGGCGTCCGCCTGGCGGAACCGGCGCCGCCTTAGCTCCAGCGTCGGCTTTCTCGCCGCCGCCCTGTGTCTCACGGCCGGCATGCTGCTCGGCGCGATCACCGTCGGGATTCACGGCTACCGGGCGTTCACGCAGGAGGCGTTGGCCGCGACGATCAAGACCGAGCCGCTCGGCCCGCATCACTTCCGCGCCACGGTGACGCTGCCCGACAGCAGCCTGCACATGTTCGATCTCGCGGGCGACGCCGTCTACGTCGACGCGCACGTCCTGAAGTGGCGACCGATGGGCACGCTGCTCGGGCTCGAGACGGTCTATGAGCTCGATCGGATCGCGGGACGCTACCAGACGCTCGGCGACGAGCAGACGCAGCAGCGCACGATTTACTCGCTCGCCGCCAACAAACCCTTCGATGCGTTCGACCTGGCGCGCCGCTACTGGGTGCTGCGGCCGTTCGTGGACGCGGAATACGGCTCCGCCACGTTCATCAGCGCAACGGCTCCCGGCGGCGGGACTTACGAGGTGCGCGTCTCGACGACCGGACTCCTGGTAAGGCCTTCCCGGACTAGGTAAGCTTCTCGCCGTGGCGGACAAGAAACCCAAACCCAACTACGCGAACGCATGGCACGAAGCACGCCGGCTCGTCTGGCAGCATCGCCATCGGCTGGTAGTCGGTCTCGCGTTGATGTTGGTCAGCCGGCTCGCGGGTCTTGTGTTGCCGTGGTCGTCTCGGTACATCATCGACCAGGTCGTCGGGCAGAAGCGCGCCGACCTGCTGGGCGTCATCGCGGCAGCAGTCGGCGCGGCGGCCGTCGTGCAGGCGGTGACCTCGTTCGGGTTGTCGCAGATTCTCGGCGTCGCCGCCCAGCGCGCCATCACCGACATGCGCAAATCCATACAAGCATTCGTGTTGCGCTTGCCGATCTCCTACTTCGACTCTACCAAGACCGGCATTCTGATCTCGCGGATCATGACGGATGCGGAGGGCATCCGAAATCTGGTCGGGACGGGGCTGGTGCAGCTGGTCGGAGGCCTGGTCACCGCGAGTATTGCGTTGGGAGTCCTCTTCTGGTTGAACT
Organism: Gemmatimonadota bacterium; assembly: GCA_003222195.1. Taxonomy (GTDB): domain Bacteria; phylum Gemmatimonadota; class Gemmatimonadetes; order Gemmatimonadales; family GWC2-71-9; genus 20CM-2-65-7. The sequence goes on along the minus strand of QHVB01000046.1, from coordinate 2,645 downwards.
GGAAGCTCACGGCGATTTCGATTCTCGTGCTCGCTCTGTTCGGCGCGGGCATGGCGTACGCGTTCTCGAAGCTGCGGCCCCTGTTTCGCGAGCGCGGCAAGCTCAACGCTGAGGTGACCGGTCGTCTCGCCGAAACGTTGGGTGGCATCCGCATCGTGAAGGCCTACCGGTCGGAGCGTGGCGAGCGGCTGGTATTCGCGCGCGGCGCCCACCGCCTGTTCCGCAACGTGGCGACCACGATGACCGGCGTCTCCGGCGTCGGCGCGTTTGCGCAGTTCGTGATCGGCGCGATCTCGGTCGTCATGATTCTCGTCGGCGGCCGTGCGGTCCTGTCGCAATCGATGACGCTGGGACAGTTCGTCCAATACGTCTTCTTCGTGGGGCTCGTCGCACTGCCACTGATCAACATCGCCTCGATCGGAACGCAAATCACCGAAGCGTTTGCGGGGCTCGACCGGATCTACGAGCTGCGCCGCATGACGACCGAAGACGCGGAAGATGCCCAGCGCGCGCCGCTCGACGCGGTGCGCGGCGACGTCGCGTTCGAGCACGTGACGTTCGCCTACAAGCCGGGCGTACCGGTGCTCAAAGACGTGTCCTTCCACGCGAGACCCGGCTCGACCACGGCACTCGTCGGCTCCTCGGGGTCCGGGAAGAGCACGCTTATCGGGCTGGTGCTGGCGTTCAACCGGCCCGAGAAGGGCAGGGTGCTCGTGGATGGGCGCGATCTCGCGACGGTGCCACTGGCCGACTACCGCACGCAGTTGGGCGTGGTGCTGCAGGACAACTTCCTGTTCGACGGCACGATTGCCGAGAACATCGCCTTCGCGCGGCCGCACGCGACGCGGGCCGAGATCCAGGCGGTCGCGCGCATCGCGCACTGCGATGAGTTCGTGGACCAGTTCGACGAGAAGTACGACACCGTGGTGGGTGAGCGGGGCGTCAAGTTGTCGGGCGGTCAGCGGCAGCGCATCTCGATCGCGCGCGCCATTCTCGCAGACCCCCGGATCCTCGTCTTGGATGAGGCGACCTCGAGCCTCGACTCCGAGAGCGAAGCCAAGATCCAGGACGGATTGCGGGCGCTGCGCCGCGGGCGGACGACGTTCGTGATTGCGCATCGGTTGTCGACGATTCGCAGCGCCGATCAGATTCTGGTGCTGGAAGGTGGACAAATCGTGGAGCGGGGCACTCACGAAGAGTTACTGATCGCGAATGGTCGCTACAAGCAGTTGTACGATAAGCAGTACAATTTTGAGCGAGACCGGTTCATCAATCCCGGGGAGGATTTTACACCAGAACCTGAAACCGGCGTTTCGATGCCTCCCCTCGCGCCGCCCGGACGACTTTAGAACCCTTCTTTCTTTTTCTTTTCTTTCCCTTTCTTACTGTCCAAAAACCCGAGCATGTCATCCTGAGCGGAGCGCGCCGCAGGCGCGCGACGCGAAGGACCTCTCTGAAAAGCAGGATGACAAGCGCGCCCTTTTGCGAGCAAGAGAGAAAAGAGAGAGGGGAAAGTGGTTAGTGCTTCGCGCTGGGACTCCAAGTCGCCGTATGAAATTGTTCGGAGCGCGGCGCCAGCTTCCCCTTACCCGCGGCGTATTCCTTCCACGTCACAGGCGCGTAGTCGTTCGGCACCTTTCGCATGGTAATGCAATCCTGAACGGGGCAGACTGCCGCGCAGAGATTACACCCCACGCAGGCTTCGTCGATGATCTCGACGACCGGCCCGCCGTTATTGCGCGGCAGGCGCCGGATCGCCTGGTGTGCGCCATCCTCGCACGCGGTCCAGCACAGCTCGCACTTGATGCACTTGTCCTGATCGATGTGGGCGAGCAGGTGGTAGTTGAGATCGAGGTCTTCCCACTTCGCGACGCGGGAGAGCGCTCGGCCGCGGATGTCCGCGAGGGTGCGGTGGCCGCGCTCGTCCATCCAGTTCGACAGCCCGTCGATCAAGTCCTCCACGATCCGGAAACCGTAGTGCATCACGGCGGTGCACACCTGCAGCGAGCCGGCGCCCAGGGCGATGAACTCGGCTGCGTCTCGCCACGACGCAATGCCGCCAATCCCGGAGATGGGAATCTTCACGCTGGGGTCGGCGGCGACCGCCGAGACGAGATGCAGCGCGATCGGCTTGACGGCGGGCCCGCAGTAGCCGCCGTGGCTCGACTTGCCGGCCACGGAGGGCTGCGGTTCGAACGTCGACAGATCGACGCCGACGATCGAGTTGATCGTATTGATCAGCGACAGCGCATCGGCGCCGCCTTTGACGGCCGCGCGGGCGATGTACGTGATGTCGGTGACGTTCGGCGTGAGCTTCACGATCACCGGAATCGTGGCGACTTCCTTCACCCATTCGACGATCTGGCAGGTGTAATCGGGCACCTGGCCCACCGCGCTCCCCATCCCACGCTCGCTCATGCCGTGGGGACATCCGAAGTTCAGCTCGATGCCGTCGGCCCCCGTGTCCTCTGTCTGTTTGACCATCCCATGCCAGGCTTCCCGCTTCGACTCGACCATCAACGACGCGATCACGGCATGCTTCGGATAGTTGCGCTTCACCTCGGCGATTTCCTTGAGGTTGTCAACGATCGGCCGGTCGCTGATCAGCTCGATGTTATTGAAGCCCATCATGCGCGTCTGACCGA
>QHVB01000025.1 GCA_003222195.1 Gemmatimonadota bacterium | reverse complement strand
GCGTGCCGCGCTCGATTCGTTCCAACCACCTGACGGCCCTCGGCACGATCGCCGCCGCCGGCGCCGGAGCCGCGTACGCCCTGACCCACTACAGCCCCGCCTGGCTCTGGGTGGCGAGCCTGATGCTCGTCATCAATTGGCTGGGCGACAGCCTCGACGGCACCCTCGCGCGCGTGCGCGGCACGCAGCGTCCCAAGTACGGCTACTATGTCGATCACGTCGTGGACGCGTTTTCAACCACCGTCATTGGCCTGGGGATCGGCCTGTCACCGTACGTGAATCTCGGCCTCGCGCTGGGGCTCGTCGTGGTGTATCTCGCCTTGTCGATCAATGTCTACCTCGAATCGAGTGTGTTCGGCGTGTTCAAGATTTCGTACGGGCGCATCGGACCGACGGAAGTGCGCCTGTTGCTCGTCCTGCTGAACACGACGCTCGCGCTTGCCGCACTCTGGGAGGTGAAGGGCCCATGGTCGATCGCACTGGTTGCCAATTGGACGCTCGCGATCCTATTGACCGGGATGGTGGCGCTCTTTGTGGGACGATTTGCCCGCAATCTCTACCGGCTCGCCAAGCTCGAGCCGCAGCGCTTCAAATGGTGGGAACAAGGCTAGCAGCGCTGCTCCTCCTGGCGGCGACCCCCGCCGCCGCACAGACCGTACGCGGGCTGCTGACGGACAGCGTGAGCCGTGCGCCCCTGTCCGGCGCGTTCCTCACCCTCATCGACGCCCATGGCGTGGAGCGCGCGCGCGCCATGACCAACGCCGCGGGCGAATTCTCCCTGACCGCTCCGGTGGCGGGTTCCTACCGGCTCCGCTCCAAGCGCATCGGCTTTCGGCCGCTCGTCTCTCCGCCGCTGACGCTGCGGGCGGGGGAGGAGACAGGATACAATGCCGTCATCGATCCAATTCCGATTTCGTTGCAGGAGGTGGTGGTCGCCGGCGAGCGCCAGTGCGACATCGACGCGGGGGCCTCGGTCGCCGCGCTGTGGGACGAAATCCGCGAAGCGCTGGCAGCGGTTTCATGGACATCGCGGGTGCCGGCATACTGGTTCGAGACGACCGTATTCGAGCGTGACGTGAACGTTTCCGGACGACCACGCGTCCCCGACTCGACGGTCCAAGTGGCGGGCTTCCAGAAGATTCCCTTCCGAAATTTCGCCACCGACGCTGAGCTCGAACAGCAAGGGTACGTCGTCGTCACCGACACCGGGTGGATCTATCGGGCACCCGACGCTGACGTGCTGCTGAGCGACACCTTCCTCCGCACACACTGTTTCGAGGCGAAGAACGGCCGGGGCGACGCCGAGGGACTGATCGGCCTGCTGTTTACGTCGGCACGCGAGCGCCGAGCTCCTGATATCACCGGGACGCTCTGGGTCGATCGCAAGACGTCGGAGCTCAAACGGATGGAGTTCAGTTACATCCGTTTGCCGGAGGACCTGGTGGCTGTAGGCGCCGGCGGTCGCGTTGAATTCATGCGCCTGCCGAATGGCGTCTGGATCGTGCGCGACTGGCTGATTCGCATGCCGTACGCCAAGTGGAAGCAACAGGCGATGGCGATGGGTATGCGACCCGAAGTGACCGGCTTCCGTGAGAAAGGTGGGAGCGCCGATTTCATCCGGGCGGGGGACGGTACGGTCGTGTACGGCACTCCTTCCGTTCCGGTCGTGGCGGTTGCACGGCCCATACCGATTCCCCAACCCGCGCCCGCCGCGGCAGCACCGGCCCCCGTTGTGCCAACTGCGGCAGCGCCAAGTCCCACACCCGCGCGCAGACGAGACCGCAACTCCAACGTGATCGATCGCGAGGAGATCGAGGGTTCGACGGCAATCGACGCCTACGCGCTGGTCCAGGAGTCGCGCCCCAACTGGCTCCACCAGCGCGGCCAGATCAGCATCAGGGACCCGCACGCCGGCGAGATCCAGGTCTATCTGGAAGGCCATCCGTGGGGCGACGTGAGCCGCTTACGCGAGTTCAACACCAGCAACATTCAAGAGCTGCATTTCCTCAATGGGGCCGAAGCGCAGATGCGGTATGGGGTGGGCCACGCGGGCGGCATCATCGAGGTCGTGACGGGCGTCGGCGTGCCCAAGCCAAGCGTCGCGACCGCCCCGGCACCTCCCCCTCCCCCTCACCCAGAGCCGCCCCCTTCTCCACCTCCACCACCAGCGCCCGTAGACGCAAGGCGCCGCGTGGCGGGGGTCCGCAACTCGAGCATCCTCACGGAGGAGGAGTTCGCGAGCTCGACGGCGCTCGATGTCTACGCGCTCGTGCAGGAGTTCCGGCCCAACTGGCTGCATACGCGCGGCGCCGTCAGCATCATGGATCCGACCGCCGGCGACCTCCGCGTCTACCTGAACGGGGTCAAGACCGGGGACGTCACTCGGTTGCGCGAGATGCGAGTGAGTGAAGTGCGCGAGCTGCGATTCCTGAACGCCGGTGAGGCGCAGATGCGGTACGGGCTCGGCAACTCGGGCGGCGTGATCGAGGTGTGGACGAAATGAATTACCCTCGGGCCGTTGTGGTGAGCGCGTTGCTCGTACCACAACTCAGTGCGGCACAGGCTCGGCCGGCCGCCCGGCCGTACCACGTCGACTATGCCATTGCCATGCCGGACGTGGCGTCACACCTGTACTCCATCACGCTCGAGGTGAGTGGCGTGACTGGTCGCACGGTGAACCTGCAGATGCCGGTCTGGTCTCCGGGCCGCTACGGCCGCATGGATTTCGCGAAGAACGTGCAGGATTTCGCCGTCAGCTCGGCCGACGGGACGCCGCTGCGCTGGGACAAGGTCAACGGGTCGCTGTGGCACGTCTTCCCCGGCGCGAGTCGCAGCGTGCGCGTCAGTTATCGCGTGTTTGCCAATTCGCCGATGTCGGGCACGTTTTCGGTGCTGGACAGCGCACATGCCAACTGGAACGGTGCGTCGCTGTTCATGTACGTCGAGGGGCATAAGCAGGACCCGGTGACGCTGGACGTCACGCCGCCCCAGGACTGGACGATCATGAACGGCGCGGTCCGGAGCGCCGGGCAACGGCACTTCGAGTTTCCCAACTACGATCTCCTGATCGACACGCCGACTGAGGTCGCACCCGCGGGATCGCTCATGCTGGACTCGTTCGTGGTGGACAACCGGACCTATCGGGTGATGGTGCACCACAACGGGCCGGTGGCGGCCGAGACGCGCGCGCGCTTCGTGCACGACGTCGAGAAGATCGTGCGCTACGAGAACTCCGTCTTTGATCCGCCGCCGCTCGAGGAGTACACCTTCCTGTTCAACATCGGATTTCCCGGCGGGGATGGGATGGAGCACCTGTACTCGACCCAGATTCAGAACCGGCGCGTGTGGACCGATACCGCGACGTTGTTGGCGGGCATCACCTCGGCGTCGCACGAATACTTCCACGTGTGGAATGTGAAGCGCGTCCGGCCGGCCGCGCTGGGTCCGTTCGACTACACGCGCGAGCAGTATGAGCCATCGCTGTGGGTGGCCGAGGGGTGGACGCAGTATTACGGGATGGCCGCGCTGCGCCGCGCGGGGATTCAGGACAGCAGCACGTTTTACAGCCGGATGGCGGGGCTCATTCAAGACAATCTGACTGCACCGGGGCGTACGCGGACGTCGGCGCGGATGGCCTCGTTCGAGGCGCCCTTCTGGGACGGCGCCCCGAACGCGCAGCCCACCAATTTTCAGAACACGTTTTTCGACTACTACACGAAGGGCGCCGGCATCGCGCTGTACCTCGACCTCTTCATTCGCAATCGCACAGGCAACACCAAGTCGCTCGACGAGGCGTTCAACAATCTCAAGCAGCGCTCCTGGAACGCGCTTCCCAAGGCATCCTACTACCTCCAGGGTCGCGGTTACACGGAGGACGACGTCGAGCGCGCGGTCAGCGACGCGGCGGGCGTGAACATGCACGACTGGTTCGAGCGGCACGTCGGCGGCACCGAGGACATGGATTACGATGAGGCGCTCGGCTGGGCTGGGCTGAAGCTCGTACGCGCCGACAGCGGCTCGTGGCACATCGGGGTGCTGCCTGACGCGACACCGCAACAACTGCGGGTTAGATCCGGTTGGTTGAGCGGTCTTGCTCGCTGAGCCTCGCCCGGGGATAATTCACCCCCGGGGAGAGGTGGCCGAGTGGCTGAAGGCGGCGGTTTGCTAAACCGTTATAGGGCCTTAAAACCTTATCGGGGGTTCGAATCCCCCCCTCTCCGTGCGCGCTTCGCGCGAATGATCAATGACCAACTCCCAATGATCAATCAGCATTGATCATTGGACATTGATCATTGATTATTCGCAGCGATGACCATCCGCGTCCGATTCGCCCCCTCCCCGACAGGCTACCTGCATGTCGGCGGCGCCCGCACCGCCCTCTTCAATTGGCTCTTCGCCCGGCATGAGGGCGGTAAGTTCCTGCTCCGCATCGAAGACACCGACAAGGCGCGCTCCACGGACGAACACACCCAGGTCATCCTCGACGGCCTCAAATGGCTCGGCCTCGATTGGGACGAACCTCCCATCTTCCAGGGCGCACGGCTCGCCCGCCATCAGCAGATCGCCGACCAGCTCCTCAAGGAAGGCAAGGCATACATGGAGGAGGACGCGATCCGGCTGCGCGTGCCCCCGGGCGAGCTGTCCTGGGATGACGCGGTGCACGGGCGCATCAGCTTCAAGGGCGAGGATATCCGCGACTTCGTGATCCTGCGGTCGGATCGGTCCCCGTTGTACAACTTCGCCGTCGTCGTCGACGACATCGATATGCAGGTGACGCACGTGATCCGTGGCGACGATCACATTTCCAACACCCCCAAACAGCTCGCGGTCTACCGGGCGCTCGGCGCCGTGACCCCAATCTTTGGTCACGTGTCAATGATCCACGGACCCGACGGGAAAAAACTTTCCAAACGACATGGCGCGACCGCTGTCGGAGACTACCAGCACCTAGGTATTCTCCCAGAGGCAATGCGTAACTTTCTCGCGTTGCTTGGATGGAGTCCGGGCGGCGATCGTGAGATCATGAGCAAAGAGGAATTGCTGAGCCTCTTTTCGCTCGACGGCATTCTCAAAAAGCCGGCCGTCTTCGATACGACGAAGCTTGAGTGGATGAATGGGCAGTACCTCTCGGCGAAATCCGCGGACGAGCTGTATCCGCTCGTGCAACCCGAGCTGGCAAAGCTCGGCGTCGACGGCAACAAGGAATCGGTCCTGAAGGCGATCGCCGTCGTGAAGATCCGCTCGCGGACGACGCTCGATGTCGCGCGGCAGGTGGCGGTACGGCTGGACGCGAGATTGGTCCAGCTCGACGAGAAGGCTAAGAAAGAGATCGCCAAGGACCCGACGGGGTATCACGCGTCGCTTGCGGCCAGTGTGATCGCGCTGCAGAACGCGGCCGATTGGAAGCCGGAAAGCCTCGAGAAGGTGTTGCGCAATCTGGCAGAAGAACGCAATGTGCCGGCGGGTAAGATCTTTCAGCCGATCCGCATCGCGTTGACCGGAGGAACGGTGTCGGAGCCTGTGAACGAGCTCCTGTCGGTCGTCGGCAAAGAGGCGGCGCTGCGCCGCCTCACCCTCGCGTCTCTCTCATGAGGAGGCTCGGTTGCCCCAGCTTGGTCGGATCGCAGTGTGTGTGTCCTGCGCCCTCGCCGTGTTCGTGGGAGTCGTTGATGTAGCCTCGTGCCAGTCCGTCCTCGAGCGGCCCCCGAACTTGTCGGGTGGCTGGCTGGGCGCGCGCGGCACGCTGCAGTTCAACTTCGTGCACCGATTCGGAGTGGGCGACCCCCCGCTCCGCAAAGTCACGAATTCCCCGACATTCCTCCTCAGCTATCAGCTCCCAATCCCTCTGCTCATCGGTTTCAATTACGCGACGTCGTCCGACGTGGCCGCCGCGTTCCCCAACGAGTGGGAGGGGTTCGCCCGCTACGGGCAGCGCGGCGTTGCGCTGCAGGCCGGCTACAACCAGGCCGCGGGCAGCTTCGACGCGGAGCTGACGGCCGCCCGCAATGTCGGACGCTTGCGGCTCATCGCCGCCGGCAGATTGCTGTCCAACGGCTACCACAGCGATACGGCCCGGTACGCGGTCGGCGCCGGCGCGGCCGTCCGCCTGAGTCGCTGGTTCGCGCTCGCCGGGGATGCCACCACGCTGATCGATCGACGGCCCGGCGAGAAGGCCGCCTGGGGCGCCGGGTTGCAGGTCGCGATTCCCTACTCCCCGCACACGCTGTCGCTACAGGTTACCAACACGAATACCGCGACACTCCAGGGCGCGTCACGTGGCATCGCTCGAGTCCGCGGCGGGTTTGAGTTCACGATTCCGTTCACACTGAGCCGGTACTTCGGGCGGCGAAGTAAGACGGCGGCGAAGAACGGCGGCGGCGAAGGGGCGGCGGGGGCGGCGAATGCGACGCCGGCTGAAATGCGCACCATGACGTTCGAGCCAAAGCGCATCGAGATTGCCGCGGGCACGACTGTGCGCTGGACCAACAACGATCAGCTCGTGCATACCATCACCGCCGACGATGGCTCGTGGGATTCCGGGCCGATCGAGCCGGGCAAGACGTGGAGTCACACGTTCGCGCAGGCGGGCGAGTTCGCCTTCCACTGCACGCCGCATCCGTTCATGAAAGCTCTTATCGTCGTGAGGCACCCATGAAGCCGCTCGGTGTGCGACTGTTGGCGATCGGGTGCGCCGCAGTCGTCGCGTGCTTCTCCGAGCGGGGCTCGGGGCCGTCGCTCAACACCGCGGCGGAATGCCGCGTGCCCGTCACGGTCATCGACTCCATGCACGTCATCGTCGCGATGCGGGATTTCGCCTTTCATCCCGATTCGATCGCGGTGCCGCCCGGCGGAACGGTCACGTGGGTGAACTGCGAAGACGTGGGTGTGGAGCCTCATACGACGACGTCCGACACCACCGGTATCTGGGACTCCTCCGATCTCAGTCCCGGGGCCCGCTTCTCGCACCGCTTCCCCGCAGTGGGGGTGTTCCCCTATCACTGCACGCCGCACAGGTCGATTGGCATGGTGGGGAAAGTCGTCGTTCGGTAAACCTTCAGCCGTCCGAGAGGAGACCGTGTTTCGTACCGAAGGTTTGTGCAGTTTCACCTGTGACAAACTGCGTAAGGAGAGACTGATATGCGTGTATCGCGAGCATTCGCAGTCTTCGCAGCCGTCGGACTGGTCGGCGTGGCGTGCAGCGACAACGGGGTGACGATTCCCGCGGACCTGGAGGTCTACACCGCCACCTTGAACGGCGCCAACGAGGCGCCGACCGCCGTCACCACGACGGCAACCGGGCACGCGACTGTCACCATTCTCGGCAACGTGGTCACGTGGAAGGTCGTTATCGACACGCCGATCGACAGCATCATCTTGGGGCATATTCACCGTCACGCGGCTGATTCGGTCGCGGGCAACGTGCAGGTGAACTTCGCCCCTCCCGCGACGGGCGTCGGCTTCAAAGGGACGGCAACGCAGGGATCCGCCGTGCCAGTCGATTCAATCCTGGGGATTATCCGCGCCGGTCGTTCGTATGTGAACATTCACACGAAGAAAAACCCTGCCGGCGAAATTCGCGGCACGTTGGTGAAGCTGTAAGCTGCAGGAATCACGGGTAGGGGCGCAGCACGCCGCGCCCCTACCGTTAACACAGCACGATCCTTCCCGACTTCATCACGAAGCTCACGCGCCGCAGAGCCCTGATGTCGCGCGAGGGGTCACCGTCGACCGCGATGATGTCGGCGTCGAGGCCCGGCGCGATGGCGCCGATCCGGTCCCCAAGCCCCAACGCCTCGGCGTTGAGCGACGTCGCCGCCACGATCGCGTGCATCGGCGCCTCCCCCGCCCGCTCGACCCGGCAAATCAAGTCCTCGGCGTTGTGGCCGTGAGCGCCCGCGACCGCGTCCGTGCCGTACACGACTTTGAGTGCCGGCGTCGCCAGCGCCATACGAATGTCCTGAGCGGCGAGCGGCAACACCCGTTCCATGACCGCAAAGCCCGAATCGGTGTAGTTGCCGATGCCCTGATAGCGCGCGCGGTTGTCGAGATAGTTGCGGAACACGAGCGCGCACTGCGGATCGAAGTACGTCCCGCGCGCGGCCAGGAGCGACAGCACGTCCTGCGTCACGAAAATGCCGTGCTCCACCTGGGTACAACCTGCGAGTGCCGCGGCACGCACAGACGCCGCGCTGTGCGCGTGCACCAGAGTCCGCAGGCCCAGTGCTTTGGCCTCGCCGCAGGCCGCGACGAGCTGCGAATCGGACAGGGTCTGCTGACCGCCCTCCCGAATGCTCGCCGACGCGAACAGCTTGATGAGATCGGCGCCCTCGGCTTTGCGCTGCCGCACCAGCACCCGCAGCGAATCGGCACTCAGGGTGCGATCAGTGATCGGCTCGAGCGAGGTGAGAATGCGCGGCCCCGGCAGCCCCTGGGTGGCGATCCAGTCGCGCAGATCTCCGTCGCTGCGCGATCCCACGCTCTGAATCGTCGTGAATCCTGCCATGAGCGTTGCATAGGCATTGGCCGCCGCCGCAAGCATCGACTGCGCGGGCGTGTCACCGTCGTTGCCGGTGTGCAGCCGGTTCTGCCGATTGAAGTACCAGACGGGATGGGTGTGGGCGTCGATCAGGCCGGGCAGTACGGTGCGGTCGCCCAGGTCCACGACGCGTGCGCCCGCCGGCTTGGCCCCGCGCGGGGCGATGCGCGCGATGCGGCTGCCCACGACGAGGATGTCGACGTTGTGTTGCACGCCGCCCCGGCCGTCGAGGAGCGTCGCCGCCCGCAGCACGGTGCGCGCGCTCGCGGTGTCTTGCGCATAAACCACGGCCCCCTTTGAGGCCGTCCCAGCAAACTGCGCGGCGGGCCGCCGCCCCAATCGATACAACAGCAACGCCGCCCGCTCCGTCTGCATCGGCAGCGTCTTGAGGTCCACGCGCTCACCCGGTGCGTGCGACCCGCTTCCCAGCGCGCCGAGTCCGTCGAGGCCGTCGATCAGTGGCGCGACGAAGGAAATGTCCCCCGCGCCGCGGCGGCCGGGATCGAGCGCCGCGACGGCACCGTAGCCCAGCGCCTGACTTGCCGAATCGTAGACCGCGAGCAGTCGCGCGTTGCCCGGTGTCGGCGACATCGCCGGATACTCGTCGTGAAACACGATCGAGGCGTCGGTGCCCGGGAGGTGCTGCGCCACGATGGCGCGCATCTTCGCGCGGGTGCGCTGCAGCTGCGCATCTGAGATGAACCGCAGGTCGCCCTGCGCGACCGCGTGCGAGGGGATGATGTTGAGCTTGCTCGCTGCCGTGCCACTGACCGCGACGGTGTCGTAGGTGATGTCGGTTCCGCCCACGGCCGTGGCGACGTTGAACGTCAGGTACTGCTCGCCGGCGAGCTGGGCGCGGAAGGCGTCCACAATTCTGGCCAGCTCGTAGATCGCCCCGTAGCCCGCATTCTCGCTGAAGACGCCGGCCGAATGCGCCTGCCGGCCCGTCGTGGCGACGCGCCAGTTGCTCGCGCCGCGGCGCGCCACGGTCGCGTCGGAGCGGTTGCCGGCCTCGAACGCCAGCGCGACGTCGCTCTGCTGCGCGGCTTCGATCAGCGCGCGGCGCGCGTCCGCGAGCGGCTCACCGGGGTGCTCTTCGTCGCCGGTGAAGACAATCGTGATGTTCAAGTCGCGCAGCGCGCCCGCGGCCTGGAGCGCCTTGAGGGCGTACAGAATCACGACGTCCCCGCCCTTCATGTCGGCGCCACCGACGGCGCGCGCGGTCGAATCCTCGCGCACGAAGTTGGCGCCGCCGGGATCGACGACCGTGTCGAGGTGGCCGATGAGGAGAAACCGCACTGCCCCGGGCTTGCCGCGGTGCTCAGCGACGAGATGCCCCGCGCGACCGACCGCGTCGGGCACGGCGGCCCAGCGCGTCGTGAAGCCAAGGGAGTCGAGCGAGGCGCGGAACACCGCGCCGACCTTCCGCACGCCCTCGAGATTCAGCGTGCTGCTGGGGATGTCGACGACACGCTGCAGGTACGTGATCTGCTCTTCGCGCGCCGCGGCGATGGACGCGCGCACGCGCTGCTCCTTGCGGTCCAGGGACTGGGCGGCAATCCCCGTCCCGAGCAACGAAAGAATTGGGAGGACGACGGCGAGACGAATCACTACGGCGTGGCTTTGACCGTATCCTGCGCGCGGCGCCGCTCCTCGGCATCGCGCTCGGCTTGCTTGCGCTCCCGCAGCTCGCGCACGTAGCGGCGGAACTGTTGGAGCGTCTGCGCGCGGTCCGCCGCGCGCAGCAGATCGGCGCGCATGTCGTTGAGCTGCCGGGCACGCATGCCTTCGTCGAAGTTGCCCTGCGGCAGCAGATTGCCGAGCAGCGCCAGCGCCATCGTCGGAATCTTGATGCCGGCGACGTGGATGTAGGCCGAATCGATGCCCCACTCCGGCTTGTTGGGCGTGCCGCCGATCGTCCACCTCGGCCGTTGCCGCTCGCGCTGCATCTGGTCGAGCACCTGATTCAACGAGTCCACCATCACCTTCAAGCGATCGATGGCTGCCGAGCGTCGCGCGGCCGTATCGCCGTAAATGGCGTCGGCCACCGCGGCCGGTAATCCGGGCCGCGGGCTCACCCACAAGCGGCCGTCGCCAACTTGCGGCGCGGGTGCGACGCGACTGGCGTTCGGATCGTACGCAGGCAGCGTCCTGCCGGTATCGGGCGGCGCTGGCTCGGCGGGGGGCGGCGGAGGTGCCGCCGGAGGTGGGGTCGGCTCGCGCTTCGTTGACGCAATCGTCGGTCCCTTCGCGCGGATCTCGCGCGTGCCGGGGACGAATACCATCGAATCGCCCGCCTCCTGCGGCTCCACGAAGACGTACGTCGCTTTGCGCCACGGGGCCTGCCAGTCCACCGTGAAAAACAGCACCACGGCGATCACGTGAATCGCCGCGGTGATCAGCCACGCGCGGCCGATCGGTTGGCGCGCTACCTCACGGTCAAACAGTGGCGAGCACCTTTCCGAGCCGCTCGGTCGCTTCGATGAGCCGGGGTGTCGGAACGGTCAACGCGATGCGGAAGAATCCCTCGGCGCCGGCGCCGAACGCGCTCCCAGGTAATGTCACCACGCCAACATCCTCGAGCGCGCGCTTCTGGAATGCGGCCGACGCGAGGCCCTCCGGCAGCGGCACCCACACATACAACGTGGCGCGCGGGGTCTCCACCTCGAATCCATTGGCGCGCAGCGCCGGCAGAATCGCGTCGCGCCGCGCTTTGAACTGCGCTGCGTACCCCGCCGCGATCCGCTCGGCGTCCTTCAGCACTTCGGCCCCAGCCGTCTGTACCGCCAGAAATGCGCCGGTGTCCACGTAATTCTTCACGCGCGCGAGCGCGGCGATGCGGTCGGGCCGCCCCACCGCCCAGCCGAGCCGCCACCCCGTCATGCAGAAACTCTTGGAAAGCGAATGGAACTCGACCGCGACATCCATCGCGCCCGGGATCTCGAAGATCGACGGCGCGACATAGCCGTCGAACGTGATCTCGCAATACGGATTGTCGTACGCGAGGACGAGATCGTGCTTCCGGCATGCGGCCACGACGCGCCGCAGATACTCGCGCGGGGCGACGGCGGCCGTCGGATTGTTCGGATAGTTCAGATAGACGAGCTTCGCGCGCTGCAACACATCCGCGGGAATCTCGTCCAACTCGAGCAGGAAATCGGTGCGCGGCGTCAGGTTGTAGAGAAACGGTTCGGCGTCAGCGAGAATCGTCCCGCCTTGGTAGACGGCGTAGCCCGGCACCGGCACGATCGCGACGTCACCGGGATTCAGCAGGGCGGTCCCCATGTGCGCGATTCCTTCCTTTGAGCCGAGCAAGGGGTGGAGCTCTTTGAACGGATCGACCGAAACGCCGAAGCGACGCCGCATGTACGCCGCGGCGGCCTCACGGAACGCGGGCAGCCCGAGCTGAAACGCATAGCGGCTCATCGCGGGATCTTGCAGCGCCCGTGTCACCGCTTGCACCGCAACGTCGGGCGGCGGGAAGTCGGCGTCGCCTGCCCCGACATCGATCACATCCACACCCTGCTCGATCAGACGGCGCTTGATCGCCGGCAGCTCGGCCATCGGATAGGTGGGCAATCGGCCAACGCGTCTGCTGAACGTCATGCGGTAAATCTACCTCCAAGACACCGGCGTGCCGATGCTATGCATGGCAAAGAATTCTTCCAGCTCGCGCCGAACCTCCGGCCAGTTGCCGATCGCCCTGGAGGCCGGGGGTAAGCCTTCGAGCATGGTCGCCCCATAGCGTTTTGTGACGACGCGCCGATCCAGCAAGACGACCGCCCCGACGTCGGACTTGGTACGAATCAGCCTTCCGAACCCCTGTTTCAACTTGAGGGCTGCGAGCGGAACGAGATAGTGGGTGAAACCGTCCACCCCCGCCTCGGTGAGACGCTCCAGCCGGGCGGCGGTTAGCGGCTCCGTCGGCACTTTGAACGGCAACTTCGCGAGAATCAGCACCCGCAACGCGCGACCCGGCACGTCGACCCCTTCCCAGAACGAATCCGTTCCCAAAAGGATCGCCGAGCCCGCATCCCGAAAGCGCCGCAGCAGCTGGTCACGCTGGCCTTCGCCTTGCACGAGCAGCGGCCAGCGTGCCGCCACAGACCCGCGGATCGCGTCCGCCGTGCGCCGCAATTGGCCGTGGCTCGTGAACAGCGCGAAGATGCCGCCGTCGGACGCGTGCGCCAGCTCGAGCAGCACCCGCGCGACGGCGGCGCCATGGCCTGACTCATCATCGCGTGGCTCGGGGATGTCCGTGGGGATCCCAAACACGCACTGGGCGCCGAAGTCGAAGGGCGACGGCAGGATCTCGCGCACCGTGACGCGCGATGGCGGCAGCGACAGACCGAGGCGTTCCTCGAGGAACGTGAACTCGCCGCCGGCCGCCAGCGTGGCACTCGTCAGCACCACCGTCTCGACGCGATCGAACAGCGCTTCCTTGAGCACGGGCGCGAGATCGAGCGGCACGGCGGAGAGCGTAAGGTTCGGCGTGCGGCGGCCGCGGCGTTCCATCCAGCGCACCGCGGGTCCCGCGGGTGCGCGATAGCCGACCGGTTGCAAGGTTGCCTTCAGGCCCTCTGCGGCTGCATCGAGCCGACGGACGACTCCACGCAGTTCTCCGATCAACCGCGTGCGCATTTCGGCGGGATCGTCGATCGAGAGCCGGTCGGCGATCGTTTCGACCCCATCGCGGAGTTTGCTGAACGCGATGAGCAGGTTGTCGAGCGCGACGTCGAGTCCTTCACGCCACACGGCGTCCCCAGAGAACGAATCGGTGAGACGCAGCACCGGCGCCGCGCTTTGCTCCGTGTCCAGCCGCCGCGCCAAGCGGCCGAACAGCTCGTCAGCCCAGCGCCGGGCGGCGACGAGCGCGTCGAGCACCGTGCGCGTCAGCAGATCGCGGCTCGCGGCGCCGAGCAAGTCGTCATGCCTGCTCAGCTCGGCAGCGAGCGTCGGCAACAGACCGCGGCCGTTGCGCTCGAGGCGGCCGAGCAGCCGCTGCACGCCGAGCATGCTGACCTGCATGCCGAGGTGCTGCGCGGCGACGTCTTCGAGGTGGTGTGCTTCGTCCAGCACCAGCCGGCGGTAGGGCGGCAGGACCGCCGCCTCCTGCCAATTGTCCGAGGCGATGCGCACCGCCAGGTCGGAGGCGAGCAGGTGGTGATTCACTACCACGACGTCGGCTTCCGCGGCTCGGCGTCTCGCGGCGAAGACGAAGCAGCGATCGAAGTGCGGGCACTTGAGCCGCGTGCACAGATCCGACTCCGCCGCGACGGCATCCCACACGTCGCTCGACGGCTCTGCGACGAGATCCGCCAGACTGCCGTCCGCCGTCCGCGACGCCCACCCCGCGATTGCCTCGAGCTCGGCGCCGCGCGCGTCATCGAACAGCGACTCCTGTCCGGCGCGCGCCTGTTCCAGGCGCGAGAGGCAGAGATAGTTTCGCCAGCCTTTGAGCAGCGCGAATGTGACCGTGCGGTCGCCCGTTGAAAACGCGCGCGACAGAATCGGCAGGTCTTTTCCGACGAGCTGCTCCTGGAGATTGATCGTGTTGGTCGAGACGACCGTGCGCTCGCCGTTGAGTCGCGCCCACTCGAGCGCCGGCACGAGATACGCGAACGACTTGCCGACGCCAGTCCCGGCTTCGAGCAGCGCGATGCCGCCGTCGTTGTAGGCGTCGGCAACATAGGCCGCCATGTCGCGCTGGCCGGGTCGGTCCTCGAATGCGCTCGTGCCCAGCACGCGCGCCACGGGGCCGGACTCCGTGAGCAGATTCGCGATCTCGAGCGAATCGAGCCGCGCGAGTGTGCGGGCGCGGGGGCACTCGACGACGATGTAGAGCGTGCTGACGTCGTTGTTGACGATCCCGAAACCGACGCCCTCGTCGTGCAGCCGGGCCGCGACGTGCAGGTCGGCGCCCGAGGGCTCGAGGAACCCGCTCGGATGGTTGTGGAGCAGCATCTCGCCGCGCTGCGCCACGCCGGGCAGTGCGAGCACCGCGTCGATCGTGCCGCGGGCGACGACGCGCGTGTCGCTGAGCGTGCCGTTGGGATCGGCCCGCACCACGAACGACACTTCGCGCCCGTGCGCCGCGGCGATCTCCTCCTGCAGCAGAGTGCGCGCGGCCGCCGTCAGGCGCTCGACGCTCACGTCTTGAGCTCGCGCTTCTTGGCCGCCGGAAAGAGCACGTTGTTCAGAATCAGCCGATAGCCGGGCGAATGCGGGTGCAGCGACAGATCGGTCGGTGGATCGCCGATCTGGTGTTGCGGGTCTTCCGGATCATGGCCGCCGAAGAAAGTCCAGGTGCCTTTCCCCAGGTCTCCATGGACGTACTTCACCCACGGTGCGCCCTCTTCTTCCGCGAGGACGGTGACGCCCGGCTTCAGCCGGTTGCGCGTAAACGACGTCGTCAGGCCGTAGAAATCGGGGATCACCTGCCGGTGATTTTGCACCAGCATCGTGGGCACCGGGTCGATCTTCGCGCTGAAGTTGAACAGCGTGAACGCTCCGAGCGGCTGGCGGCGCGCGCCGCCGTTCACCTGGTGCCCGTCGATGTCCGAAAAGCTCGCGATCAGGGGATTGGTCTCGATGTGCGCGCCCGTAAACGCGAAACTCTTCGACCAATCGAGCTTGGCGTCGGCATCGGGATCGATCGGCGTGCCGTCGGCGAACGTCGCCGCGATGTCCACCTTCTCGGCCGCGAGCGCGAGGTCGATCGTCTCGGTCGCCGTGCACATCGCGAAGAGGAACCCGCCGTTCTCCACGTACCCGCGAATCCCCCGCGCCACCGCTTTCTTGAGATCGGGGACGGTTCCAAACCCGAGCCGGCGCGCAATGTCGGTGTTGCGCTGCACCATGTCGGCGAGCCACGACATCCCGGAGTAAATCAGGAAGAACTTCGAATACTGGCCGGTGAAGTCCTCGTGATGCAGGTGCAACCAGTCGTAGTCCTTCAGCGACCCATTCATCACCTCGGAATCCCAGATCTTCGTGAATGAGATGCCGGCGTACTGCAGCGCCATGGTCACGGCGTCGTCCCACGGCGCCGCGTTCGGGGGCGCGTACACGGCAACCTTGGATGCCTTCTCGAGCGGCACCGCATCCATGTTGCTCGCTTCGATTTCGCCCCGCACCGCCGTCAATGCGCTGTCGACCGGCTCGGTGCGGATGCCGTTGAGCGCCGCATCGCGCCGCAACGCGTCGAGGTCCGGAATGAGAAACGACCCACCGCGATAGTTGAGCAGCCATTCGGCTTTGAGACCGGCCTGGATCGCGCGGTAGGTGAGACCGTAGGCCTTGAGATGATCGGTTTGCGCGTCGTCCATTGGGATAAGGAGTGACGGAACGGCGGATAGCCGGATCGGCGGATGGAGGCCAAACAGGTGTGCCCCAACCGCCGATCCGCCGATCCGCCCAACCGCCGATAAGAATTCCCGCCGCTTCACGATTTCGGAATCGCTCCCTTCGCTCGCTCGAGCACCCTGCGAGCTTCGGGGACGAACGCGCTGTTCGGATGGGTCAAAATCAAATGCTCGAGGTGTGGGATGGCCGCGGCGTTTTCGCCCCGGCGCACAAGCAGGCGCGCCCATTCGAGCTCCGCGGCCGCGGGGGCAGCGCCTTCACCACCGGCGCGCACGATCTCGTCGAAGAGCGCCGTGGCGGTCGGCTCCTGATCGCCGCCCTTCTGCGAGGCCACTTGGCCGGCGAGGAGCAGGACTTCGAGCCGCCCGCCTTGTTCCGGGAGCCTCGCGGCGGCGCGGCGCAGCGCCGCGATTGCACCGACCGAATCGCCGCGTGCGAGGGCGAGCAGCGCGGCGCCCAGCTCGGGACTCGACTCTTGCTGAATGCGCTGCAGCATCGCCATCATCGCCGTGCGTTCGGTCGCGGCCGCGCGGTCGGCCGCATACGGGCCGGCAAGTCGAAATGCCTCCATCGCCGCTTTCAGATTGCCCCGATACAGCGATACCCAGCCGCGTTGCGCGACGCCCGTGACGCTCGAGTCATTCCCCAACGCCGCCTCGGCACGATCCAGCTCCCCCCGTGCGACCCGCGCCTTCGATAACGCGAGCCGCAATGACGCCCCGTCGTCGGCAGCCAGCGTTGTGCGAGCGGCCGACAGGCGCTCCTCGGCGACGTCGAGCTGACCGTCGGCGATCAGCACCTGCAGCAGCGCCGCCTCGGCTACGGCGTGAGCCTCGGCGGGCGCCGCCGAATCCGTCGTCAGTCCCTCGAGCACGCGGCGAGCGCCGGCCTTGTCGCCGCCGTCGAGCAGCTCCCGCACCGCCTCGGCGCGCGCCCGCGACGCGTCCTGCCATGGCACACCCTCCAGCTCCGCCCAGCGTGTCAGCGCGAGTCCGCGGACGCGATGCCCTTCCGGCGTCGTCAGGACGCCTGCGAGATCGGCGAAGCGTCGCAGCGCGTCGGGCGCCTCGCTGTCCCCTGCGCGGGCGCCTAGCGTCGATTCCATCGCGACCCAGGCTGCACTCGGCTGCCCCCAGGTGAGCAGGACTTCGGCGCCCAGCCTCCGCGCGCGCGCGGATGTCGCTGGGGCCGGCGCCGTTAGCACACGCGCCACGCGATCGTGGAGCGCGACCGGCGCATCCACCAGCTGGCTCGCGGCGTTGGGACCGACGTCAGCCGAGCGCGTGACCGCACGCCCCCATTCCGCCGCGGCTGCTTCCCAATTCCCCGCGCGCTGCTCGAGCTGAGCCAGCTCGAGCGCGAGCGTGCCGTCACCGCCCAGCGTCCGCCTGCCGATGAGAAACGCGCGTCGCGCTTCATCCCACTGGCGGCGATCAGCGAGAGCCTGTCCCCACTCGCGGTAGGGGGCCTCGCTCTCCGGGGCCGACGCGGCCCAACGGCGCGCGATGGTCTCCAATGAATCGAGCTGATTCAGCGCCGCGTACACGCGGAGCTCGAGACTGCGCAGTGCAGGGCTGTCCGGCAGCCCCGCGCGCGCACTCTGCACCAGCGGCAGCAGCTCGGGCATCCGGTTCAAGATGAAGAGTGCGCGCTCGAGGCCGAGCAGTGCGGGAATGTTCGTCGGATCGCCGCGGACAGTCGTGAGGTAGACGGACGCGGCATCGGCGTACCGACCGGCGCGTTCGAGCTCAAAGCCGGGGCCGATAGCTTGCGCGCGCGCAAGCCACGGCAACGCAATCAGGAAGCCGATCGCGAGCTTAATGCTTCGTCTCATTCAGGCGGCGGAAGTACTCGAGCACCAGGCGCCGCTGCTCCGGCGTGAGTCCGCTCAGCTCGTCCCAGGTCGGGTAGCGAACGCGCGGGCCGGTGCCGGTCGCCCCCGGCCGCAGCGCGGCCGGAATGTGGACGCTGTCGGCGGCCGTGGCCGAGCGGCTCGTGCGCTCTTTCTGCTCGTCCGGTTCGTCGCCCGTCAGGCTGCGGCCGGCGTCGAGCAGCTTGCGATACAGCCGCTCCTGTCGCGCGATCGTTCGGGCGTCGAGCCTGCCCGCCTCGAGCTGGCGCGCCAATTCGCGGGCTTCCTGCGCCAGGGCGCCGGCGGCACTGGCGTCGCCGCCCGCCTGCAGGCGTTCGAGCTGCTCGGCGAGCGCGCGCTGGCGCCCGGCGAGCTCGCGCAGCCGCTGCATCATCGCTTCCCCGCCCGCACCCATCATCGGTAAGAGACCCTGCGCGTCGCCATTCATCCCCTGCTGCTCTTGCGCCATGCGGGCCAGCTGCTCCAGCGCCTCCTGGAACCCCGATCCCGACTGCGCCCCGGCGACGCGCTGCGCTGTCCGGACCAGCGCGTGCGCGGTCGCGTTGAGCGCGTCGAGCGCCTGCTCGGCGAATGGGGCGGCGACGGCGGCGTTGGGATCGCCCTGCTCGAGCTGCTCGCGTGCCTGCTTCATCTGATTCTGCGCGTAGCCGAGCGCGGCCTCGATCTGCGGCGAGACGAGCGCGTGACGACCGGCCGCGGCTCCGACCTCCTGCTCGATCGCGTGGGTGCCTTCTTCGATGGCCGCCTGGCGTGCCCGTGTCGCCGCGCCCGCCTGCCCATCTCGCAGGGCGTCGGCGACGTCCTGTTGCCGCTGCGCCAGCGCCGCCGTTTCGGCCAGCGCGCGATTCAGCGCGTCCACCGTCTCCTGTCGCCAGGCGGACGTGAGTGAGTCCCGCCGGCGCCGCAGCGCGTCCGGCAGCTGCGCCAGCGAATCGGCGGCCTCCTGTCCGGACGCCCGCGCCTGGCGTGCATTGCGTTGACTGGCCGCCTCAGCCGCTTCCTGCATGGCCCGCTGCGCCCGGCGCGCCGCCGCCTGCGACCGCTCGAGCGGCAGCCTCTGCCCCGCGCGTTCGACCCCTGTGGCGAGCGAATCGGTCGCTGTGGCGAGATCCCGCTCCGCCGCGGCCGCCGCCGAATCAGGATGCTGCGCGTCCGTTTTCGTCCATTCGGCCTGGCGACGCTGCAGGTCTTCCGCATCCTTGGCCAAGGAGGCGAGCTCGCCCTCGATCGCCGCGCGCTTGAACAGCTCCTCACTCCGCTCGAGCTCGCGGCGCAGCTGCTGTTGCGCCTCCGCCAGGCGTTGCAGCGCCTGGCGTGTGGCCTCCGGATCGAGACGCGCCAGCGCTTCCTGCAGCTCGCGCAGCCTTTGCTCGAGCTCCGGCGTGAGCGCCCGCTCCAGCAGCTCCTGCACTTCGCGCAAGCGATTCTGGAACGCGCTGTCATCGATGCCCGCCGCCTTTGCCGCGCGCGCGATTTGCTCGACCGCCTGCGCCAGCTCTTGGACGCGCTGCGACATCGCCGCCTGATCGCGGGCGATCTCCTCGGTGCGCTGCGTGGACTGGAACGACATCGCGCCCTGCTGCTGGTTGCTGCCTGGCCGCGCGCTCGCCCGCCCATCCGAATCACGACTGCGTTCCTCCGCGAGATCGCGGGTCCGGTCGCTCAGCTCTCGCTGGGCGGCGGAGACGGAGTCCGCGGCGTTCGCCACCGCCCGCGCGGCAGCCCGCGCTTCCGCGCGCAGCTCCTCCATGCTGGGCAGGCGCAGCGCGATCTCGGGACTGCGACCGACATGTGGCGTTGGCGCGTTATCGAGCGCTTCGACATAAAACCGCAACGTGTCACCGGGCAGCAGCCCGCGGTGTTCGGCGTCGAGCCGCCCCTGCACGATCGCGCGGTCACCGACGCCGCTGACATCGAGCGACTCGCGGACTGCCTCGCCGATGCGGCCGGTGCGGCTCACCCGCCAGCTCACGACGGAAAGTCGCGAGATCCCGTGATCGTCGCGCACATCGGCGACCAGCTGCTGATGGAGAGAAATCGGCAGCGTCGTGTCGCGTCCCGGCACCGGGACCGTCACGACGGGAGCGGAATCGGGCACGATCAGCAGGTGCAGCTCAGGCGTCGCCCCTTCGAGCGGTGAGCCGTCACCGTTCAGCGCCTGAAGGCGCCACGTGCCGCTGGCCGCGGGCGTAAAGCGGCCGTCGATGCGCGTGCCATTGACGCGCAGCCGCTCAACGTGCGATTCGAGCGTCCAGGCGGCGCTTGCCAGCGGCACACTGGCCGTTCCGCTCGTCAGCACCGTTGTCCCGGCGGGCAGCGGGATCGCATCGGGGGGGGAGGGGGGGCCGACCAGCAGCGGCTCGTCGGAGCGGCCCAGATATGAAGGAAAGCGCGCCGTCAGTCCGAGATCCGCGAGAAACGCCGGTAGCGCCACGTCGATTCTGATTTCACCGCTCGAGCGGCCGCCGCTCGCGGCTCGGAGGTACAAGTCGGATTCAAGCGGGCCCACCTGCCGGACGACGTGCCCGTCCGTATCGAGCGATAGGAGCATCGCCTTCCAGGGCTCCCCGCGACCGCGTGTCCACAGCGTCACGCGCGTGGCGCCGGGGACCGTGATCGTCGCGATCACGCTGCCGCCGCGACGCACCGTTCGCCGGTCGACCACCAGGCGGACTGGCGCGTGCGCGTCGCGCCACGTGCGCACCGGGTGCCAGAACGCCGCGGCGCGACCGGAAGCCGGTGAGCCCGCGAGAAACAGCAGCACACCCGTGAGGGCGGCGCCCGCGCCGGTCGCTACATGGCGGTAGGTCGTGCGCCGCAGCAGGCCATTGACGCTCGGCGCAGCGACCGACACGACCGCCGCCGCGCGCGTGTCCGCGGCGTGCAGGAGCGCGGCGCTCGAGCCGCTGCCCTCCCCCGCCGTAGGGCTCACGACACCAACGATGCTGCCGGCGCGCCCGCCCGCGGCGCCTTCAATCAGCCGGCCCAGAACCGGCGCCGCCGCGGCGCGGCGCGCGCGGCGCACCGCCCAGGTTGCCGCAGCCGCGCACGCGCCAATCAGCACCCACGCGAGGGTCACACCCGAAACGGCGGGCGACAGCGCGAGTCCGAGCGCGGCCGCCGCCAGCGCCGCGCCGAGACCGCCGAGCACAACCGCGAACGCGCGGGCGCGCGCGTGGGGAGCCCCCAGACGACGCAGCCGGCGCGCCGTCTCCGTCACTTGATCCCGCTGACTGCGTAGGTGAAGAGATTCACGCCCATCCGCAATGCCGCCTCGTGAAGCTCAGGGGGGTCATGATGCACCGTCGAATCCTCCCATCCGTCCCCGAGATCCGACTGGTAGGAATAGTATACGACGAGGCGGTCTCCCAAAAAAATGCCGAACCCCTGGGCAGGCAGACCGTCGTGCTCGTGGATCTTCGGAATGCCCTTCGGAAAGGCGTAGACGAGGTTGTAAATCGGGTGCGTCAACGGGACTTCAACCATCGGGTGATCCGGAAACACGCGCGCGATCTCGCGCCGGAATGACTTGTCCATTCCATAATTGTCGTCGGCATGGAAGAACCCACCTTGCTCGAGATAGTGGCGCAGGTTGCGCATCTCGACATCGGAGAAGCGCACGTTCCCGTGACCCGTCATATAGATGTAAGGGACGTCCCACAGCTCCGGCCCCGTCAGGGTCACGACGCGTTCGCGGTCGGCGACCGGGAGGGTCGTCCGCTCGCGCAGCGCGGCCAGCAGATTCGGGAGACTCGAGGGGTTCGCGTACCAGTCGCCACCGCCGTCGTAGTGGAGGCGGCCGATGGTGAGAGAGGCGGCGGTTAAGCGGTTTGGCGGTTCGGCGGTTGGAAAACACAGCGCCGCGAGCATTACCAAACCGCCTAACCGCCCAACCGCCCAACCGCCCTGTTTCATAGTTCACTCACCAATTTGTACGCCGTATTCCGTGAAATTCCGGTTTCTTCCGCCAATCGATGAGCCACATCCTTGCGCGACAAGCCTTCAGCAAGCAGAGCCTTGGCGCGTTCACCCGCATCCGGGGGTGGCTCTTCGACGCGCTGCTTGCCGGTCCCCGAGAGCACCACCGTAACCTCGCCACGCACGGGAGCCTCTGCATAGTGCGCTGACAATTCCTGCAACGTCCCCGCACGTGTCTCCTCGAACACCTTCGTCAACTCACGAGAGACGGCGGCCTGCCGTTCGGGACCACATGCCTCCGCAAGATCGGCGAGCAGCTGCGTGACGCGATTCGGGGCCTCGAACATCACGACGGTCCATTCGCTGGCGGCGGCGGTCGAGAGTAAACGGCGGCGGTCGCTCCCTTTACGAGGCAGGAATCCGAGAAACAGATAGCGGTCGGCTGGGATCCCGCAAACGGCCAGACTCGCTGCCACGGCGGTCGGGCCGGGGATCGTCACGATTGGAACGCCGCGTTCGCGTGCTGCCGCCACAAGGTCGACCCCAGGATCGCTGATCGCGGGCGTGCCGGCATCGGTGATCAGCGCAACGTCCCGCCCCTCTGTAAGGATGCGCAGGATGCGCTCCAGGGCGCGATCGGAGGAGTGCTCGTGGAAGCTGATCAGCTCGGCTTTCGAGCCGACGTGGTGGAGGAGCGGTTTGCTGTGACGCGTGTCCTCGGCGGCGACCGCCGCCACGCGCTTCAGCGTGTCGGCGGCGCGCGGCGAGAGGTCGCCGAGGTTGCCGAGGGGCGTCGCGACAACGTAGAGGGTGCCGGCCACGTCACCACGTCACCCGCCAGGGGAGTTTTCCGTAGAACCCGGCAGCCTGCAGCACGTAGCGATGCTCGCGCGTCGCATCCTTGAGCACCTTGGTGGCCGTCCCCGGCATCATCACCTCCGCGCCCTCGAGGAGCTGGAGCGCCCAGTCGGTCAGGGCACCGGCCAGCTCCTCCGGTCGCACGACGGCGTCGGGGGTGTCGGTCCCGCGCGGGACGCTGAGCAGCGCGAGCACCTGGTGCGTCTCCACGATCGCCGCGGTGACCTTTTGGGCGCGCCGCTTGGCCTCTCCCGGGAATTCGCGCTCGACGGCGTCCACAATGCGCCAGTAGAGCTCGCGGTATGTGTTGACGAGCGCCGTCGCCGCCTGGGCGGGAAGATCGTCCGCGCCTGGAAACGTGCCGGCCGACATCGCCGGAGCCGAGCCGTCCGGGCCGGGATCGAATAAGGATTCGAGATAGCGCGCCGGTGGCGTGTTGTCCGGTTTGTCGCAGAAATGGCCGCTGAGATACTTGCCCTGATCGAACCTGAGGTAGGAGACCCGGCCATTCGCAATCAGCTCCAGCACCCCGGTCACCTTTTCGTGTTGCAACGTCGGGAAGAATTTTTCCGGCTGATTGACGTCGATGCCGCGCGGCTGATAGGTGCCGCCGCAGGAGGCATACATCCACGCGAGCTGCTCCATCGGGGCGGCGCAGTAGGTGAGATCGCCGCGCTCTACTTCAGTGCGCATGCGCCTCAGCGCTTCGGTGATCGTGATGACCCGGCGCCCGGCGGTGTGCAGCGTGGCGGCGTTCACGGCTTCGCCTTTTCGGAAAAACAGCAGCACGCACTCGTCGGGCAGATGCGCCGCGAGATAGCCGTCGATCCGGCCGTCGCGGTCCCGTTTGGCGTACGCCAGCAGATTCTCGAGATGGATGAACGCGAGCCGGGTGCGATGAATAAGCCGGTTCACCTGCGGAAATTGGAGATCCGCGAGGCGAACCGGCGAGTTTGTCAGGCGAGCAGTGCTCGCGCGCATCGTCCTCCGGGGAGGAAGCTACGACAGATGTTGTTCGATCTTTTGCTCGAACGCCTGCGACGGATACGCGCCCACCAGCGTGTCCACGTGGCGTCCGTCCTTGAAGAATAGAATACTCGGAATCGAGCGGACGTTAAAGCGCATCGCCGTCGCCTGATTGGCGTCCACGTCCACCTTCACGATTTTGACCTTGCCGTTGTACTTGCCGGCCAGCTGCTCCATGATCGGCGCGACCATGTGGCACGGCCCGCACCAGGTCGCCCAGAAATCCACGATGGCGAGCCCTTTGTGCTGCTCGACTTCCACCTGGAACGTGGCGTCCGTGATGGCAGCGGGATGCTTCACCTCTTCCATAACCCTTCACGCTCCCTCTCGAGACATTAGTTTGACTCTCTATGAACCCATCAGTTGCTCACGTCGGCATCGCCGTCACCAGCGTCACCGACGCGCTGTCGTTTTATCGAGACGTCCTGGGACTCTCGCCCGGACGGCCCGAGATCGCCGATGGCGCCACGATCGTCAGCCTGCATTTCGGCGACGTCGCCGTCGAGCTACTCGAGCCGAACGACCCCCACAGTCCCGTGGCGAAATTCCTTGCAAAACGCGGGCCGGGCATCCATCACATCTGCTACCGCGTCCCTGACCTGGAGTCCACGCTCGCGCGCTGTCGCGCGGCGGGCTACAAACTGATCGATGAAACGCCCCGGCGCGGGGCCGGCGGACGGCGAGTCGCTTTTTTGCACCCGAAAACCACGAACGGCGTTCTGCTGGAGCTGACTGAGTAGGTGGAACGCCCGTCGCTAGGGCTTGGTTCCCCCGCCGGTGGTCGCCGCCTGGCACGGCCCGGCCGGACTGCCGGCACTCTCGAGATGCACGTCGTAGACCAGCCAGCCGCCGCTGTGCGTGCGCACGACCTCAATCGGCCACACGTGGTTACAATTGGCGCGCTGCAGCTCCACGCGATACATCCGCCGGTCGTCGTGCCCCGGCACGAGCAGGGGGCCTTCAATGATCCGATATCCGGAGTGATCGAGATACTTCTGGATCACCGTGACCCGCTGCCGCAGCACGTCGCCGTTCATGTTGTTCGCGGCGGGTCCTCGCTCGGTGCCCCACAGCTCGCCCATGCGCTTCTCATCGTTGGCTTTTACGGCCGCCAGAAACTGCGCGATCGACTCATTCATCGTCTGCGGCAGGGGCTTCCCTATGGTGGGGTTCGAGCCGCAGGCGCCTCCCCCTCCGGTGCCGGCAAGCAAGAGCAGCGCAAGCGCGAGCCGTGGCTTCACGAGACAAAACCTTGGTCGAGGTGACCCGAAGGTAAGACACCATGCGTCTCTACGTCAACATTGATCACGTTGCGACCATTCGCGAAGCGCGCAAGACCGACGAGCCCGATCCCGTCCAGGCAGCGGCGGCCGCCGAGCGGGCGGGCGCCGATGGGATTACCGTCCACTTGCGCGAGGACCGCCGCCACATTCAGGACGCCGATGTCACGGCGCTCGCGCGCAGCGTGCGCACGGTTCTCAATCTCGAGCTCGGCGCGCACACGGACATCGTCCGATTCGCGACGCGTCTAAAACCATTCCAGGCGACGCTGGTGCCGGAGAAGCGGCAGGAGATCACGACGGAAGGCGGACTCGCGCTGCGCACGGGGGATCGCCGCCTGCGGGGCGCGATTGCCCAGCTGCGGGATGCGGGAATCCGCGTGAGTCTCTTCATCGATCCGTCATTGAAGACGATCGACGTCGCGCGAGCGCTCGGCGTTCCAGCGATCGAATTGCATACGGGTAAATACGCAAATGCGTCGAAAAGAAGAGCGTCGAATGAACTTCGTCCAAATAAGGCGTTGAATGAACTTCGTAAGGCTGCCGCGCATGCGAAGAGCATTGGCTTGGCAGTCCACGCCGGCCACGGCCTGACCTATCAGAACGTTCAACCTGTCGCTGCGATTCCCGAGATCGAGGAGCTGAATATCGGCCATTCGATCGTCAGTAATGCGGTGTTTTGGGGGATGGAAGAAGCGGTCCGGCGGATGGTGCAGCTCCTCAAGCCGTAGTCACTCCGCGAGAACCTGATGCACCGTCGCTACTGCGATCGAGCCCTCCCCCACCGCGGAGGCGACGCGTTTCGTACTGCCGCTGCGCACGTCACCCACCGCGAACACGCCAGGAAGACTCGTCTCGAGTAAGTGCGGCCCCCGCCGCAGCGGCCAATTCGCGGCCACCAGCTCGTCCGCCGTGAGCGCCGGTCCGGTCTTGATGAATCCTTTCGCATCCAGCGCCAGGCACCCCGCCAGCCACTTCGTACTCGGCTCGGCGCCGGTCATGGTGAAAACGTGCCGAATGTCGTGCGTCTCGGCGGCGCCGCTGCGGCCGCTGCGCCAGGCGACGCGCTCCAGGTGACCGTTGCCTTCCAGCCCCACGATCTCCGTGCGCGTATGCAGCTCAATCCGAGAATGCGCTTCGATGCGGCTGATGAGGTAGCGGGACATGGTCTGCGCCAGCCCGTCCGAGCGAATCAGCACGTGGACGCGCTTCGCGGTCTCCGCCAGGAACACCGCCGCCTGGCCCGCGGAGTTCGCGCCGCCGACGATCGCGATTTCCTCGTCGGCGCACAGCTGCGCTTCCATGCGCGTGGCGGCGTAGTACACGCCGGCGCCCTCGAAGCGCGACAGGTTCTCAACCGCCAGGCGCCGGTACTCGACTCCGCTCGCGATGATGATGGCACGGGTGAGCAACGGATCGCCGGTAGCCTCGCTGCACTGCACGCGGTACGGCTTCGTGCTGCAGTCGAGCCGGGCGACTTTTCTCGCGATGAGGATCTTCGCGCCGAACTTCTGCGCCTGATCGTAGGCGCGACCTGCCAGTTCCTGGCCGGAGATGCCGAGCGGGAAACCGAGATAGTTCTCGATGCGCGAGCTGGTCCCCGCCTGGCCGCCCGGCGCGTTCCCTTCGATCATCACGACGTTCAAGCCTTCCGACGCCGCGTACACGGCGGCACCGAGCCCCGCCGGCCCCGCGCCGATGACCACGAGATCGCAGACCGCGGTCCGATCGATCGTGGGATTCAACCCGAGACAGTCAGCGACCTGCTGGATCGTGGGATTGCGCAGCACGAGCGTGCCGCGGCAGATCACCACGGGGATGTCGCCGGCCTTGACCTGGAACTGGTCGAGCATCGCCTGGCTGTCGGCGTCGGTGTCGAGATCGACGAACTTGTAGGGATGCCCATTGCGCGTGAGAAACTCGCGGATGTGCAGCGACCCCTGACAGTGATTCGAGCCCAGCAGCAGGACGTCGCCGAAACCTTGATCGATGAGCTGCAACCGCCGCAGGATGAAGGCGCGGAGGAAGATGTCGCTGAGCTCGGAATCCGTTTGAATCAGCGTCAGCAGATCAGCGCGGAGGACCTCGATCACCTCACACGGCGTGCTCGCCTGGATGCGGGCGAGGAAGCGCCCGCCCGCGAGAATCGATCGCTCGCCGGTGAACATGCCCTCGGTGAAACTGGGGACCTCCTCACCCACCCAGCGTGGCGGCCGGACGAGGTCGAGCCTTCCCGACACGACGACGAATATGCGAGTGACCGGTTCGCCGGGTTCGCCCAGCACCTCGCCGGGCTGGACCTCGCGGCGCCGGCCGTGGGGTTCGATGCGAGCGATCTGCGCCGCCGTCAGTCGCGGGAACGCCTCGGCCTGCCGGGCGGCGGCGGCGGGGGTAGGCGTCGGGGGAACGGTCGTGGCGGTCATCGCTTGAATACTATCAGCCAAGGGAAGAGCTTCTAGCATGGCCCAACAATGCAAGCATCTCGCGCAGGTCCGCGACGTCAAACCCAAGACGCCCGACGGTTGCGAGGAATGTCTGGCGAGCGGCGACGAGTGGGTGCATCTCCGTCTCTGCCTCGAGTGTGGTCATGTCGGCTGTTGCGACGATTCTCCCAACCGCCACGCCACGAAGCATTTCCACAAGACGAAGCATCCGGTGATGCGCAGCTTCGAGCCTGGCGAGGATTGGGGCTTCTGCTACGTGGAGAATCTGTTCATCGAGCCTGCGCCCCTGCCGCTCGCCCGCTAACGCCGCGCCAGTCAGTCGGGGCGGCGCGGATGCTTGCGCAGCGCGGCGGCGGCCGCATCGATCCGGTTGATGTAGGCCCGGACTGATTCCCCCGGCACGCGGCGCGGCAGCACGAAGTGACGGTCGTCGGGCTGCGGGCTTTTGAGATCGTCCACCATGAGATCGCCGCCGTGCGACTCCACCACCAATTCGAATCGCTCGACCGCGGAAAGGAGATCCGCGAGGTCGTCAGAGCTTTCGCCACCAGTCACCGCGATGCCGCGGCGCCGCAACCGATCGGCGACTTCGGCCGCGACGCCGGCACGCTCGTCAGGAATGCGCGGGCTCACGCGACCGCCGCCTGTACGAGCGCACGGACGCGGAACGCCACCGCGAGGTTCACGACGCCGATGACGAGCGCGAACCACGCGATCAGCGCGATCACACCCGCGATCGTCAGGCCTGGATACGCCACCGCAAGAACGGCGAGCACCAGGCTCGCGACGGCCGCTATCGTGCTCCCCACGGCCGAACCACCCATCGCCTGGTGGGCGCGACCCAACATGAACAGCGCGAGGCTCGCCAACAACATCCACAGGGACACGGAAATCACGACGTAGAGGAGCGAGAGGGCTGGATTCATGAACGCGAGCACGCCGAAGGCGATGCTGATCAGACCCTGAATCAGCAGGATCCACCACCGATCGAATATGGCCCGCATGCGTACGGCGGATCCCACCGCAACAATGCCATCAACCAGGGCGTACGCGGCAATAAACGCGGTCAGTGCGATGACCGTGGCGCCCGGCCACATCAGGACGAGCACCCCGAATACGACAGCGGCGATGCCTCGCAGCAGGAACAGCCACCAGTGGTGGCGGACGGCGGCGGCGATTTGATCGGGAAGCATCATGGAGACCTCCCCTCCAGTTGATCGGGAACATGGGAGGCCAGGCGGGCTGGCGATAGGGCCCAGAAATGCCCTACCGCCAGTCGTTGATTGGGATGAGCTGGTAGAACGCTCTAGTTCACACTACTCGACGCCGACCCCACGATGATGTCGCCCGTCGTCTGGTAGCCCGTCACGCCACCGAGCACGCCGAGTACTGGCTGCTGCAACACCACGTGGATCATGTTGACGGTAATCCCGCCGCTCGTGGGAACCTGCTCGTTCAGCACGACATAACCGACGCCCGGCAGGTCCAGACGCGTATTCGGAGCCGGGTCGTCCACCGATACGCCGTTCACGACGAGGTTCGCGAGACTCGAGCCCTCGGCATCGCTGGTGCCGACCGTGCTGCTCGCCATGGCGACGACGCCATCGGCAGTGATCAGGCCATTCAGAACGTTTACGGCTCCAAGCGTGGCGCTGCTCACGGCGCCGGAGCCGTCCGTGAGGTCACCGTTGACGATCGCGAACGCGTCCTGCACCGATACCAGACCATCGACTGTGACGTCGCTCGCCTGATCCGTCGCCATCATCTCGCCCGCCGGCAGAACCGCTGCCGGCGACTTTTGATTGACCGTCGCCGTACTCACAGAGACGCCGTAGGACGAGGCCCGCGCGGTCGCCTGCATCTGGGCCGCGACGGAGCCCGACGTCCACATCAGGGGCAGGACGAGTCCCGCGAAGCGGATCGCCGCCCGGATGCTCTCGTTGTTCATCGTATCCTCCTTGAGCTTCAGGGCTCGCTAGTGGGTCGGATGGAACTGACGGTTTCCGCCCGTCAGCGTACAGGTCGGCTCCGCTGGCGACGGATCGCACATCACCGCGTAGTCTCCGATCCCGTCGATCTCTTGTATGACTCGAATGGCGAAGCCATCCTGACCGACGCCGGGTTCGCCGGCGTCACAGTCCCACACCTCGAATTGCAGGTCCTCTTGTCCCGTGTTCTGGACCCGCAGCGTGCCGCCCCAATGCACCGCGCCATCAGTGCAGTGGGGGGCGTCGACCGCGAGGTCCGCGAACGTGATCGACGTGGCGTGGAGGTTGAGCGGCGACCCGTTGAGCCTCATCTCCGGCCGGTGGTCGACCCACTCCAGGGAGCCTTTATCCGCCAGGCAATGGCCGCTCGCCTCATCGAACTGACCGGACGTGATGACGTGCGCGCCGAACGTCTCGTATTCGTGGGTCGCCGGATCGTTCTTGTCAGCCGTGCCGGGCGGATAATCGATCCGGCCTCCACCGGTCATCTTGAGGGGTTGACACTGAAATTCATTGAAATGAAACCGCGGCACGCCGAGGGTCGGTGCGAGTGCCTGGCGGTTTGTCTCGCAGCTCCAGCCGACCAACGAGACCGCCGCAACCGCCGCGAATCCGGCGAGCAATCTCAGGTTCGTCATGGGGGTTGCCTCCGTGAAAGGGATCGGCACAAGGCCGAACGCAATTGAAGGCAAGCGCTGTGCCCGATGCGCCAGCGCTGAACGGATTCAATGACAATGGGTTAGAGAGGCGTGGAGCCGCCGCCACGGCGCCCGCACGCAGCACCACGCGCTGGCAGTGCCGCGGCGGTGCAGCGCGGGGGCGCGACAGATCAGCGACTCAGTCGACCTTCTGCGCTACCGGTATCTGCCGTCGAGCAAGACGGAGTGCCCCGCCGGCGACGCCAAAGATGAGTGCGGCGAGACCCCACACAGGTCCAGCGTCCCGAACGCCGAGCACGGCGTCGAGTGACAGCGAGCCGGGACCGGTGAACGCCACGCTCAAGGCCGCGATCGCCAGGATGAGCGTGTATTCGTAGCCCTGCTTCGTAATGAAAAAGCCCTGCTTCAGATGGACGCTTATGGCGGCCACAAACATCACGGCGACGATCATCGCCGCCGCCAGCGGCGTGGCGAAGCCCAGCGCGAGCAGGAGGCCGCCGGCGGTTTCGGCCAAACCCGCTGCCAGTGCATTGCGCCGCCCGGGGACGAATCCGAGCAGCTCCAAGAAGCCCCCGGTGCCCGCCAGGCCGTAGCCACCGAACCAGCCGAACAGTTTCTGCGTGCCATGGGCGGCCAGCGTCAACCCGACCACCAGGCGCAGGATCAAGATTCCAATCGTCAAGCGTTGCCTCACGATGCTTTCTTGTGGAATGGAACTATCGAACGGAAAGGAAAGTCGCCAGTCTACTTCCTGATGTCAAGGGGCTTTCCTTTGGGAAGTAACTGGTTACATTTGCGGTCATGCCGAAACGCGTTGATTCGCAATGCAACACGTTCCAGCGAGCGATTGCCGTGCTGGGACGGCCCTGGAACGCACTGATCCTGAACGTGCTCCAGGAGGGATCGTTGCGCTTCAGCGAGCTCTCCGAACGCGCTAAGGGGCCGGGGGACAAGGTCCTGTCGTCACGCCTCAAGGAGCTCGAAGCACAGGGTCTCCTGGTGCGGCAGGTCGACGCGGGCCCGCCCGTGCGGGTGAGCTACGAGCTGACGCGCGCGGGACGCGAATTCGGCGAGCTGGCGCAGGCCATCGAACGCTGGGGGCGTGAGCTGGTGCAAGAGGTGAAGCCCCGGCGGCGATAACCATCACACCGTCTCATTACCATCAAAGCGCGTCGCTACGGGCACTGTGGCGGCGCAATGCAATTGGAGCGTGATCCATGTGCCACGCACCACGGCTTTAGAAATTGGCATCGACAGTTTTGCAGCAGCGTACGATGAGGCAAGCCTCGCAGTCAGTCCGTCGCAGCGTCTGCGGGACCTGGTCGAACAAATCGAGCATGCCGATCACGTAGGATTGGACGTCTTCGGAATCGGCGAGCACCACAGGAAGGACTACCTCGACTCCGCGCCGCCG
This sequence comes from Gemmatimonadota bacterium, assembly GCA_003222195.1. Lineage (GTDB taxonomy): Bacteria > Gemmatimonadota > Gemmatimonadetes > Gemmatimonadales > GWC2-71-9 > 20CM-2-65-7. The sequence continues at coordinate 465,142 of QHVB01000025.1, read as the reverse complement.
ATCATTCTCGCGGCGGCGGCGACGCGCACGCAGCGCATTCGGCTGACGAGCGCCGTCACCGTCCTCAGCGCGGCCGATCCGGTGCGGGTGTTCCAGAACTTCGCGACGCTCGATCTGCTGTCGCAGGGACGCGCCGAGATGGTGGTCGGGCGCGGGTCGTTCGTCGACGCGTTCCCGCTCTTCGGCCTGCGGCTCGAAGACTACGACTCGCTGTTCGCGGAGAAGCTCGACCTGCTCCTCAAGATCCGCGAGCACGAGCACGTCCATTGGTCCGGGAAGCACCGGGCCGCGTTAACGGGACAGGGCGTCTACCCGAGACCGGTACAGCATCCCCTGCCCATCTGGATAGGCGTCGGCGGGACGCCGCAATCCTTCGTGCGCGCCGGCAGGCTGGGCCTGCCGTTGATGGTGGCGATCATCGGCGGTGAAACGCATCGCTTCCGCCCGCTCATCGACCTCTATCGCGAGGCCGGCGAGCAAGCGGGACACCCGCTCGAGCGCCTCAAGGTTGGCGTCCACTCGCTCGGCTACGTCGCCGCTACGACGCAAGAAGCGGCGGATGACTTCTTTCCCGGTTACGCCCGTGCCATGAACTCCGTGGCGGGAGAGCGCGGCTGGCCTCCCATGACGCGGGGGCACTACGACGCCCAGCGGGGACTGTACGGCGCTTTGCTGATCGGCGAGCCCACCGAAGTGGTGGAGAAGATCATTCGCCATAGCGAAGCGTTGGGGGGGATCTCGCGCATCACATTTCAAATGAACGCCTCTTCACTGCCGCACGCGAAACTGATGCAGGCGATCGAGCTGGTCGGTACCAAGGTCGCGCCGGCGCTGCGCCAGGAATTGGCGGTGGAGACTCTATGAGCTTGAACATCGGCAACGACGATCACGTCCGTGGATCCGTGACCGCGCCAGTCACGGTCCTCGTCTACGGTGACTACGAATGTCCGTACACGCGCGCGCTCGAGCTGGTCATCGGCCAGCTGCGGCGCCGCGACGGCGATTCCTTCCGCTATGTGTATCGCTATTTCCCGCTGCGCGAGATCCATCCGCATGCGGAAATGGCCGCGGAGGCGGCGGAGGCCGTCTCCGCACTCGCCGGGCCGGACGCCTTCTGGCGCATGCACGATGCCCTATTCGCCGATCAGTACGACCTCGAGCCTCAGGACCTCGAGCGGCAGGCTACGGCCGCGGGTGCCGACGGGCGCGCGTATCGCAAGGCCATGGCCGCGCGCCAATTCGCCGCTCGCGTGGAGCGGGACGTGCAGAGCGGCACCGCGAACGGCGTGGAAGGCACGCCGTCCATTTTCATCAATGACGAGCGGTATCACGGCAGGCGCGATGAGGGCAGCCTGCGCGAGGCGATTGCGAGTTACACCTGAACGACGTGTCTCGCTACACGCGCTGCGCCGCGAGCCGTCGCGGGTCTTCAAACAATCGCGCGGTGAGCGCGCCGAAGATCATGCCGCCGATATGAGCCACGTATGCCACTCCGCCTGTCTGCACCGTCGTGGCAACGGCACCGAGGCTCACCAGCTGTATGACAAACCATACACCAATCAGGAGCGCGGCCGGGATGACGGTGACCCGCACAAATATGAAGATGACAAGAATTGAGCGAATCTTGTCGCGCGGGTACGTGACCAGAAACGCGCCCATCACCGCAGCGATCGCGCCGCTCGCGCCCAGGTTGGGAACCGTGGAACCGGGGCTGACGCCCAACTGGGCCAGCATGGCAACCACCCCGCCGACGAGATAGAACGCCAGGTAGCGCCCTGGCCCCATCGCGTCTTCGATTTCGCGCCCAAAGGCCCACAAGAACACCATGTTGCCGATGATATGCGACCAGCTGGCATGCATGAACATCCCCGTCAGCACGTTGATCCAGTGATGGCCGGCGACGATGTCGGCGGGGATCACCGACCACCGCATCACGAAAGGCTCGCCACCCCGCAACTCCAGTAGGAAGACGAGCGCGTTGACGAGGATGATGAGAGCCGTAGCGACCGAGCGATTCAGGGGGCGTCGTGTTGCGTCCCCGAGCGGGATCACGGTTCCCATGGCTCAGACCTTACTCATACTCACGGTCAAGAGTGCGCCGGCGACGAGACGGTGCGCTGCGGTAGCACCCAGTCGGGCCGAATGAAATGGCAGGTGTATCCGTCCGGATAGCGCTCCAGATAATCCTGGTGCTCGGGCTCCGCCTCCCAGAACGGACCGGCGGGCGCCACCTCCGTGACGACTTTGCCCGGCCAAAGCCCTGAGGCTTCAACATCGGCAATCGTGTCGTACGCCGTCTTCTTCTGACTCTCGTTAGTGAAAAAGATCGCCGAGCGGTAGCTCGTCCCGACGTCGTTGCCCTGACGGTTTCGCGTCGTCGGGTCGTGAATCTGAAAGAAGAGCTCCAGCAACCGGCGATAGCTGATCTGTCGTGGATCGAAGATGATCTCGATCGCTTCGGCGTGCGTGCCGTGATTGCGGTATGTCGCGTTGAGAACGTCGCCGCCGGTGTACCCGACCCGCGTCGCGATCACGCCCGGGTACCGTCGGAGCAGATCCTGCATTCCCCAAAAACAGCCACCGGCGAGCACGGCACGTTCGGTCGAATCTGTCATGCTGAAGTCCTTTCTGAGGTATTCACCCGCGGGATCAGAGATGCACCTCCGCTGAAGAGCGTGGGGGCCCTAGGGGTTCCCGGTGTTTCAATCCCCCCGCTCCAGCGAGGTTGTTGCAGTTTACGCTAGGCAGCAATAGCGTGGCACCGCAGGAGGACTCCACCATGCTCAGCACGGCTCCGATTCGCGCGTATATCCCCGCATCCAATATCGAGCGGGCGCGGAAATTCTACGAGCAGGTCGTTGGGCTCGAGCCCGCCGAAGTCTACGCAGGCGGTGTGGTCTACATCTGCGGTGGCGCCGAGGTGTTTCTGTATCCGACTCCCAATGCCGGCACGTCAAAAGCCAGCCAGGCCTTCTGGCAGGTCAAGGACGTCGAAGCCGAGGTCGCCGACCTGAAGGCGCGCGGCGTCGTATTCGAGGAATACAGCATGCCCGGCCTCAAGACGAAGCACAGCATCGCCACCGGCGGCGGCGCCAAGGCCGCCTGGTTCAAGGACAGCGAGGGCAACATCATGGCGGTGGTGCAGCGCGTGCCATCCTGATGTCGATTCCTGATTTCAGGGTGTGATGCACCGGACACTTCCCGCCGACGTCCAGGAGCTTCCGTTGCTGCTCCGGCGTTAGCGCTCCGCTGAGGTCAACTTCCGTGTCGATCCGATCCAGCATCGTATCCGTGTTCTTTGTTATGCAATCGATACAGTCCTTGGCGTGAACCCGCGAGTGACGCAAACGGATGACCACGTTCTCGAGCGGCCACTTCTGCTGTCGCGCATACAGCGCGATGGTCATCGACATTCACGAGCCGAGGGCAGCCAGGATTAGTTCGTAAGGACCGAACCCCTGGTCAGTCCCACCGGAGGCGACGGGCTCATCCGCGACCAGATGATGACGGCCAGCCGTCACTTGCTGGACAAACCCTCGCGCACCACCCCGAACGACAACGACACCCTCGGCTTCTGGCATAGAAGTCTCCCTCCTCATGGGACTCGTTCCGCGAGCCACGCCCGCGCAATTTCGGCGATGTCCTTGTGCTCGACGTCGGCCAATGCGTTCAGCTGCCGCATCTCCACATCCGAGATCTTGCCGCCCAGCTCCGCCAGCGCTGCTCCAACGGCGGGATACTTCTCGAGCACGGCTGCTCGCACGACGGGAGCCGCTTGATAGGGCGGGAAGTAGCCGCGATCGTCGCTCAGGGCAACCAGATCGAGCTTCGCAATTTGTCCGTCGGTCGAGTTCCCCGCGATGACGTCGACGCGACGCTCGGCCAGTGCCCGATACGTGAGCCCCAGGTCCATCGCGGTCGGCGGCTGCGAGAATGTCAGGCCGTACACCGTTGCAAGACCCGCGAATCCGTCCGCGCGTTCCAGAAACTCGTACCCGAATCCCGCCTTCCAACGCGGCGCTACGCGCGCGAGGTCCGCAATCGACCGCAAACCGTACCGCTCCGCATCCGCGCGCCGCACCAGAATGGCGAACGTATTGTTGAACCCGAATGGCGCGGTCCATCGCAACTTGAAATCACGCGCGTATGCCGCGCTGACGTAGCGGTAGACGCTGTCCGGATCGGCGATCGCAGGCTGCTTCAGAATCGCCGTAAACGCCGTGCCCGTGTACTCGACGTACAAGTCGATTTCGCCGGCGAGGATGGCCTGGTGGCAAACGAACGAGCCGCCGAGATGCAATCGGCGCTGGACCGGTACCTGCGTCCGCCGCTCGATTTGCTGCGCCACGATTTCCGCCAACAGGTCGGACTCGGTGAAGTTCTTCGCGCCGACGACGATACGGTCGCGCTTCGCACAACCCGACAACACGAGCGCCATCAGGAACACGCGCTTCATCGTTGCCGCCAGACGAGCCTTCGCTCCACCAGGCCGAGCAATGCGTCGGCGAGCAGCGCGAGCAGCGCAGCGGGAATGGCGCCCGCGAGGATCAGGGTGTTGTCCACGGTCGCCACGCCGCGAAAGATGTAGACGCCGAGTCCACCGGCGCCGATCGCCGCGGCAATCGTCGCGATCCCGACGCTGACCACGGTAGCGATTCGCACACCCGCGAGGATGAAGCCAGCGGCGAGCGGCAGCTCGACGAGTCGCAGCAGCTCGCCGTCAGTCATGCCCATGCCCCGCCCCGCCTCGCGCACCGCGGCGTCAACGCCGGCGATCCCCGTGTACGTATTGCGCACGATCGGCAGGAGTCCATAGACGACGAGTGCGGTGACCGCCGTCCACGCGCCGATGCCGAACACGGGAATCAAGAGCCCGAAGAGCGCCAGGCTGGGGATCGTCTGAAACACATTCGCCAGGCCCAGCACCGGCCGGCGCCACGCGGGATGGTGAGCCACCAGCACGCCGAGCGGGAACCCGAAGAGCAGCGCGAGTCCCGTGGAGATCGCCACGAGGCCGACGTGCTGACCGACGAGCAGCCAGAGCTCGCCCGCGTGGCGCGAGTAGAACTCGAGGAGCCTCAGGCGGCTTCCATGAATTTGCGGACTTCGGGTAGAGAGCTGGCTCGAAAATCGTCGGGTGTGCCGAGGAAGGCGAGCCGTCCCCCATCGAGCAGCGCGATGCGGGTGCCCAGCAGGAGTCCTTCACGCACATCGTGCGTCACGAACAGGGCGGCTTTGCCAAGCTTGGTTGCGAGCGCGCGGAATTCCCGCTGCAGCTCGAGCCGTGTGATCGGATCGAGCGCCCCAAATGGCTCGTCGAGCAGCAGGAGCGGAGGATCGAGCGCGAGCGCGCGCGCCACACCGACGCGTTGCCGCTGGCCGCCCGAGAGCTGATGGGGAAAGCGCGCCGCGAACTCCACGGCGTCGAGTCCGACGAGCGCGAGCAGCTCGCGCACGCGCGCATCGATCCGATCGCGGGGCCACTGCGCGAGGCGAGGCAACAGTCCGACGTTTGCCGCCACAGTGAAATGCGGGAAGAGTCCGATCTCCTGAATCACGTAACCGATGCGCCGTCGCAGCTCTGTCGGCTCCACGGCGTGCGCGGGCGTCCCCGAGACCCGCACGTCACCACTGCTCGGCTCGAGCAGCCGGTTCACGAGCTTCAGCGTCGTGGTCTTCCCCGCGCCGCTTCGGCCGAGCAGCACCAGGGTCTCACCGGCTCCCACGGAGAACGAGATCCCGTCGACCAGTGGCCTGCCGTTTCCGGGCAAGTGATAACGCAAGTCTTTGACTTCGAGCACCATGGCCACCGAGCGCCTAATCTACTTATGTTGTTTCCTCTATGACGCAGCCGCTCCCGCCCCTCGGCATGTCGGACTTCTTCGCCCTCGAGGCGGGGGAATATCTCGACCGGCTCGATGCTCTGCTCCAACCCGCGGCGCCGCCCGCGGCCGACGAGCTGGTGCGGCTCGCGCGCGCGTTCCGCGGCAGCGCCCTGATGGCGAACCAGCAAGCGATCGCGCGGGCAGCGATGGGTTTCGAAGCGCTCGCGCGGGGCGTGCGCGAGGGCCGGCGGCCGTGGGACGCGGCGATCAAGCAAATCGCCATCCGAGCCGTCGACGACCTCAAGATCTTCGTCCGCAAAGCCGCGACGTGGACGAACGAGGACACGGCGAAGGCCGAGGCGGTGGCCACCCAGCTCGAGCAACTGGGCGGCCGGCCATCGGCCCAGATCCGCGCGGTGGAGGCGATGGGCCTCGACGCGGGGACACGCGCGTTCGTGGCGCGTGAAGGCGCCGCGATCGCGAGCGCGCTCGATCGCGCCGGCCGTGCCTTGCGCACGAATCCGCTGGCGCACGATCCGCTGCAACAGGTGCTCAAGGCGTTGCAGCCGCTGCGTGGACTCGCGGCCTTGAACGACTTGCCACCCTTGCCGGATCTGCTCGAGGGCATCGAGCAGGCGATCGGCGAGGCAAGCCGCACCAGCGGGGAGGGCGCACCGCCCGCCGGGTTTGGCGACACGATCGCCGAGCTGTTTCAGATGGCGGCGACGTCGATCGCGCACGCGGCGCGCGAGGTCGCCGAGCGCGGCCGGCCCGATCCCGAGAGTGCGGAGTTCCGAAAATTTGCGGGGCTGCTCGTCCATTTCATGGACAACGAGCCCGACATCGTGCCGATCGAAAGCGTCGCGACCATCGTGCGGCGCGGCACGCCCCCGGCGGGCGAGAGCGCGCGACCCGCGACGCTGGGCCAGCTCGAGCTCGTGAGCCACGGCGAGCATTTGCGCCAGGCCGCGGATTCCCTCGAGCGGGCGGCGAGCGCGACACAGCGCGAGCTGCGCGCGCATACGCTCGCCGGCACCTTCCGCGCCCTGGGTTCAGCGGGCGGAGGTCCGGTGGCCGAGCGCGTCGCCGAGTTCGCGCAGGCCGCGCGCGAAGGAGTGTCGAGCGGCATCGCGGTGAACCAGCCGGCGCTGTTCGCCGCGGAGCTCCGCAAGGCGGGAGAAATCCTGTCCGCGTCCGGGACCGGCGATGAAACCGCGACCGCTGCCGCGCTCGCAGCCGCGACACTGGCCATCCGGCGATTGGGGGGGGCGGAGCACGCCGCACCCGCATCGGCTCCCGCGCCACCAAGGCCGCCCGTTCCGCCGCCTCCGCCGAGGAAGCCCGCGCCGCCAGTCAGTGCGGAGTCGTCCGATATCGCGGGTACGTGGACGCGGTATCAACAGTTAGTCGCCGCGGGGGTGGGACCAGCGTCGCTCGCGGAGTTGATTGGCGGGGCCCCGGGCCGCGGACCCGCGCTGAGCCGGACGAATGGAGAACCAGTCGATATCCGTACGCTGCTGTACAAGGGCGCCCGCGCCCGCGAGCGCGCGCAGGAGCTGCGGGAAGCGGCCAAGCGCGTCAGCGGCGACGCACTCCGCGCGATCATCGACGAAGTCTGCGATCTCGTTGTCCTCGCGATCGAACCCGAGTAAGCGGTGGCGGGGGGCCTGGCTCATTGGGCTCGCCATCAGTGTGGCACTGCTGGCTTGGGTGCTCTACAAGATCGATCCCCGCAAAGTCTGGGCGGACGCGCAGCACGCAAACGGCTGGCTGCTCCTGCTCACGGTCTTCGTGGCAACACTGACATTCCCGGTGCGAGCGATCCGTTGGCGGTCGATCCTGCGCGAGGGCAACGGCCAGCCGTTTCCGTTCATGCCCCTGTGGCACGCCATGACGATCGGCTTCATGGCGAACAACCTGCTTCCCGCGCGGGCGGGCGAATTCGCGCGCGCGTATGTGGCGTCGCGCCAGCTGCCAGTGCGCTTCACCACCGCACTCGGATCGATCGGTGTCGAGCGCATCTTCGACGCGCTCGTGATGCTGGCGCTGATGGCCGTCGCGATCGCCGCGCCGTCCTTCCCCGCTCACGCCCTCGTACGGGGCCGATCACTTTCGACCATCGCGGCGTCCACGGCGCTGCTGTTTGGGTTGCTGCTCGCGGTCGCGCTGCTCATGGCGAACCGGCCGGGTCCGTGGCTGGCGTTCATCGAGCGCTTCGCGCGGCGCGTGCTGCCGGTCAGCGCCGCGGATCGACCGATTCGCTTCCTGGATGGCATCATCGAGGGGCTTGCGGTGCTCAAGAGTCCCGCGCGATTCGCGGGTGTCGTTCTGTGGTCGCTGGTGCTCTGGATCACGAACGCGGCTGCATTCGCGATCTGCTTTCGCGCGTTCGGACTCCATATTCCGATCGAAGCGGCGCTCCTGCTGCAGGGGATCATCGGCTTCGGGGTCGCGGTTCCCTCGACGCCCAGTTTTCTCGGTGTATTCGAAGCGGCGACGCTGCTCACCCTCAAGCTGTACAGCGTGGATCCGAGTCTCGCGGTAAGCTACGCGTTGACATACCACCTCACGACATTTTTGCCGATCACGCTCCTGGGACTGTGGTCGCTGTCGCGACTCCACCTCAGGCTGCGCGACCTCGGTAGCGCCCCGCCCCCCCCGCCCTCCCCGCCCCCCGGGGGGACGGCGTGAGCACGGCCGTTCGCATCGCGGCACACGCCAAGGTCAACCTGTTTCTGCGGATCCTCGCGCGTGAAACCTCGGGCTTCCATCAGATCGAAACCGCATTCGCGCTGCTCGAGCTCGCCGATGAGCTGGTAGTGCGCCGCACCGATTCCAGCGTGACGCTCGAGGTCGATGGACCGGATCTCGGCCCGGTCGACGAGAATCTGGCGGTGCGTGCCGCGCGGGCGGTCCTCGATGCCACCGGCAACCGGTTCGGTGTCGCCATCACGCTCAGCAAGCGAATTCCGGTGCGCACCGGGCTGGGCGGCGGCTCGAGCGACGCCGCCGCAGCGCTTCAGGCGGTGAACGTGCTCGCGGGAAACGCCGTGCCGCGACATGAGCTGCTGCATTTCGCCGCGCGACTCGGCGCCGACGTGGCGTTCTTGACCGGTGGTGCCCCATTGGCGGTGGCGTGGGGCCGGGGCGAGCGTCAATTCCGGTTGCCCGCCCCGCCCTCACTACCCGCCCTCATCGCGGTGCCACCGTTGCAGGTCGCTACACCGGACGCGTACGCCTGGTGGGACGAACAGCATCGTTCGCCAGAACCGCGCGGGCCCGTGACGCTCGATGGGGACGCGCTGAGCACGTGGGGCAGCATCGGACGCCTCGGCGGCAATGATTTCGAGCCGGTGGTGTTCGCGAAACATCCGGAGTTGCGGACACTGTATGAGCGGCTCGCCGAAACCGGTCCGGTATGGGTCCGGCTATGCGGGTCGGGAAGCGCGGTCGCGGCCGTCTATAAGAAGGAAAGCGAGCGAGACGAGGCAATGCAGCGTCTGGGGACGAAACGGCAGGCCCTGATCGCGACCGCGACGCGGGCGCTTGCGGCGCCGCCACCCGAAACTGTCACCCTGTAGACCGCTTTTTGACGAGCCCGGCACCACGCGATAGCATTGCCTTTCCTTTTTCTCGGGAGACAGTCGCATGTCGCGCGCCGCGTTCGCCGTCATACTGTCCGTCGTTTTGCCTGCATCGGCCATAGCCCAAGCAGCGCCCGCGGGAAGTGCGTGGCCACCACTCAAGGTCGTCGACGTACGCTGGATCGATACGACCGTCTCGGCGTGCGGGGACTTTTCCCGGTTCGCCAACGGTGCGTGGCTCGCGCACGATACGATTCCCGCGGCGTACTCGTCCTCCGGGGTGACCCGCGACATGAGCGACCGCAACGAGCTCGTCGTGCGCTCCGTGCTGGAGGACGCCGCCGCGCATCGCAGCACCTTCCCGCCCGACAGCACGCCGCGCAAACTCGGGACGTTTTACGCCACGTGTATGGACTCGACGGCGATCGAGGCGGCGGGAGCGAATCCGATTCGGCCGTGGCTCTTGGGCATCGATTCGATCACGACGCGGACGCGCATCCTGCCACAGGTCGCCAAACTGCAGGTGCTCGGTGTCAACGTCGCCTTCCGCTATTCGCCTGACGTCGATCCGCACGATGCCGCGCACTACCTGACCTGGTTGTCTCAAGGCGGGCTCGGGCTGCCGGATCGGGACTACTACCTCGCGGAGGGCGCGGCCGCCGACTCGACGCGACGGGCCTTCGTGACTCATGTCGCGAGCCTGTTGCGTCTCGTGGGGCAGGATTCCGTAGCGGCCGACGGCGCGGCGGCGCAGGTGATGGCGCTCGAGACGTCATTGGCGCAGGCGTCGATGACTCGCGTTGAACGGCGCGATCCGGCCAAGACCGACCATCCCATGAGCGTCGAGCAGCTGACGGCGCTCGCGTCCCGCGTCGGGTGGCCGGGGTACTTCCGCGCGATCGGGCTGCGGGCGCCGGTGCGGAAGGTCAACGTCGCCCAGCCGGACTTCGTGCATCGCGTCGACTCGCTGTTGCAGGCGACGCCGCTCGCGGCATGGCGGGCCTACCTCACGTATCACACGGTCGCGTCGGCCGCTCCGTGGCTCAGCACGGCATTCGTCAATGAAGACTTTGCGTTCCGATCCCGGTTCAGCGGCGCCAAGGCGCTGCTGCCCCGCTGGAAGCGCTGTCTCCGCGAGACCGACGGCGACCTGGGTGAGGCACTCGGCCGGGCGTATGTCGCGAAGACCTTCCCGCCCGAAGCGCGCACACACGCGCGCGCGGTCATCGACGACATCCGCGCCGCGTTTCACGAGCGCCTGCTGCACCTCACCTGGATGACGGATTCGACCCGCGCCCAGGCGCTCGACAAGCTGGCGCGCATGGGCGAGAAGGTCGGCTATCCGGACCGCTGGCGGGACTATTCTCGCCTCCGCGTCGCAGAGGGGCCGTTCGTCCTCAACGCCACGCAAGCCAATGCGTTCGAGTGGCAGCGCACCGTGAACCGGCCGGGGATGCCCGTCGATACCACCGAGTGGGGCATCACCGTCCCCACCGTCAACGCGTACTACGATGCCACGAAGAACGAGATGGTATTTCCGGCCGGCGCGCTGATGCCACAGACGTTCGATGCGCGCGCGGACGATGCCGCGAACTACGGCTCGCTGGGCGGGAGCTGGGCGGGCCACGAGCTGACGCACGGGTTCGACGACGAGGGCCGGCACTACGACGCGCGGGGCAACCTGCGCGACTGGTGGCAGCCTTCCGACTCGACGCACTTCGTCGAGCAGGCCGCGCTCGTGGAACGCCAATTCAACGAGTACATCCAGGTCGACACGTTCCACGTGAATGGCAAGCTCACCGAGGGCGAGAACATCGCGGACTGGGGCGGCCTGCTGGTGGGATACGACGCGCTGCAGGCCGCGTTGGCGCGTAGCGGACGTCCTGGTCTCATCGAGGGCTACACCCCGGAACAGCGTTATTTCATTTCGTACGCCCAGAGCTGGCGCGTCCACAACCGGCCCGAACAGCTCCGCACGCGGGTGACGGTGGATCCGCACGCGCCCGAGCAGTGGCGCGTCAACGGCCCGCTCTCGAACATTCCGGCGTTCGCGCGGGCGTTTGGGTGCAAGGAAGGCGATGCGATGGTGCGGCCGAAGCAGAGAGTGCCGAGCATCTGGTAACCCGAGTCTTTTCGAGCCCGAGGAGGATTCATGCGGCGCGTCGTGTGGGGTTTGGCAGCACTGTTGCTCGCATCCAGGCCGGCCGGTGCACAAGGACTGCGCGAGAAGATCTCCGAGCTGTTCGTGTTCACGCCGGGGCAGCAACCGTTGTTTCTCGGTGGCACCGGCGTGCACGCCAACCATTTCATCACGTCGGCCAGTTCGCAAAATGGCATCCTGATTTCGTTTCTCGGCAATGCCATCGGCACAAACGTCGCCGGCATTCCCGTGAGCGCCACGAGCGGTGGCTCGACGTTTCGGTTCGAGGTCGGCGCTCCAGTCCGGACATCCGTGTCGCCGGGCCCGGTGTTCGCGGAACGCGCGCAGACGCTCGGCCGGGGGCGCGTCTTCGTCGGGGCGAATATCAACCGCCTGCACTTCACGACACTGCGGGGCATCGGCCTCGACGACATTCGCTTGAACTTCGTGCACGAGAATGTCAATTCGCCCGCCTGCGACAGCATTCAAGGCCAGTCCTGCGCGCCCTACGGCGTCCCGCGACTCGAAAACGACGTGATCGAGCTGCGGCTGAGGCTCGATCTCGCCATGACGGTCACGTCGTTCTTCGTCAGCTTTGGACTGCTCGACCGCGTGGACGTCGGTGTGGCGCTCCCGATCGTCACCACATCCCTCGTCGGCACGAGCGACGCGCAGATCATTTCCTTCGCCGATTCTCTCGCCGCGCATTTCTTCGGCGGCACGCCCGCCAATCCCATTTTGACCACGTCACGCTCCGTGACGGGTTCCGCCACCGGCGTTGGGGACATGGCGGTGCGGGTCAAGGTCAACGTGACGCAGTCGGAACGGACCGGTTTCGCGCTGCTCGGCGACGCGCGATTCCCCACCGGGAGCGCGGTTGATCTCCTCGGATCGGGGCACTTCTCGGCGCGGGGCCTCGGGATCCTGTCTGCGCGATTCGGCCCGTTCGCCCCGCACGCCAACATCGGTTATCTGCTGCGCAACAGCGATTCGCTGAACAGCGCGGTGCTCGTGACGGTGGGGTTCGACCATCTCATGGCGCCTTGGGCGACGATGGCAGCCGATGTCGTCTCCGAGCTGCAGGTGGGAGAGAGCAAGGTCAAGTTGCCGGGGACGGTGACGTACGACGTCCCGTTCCGTCGCACCGTGGAGCCGACGAACATCCCCAATCAGCGCGACGACATCATCAACGCCTCGTTTGGGTTCAAGTTTCTGACGAGCTCGGGAATCACGATCGTCACGAACACCATGTGGCCGCTGAATCGCGGGGGACTGCGTCCCAACGTGGTGTGGACGGCCGGGCTCGATTACAACTTCTGAGGAGTGATCAGTGGATGGCGCTGAGTCGCCATCCGCTCGGGTCCGCGACCAGCGTCGCGTGGAATGTCACGGGCCGGCGCTCGAGTCGTCCGGTCGTCGTGTTGTCGAATTCGTAAATACCGCTCACAGTCGCGTCTGCCAGACTCCCGCGCACATCGAGCGCGGTCACCGTCAAGCTGGCTTTCAGGGTCCGCGCGGCTCGGAAGAGATCCGCCCAGCCCTGTTGTTGCGCCGCCGTGAGGCCGGGATACGCCAGGCGTACCTTGCCGATGTCGCGCGTTTCCAGCGCCCCGCCGTACGCGGCGATCACCGACTCGATTGCCCCGCGCGGGTCGGGGACAGCCGGCGCGGCGGCGCTCGGTGCCGTGTCGCGCGCCGCGCGCGCCCGCGCCAGCCGCTCGGTCTCGTTCCACAACGACGTGACCGCGACCATCCGCATCATCGCCTCAGACAGTCGTCCCGCGGTGGCCAATGAGTCCGCCCCTCGCAGCATCGTGTCGCCGCGCCCCAGCTCCGCCGCCGTCGCGCGCGCGCCGATCGCACGCCGCATCGCGGCGAGGGCGGTCGCCCGGAGCGAGGTCAACACGCTGTCCTCCTGACGCGCCGCAACTGCGGGGGGCAGGACAGAATCGGTGCGGGGCGGGTTCGCGGGCGCTGGTCGGCGTGGTGCCGGCGGCGTGACGCGCGCTGTGACACGCGACTCGCGGGGTCGCCGGGCCGTGGTGTCAGCCGCCACTGGTGCGGGCGGAGGCGCTGCGGGCGGAGCCGTCACCGCCGTGTCGACAGCACCGGGGGGGGGAGGCGCGACGCCCACGAACCGCCATGGTGCCGCCCACCACAGCAGCGCAGCGCTACCGACGGCGCCGAGGACCAACCACCAGCGGGCCACTCGACGCGGCGCAGTTACCAAGCGGCGCGATTTCGCCAGCGCGATCGGGCTGGTCGGCACATTCATTGCCGCGACGAGCTCCGACTGGCCGCCCGCCTTCGCCAGCGTGATCATCTCGCTGCGAATCGGGTCGTCATGGCGCAGGGACGGCCGGCCGCAGACCGCCACGACGTCGTCCATCGTCGGCCAGCGCTCCTCGGGTTCCTTCTCTAACATCTGCATCACGGCGGCGGCAAGGTTGGGCGGACAATCGGGACGCAGTCGTGTGATGTCGACCGGACGCTCGTTGAAATGGGCGTACATCACCGTCATGCTCGAATTGCTTTGGAACGGAAGGTGCCCGGTGAGCATTTCGTACGCCACCACTCCGAGAGAGTACTGGTCAGAAGCCCCTGAGACTTCGCAGGTGGCGCATTGCTCCGGACTCATGTACGCGGGCGTGCCGACGGTCACGCCGGTCATGGTGAGCCCCTCTGCTTCCTGCACCTTCGCAATGCCGAAATCAGTGACGACCGCCGAACCCTCTTCGTCGATCATGATGTTGGCGGATTTGATGTCTCGATGAATGACGCCGTGCCGATGCGCGTACCCGAGGGCGTCACCCACCTGCGCGAGAATGGTTTGCACCAGAGGGATCGCCAGGCGTCCGACGTCGTGAACGACGGCATCGAGCGGGCGTCCCTGCACGTACTTCATCACGAAGTACATGATGTGTTCGCGTTGCTTGACCGCAAAAATGGGAATGATATGCGGATGGCTGAGCGCGGCCGCCGTCCGCGCTTCGCGCTTGAACCGCTCCACCATACCCTCGCCCATCAAGAGCAAGGCAGGCGCAAGCACTTTGATCGCGACTTTGCGGTCGAGGGCGATATCATGGGCCAGATAGACCGTGGCCATGCCGCCGTGGCCTAGCTCGGCGAGGATCTCGTATTCACCCAGCGTGGCGTGCCGCAGCGCATCGGCCAGGGTCCCCCGTGCGTCGGCCGGCTGCCCGAGGGGTATGGTCGTTACAGCCTCCCCGCGCGCCGGCGGAATGCTCGTCCCACAGCGCGGGCAAAACAGCGCCCCCGAGCCGAGGCTCGTACCACAGCGCGCGCAGGACACGGTGTCCATAGCCTCGAATCTATGCGATTCGAAACGTTCTGATAGAAGAGAGGGGCAGCGCCGCCGCTGCCCCTTCCCGTTTGCGGGTTAACGGCCGGTCAATTTGCGTTGATGCGGCGGGTGGAAAGCCTTCGGCGGCGCGGCGCGCACGCGCGCGACGCCCGCGGGTGGTGCCGCATACGTCCACTGGAAGTCCGAGTACCCACCGTCCTTGACGGCCGCGACGCCAAACAAGTACCCGTACGCGTAGTAGCCAACGAGTTGGAAAGATGTCGTGCCGGCAGGCAGGTCGGCGACGACATACTGGCCGTAGTAACCGTCATCGACCCACACCTGATAGCCCTCTGCGACAGCCGAGTTGTCGGCCCACGTGAGGTCGACCGTGTAGTCGTCAATGGCGATCGCCGTAAAATCGGTCGGGGCGGCCGGCGGTGTGGTGCAGTCGCGAATCGACGGTGCCGATTCCCCCACATGGTTGAACGCGATCACGTGATAGCAGAACTCGTGCTCGCTTACTACTTCTATAGAGTAGTCCCCGAACGACAGCTCGTTCATGCCGGTGTTGCCCGCGGCGACCCAGCTCAGGCCGCCATCGGTCGAACGCTCCACCCTGAAGCCTTCCTCATTATGAGACGCATCGTTCCAGGCGACGCTGACGCCATTGCTGCCCGCTGGGACCGCGTCCACAACCGTCGGCGCTTGGGGGGGCGAGATCGCGATGAGCACCTGCACGGTGTTCGAGCTGCCGGACGTTCCACCATGCTCCGTGGCGCGCACGAAGTAGGTGTAGGTGTTGTCGGGAGGTGGCGCGTCGTGATAGACCGCCGTGTTCGCATCCACATTGGCGATCACGGCCGAGATCTCTCCCTCGCCAGCGCGCTGGACCTCAACGCCACCCGCGACAGTGGAGTTATTGGTCCACGAGAGATCCACGGCTGTACCGGAGAGACTCGCTACCAGGTTGCTCGGTGCCGCCGGCACAGCCGTGCAGGCCACGTTCGACGGGTCAGAATCGCCGTAGGAATTGTATCCGAATACGCGGTAGCACAGCGGTTGCTCGAGAGCGATCTGCCAGTCGAACGCGGACGTCGCGTTTGCGCCCGCTGTGACGAGGGTGGTCCACGGCCCAGTGGCGCTTGGCGAGTGCTCCACGCGGAAACCGGTTTCATCGGCGGAGTTGTCGGTCCACGCGATATCGATCCTGTAACCCTGGAAGGGCGCCGCGTTGACGGCCGATGGCGCCGTCGGCACCGGAGCGCGCGGCGTGGTCGCGCACGCGACAGCTGAAAACTCGGAGTAGGTGGTCTTTTTGCCCGTGACGCGATAGGCTCGAACTTTGTAGCAGTACTGCGTGAGACCGGTGAGTCCCGCGTCGGAGTAGCTCGTGGCTTGTGGCCCCGCAGTCCCAATGAAGCCGAAAGAGCCGGCGGGCCCGGTGCTGGAGCGATGCACCTCGAAGCCCGACTCGTTCGGGGAGTTGGCATTGTCCTGCCAGCTCAGCGAGATCTGGCTAAACGAGATCGCCGTCGCCGTGAGGTTCGCCGGCGCGCCCACCACCATGAACAGGGGGGCAAGCGGCTCGTGTCCGTCGCACCCAGTGGCAGCGATCAGCACGAGAAGCGGGAATGCCCGGTACGCGCGATGCCAAGTCATATAGCCTCCTCCTTACAAAGTGATCACGGCTGCACGTAGCGGTATAACGACCCGATCCGCCGCACGCGATAGAAGAACGGCAGCGCCTGGCCATTCAGCGTCAGTCGGCCTTCCCAGACCACCTGCCCCGCGGCGGTCACCTCGGTCATGGAGCTGGCGGCGCCGTACCCAACCAGGGTGTTCCCACTCTGCAATCGCTGCACCGAACCCACAATCGGGGTGAACAGGGGCGGGTCATGCCGGAATTGCCACACCAGCGTCGCCGTCTTCGCCTGCAGGTCGAGCCGGTACTCCACGGCCCGGCTCTCCGGCGGGTTATGCACGAGCCCGTTGTCGTAGAAGAGGAGGTCCCCGTTGTCGAGGACGCGCACATCGTGCTGGAACCCGAATCCGTTGAGCGGATCACCCACGATGCTGAACTGGTTGTGCCGGCCGCCGAAGCGCCACCGCATCTCGCCCGTCACCGCGTCGATCTTCGCGATCTCGCCGAGCATCGCGAACGACACGACGTAGTTCCCGTCGCCATCGATCGCCAGGGAGTTGGGGTGGTCGAAGTCTATGCTGGAATAGAGGCCCAGATTCGGTGGCACGAACACCCAGTCGGCGAGCGAGAAGTGATCCCACGCGTTCCAGAGAAACTCGGTGACCCCCGACGCCGATTGGCGCAAAATGGCGTGCCCCGCGACGAGTTGATCGGGGCGCCCACCCAGCGCGCTCAGGTCCACGGTCCGCAAGTCGTAGCCGAACAGGTGGGCCGCAGTCACGCCGTCGCGCGTCATCGTGACGAGGAGCTCGTGATTGTCCGTGTAGTAGGGAGCCCCCGCCGTGTAGACCCGGACGATCGTTCCATCGGGGCGGAATTCGATATAGCGCCCACCCACCGGCTGCCAGCCGGTGCTCGCGCCCACGTACACGGTGAAATCACCATTGGGGAGCTGCTTGGTCTCCATCGCCGACTCGTCCGGATGAATCGGGATGCGCTGGTACCAGCGGATCCGACCCCCAGGGTCGAATGCGAGCACGAAGGCCCCGCTGTCGTGGCTGACTTCGGTCACGAGGTACCCCGCCGGCGCCGCCCCGACGATCGATAACTGGACGCCTTGCAGAATCTCAGGGAGGTCGGCCGTACGGTACGCCAGCGTATCCGATGCGATCGCCCCGCCCGGCCCGGCCACGGCGATCGCGAAGTGATAGCCGGTATTCGGCAACAGCCCCAGCGCCACGAGCCTCGCCGGACCGGCCCCGACCGCGTAGTACGGCGTCGTCGCGACCGCGTCGCCGTCGGTCCAGTAAGACAGTCGCGCGGAATCGGCCCGCTGGATGTCGAACGTCGCCACGACCGACAGCGCATTGAGCGGGTTTGCGGCCACTGCCACCGCAGAGAGACTGGGCGGAGCCGGCCCCGATCCCACGATCGCGTCGTGACACGCGGCCGCCCCCCCGAGCAGCGCGACTGCGCAGACGGTCGGCCAAGCCGCGGCGGGGTGCCGGCTCATGGATGTGGCTTCCACGCCGGGCTGTGAGCCTCGTTCCCGTACGTGACCTGATTGACGTTGCCGCCGTCCGCCCGCGCCACGAAGATCACCGGGTACGTGTAACAGTCGTAGTAACCGCAGTCCTCGACGGAGCGCACGAACGCGAACTGCGATCCGTCGACCGACCAGGCCGGCTCCGACCCCGCAAGCCCGCTGCCGATCCGCGTGACCCCGGTGCCGTCGGAATTCATGAGCGCGATTTCGTCCGTACCGAAACGGGTGGTAACGAACGCGAGCCGCGAGCCGTCCGGCTTCCATGCGGCACCGTAGTCGTGTCCCGCATCGGTCGTGAGCCTGACGAAGCCCGTGCCGTCGGCATGCACGGCGCAGATGTCGTCGTTCCCCGCGTCCACCCGGCAATCGAAGACGATCGTGTTGCCGTCGGGCGACCACGCCGGGCTCCCCACGAATCCGACGCCATTCGTGAGACGCACCACGCTCGAGCCGTCGGCGTGCATGACATAAAGCTCGGGAGCGCCGCTGCGCGTCGAAGCGAAGGCGATCTTCAGTCCGTCAGGAGACCAGGCCGGGTGGGCCGCGGCCGCGGGAGACTCGGTCGTAAGCTGGACCTTTCCCGAGCCGTCGGGATTGACCACGCAGATGTCGACGTTCCCGGCGCTGCACTCGTATGCCAGCCGGGTGCCGTCCGGCGCCCACGCGGGAGCGTGTCCCGCCGTAACGATGGCCAACGCGGATCCATCGGCGTGGACGACATCGATCTGACCATTCTGTGAAAACGCGATCCGCTCGACCAACGCGCACGTGAGCGAAAACGTCACGTCCACCGAGCCGGCCGAGGGCACCGTCACGGCTCGGGAGTTGCCGCCGCTGATCGCGCAATTCCCGGCTGCGCCATTTAGCACGACGGTGTGAGCGCCTGCGCTCACGCCGGCGAAGGTGAACGCTTCGTTCACTGCGAAGTTTCGAGACCAATGGCATGTGTCACCGGCAGGCTGATCGATGCACACGGTGTAGCCATCGGGGTCGATGTCGACACCCACGGTCGAAATGCTGACGTGGACGCTGCCCGGCGGCGCGCACGTGATGTTGAACGGCACTTGTGTGGTGTCAGTCCCCGTGGCGCTCGCCGGGCGGGGGTTCGTCCCGCCGATGACGCAGTTGTCGGGCACGCCATTCAGGAGGACGGTGTGATTCCCGACGGAAACGCCAAAGGTCAATGCCCCACTCAACCCGATTGGCTGGGGCGCGCCCGAATAACAGTAGAGGTCGTCGTAGTAGTCATACGCGGGATCGACGCACACGCTGTAGCCGTTCGGAGCGACCGGCGCACCCGTGGTAGCAGTGGTGACATGCAGGCGCGGTAGCGTTGTGCAAGTGAGCGAGAGCGCGACCTCGATCGTGTTGCCAACCGAGGTGGTCACCACCCTGGGGTTGTCGCCGCTCACCGCGCAGTTGCCGGCGATGTCCTCGAGGAGCACATGGTGATCTCCGGCGCCGACGGTCACGGTCACCGCCCCATTCACCGCGATCGGCTGGCGATAGGTGCAGGACGTGCCATAGGAGCCTGCAGTCGGATCGAGGCAGACATAGTAGCCGTTAGGGTCGAGATCCACGCCGCTGGTCGCGGTGGTGATGTGGAGACTGCCGTGCGTCGAGACGCACTGCACCGCGAACGTCACCGTCGTCAGGGTTTGCGCCCTGACCTTTATCGCCACGGGATTGAGGCTCGTCACCGTACAATTCGCGGCGGTGCCCCCGAGCAGCACGCTGTGCTCGCCGACCTGGACGCTCGGGTCAGTCCATTGCGCGCTCGCGCTAATGGTCGCCACGTTCAGGCCGTCGACGATGACGAAGTATCCATCCGAATCGGGTTCCAGCCCCGTCGTGGACACGGTGATGCGAAGGCTCCCAGGCCCGGCTACCTGGAGCCCGATCGGTTCGTCACACGCAATCGCGAGGAGACACCCGAGGCCCAAAACGACGCGACGCCAGCACATGAAGCCCTCCTCCTTGTAATGGGCACTCGCGCGGCCTTTACAACCCGCCCCGGAGCCTACCACTTGTAGGGCTTGCCAAGCGTTAGGCGGCCGTTAGGTGCTCAAGCTCCAGCTGTTGGGATCCCTCGACCTTGTAGACGCCGGACGCGACCTCGCGCCGGTGCTGCGCCGGCCGAAGAGCGTCGCGCTCCTCGCCTATCTCGCCGCCGCACGACCCCGAGGCTTCCACCGCCGGGATTCCCTGCTTTCCCTGTTCTGGCCGGAGCTCGACCAACCTCACGCGCGGAACGCGCTGCGGCAAGCGGTGCATTCTCTGCGTGAAGGGGTTGGCGCCGGCGCGGTGATCGGTCGTGGCGAGGAAGAATTGGGCATTGACCGCCAGCGCCTCTGGTGCGACGTCGCGCAATTCGAACAAGATCTCGATTTGGGCAACGCGAGATCGGCGATCGCGTTATACCGCGGAGAGTTCCTCCATGGCTTTCATGTGTCAGGCGCGAACGAGTTCGAGCCGTGGCTGGACCAGGAACGGAAGTATCTGACCAAACGAGCGCTGGTGGCAACGCTCGAGCTCTCCAAGCAGGACGAGGCGACCGGCAACTACGTCGCAGCGTTGGGTTGGGCGCGGCGGGGCGTCGAAATCGGGCCCTATGATGAGAGCGCGCTGCGGCGCCTGCTGCGGCTGCTCGACCATATCGGCCGTCGCGCCGACGCCGTCCGCGAATACGAGGAGTTCGCGGACCGCCTCGCGCTCGACCTCGAGGTCACACCGTCACCAGAGACCCGCTCTCTGATGGAGGCGATCCGCGCGCGAGTCGAGCCGCAGGTCTTCGTCTCAGCCGGGATGTTGAACTCCACGCCGACCGACGGCGGGAGTCAGGGCGCAGCCGCCGCTGTGAACACCGCCCGGGCATCGGCCAGGGTCCGCAACGTGTTCTCGCGCTCGCTCGGCGTATTCCAGGCGTTGCTCGCCCGCGTCAGCGCCTCCATCCGCTCGATCCAGCGCACGAAAAACGCGGCATCGTCCGCCGAGCGCACAGGCTCGTCGCCCACGCGGACGTAAGTCGGGCTCGTCGACGCGAACGGATAGAGATCGAGCACCGGCATCTCGGCGCGATCGCTGTAGGCGCGCAGCACATACCAGCCACTCCCCTGCACCGGAACCCACACGCTGTCGCTGACCGTCATCTTGTCCCGGGAGAGCATCACGGTCACGACGACCTTGCCACTGCCGATGATCTCGAGATGATCGATCGGCACGTTTGATCGCAGCTTCACGACCGCCCTGAGCCGCTGCGTCCCGACCGGTACGGTGATCTCATCACCAATCGCATGGCCCGCGAGCGAAAACTCGAGCAGCGGCGCATTCGTTACGAACGTCCGTCCCGCTTTGATTCCAGCCAGCCAGCTCGCGTGATTCAGCGTCCTGCCCGAGTGCACGAACGTGCGGACCAGGCCGGGCGGTCCGCGCAGGCTCGCGAAATTGGGAAATGCATCCGTCCCGGCTGCCGCCGGCAGCCGGAATCCGCAATTGAGCAGGCGATACCAGATCTCGGACGTGATGAGGTGGTCCGAGTAGCCCATGACTTCGAGGTAGTCGACTTTGCCGAGGGCGACATCGACCGGCAGCTCGTAGAACAGCGGTGCAGCCGTGTCTGCGGGGTCCGGCCTGGTGTCGAACGGATGCACGTACCCGACGAGTGCCCCCTCCCCCTCCGCGTGCGCGAGATCGGCGACCGTGGCATTCGTTGGGGCGAGACTCGCCGCGGCGGTGTTGGGGTATCCGGCGTATTCCGGGAGCAAGTAGTGCGAGCGCAGGCCGAGGAGCCCCAGGTGGCCCCAGACGCTGGTGTGAAACTCCTGGGCATGCATCAGCAGGAATGTTGGGGTCGAAACGGGATCCGCGTCCGGGCGGAAGTAGGCGATGTCCGGGATCCGCTGCTCCTTGTTCACAATCAGATTCTCGACCACATGCAAGTCTTCGGCGCGCGCTTGAAACGCGAGATGCCGGGGGGCGTTGCGGTAGGCGCCGCCGTAGTTCATGTGGACGTGCACATCCCCGCTCCACCACCCGCGCGCCGGAAGATTGTCGACGCGCTCGAGCACGATGCGGTGCTCTACACGTCGGCCCGTCGGCACGTTCACGTCGGCACGACTCACCCGGTACTCCGGCCCGCGCCACGCCTCCACGTGTACTCGGCCCGCCGGTACGGTTAGCTCAGCGGATCCAGCGGAATGGAAATACGAGTACTCGAACTGGCGCTCCGAGCGATCGAACGCTTCGTCGGCGTGCCGCCACGCATCGTCGGGCGCGTAGGCTCGTCCTTCAGCAGTCGTGACGGAGATGCGCGCAGCTAGCGGATGACCGGCGTGATCGACGATACTCAAGGACAACGTTCCCACCGTCGGGCGATAGCGCCGTTCACGCGCCTCTACGCGCTGTTTTCGCGCCCCAACCACGTCGATCACCCAGAGAGAGGTATTGCCGCCCTCGTTCGAGATGCACGCGATGCGGGTGCCATCGCGTGACCAGCGCGGCGCCGTCGCGTCAAATTCACCGTACGTGAGCGGAAAGGGATCACCGCCTTCACTCGTCATGAGCCACAGCTGATTCCATTGCCGGCCGAGATAGGAGCTGTAGACGACGCGTTTGCCGTCCGGCGACCAGTCGGGACGAGCCTTCCAGGTCGTCTCTTCGTAGCGCAACTCACGCATTGCCGCACCGGGCCGCGCCTCCATTCGCCAGAAGCCCCCGGTCCCGTGGATATGGCCGCGATTGGAGACGAGAATGATCTCCTTTCCATCGGGCGACCACGTGGGCGAGATGTAATGGTCCCACGCGCTGTAGTAGTAGCGCGGCAGCTTGCTGTCGGTGTCTTCCGTGAGTCGAATCGGCTCGCCGCCCGTTGGCGCGATGATGAAGATGTGCCAGCGCCTGTTGTAGACGGACGAGACGAACGCAATGTGTGAGCCGTCAGGCGACCAGTGCGGCTCGAGGTTGAGGGCACCGCTTGATGTAAGCGGCGTGACAATGCCGGACGCAAGATCGAGGAGCTCGAGCTCGATCGCGTCGTGCGCGTAGCGTGCAAACACGACCGCGCGTCCATCAGGCGCCCAGTCAGGCTGATAGTCGTAGACGGCGCCAGACGTGAGCTGCACGGCCGTGTCCGAGCCTATCCGCTGGCGCCACAGCGCACCTTGCATGGAGTAGATCAGCTCCGTGCCGTCCGGCGACCAGGTCACCGAGCTCGGCCCGCTCGTCACCTGCGGGACGTACATCTCGCGCCAGTAGTAGGCGTGTGGGAGATCGACTTGTTGGAGAACTCGTGCGCGTTGTGCGTGTAGGGTCGCAGCATGCTGCGCCCCTACCAACAACATCACGCCTAGCGCGAGGCGTCGATCCATTGCTCGATCGCGGCGCGGAGCATCGGGAGCGGGACCGCGCCGTTCTCCAGCACGCGATCGTGAAACGCGCGGATGTCGAATCGCTTGCCCAGCCGCTGAACCGCCATCGCCCGGAGCCGCCGGATCTCCAAGCGCCCCAGCCCGTACGACAAGCCCTGGGCCGGCCACACCGGATAGCGATCGACGCCGACTTCCGCACGCAGCAACGGGACGTGCGTGTGTTGGCGGATGTAATCGATCGCCTGCTCGCGCGACCACCCGAACGCGTGAATTCCCGTATCCACAACCAGCAACGTCGCCGACAGGGTGATGTCGGCCAGCATGCCAAAGCGCGCGGTGTCGGATGAGTACAGTCCCATCTCGTCGGCCAGCTGTTCGGCGTACTCGGCCCAACCCTCGCCCATGCCCGGCGACCAGAAGTACCGCGCGATCGCGGGAATCGAATCCCCACGTTCCAGCGCAATCGTGCCCTGCACATGGTGACCGGGGATCGTCTCGTGGAACGACAACGCCTCGAGATCGGCCCGCGACTTGTGCCGCGGGTCATAGGTGGACAGGTAGTAGATGCCCGGCCGGCTGCCATCCTCGGCCGGCGGATTCCACTCGCCCACACTCTGACGCTCCCGGAACGCCGGGTACGGCTCGACGACGACCGGCGCGCGCGGTAGCCGGCCGAAAAACCGCGGCATCGCTCGCTGCGCGCGTGCGATTGCGTCACGCGCCCGTGCCAACATCTCGTCGCGCGTGTGGAAGGTGTACGCGGTGTCGCTGCGCAGCCGCTCGAGGAGCCGCGAGACGTCGCTCGTCCCGAACGCTCGAATCGCGATCAGCTGCATGGCATTCTCGAGCTGATCGAGCACCACCTCGCCGAGCCGGTAGACGGAGTCGGGCGAGAGGGTCAGGCCGGTGACCGCCCGAATGCTCGCGCGATAGCAGTCCAATCCGTGTGGATTGGCCGAGACGCCGATCTCTTCGCGTGCCTGATCCAGATACTCGGTGGCCAAGAAATCGCGATACTGCCGCATCGCGGGAAGGATCTGCTGCTCGATCACCTGCCCCAGCTCGGTGACGAATTCGGGCGTGGAATCGCGCCGCGCGGGATCGTTTAGGGGTGAGCTGGCTAGCGGCGTGGCTAGCAGCGTGTCGATTTCTTTCAGCGCGATCTCGACGTTGTGGCGCGGCGCCGTATAGCCGCGGCGCAATCCTTCGCGATGGTTCGCCACCTCCGTCGCGACATACGGCGGCACCGCACGCCAGCGCGCGAGCACTTGGCGCCGCGCCTGATCCGTTCCCACGCCTTGCAGCGTCGCGAGCGACGTGACGGTCGCCAGCCAACTACCCCCCGTGTGCGCCACGCTCCAGAGCTCGAAGCGGCATACGCGCGTGGCCACGGAGCCTTCGATGGCGTCGCGCATGACCCCATAGGCGATGGCTTCCGGTCTCCCCTCGAGCCGCCGGGGATTGATGTGTCGGAGCTGATCCAGCCAGGCATCTTCCCGTTCCTGCCAGCGGGTGATCGCGGCCGGTGAGTTGTCGGGCAGCCGATCGTGCGGCCCATTCGCGACGCCATCGAGCGTCGCCTCGTCGGGATGGCGCTCGAAGTAGGCGGTGAGATACGAGTCGGCGAGCTGCCGGACACGGGCCGCCGCCAGCGAATCGGTGTTGGCCTGAAGGATCAGGGCGAGCGCGAGGATCATGATTTGAGGTACAGCCGTTTGGGGTCGAGAACCTCCCGCAGGAGCTGTAGCTCCGTCGCGGTCGGGGGATCGAGGCGATCCAACCGTGCCCTGGCGCGAAGATTCCAGCCCACGGCGGCTTTCACATCGGCGGCTTCAATGCCAGGGTACAGCGCGGCCAGCATGAGCTCCCCCTTGTCGTCGGGCTCGAGGACCGCCTTGTCGGTGATCACACGCTTCACCCGCTGGCCGGGACTCGTGACAAAGTCGACGCGCTCCGGGAATGCGCGCGGCGACAGCTTCGCGACGATCAGGATTCGCTGTGCATGAATCGCGATCTCCGCCGCTCCGCCCGAGCCGGGGAGGCGTACCTTGGGCCGTTTGTAATCGCCAATGACGGTGGTGTTGATGTTCCCATGGCGATCCACCTGCGCACCGCCCAGAAATCCCACCTCGATCCGTCCGTTCTGGAGGAACAGCTGAAACACGTCGGCCATGCCGCACACCATCAGTGAGCCGGTCACGAGCGCCGGATCGCCGATCGAGACCGGCAGCCGGGAAGGCGTCGCGCCGACCGCACCCGATTCGTAGATCAGCACGAGATTCGGCGCGTGCGTGCGCCGCGCCAGATTGCAGGCGAGGTTGGGCAAGCCGATCCCGACGAACACCACCTCGCCATCCGCGAGCTCGCGCGCCGCAACGGCGGCCATCATCTCGTCGGGAGTGTAGGCGTCAGAAGCCGTAGTTCACCCCGGCGCAGCGCTGTTCGCCCGCCTTGAGCCGCTCGAGCAACCTCGGCTGCTTCTCCATATACTCGGCCCGATCCTGCACGCCGTACACGAACTCATCCAGGTAATGCGCCAGCTCCGCGCGGTCACGCGAGATCTCCTCCCAGCCGACGTAGAAATCATTATCGCGGTCGTAATAGCCCTGCGCGTAGGAAGGGTGCGCGCCCCAGGGCTCGACGACGACGGCACTCACGATGGCTGCGGGGATCAGTGTGCGATTGGGATCCGAGCGAATCACGCGCTCGTCGACCAACTCCTCGACGACGACGATCACACGCTCCGAGGCGAATGCCGCTTCCTTCTGGACGCCGAGCAGTCCCCAGATCTGCGCGTTGCCCTGCGCGTCAGCGCGCTGCGCGTGCACGATCGTCACATCGGGATTCAACGCCGGGACCGTGGCCAGCGCCTCGCCCGTGTAGGGGCAGGTCACCGATTTGATGCGGGGATTGGCCTTGGGGAGGTCGGTGCCGGCGTAATCACGCAGCGTCCAGAACGGCAGCCGCGCGGCGCCCGCGGCGAAGCGCGCCACCATGCCGAAATGCGAGTACTCCTCGATCTCGAGTGTGCGGCCTTCCACGGCACGGCGGAACGCGTGCAGCGAACCGACGCCGGGATTGCCCGCCCAGGAGAAGACGAGCTTCTTCGCGCAGCCCGCGGCGATCATCTGGTCGTAAATGAGGTCGGGCGTCAGCCGGCACAGCGTCAGATCGCGGCGCCGCTGCCGAATGATCTCGTGCCCGGCGGCGAACGAGATGAGATGGGTGAAGCCCTCGATGACGACGACGTCGCCGTCGCGCACGTTGCGCGCGACGGCGTCCCGCAGCGACATGACTCTTGACGCTAGTCCGACATCTCGTGCAGGCACTCGTCGATGATCCGGAGAGCGGTGTCGACGTCGTATTCGTCGATGACGAGCGGCGGCGCGAGCCGCAGCGAGCTTTTCCCGCAGCCGAGCAGCAGCAGACCCTTCCTGAACGCGCGATCCACCAGCTCGCGCACCATGTCCGGGGCGGGCTCGCGCGTGCCCCGGTCCTTCACGAATTCGATGCCCACCATGAGCCCGCGGCCGCGCACGTCACCGATGGCGGCATACTTGTCCTGGAGCTTGCGCGCGCCGCCGATCAGGCGGTCGCCCATCTTCGTGACGTTGGGGAGCAGCTCGTGCTCGACGATCTCGAGTGTAGCGAGTGCCGCGGCGCAGCACACCGGGTTGCCGCCGAAGGTGGTCCCGTGCGCACCAGGCTGCCATTTCATGATCGATTCTTTCGCGATGATCGCGCCGATCGGCATGCCGCTTCCCAGACCCTTGGCAGACAGCAGAATGTCCGGCTCGATCCCCTCGTACTCGCACGCCCACATCTTGCCGGTGCGTCCGACGCCGCACTGCACCTCGTCGCAGACGAGCAGGATGCCGTACCGATCGCACAGTTCGCGGAGGTCTCGCAGATAACCCGCCGGCGGGACGACGTAGCCTCCCTCGCCCTGGATCGGCTCGACGAAAATCGCGGCAACGCTGTCGGGCGGGATCTTCTTGACGAACAGCTCCTCTTCGATCCACGACGTGCACCGCCTGGTGCACTCCGACTCGCCGCGGCAATACTCGCAGCGGTAGCGATAGGCGTAGGGGACGTGATGGATCTCGGGCAGGAAGGGCGCGAAGCCCGAGCGCTGCACCGCTTTGCTGGCCGTGAGGCTCAGGCCGCCATAGCTCCGGCCGTGGAAGGCGCCGAGGAAGCCGATGATGGCGGGACGGCCCGTCGAGTGCCGGGCCAGCTTGATCGCGCCTTCGACCGCTTCCGTGCCCGAGTTCGACAGGAACACGCGCTTCTTACTTGGCCCGGGCGCGAGCTGGGCGAGCCGCTCGCACAGCGCCGCGAAGCTCTCGTAGTAGAAGTCCGAGCCGCAGATATGAAGGAAGCGCGCCGCGGCGTCCTGGACCGCCTTCACGACTTTGGGATGCCCGTAGCCCGTGGACGCCACCGCGATGCCCGCCATGAAATCGAGGAAGCGATTGCCGTCCACGTCCTCGACCACGGCGCGCTCGCCGCGCGCCACGGCGAGCGGATACTCCTTGGGGTACGACGTCGACGCGAAGCGGTCCTGGCGAGCGACGATCGCGCGGGCCTTTGGCCCCGGCGGCGGGACGACGATGCGGGGATAATCGCGGGCGGGCGTGGGCGTCATAGATCGATTCCGGTCATGTCCGAACCGCCAGCTTTGCGATCGTCTGCTCGAGCGCTTTGGTAAAACGCCCCACAATCTCGTCGATCTCGAGTTCCGTGATGATGAACGGCGGCGCGACCATCACGAGATCGCCGTTCGTGCCATCGGCGTGTCCGACATTGGGCCACACCGTGAGCCCGGCATCGAGCGCGGCATCGGCGAATCGCTCCGCGAATTTTGCGGACCGCGGGAACGGGGCTCGACTGACCTTGTCTTCGACGAATTCGATGCCGGCGAGGAGGCCACGCCCTCGAACGTCACCCACGTGCGGCAGGTCGGTGAGGAACCGCAGCCGCTGGTGCAGCACGCGCCCCATCTGGGCGCAGCGCTCCACGAGCTTGTGCTGCTTGAGGTAGCGCATCGTCGCCACGCCGGCGGCGCAGGCGACAGGGTGATGTGAGAATGTTTGCGCGTGCATGAAGTTGCCGGAACCGTTGGCGACAGCATCCACGATCTTCTCGGGCGCCGCGATCGCGGACAGCGCGGCGTAGCCCCCGGAGATGCCCTTTCCCAGCGTCATGATGTCGGGCGCGACGCCGTAGGGCTCGATCGCCCACCAGGTGCCGGTCCGACCTACGCCGACCAACACCTCGTCGGCGATGAACAACACGCCATGACGGTCGCAGATCTCGCGGACGCGGCGGAAGTACTCGGGACGCGGCGTCGACCCGCCCGTCGAGGAGCCGCCCACCGGCTCCGCGATGAACGCCGCGACATTCTCGGCGCCGAGCTGGGTGATGGCCTCTTCGAGGACGTTGCCGCTGCAGACGGGGCAGGAGGCGTTCTGGCCGCCGCACTCGCAGCGGTAGGCGTAGGACGCCGGGATGCGGTGCACATCGACGAGCCAGGGGCGGAACATCGCCTTGTAGGCCTCGCGCGCGGATGCGGACAAGGCAAGCAGCGTGCTGCCATGGTAGCCGGGGCCGAGGGCGATGATGCGGTGCTTATCGGGGCGGCCCCGCTCGATCCAGTACTGCCGGGCCAGCTTCAGCGCCGCTTCGACGGCCTCCGATCCACTACAAAGGAAGTAGACCTTGGAGAGATCACCTGGCAGAGTGGCGGCGATTTCATCGGCCAGGTCCTCGACGGGGCCGTTGGTGAACATGGTGCCGGAGAGGTAGCCGTATTGCCGGCACTGCTTGGCGATCGAGTCGGCGATTTCCGGGTTGGAATGGCCGATGTTGGCGACGTAGGCACCGCCGACGGCGTCGAGATAGCGTTTGCCGCGTTCGTCGATGAGCCAGCAGCCCTCGCCCCGCACGATCTTCGGGTACTCGTAGCCCAGCTTGCGGTAGAAGACGTGGCTGTTCGGGTAGCGGTGTGCGGTCACGTCGCAAAGCTACTGCATGGACTGCCGGCCGTCATTAACTTGCATCCCGGCGAGACACTGGCCCCTCGTCCAATGGCAGGACAGCGGACTTTGGATCCGTTAATCTAGGTTCGAATCCTAGGGGGCCAATTCAATCCCGCAGACCGTGAGCATCAAGGCGCAAAGAACTCCGCCATCCCCGGCGCCGTCGCCGCCGCGCTCGGAAACTGCGTGACCCCCAGCGCCTCGAGGATCAGGCGCAGCGTACTCTCATGCTGGTAGAGCGTGGTCGACTGGTAGCCCGTTCTGGCCTTCGGGCTCACGACGACCCAGGCGATCCGGCCCCCGCCGTGGCTATTGTCGCTCCCGGCTTCGTCGAACGTGATGATGAGCAGGCCGTCCCGCTGGAACGTCGGGCTCGCGAGCAGCGGCGCGATGTTGTTCCGAAGCCAGGTGTCGGCCGTGTCGAGCGAGCAGTCGTGTGCGTCGTTGCACAGGTTGGGGACGATGTTTGAAAAGTCGGGCAGCGTACCGTTCGCCACGTCGGTCGCGAACTGGGTGAACGGCACGACGTTCCTCCGCTGCGTCGAGTCGTTGGCGACGTCGGACAGCAGCGCGAAGACATTGTGCTTGCGCGCGTACTTCCCCACGTCGCCCCCCGTGTATCCGACCGCGGGCAGATCTTCGGCGTACGACTTCCAGGTCTTGCCCGCGGCGAGTAGGTGGCGGACGACGTTGTCCACTGTGACAATCGTGGAATAGTTGTCGTCGTTCGTGACGATCTGCCCAGTCGCCAGCATGAAGTAATTGCCGATCGACGGGTGCGTGTTGGCGTAGTACTGCGTGGCGAGCCCGTCTTGCTGCGCGAGGCTGTTCAGATACGGCATCGCCGAGCTGCCGATCACCGACCCATAGTCGTGGTTCTCCTCAGTCACGATGAACACGTGGCCGAACGTCGCTGGCTGGTTGCTCGGCGGCGCGCGGCTGGGCTCGCAGGCGGCGACGAGCGTGACGGCGAGAATTGCAGTCCGCACGCGTGGGGGCGGCATTGAAACCTCCGTACTGTGATTCGGGTCATGAGGGGCGGGTGGAGCGACGCCGGTTTGACCGCTCGTTGATGGAGCGTACACACTTTGTCATGCTATGTTTCGTGCCCGTGAGCACTCCCGCGTTGCTGACGGCCGAGGATGTCGAGCGGATTTCGCTCCCGGAAAGCAGAGGCCCGCGTTTACCGGCAAGACGGCAGCCTCTCGGTGTTAGGGAGCGATGACTCGCTCGACGGCGAGGACGTCCTCCCGGGATTCACCTGTCCGCTGAAGGACGTCCTCCACTCCTAGCTATTGGGACTCGGCCTCCGCGTCGACATCCAGAGGTCTTGCGCGCCGTGTCCGCCGGCGCGAATGGACGTGAAGATTAGTGTGCGCCCGTCGCGCGAGAGCAGCGGTTGCGAATCGACGTCCGGAGTGTTGATCGGCGCGTCCAAATGGGTTGGATTCGACCAGGGGTCTTGGGCGGACTGGCGGGTGAAGCGCCAGATGTCGAAGTTGCCGAAGCCTCCCGCCCGCATCGAGGACAGCAGCAGCTCGTGACCGTCCGCGCTCACCGCCACTTTTTGGTCGAACGTGGTCGGGTCGCTCAACTCCGGGACGAGGACCGCAGGGCCGAGCGCGTCGCCGTCATTCGACACCGCGACTCGATAGACGTCGATGCTGCCGCCGGCGGTCGGTCGATTAAAGTACACGAAGGCGTTCGGCTCTCCCGGCTCATGCACGTAAAACGTACCCTGCTCGTTGGCCGCCGTATTCACATCCGGTCCGAGGTTCACCGGAGGGGCCCAGACGTCCCCGTCCGCGCCGGTGCTCACGCGATGGGAGACGTAAACGTCGCCGAGGCCGAAACCACCGGCGCGCGCACTATAGAAGAACAGGAGGCGGCCGTCGTCAGACATCGTCGGGGCGGCGTCGATCGCGTCGCTGTTGATCGGCGCACCGAGATTCACCGGGGCTTCCCAATCGCACGCCAGACAGCGGCGATGCGACATCCAGATATCGAGGTTGCCGAGACCGCCGGTGCGTGTCGAGACGAAGAAGAGCGTATGCGCGTCGGACGAGAGGCCGGCGTTGGCGTCGAGGGCGCTCGAGTTCACGACGGGACCGAGATTCACCGGGTCGGACCACTCGGAGTTGGCGAAGCGATCGGCCAGAAGTCCGGAAACGATAGAGTCAGATTCGGGCCGGCAGGCGAGCAATACAATGAGCGGGGCAACAGCTCTACAAAAGCGACGTACGCTGGTCATCGGCTCCTCCGGGAGCGGGATAGCCGATAACATGAGCTCTATGCGTTTGCGCAGCGTTTGATGGCCGTTAGCTGAGCCCTCGGCGAGACGCCGTCCCCCCCCGGACGCTGCCCCACCGACGCTGGCCGCCCGCGCAAGGGACAGCATGTTTCCGGCGATGTCTGAGCCGAGACAGGTCTCCTTCTCGCCCGCTGCCGCCGAACCGCGCCCGACGTCGACCGACATCGATGTATTCGGCCTGAGCGATCATGGCCGCGTGCGCTCGGACAATCAGGATCAGTTTCTCATCGCGAGCCTGCACAAGCACCAGTCGAGCCTGCCTCCCGAGGACATCACCACCCTGATCAGCGAGTCGCGGGGATATATCCTCCTCGTGGCCGACGGCGTGGGCGGCCGGCCCGACGGCCAGGCGGCGAGTGGCACCGTGGTCAAGACCATCGCGCACCACGTCACGCACCTGATGGATCTGTATCGCCGGCTCGACTCCAACAACGAAGCGATCTTCGTCTCAGAGCTCGAGAAATCGGCGCTCAAGAGCCACGAGGTACTGGTCGAGGAAGGAAATAAGGAATACGGCGGGCACGGCGGGGCGACCACGCTCACCATGATCGCTGCGCTCTGGCCGCACGCCTACGTGATCCAGGTGGGCGACAGCCGCTGCTATCGGTTGCGGGACGGCCGGCTCGAGCGCATGACCGAGGACCAGACGATCGCACACGCGCTGGTCGAACAGGGCGCCCTGACCGAGACGGAGGCGCGCCGTTCCCCACTCCGCGGCAGACTCGCGAGCGCCCTCGGCGGACGCGACATGACGCCGCGCATCCACGCCACCGACTGTCGCTGGGACGATGTCGTGCTGCTCTGCACCGACGGCCTTAGCCGCCATGTGCGAGATGAGGAGATCGAGGCCGAGCTCCAGGCGATCCGCACGGCACCGGAGTCCTGTCGGCGGCTGATCCAGCTCGCGCTCGATCGCGGCGGTGAAGACAACGTGACCGTCGTGATCGGGCGGCTCAAGAACAAACGCCGGGACGTATAGGCGTCCTTTTTTCTCCTCGACCGGCTTCTTACTCAGGTCTCCGTGTCCGCGTGCTCAGGAAGACATCCAGGTTCTGTCACGGCCAGCCACGTGGTCATCACGGCTGCCCAGCAACCTTCACAGGCCGGCTGCTACTGACGCCAACCCCCAACGCACCGTTTCCAAGTTGCCCGAAGGTGTTGGCGCCCCAACAATAGACGATCCCGGTCGTCGCCACACCGCACGTGTGCGCCTTCCCCGCGCTGACCGAACTAAAAGTCAACCCGCCAGCCACGGCAACGGGAACGGCGGCGTCGGTGTTGGAGCCGTCCCCCAGTTGACCGCGTGCGTTGCGCCCCCAGCAGTACGCTGCCCCCTCCGCGGTGAGCGCGCAGGTGTGGTACTCCCCGGCAGTCAGCGCGACGAAGCTAAGTCCAGCGGAAACGAGAACGGGATCGGAGCCGAAGAATTCCCCCCAGCAGTACGCTGCCCCCGCGTCCGTGAGGGCACACGTATGGTAGTAACCGGCCTGGAGCGCAACGAAATTGCGCCCACGGCTTACGGGCACCGGGACAATCGAGCTGTCTCTGCTCGAACCGTCGCCGAGCTCGCCGTAGAAATTGTCACCCCAGCAGTACGCCGCTCCCGTTGTGTCGAGACCGCAGGTGTGATACGTCCCGGCCGTCAACGCGACGAAATCGAGACCCCCGCTTACGAAGCCCGCATCACTGCCGAGGTGTGGCCCGGACCGGCCGTTGCCAAGCTGACCGGAGTAGTTCTCACCCCAGCAATACGCCTCTCCGCCCGTGGTGAGGCCGCAGTCGTGATAACCGCCAGCCGCGAGCGCGACGAAACTCATGTCGCTTTGGAGCACGGGCTGGCCTCCCCAGCAGAACGCCGCGCCGCGGGGTGTGAGGCCGCAGGTCCTCGCTCCGCGGGCGACGACCGACGAGAACGCGAGGCCACCGGTTACGGCAATGGGCACCGATTGGTCGGTGGTCGATCCATCGCCGAGCTGTCCGTACCCGTTCCATCCCCAGCAGTAGGCCGCCCCGTCTGTCGTGAGGGCGCAGGTATGCCCAAAAGCCAGTCCATATGATATTGTCGCATCGTCCAGGCCCCCCGCGGTTACGCTAGCGAACGCCAAGCCCGCGGCTGACCCACCGGTCGCGGTGGTAAACGGCACAGCAACGGGCGATTCGAGTCCGATACCGTTCACATCCCGGATGCTCTGGGTGACGACGAGATGGTACGCGGTCTGAGGATCGAGGACGTTCAGCGGCTGAAACTCGACTATGAGCTGCAGGGCGTCCGCGAACCGCACCGTTCCCGCGACCGGGGTCGCATCGCGCCAGAGCTGAACCGATCCGGTGGTCAACGTGGCGGGGTCAAGCGGGGTGCTGAACACGACTACCATGACGCTGTTCAGCGGTACATCCCTCTTTTGCGGCGGCGGGTCAGTGCGCACCACGACCGGCGCGCGTCTCGCTGCGACGACTTGTAGCGCGCGGATCGGGTCCGCGAAGCCGAAGCGTTCGATGGCTACCGCGATCGTATCGCCGATGCTCGCAGAGATGGCAACCGGATCGAAGCCGCCGTTCACAACCGCAGTGGTGACCGAGTCGCCAGTCGAGAGCGCGCGGACGGTGGCCTTGATGCCCATAGGCACTGAGCCGGGAGCCAAGGAGATGTAGACCACACTCTCGTCGACAGACACGACAGCGGCGGACGCATGAGCGCTGCCCGCAGGCACCGGAACGGGCGCCGAGACCGTGAGCCCAGCGATGTTGGGAAGGGTGTCGACTGGCGTCTGCTTCGGCCCACTGCTCTCCACGCAGGCAGTGGTCCACGCGAGGAGGGCGGGAATCAGCACGACACAGCGGTTTTTCAGGTACGAGTGCACAACGGCCTCGTTTCGTGACTCTCCCGTTCGACGGACGAGCGATTCGTGCTTGCTCACCGCGCGCCCCCCGTGCTCACAAACCCCGCCCAGTAGAACGGATGCGCCGTCGCCGGCATCTTGATCAGCGCCCGCTGTGCCTCAGCGAGCGCGCCCGCCGGCTCGGCCGCGACATCGCCGACTCCATAAAACCGGTCCATCAGCGCAGCCGTCGCCCAGTCATCCACGGGCCACAGCGTCGCCACCACCTGCCGGGCTCCAGCATGCAGAAACGCGCGCGTGAGACCAACCCAATCGTCGCCCGCAGGGACATCGGCCAGCGCACCCGACGCCAACCCGGTCTGACAGGCTGACAACACGACCAGGTCCGCCGCCAGGTGCAGACCAAACACCTCGTGCACCTCGAGACGCCCGTCCTCGGCGCCTTCAGCCGCGAGCTTCACGAACGAAAACAGCGGATTTTGCTTGTTGAGGACGCCGTAGGTCGCGAGGTGCAGTACACGCCGGGTGGGAGCGAGCCGACGAAATGCCGACTCCGTCGCGGCGCTGCCGCTCAGGACCTGGGCATCCGCACCGGCGAGACGTCGAATCGCCGCCACTTCCTGACTCGACCCGGGCAGAGTGGCGGCCTGGGGCGCGAAGGCCAACACACCGCCGTCAGAAGGCTCGGCCGGTCGATCACCGAGCGCGATCCAGACCGACGCAGAAGGCGTCATCGCCAGATCGTAACGCTCGACGAGAAAATGACCGGAGCTATCCATCAACGCCGCAAATGGCAGGTACTGCAGCTCGGCGTGGGGAACGAGGACTAATTTCGTCTTGCCGGCGACCAGTCCCGTCTGCACGATCGGCGCGATCAGCGCGGCGTAAAGACGTCGCAGTGGCGCGCGCCACAGGGAATCGCCGCGCGGCGTGAGGACCGCGCGAGTGAAGTCGACGAGTCGCCGGAGTTCCTGCCGTCGTGTGCCAAGATCCAATACGGCGATCGTATCGCGGGTCACGACGAAGGCGAGCGTCGCCGACTCGCTCACGAGGTACTCGATGAACCCGGACTGCGGCGCGAGTCGTCGCGCCACGGTCTGCCAAGTGGCGACTTCTGGCACGACCAGGGCAGCATGCCGGGGCACACGCTCGCGCGCTTCGAGCAGAAGGTCGGCATAGGTCTCTTGTGCGCGCAGCAGCGACTCGCGCGTGGTGCTGGCGTTGAGCGCCACGTCGGATCCACGGAGCGTCTGGTCGGAGGCCTCCGCATTCTCCAAGTCGTACGTCAGCTCGCCGATGCGGCGGCGCAGGTCCTGCTCCCGAGCGACGACGTCCTCGGCCGTGTCGGCCGGGCTCGTGATGCGGCCCCGTGCGAGCAACTCCAGCATCTCGCGCGCCCGCAGCCGCTCGCTCGCCTCGAACGCCGCTCCCACGCGGCCGCGGTCCCGCTCGACGAGCGCGAGTTGCGCGTACACGTCCCACTTGTCGGCGAGAAACGCCGAGCGCCGCTCCGGCAGGACGAGCGAGCGGCTGGGGCGCTCGAGCTCCGTGAGCGCGCTGCGCAGCTCACGCGCGGCCGGATCGCTCGCGCCCTGGCTGCGCAGCACGCTCGCCCAGCCTGCATGCAGCTGCCAGGCGACTTCCGGCGCGATGCGGTCGCCGAGTCGGTCGAGCGCTGCGCGGTAGAGAGAGTCGGCGGCGATGGGCGCGCCCGCGTGCGCTTCGAGCGCTGCCCACTCGCCGAGCGCCGCCGCGCTCGCCACCGGATCGCCACCCCGCGCAAGATCGCCCGCTGCTCGCGCCAGATGACCGCGAGCCGCGGCGGTATCGCCACGCGCCATGACCGCTCGCCCCAGCGAGACGCGCGTCAGAGCAGCGGAGCGCACGCTTCCCGCTCCCACCTGCGTGCGCAGCGCGGTTTCCAGTAGCGACTGGGCGTGGATCGCGTCGTCCCGCGCCAGCAGCAGTAAGGCGCGCCCCTCCTGCGCTGCCGCCTCCCCGACTGGCTCGGCCCCCAGTCGATACAGCGCCTCCGCGCGCGCGTACAAGCGCTGCGCCTCGGCCAACGTGTTCAACTCGAAGGCCAGATCCGCGCGGGCCAGCGCGATGCCCGCCCGCGCGCCGGGCGGCGCCCGCGTGGAATCGGCCCGGCGCTGCGCGCGACTCAGTTCGTCGCGAGCACCCTGCAAATCACCCGCAGCCGCCAGCGCTCCCGCGAGATCGCGCCGCACACCCAGCTCCTCCGCTATAGGCCCGGTGCGGGCGTAGATCCCGAGCGCCTCGCGCAGCGCCATCCGAGCGGCCGGGTAATCGCCGCGGCGCAGCTCGAGCTGGCCGAGTCCGTGGAGCGCGACCGCGGCATCGGCCCACGACTCGTGGGCCCGCCAGGTCGCGAGGGCGTCGCGGTACAGCGCTTCCGCGCGCGTGAACTCTCCGGCGAGACTCGCGAGACCGGCGAGGTTGACCAGGTTCGTCGCCGCGACGTCGTCGCGACCGTCGCGACGATTGAGCG
Source organism: Gemmatimonadota bacterium (assembly GCA_003222195.1). Lineage (GTDB taxonomy): Bacteria > Gemmatimonadota > Gemmatimonadetes > Gemmatimonadales > GWC2-71-9 > 20CM-2-65-7. The sequence continues at coordinate 428,028 of QHVB01000025.1, read as the reverse complement.
CCAGTGCCGTGTCGAACTGCCGCCGCGCTTCCTCGAGATCACCGAGCCGTTGCACCAGCAGACCGAGATTGTTGTGATCCGCCGCGGTGCCCCGCGTGTCCCCGATGCGGTCGCGCAGCGCCAGCGACTGGGCGTAGTCGTCGCGCGCTACTGAGAGATCACCCCGCTCTTCGTGTGCGCCGGCCAGGGCCCCAACGGCATTCGCCTCGACGCGGAGGTCACCGATCGCCACGGCCAGCGCCCGAGCCCGTTCGAGGTACGTGGTCGCACTGTCGAGCAGGCCGTCCTCGAGCAACCCTGCCCCGATGTTGCCCAGCAGCGCCGCCATTCCCGCCGAGTCGCCGTTCGTCGCTGCGCGCGTGAGCGCGCGCTGCCAGAGCAGGACCGCGGCATGCGGGCCCTCTGCTCCAAACGCTTTGATGCCCACCCGCCGCATGGAGTCGACGGCCACCTTCGCCGATCGTCGCGCCACCGGCCACGCGACAAAGCGCGCAACCTCGCGCACCAGAAACGAGTCGCGCCACGCCAGCGCGTACGCCGCGGCGATCTTTCCCGCGGCATCCAGCTCCCCGCGCCGCAGCGACTCGGTGACGGCGTCGCGCACCGCGAGCGGCCGCTGCCGCACTTCGAGGACGAGCGAGGTCTGGGGTAGGCTGCGAGCGAGCAGTCGGAGGGAATCGGAGGCAGGCGATTGCAAAACAGCGAGGAGACCCCCAAGCCCAGCGACGATCATCGCCGCCGCGGTTCCGCGACGCGGAATTCCGTCAACTCCGACGTCGCCCACCGATCAAAGCCGGTGCGGGCGTCCACCTTCCACAGATACGCAGTGCCCGGGACGAGCGTGACAGAATCGGGGAGGGCGATGACGGTATCGGGGGCTTCGGCCGCGTACACGACGCCACCCGTGGCGTCGAACACCGTCACGCGATATCGGTCCGCCCCCGCGACCGGGCTCCAACGGAGATCGCGAACAGCGGCGACCAGGCCCAGCGGCGATCGCGGAACGGGCGTCGTTGACGACGGCGGCGGTGGCGGTCCCCTGTGTCCGGGCGACCGGTCGGCCCCAGGGGATGCAAGCAGGAGGAGCAGGACCGCAGCGGCGGCAAGCGGCACAGCGATGCGGTACCAGCGGCGGTCGGTCGGAGAAACGACAAGCTCTCGGGCGACCGCGGGATCGGCGAGCGCTCTCGCTACCGACGCCACCGCCCCCCGGCACCGCACGCACGTCGCGATGTGTGGGAGCACCGTTGCTCTCAGGTCCGGCGCGAGCGAGCCTTCCGCGAACGCCGCGATGACATCGTCCTGCAGGCAGTCCGGTGTTGGCGCTTCAGACCGCACCCGGGTATCGAGCACGCGCTTCAGCTCCTCGAAGGGTTCGTCAGGCATCATGAGACGGTCCTCTGGGTCCCGACTGCTCACAGGTCCTCCCGCCGCACGCCGGCGCGTTCCAGCTGCTCACGCACCAGCGACAACGCCCGGTACGACCGGTTGTAAACCGCTTTCGCGTTCGCTAGCCCGAGGACCTTGGCGACCGTTTCCGCGGGAAGCTCCTCTAGGACGTACAGCTCCACGATGAGGCGATCGTCTGGAGTGAGCATGGCCAGCGCGCGCTCGAGCAGTCGACTCTGTTCAGCGACGCCCGTCGCGCTCGGACCGGCGGGATCGGCCGGGAGATCTTCTACAGCCTCTGACGCGGGAGCGAGATCGCGGAGGACCTGTCCGCGCCGGCCCGTCGAGACCGCGTGATAGGTCGCGCGCAGTTCGCTGAGGAATTCCCGAAACGTGAGGGTGGGCGCCTCGCCGGCGTGGATCAGCTCGTACGCTTCGATGTGACTGCGCCGATCCAGGAAGACGAGCTCGAAGATTCGGCGGCGCAGTGGCGGCAGTCCCTCGGCAACGACGGACAGTCGGCGGCGGCCATCGCGGTGGCGAAACCAATCGACGGTGAGGTGGCGAACGACCGTGACGAGCCAGGTGGAGAACCGGGCACGATGCTCGGGCTGCTCGACCCAGGACCGCAGCCGCCGGAGATCGTCCGCGCGCAGCGCCTCGCACGCGCGCGCGAACACGTCCATCACATCGTCGTAATCCTGGGCGTAATGCCGGATCGCTGCGAAGATGAGACGCCGGTACCGATCGAGGAACAGGTCCCATGCGGCGTCGAACCTGTCCCGCTGCAACTCGGCGACCCAATCGTCCACGGCCGGCCTCGAGGGGGTGAGGCGGATATAGCCGCGAACGAAGGGGTGTCAAGTTGCGGCGGTTACGGCATGGGGGCTTGGCCTCTCGTCGTCGCCGGGAGATTGTCTTCCACAAACTTCGTCAGCAACGTGTACAGATGCTGGCGCGTGTTGCCGCCATAGATCCCGTGATTGCGGTTCGGATACACCATCAGCGAAAACGGCCGGTTCGCGTCGACGAACGCGTTGACCATTGCCAGCGTGTTCTCGAAATGCACGTTGTCGTCGCCCGAGCCGTGCACGATGAGCAAACGCCCTCGCAGGTTCTTGGCATACGTGAGCGGTGAGCCCTTGTCGTAGCCGGCGGCGTTGTCCTGCGGCAGCCCGTTATACCGCTCCGTGTAAATCGTGTCGTAGTACTTCCAGTGCGTCACCGGCGCGACGGCGATCCCCATGCGATACACATCCGGCGCCTGCGTCAGCGCATTCAGCGTCATGAACCCGCCGTAGCTCCAGCCCCAGATCCCGATGCGCGTCGAGTCCACGTACGGCAAGCGCCCGATCGCCCGTGCGGCCGCGGCTTGGTCCTGCGTCTCCACGACCCCCAGTTGCTTGTAAATGATCTTGCGCCACGCTTTCCCGCGCGCGCCCGTGCCGCGGTTGTCGACGCTCGCCACGAGGTAGCCGCGCTGCGCGAGCATCTGATACCAGAGGTAGTTCTGCCCGCCCCAGTTGTCGGTCACCGTCTGCGAACCCGGGCCCCCGTAGACATAGAAGAAGACGGGATGGCGCGCCGTGGAGTCGAAATTCGGCGGCTTAATGAAGGCGGCGTTGAGCTTGATGCCGGTGCCGATATCGATTTGCCGGAACTCCGTCGCGCCGAGCCGCAGCCCGGCGAGTTTCGCCTTGAGCGCCGCGTTGTCCACCAGCGTACGCAGCGTGCGATTGTCCGGCAGACTCACGAGCGAGATTGTCGGCGGTACGCCAAAGCGGGAGTACGTGTGCACCGCGTAGCGGCTCCCGGGCGACATCGCGTAGTTGTGCCAGCCCCATTCGCCCTGGGGTGTGAGGCGTTGCGCGGGCCCACGCTTCGCATAGTTGATGCGATAGAGGTAGCGCTGGGTCGGGTTGTCCGGTGAGGCGACGTAGTAGACCCATTTCCCAATCGTGTCCACGCGCTGCACCCCAAAGACGTCGAAGTCTCCGCTCGTCAGTGGTCGTGGCGCGCCGCCGTCGCGCGGTATCAGGTACAGCTGCGACCAGCCGCTGCGCTCCGACATCCAGAGGATGTCCTTCCCGCCGTTCAAAAACTGCAGCTGATCGAAATGCTCGACCCACGGCACGTCCGCTTCGGTGAACAGCGTCCGCGCCTGCCCCGTCTCCGCGTCGGCCAGCATGACATGCAGCGTATCCTGGAGCCGGTTCATGTGCTGAATGACGAGCTCCTTCGACCCGCCCTTGGCGGGCACCCACTCCAAGCGCGCGATGTAATTGTTTCGCGGATCGCCGGGGATATTCAGCCAACGCGTCTCGCCACCCGCGGCGCTCACCACGCCCGCTCGACCGGCAGAGTTCGTCTGCCCCGCCTTCGGGTACTGCACCGGGGTCGTGAACGCGTACAACGAGTCCGTGGCATTATAAAGGAGGAAGTCGCGCACGCCGGTCGCATCGAGCTGCCAGTAGGCGATCGACCGCCCGTCGGGATTCCAGCGCCAGCCGTCCTGCAAGCCGAGCTCTTCTTCGTACACCCAGTCGAACGTGCCGTTGATCGTGGTCCGGGAGCCGTCGCGCGTCAGCTGCGTGATCTTGCCGCCCGTGATGTCCTCGACGTAGAGGTTGTACTCGGCGTAGCGAACCCAGCCCACGCGCCCGCCGTCGGGCGAGAACTTCGCGAACATGAGCGTCGAGGCGGGACCGGTGCCGCCGAGCTTCTTGAGCGTCCAGCCCGCGAGATCGAGCACCCAGTAGTCGCCGCGCGTATTCGTGCGCCACACCTGCTGCGAGTTGGTGAAGATGAGCAGGCGGCGGCCGTCGGCCGACCAGCTGTACTCTTCGACATTGAGCGGCGTCGTGTCACCCGGCGGCACCAGCCGCGCCGCGGGCACCAGAATCGTCTTGAGGCCCGTCTCGGCATCGTAGCGCACCAGATCCTGACCGGCCCTGCCGCCGGCCGCCCGCTCCAGTGTCGTGTAGCCAGTGCCATCCGACAGCCAGGCGAGCGCCGTGAGCGAGCCACCGCGAAACTCGGGCGACGCGAAGATGCGATCGACGGTGAGGAGGCTCGAGTCGGCTGCCGGGCGCTGGGCAGCCAACGTGCTGCCCAGCCCGGCATTGACAAGCGCAAGCAGATAAAGACGACGCAGCATCGTTTCGGATCCGATGAGAGTGGTCCGGAACGATAGCTACTGGCGGGGCGGTCCGCCTCCCATGCGCCCCATGACGCGGGGCTTGGGCAATGAGTCGAACTTCACCTGCTGGGCCGCGGTCAGATTATTGCGGATGGCGGCGTACCACTGATCGGCTTCAGCCTGAAACGCTTCCATTTCCGTGCGCAGGCTGTCGAACTTGGCGCGCTGCGCGGGTGTAGGCTCCTGACCGGGTGTGAATGTGGAGCCGGATGCCTGCATTTGCTGCCGGATGGCTTGGCGTCGCGCGGCGGCATCCTTCATCACGCCATTCAATGCGGTGTAGGCGGGCGTGACTTTCGTGCGCTGATCGGCACTCAGGCCGAGGGCCTGGTTGAGTGAGTCGATCGTCATCCAATGATCGGGCGGCGGTTGGAACCGGCCCATTCCCGGACCGGCCGGGGCGGCCTGGCCCTGTGGTGATTGCGCGACCAGAGGCATCGCGAGCATGAAGGAGAGGATCGCAACAGGCGCAAAGCGACGCATGGGCAAGCTCCGTTTTGGGGTACGTGCTGATACGTCCGAATAAGCCGGCCTGTTGAGACCTTGATTACGCTCGGTGCGTTACTGCCGCCCAGGGCTCTTGCAGCACGCTCCACCGTCACACGTCCCCCAGGCCATGTCGTCCTGATCACTCCAGACCCAGCGAGCCGACGCTACTCCGCGGAAGAACCCTTCTCCGTGCTCAATGACTTCCGTTCTCGCGATTTTATCCGGCGTCCGAGGTGTGGTGGAACGAAATATCGACACCAGGGAGTCGCCAACTTTCATGACCGCCCAATAGACCGTATCCGCCCTGCCCGCGCCCCGATCTTGCAGATTGAACTTCGGATAGGCGCCGGAGCTGATCATCCGTGCGATGACCTCTCCTGATTCACGGCGAGCTCGTCCCCACGTTGCCGCAGACGCGCGCGGCTGGATCCACGCCAGCGGACCTGGCCGGCATCGATCGGGACAGAGCGGCCCGACCATCAGCCTGCGGAAGTCCCCGTGCTCAGGGATGGTGTCGAACTCGCCCGGTGGCGGTATTTCAGGAAATCGTGGCGTCTGCGTCTGCGTGACAGCCGCGGACAGATTTCCTGGCGCCGGGGCCGTGCCGCATGCGGACAGCATCAGACACGTGAGAACGAATGAAAAGAGTTGTGTCGGCATAGGGCGCTCCTTAGTTGCGATGGGACGCGGCTAGGGCCCGCATCCGCTGGACGACCGGCGCCAGTGGCGCATCGGCGTTTCCCCACAAGGTGCTGACTGCATTGCCCCAACGTGCGGCGAGTGCACGATCACCCGCGCGCGCCGCTAACTCGGCCCGCAGCGCCATCGCGCGGATCGCGCACCCCACCTGTTCCGGCTGTTCAAGCAAGTACGTTCCCAGCGTCGGCAACGCCTGCAATGAGAGATCAAGCGCAGCGACTGCAGCGCCGGTATCGTGCAACGCCAACAATACACGAGCTTCGCCGTACGTGCCGTTGATGGCCACATCGCCCGCGCGCGCGCGCGTCCGCAGTCCCGCCTGGCGGACGAGCTCGGCTCGCGCCGCAGCGGTGTCGCCGTGCGCGATGGCCCACTGCATCCCAAGGACGGAATTGCCCCCGGCGTCTCGCCGATGCACGTCGCTCACTCCGATCGTCTCGTACGCGAGCGTCATCGGCACAGCCAATACAGCGAGCCGCAGGCGTTCCCGATTCATCGGACCTGCCCAGCTTCGCACCCGCTGCTCAACCCGGAGCTTGGTGGCTCGCAGGCTCTCGGCGGGCTGGCCGAGCGCTGCATATGCCATGAGCTCGAGCCCCGCCTGCTTGACGGGCAAGGGCGCGTCCGCCACTTCGAATCCATCCCACGTCATCGGCGTATCGAGCGGAGCCGCTCGTTGCAGCAGCTGCGCCGCCCGGTAGACGTGCCCCGTGAGTAATGCGAGTCCCGTCACGCCCCGGGACGCGACCGCGCTGGGCTCGGTCCCTGCGGCTGCCAGCACGGAGTCGGCGATTGCGGTGGCCTGAGCGAAGCGCTCGAGTTTGAAGAGCAGGCGAGTCTCGGATATCGCGGCGCGCAGCGCCTGCTCGCGATCATGGGTGAGCTCTCTGGCACGACGTATGGCCGCCAGCGACGATCGGTCGATGGGCCCCAGGTCCAGCTCCCCCGTCGTCTCGAGCACGAGCGACAGCGCCTCGTACGCATCCGCACTGGCGGGGAAGGCCGCGATCCACTTCGTGATCAGACCGCGAAGCTCGTCGCGGTTCTGCGCGACCGCCGCCGACATTGTAGACGGATGTGAGCCGGGCTTCGCAGTGAAGAGATCGCCAACAGGCCAAGGAACGAATGCCAACGTATCGTGATCGATCGAAGGAAACGCGCCGAAGCGAAGCGTATCGCCGCGCGGAGCGAAGCCAGACCGGTAGAGATAGGACTCGGCGTAGAACAGGTGGAGCAGGCGCTGAATCGCGATTCCCGTGAAGGCGCGATGAGCTGCTGGAACCAGCTCGAGCGCGCGGCGATACGCCGCGGCGGCGGAGCGGTAGCTCGAACGGAACCGCCACTGTGACGGGCTCGACGGGTCGGGCTCCACGAGCTTGTCGCGCCGCTGGCACTCGCCCAACCCGAACCACCCGACGAAATCATTCTGCTGGCGGGCGATGATCTCGCGATACCGATCGCAGGCGTCCGAGAAGCGCCCGGCCGCGAGCGCCGACAGCGCGTGTGCGAGCGCGAGATCGGACGCGCCCAGTTTTTCCGGATTGGTTAGCGCCCGCGCGGTGCTCGCCTGCCAGTCGACAGGCAGTTCGTCGGCCCACATCTGCGTGTGGGCAAGCCATAGATTCGCCTGCGCATAGGTGGGATCATCCTCCAACGCCTGATGAAAGGCCCGCTCGGCGGCGGGCAGATCCCAGCGCGCCAGCGCGTCTCGGCCCTCGGCATACGCATAGAAGGCTGCCAGCACGTCCGTGCCGATGATGTCCGGCCTCAGGCGCTCGGCATTGACTCCGCCGAGCAGAATCGAATCGGCGAGCTCGCGGAATTTCGCCTCGAGCTGCTTTCCATCCTTGTGAATGCGCACGGTGTAATCGCGGACCGTCTTGCCCCCGCGCCGCAGGTCGTACAGTGCCGCGGTAACCTGAATGGAGTCGCCCACCGCGGACACATCGCCCCAGACGAGCATGCCTGCACCCACGTCGCGGGCGAGCCTTCTCGCTTCGTCGAGCGTCATTGCCTGCTCACCGCGGCGCATGCGTGCGTCGTGCACTCGGAGGGGGTCCGCCAGGCGCACATCCGACCAGCGCTCGAACGCCTGCGACAGCAGCAGCTCGCATTGATCGCCGTTGACCAGTGCCGGGGCGGCGCCGCCCCGATGCCCGAATGGCACGACCACATAGAGCGAAGCGTCCAACTTTGCCGCAGCCAGTCGGGGGAGCACGATGACGCCCATCGTTGCCAGCCCCGCCAGCACGACCGCCCCCGCCGCCCAGCGACGGGCTGCGTGCAGAAACCCTCGTCGCGGAGAAGCGGTCGTGTCTTTCGGGCCCAGTGCCTCCGCAAACTCGGTCGCCGTCCCGAACCGCTCGCTCGGGAGCTTCGCGAGCGCGACCTCGATCGCATACTCGACCTCGAGCGGAATCTCCCGCCGCTCCTGTGAGACCGACCGCGTCTCCCCAGTGGACGTGCCGCCCGGGAGGGGCGTGCGCCCGATGAGCATCTCGTAGAGGACGCATCCCAGGCTGTAGATGTCGCTGCGCCCGTCGACTTCCTCGCCGCTCGCCTGCTCGGGACTCATGTAGTCCACGGTCCCGACGACGATGCCGGTGCCCGTCATGCGGGACGCGTCGGCGACGCTGATCGCGCGCGCGATCCCGAAGTCGCTGACGACGGGGTGTCCGGCTTCGAGCAGGATGTTCTCGGGCTTGATGTCGCGGTGCACGATGTTCTGCGTGTGCGCGTAGGACAACGCATCGGCGACGTCGCGCGCGATCGTCACGGCTTCGGCGACCGGCAGGCGCCGCTGGCGGATCAGGCGATGGCGCAGCGTCTCGCCCTCGACGTAGGGCATCGTGTAAAACAGCAAACCACCCGCGACACCAGAGTCGAATAGGGGCAGGATGTGGGGGTGCGTGAGGCCGGCGGCGACCTTGATCTCGCGCAGGAAGCGTTCGGGTCCGAGCGACTGGGCGAGCTCGGGCCGGAGCACCTTGAGGGCGACACGGCGTTGATTGCGGTGGTCGATCGCCAGATAGACGATCGACATGCCGCCGCGGCCGAGCTCGCGCTCGAGCGTGTAGCGACCGCCGAGGCCATCCGCGAGGCGGGAGTGGAGGTCGTCCACCGGGTCTAACTTATCGGATACGGCCGCGGGGGTAAGGCCTTGGCGACACGCGCTTTGCCGACTACTTTCCGGGGCCCGATGCGGGACTTGTCGTTGTCACGCAGCCAATTGCTGCTCCTCGCCGGCACGGCCAATCGGCCCCTCGCCGAGGAGATGGCCCAGCATTTGGGGCAGCCGCTGTGTGCGGTGACGATGCGGCGGTTTGCCGACGGCGAGATCTTCGTCAAGATCGACGAGAACGTGCGTGGCCGGGATGTCTTCATCATCCAGCCCACGAACCCGCCGGCGGAAAACTACATGGAGCTGCTGCTCCTGATCGACGCGGCGCGGCGCGCGAGCGCGGCCCGCATCACGGCGGTGCTCCCGTACTTCGGCTACGCGCGCCAGGACCGGAAAGACCAGCCGCGCGTCGCGATCAGCGCCAAGCTCGTGGCCAATCTGATCACGCACGCCGGGGCGGACCGCGTGCTGGGAATGGACTTTCATTCCCATCAGGTGCAGGGGTTCTTCGACATTCCGGTGGATCACCTGTACGCGGCTCCGGCGTTCGTGAGCCACTACCGGACGAAGCAGTTGTACCAGCCGGTGATCGTCGCGCCGGACGTCGGATCGGCCAAGATGGCCCGCGGCTTCGCCAAGCGGCTGGACGCGTCGCTCGCGATCATCGACAAGCGGCGGCCCTCGGCGAATATCGCCGAAGTCGTGAACGTCGTCGGAGAAGTCGAGGACAAGGACTGCCTCATCCCCGACGACATGATCGACACCGCGGGGACGATCTCCGAGGCGGCGGCGGCGCTGAAGCGGCTGGGCGCGCGGCGCATCTTTGCGTTCGCGACGCATGCGCTGTTGTCCGGCCCGGCGGTCGAGCGGCTGCGCGCCGCGCCGATCGAAGAGGTGACGGTGACGAACACGATCCGCATTCCGGACGAGCGGATCTTTGAAAAACTGAAGGTGTTGTCGATCGCGAGTCTGATGGCCAAAGCGATCGGGTATGAGCATTCGAACCAGTCGGTGAGTTCCCTGTTCGACTGACGCACGACGAACGACGCACGACGCACGATAAAGGACTGACGTATGGCACAAACGGTGAGTCTCTCCGCGACGGCGCGGGAGAAAACAGGCAAGGGCGCGGCGCGGCAGGCGCGCTTCCAGAAACAGATTCCGGCCGTGATCTACGGCCACGGCCGCGCGACCCAGCCCCTGATGGTGGACGCGCTCGCGCTCGAGAAGGCGCTCATGGGCATCGAACCCGAGAGCACGCTGATCGACCTCACCGTCGACGGCAAGAAGGCGCGCGCCCTGATTCGCGAGATCCAGCGTCACCCGCTCCGCCCCGACATCATCCATGTCGATTTCTACGAGATCCAGGCGGACGAGAAGGTCACGCTGAAGGTTCCGGTGCACCTCGTCGGCACACCCGACGGCGTGCGGAACGCGGGCGGCGTGCTCGATCAGGTGACCCGCGAAGTCGAAATCGAAGTGCTCCCCGAGCACATTCCCGACCGCGTCGAGCTCGACGTCACCGCGCTGAAGATCGGGGACTCGCTGCACACGCGTGACCTGACGATCCCGAACGCCGTCATCCTGACCGGCGCCGATCTGACGATCGCGACCGTCGTCCCGCCGCGCGCCGAAGAAGTGGCCGCGCCGGCGGCCGAGGCCCCGACCGAAGTCGCCGAGCCCGAGCTCATCCGCAAGGTTCGCGAGGGCGAGGAAGGCGAGGAAGTCGAAGGGGCGGCGGCGGCACCCGAGGCGAAAGCTGCTCCGAAAGCGGAGGAGAAGCCCAAGGGCAAGAAGGAAGAGTAGTTTCTGCGCGCCGTCGTCGGCCTGGGCAATCCGGGTCCGGAATACGCGGCGACGCGCCACAATGCCGGCTTTCTCCTCGCCGACGCCGTCGCCGAACATTGGCAGCTCCCGCCCTTCCGTCGCGCGGAGCGCGCACGCGCGACGGAAGGCAGTGCCCTGGGCGTTCCCGTCCGCGTTCTCAAGCCCACGACGTTCATGAACCGCAGCGGCACGGCGCTCGCATCGCTGCGCGCCGAGCCCACGTTCGATCCCGCGCGCGATTTGCTCATCCTCGTTGACGATTTCCAAATCCCCCTCGGCACGTTCCGGGTTCGGACCGAGGGGTCGGCGGGCGGGCACAATGGGCTCAAGAGCATCGAGGGCGCCTTGCAATCGCAGCAGTACGCGCGGCTCCGCATCGGGGTGGGCCCGCTTCCGGAAGGAGTCGGTGACTGGGCCGACTACGTCCTCAATCCCTTTGAGCCGGAAGAGCGCGAGCAGGTCGAATCCCTCCTGCCGCAGATGATCGAGGCGGTCGAGAAGTGGCTTAAGAGCTGATGCTCCGTCTCGGAATCGTTGGCCTTCCCAATGTCGGGAAATCGACACTCTTCAACGCGCTGACATCCTCGAAAGCGGCCGCCGCGGAGAACTATCCGTTCTGCACCGTGGAGCCGAACGTGGGGGTGGTCGAGGTTCCCGATCCGCGGCTCGACAAGCTGAACGAGGTGGTCAAGCCCAAAAAAAAGATTCCGGCCGTCGTCGAGTTCGTCGACATCGCGGGCCTCGTGAAGGGCGCCTCGCAGGGCGAAGGACTCGGTAATCAGTTCCTGTCGCACATTCGCGAAGTCGACGCCGTCGTGCACGTGATTCGCTGCTTCGAGGATCCCGACGTGGTCCACGTGATGGGTCCGGTCGACCCCGTGCGCGACCATGACGTCATCACGAGCGAGCTCGCGCTGGCCGACCTCGCGGTCGTCGAGCGGCGGCTCGAGAAGACGCGCAAGTCGGCGCGCGCCGGCGACAAGGAGGCACAGCAGGAGCTCGTCTTGCTCGAGCGCGTCGTCGCGGAGTTGAATGGCGGCCGCGGCGCGCGTGAAGCGGGTGAAAACGCCGACGCCATCAAGTTCCTCCGCACGCTCGGCTTGCTCACCGCCAAGCCGATCCTCTACGCGGCCAACGTGAACGAGGACGACCTCGCCTCCGGTGGCGGCAAATGGATCGACAAGCTCCGAGCCGCCGTGCAGAGCCATCACGAAGAAGCGGAGATCGTCGCCTTCTCCGCCAAATTCGAAGCCGAGCTCGGCGAGCTGGCCGGGGAGGAACGCCGCGAGTATCTCGCGAGCGCGGGCGTCACAGAGCCGGGGCTCGACCGCCTGATTCACGCCGGCTACCGGCTGCTCGGCCTTCAAACCTTCTTTACCGTCGGAGAGAATGAAGTGCGCGCCTGGACCATGCATCGCGGAGCAACGGCGTACGATGCGGCGGGCGAGATCCACTCCGATTTCCAGCGCGGCTTCATCCGCGCCGAAACCGTGGGATTTCCGGAATTTGTGAAAGCGGGCAGCTACAAGGCTGCCCGCGAACAAGGTCTCGTCAGAAGTGAAGGACGCGACTACCCGGTGAAGGACGGCGACATTCTGTTATTCCGCTTCAACGTCTAGCGCGTCCAGATCTCCACCAGGCCAGAGGACGCCGCGGCTGGCAGCCCCGCATCCTTGCGCTTGATGCCTCTCCGTGACGATCTTTCGCCGCGCAAACATATCCCCTACTCGGTGCCTTCCACCGCACCGGGTCACCTATGACCAAAGGGAGGTGGCATGAATCGTCGGTACGAGACGGTCTACATTTTTGATAGCGCCTTGGACGAGCCGGCAATCACCGAAAAACTCAATCGCTTTCACGCCCTTCTGACCAAGGACGGCAAAGGCACGCTGTCGAACGTGTCCCATTGGGGCAAGCGCACGATGGCGTACAAGATCAAGAAGAAAGACACCGGCTACTACGTCGTCGCCGAGTTTCAGGCGACGGGCGATCTGTTGCCCGAATACGAGCGCGCGGTGAAGCTCGACGAAGGTGTGCTGCGGTACATGTGCGTCGAGGCGTCGCGGGAGCAGCCGAAGCCGGTGGTCGCGGCGGTCGTCGCCCCTGAAGAAGACGAGCTCGAGGAGGAGGAAGCGTGAGACGCCCAGCCAAGACCTGTCCCGTGTGCGAGTCCGGCGCGCGCGTGCTGGACTACAAGGACGACCGGACGTTGGCCCGCTTTCTCACCGAGCGCGGGAAGATTCTGCCGAGCCGCCTGTCGGGGATGTGTGCGCGCCACCAGCGGCAGCTCGCGACGGCGATCAAGCGCGCCCGGCAGCTGGCCTTGATTCCGTACATCAAGGGGCACACCGCATAAACCCGAAACCGTCGTGGTGGCGTCTGCTCCTGGCGCTGCTGGCGTTCGTGCTGTGGGCGCCGGCGAGCCTGGTCGGTCTGCCCTGCGCGGCGCTGCTGATCCTCGCGCCGACCTCCGAGCCATCCGTCGGAACGGCGGGGAGCGCGAGCGGCGTCGCGGGGGGCTGGCGCGGCTGGGGAGGGTTGTCGCAGACGATCGCCGGCATGATCGGCGCCGTAAGCGCCGCATTGCTGGTCGTGGGCGGCGGTAGCGGCGGCCGGCTCGCCGCGGTCACGAGCGCCTACATCGTGCTCGCGACCGCGGCGTTCGTCTCGCTGGTGTTGCTCAGGCCCGATGCCATTCTGCGCCAGGCCTTGCGATCCGTGGTCGCCGCTGGGCTGGTCTGCGCCCTGCTGATTCAGCTGATGTGGGGCTCGGAAGCGTGGGCCGGCCTCGCCTGGGAAGCGACGCGGCAGGCGAGCATCGCGATGCGGACGATTGTCGAAGTGGCGCCCGATGCGTTCCCGATTTACGAGCCGACGGTGCGGTTCATCAGTCTCACCTGGCCGGGGATGCTGGCGCTGCAGACGATCGCGGGCCTGGCGCTCGCGTGGCAGGTGTACGTGCGCATTTCGGCGGGCGTGGCGCCAACGGAAGAACGTGCGCCAGCGACGCCGCTCACGCGATTCAAGGATTTCAATATCGGCGACGGCTGGGTGTGGGGGATCGTCGCCTGGTTGGGCGTGCTGATTCTGCCCGTCTCGAGCGCGCTGCACATCGCGGGCGCGAACGTCGGACTGGTCGCGGGCACGCTCTATGTCCTTCGTGGCGCCGCGATCGTAGCCACGTTCGCGGAGGCATTCGGCGTCTCGGCCCTGGCTTTGGTGCTCATCGCGGCAGCAGCGGCGGCATTGGCCGTCCCGCTCCTGTTGGTCCTCCCCGGGCTCTGCACGCTCGGGATCACCGATACCTGGTACCAGTACCGCCGCCGCCTGGCTGCAGCTCGGCAAGGGCCGCGGTCTAATACAACCTGAGGTGGAGCGATGGAGATCATTTTGCGGGCTGACGTGCAGCATCTGGGCAAAGTCGGCGAGGTGGTGAAGGTGAAAGACGGCTACGCCCGGAATTACCTGCTGCCCAAGGGCCTCGCCTATCCGGCGACCGAGGCCAACAAGAAGAAGATCGCCTATGAAGGCGAGCGGCTCGCCAAGCAGCGCGCCGTCGAGAAGACCGCCGCCGAGGGAGAGGCCACGCGGCTCGCCGAAGTGCAGCTCACGTTCGAAGTGAAAGTGGGCGAGGAGGAAAAACTCTACGGCTCGGTGACGGCGAGCGACATCCAACGCAAGCTCGAAGAGCTGGGCATTCGCGTCGACAAGCGCAAGATCGACCTGGCCGAGCCGATTCGCGAGCTCGGCGAATTCAAGGTCGGGATCAAGATCCATCCAGAGGTGCGGCCCGAGGTGCGAGTGACGGTGGTCAAGGAGTAAGGACGGTACCGCCCGTTACAGTGCCTGGTGACGCCGATCACTCCGGTGATTGCCGCGCACACTGGAATTGGGGCGTGGGGCGTGTTCTTTCAGAATGAAGACTGAGCTCACACAGGTTGTGGACGCCCTGTTGGACCGTAAGGCGGTCGATCCAGTAGTATTGGATCTACGCGGCCTTTGCGAAGCCACAGACTATTTCGTGATCGTTTCGGGGACATCGAACGCTCACGTGCGGGGCATGGCCGAGCACCTTGTGGCGACACTCGCGCCCGCGGGCATCGAGCCGCATCATGTGGAAGGGTTGTCGCAGGGTCGCTGGGTCCTGCTCGATTACGTGGACTTCATCGTGCACGTCTTTCACCCGGAGTTGCGGGATTTTTACCAGCTCGAGCGGCTATGGGGCGATGCTCCCGTCGTCGCGGCCGGGGATGCGGGCCAAACAGGCGCGAAAGGATAGCGCGGGATGAGTCGCAGTCGTTGGCTGGCGGCAGTGACATTGATGCTCATCGCCACACCGGCGCGTGGGGACGCGCAGTATTTCGGTCAGAACAAGGTGCAGTACCGGAGTTTCAACTTCCAATCCATTCAGACCGAACACTTCGACATCTACTACTATCCGGATGAGCGTCCCGGCGCGCTCGATGCGGCGCGCATGGCCGAACGCGCCTACGCCCGGCTCTCGCGCATCCTCCACCATCAGTTTCAGAGCCGGAAGCCGATCATCCTGTATGCCTCACAGTCCGACTTTCAGCAGACCAACGTCGTAGACGCCTCTGGCGAAGGGCTGGGAGGCGTCACGGAATTCTTCAAGCACCGCGCCGTGCTCCCCTTCACCGGGTCGTATGCCGAATTCGAGCACGTGCTCCAGCACGAGATGGTCCACCAGTTCCAGTACGATGTGTTCAGCCGCGGCCGGCCCGGCGCCGGCGTGCAGACGCTCGTGACCGTCAATCCACCGCTGTGGTTCATGGAAGGCATGGCCGAGTACCTGTCGCTCGGTCCGATCAATCCCGAGACGGCGATGTGGCTGCGCGACGCCGCGCTCGAGGGGCACCTGCCCTCGATCGAGGAGATGACGGCCGACCCCTACATCTTCCCGTACCGGTACGGACACGCTCTGTGGGCCTACATCGGTGAGAAGTGGGGCGACGAAGTCATCGGCGAGATCCTGCAATCCTCCGCAACCTCCGGGCTCGAGGCGGCGTTCAAGCGCGCGACCGGACGGACGCTCGAGGACCTCTCCAACGACTGGCGCGACGCCATCCAGACGACGTTCTTGCCCCAGTTGGGCGATCACTATCGCGCCCGTCGCATCGCGCAACCGACGCTCACCCAGCGCCGCTCGCGGGGCCGCATTTTCCTCGCCCCAGCGTTGACGCCTGACGGCAAGACCATCGCGTTCTTCGGCGACGAGGGGGGGTTCTTCGTCGATCTCTGGCTCGCCGATGTCGAGACGGGTCGCGTCAAGCGCCACCTCGTCAAATCGACGCAGAACAACAATTACGAAAGCCTGCGCTTCATCAATTCCGCCGGCGCGTTCTCCCCCGACGGCCGGTACTTCGCCATCGCCGCGAAGCGCAAAGACCGCGACGACCTG
Source organism: Gemmatimonadota bacterium (assembly GCA_003222195.1). Lineage (GTDB taxonomy): Bacteria > Gemmatimonadota > Gemmatimonadetes > Gemmatimonadales > GWC2-71-9 > 20CM-2-65-7. The sequence goes on along the minus strand of QHVB01000025.1, from coordinate 411,885 downwards.
GTCCTTCTGGACGTCGAGCGCGGGCGCGAAGAGCGCCGGATCCACGTCGGCCTGAACGGGCTGCAGACCCCGCAGTGGTCTCCGGACGGGCAGCAGCTCGTGTTCAGCGGCTTCAGCAACGGCTTCACCGATCTCTTCATCATCAACCGCGATGGCACGGGACTGCGGCGCCTCACCCACGACAAGTACGCCGATCTCCATCCCTCGTGGTCGCCGGACGGAAAGACGATTGCGTTCGTGACGGACAGCGGCGGCGAGACCGATTTCAACCTGTTGCGGTTCGGTAATCTGCGAGTCGCGCTGCTGCATCTCGACAGCGGCAACACCGAGCTGCTGCGCAACATGGAGACCGGGAAGAACATCAATCCCGTGTGGGCGCCCGACGGCCGCTCACTCGCATTCGTCTCCGACCGGACCGGGATCGCCAACGTCTTTCTGTATGACCTGGTCGATGACCAGATCTACCAGCTGACGAACATGTTCACCGGCGTGCAGGGCATCACGCCGTTGTCCCCAGTTCTGTCCTGGGCGCCGGTAGCCGACCGCATGTCGTTCGTCTATTACGAAGACGGTCAGTACAGCGTGTATTCTCTGGAGAACCCGCGTTCTCTGCGCCGCGCGCCGTACCGCGGACCGGCCACCATGCCGGTCGTCACGCTGCTGCAATCGGAGCAACGCGACAGCGCCGCTTCCGCCCCGCCGCTGATTCCGATTCCCGCGATCAACACATTGGGCGGTGGCTCCGCGGCCGGCCTGCCGAATAGCGCGCTGCCGGCGCGGCCGGGCGCAGCCGCATCGATCTACCGCTCATCGGGCGGATTCCGCCCCTCCGCCCGGCCGCAGGCCGCTGAATCTTCAGCGGCGCCTCCCGCGGTTAGCGTACGGGCTCTGCTGGACTCGGCGACCCTCGCGCTGCCGGACACCAACGAATTCACGTTCCGGCCGTACAAAGTGCGATTCACCGCAGACTATATCGCGCGCCCCATGGTCGGATACGCGCGCGACAACTTCGGCCGCGGCGTCTTCGGCGGAACCGCGATCGCGCTCTCCGATATTCTGGGGAATCATTCCCTCGTCCTGGCCGGCTCGATCAACGGCCGGATCAGTGAAGCGCAATTCCTCGGACTCTACGCCAACCAATCGCATCGCCTGAACTGGGCCGGCGGCTTCTCGCAGGAACCGCTGTATTTCTACGGCGGCAGCGACTGGAGGCGCATCGACAATCAGCGCACCCCGGCCCCCGGTGACAGCCTGGACGTCTATTCGACCCGCATCCGTCGTTTTGTCGTCCGAGATTTGTTCGCGGAGTCGTCGTATCCGTTCAGCCGGTTCAATCGCATCGAGCTGGGCATGCACGCCGTCAACATTGCGGAAGCGACGCTCGCGCTCGAGACGTCGTACGAACCGAACACGGGTGCCTTCGTGGATCAGCAGTTCATCCAGGGCGGCGGTCCGTCGGCGACGTTCGTGCAACCGTCGATCGCGCACGTGCACGACAACACCTTGTTCGGCTATGTCGGTCCCTTTGCCGGGGCGCGATCGCGGTTTTCGGTCTCGCCGGCCTTCGGGAGCTGGCAGTTCACCGCCGGGCTGATCGACTACCGGCGTTACATCTTCTTCCGGCCGTTCACGATCGCCGTGCGGGGCTTCATGTTCGGCCGGTTCGGGCGCGACGCCGATCGCTTCCCCGTTTTCCTCGGCAGCACGGAGCTGATTCGCGGCTATACGTCCGGCTCGTTCCGAAACCACGAGTGTCTCGCCAATCCTCGCTCGCCCTCGCCGACCGGATGCGCCGAGCTGGATCAGCTCATCGGATCAAAGATCGCGGTCGGCAACGTCGAGCTGCGCTTCCCGCTCACGCGCAGCCTTGTGCTCGGATTCCTGCCGGTGGGCTTCCCACCGATTGAAGGCGCGCTGTTCTACGACATCGGAATGGCCTGGGACGACGCGAGCACAGTCAAATGGAGCCGCTCCCCGAGCGAGAGCCCGCTCCTCGTGCGCGCGCCGCTGCGGAGCTGGGGCGGCTCGATCCGCGCGAACATCTTCGGCTTCGTGATCATGCGCTTGGACTACACCAAGCCGCTCAGTCGGCCGTGGCAGCACTCGTATTGGACCATCAGTTTAGGTCCGACGTTCTAACTCCGCTTCGCTAAAACAGTTGCAATGGCCCAGCCGGTTGTCTATTTTGTCCGGCGAGGCCACTTGCGTATCGCCCGCTTCCTTCTGATTGCCTGCCCCGCGCTCTGGGGTTGTGGACCCCGAGCGCCGGCGGCCGAATCGTCACAACATCAATCGCCGCAAGGAGTTAGCAGGCTCCAAGTTTTGGCGCGCACACCTGGTGTGGCTATCCGCCTCCCGGCCAAGGGCGGTGTCCCACAGCTGTACAAGTTGCCTCGGCTCACCGCGGTCGACGGCGTCCTGAGGGGCAGACTCCCCGCCGTGGAGCGGGTCGTCGGCCTGGACCCCGAATCCGAGTTTCTGTTTGTCACGACGGCCAAGCACGAGCTGTTAGGGCTCGATCTCGGCAGCGGGCGGGTTGATACCGTTGGCACCAACGTCAGGCAAGCGGCGCTCGGACCGGACGGCACGCTCTACGCGGTCGACTCGTCGCGACATGTCATTTCGCTTTCGCGCCGGACTCGATTCGCTTGGCCGCAGGCGCTCACCGCGCTGCCGCGCGATCTGTTTGGAGCGACCGATCAGCATCTGGTTGGCGTCATCCCTCAGGATAAGCTGCTCGTCGCCGCAGCCGACCAACCTCCAACTGTCCGTACGATAGCGGCGGGCGGCGATGTCGCCGCGACGCGTTGGGGTGATCTCGTCGCGGTCGCGAGCGACTCGGGGGTAACGCTGTACGATCCGTTGGGGCGGCGCGACCCCGCGTTCGTGAAACTGGCCGATGCACCGCGTGCCCTCGCGTTCTCGCCGTCGGGTCATCGGATCTATGTGGCGCGACGCAACGTCCCCGGGCTGGCGGTCGTGGATCGCTACGAGCGCAAGGAGCTCGACGGCGTCGCACTCCCGGGGACCGTCGCCACACTGCGCCTGGACCCACTCGGCCGCTGGCTCCTCGCGCGGCCGGCGATCGGTGATTCGGCGTGGCTCGTCGATCTGCCGATCAAGCGACACACGGGCATCGTCCCAACGCAATGGCACGCGGACTTGCCGGCGATTTCTCCCGACGGGATGCTGATCTATCGGCGCGGCAAGGACGTCGTGTCGGCGCGGCCCGACTCGTTGAGCGACGTTGGCAAGGTCACGAACGGAGCGGCGGACCTGTGGGTGCTCACCTCCTGGCTGCCCCGCGGCGTCGTCGCCAGCCCTGTGAGCACGGCGTCCGCCGACAGCGGCGCCGGTGGCACAGGTGCCGAAGGCCCGCTGTATGTGCAGGTGTCCACGTCGCAAAATCCCGAATGGTCCGGCCACCTGGCTGACGATCTCACGCGCGCCGGGTTAGCCGCGCGCGTACTGCCGCCGCAACATCCCGACGATGGGTATCGCGTCGTGCTCGGTCCGTACGCCACGCGGGAGCAAGCCGAAGCCACCGGCCGCCGCCTGGGACGGCCCTTCTGGATTTACCAACCGGGACAGTGAGCACAGCCCGCCAACTGCCGCTCTCGCGGCTCGGCCACCTGGTCCCGCCCCTCGTGAACGACGCGGCGCTGGTCGGGCTCGTGCCGTTCACGAATGATCTGCCGTGGGCGGCGAAGGCCGCGTGGGACATTGCCCGCATCGCCGCGCGCGACGGGCGCCGCGTCGCCCTCGTGGATCTCTGTCTCGAGCATCCGGCGCTCCATGAAGTCGTGGGGCTGAACGTCACCGAAGGGATCGTGGATGCTTTCGAGTATGGCGTTTCGTTGAACAAGGCGGCGCACGAAATCACGGGCGTATTCATCATTCCGGCGGGCTCGGACACGGCAAAGCCCGCCGAGGTCTACGCCCACGCCCGCTGGCCGAAGTTGCAAGCCGGCTTTCGCTCCGAGGGTGCGCTGTTGCTCGCCCTGCTCCCACCGGCTGGTCTCGCGCAGTTCTCCGCGACGCCGGATGGGGTCATCGTGCTCGCGCCTGAGGGCCTCGCAGACTTTGCCATGCCGCATGACGTGCCGCTGCTCGGTGTCGTGCGCGATCGGTGGTTGCCGTCCAGTCCCCGCGTGTCGCCGCCGCCTCTGCCGATCCCGGTGGCGGATCGGCCACGCCGCGGGCTCCGGGTGGCGCTGGCGGCGCTTGTGGTCGCCGCCCTGGCGGTGGGAGGATGGGCACTGCTCGCGCGAGCGCGCGAGGCGTTTGTGGCACCGCCCGCCGCTCCGCCTCCCCCTCCCCCTGCCCCGACGACAGCGAAGACCTCCGCACCCTCGACGACCACCACTAACGCTCCTCGGAAGGCGGTCGCCGCCCGTCGCGACACTCTCGGCTGGACCATCCAGCTCGCCGCGTATGCGTCGCTCGACAAGGCGCTCGCGCACGCCGATCGCTTGGCGGCCGACGCCGGGGTCCCGGCCCTGGTCACGCCGGTGCCGCAGGTCGGGAACGGGCCCATGTGGTACCGCGTGTTGGCCGGTTCGTACGGGACGCGCGCCGCCGCCGGCACCGCGCGCGCGGAGCTGTGGCGTCGGGGACTCGCGGCGGAGGGAGTCGGTGACCTGTTGCTCGCGCCGTACTCCTATCACGCGCCGGCCGGCGCCTCGCTCGACCAGCTGCGCCGCCGCGGTCTGCCCGCGGTGCGTTGGTCCACCGGCGTCATTCTGCTCGGCGCGTTCGAAGCACCCGAACAGGCGGCCTACACGAAAGCCGCACTCAAGCGCGCCGGTGTGCGCGCGAACCTACTCCCTCGCATGGGGACACCATGAGACTGAGCAGGCTCGACCTCTCCGGATTCAAATCGTTTGCCGGATCGACGGAGTTGCCCTTCGATCAAGGCGTAACCGCGATCGTGGGGCCGAACGGGTGTGGCAAGTCGAACATCTCGGACGCGGTCCGCTGGGTATTGGGCGAACAGTCACCTCGCCTGCTGCGCGGCGGAAAAATGGAAGACGTGATCTTCCAGGGATCGACTGGTCGCCGGCCGGTGAACGTCGCGGAAGTGTCGCTCGTCTTCGACAACTCCGACGGCAGCCTGCCAATCGCCTATCTGGAAGTCGTGGTGACGCGGCGGCTCTCGCGCTCGGGCCAGAGCGACTACCTGCTCAACCGCTCGCCAGTGCGCCTCCGCGACATCCAGGATCTGCTCCGCGGAACCGGCCTCGGCGCCGACGCCGCGGTCGTCATGGAAGCGAAGATGATCGAGGCGCTCCTGTCGGAAAAAGCCGAAGAGCGGCGCGCGCTGTTCGAGGAAGCGGCCGGGATCGGCTTGTATCGGGACCGCAAGACGAGCACGGAACGGCGGCTCGAGGAAACGGCCACGGATCTTGGCCGGCTCGAGGACCTGATCGCCGAGGTGCAGACGCAGGTCCGGAGTCTCGCGCGGCAGCGCGGCCGTGCGGAGCGCTACGGCAAGATGATCGAGGAGCGCTTCGGGATTGCGATGACGCTCGTGCGGCGCGAGCTCGAGGATTTCGATATCTCGCTCGGGGCGCTCGGCGTTCGGGCACGCGAGCTGGCGGAAGCGCTGCCGGCGGCGCGGGCGCGACTCAGCGATGCCGAGCACCAGCGCGAAGCGCGCGTGCAGGCGCGGCACACGGCCGAGGCGCGCCGCACCGAAGTCGAGCGTCGCCTCGGTGACGCGAAGCTCGAAGTGGGACGGTTGGAGAACGATCTCGCCCTGGCGGCGGAGCGCCTGAGCAACGCGAGCCAGCGGCGCCAGACGGCGGCGGATGAGCGGGTACAGGCGGAACGGCGCGCCGCCCAGGCGAAGCGCGAGCACGAGGCTGCGGCGGCGGAGCGCGCCGCTGCCGACCGGGACCTCGCGGCGGTGCAGGGCGAGCTCGGCACGCGCACCGGCGAAGAGGACACGGTGCGCGGCCGTCTCACGGCGGAGCGGCTCGCGGTGCGCGAGCTCGAGGAAGTGCTGCAGCGCCGCGCCGAGACGGCGCGCGCACTCGAGATCGAGGGCGGCGCCCTGGATCGCGAGCGCAGCGAGCTGCGCGAGCAGCTGTCCCTGGCGAGCGACGAGCGGCGGGAGCGCGAGGCGGCCGCACATGCCGCGGCGCACTCGGCCGAGGCCGCGGTGCAACGCGCGAGCCGCGACGCGCAGGCTGCGGTCCGGGCGGTGGAGATGTTGCAGCACGCGCGGCGCCATGTCGCGGCATTGCATGAGCAGGAGCTGAGCGCGCGCTCCGCCCGGCGGCAGGCCGAGGCGGCCCTCGCGCAGCTCGAGGCGCGTCGCGATGCGCTCAGCGAGCTCGACCGGGAGCACGTCGGCCTCGCGCCGGGCGCGCAGGCGTTGCTCAAGGTCCGCAACCATTTCGGCGACGGCGTGCTCGGCCCGCTCGCGGACTTCGTGCGCACCAGCCGCCGCGATGCGGCGCTCGCGGAGCGGTTGCTGGGCGAATGGCTGCACGCCGTGCTGGTGCGCGACGCCTCCGTCATCGATGCGATCCGCGCCTGGCATGCGGAATCGGAGCCGGGGCCCCTCGTGTTGTTGCCCGCCGTACCCGGGCCGCGGCTCGCCGCCGACGGCCATCCACTCGAGGATGAGCTGCGCGTCGATGGAGCGGCCGCCGCGTGGGTGCGGGCGTTGCTCGCCGGCCACGAGGTGATTGGCGCGGGCGCGCTGCGCCGGGCGAACGGCGCCGTGTTCCTCGACAGCAGCACGCCCACCGCCGGCCCGCTCCAGCGGCGTGCCGAGCTCGAAGCGCTCGAGAAGGAAGTGCGCGACGCCGAATCGAATCGCGAACGCGCACGGGCGGCCGAGGAGTCGGGGGCGAAGGAGCTGGCGGCCGCCGAGGCCGCGCTGACGGCCGCCGGCCAGGCGGCGGAACAGGCGCGCCACCTGGAGCTCGAAGCCGGGGCGAAGCGGGGTGAAGCGGACCGCGGGCTCATTCACGCGCGCCGGCAGGCCGAAGAATCCGCCGCGCAGGTCGAGCGGCTGACCAAGCGCCTCGCGGAGGTCGAAGCACGGCTCGGCGCGGTGCACGTCGAGCTGCAGGAGCGCGAAGTCGAACGCGTGCGGTCGGCGGAGCAGCTTGGCGCCGAGCGCGCCGGGCTCGCGGACCTGGAGGCACAGCAGGAAGCGGCCCGCGAGCAGCGCGTGCGCTGGCAGGTCGAGGCGGCGCAGGTCGAAGCACGCCTCGCGGCCGCGACGGAGCGCGCCACGCGCGCGGACGCCGACGCGGCAGCGTCACGCGAACAGGCCAGTGCGCGAGCCGAGGAAATAGCGCGGATCGAGCACGAGACCGCCGCGGTCACGACCCAGCGCACCCAGTGGGAGGATACGCTGCAGGAACGCCGCCTCTCGCTGACCGAGCTCGAAGCGGCGGCCACAGACGCTGAGGCGCACGTCGAGATGACCGACGCCGACCTCGGCCAGGCCGAAGGCGCGCTCGATCAGGCGCGCAAAGCCCTCGCCGCCCTGGGCGAGGACGAGCACCGCCAGCAGCTCGAGCGCACCGAGATCGAAGGCCGCAAGCGGGGGCTCGTCGAGCGCGTGGAGACGGAATGGCGCAAGCCGCTCGCAACCCTGCTCACCGACGCGCCGGAGGTCGCGGGCGATCTCGAGTGGCTGCGGCAGGAAAATGAGCGACTCCGCGGCGCCATCGACGCGGTCGGACCGGTGAACGCGCTCGCCGTGGAGGAGCACGCGGAGGAAACCAAGCGCCTCGAGTTTCTACAAACTCAGCGCGACGACCTGGTGGCCGCCCGCAACTCGCTCCAGCAGGCGGCGCGGGAAATCGATCAGACCGCCAAAGCGCTGTTCCTCGAGTCCTTCTCCAAGGTCCGAGATCATTTCCGGTCCGTGTTCCAGACGCTGTTCGGCGGTGGCGAATGCGACGTGCGGCTGGCGAACGAGGACGAGCCGCTCGAGAGCGAGATCGAAATCCATGCCGCGCCGCGCGGCAAGCGCACCCAGCGGATTCATCTCCTGTCCTCGGGCGAGCGCACACTCGTGGCCGTCTCGCTGCTGTTCGCGATTTTCCTCGCGAAGCCGAGCCCCTTCTGCCTGCTGGACGAGGTCGACGCCCCGCTCGATGACGCGAACGTGGGCCGGTACGTCCGCTTGCTCGCCGAGTTCAAGGACCAGACGCAGTTCATCGTGATCACGCACAACCCGCGCACGATGCAGGCCGCGGATGCCGTCTATGGCGTCACGATGCAGGAGCCCGGCGTTTCAACTATCGTCGGTGTGCGCCTCGGTCATCTGGAACCCGTCTAGCGCACCGTCGCACGCGACGCCAACCTCCTCACGTGCGGCGCCTCATCTGGCTTATCCTGCTGCCTGCTGGGTTGGCAGCGCAGCAACCCGCGGTTTCGCCGGTTCTGCCGAGAGCCTTGGCCCGCGTCCAGGACACCACCTTTTCGGTCTGGCTCTTCGTTCAACCATGGGCATCGCTCGATGCGGTTGCTGATCGAGTCGCCGCGGCCGGCGCGCGTGTCCGCGTCCGCAGCCGCTGGCTCCACGCCGTCAGCGCCGACGTCCCCGCGACCGCGCTCCGGCAGCTGTTGCGGGACCGCGACCTGAAACGTGTGCAGCCACTGGGCCGCTTCAAGCTCAAGACTCGACCCGGGCTTCCGGTTCTCGATCTCGCGCCGCGCGTCACGTTCGCACCGGCCGCGGGACCCGGCGACACCTGCGGCGTGTCACCGGGTGACGATCCGGTGCTGGGCCCATCGGCCATGCCGTATCGCCAGCTGCATCTGCGACCGCTCACCGATCAGGGCATCGACGCGACGGGCGTGCGGATCGCTCTCCTCGATACCGGCTTCGATACCGCGAACCCGGCGTTCAACGGCATCACGGTCACTGCGCAACATGACTTTGTGTTCAACGACAGCATCGTGAGGGATGAGCCTGGCAAGGACGTCGCGGGGGCGGAGTCTCACGGGACTTCGACGTGGTCGCTGTTCGCGGGAGACGTTCCGGGCCGGCTGCGCGGGATCGCGCGGGGCGCTCACTATCTGCTCGCGAAGACCGAGGATGTCCGCAGTGAGACGCGGGTCGAAGAAGACAACTACGTCGCCGCGCTCGAGTGGGCCGATTCGATCGGCGTAGACATCGTCTCCTCGAGTCTCGGCTACTTCTCCTTCGACAACGGCTTCAGCTACACGCCGTCGCAATTGAACGGCGACATCGCGGTCACCAGCGTGGGCGCCGAGCAGGCGGCGCAGCGGGGCATCCTCGTCGTGACGGCGGCCGGGAACGACGGACCCGGCTTCAGAACACTCTCGACGCCCGGTGATGCCGATTCCGTGCTCACCATCGGTGCGGAGGACTCGCTCGGCACGATCGCCTTCTTCTCGTCGCGCGGTCCGACCGCGGATGGCCGGCTCAAACCCGATTTCACGGCACCGGGCGTCGCCGTGTGTGTCCTCACGGGAACGGGTCAGGTAGGGCGGGGTGACGGCACCTCGTTTGCCACGCCGCTGGTTGCCGCGAGCGCTGCGTTGATCAAGCAAATGCACCCGACGCTCACACCGATCGAGCTGCGGGCCGCGTTCCGCAGCGCGGGAAGCAAACGCGCTGCCCCAGACTCGATCTACGGCTGGGGCCGGCCGGATGTCGCCACTGCCGCCGTTTTCCCCGCCGGTGTGACGGCGACGGCGCCGCTGCCGGCGGCCGGCCCACTGGCCACGATCACACCGACATTCACCTGGACGGTGGGCACCGTACCGCCAGCAGCGACGCCGGTGCGTTACCGCGTGCGCGTGAGCCGTGACAGCACATTCGCGGCATCGCTCGTCGACACGCTGCTCACCGCGGAGATGCTCAGTCTCTCTGTTCCTCTGAAGGCGGGTTCCTTTTTCTGGCGCGTCGATGCGACAGCCGCCAGCGGCGAAACCGCCACGACTGGCCGGATCGGTCCCGTCGTGGTGCCCGCATGGGCCACGCTCACATCCCTCAGCAATCCGGCGGGGCTGGTGATCGATACGGCGCAGCCAACGCTCACCTGGCGACCGGTGGGTGTTGCGACGCCTCCGGGGCCGCTGACGTTCGACCTGGATGTGCAGCGAGCGGCGACCGGCATTACCGACTTCAACGTCGCGAACTTGATCGACACGACCTTTCGACTCACACAGCCGCTCGAGCGGAACACGGCCTATCGCTGGTTCCTCACCGTGCACGCCGGACCGGACACCAGCATCATCAAGAGCCAGGGCTCATTTCTCGTCGTGGACCTCGGCCTGCCCACGTCCACGCTGCTCTACCAGAACTTCCCGAACCCCTTCCCCGCCGCCGGCCGGGACTCGACGTGTCTCTGGTTCGACTTGCCGATTGCCGGCACTGTCGAGCTCGATATCCTGGACCTGCGCGGCAATCCGGTACGCCACTTCGTTCCGGGGCCTGATTTTCCCGGTGTTTTGCCCCCGGGGCGGTATGGGCGCGGCTCCACCGGCGGCGGGATCTGCGATCCCCGGCTGATGTGGGACGGCCGCGCCGATGATGGACACCCGTTGCCGGCCGGCGTGTATCTCGCCAAGCTCAAGGCGACAGGATTAATTGTCTTCAAGCGGATCGTCTTTCGAGGAAAGTGAGCATGGAACTCGTCACCGTCGGCACCGGCACGGTCGCACCCTCCGCCCGCCGCACCTGTCCCTGTCATTGGGTAGCGCGCGGGGATTTGCGCGTGCTGCTCGACTGCGGCGCGGGCTCGCTGCACCGGCTCGCGGAGTTCGGGTTGCCCTGGCATCAGGTGACGCACGTCATCCTGACGCACTTCCACCCCGACCACTGGGGCGAGCTGCCGATGCTCGTGTACGCGCTCAAATACACGACGGAGCCGCCGCGCCGGGACCCCTTTGTCATCCTCGGGCCCCCGGGGGTCGTGCAGCTGCTGCGCACCCTCGCCGAAGGCTACGGCGCGTGGTTGCTCGATCCGGGGTTTCCCATCGGCATTCTCGACGTGCGCGACGGCGAGCCGTTCCCCCTCAATGCCGACGTGAACCTCGAGACGTTCCCCGTCCCGCATACGGACGAGAGTGTGGCCGTCTCCCTGGTCGCGCCCGAAGGGCGCCTCGTCTACACCGGCGATACCGGGCCCAGCACCGAGCTGGCACGCTGGGCGACGGCGTGCGATCTGCTGCTGGCCGAGTGCTCGCTGCCGGAGGAGCGGGCAATGGACACTCACTTGACTCCTCAACAGGCTGGAACGTTGGCCCAGGACGCGGGGGCCAAGCGATTAGTCTTGACGCACTTCTATCCTCCGGTAGAAACTTCGGACCCGGCCAAACTTGCCGGGACTCGCTTTCGCGGGCCGGTGTCCGCGGCCAAGGACGGCGATCGCTTCACCATTGGTGACGGGAGACGATAAGTCGTGCTGATCGTGATGCGGCATGGCGCAACGCCCGAAGAGGTCGAAAAGGTCATCTCCGTTATCCAGGAGATGGGCTATCAGGCGCAGCCCATGCCGGGAGCGCAGCGCACCGCGGTCGGGTTGATCGGCAACGACGGGCGCGTCGATGCGTCGCGGCTCGAAGGTCTGCCCGGCGTTCACGAGGTCATCCACGTCTCGCAGCCGTACAAGCAAGTCAGCCGTGAGTGGAAAGCGGAATCGACCGTGGTCCGCCTCTCGGGCGGCGTGGCGTTCGGCAATACGGAAGTCGTGGCGATCGCCGGCCCCTGCTCCGTCGAAAGCGAACGGCAAATCATCGACGCCGCTCGCCAGGTCAGGGAGGCGGGCGCCGTCGTGCTCCGCGGGGGGGCCTGGAAGCCGCGCAGCTCCCCCTACTCTTTCCAGGGCCTCGGCAAGCCCGCTCTCCGCCTGCTCGCCAAAGCGCGTGAAGAGACGGGACTCTTGATCTGCACCGAGGCGATGGATGAGAGTGGCCTCGGCTGGGTCGCGGAGACCGCGGACATCGTGCAGATCGGCGCGCGCAACATGCAGAACTTCTCGCTGCTCAAGCTCGCCGGGCGCTGCGGCAAACCGGTCCTGCTCAAGCGCGGCATCAGCGCGACCGTGCAGGAGCTGCTCCTCTCCGCGGAATACTTACTGGCGGAAGGAAATCACGACGTGATTCTGTGCGAGCGCGGCGTGCGGAGCTTCGACACGGCGACGCGCAATCTCTTCGACCTCACCGCGATCCCGGTCGTGCACAAGCTGTCGCATCTCCCGATCATCGCCGACCCGTCCCACGGCACCGGGCTGCGGGACAAGGTGATCCCGATGGCGCGCGCGGCAATCGCCGCCGGCGCCGACGGCATCATGGTGGAGGTCCATCCGAATCCCGAGGAGGCGCTGTCGGACGGCGCGCAGTCCCTCTTTCCGGATCAGTTTGCGCAGTTGATGCGCGAAGTGCGGATCATCGCGGAGGCTATCGGGCGACGGGTGGCGGAGCCGGCAGCGGTGGGCGCGTGATCGGCGGCGGATCGGCGGATCGCCGGATCGGCGGATGGTTGATGCTGATGCTTGTTCTTCCATCCGCCCATCCGCCCATCCGCCCATCCGCCCAGGATCCCGCACCGATCCTCGACCGCGCCAGTGCGTCGTTCGATACCGTCCGCACGCTCCAGGCCGACTTCGTCCAGATCGTCGACAACCCGATGGTCGGCGATCCCGACACGACGCGCGGCAAGCTGTTTCAGCGGCGCCCGAGTTACTTCGCGATGCGGTTCACCGACCCGAACAACGACCGCGTCGTCGCCGACGGACGCCGCCTCTGGCTCTACACGCCGAGCACGACGCCCGGTCAGGTCATCCGGACGGCGATCCCGGGCACGGGGACGACCGGGCCCAATCTCATCGGGCAATTCGTCGAGCATCCGCGCGAGCGGTACACGGCTCGGTACGACCGCAGCGACTCGACCGCGGACGGCGCGGTCGATGTCGTCACGCTGACGCCGCGCGCGCGGGACCTTCCTTACTCGGCAGCGACGATCTGGATTGCGAGGCGGGATGGCTTGGTGCGGCGGATCGAGATCGTGGAGAATTCAGGCCAGCGGCGGACGATCATGCTCCGCAATGTTACGGTGAATCGGGCGATCGCCGCCCGTGAATTCCGGTTTTCCCCGACGTCCGGAGTACGGGTGGTAGATCAGTAGCCAGCGCTTCCGCGACTTTCTCCGCCGTCGACTCATCCATCCCCTGCTTTTGCGCCAGCTCGAGCGCCGCCCGGCCGAGCGCGCGGTACAACTTGGCGTCATCCACGGCCAGCGATTGCAAATGCCGGACGATCGTGGCGGTGTCTCCGCGCACCACCGGCCCGGTGAGCGCCTCGCGCGGCTCGTGCCGGGTCAGGTTTTCGAACGTCCCCTCCACGAGGGGCCGCAGCGCCGCCCACGCGTCGGCGTCGGACAATCCCGCATGGCGTAACAGGCGCTGCGCGACGGCCTCGACCACCACCAGGTAATTCGAGGCGAACACCGCGCCCGCGTGATAGATCGGTTTCGACTTGGTGGCGATGCGGAACGGCCGCATGCCGAGATCCTTCGCGATCTGCTCGCCAGTTTCGACCGCGCGCGGCATTCCTTCGACCGCGGCCCATGCCCCTTTGAGACGACCGGGCGTCAATTCGGGTTCGACGATGGTCTGCAGGGGGTGAAATGAGCCCAGCCCGGCGCGGCTCGTCACGAGAGGACCGAGGGCCTCCTGGCCCTGCACGCCCGACAGGTGAAGCACGACATGGTCTGCGGTGATGGCCTGAGCGTTCGCGAGCGAGGTCGCGAGCGGCGTGATCGCGTCGTCACGAACCGTCAGCACGACGACCGCGACGTCACCAATCCAGGGCGGCGGCTTGCGCCCGTCGCCCACCGTCAGGGTGAGCGCTGCCGGTACGCTTTTCTTGTTTCGCCCGTGGAGGCGGACCGAATAACCTGCCTGGGCCAGTGCGAGAGCCAGTCCAACGCCCGCGCGACCGGGCCCGATGAGCCCGATCGCGCGGGGAGACTGTTGCGTCACCGATTGCGGACCGTCGACGGAGCGGGCTGCGTGTTGGCCAGCGTCAGCAGATCCTGCGGCGACCGCGCGCGATCGGCGAGGGCCAGGGCGCGTTTCACCTGCTCGTCATCCGCCATCCGGCGGCGGAATTCCGCGGAGCGCCCGAAGACGTACCGTGCGGCTTCGTATCCCAGCTCCTGACTGATCAGCGTGCGCGCGCCGGCGATCACCGTATCAGGCAGGTCGGCACCTTTGGCACGCAACCGGCGCACAATCTCATCCACCATTCCCGGAGTGACGGTGAAGTTCGGGGAAGCCAGCCGGTTGCCCTCCTTCAGCTCGAGCGCGTAGGTCGCGAGGGCATCGCGGTACCATGGAATCTTGTCGCCCAGCGCCTTGATGAACGCGCGCTCCGCGGTCGTGAACGTGTCCGCGACGACGTAAATGTCGGGTCGAATGCCGCCGCCGCCGTAGATCGTGCGGCCCGCATCCGTGTGGAACAGCGCTGACGAATCCACTTTGGTGTCCTGCCCGCGCTGCGCCGCGATGACCTGGGCTTCCTGCTCCGCCTCGCTGTGCGTGATCCGCTGAATCGTCCGGCCACTCGGCGTATACCAGCGCGCCGTCGTGAGCTTGAGCCCGGTTTCGGGCGTGAGCCGCCAGAACGACTGCACGAGGCCCTTCCCAAACGTCGGCGTGCCGATGAGCACGGCGCGGTCGTGATCCTGCAGCGCGCCGGCGATGATCTCCGCCGCGCTCGCCGATCCACCGTTCACGATCACGACGATGGGCAGATGCGGCCACTGCTGCGGCTTGGCATCGCTGAACTCGTGCGAGGAGCCGGGCGCGCGCCCGCGCGTCTCCACGATCGCTTTGCCGGGATCGAGGAACAGATCGGACACGGCGACGCCCTGGTCCAGCAATCCACCGGGGTTCCCGCGCAGATCGAAGATCAGCGATTTCATGCCCTGCTTCAGCAGTGTGTCGATTGCCTGCGCCACTTCGCGGGCCGAGCTCTCGCTGACCGGATTGAGCGAGATGAAGCCGACGCGGTCAGTGAGCATCATCGTCAGACGGGGATCGACCGACCGGATGTGGATCGTGGCCCGCGTCAGCTTGTAGGCGATCGGCTTGTCGATGCCCGCGCGTCGAATCTGCAGATCGGCCGTCGTCCCCGCCGGTCCGCGTAACGCCTTGACGGCCGAGTCCTGTTTCCAGCCTTCCGTGGACTTGCCGTCGAGCGCCACGATGCGGTCGCCGGTCTGGATGCCGGCGCGCTCCGCGGGCGTATCCGGCAGTGGGGCGACCACGGTGATCCAGCCCCCGCGGACATCGATTTGAATGCCAAGGCCCGAGTAGTTCCCCGTCGTGGCTTCGGACAGCTGGCGGAAGTCGTCCGGCCTCAAAAACACCGAGTACGGATCTTTGAGCTGATCCAGCATGCCGTCGATCGCCATCTGATACAACTGGCGCTCGTCCAGCGAATCGACGTAATAGTCGGCTACGTGCGCCAGCACATCGTCGAACAGCCGTGCCTGCTGGTAGACCGAGCCCGCGGGCTCCGTCTCCCGCTGGAGGAACCAGCCGCCCGAGACCAGCGCGGCCAACACGACGACGGCTGCCACGGATCCTTTATGACGAATCATCATGCCCCTCGCATGGATAAAGCCGTTATTGCCGCCACTTCCCGCCAGGCGGCATCCTGGACGGCCTTCTTTGACTGACTGGCATCAATATGAGCAATTCCGGGTCCAAATGCGCTGCGATAGGCCTCACGGACCCGTGCGTGAAACGTGTCATCTTCACGCTCGATGCGGTCTTTGACCTTGCCGGCCGTCCGCTGGCGCTCGCGCCCGACCGTCACTGGGACGTCGAGGATCAGGGTAAGGTCGGGAGACAGGCCTCCCGTCGCGACCCGCAACGCCGCTTCGACATCGGCGCGCGGCAGGCCCCGCCCAGCCACCTGATAGGCCAGCGTCGACAGGCCGAACCGATCGGCGATGACGACTTGCCCGTTCTCCAGCGCCGGGCGAATCACGCGTTCCACCAGATCGGCGCGCGCCGCGAGAAACAGAAACAGCTCGGCACCGAACGCCCGGTCATGGCGCGATTTCAGCGCCAACTTGCGCGCCGCCTCGGCGATCGGCGTCCCGCCAGGCTCGCGCACAGTGGTGACGTGGTGGCCTTCCGCCCGGAGCTGACCAGCAAGCCAGCGCACGAGCGTGGACTTCCCGGCTCCTTCGGGCCCCTCGATCACGACGAACCGGCCCGAGGCCCTAGGCCCCAATCCCGAGTCCCTATCCAAGCGTAATGATCGGGCTCGCGGCGCCCTTCTTGATGCCCTCGTAGATGCGGGCATTGATGCGGGCCATCAGTTTTTCGAAATTGGCCTGCGCCGCGACCATCTGTTGATACACCGGATTTCCCTGCACGCTTTGGAGTGCCTGGTCGTATTGCTCGACCTGCTCCTTGGTCGGTTCCTTGCCCTGTTGCGCGACGCGCTCGATTTCCTGCGCGAGCCGTTCCGCTTCCGCGAGCACTTTCTGAACCGCCTGGTCTTCGCGCAATCCTTCCGTCGCGCGACGTAACGCCTTGTACTCTTCAGTTTGGCCGAGCACGCGCCCCAGGTCTTCCGCCTTCTCTTCGAGCACTAAGCCTCCTTTATAGAGAGCGCGTAACGCGGACAACCGAACACATCGTCGTAAATCTCAACGTTCCACCCAAAGCGCCGGCCGACGTTTCGAACCGCATCGGCTCGCCGTTCATCGATCTCCAGTGCCAGCAGTCCTCCCGGTTGGAGTAATGCCCCCGCTGCCGCAAAGAGTTCGCGCGTCGCATCGAGGCCGTCGCTACCGCTGACGAGCGCCTCGCGCGGCTCAAAAGCCGCGACGGATGTATCGAGATGGGCGTGATCGGCGGAGGAGAGATACGGAGGGTTGGACAGGATCGCCCGAAACCGCTCTGCCTTGTCCGCCAGCGGCGCGAGCAGGTTCCCTACGCGAACTTCCACCGGCGTGCTCGGCGCGATCCGTTTCACATTCTCACGCGCGAGTGCGGCCGCGGCGGGCGACCGCTCCACGGCGACGACCTTGTCGAAGTGGCCTTCGACCGCGAGCGACAGCGCGATGCAGCCGCAGCCCGTACCGATGTCGGCCACCAGTCCGGTCGAGCAACGGCCCAGCACCAGCTCAACCAACCCCTCGGTCTCAGGCCGCGGAATCAGCGCGCGGGGATCGATTGCCAAATCCAGTGTCCTGAATCCGACTGAGCCCACCGCGTAGGCCAAGGGGACACCCCGTTTCAGCTGTGCAACCGCGTGCTCATATCTCGCCACGAGTTCCGGTGACCTGGCCTCGTCACGCCGCAGCCACGCTTCGCCGATGGTCATGCCCGATACGGCCGCCCAGACCGCCGCAGTCGTTTCTCGACCGCTGCCGCTGTCGCTTGACCGCCGCAGTGTGTCAGGCACTCAGCCGCTCCTTCTCCTGCGCGGTCTTCAGCGCCGCGATCAGCTCGTCGAGCCGGCCGTCCATCACCTGATCGATGTTGTGCGTCGTCAGGTGGATCCGATGATCGGTGACGCGGTTCTGCGGAAAGTTGTACGTCCGGACTTTCTGCGAGCGATCGCCCGTCCCGACCTGGGCGCGCCGGTCGCGCGCCCGCGCCGCCTCCTGCTCGGCCACCCTCCGGTCGAGCAACCGCGAGCGCAGGATCTCGAGCGCCTTAATCTTGTTTTGCAGCTGGGATTTTTGGTCCTGGCATTTCACTTCGAGGCCGGTGGGGAGATGCGTCACGCGCACCGCGCTGTCCGTCGTGTTCACGCTCTGACCGCCGGGGCCGCCGGAACGGAACACGTCGATGCGAAGATCCTTGTCCTCGATCTTCACGTCGACCTCTTCCGCTTCTGGCAGGACGGCGACTGTCGCCGCAGAGGTATGGATCCGGCCCTGCTGCTCGGTGACGGGGACGCGCTGCACGCGATGCACCCCTGACTCATAGCGCAGGGTGCCGTACGCTTTGGGTCCGTGCGCCGCAAACACCGCTTCTTTCAGACCGCCGAGGGTGCCTTCGGACAGCGACAGGATGTCGACCTTCCAGCCGCGCCGCTCGCTGAATCGCGTGTACATGCGAAACAGGTCGGCGGCGAACAACGCGGCCTCGTCGCCACCGGTGCCGGCGCGAATCTCGACGATGGCGTCGCGATCGTCGAACGGATCGCTGGGGGTGAGCAGCTCGGCGAGCTCCGCCTCGAGCCGGTCGATCTCCGGGCGCAGCCGTTCGACGTCGGCGCGCGCCAGCTGCGACAGCTCCGGGTCCTTGTCGGCGAGCACTTCGCGTGCCTGGGCCAGCTCGCCGTGGAGCCGCTCCAGGCGCTCGTGGGCCCGGCGCACTGCCTCGAGCTGAGCGCTCTCGCGCCCAAGCTGCTTCAGTTTGGCTGGATTCCGCGCGGTGGCGGGGTCGGCCAACTGCCGGGCGACCTCCTCCGCCCGCGCGAGCGCCTGGCGGAGTCGGGTCTCCACGGGATTAGCTCGCTCCGGCCTTGGTTCCGTACTTCTGGCGGAAGCGCTCCACGCGGCCCGCGGTGTCGAGGAGCTTCTGCTTGCCAGTGAAGAAGGGATGACACTTGGCGCAGACTTCCACGTGAATCATGGGCGTCGTCGAGCGCGTGACGAACGTGTTGCCACACGCGCATTGGACGGTCGCCCGCTGGTATCTCGGGTGAATTCCGGGTTTCACTACACACATCCTTGCCTGATTGTCGGACTGAACGAAGTGCGGAAATATAGCTGGCGCACGAACTTGGGGGCAAGGCTTCGACATCGGCTTCATTTGACACCGCTTGCGACACGGCGTAAAGTGTTCGCGTGTCTGCTGCCGACGTGCTGCAAAAGGTACCGCTCTTTAGCCAGCTCTCCGCCGCCGACCTGCAGCGGGTGGTGGACGTCGCCCGCGACCGTGCCTACCCCAAGAACTCCGTCATCCTGTTCGAGGACGATCCCGGCGACGCGCTCTACGTCGTCGCCAAAGGCCAGGTCAAGGTCGTCCTCATCGGTGAAGACGGGCGCGAAGTCATTCTCTCCGTGCTCGGCGAAGGCGAGTTCTTCGGCGAGATGGCGTTGATCGACGACGAACCGCGCTCAGCGCACGTCATCGCGATGGAAGACTCAACGCTGTACGTCCTGCGCCGCGAGGATTTTCAGGGCATCCTCGAGCACTCGCCAGGCATCGGACTCGCGCTGCTGCGAGAACTGTCGCGCCGCTTGCGGCGCGTCGACGAAAAAGTCGGCAGCCTCGTCCTGCTCGACGTGCACGGCCGCGTCGCCCAGCTGCTCCTCGACCTCGCCGACGAGACCGACGGCCAGCGCATTACGCGCCGGCTGACCCACCACACCATCGCCCAGATGATCGGATCGTCGCGGGAAACCGTATCCCGCACCATGCGAGAGCTCGTTGATAAAGGAATGATCGACGTGAGCCGCAAAGACATCGTCATCCGCGATCGTGGCGCCCTGGAGCAAGCTGCCGGGCGGGGTGCGTGAGACGCGTCACGACGCGCGGGTGAGGCGGCAACTTGTTCTACGTCACTAACTGCCAGTAACTTAGCCCGATCGGCGCGCCGAAACGCATGGCTTACACGGTGACCTTTTGGGGAACCCGCGGGAGTATTCCTACTCCTGGCGCCGCAACCGCGCGCTACGGCGGGAACACGCCGTGCGTCGCCGTGGAAGGCGCCGGGGGTGAGCTGGTCGTGCTCGATGCTGGGACGGGCATCCGTGCGCTGGGGCTGGAGCTGGTCGAGAAACAGAACGGCGCGGTAAAAGTAGAAATCCTGTTGTCGCACGCGCATTGGGACCACATCCAGGGGCTGCCGCACTTCAAACCGTTCTTCGCGCCTGGCAATACCGTCCGCATCTGGGGGACTCGCCAGGGGACGGCCTCGCTGGAAGCGATTCTCCGGCAGCAGATGGATCCGGCGGTGTTCCCCGTGCCGCTCGACGCGCTGTCCGCGTCGTTGACGGTGCAACAGGTGGATATGGAAGAGTTCTCGATCGGGGAGTTCCGAGTCCGCACGATCAAGCTGCGGCATCCGGGAACGACATTGGGCTTCCGGCTCACACCCGCGAAGGGTGGACCGAGCATCGCCTACGTGACGGACAACGAGTTGGGCAGCGGTGGGCGGTACGAAGTCTCGAAGAACTGGCGGCACGATTTCGTGAGCTTCTTGAAAGGCGTCGATCTCGTGATTCACGACGCGATGTACACGCCGGCAGAGCTCGAGCAACACCGTGGCTGGGGGCATTCGACCTACGAAGAAGCAGCGACCCTGGCCCAGGATGCCGGCGCCAAGCAGCTCGTGCTGTTTCACCACGAGCCCGAGCACGGTGATAAAGAAATGGATGGCTTGCTGGCGGCCGCGCGGAAGTTTGCCAAGGCGCGCGGAAGTTCGCTCGAAGTGGTTGCCGCCGAGGAAGGCATGAAGGTGACCCTGTGACCGAAGGAGCAGCTATGCGCGCGCGTGCCGTACTGACGGTGCTGACCCTGGTGCCGGTGCTTCTGGGTGCCCAGCAGGGAGGGCGCAACCAGGATACCCGCCCGGGTATCGCCGTTCTCCCCTTCACCAACGGTGGCTCCTACGGGCAGGGCAAAGAGGATTTCGACGCCCTCGAGCGCGGCATAGCCGGCATGATGATCTCCGAGTTGTCGCAGAATCCCGCGGCGCGCGTCGTCGAGCGCCAGGAAGTCCAGCACTTGATCGATGAGCAAAACCTGGGCGCCCAGGGTCGCGTCGATCCCCAGACCGCCGCCAAGGTCGGTAAGCTCGTCGGCGCCCACTACGTCGTGCTGGGCACCTTCATCGATTTCTACGGTGATTTCCGGGTGGACGTCCGGCTCGTCAACACCGAGACGAGCGAGATCGTGAAGACCGAGTCGGAGCGGATGCAGCGCGATCACATGTTCGACATCATCCGCAACATCGCGAGCCGGCTCATGAAGGACGCCAATCTGCCCGCGCTCCAGCGGCAGGCGTCGGATCAGCGCATGGGGCGCCAGATTCCGACCGAGGCGCTGACCTATTACTCGCGCGCGCTGCTCTACGCCGACCACGGCCAGAAGGACAAAGCGGTGGAGATGTTCAACCGCGCGCTGGCTATCCTCCCGGGTTACGCTGAGGCGCAGGAAGGCCTGCAGCGGGTGAAGTCGTCTTAACGGAACCGATCACGCGCCTCTCCGCTGGACGGTCGCGAATCTCAATGAGGCATTGGGGCAGTTGAACAACTGCGTGGCCAAGCCATGAGATACGTCCTGCTGCATCCGCCGATGTGGCGTCCGGACACGGTCGCGCCGGCGCTCGAGACGTCGCAGGTGGAGGCGCGACCGGTGCGCCTGGCGAGAGACCTCGTGGTCGCCGACGACCGGCCGACCGTCTTCCTGCTCGATGCCGAAAGCCGGTCCGTGTTTCCGGTGGACGTCATGCGCGCGTTCGTCGACGCGGGAGGCGCGATCGTCGCGCTGGGACGCAACGGCGAGACGGACGTCCCGGAAGGGCTGCCCACCGAGTTCCTGTCGGGGTTCCTGACGCAGCCGACGAGCCCCCGGCGCCTGCTGGTCGCGATTCGCGCCGGATTCCGGGAAGCCGCGGCACGGGCCGAGACGGCGCGCGCCCGCGGGGAAGCCGCGCAGCGGTCGCGCGAGATCGGTGAGCTGACGCGCATCGGGGTCGCGCTCGGCACCGAGCGCGACATCAAGACGCTGCTCGATTTGATCCTCACGCAGGCGCGTCGCATCACGCAGTCGGACGCGGGCAGCCTGTACCTCGTCGAGATCAATCAGCATGGCGACAAGCGGCTGCGGTTTCGTCTGGCGCAGACCTACTCCAAGCCCGAAGCGCCGTTCGTCGAGCACACGATTCCCGTCGATCGCGGCAGCCTCGCCGGCTACTGCGCCGTGACGGGCGATCCGCTCGTGATCGACGACGCGTATTTCCTCCCGCCCGACGTCGAGTACACCATCAATCGCTCGTTCGACGAACGCTACGGGTATCGCTCGAAGTCGATGCTCGTGATTCCGATGAAGGATCACAAAGACGAGATCATCGGCGTGCTGCAGCTCATCAACCGCAAGCGCAACCTCGACGCCATTCTCGCGACGCCGGTCGACGTGGAAAAGCAGGTCGTGCCCTACTCCAAACGGACGGTCGAAATGGTGACCGCGCTGGCCGGCCAGGCGGCGGTGGCCATCGAAAACGGCCGGCTATACGAAGACATCGAAAAGCTGTTCGAGGGGTTCGTCCTCGCCGCGGTGCATGCGATCGAGCAGCGCGATCCGACGACCTACGGCCACAGCGGCCGCGTCGCCGGCATGACCGTCGGGCTGGCGGAGGTGGTCGACCGCGCCGGCGACGGTCCCTATCGCGGCCTGAAATTCTCGCGCGAGCAGCTCAAGGAAATTCGCTACGCCGCCCTGCTGCACGACTTCGGCAAGGTCGGCGTGCGCGAGCAGGTCCTCATCAAGGCGAAGAAGCTCTACCCGTCGGACCTGAGTCTGGTGCGGCATCGCCACGCGTTCATCCGCCGCACCGCCGAGCGCGAATTCTGGAGGAAGCGGGCTGAGTTCCTCGAGCAGAACGGGAAGAACGGCTACGACAGCTTCAGCAAGGAGCTCGAGGCCGCGCACCAGCAGGAGCTCAAGGAGCTCGATCAATTCCTCGAGATCGTCTTGCAGGCGAATGAGCCGACTATCCTGCACGACGAGGGCAGCTTCGAAGAGCTGAAAGCGTGGGCGCAACGGAACTATCTGGGTCTCGATGGCGCGGCCGAGGCGTTCCTCTCACCCGACGAGATGCGTTTTCTCACGATCCGCAAGGGCAGCCTGGACGACGCGGAGCGGCACGAGATCGAGAGCCACGTGAGCCACACCTATCAGTTCTTACAGCGGATCCCGTGGACGCGCGAGCTGCAGCAGATCCCGCTCATCGCGTACGGTCATCACGAGAAGATGGATGGCCGCGGCTACCCGCGGCGGGTGACGGCGGACGCGATTCCCATTCAGACGCGCATGATGACGATCAGCGACATCTACGATGCCCTCACGGCGCAGGATCGGCCCTACAAGCGGGCGGTGTCCATCGACCGTGCGATCGACATTCTCACCACAGAAGTGAAAGAGGGCCAGCTGGACGCCGATCTCTTCAAGCTGTTCATCGACGGAAAGGTCTTCCAACGACAACAGGTCGCAGAGGACTAGCCGCTACGACAGCAGCAGCTTCACGGAGACCAGCAGCAGAAACCCGCCAAAGAGCTTCCGGAGCGTCGCATCCGGAATCGATCCCGCCAACCGCGCGCCGAAGTACGCGCCAATCAGCAACCCGACGGCAACGACTCCGGCATAGGCCCAATTCACCTGCTGGCGCTTGGAGTACTCGAGCACGCCCAGCAATCCAACCGGCAGGAGCAGCGCGGCGAGTGATGTGCCATGTGCCGTGTGCTGCGGCATCTTCGTGATGAAGACGAGTCCCGGAATGATGACGACCGCTCCGCCTACGCCGAAGAGCCCGGAAATGACGCCTGCGACAAGACCAAGCACCGACACGAGTACCCAGGTCATTGGTTTGTTCCTTTCCCCCAGCCGCCACCGCCCGGGGTTTCGATGCGGAGGATGTCCCCCGCAGCCAGTTGGAGCGTCGTCTTCGACGCCAATCCCACACCGTTGCGCTGATTCGCGCCGGGCTGACCGTCAGACCCACCCGCGCCGCCTGCAGGCCCGTGTCGCCGCCGCTCGGTCAGCAATGTCGCTTCCATGGGCGCGAGTGCCTCGAATTCGCGGATCACGCCGTCACCACCCGTCCACTGCCCCTTCCCTCCGCTTCCGCGCCGTAGCGCATAAGTTCGCACGCGCAGCGGGTGCTCCATCTCCAGTACTTCGATCGGCGTGTTCAACGTGTTCGACATCCCGACATGCACGCCGGACGGTCCGTTGGCACCCTGACTCGCGCCTTGGCCTCCGCCAATCGTCTCGTAGTATGTCCAGCCTTCCCCTAGGCCCAAGCCCCCAACCCCCAGCCCGCCGAATGTCACATTGTTCATCGTCCCTTGCCCCTGGGCGGGCACGATACAGCCGCCGGCCGCGAGCGCGCGAAACACGGTGTCGGCGATCCGCTGCGATGTCTCGACGTTGCCCGCGGCAACCGCGCTCGGCGGGCGCGCGTTGACGAGACAGCCCGGCGGCGCCGTCACCGCGATGGCCCGCGACACGCCGCCGTTCATCGGCACGTCGTCGGGCAGCAACGTGCGCACCACGAAGAGCACCGCCGAGCGCGTGACGGCGATCGGACAATTCACGTTGCCCGGCGCCGCGTCGCGCGTGCCGGTGAAGTCGGCGCGGAACATCCCATCACCGATCGTGATCTTGACTCGAATCTCCAGTTCTTCATCGACGACTCCATCACCTTCCAGGCAATCCACGGCCGTCATTGGCCCAGCCGGGAGCCTCGCGAGCAGAGCGTTCGTCCGCCGTTCGGCGTAGTCGAGCAGCTCGTGCGCTGCGTCGCGCAATACCGCCCAGCCGTGCCGCCGGGCGAGCGCGCTCAGCCCTTGTGCTCCTCGCTCGACGGCCGCGCGCTGCGCCGCGAGATCGCCGCGACGCATCGCGGGCGTTCGCACGTTGGCAAAGAGCAGCCGCTCGATGTCTGGCGTCAGGCGGGTCGGCGGAATGATGAAGCCTTCCTGATACAATTCCCGCGCGCCCGCGGGCATGCTCCCCGGCGTCATCCCACCGACATCGGAATGGTGGGCGCGCACGACGCTGTAGCCACCCAGGTGGCCATCGATCTCGATCGCGCCGATGAGCGTGAGATCGGGGAGGTGACTGCCACCCGCGTAGGGATCGTTGAGGATGAACAATTCGCCAGGCTGTGGCTCGAGGGCCCGCACCGCCGCCACCGCATCGGCGAGGGCGCCGAGGTGCACGGGAATGTGGGCCGCCTGGGCGATCATCTCACCATCCGTGGCGAACAGCGCTGCCGACGCGTCGCGTCGTTCGCGGATGTTGGGCGAGAGTGCGCTGTGCACCAGCACCAGGCCCATCTCTTCGGCGACGGACGCGAAGGCATGAGCCATCACCTCGAGGCCGACGGCGTCGAGTCTCACGCCCCACCCCGCTCGAGAATCACGGCGCCCGAGTCGTGTACGACGCCACGCCAGCCCGGCTCGATGAGCCCTGTTGCGTCCTGACCCGCGAGAATCGCCGGCGCATTGAGCTGCTTGCCCGCCGGCAGCTCGCCCAGCGGCCAGACATCCGCGCGCACGCGCTTGCCGTCGCGGGTCACGATCATGCGGCGTCCCGCGCTGGGGATTCCCAGTCCTCTGCGCCCGCCAAGCGGCGCAGCCGCTACCCCACGCTCGGCCACGACGCGCAGGTTCACGAGCTCGATTGGGGGGACATCGTCGGCGTCCCCGTACCCGTGACGCGCGCGATGGGCCGTGCGGAAGGCGGTCGCAAGTGCCGGCGGATCATCGCGCGCCGGGACAGTGACTTCGTAGCCCTGCCCCGCAAATCGGCAGTCCGCAAAACGCGTCAGGGCCGCATCAGGCAGCGCGCTTGCGGCAGCGGCGAGGAGCGGTGCGTATGCGGCCGCGAGCTCGGTAGCCGACAGATCGGTGAGCGAACGGTGCAAGGACGCCAGCACGTCGACGCGCTCGGGCGCGACTGCGAGTCCCAGCGCGCTCAACACGCCCGGGTGCGGCGGTACGATGACACGAGACATCCCCAACGCATCCGCGAGCGCGCAACCGAACAACGGCCCGGCACCTCCGAAAGGAAGCAGCGCCATACCACGAGGATCGATCCCTCGGGCCACACTCACCCGCTTGAGCGCGCGCGCCATCACTGCCGTCGCCACCTGCACGATGCCCGCCGAGACTTCGCACACGTCGCGCGGTAATTTCAGCCCCGCGACTGCTCGCTCGGCGGCAGCCCGATCGAGCTGCACGGAATCGGCCAGCGGGTAGGCTGGATCGAGCCAGCCGAGCACGAGACACGCATCAGTGACAGTGGGCTCGGTGCCGCCGCGACCGTAGCACGCCGGCCCTGGCTCGGCTCCGGCACTACGCGGCCCCACTCGCAGCGCACCACCCTCATCCACGGACGCGATGCTCCCGCCGCCCGCGCTCACGGTCTCGATGAGGATCGCAGGCAGTGCCACTGGGACACCAGCGACTGACTCGGCGCCTTCGCTGAGCGCGACGCCGCGGCTCACCAGGCTGGCGTCCGCACTCGTGCCACCCATGTCGAGCGTGAGCAGCTCGCGGGCGTCTACCGCCGCCCCGATCAACCGTGCGCCGACCACACCGCCGGCGGGCCCCGAGAGCGCCAGGCTCGCGGCCCGTTGCGCCGCCTGCTCCGCCCCGAGCGTGCCGCCGCTCGAGGTCATGATTCGGAGTGATCGAACACCTCGTGCCTTGCTGGCGTCGGCCGTCCGTTCGACGTAGGACGCGACTTTGGGGCGCAGGTACGCCTCAGCTGTCGTCGTGCTGGTGCGCTCGTACTCGCGGAACACCGGCAGGATCTCATGACTCGCCACGACCGGAACAGCGGGCAACGCGGTGCGCAGGGCGTCAGCCAGACGGCGCTCATGAGCGGGATGCCGGAAAGAAAAGAGCAGCGCGATGGCAATCGACTCCGGGGGGGGCGCGAGCGCCCGGACTGCCTCCGTCACGCGCGTCACTTCGCTTTCCGAGAGCGCGACAATGACCCCATCGGGTCCCATCCGTTCGCGCGCGCCGATGACGTCTTGACGCGCGACGAGGGGCGGCGGGTGATCGCGCGCCAGATCGTAGAGTGCGGGGCGGTCCTGCCGCCGGAGCCAGAGCAAGTCCTCGAAGCCCGCCGTCGTCACCAGTGCCACACGCGCGCCGCGGCGCTCGAGCAGCGCGTTCGTGGCCACGGTCGTGCCATGGACGAGAACATCGATGGGGACGGGGGACGGGGGACGAGGGACGGGTCGATCGGATTCACCCGTCCCCCCTCCCCCGTCCCCCGTCCCCAGAGCATCGATCGCTCGGAACAAGCCGATGCTCGGGTCCGCGGGTGTGCTGGCGACCTTGCGGATGTCGAGACTGCCGTCGGGTCTGACTGCGACGAGATCGGTGAACGTCCCGCCGACGTCAACACCGACGCGGGTCATGGACGGAAGCGGCGCTTGAGGAGAAACCCGGCACCAGCGAGCGTGAGCACAACAACGAGTGTACCCACCCAGTCGCCCAGCCGCACGTACAACGGAATCACGTCGCTGGTCCGCAGGACGTCCGTGACGATTGTGTCCTGATCGAGGTGCGTCTCGTCGTAGGTGCGGCCCAGGGGATCCACGAACTCGGTGATGCCGGAATTTGCGGCGCGCGCGATGCCCATGCGCGTTTCGATCGCGCGCAGAACCAAGTGGGAGGCGTGTTGCCGCGGCGCGCTCGTGCTCCCGAACCACGCGTCATTGGTGATGTTTGTGAGGAAATTGGCGCCCTTCGCGCGGTACTCGCGAGGCAGGTCCTCGAACGCCGACTCGTAACAGACGATGACGCCGAACCGGCCGAGCGCCGTCTCATAGACCGGCAGGTCTTTGCCGGGAGTGAACCCGCCCGACCAGTTCCGGATTCCGGGAATCGCCCGAAACACGCTCACCGGGACAAAGGGCACACGCTCGGTGACGGGCACGAGATAGTGCTTCGCGTACACGGGGCCGCCGCGCCACTGCCCCGTCGAGTCGATCAGCAGCGCCGCGTTGTAGTAGGGGTCCTGAATCGTGCGCCACGTCGGATCGGCCCAGAACACGCCCGTAAAGATCGGAACATGATTGTCGCGCGCGAGGCTCGTGATCGCGGCCTCCCAGCGCGGCCGCCGCCACAGGAAATCGGGAATTGCGGCTTCGGGCCAGATGATGAGCTGCGGTCGCGGTGTTTTGGCGAGCAGCTGTTGCGACTGCCCCAAGAGCTTGCCGACAACGCTGTCCGCATGCGCGGGATCCCCCTTCTCCTGGAAGCCTTCGTTTGGCTGGACCATGCCGACGACACCCACGTCCCGAATGGGCAGCGTCTTCATCCGCCACGCGCCGTAGCCAAGCGCCAGGACCACCGTAGCAACCACAACTGCCAACCCGCGCAGCGCGAACCGCGCACCGCGCACGTCGGTTGCTGCTTCGACGATCGCGACATTGCACCACGCCAGCCACAGGGTGACGCCGCGCGCCCCGGCGATGTCGGCCCACTGCACGAGCACGGGCGCGTCCGCCAATGATGTCCCAAGCCCGAGCCAGGGGAACCGGATATCGCCGATGTGGCCGATGAGCCATTCGAGCGCCGTCCACGCAACGGGGAGGACGACCCACAGCGGAACCGTTGGGGCGCTCAGCCGCATCCGCACCACAAACCAGAACATGACGCCGGTCAGCAGACCAATGATCGCGATCGTCGCGAGATAGCCGAGCGCCGAAAACGGCGTGAAATGCCACAGGGCCACCACCAGCCAGTAAAGCACCAAGGCGTTGGAGGCCAGGCCGTACCACCAGCCCCAGCGAAAGGCGGCCCCCGTGGGATTGGCGTCGGTCACTGCCTCCCGGATGAGGAGGACGGCGGGCGTGATCGCGAAGAAGCTCAGGATGGGAAGTGGAAACGGCGGGTAACTGAGGGTGAGCGCGATGGCTCCCAGCGCGACGAGCAGGACCACCCGGCGCGGACTCACAACAAGACGTCGCGTCCTTCCTCAGCCGACCGGTAAATCGCGTCCAGCACGCGCTGCAGCGCGAGCTGGTCGCGGGGGGGCGGCGCGTTCACGTCGCCCTTGATGACGGCCAGGAAATACATCCATTCGGCACGGTAGGACTGCGTGAACTGCGTTTCGCGCCCAACGGCGCCGGTCGGCGTGACGTCCACGGCGACGCCGTGCTGCTCCTTGAAGATGCGCAACGGCTGGATCATCGCCGAGCCCTTCGCTCCGACGATATCGAACCAGAAACGCTCGCCCTCGCCCAGATGGCGCCAACTCACGTCCATGGTGATCGAGACGCCGTTCTCGCACACGATGAGCGCGGAGCCCATGTCCTCGACCGCATCTTTCGCCGGGCGCGTCAGGTGCGCGGAAATGCGCTTGGGCGCGGGCCAGCCGGCGAGCCACAGTCCGAGATCGACGAGCGGCAGGCCAAGGTCGAGCACGGCGCCACCGCCCGCCTGCTCGCGCCGCAGCCGCCATCCCAACATCTGGCGGCTGGGCTGGAACGTGTACCACCCGCCACGCACCGCCTGCAAGGGGCCGAGGTCGCCACCGGCGAGAAATCCGCGGACCGCCTGCACGTCGGACCGGAAGCGGTGGTTCATCCCGACCATGACGCGCTTGCCGTAGCGGTCGCTGGCCGCCAGCGCACGCTCGACGCCGGCGACGGTCAGGGCGAGCGGACGCTCGCACAGCACATGCACCCCCGCCGCCAGCGCCGCCGTGACGTGAATCTCATGCAGGTGATTGGGCGTGCAGATCACCACGACGTCGACGTTCGCGTAGCGCAGCACCTCTTCGATGTCGTCGTAGGTGTCTTTCACCTCGAAGCGCGAGGCGAGCGCCTGGGCTTTGCTGACGTCGTTATCGCAGATGGCGGCCACTTCCACACCGGGCAGCCGCCGCAGCACGGGGAGGTGCGCGACCTGGGCGATCGCACCGGCTCCGAGCACCCCGACGCGGATTGGGTCGTTCACTTCCTGCTCCCCGCCCCCTGCTCCCTGCCCCCTCGCAGCCGGTACATGATCCCGGTTCGGAGACTCACCGTCTTGAGTCCACTCGACAGCACGCCGCGTCCATCCACCGTGAAGCGCCACGCGTGCGACAGATTGAACTCGAACCCCATCGTGCCGTTGAGGCCCGCCGTGATCACGTCGAGGGCGTCTTCGACGAATGTGCCATTGATCGCCGCCCCGCTGCCGTTCCGCGCGTGGATGCTCACGCCCGTGCCGAGGTACACGGTGATCCCATGCCCCTGCGGAAATACGAGCTGGAAATCGATGTCGCCGATGACGTCGCTGAGCGAGATCCGTCCGAGATTGATGCTGTCAGGCTTGGACGGATTCACGATGCTATCGAGCCGCCGCTCGAACCGGTTGCGGGACGCCTGATCGAATTCCGAATGAAAGTAGGAAAGGCCGAGGAGCAACCGGACGCGCGGCGCGATGCGCCCGTAGTCGACCCGCACTCCTCCCACAGTCGTGCCGACGAGCTCGGACGCGCCGAGGAGCCCGGCATCGAGCTGAATGCCGGAGAAGCGGAGATTCTCGTAGGAGAATTGGTTGAGGACACCCTGCGCGGTTAGGCGGTTTAGCGGTTGCGCAGTTAGAAAAACCGCCACAATCACAACCGTCCTAATCGCCCAACCGTCGAACCGCCGAACCGCTCTAGTACAGCCGTTCAATCTTGGTTCCTGGGAAATAGGTAGTTAAGATCGAGCGATAGTCCTGCCCGGCGCGCGCGCGACCAATCGCGCCCCACTGGCACATCCCGACGGCGTGACCCGATCCGGCGCCTACCGCCACAACCTTGTCGACCGCGCCGCCGGCGCCCTTGGTCACCGCGAGCTGAAACGCGGCGCTCGACAGGGTGCGGTCGGGGTCAGGGCGCAGCACGGAGCGGACATCGGGACCCGGGATGCGAATGTCGCCGCGCTCGAACACGATCCGCAGCTCGCCCACGCGACCCGATCGCGTCGTGCGACTCACCGTGACGTCCGTGATGCGCGGCAAGCCGTCGCCCGCCACCGGCATCACGGTGGACAGGGTTCGCGACAATATAGCGCGCAGTTTGAGCGCATCCCATTCTTCGCGCCAACGAAAGCGCGGCGAAATGTCGCAGTAGTAATGCCCACCGCCGCGGTCGTCCGACACTGGTCGCAAGTAGGGACGCGCGCGGGCCGTGGCGAATGCCTCTTCCACTCCCGCCGTGCTGAACCCGCACGTCGAGTGGAAATAGGCGTCGATGACGCCGTCGTCGTACTCGAGCACCTGCCCCGCCGTGCGGCGCACGGCATCCCAGACCTGATTGGTCTCGACCGCGACTCCGAGGTAAACCTGATCGCGGGTGTCGGCATAGGCGTCAAAGCCGAACGCATCCCAGCGTCCGCGATTCTTGACCGCGAAGCTGCGTGACACGACGGCCTGGGCCAGCACGGCGTCCATTTCGTCGGGACGGCGTACACCGATCTCCGGCCCGACGACGCCGGCGATATAGCTCTCGACGCCGACGCGATTCACCATGGTCAGCCCGCCGCGTCCCGCTGTGACGGTGATGCGGCCGCGGTAGCGACGACCGTTCGCAACGACGAACCGGTTTTCGGTGACGTTGACGACCGCGATGCCGCGCAGCGGCGCGGTCGGCGTGCTGTCGGGTCGTACCAGACGCAGCCGCGACGGATCGGCGGAATCAACGACGATCACCCAGCGCACGCCGGGCGGCACGGATCCCACGGGCACACCGGTGGTCGCGTCACTGATGAACAACTCGCCGCTCTCGGGCCCACCGATGGACGCGTTCGCCGTGCCGACCGCAATGGCGATCCGCAGCTCGGGCTCGCCCGTGGCCGGCGCCGGGCGGGGAGCGTTTCCCGGACAACCCAGGGCTGCCCAAAGCGCGACGCTAACGCCCGCGCGCTTCGCCCAACGCCGCATCGAGCTCGGTGATTGTGAAATCGATATCGGCATCCGAATGCGCGCTCGACACGAAGCCCGCCTCGAACGCCGAGGGTGCCAGGAAGACTCCTCGCGCGAGCGCGGCCTTGTGCCAGCGCGCAAAGAACGCCGCGTCGCTCTGCTGCGCCTCCCCGTAATTGTTGACCGGGCCGGCCGTGAAGTACGCGCCCCACATCGAGCCGGTGTATGCGGCCGTGATCGCGATCCCGCGACGCTCCGCCGCGGTCCGCAGCCCCGCGACGAGACGCGCGGTCCGTTTCTCCAAGGCCTCGTAAAAGCCCGGACGACTCGTTTCCCGCAGCGTGGCGAGACCTGCCGCCATCGCGACCGGATTCCCGGACAGCGTGCCGGCCTGATAGACCGGTCCCTCTGGGGCCACGCGCTTCATCAGATCGGCACGCCCGCCGTATACGCCGACCGGAAATCCGCCACCCACGATCTTGCCCAGCGTCGTGAGATCGGGTTTCACGCCGAGCCGCTCCTGCGCGCCCCCCGCGGCGACGCGAAAGCCGGTCATGACCTCATCGAAGATCAACAGCGCGCCGTATTGGTCGCACACGTCCCGCAGCGCCGGATGAAAGTCGGACTCGGGGGCGATGAAACCCGCATTGCCGACATACGGCTCGACGATGATCGCCGCGATGCGGCCCCCATGCTCACGAAAGAGATCGGCGACGGCTCGCGCGTCATTGAACGGCGCCGTCAAGGTGAGGCTCGCCAGTCCGGCCGGCACGCCCGGGCTGTCGGGAAGGCCCAACGTCGCGACGCCGGAGCCCGCCTTCACGAGAAAACTGTCGGCGTGCCCGTGATAGCAGCCCTCGAATTTCAGAATGAGCTCGCGCCCGGTGACCGCTCGCGCGAGCCGCACGGCGGCCATGGTGGCTTCCGTGCCGCTGTTCACGAACCGCATCATCTCCAGGGACGGGATGCGGCGCCGCACCTCCTCGGCGAGATCGACCTCCGCCTCGCACGGCGCGCCGTAGGTCCACCCGCGCGCCGCGGCCGCGCGGACCGCGTCGAGCACCGCGGGATGCGCGTGGCCGAGAATCAACGCCCCCCACGAGCAGACGTAATCGAGATACTCGTGGCCATCGACGTCGGCGAGACTCGAGCCATGGCCGTGCGCCACGAAAAAGGGCGTCCCGCCAACAGCTCGGAACGCCCGCACGGGTGAATTCACGCCACCGGGCAGCACCCGTTTCGCCCGGTCGAAGAGCTCGCTCGATCGGGTCACGTCAGCGCGGCGGCCTGGAAGTCGTAGTCTTCGCTCGCCGTGATGCGCGCCCGCACGAAGCCGCCCGGCTGCGCCCATCCGCCCTGCTCGAGATACGTCACGCCATCCACATCGTCCGCCTGCCACTGGACGCGGCCGACCTTGATTCCGGCTTCCGCTTCGAGCCGGTCCACGAGCACGTCGACAACGCGTCCCACGAATCGCGCCAGCCGCTCGCCCGAGATTGCCCGCTGCACTTCGACAATTTCCTCGAGCCGGTCGCGCTTGACCTCGTCCGGGACGTCGTCGGGATACAGCATCGCGCGCGTGCCCTCCTGCGGCGAATACGCAAACGCGCCCATGCGGTCGAACTGCGCCTCTTCGAGAAACGCGAGCAGCGCGCGGAAATCGTCCTCCGTCTCGCCGGGGAAGCCGACGAGACAGGTCGTGCGGATGGCGAGATCGGGAATCGCGCCGCGCAGCCACGCGAGCTTCTCGCGCAGCGTGCGCAGGCGCTCGGGGCGCCGCATCCGCTCCAACATCCGGTCGGTCGCGTGCTGAATCGGCATGTCGATGTAGGGGACGATACGCGATTCACGGGCAATCAACTCGACCAGCCGCTCGTTGATCCCCGCCGAGTAGACGTACAGTAGGCGGAACCATGGGACGCTCGTCTCGCGCAGCAACGTCTCCAGCAGGTCGGGCAACTTGGGCCCACCGAGTCCCAAATCCCTTCCCCAATGCCCCAGATCCTGCGCGACCAGATTGATCTCCTTGGCCCCCTGGGCCTCGAGCTGCTGCGCTTCGCGCACGAGGCGGGCGAGGGGCTCGGAGCGATGTTTGCCGCGCATCAAGGGGATCGCGCAGAACGCGCACGTGTGGTCGCAGCCTTCGGAGATCTTGAGGTAGCGCACGTGCGGCTGATCGCCGAGGAACTGCCGGACACCGGGGTGCGCAGCGACCGGGTCGGCAATCAAGCCGCGTTGCGCGAGCTCGGGCACGAGATGATGAAGCTCCGAGAACCCGAGAAACAGATCGACTTCGGGAATCTCAGTTTGCAGCTCATGCTTGTATCGCTGCACGAGACAACCGACCGCCACGACCGCCTTGACCGCCGCAGTTGTCTTTAGTTTTGCGGCTTCCAGCATCGCGTCGATCGACTCCTGCTTGGCGGCGTCGATGAAGCCGCAGGTGTTAACGAGGATCACGTCGGCCGCCTGCAGATCGGGCGTGACGACGGCGCCGTGTCCGACGAGCTCGCCGACCAGACGCTCCGAATCCACGGTCGCCTTGTCGCAACCCAAGGAGATGACGCCGAGCTTCATCCGCGGTAGTTCCCGAACCTGAGCTCGATGCCGAAGTCTTGCGACCGCAGGAACGCGATGACTTCCTGCAGCTCGTCTTTCGACGGCGCCTGGACGCGGATTTCTTCGCCCTGAATCGACGCCTGGGCCTTTTTGAACTTTTTGTCCTTGATCGCCTTCACGATCGCTTTCGCTTTTTCCTGCGGGATGCCCTGCGTGAGCGTGATCTCGCGCCGCACGGTATCGTTCGCGGCCGGCGTGATGGTGCCGAGCTCCATGTTTTTCACCGGCACGCCGCGCTTGATCATTTTCGACTGCAGGACGTCGAACAGCGCTTTCATCTTGAAGTCGTCGTCGGCGATCAACGTCAGCGTCGCCTTGGCACGATCAAACGCGAGCGACGCCTTCGAGCCTTTGAAGTCGTAGCGCTGGATGATCTCTTTCTGGGCCTGATTGACGGCGTTGTCGACTTCCTGGAGGTCGGCGCCGGTGGAAACGTCAAACGATGCGGTGGAGGCCATAGGGCGGGTAATCTACCCGCCCCGGGGCTAGGACAGGAAGCTTTCCAGTGCGCGCGCCCGGGAAACGTGGCGCAGGCGCGCCAGCGCCTTCTCCTTGAGCTGCCGCACCCGCTCGCGCGTGATGCCGAGCTGTGAGCCGATCTCCTCGAGCGTCATCGGCTCCTGGCCTTCAAGCCCGAAGTAGAGACGCAGAATCCGCGCTTCGCGCTCCTTCAACGTCGCCAGCACCGACTCGATCGACTCGGTGAGCGCGTGCTCGAAGATCTCGTCATCCGGACCCGGGTTCTGCGTATCGGGCAAATAGTCGAGCAGCTTGTTGTCTTCGCCCGGCGTCAGCGGCGCGTCGAGCGACAGGTGCGCCTGCGAAATCGACAGCGTCTTCGCGACTTCTTCCTCCGAGATATCCATCCCCTCGGCGATTTCTTCGACGGTGGGCTCGCGCCCGAGCTCCTGGAGCAGCGACGCCGAGCGCTTGCCGATCCGGTGCAGCGTACCGGCGCGGTTCAGCGGCACCCGAACGATGCGCGACTGCTCGGCGAGCGCCTGCAGAATCGCCTGCCGGATCCACCACACCGCGTACGAGATGAACTTGATGCCCTTGGTCTCGTCGAACTTGTGGGCCGCGCGGATCAAGCCGAGGTTGCCCTCGTTGATCAGATCGGAGAGCGAGACACCCTGATTCTGATATTTCTTCGCGACCGACACGACGAACCGCAGGTTCGAGCGCACGAGCTTGTCGAGCGCCTCCGGATCTTGTTGCTTGATCCGCTGCGCGAGGGTGACCTCTTCCTCTCGCGTAATCAGCGGATACTGGCTGATTTCCCGCAAATACTGATCCAGAGAACCCTCGTCGAATGATGCGCGCTTCGCCGTATTCAATTGCATGGGGTCGCGACTCCTCTCGGGGAAGCTACCTGCCTAATGAATCAGCGAACCGAGCCGGCTCCAGCGAATATCGGTTAGCCAGGGAAGCGCATCGCGTGTCGCCCGGTCGTAGCTGAAATAGACCACGAGCGGGCGGCCTTTGATGGCACTCGCATCGACAAAACCCCAGTAGCGTGAATCGGCGGAATTGTCGCGATTGTCACCCAGCACGAAATACTTGCTGGCCGGCACCCGCAGCGGCCCCCACGTGTCGCGCGTGGGATGATAGCGGCGCCGCTGCTCTTCGTTGCGCTGCACGAGGAACTGCCGTTGCCAGGTGAAGTCGGGATCGTATCCATCGTGCAGCGGATCGATCCGTTGCACGTACGGCTCCTCGATCGCCCGGCCGTTCACCAAGGTCTGGCCGTCCCGCATCTCGACGACGTCGTTGCCCACGCCGATCACGCGCTTGACGTACGTGATCGTCGGGTCCTTGGGATACGCGAACACGATCACGTCGCCGCGGTGCGGCGATTCAAATGCCGGCAGGCGCGCGGAGGTGCCGGGAATCTGCGCGCCATACACCGCCTTGTTCACAAACAAAAAATCCCCCGCCAGGAGCGTGCGTTCCATGCTGCCGGAGGGGATCTGAAATGCTTCGAGGAGGAAGGTGCGAATGATCAAGAACAGCACGAGCGCCATGCCGAGCGATCGCATCCAGCTGTCGAACCATCGGGCTAATACGGAACGGCGCGGTGGCCGCCGTACCGGGGGCCGTAGCGAATCTGCGCCGGTTTCACCAGGCGAGGCCCCCAAGTCATGCATGCGACTTATCTTAGCAACACGGCCCGCACGGCGCAACAGTTACACCCCATCCGCGTGCCGCACTCCATTGCCGAACTCTGACTCGGAACTCAGAAACAGCGTCCTGGTGACACACTCGGGCGGCGAGACAGCCTACCCGTCCCTCCCGTTCGATGCGACACCATGTGACGGTCGTCTCCGGCAACGCGTCGAGCGCGTCACGTTCGAGCGTCGCGCCACCGGTTGCGAGCACCACCAACACCGACTCGTACGGGGGAGGCATGCCAGCACGCTAGCCGTACGCGCGTGATCATCGTCACCATTCTGCCGCCGCGAGGCTCTCAATAACGCGACAGCGCCGGGTCCACCTCCTCCCGCCAGCGCAGAATGCCCCCCGTCAAATTGGCCACGCGCGCGAATCCCGCATCGGCGAGATGCGTCGCGGCCGCCCGGCTGCGGCTGCCGCCCTTACAGTAGACGACGACCTCGCGGTCGCGGTCGAGCGTCTCGACGACGTCGGGCAATGTCGCCAACGGCACGAGCCGCGCACCCGGAATGCGGGCGATGTCCCACTCGAACTGCTCCCGCACGTCGATCAACTGCAACTGCTCACCGCGCGACAGCCGGCCCTCCAACTCCCGCGGCGACATCTCCACGAATCCGGCGACCGCGCGTGGCTCCGCGTCGGCGGCGCGCACGCCGCAGAACTGCTCGTAATCGATGAGCGCCTGGATCTCGCGCGTGCCGCACGCGGGACAGATGGGGTCTTTTCGAATGTTGACCGTGCGGAACTGCATCCCGAGGGTGTCGATGAGCAGTAGCCGTCCGGCGAGCGGCTCGCCGACGCCGACGATCAGCTTGATCGCCTCCGTCGCCTGAATCGTCCCCACCAGCCCCGGCAGCACTCCCAGCACGCCGCCTTCGGCGCAGCTCGGCACCAGTCCCGGCGGCGGCGGTTCCGGAAACGGGCAGCGATAGCACGGACCGTCGGGCAGCGCAAAGACCGACGCCTGACCCTCGAAGCGGAAAATGCTGCCGTACACATTGGGTTTGCCCAGCAACACGCAGGCGTCATTGACGAGGTAGCGCGTCGCGAAGTTGTCGGTCCCGTCGACGACGATGTCGTACCCACTCAGGATGTCGAGCGCGTTCTTCGACGTGAGCGCGGTCTCGTATGTCTCCAACCGCACGTGCGGGTTCACGTCGGCGATGCGCTCGCGCGCCGACTGCAGCTTGGGCCGGCCGACGTCCTTCGTGCCGTGCAGGATTTGCCGCTGCAGGTTCGTGACGTCGACATTGTCGAAGTCCACCAGGCCGAGTGTGCCGACGCCGGCCGCGGCGAGATAGAGCGCCGCGGGGGAGCCGAGCCCGCCTGCACCGATGAGCAGCACCCGGGCGGCTTTCAGCTTTTCCTGACCCGTGATGCCGACGTCCGGGAGAATGAGGTGCCGGCTGTAGCGCACCAGCTCGGCCTGGGCGAGAGTCGTCATCGCTCAACCTCCTGCGATGGCGGGGACGACAATGATCTCATCACCGTCGCGCACGCTCGCCGCGAATCCGCCCTGGAGTCTGGCGTCGTCGTCGTTCACGTAGAACGTCACGAAGGGATAGGGCTTGCCGGCGGCGTCGCGCAGCCGCGGCGCCAGCCCGGGGAATCGCGCCGCGACGTCGGCCACCACATCGCCCAACGTCGATCCTTGGGCTTCGAGAGACCGCCGGCCGTCGGCGAGTTTTGCGAGTACGGTGGGCAGCTGCAGTGTAACGCTCATGATAACTCCGTGGAAACGGGATGAATCGTGAATGGTGCGCGGTGCGTGGTCCGCGGGGAGGCCGCAACCGTTGCACCCGCTACGGTACTCGAGCACCTGATCAATTCGGCCTCAATGCCAATCTCGCGCCACGCCGCGATCATGGCGGCACCGACGGCACCGGACCGCTCGCGCGGCGCGATCGCGACGATTGCAGAGCCGGCGCCCGACAACGTCGCACCGAACGCACCGGCGGTTTGCGCCGCGGCGACAACTGCATCGTAGCCCGGAATCCGCCCGCGCCGGAACGGTACGTGCAGCACGTCGTCGAGCGCCGCGCCAAGCAGCGCGCCATCGCCCGACGCCAGCCCGTGCACCAGCGCCGCCGCTCGGCTCGCCGCCAACACCGCGTCGCTATGTGGCAGCGTCCTGGGCAGAACGGCACGCGCGGCCTTCGTATCGGAGGGAAAGGGCGGGACCACGAGCAGCAGCTCGAGGCCCTCAGCGACGCTCAGCGACGTCGACACGAGTCCCGCCGGTGTCCGCACGCTCAACACGGCGCCACCGTAGATGGCCGGCGCAATGTTGTCGGGATGGCCTTCGACCGTCGTGCCGATCTCCAGCACCTGAGCGCGCGACAGACCCAATCCCAGCGCGGCATCCGCGAGCATGGCGCCGGCCACGATTGCCGCCGCTGACGAGCCGAGACCACAACCGACCGGAATGTCAGAGGTGGCGTCGATCGTCACGCCCGCGGGTGTGACGGCGCCGCCGGCGGCGCATGCGGCACGGAACCCCCGCGTGAAGAGATCTTGATCGGGCCGTACCCTCACGGCGCGCAGTCTCCCGTGCCGACGGATCGAGAAGCCCCCCGCCCTCTCGAGCATCACGGACGCGGCGAGCCAGCGGTCCACGGCGACGCCGATGCAGTCGAAACCGGCGCCCAGATTGCTGGAGCTGGCCGGTACGCGAACGCACGCGGTCATGATTCGGCGCCCTTGACCAGCGCGCGCACTTCGGCCACACGTGGCGCAATGACGGGCGCCGCACGCAACACCGGAGCGACGGCGTCGATAGTCTTCAGGCCATTTCCCGTGATGCACAGCACCACATCGTCATCCGCTGAAAACCGGCCCTCGCCCGCCAGCGCCAGGGCGGCGGCGACCGTGACGCCGCCGGCCGTCTCGGTGAAGATCCCGACCGCTTCGGCCAGCAGCCGGATTCCCGCCACCAACTCGGCATCCGAGACCGCAGCGACCCAGCCGCCCGACTCGAGAATTGCACGCTTGGCGAACAACCCATCGGCGGGATTTCCGATCGCGATCGAACGAGCAATCGTGTGAGGGATCACCGGTGTCACCGCATCGGCATTCTCGCGCACCAGCCGCACGATCGGTGCGCACCCCGCCGCCTGCGCGCCGAAAATCCGGGGCGCGCCTCCAGTGACCAGCCCCGCGGCGCTGAACTCCCGAAAGCCTTTCCGCAGCTTGGTCACGAGCGAGCCACCCGCCATCGGAGCAACGACCGCGGTCGGCAGGCGCCATCCCAGCTGCTCGGCGATCTCGAACGCCATCGTCTTCGAGCCTTCGCCGTAATAGCCGCGCAGGTTGACGTTGACGATGCCCCAGCCGAACAGGTCGGCCACCTGCGCACAGAGACGATTCACGTCGTCGTAGTGACCGCGCACGCGGACCAGCCGCGCGCCGTACACTGCGGTCCCGACGATCTTGGCCGCCTCGAGGTCTTCGGGAATGAAGATCCACGCCTTGAGACCGGCTCGTGCCGCCTGCGCCGCAACGGCATTTGCCAGATTGCCAGTGGACGCGCAGCCGATCGTGTCGAGCCCGAATGCGGCGGCCGCATTGATCGCCGTCGCGACGACCCGATCCTTGAAGGACAGCGACGGATGTGAGACCGCATCGTTCTTGACCCAGACGTGCGCAACGCCCAGCAGCGCGGCGAGTCGCGGCGCCTCGACGAGCGGGGTGCCGCCAGTATCGAGCGAGAGCACGGGCTCACCGTCGAACGGCAGCCACTCGCGGTAGCGCCACAGCGACCAAGGGCGCGCCGCGATCGCGTCACGCGTGGGGAGTACACGGGCGGCATCGACGACGGGATCGAGCGGGCCGAGACACTGCTCGCAGATCGCGACGGGGGTTGGGTCGTACAAGGTTCCGCAGGCGCGGCACACTTGCGGCCGTGGCCGCATTGCTGCCGGTCGGGCAACAGTGGTCGTCATGGCGTGGCCTCCACCGCCGGCGCCGGTGTACTCTGGCGCGCCGCGCGAATCAGCGCCTCATCGGCCGCGTCGATCTGATAGCAATGTTCCGGCCCGGGGAAGACGCCAGCCCGGACGTCGCGCGCGTACTCCGCGAACGCGCGCTCGACGGTCGCGCCTACCTCGGCGTAGCGTTTTACGAAGCGCGGCGCGATCTCGCCGACGAAATTGCCCAGCAGGTCGTGCGAGATCACCAGCTGCCCGTCGACTTCCGGGCCGGCGCCGATGCCGTACACCAGCAACCCGACCCGCTCCCGGACGAATGCCGCGGTTTCGGCTGGAACCGCTTCGAGGAGCACCGCGAATGCGCCGGCGCGCTCGAGCGCCTCCGCATCGCGCAATAACCGCTCCGCCGCCGCGAGTGACTTGCCTTGCACGCGATAGCCGCCGAGCTGTCCGAGGCTCTGCGGCGTCAGTCCCAGGTGTCCCATGACCGCGATGCCCGCGTCCACCATGGCGCGGACGCGGCGTGCGACACGGTTTCCCCCTTCACACTTCACCGCGTCGCAGCCGGCCGCTATGAACGCACCAGCACTGCGCACCGCCGTTTCATCCGATGGCTGATAAGAAAGGAATGGGAGGTCACCGACGACGAACGCGTGCTTGGCGGCCCGCGTCACCGCGCCGATGAAAACCAGCATTTCGTTCAATCCAATTTGGAGTGTGCTCGGCAGGCCCAGCATCGTCATCGCTGCGGAATCGCCCACGAGAATCATGTCGACGCCCGCCCGATCGGCGAACGTCGCCGTGGGGTAGTCGTACGCCGTGACGAACACGGCTTTCTCGTTGCGGGATTTCAGCGCGGCCAACGTTGCGACTGTGACTCTGCGGGCGGTCATCGCACCCTCCGGCGTGAACGCCGCGAGAAAGCGATTCCCTAAAACAACCGTCGCCCGGACTAATAAAGCCGCGGGCGAGTTCGCTTTTTAGCACCTTCTTTAACGTGGCGGCAATACGCGGCAAATGACCACGGGTCAACAATTGTGCAGGGAGGTTAGGCCCAGCTCAGGCTGCCGTCAAGGGGGCAAGGTCGCTGACGCACTCGCGAATCCGCCGGAGCGCGACCTCGAGGTCCTCGTCGGCTGTTGCGAACGACAGACGCAGGCGCCCCGCCCCGCCCGGCCCAAAGGCGGTGCCGGGGAGGACGGCCACGCCGTGCACTTCGAGCAGCCGAGCGGCGAGTTGTTCGGTCGTGAGCCCCGTCCGCGTCTCGATCTCGCGGACGTCGGGAAACGCGTAGAACGCCCCCTCGGGCGGGCTACAATGGACGCCGGGCAGTTCGTTCAGCGCGTCCACCAGCCAGTCGCGACGGCGCTGGTAGCGTCCGACGGCGGCCGCCACGCAGTCCTGCGACCCCGTGAGGGCCGCCAGCCCGGCGAGCTGGACAAACGGCGGCGTACAGGACGTGCCGTTCACCACGAGCTTGGTCACGCGCTCGACGAGCGCCGCTGGCACCACGCCGAAGCCGAGCCGCCAGCCCGTCATCGAGTAGGTCTTCGAGAAACTGTCCACGATCACCGTGCGATCGAGCATGCCCGGCAACGCCGCGATGCTGTCCGCGCGCCGGTCGTACCGGATGCGGCCATACACCTCGTCCGACACGATGGCGAGGTCGTGACGCTGCGCGAGCGTGGCCATGGCGGTCAGCGCATCGGGCGTCGCAACGGCGCCGGTGGGGTTCGCCGGGAGGTTCACGACCAGCGCCCGCGTCCGCGGCGTGATGAGGGCGGCGAGGCGGGCGACATCCAACCCCGGGTAACTGACGGGGACCGCTCCGGCAAACCGCACGACGGACGGGTAGATCGGGAAACCCGGGTCCGGAACGAGCACCTCGTCGCCCGGTTCGAGCACGGCCAGGAGGGCGTAAAAGATCATCGGCTTGGCACCGGGGACCACGACCACATTCTCCGCGGCGCTACCCCGGACACCGCGCCACGCCAGCGACGTGGCGATCGCGTCACGCAGCGCGGGCAGGCCGGCCGGATCCACGTACCGCGTGTGTCCGTCGTGCAGGGCCCGAATACCCGCCTCGACCACATGGTGGGGCGTCGCGCGGTCGGGTTCTCCGATTTCGAGGTGGACCACGTGCTGGCCGTCGTTTTCCAGGCGGCGCGACGCGACCAACACCTCGAACGCGCCCTCTCCGGAAAGGGCTCGGACTCGTTCGGCAGGCGCGATAGGCATGTAGCGACTACGGATCAACAACTGTGCCGTGCAGGCTACGCTGTGGCTTGCGCGGCCGTCAAGGAGGTCCGTCGCGCAAGCGCAACAGCTATTCGGTGTAGGTGTCGATCTGCGCTCGTTGCAGGTGCCCCGAGAAATCGACGTAGATCGTCTTGGTCTCGGAATAGAAGTCGTACACTTCCCAGCCGCCTTCGCGGTGACCGTTGCCGGTCTGCTTCACGCCGCCAAACGGCAAATGCGCCTCGGCGCCGATCGTCGGCGCGTTGACGTACGTGATGCCGGTGTCGAGGTCAGTCATCGCTTGGAACGCGCCGTTGACGTCGCGCGTGTAGAGCGAGCTCGAAAGCCCATATTTCACGTCATTGTTGATCCGGATGGCGTCCGGGAGATCCTGGGCCTTCAGGACTGCGAGGACCGGACCAAAGATCTCCTCCTGCTCGACCCGCATCCCCGGCTTCACGCCGGTGAGCACCGTGGGCTCGTAGAACCAGCCGCACTCCAGCCGCTTGTCGCCCTGCGGAATTTTCCCGCCGAGCGCGACGCTGGCGCCTTCCTTCTTGGCGATGTCGACGTACTCGGCCACCTTCTGCCGCGCCTCTTCGTGAATCAGCGGACCGACCTCCGTCTTGTCGTCGAGGCCGGGACCGAGGCGCAGCTTCGCGGCGCGATCGGTGAGCGTCCGCACGAAGCGATCGTGAATCTTGTCGTGCAGGATCAGCCGGCTGGTCGCCGTGCAACGCTGCCCCGTCGTCCCGAAGGCACCCCATAGCACGCCGTCGAGCGCGAGGTCCAGGTCGGCGTCGTCCATCACGATCATCGCGTTCTTCCCGCCCATTTCCAGCGACAGGCGCTTGTGCATCTTGCCGCAGGTCGCGCCGATCACCGATCCGGTCTCCGTCGAGCCCGTGAACGAGATCACCCCAACGTCGGGGTGCTCGACGAGCGCGCGTCCCACCACCGATCCCTGGCCGTGGACAAGCTGTACAACTTCGGGCGGTAACCCCGCCTCGAGCAGCACCTCGACCAACAGATGGGCGGTGTGGGGCACGTCCTCGGCAGGCTTGAAAATCACGGCATTTCCGCACAGCAGCGCCGGAAACATTTTCCACGTCGGAATCGCGAGCGGGAAGTTGAACGGCGTGATCAGCCCGGCAATCCCGATCGGGCGGCGATAGCTCATCGCCCACTTGTTCCGCAGCTCCGACGGCACGACACGGCCGAACAAGCGGCGGCCCTCGGTGGCGGCGTAGAACGCGGTATCGATCCCTTCCTGCACATCACCGCCGGTCTCGGCGAGCACCTTGCCCATTTCGCGGGTCATCGCCCGCGCGATGGCGTCTTTACGCTCCACGAGCAGCTGGCCGACGCGCTGCAGCACCTGCCCGCGAATCGGCGCGGGCGTCTTGGACCATTCCGCGAAGCCGCGTTTGGCCGAGCCGATCGCACGCTGCAAGTCATCAGGACCCGACCGCGGAAAGCGGCCGATGATGTCATTCCAGTCCGCCGGGTTGCGGTTCTCGAAGTACTCGCCCGTCGAGGGCACGACCCAATCGCCGGCGATGAAATTCTTGAATTCAGGAGGCAT
The DNA here is from genome assembly GCA_003222195.1 of Gemmatimonadota bacterium. Lineage (GTDB taxonomy): Bacteria > Gemmatimonadota > Gemmatimonadetes > Gemmatimonadales > GWC2-71-9 > 20CM-2-65-7. The sequence continues at coordinate 367,712 of QHVB01000025.1, read as the reverse complement.
GGATCTCAGGGTGCGGGACAGAAGAATGGAATAGGAGTCTTCCCGTAGAGCCGCGGCAGCAGCTGGCGACCGGCCAGCCCGAGGCCCCAGATAATCAGAATGATCGAGAGTGTATGCGCAATGCCGAGCCGCCGTTTCCACGAGGTCAGGGCACTCCAGACTCCGGCGACCGTCACGGCCGTCGCTCCGATCAGGTAGAACACGAGCTTGAGGCCGCACGCGTGCGTGTACGGCCACACGAGCATCCCGACACCCAACGCGAGACCGAGACCGACCCGCATCCACGTCGTAATCCAGGCGCGCCCGCGAGCTGGGCCGGCGTGCAGCGTTCCCGAAGGACCGACGCCGGCGACGCCCGGACGGGGCGAGACCGGCACGGTCGGCACGCCGCGGCCGAGCGTCGGCTCGCCCTCCGGCAGCTTCGCGAGGAGCCTGTCCACCTCACGCATCTCGCGATCCCAGTCGCGCTCTTTCTGATCCTTCTCCTTCTCCTTCACTGGACTCCTCCCTCTCCACCGCGCGACAGGCCATATCGCTCGATCTTCTTGTAGAGATTGCTGCGCGGCATCTGCAATGTGCGCGCGGTCTCCGAGACGTTCCAGTCGTTCTCCTGCAACTTGCCGAGCAGGAACGCGCGCTCGGCCGACTGCTTGAATTCTTCGAACGTTGCGGCGCGCAACCAGGAGGCGTCCCCTCCAGCTCCGGTCGCCGTACCCTTCCCTCGCCCCCCCTCCCCTTTCCCCACCAGCCGCTCCACGTCGCCCTGCGTCACGGCGGGACCGGACGCTAGGATGAGCAGGCGTTCGACCGCGTTCTTGAGCTCGCGAATGTTGCCCGGCCAGTCGTGCGCGGTGAGCCGCTCGACCGCGGGCGCCTCGAACTCCTTCGAGGGCACACCTTCCTTCGTCAGATCGGCGGTGAAGTGGGTGATGAGCTGCGCGACGTCGGCGCGGCGTTCGCGCAACGGCGGCACGTGGATTGGAATGACATTGAGCCGATGCAGCAGGTCCTCGCGGAAACGCCCCTGCTCGATTTCGGCGCCCAGGTTCTTGTTCGTCGCCGCGATCACGCGCACGTCCACCGGCAGCGCTTTCCCCGAGCCGACGCGGGAAATCACGCCTTCCTGGAGCGCGCGCAGCACTTTGGCCTGCGCCGAAAGACTCATGTCGCCGATTTCGTCGAGAAACAACGTCCCGCCGTCGGCGAGCTCGAACTTGCCGGCGCGGTCGGCGAACGCGCCGGTGAAGCTCCCCTTCATGTGGCCGAACAGCTCGCTTTCGATCAGCTCCGTAGGAATCGCGGCACAGTTGACCTCGATGAAGGGACCGGCCGCGCGCGGGCTCAACGCGTGAATCGCGCGGGCGACGAGCTCCTTGCCGGTGCCGTTATCGCCCGTGATCAGGACCCGCGCGGGCGTGGGCGCGACCTTCTCGATCAGGCCGATCACCGCGCGAATCGCCTTGCTCGAGCCGACGATCTCGTACTGCGCACGGACTTCCTGCTTGAGCCGCACATTTTCGTTGACGAGGACGACGTGCTGCAGCGCGTTGCGGAGCGTGAGGAGGATGCGATCAGTGTCGAGCGGCTTCTCGAGGAAATCGTAGGCGCCGAGCTGCGTGGCTTCGACCGCCGTCTGGATCGTGCCGTGGCCCGAGATCATCACGACCTGCGCCTGCGGGTCCAGCTCCCGTACGCGCTTCAGCGTTTCCAGCCCATCCATCCCTTCCATCTTTACGTCCAGGAACACGAGGTGCGGCTTGAAGTCGGGGTAGACACGGATCGCCTCATGACCCGACGCACAGGCCTGGACCTCAATCTCCTCGTACTCGAGCACCTGTTTCAGCGCTTCGCGGATCCCTTTTTCATCATCGACGATCATCACGCGGCGGGGACTCACCTGCCGTTCCTCCGGCGCTTATACAACACCACCCCGGTCATGTGCACTTTCACGTCGGTGACCGCAGGATCGACCTTGACAGGCACCGCGCCGCTCGTCGACGCCCCGGCCATCTGCTTGGTGATTTGCTTGACGAAGGGGCCGGGAATCTCGATGCCGCGCAAACTGATTTCGGTGATGTCGTAGAGCGCTGTGCCCGGCTTCCCGATCGAGACCGTGCCGGCCATCCGGAGCGGCTCGCGCTCGCCGACCATGCCGGCAAATGGTCCCAGCGTCCCCGGCGGGAGGGCACGCGTATCGAGGCGGGCGTGCAGGACCAGCTTTCCTTCCTGGAGCTCGACCCGGAGCGAGTCGTACATCTTCCGCACGTTCCAATCGATTCCGGCACCGATCAGGGAGGCCATCTCGTTCGGCGTGAGCACTACTGAATCGGGGCCGGCGCTGGTCCGGAGATTGCCGACCTTGGCCTGGCCCGAGGCGGTCGCTTTCGGCGTCGGCGCGCCCACCGCCGTATCGGCGACGGACGGCAATGCGGTCGAGCGGCCGAACCAGCGCGCGCCCGTTCGCATGATCGGTTCACGGAACCACCAGATCAGCGCGAGTACGCCGATGATGGCGATTGCGCAACCGAGCTTGAGCGCGCCCTTAAGACAACCGTTCATGGTATCTGACCTGATACACCGGGCCATCCTTTTGGAGTGTGCTCTGCATCAAGTCCACTTCCGCCACGGTGACGGTTGCGTCGAAGTCGGTACCCGCGAGAACCTCCTCGAGTCCCGTGAAGTCTCTCGGCCGGGCATCGCGCGCCGCGCGCCCCAGTGTGACATGCGGGCGAAATGCCCGCGCTTCGGTCGGAAAACCGAGCGGCGCGAACGCCTGCTCGACTTCGTGCTGCAGCAGCTCGAGGCCCGGCTCCGGCGTGATGCCCGCCCACAGGACGTGAGGACGGTGATAGTCGGGAAACACGCCGAAGCCGGTGATCTGCAGCGTCAGGGGTCGCGGCTCACTGCGACTGCCAGCCGCGTGCTGCAGCGCCGCGCGCAGCTCCTGCTCACGCGTCTCCTCGACCTCACCCAGGAACTTGAGACTCAGATGAATATTCTCGGGACGAACCCACTTCACCGGGAGTTTCTCGTGACGCTGGCGCAGGGGCGCGAGCGCGTCCCAGAGTTCCCGGCGCACGCCCTCCGGAAAATTCAGGGCGACGAACGCTCTAACAGGCTCCCCCGGCGATACCCGTGCGGGTCGATCTCCACCCGCGCGAACCCAAGGGTCGTGAGATGATCGGTGATCGCCGCGCGCCGCGCCTCGATCCACGGAATCCAGGACGGCTCGACTTCGACGCGTGCGATTTCGCCGTGATGCCGGAGGCGCAGGTCCCCCCTGACACCGAGCTCGCGCAGAAACGCCTCGCCCTGCTCGACCTGCCGTAAGCGCGCCGGCGTGATTGTGAGTCCGTACTGCACGCGGCTCGAGAGACAGGGCGCCGCGGGCACATCCCACGTCGGCAACCCGAGCTCGCGCGACGCGGCGCGGATCTCCGCCTTCGTAAGTCCCACCTCGGCGAGCGGCGACCGCACGCCCGCATTCACGCCGGCCGCCTTGCCGGGGCGATGCTCATGCAGATCGTCGGCATTCGTGCCGTCGCAGACGATCGCGAGCCCGCGCTCACGAGCCAGCGGCACGAGCCGGCTCCACAGCTCCGTTTTGCAGTAGAAGCAGCGGTTGGTCGGGTTCGCGAGATAGCTCGCATCCTCGAGCTCGTGCGTCTGGATCTCGACGAGGGGGATGTCGAACCGCGTCGCCACATCGATTGCCGCCTGCCACTGCGCTTCGGGGTACGATGCGCTCCGACCGATCGCCGCCAGCATGCGGTCCCTACCGAGCTCCTGCCGCAGCACGACGGCCAGCAGTGCCGAATCCACGCCCCCCGAATAGCCGAGCAAGACTGAGGGAAAGCTGCGGACCAGGGTGCGAAGCGACTCCATGGGCCGAATAGTACCCCCGCCACTGTCCCAATCCAAGGACAATTGGATTGCCAAAACCGGATATTCCGTAGGAGCGAAACTGATTAAGCTTACGAAGCGTTCACGAACAAACCCCGGAGCTTCCCAAATGCCCGCCAAGACAGAGCTCGACGCTACCGACCGCCGCATCCTCCGCATCCTCTCCCAGGACGGCCGTGCCAGCTACCAGGCGGTCGCCGATGAGATCGGTCTCTCGCGGCCCGCAATCATGGAGCGCGTGAAGCGCCTCGAAGAGTCGGGCTACATCCGTGGGTATCGCGTCCAGCTCGATCGCCCGAAGATCGGCTTTCCCGTGACGGCGTTCGTCGCGGTGCGGTACGGCTCGAGCGACTACGTCGGCGACGAGCCGCGCATGCGGGAAATGGAAAAACATCCGGGTGTGCTCGAATGCCACCACATCGCCGGCGATGACTGCTACATCCTCAAGGTCGTCGCGCCCAATCTCGAGGGCGTCCAGGAAATCCTCCGCGACCTGCGCGGACCGAATTCGCAGATGAACACACGCACGACGATCGTGCTCTCGACGCTGTTCGAGAAGCCGGGCTTCATGCCGACGGAGCCCGATTGATGGCAACGCTCAAAGGCAAAGCGCTCATCGCCTATTTGGTGGTTTGTGTCTTCTGGGGCTCGACCTATCTCGCGATCAAGGTCGGCGTTACGGAGCTGCCGCCTTTCCTTTTTGCTGGTCTGCGTTTCTTCGTCGCTGGAGTTCTGCTGCTCATCATCGCCCGCGCGCTCGGTGATCCACTGCCTCGCAAGAGCGACTGGAAGACACTCGCGATCGTGGGCTTGATGCTGCTCGCCGGCGGGAACGCGTTCGTCGTGTGGTCGGAGCAGTACGTCGGTTCCGGCATCGCGAGCATTTTCGTCGTCACGGTCGCGATGTGGACCGCGTTGTTCGACGCGATCATCCCTGGCGGATCGTCAGATCTGAACTGGCGCATCGTCGCCGGTCTGCTGCTCGGCTTCCTCGGCACCCTGCTCCTGGTCGGCGCGACGCCGGCCGAGATTCTCGCGGCCGACAAGCGCGGACCGATCGCGTTGACCATGGCGAGCGCGTCGTGGTCGCTCGGCACCGTGTACGCCAAACGTCATCCGACGCAGGCGAGCCCCTATATGGGTGCCGCATTTCAGATGATCGTGGGCGGCGGCGCGGTGGCGTTGGTCGGCACGTTGCTGGGAGAATGGCCGTCCTGGCATCTGAGCGCGCGCGGGATCGGCGCAATCGCGTATCTCGTGATCTTCGGATCGATCCTCGGCTACAGCGCCTATTCGTACGCGCTGCGGCACGCATCGGCCACGATCGTCGGCACCTACGCCTACGTGAATCCCGTGATCGCCGTTCTGCTCGGCTGGCTGCTGCTGCACGAACCGGTGGGTCCGCGCACATTTATCGCGATGGGAATGATCCTGGCGGCTGTCGTCTGGATTCAATTCTCGCATCAACTCCGAGCCGGAGACCTCCACATGAGCACGCTCCCCAAAGACGCCGTCCTCCTGACTATCGATGTGCAGAAGGGGATGGACGTCTTTCGCGAGAAGTATCATCGCAACAACCCCGATCTCGAGCGCAATATCGCTCGCCTGCAGCAGGCATGGCGCGAGAGCGGCCGGCCACTGATTCATGTACAGCACGTTTCCAAGCTGCCCAATTCCCCGCTCCGGCCCGGCCAACCGGGCGTCGAGATCAAGGACGAAGTCCGGCCGCTCCCCGGAGAGCCGGTCGTTCAGAAGTCGGTTAACAGCGCATTCATCGGGACGACACTCGAAGCCGATTTGCGGCGGCGCGGCATCACGACCCTGGTGATGGTGGGACTGCAAACGAACATGTGCGTGTCGACGACGGCGCGGATGGCCGGCAATCTCGGCTTCGCCACCTACGTCGTGTCCGACGCAACCGCGACGTTCGACAACACGGGACCGGACGGCAAGCGTTACGGGTCGGAACTGCTGCACGACGTCGCGCTCGCCGACCTCCACGGTGAATTCGCCACGGTCGTGGATACCGCAACGATTCTGGGACAGGCCCAACGGGAGGTCGCATGAGCGTCCGTAAAGTCAATCTCGCCGAGATGTTCGGCCGGTTTCAGGATCAGTGGAGTCCCAAGATCGTCGGCGAAGTGAACGACAGTCACGTGAAGCTCACGAAGCTCAAAGGGGAGTTCGTCTGGCACCACCACGAGCGTGAGGACGAGCTGTTTCTGGTCGTGAAGGGCCGGTTACGGATGAAGCTCCGAGACACGGACCTCGTGATCGAGCCGGGCGAGTTCGTCATCATCCCGCACGGCGTCGAGCATTTGCCGGTCGCCGACGACGAAACGCACGTGCTGCTGTTCGAGCCCAAATCGACCCTGAACACGGGGAACGTCCGCAATGAACGCACCGTCGCCAAACTCGACCGGCTCTAGACTGATCGCCCGCATCTGGCACGGCGTGACCGACGCCGCGCGGGCCGACGAGTACGCGGACTACCTCGAGCGCACCGGCGCTCGGGATTGCCGGGCCACACCCGGCAATCGCGGTGTCTATGTGCTGCGGCGCATCAAGCAGGATCGCGCCGAGTTCACGTTCATTTCGTTGTGGGAGTCACTCGACGCGATCCGGCGCTTTGCCGGAGAGGACTATGAGAAAGCCCATTACTACCCGGAAGACCGCGACTTCCTCGTCGAGCTCGAGCCCTTCGTCGACCACTACGAAGTCCTCGCCGGAGATTAGCCTCGACCCCGCGGACGCGCAGGGGTGGGAGGACCTGCGCCAGCTCGGCCACCGCATGGTGGACGAGATGCTCGAGTACCTGCGGACCGTGCGGGAGCGCCCCGTGTGGCGGCCCGTGCCCGCCGACGTCCGCAAACGCCTGTCCAGCGCCCCCACGCCGCGCAAACCGACGCCGGCGGCCGACGTCTACGAAGAATTCAAACGCGACGTACTCCCCTACCCGACCGGCAACATCCATCCACGTTTCTGGGGCTGGGTGATCGGGACGGGGACGCCCTTCGCGATGCTGGCGGATATGCTGGCCTCCGGAATGAATCCGCAGGTCGCGGAGTTCGATGACTCGCCCGCAGTGGTCGAGAATCAGGTGATCGGGTGGCTGGTCGAGCTGCTCGGGCTGCCCGCCGAAACGCACGGCCTGCTCGTGTCGGGCGGCTCGATGGCGAACTTCGTGGGCCTCGCGGTCGCGCGGAACGCGCGCGCGGGATTCGACATTCGCGAAGGCGGCCTGCATGCCGGACCGAAACTCACGGTCTACGCGTCGACCGAGACACATTCCTCCGTGCGCAAAGCCGTTGAGCTGCTGGGGCTCGGTCACGACGCCCTGCGCTCAATTCCCGTCGGCGCCGACTACGCGATCGACCTGAAGGCACTGCGCGCCACGCTGGCCGCCGACAAGGCCAAGGGCCAGCGGCCGATTTGCATCGTCGGCAACGCGGGGACGGTGAACACCGGAGCGACGGACGATCTCCGCGCGCTGGCTGCGTTGAGCCGGGAGGAAAACACCTGGTTCCACGTCGATGGCGCGTTCGGCGCGCTCGCGGCGCTCGTTCCGGAGCTCCGCCCGCTGGTTCGAGGACTCGAGCAGTCCGATTCAGTCGCGTTCGATCTGCACAAGTGGCTGTACATGCCCTATGAGGTGGGATGCACTCTGGTGCGCGACCAGAAAGCCCATCGCGCTACGTTCAACGTGACTCCCGCCTATCTCGCGTCGTTCGATCGTGGCATCGCGGCGGGCGGGTTTCCCTTCGCCGAGCGCGGCGTGCAGCTGTCGCGCGGATTCCGGGCCCTCAAGGTCTGGATGTCGTTCAAGACGCACGGCCTGGATGCGTTCAGCGAGTTGATTCACCAAAACGTGCGCCAGGCGCATTACCTCGCGGGGCTCGTGACGAAACATCCGCGGCTCGAGCTGCTCGCGCCGGCGCCGCTGAACGTGGTCTGTTTCCGCTTCGTTGCGCCAGGCGCGGACGATGTCGCGTTGAACGCGCTCAACAAGGAGATCCTGCTGCGAATTCAGGAAAGCGGGGTGGCGATTCCGTCGCAGACGATGCTCGACGGCCGATTTGCGATTCGTGTCGCCATCACGAATCACCGCAGCCGCCGAGCGGATTTCGATCTGCTGGTGCGCACCGTCGTCGAGACCGGGACCGCACTCCGGAAAGGCTAGCTCTGCTCCTCGGCCGTCCCGACGATCTTCCCTTCGATAGGATTGCTGAACGACCGCACGGTGTGATACGCGAGATCGATATCCTTGGCCTTCGCGAATTCGGTGAGAATGTCGTCCCAGATTGCAGAAACAGTCCCGCGCCGGCGGCGTGGCTCGATGAGGTAGCGGATCGTCAGCAGGATGCCGGACGCCGCCGTGCTGGTGTAGACGATCGGCGTGAGCTTCTTGTAGTTGATCAGAAACTGTTGTGAAGCAGCGAGCAGATCGCGCTCCGCCTCCGCCGTCAGATGCTCGGCGTGTTTGAACGCGATCGCCGTCAGAATCTCCTTCGCCTTTTTCCAGTTGCTTTCGTAGGTCACCAACACCGGCACTTCGTTCCAAATGTACCTGAAGCCCTTGTCATAGTTGGCCACGGGCTCGGTAAACACCTGCTGGTTCGGGATATGGACGATGCGCCCGGTACTCTGGTCCGCATCCACCCACACGCCGATCTCGTTCAGCGTGAATTGGAACAGCCGGATGTCGATGACATCGCCCTTGTGCTTGGCGATTTCGATGCGGTCGCCGACTTCGAACGGCCGCCGCCATACGATGAACGCCCACCCCGCGAGATTCGTCAGCGGATCCTTGAGCGCGATCGCGATTCCCGCTGAGACGAGGCCGAGGAATGTGGCAAGCGACTTGAAGCCTTCGAGCCACTCGCGCCCGATAACGAGGACGGCGATCGCGAGGGTTATGTAGGTGATCGTCTTGCGCCAGCGATAGCGCGACCAGGGATCGGTGACCCGCCGGTAGACAATCGCGAGGACGACCCGCTCGATGATCCAGAGCCCCGCGATCACGATGATCGTGACCAGCAGGTGCATCTGCACCGCGGGGCTCAGCCCGATGCGGTCCTGGAGCCAGTCGCGCACGGTGGCCAAAGCTATGGGTCCTCCTACCTTTAGGCCACCGTGGAACAGCTGCACATCCTCCGTGACCTCGCCGTCATCTTCGCCGGCTCACTGCTGGTCATTCTGGTTTTCTATCGACTCAAGCTTCCCGCACTCCCCGGATTCATCGTCGCGGGAATTCTGCTCGGTCCCAACGCGCTCGGCTTCGTCAACGATCCGCAGGATGTCGACGGACTCGCCGAAGTCGGCGTGATCCTGCTGCTGTTCACGATCGGCATCGAATTCTCGCTGAGCCGGCTGAAGGAGATGGGCCGCCAAATCCTCGTGGGCGGGTTCTCGCAGATGGGCTTCACGATCCTGGCGACGCTGGCGGCGGGACTGGCGTTTCTGGGCAGCTGGCGCGTGGCCCTGTTCCTCGGATTCCTGATCGCCCTGTCGAGCACCGCCATCGTGCTCAAAGTGATGACGGACGCGGGTGAGATCGACGCTCCGCACGGTCGCCTGGCGACGGGCGTCTTGATCTTTCAGGACCTCTGCGTGGTGCCGATCATGCTCGTGCTCCCCTTCCTCGCGGGGAAGGCGGAAGGGGGCATGATCGGGCTGCTGATCGCGCTGGGCAAGGCCGCGCTCGTCGTCGTCGGGGTGATCATTGCCGCGCGGACAATCGTGCCGCGGGCGCTGCGCGAGATCCTGAAGACTCGCAGCCGCGAGCTGTTTCTCATCGCGGTGATCCTCATCGGCACCCTCACCGCGCTCGGCACGGCCGCCGCAGGTGCCTCGCTCGCCCTCGGCGCTTTCCTGGCAGGTCTCATCATCTCCGAGTCCGACTACGGCTACCAGGCGCTCGCGGAGCTGATGCCGTTCCGAGACATCTTTATTTCGCTGTTCTTCGTGGCCGTCGGCATGCTGGTCCAGCTCGACATCATCCGCGAACACATCGTCCTCACGCTCGTCGCCGTCGCGGTGATCATGGGCGGCAAGGCGCTGGCCGCGGCGGTGGGCCCCGCGCTGCTGGGGTATTCCGGCCGCGTGGCGCTACTCGCCGGAGTCGCGGTGTCTCAGATCGGCGAGTTCTCGTTTGTGCTCGCCAAGGAGGGGCGCGTCGCGGGACTGTTGCCGAACCTCCTCTACCAGCAATTCCTGGGCGTCGCGGTTATCACGATGCTCGTGACGCCGTTCCTGCTGCAGGGAGGACCGGCGATGCTGGACGCGCTCGAGAAGCTGGTCCCGCTCGATCGATTGCTGCCGGGGTTCAGGCCCCGTGACCTGGCACCCGTGCACGAGCAGGTCAAGGATCACGTCATCATCGCCGGCTACGGCCTCAACGGCCGCAACCTCGCCGCTGCGCTGCGGTTGATCAACGCGCCCTATCTCATTGTCGAGCTGAACGCGCAGACGGTGCGCAAGGCGCGCGCCGAGGGTGAGCCGGCGTTTTATGGCGACGCCACGCGCGAGGAGATTCTCCGCGCCCTCGGGATCGACCGCGCGCGGCTCTTTGTGATTGCGATTTCCGACCCCGCGGCCACGCGGCGGATGGTGCGCGTTGCCCGGGAGCTCAATCCGAAGGCCCACATCATCGCCAGAACGCGGTACGTGATCGAGATCCCCGAGCTCACGCGCCTCGGCGCGAACGTCGTCATCCCCGAAGAGTTCGAAACGTCCATCGAGATTTTCTCGCGTGTGCTAGCGCATTACAACGTGCCGCGCGACGAAATCGAACGGCTGGTCGGCGAGATCCGCGCATCGCACTACCAGGCCTTGCGGCCCGGCGCTCGCCTGCGGCTCACACTGACCGGGGCTATCCGCGCGATGCCGCAGATGCACGTCGAACGCATCGTCTTGGGGGAGCAGGCACCCGTCGTGGGACAGACGATCGCCGACACGGGGCTGCGTTCAAAAACCGGAGCGCTGATTCTCGCGGTGCGGCGTGGCCAGAGCGATGTCGCCACGCCCGACGCCGACTTCCGGCTCGCCGCGGGCGATGTCCTCGTGGTGGTGGGACAGCCGCTACACATAAAGAGCGCGTATCGCCTGCTCACTGGGGACGAGCCGAGCTAGTGCTGGTTGTCAACGGAGCAACGTGCCCCTAACGCCATAACGCGATAAGATTATGCCATCCCCGTCGCGCGGAGCTGGCATGCTCGCCGTCATTCCTGCTCTCCTCATTGCCGCACTGCAGCAAACTGGCTCTCTCACGCTCGGCTCAGCGAGCGCACGACCAGGCCAGGCCTCTTCAGGATTCATCGAGGTACCGGCGGGCAGCGACGCGGCGACCCGGATTCCGATCACGATCGTTCGAGGCGCCCAGTCCGGGCCGACACTGGCGTTGATCGCCGGCACCCACGGCTCCGAGGTCGCGCCGATTGTCGCGCTGCAGCGCGTGCGTGCGATAATCGATCCTGCCGTGCTGCGTGGCACGCTGCTCATCGTCCACGTCGCGAACATGCCGTCGTTCCTCGGCCGAACGATCTACTACAGCCCGATCGACGGGAAGAACCTGAACCGCGTCTATCCCGGCAAGGCGGACGGCACGGTTTCGGAGCGCATTGCCTACGCGATTACCAATCAGATCATCGAGCGCGCGGACTACCTCGTGGACATTCACGGCGGCGACGGCAACGAGTCGCTCCGGCCCTACAGCTATTGGAGTCCGCTCGGCCTCAATGCGCGGGCTGATTCGATTGCGCGCGAGATGGCGCTGGCGTGGGGCAGCGATCACATCGTCGTCGACACGATGCGCCCCCGCGACGTCCGCGCATCGGTCTACACGCAGAACACGGCGCAACTCCGGGGCAAGCCCTCGATCACCACGGAGACCGGATACCTCGGCATCCCCGCCGAAGACATGGTGCAGCGGAACGTGGACGGTGTCTTCCGGCTGCTACGCTATTTCCACATGGTGCCTGGGGACGTCGAGCTCGTTCGACAGCCCCTGTTTTTCGAGCGTACCGAAGTGCTCCGCAGCCCCGCCACTGGCGTGTGGCACGCGCGCGTCGAGCGCGGCCAAAGCGTCCAGAAAGGCAGCGTGATCGGAGTGCTTACCGATTTCTTCGGCAATCCACAGGCCGAGATCCGGGCGCCGTTCGGCGGCATCGTGCTGTACGTCGTCGCGACGCCCGCCATGTCGCAGGGTGAGCCGATGGGGATGATTGGAGAACCGCGGCTGGAGCGGTGAGCGGCTAAGCATCATCCCACGCCACTGCAAACACGCCGTCGCACCGCGAGCACCGGATCTCGTTCGGGTGCCCCTGCAGCGATGTTCGACTGCAACAGCCCGGGCAGACGGCGTAGCGCGAGCCCCAGCTCAGCGGAACCATCACCGCGTCCGACGGGCGGGCGACGACGGACCACCGTTGGGGCCGCAGGGGCACGATCTCCAGCGAGGACCTGGGCACACTCAAGGGCCGATTGTCTACGTCGAGGATGGCTTGATCTGGGGTGAGGCGAAGGACTTCGTACCACGCACCCCGCCGCACATGGCAGTTCACGTCGCCGCGCACACGGGCCCATTGCGGTACCTCGGGCATGCTTGCGCCTCCGAAGCCCCTCACCGATAGCTAGGTGGACGAGCGGAGCGCCGTCAACCGCGACGACGTGCGGCTAAGGCGACCACCGCCGCCAGCCAGAACCCGAGGGCGATGATCGCCTCTTCCCACCACGCGAACGACCTGCGCCTCACAAGAGCTCCCTTCTGGCTTTGAGGTGAGGCAATTCGTGTGCCCGGAGGCTGCGGGGCTGCTTCCTTTGGGGGGGTGTGCCGGCGCCACACCCTCGGCCGTGGACCGGGGCTCGATGTCGACGCGGCACCGCTACGGGGCGATTCCGGGGGGCTACCCCACGCCCCGCCGGTCGAGGCTCCGGTACTGAATCGCCTCACTCACATGCTTCGGCTCGAGCGACGCCGCCTCGTCGAGATCCGCGACCGTGCGCGCGATCTTGAGAATGCGGTGATAGGCGCGCGCTGATAACCCGAGTCGCGTGATCGCGGTCTTGAGCAGCGCGTCCGCGCCATCCGAGACTTTGCAGTGCGCGCGAATATCGCGCGGCGCCATGTGCGCGTTGGCATAGATCCCGGGCCGGGTCGCGAACCGCTCGCGCTGCACCACGCGCGCCCGATCCACCCGCTCGCGCATCGCCTCACTCGGCTCGCCACCACTTTCGCCCGTGAGAGCCTTGTACTTCACCGCCGGCACTTCCAGATGGATGTCGATGCGATCGAGGAGCGGCCCCGAGACCCGCGCCAGGTATCGCTGCACGACGACCGATCCGCATGCGCAATTGTGGTGCGGATCGCCGAACCAGCCGCAGGGGCAGGGATTCATCGCGGCGGCCAACATGAAGCGCGCCGGGTAGGACAGGCTCATCGCCGCGCGCGCGATCGTCACGACGCCATCCTCCATCGGCTGGCGTAAGACCTCAAGCACGTTCTTGCGGAACTCGGGCAGCTCGTCGAGAAACAGGACGCCCCCATGCGCGAGGCTCACCTCGCCGGGGCGCGGATAGGATCCGCCACCGATCAAGCCGGCGTCCGAGATCGTGTGATGCGGTGCCCGGAACGGCCGCCGTGCCACGAGCGACTCGCCCAGCGGCAGCGTGCCTGCGACCGAATGGATCTTCGTCGTCTCGAGCGCCTCATCCAGGCTCATCCGCGGCAGGATGGTGGGCAGGCGGCGGGCGAGCATCGTCTTCCCCGAACCCGGAGGCCCCACCATCAGGATGTTGTGCCCGCCCGCCGCCGCGACCTCGAGCGCGCGCTTTGCGTGCGGCTGCCCCTTTACTTCGGCGAAGTCCACGTCGTCCCTGGCGCGCTCGGCAAACAACCGCGCGACATCGATCGACGCTCCGGGAAGCTCGGCCCGGCCGTCGAGAAAGTCCGCGATCTCGGCCAGGCAGCTTGCCCCAAGGACGCGCAAGCCAGCGACAACGCCCGCTTCTGACAGGTTTTCGCGGGGCAGGATCAGGGCATCGACGCCCGCGGCTCGGGCGGCCAGCGCGACGGGCAAGGCGCCGCGCACAGGCCGGATCGCGCCCTCCAAGCCAAGCTCCCCCAGGACGGCGATCCTTCCCAGCCGTTCTCCGCTGACCTGCTCGGTCGCCGCCAGGATGCCGAGCGCGATCGGCAGATCGAACGCCGAGCCTTCCTTCTTGATGTCGGCAGGTGCCAGGTTGATGGTGACGCGCTTGAGCGGAAACGTGTAACCGGTGTTGGCGAGGGCGGCTGACACGCGGTCGCGCCCCTCCTTTACGGCGCCCTGCGGCAACCCGACTGTCACGAACGTCGGCAGGCCGCTGGCGATGTCGGTCTCGACCTCCACCAGGTACGCATCGATCCCGAGGACGGCGGCGGAGCGGACGCGCGCGAGCATGTTCGACGCTAGGTTTAGGAACGTGCGGCGGGGTAGCCAAAACACCGCCCCCAGGGTCTAAATGACGCCGTGGGGAGGATATGCGTATAGAAGTCGTGACTTTCCGAACCGTTTTGCTCGCAGGCCTGGCGCTCGCGGGGGGGGCCGGGTGCGGCTCACGCACGGGCGGGAGCGCCCCGCGGGTGCCGATCAGTGTGGCACGAGCCGAGCGTCGCGCCCTCCCCTACGAGCTGCAAGCCACGGGGACGGTCGAGCCGATCCGCTCCGTCGACGTCACGCCGCAGGTGAACGGTACGATCCTGCACGTCAACTTCGGCGAGGGCGACGAAGTCGCCGCCGGCCAGATCCTGTTCGAGATCGATCCGCGTCCCTATCGCGCCGCGTTGCAGCAGGCTGAAGGCGCCCTACTCCGCGACCTCACGCAGGCCGAAAGTGCCGCGCGCGAGGCGGCGCGCTACAAAACTTTGGCGGCAACCAATACCGTCACGCAGGAAGACTACGAGGCGAAGCAGTCGGTGGCTGACGCGGCCGCGGCCGCAGTGCGTTCCGACTCGGCCACCGCATCCATCGCCCGGCTCAATCTCGAGTATGCGACGGTGCGCGCCCCGATCGGGGGCCGCACGGGCCGGCTGCTGCTCCATGAGGGCAACCTCGTGCGCGCCGGCAGCGACCCGCTCGTCTCGATCGTCCAGATGCGCCCCATCCTGGTGCGCTTCCCCGTTCCAGCAATCAGCCTTCCCGCCATCCGCCAGCGCGCCGGGCAAGAGCTCAAGGCGATCGCGATGCCGGCGCGCGATTCCGCGTCGACCGTTCAGGGCGTTCTTTCGTTCGTCGACAATCAGGTGGACACCTCAACGGGGACCGTGCTCCTCAAGGCCCGCTTCCAGAATCGCGATGGGAACCTCTGGCCCGGCGAGTTCGTCAGAATCACACTCGTCCTCGGCATGCAGAACGACGCGGTCGTCGTCCCGAGCCAGGCTGTGATGCAAGGCCAGCAAGGCACCTACGTATTCGTCGTGAATAACGACGGCACTGCCGCGACGCAGCCGGTGACTGTGGAGCGGACACTCGACAGTCTGAGCGTGGTCGCCGGCGTCCCGGCAGGCGCCCTGGTCGTCACCGACGGGCAGCTGCGTCTCACGCCGAACGCGAAGGTCGACATCCGCGGCGGTCCAACCACGGAGACCGCAGGCGGCGGGGGTGGGTCGGACGCGGGGAACCCGAAATGAGTTTTTCGGGACTGTTTATTCGTCGTCCCGTCGCGACGACGCTCGTGATGTTCGGCATCCTCATGTTCGGGCTGATGGCGTACCGGCTGCTGCCGGTGAGCGACCTCCCGAACGTCGATTTCCCCACGATCACTGTCGGGGCCGGCCTGCCGGGCGCGAGCCCACAGACGATGGCCGCCGCAGTGGCAACGCCGCTCGAGAAGCAGTTCTCGACGATCGCCGGCATCGACGCCATGACGTCATCGAGCACGTTGGGCAGCACGAACATCACGCTGACGTTCACCCTGTCGCGTGACATCGACGCCGCTGCCCAGGACGTGCAGGCGGCAATCTCCAAGACGCTCCGGCAGTTGCCGCCCGGCATGCAGCCGCCATCATACAACAAGTCGAATCCGGCGGACTCGCCGATCCTGTACCTCGCCCTGACGTCCGGCACTCTTCAACTGTCCGCGCTGGACGAGTACGCCGAAACGTTCCTCGCGCAGCGCCTGTCGACAGTCAGTGGCGTGGCGCAGGTCCAGGTGTTCGGCTCCGCGAAATACGCGGTGCGCATTCAAGTCGATCCCAAGGCGCTCGCAGCGCGCGGCATTGGGCTGGATGAAGTGACAGCGGCGGTGTCGGCCGGGAATCCCAATCTCCCGACCGGAACACTCTGGGGACCGCAGCGCGCATACACCGTATTGGCCGACGGCTCGATCTCGAGCGCGCCGGAGTTCCGGCAGCTGGCCGTCACCTACCAGAACGGCGCGCCGGTGCGTCTGCAGGACGTGGCACGCGTGCTCGACGATGTCCAAGACTCCCGCAACGCGAGCTGGTACGACGGCAAGCGCGCCGTCGTGCTCGCGATTCAACGGCAGCCCGGGACGAACACCGTGCAGGTCGCGGACGCGGTGAAGACGATGGTCGCGTCGCTCTCCGGACAGCTGCCAGCGTCGGTCGAAGTGAATACGCTCTACGACCGGTCCGTCTCGATTCACCAATCGGTGAACGACGTGCAGCTGACACTGCTCATCACGCTGTGCCTCGTCGTGATGGTGATCTTCCTTTTTCTCAAAAACCTCTCGGCGACGCTCATCCCGAGCTTGGCCCTGCCCTTTTCGATCATCGGCACGTTCACGGTGATGTACCTGATGAGCTACAGCCTCGACAACCTGTCGCTGATGGCCCTCACGCTCTCCGTCGGCTTCGTCGTGGACGATGCCATCGTGATGCTCGAGAACATCGTCCGCCATCTCGAGATGGGAAAACGGCCGATGCAGGCGGCACTCGACGGCGCGCGCGAGATCGGCTTCACGATCTTGTCGATGACGCTCTCGCTCACGGCGGTGTTCATCCCCGTCCTGCTGCTGGGCGGCATCATCGGCCGGCTGTTCCACGAATTCGCCGTCACGATCGGCGTCGCGATTCTGGTCTCCGGGTTCGTGTCGCTGACACTTACGCCGATGCTATGCAGCCGCTTCCTCCGCCCGCCCAAAGAAGAGCACCATGGACGGTGGTACGAGGCGACGGAACGCGTCTACCAGCGCGGCCTGGGTCTCTACGAGCGGTCGCTGGCATGGGTCATGGATCGCCGCCCTCTGGCGCTCGTCTTCTCGGCGGGTATCCTGGCTGCCACGGCGGTGCTGTTCGTGCTTGTCCCCAAGGGATTCATTCCGACGGAAGACACCGGCCAGATCCAGGGGACCACGGAGACGCTCGAAGGCAGCTCGTTCGACAACATGAGCGACCACCAACAGGCCGTGGCCGAGATCCTGAGCCACGACCCCAACGTGGGGCACTTCATGTCGTCGGTCGGCGGCGGGACGATGAACCAGGGCCGCCTCAGCATTCGGCTCAAGCCGCGCAATCAGCGGTTGCCCGCGGATGAGGTGGTGCGCGAGCTGAATCCCAAGCTCAACAGCGTGCCGGGTATTCGGACCTACCTGCAGGTGCCCGCCTCCATCCGCGTCGGCGGCCGGCCGACCAAGACGCAGTATCAGTTCACGCTGCAGAGCGCCGACATCGACGCGCTGTACGACAACGCCGCGAAACTGGAGCGTGCGCTGCGCGGGCTTCCCACGCTCCAGGACGTCACCACCGACCTGCAGATCAAGAACCCCCAGGTGAGCCTGCGCATCGATCGTGACCGCGCCACGAGCCTCGGCGTGACCGTTCAGCAGATCGAACAGGCGCTGTATGACGCCTACGGCTCGCGTCAGGTATCGACGATCTACACGCCGAACAACCAGTACTGGGTGATCCTCGAGCTGCTGCCCGAATACCAGCGCGATCCCACGGCGCTGCAGCTGCTGTACCTGCGCTCGCAAACCGGCAAGCTGATTCCGCTGACCTCCGTGGCCTCCGCGTCGAATGATGTGGGACCACTCAGCGTGAACCACAGCGGCCAGCTCCCCTCGGTAACGCTCTCGTTCAACCTGCCGCCCGGGGTTTCGCTCGGTGCCGCGGTGAACGAGGTCCAGAAAGTCGCGCGGCAAACCTTGCCCTCGACGATCAGCACCGGCTTCTCGGGGACGGCGCAGGCGTTCCAGGCCAGCCAACAGGGACTCGCCTTCCTGCTGCTGCTCGCGATCGTCGTGATCTACATCGTCCTGGGGATTCTCTACGAGAGCTTCGTTCACCCTTTGACGATTCTGTCCGGCTTGCCGTTCGCTGGATTCGGTGCGCTCCTCACCCTGTTCATCTTCCGGACCGAGCTGAGCGTCTACGCGTTCGTCGGGGTGATCATGCTGGTGGGACTCGTCAAGAAGAACGCGATCATGATGATCGACTTCGCTTTGGATGCCGAGCGGAATGAGGGCAAGTCGCCGCGCGATGCGATCATCCAGGCCTGCAGCGTGCGGTTTCGGCCGATCATGATGACGACCATGGCGGCATTGATGGGGACGCTGCCCATCGCGATCGGGTGGGGCGCCGGCGGCGAATCGCGGCGGCCACTGGGCCTGGCTGTGGTGGGTGGGTTGGCGTTCTCTCAGCTCATCACGCTGTACGTAACGCCCGTGGTCTACACCTACCTCGATACGCTACAGCATCGGTTCGGACGCCGCGCCCGGCGGGCATCCGTCGAGGAACCCGCGGCGGCCGACTGACTACGGTTTCGCGACGGCGTCCACACGAACGCCGGCCGTAATCCCGCTCCCGATCACGAACTGGTAGCTGCCTACGCGTTGCGCTTTCAGCGTCACAACGACGGCTGAATCGGTTGACTCGATACTGACCACCTGCAGATCCTGCTGCCGCACATTGAGCCGCGCACGGCCGGCGCGCAGCGCCTGACCCAATCCATCAATGGACGTCAGATTGCCATAGATGTCCCGCGCCCGCAGGCGCAACGAGAACGGCGCCGCAACCTGCACCGTGACCGAGCGCCCACTGACCACCTCGCCACTGCGGTCGAGGATCAGTGTATCGATGGGTCCCGGCTGGGCGCGCAACGTCATGACCCGCTCCACGGAATCGACGCTCGCGAACACGGCCGACTCGCCCGCGCGGTTCCCAAGCACGACATCCACGCGCACGCGTCCCGTCGAGTCCACGACCGCCGACTCGGGCGTGACGCGCGCGTTTGACGTGCGGAATCGGACCGTGCGCCCGGCAGCGGGAGCCCCCTGCACGGTGCGGGTACTGAAAACCAGCGGCTCACCCAACCGACTGCCGACCGCCCCGGTGGTCGACTGCAGTGGAAGGAATCCGGTGTTGACGCCGGACAGTCCCGCAGCCGCGGCGATCTCCACCTCCACCGGCGCAAGACCGCGGGCACGGACCTGCACTGACGCACCGCGCGGTACGGAATTCGGCGTCACGGCGAATGCGGCGCGGCCGGCGGAATCGGTGACGGAGGTCGGCGAGCCGTTTTCCCCGGTGCCGCCGACAAGGTCGACCGGCTCCCCTGCGACCGGATTCCCGAGCGAGTCCGTCACCACGGCCACGAGGGCGGCGCTGGTGTCTCCGCTGCGGAACGCCACGTAGTCTGGTGTGACACGGATGCGGCCCGGTTTGGCGGACCGAACGGAGTACAGCACGGCCGGCTGGCCGGGAAACGTCGCGCCACTGCCGCCGCGGATCTCGAATTGATGCGTGCCGGCTCGCGCGACTGCGGGCAACCGGAACACGGCGATGCCACTGTCGTCGGTCACCGCCGAGGCATCCCGCGTCATGCCAAGCGAGGTCGTCCCCCGCAAGGCGAGCGTCGTGCGACGCAGCGGCGTGCGGCCGCGGCTCAGGCGCACGCGCACACTCGCGGCCGTTCCCGCCGTCGTGATGACTTCCGCCGGCTGGGCCACGGCGGTGACGGGCTGCACCGTCTCATCGCTGGGCGACGCGGCGGACGAACTGCTGGCCCGGCGACCGTCGCACGCGGCGGCAGTGGCGATCACCTCGCCGCCGGCGCCAGCGTTGCGCAGATCCGCCCAGTCGCGCTCCGTCGGCCGGAAGGTGAGGCAGCTGCGGCGTACGACGTCCGCGACCTCGGTCTGCGCGAACAGAGGGTTCGTGAGCAGCCGGATCAGCTCGGTCTTGTCGAGTGGCGGTGGCGATTGCGCGGCGAGTGGCGCCGCGAACGCGGCGACCCCGAGGATTCCGCCCCTGAGGCGGAGACGCATGCTATGGCCGCGCACAGGATGAGCGTTCGAACCGTACCTCTACCGCGCGGACGTCGGCATAGAGCCGCTTGTCGCGAGCGTCCCGGCCGGGATCGGGGACGGCCAGCACGTCCTTCCGCGCCATGTTGTACGCCAGCCAACCGTCCTCGACCTGCGTGAGGCCACGGGCAAGGCCGCTGCATGGCAGGCGCCGAGAATCGTACATGCTGGCTCGGATGGTGAAGGTGGAGAGCGCCAGTGCCAGGCTGTCGGCGCGCCGGTCGAGCGTCGCGGCCGCGCTTGCTTGCGACGTGACATCCGCACCGGAGCCGGAGCGTGGGCTAGTTGTGTTCGGCGGCGCGCCACTTCCGCCTGCGACCCGGGAGAGGCCGACTACGAGGACGGCACCGATCAGCGCCGACGCCAGGTACGTGGCCGGACGGAGCAGCGAGGACGCGACGCGCTTCTTTGGAGGATGATCCGCTACGACATCGTCTGAATCGGTCTCTGGAAAGATGACGGCGGGCTTGGCCCGACTCGCGGCTGCCCCACTCGCCTGAGCGGGCGGCACATAACGAGGCACGGAGTCAAACGGCTGTCCAACAGTGGGGCGTACCCCCGTTTCCGGCCTGGATTCCACGCTGTTCCCCCTGCGGGGCGGCGCCGCAAGTCCCGTACCTCATATGGCGCCCAACGGACCGGGCTTTTCCGAAAAGAGGGTCTTGGCTGCGAGCCAAAAGTGTAAGCAACCTGCAACACTTTCCGCTCAACTATCTTGCAGTCGTGAGCGCCACCGTGCATCTGGAAGCGATCGCGCGCCAGGGCGGCGACGCAGCCTTTCCGTTCTCGGTGCCAGCCATCCGCACGCTGAAACAGCTCGCGCTCGATGGGCCAGTCACGTTTTTTGTCGGGGAGAACGGGTCGGGAAAGTCCACGCTGCTCGAGGGCATCGCCGCCGCCGCGCGACTTCCGGCCGTAGGCAGCCCCGAAGTGCAGCAGGACAATACCCTGGAAGCGCAACGCCGTCTCGGAAACGCGCTGCGGCTCAGCTGGGCCAAGCGCACGACACGGGGATTCTTCCTGCGTGCCGAAGACCTCTTTGGCTTTGCGAAACGGCTCGCGCGCCTGCGCGCCGAACTGATCCTCGAGAAGCTCGAAGCCGCCCAACAGTACAACGCGAGCGGACGCTCAGACGGGGCGCTCGGTCTCAAGCTGGGACCGCTGCACGCCTCCATCGCGGAGATGGAGAAACGCTACGGCGCCGAGCTCGACGCCAATTCACACGGCGAGAGCTTTCTCAAGCTGTTTCAATCGCGATTTGTGCCCGGTGGCTTGTACCTGCGGGATGAACCGGAAGCGCCGCTCTCGCCGCAGAGCCAGCTCGCGCTCCTAGCAATGATCGGCGACATGGTGAGCCAGGATGCGCAATTCATCATCGCCACGCATTCGCCGCTGCTGCTCGCGTTCCCCAACGCCCAGATCTACACGTTCGACCGTCTGCCAGTACAGGCCGTCGCGTACGAGGATCTCGATCATGTGCGGATCACCCGGGACTTCTTGAACGCGCCGCATCGGTATCTGAACCAGATTCTGCAAAAAGGTCCTGGCCCCGAACAGCGGGGCCAGGTTAAGGGGTGAGTTCGGGGACGGCAGGGGAGGTTACCGAATCCCGATCGACACCCCGATCTGATAGACGCGCATATCCACCGGCGTCGTGACTTGGCGTGCGCTGAAGCTGCCGTCAGGATTCTGCGTCAGGCCGCCCGCCGGAACATAGGTCACACGATCGTGGCGCACGCCGCGCGCACCAATGTCGATGGCGATCGGAGTGCGACCGGCGGTAAGACCGAGCAGCACGCCGCCGCCCGCGGACCGCATCCACGTCGTGTGGCCGTCGAGGTAGTTGCTCGCAGAGCAGCCGCAGCTGTTGTAGCTCGCGTTGCTCCAGAACAGCGACCCGCCCATGGTCGCAAACCCGTAGACGCGGAACGCACCACTGCCCAGCGTCAGCTGGGGTCCCGCGCCGATCGAGCCGATTTGCGAAGTGGTGGAAACGCCGTAACTCTGGTATTGCGCATCGTAGGCCATCCAGGAAGCGTCGATACGGAGCGCCAGAGCTCCGCCGCTCGTGACGCCGAAGATCGACAATCCGCCCGCGACGTCCCCATTGCGGCGAAACTCGCCGAGCGGCTCTGCCACGACAAAGTCGGCGCCGAAAGCACCGCGGTTGCCAACTTCGCGGAGGGCGGACCGCTGGCCAAGAAGAGGAGATGACACGAAACCGAGGGCCAGCACCGCCATCCCGATGCGCCGCATAATCGCCGTCCTGTGAGAGTGGAAGTCGCCTGCGCCGTAGCGGAAAGGCAATGCACGTGCCAAGCTTTTGCCGCCTCAGACGGTGCTTCCCCTGACCTCTAAAAGGGACACTTGGAGCGGCGATGGACCAGATCAGCTACGACGATTTTGCTCGGATCGACGTCCGCGTCGGCCGGGTCGTGCAGGTGGACGAGTTCCCGCAAGCCCGCAAACCCGCCTACAAACTCCGCATCGACTTCGGGCCCGTGATCGGCGTGAAGAATTCGAGCGCGCAGATTACCAAGTACTACGATCCGAACGATCTCGTCGGAAAGCTGGTGCTCGGGGTCGTCAATTTCCCGCCCCGTCAGATCGCCACGTTTTTGTCGGAAGTCTTGACGCTAGGTGTGATTCTTGGGGAAGGCGACATCTGCCTGGTGCACCCCGACCGCGACGTGCCCCTGGGATCCCCCATTCGCTGATCCGAAACGTCTCTCGACGTAGTCGTCTAGGATTCGCAGGAAATCGGCGACGATCGTGTCGCCCTTGAGAGTCAGTTTGAGCGCGCCGTCCACGTAGACCGGGGCGCGCGGCTCTTCGGCCGTCCCAGGCAACGAAATGCCGATGTCGGCGTGTTTCGACTCTCCCGGCCCGTTGACGATACAGCCCATCACAGCCACGCGTAATTCTTCCGAGCCCGGATAGCGGGCCTGCCAGGCGGGCCGCTGATCGCGCAAATACTGCTGGATTTCCTCGGCCATCTGCTGGAAGAAGGTCGACGTGGTGCGCCCGCACCCGGGGCAGGCCGTCACCTGAGGCGTGAAGCTCCGCAGTCCGAGCGACTGCAGGACCTGCTGGGCGACCTGCACCTCTTCGGTGCGGTCCCCTCCGGGACGGGGCGTCAGCGAGACGCGTATCGTGTCGCCGATCCCCTCCTGGAGGAGGATGGAGAGACCCGCCGTGCTCGCGACGACACCCTTCGTCCCCATGCCGGCTTCCGTGAGACCGAGATGCAGCGGGTAGTCGGAACGCGCGGCGAGCATTCGGTAGACTGCGACGAGATCCTGCACCCCTGAGACCTTGGCCGACAGGATGATGTGGTGATGCGGGAGCCCCGATTCCTCGGCCAGCTCTGCCGAGCGCATCGCGCTCTCCACCATGGCATCCATCGTGACATCGCGGGCGTCACGCGGCTCTGCCAGCTTCGCGTTCGCGTCCATCATGTCGGTCAGGAGCTGCTGGTCGAGACTGCCCCAATTGACGCCGATGCGAACCGGCTTGCCCTCGTTGATCGCGACCTGGATGATCGTGCGGAAGTTGTCGTCGCGGCGCTTGGTGCCGACGTTGCCCGGATTGATGCGGTACTTCGCGAGCGCGCGGGCGCACTCGGGGTGCTTCGTGAGCAACAGGTGCCCGTTGTAATGGAAGTCGCCGATGACGGGAACATCCACCTCGGCGACGATCGCGGGCACGGCGCGCGCCGCGTCATCGGTATTCACCGTCACGCGCACCAGCTCGCTGCCGGCCTCGTGCAGCGCGCGCACCTGGGCGGCGGTCGCGGCGGCAGCGGCGGTGTCGGTGTTGGTCATCGACTGGACGACGATCGGATGGGCGCTGCCCACCGGCACGCCGCCCACGCTGACCGTCACGCTGGGACGTCGAGTGCTCACGGGGACGAAATATAGCGCGGCGACAAGCCGCGCCTGCTAGAGGATGTTGCCCCTGACCACAATCCGCACGAGGAGACTGTTCAGGCGGAAGCGGCCCGCCATGGTGGTAGCGATGTTCTTGTTGATGCGGGCGCGAACGCCCACCCACACCGTGTCCTTCTGAAAAACGGTGTCGGCGAGGGAAACTGTGGTGGGCGGCAACAGCCGGACCGAGTCACCAGCCACCATGGCGCCACTGTTTGCGCTCAGGTACGGCGTCCCGGTGAAGAGCGCCCCCTGCGTCCTTGCGAAGAAGACGTCGAACTGGACGCTGCCGCTGCCGGCGGTGTCGATGATCGAGGCGGTCGCTGACGCACTAACCGAGTCCGCCGCCGTTTTTCCGAAGCCGGGCGGAAGGAAGAACCGCCGCGCGACGTTCGAATCCGCTTGTCCGATCCCGACGGGAACGCTGAACCGCTTGACCGAGTCGGTTGCGGACAGAAAGCTCAACACATCGACGTTGAAGATCGCGTTTCCTTGCCCGCAGGCAGCGACAAAGATGAGAAGAGCGGCAGCAAGAGCCTTCATGGGTCGCCTCTTAATAGATCGAAATCGACGTGGCCATCGTAATCGCCCGCTGCGTAGAGAATGAGTTGCTGTGCGTCCAGAATCCGATGTCCAGGCCGAGGGGCCCGAGTCGCACCCCACCGCCGAATCCGAACTGCATCTTCTTCCGCTGATCGCGCGACACGCCGCCGCGCACCGCAAACGGCCCGGTGCGCTGCTCGGCGCCGACGTGAATCACCGTGCCACGGCCGGAGTTGATGACGTCGCCACCGACGGTCGTTCCCGTCCCCATATGGATGGCAGCATTCGCCAGATACGTAACGGGCAGCTTCGTCTTCGTGGTGGTATCGGGCGCGATTACGGTCCGCGAGACCGAGTTCGTGCTGGTGGTGTAGAGGTAGCGCTGAATCTTCGTGTGGGACCAGGTGAGCTCGGCGCCGATATCGTCGACACCCGCGCCGACTTCGAACGGTCCGGAGATCCAGACCACGCCGACGTCGCCCCCGACGCCATGGCCACCGGGCTTCGTGGATGTGGAGACGAGGCCGTCGAGCAGCGGGGTCGGCGTGCTGCCGAGCACGGGAGTGCCGGTCGTGAATCCAGCGGGACCGACGGCGCTGCCGTACGTGGCACCGTAGTAATAATGGAGAGCGCCGCCGAGATAGAACCCGTCGTCAGTATCGTTTCCGCCGGCACCTCGCAGGATGCGGCCCGCGTAGCTGACTGTCGGCGCGAAGCCCGCCTGCGCCACTCCGTCGATGTTCACGAAGTAGGGCGTGTTGGGCCGCGCCGTCGAATCACTGACGAGGAAACTCCGAAGTGTGCTGTCGAGCTGGAATTCGACGTCATACTCGAGAAAGCCCATGACGCCGAAGTTGAAGCCGGCAAACCCGACCCCGGCGTCGAACAACCGGCTCGTCGAGCCCAGTCCGAAATCCTGTTCCGGGATCAGCACTCGCGAGGCACCCAAGTCGACGATGAGCTGATTTCTCCCGATCGTGAACGCGACGTCGTTCGTTGGGGTGGGTGCTTTCTTCACTTCGAGGAAGATGGGCGGATTGAACACGAGATCCAGCAACCCGATCGGGTTGAACGCCGCCGAGTCGGGACTGAACATCGGATCGTGACTCAGTTGGTTGATCGGGTGATCTTTGAAAAACTGGATCAGCCCCAGCGGTACCGGGATCGAGAACTTGGGCGCGCCAGCGACTTGATTCTTGTTCTTTACCGCGCGATACGCGGGGTTGTAGCGACGCGCGTTCCCGTCACGACTGAGGGACACTCCTCCCATGCCGACGCGACGCGCATCGAAGGACAACTGCGCGCTGGCCGGCCGCAGCGGGGCAAGTACGAGCACGGCGAGTGCAAGAGCGACGACTCCGGTTCGCACGGGTCACCTCGGACAAGGGAAAAGCCGCCACAACTTTGCACATTGTGTCCGATTTTTCCATTGTTTGGTGTGAGGAAGGTCACCCGGAGGACGCTTCAGGATGCGGTTTGGAGCGTCAGAGTGACCCGTGTCCCTTTGCCGGGATCGCTTTCGAGCGTGATCACGCCGCCCCAGCTCTCGACGAGCCGGCGCGCGATCGCCAGCCCCAGCCCGGCACCGCTCGACGTCGTCGAAAACGTCGGCTCGAACACCCGGGGCAACGCCTCCGGCGGGACCCCCCGGCCGTCATCGGCGACCACCAACTGCCGGCCGCTCGCCGCGACGTGGACCGTCACGCGCTTCGCATCCGCATTGCGCGCATTCTCCAGCAGGTTCACCAGCACTTCCTTGACCTCGTCCTTGCGCGCGAGCGCCGGCGGTGGCGCCCCGTTGCTGGTCCGAACCTCGAACCGGGGCGTCGCGCCGAGATCGTAGAGCTGGACGACTTCGCGAGCCGTCGCCGCGAGATCGACGGGCTCGAGCGGCAGCTGCTCGGCACCGGAGGGATGGGGCGTGCCGAAGCGCGAGAAGGCGCGCGCGATGCCATCCAGCCGATCGATCTCCGCGAGAATCCGCTCCGACGTGTCCTTCAACGTCGCGTCGAAGGTTGTGGAGTGTCCTTTGCCACGCACGCGCTGCAGGTGCTGGATGCCGAGGCGAATTGGCGTAAGCGGATTCTTGATCTCGTGCGCCACCTGGCGAGCCATCTCGCCCCAGGCGAGCACGCGCGCCGCGCGCGTCAGATCCGTTGCATCGTCGAGCGCGATGACGCAGCCGTCGGGTGCGGCGCCCAGCAGCGCGAGCTGTACGCGAATCTGACGACCCCCCACCTCGAACTCGAGCTCCTTGATCACGTCCCGGTTCTCGGCGATGAACTCCGCGACCGCCTTCCAGACGGGCGCCCATCCCGCCGCGGTCGTCTGCGGCAGTACGTTGCCCGGTGCGAGCGTCTCCGTGCCACCCAGCACCAGCTCCGAGGCGCGCTGGTTCGCCATCGTCACGCGTAGCCCGTCGTCCACCGCGATCACCCCGGTCGCGACGTTGGCGAGCACTCGGGCAGTCCGCAGCCGCGCCTCTTCCAGCGCCGCCTGACTGCGCCGCACGTCGGTGACCATGCGATCGAACGCGCTGAGCACCGGCTCGAATTCCCGCGGCGTGCCCGGCGGAAATGCCGGCGGGTCACTGCCCCGCCCCACGGCAATGGCCGCTTCGCGCAGGGCGGCGACGGGCATCGCGAGCCGGCGCGCCGCGAGGCCGGCAAGGTAGATCGCGGCCACCAACCCGACGAGCGTCGCCAGCAGGATGCCGAAGGTGAGATCCTCCCGCTGCTGCCGAATGCGCTCGTCGTCCAACAGCTGCGGCACTGCCAGCACTCCCTGCTCACCGGGTGGACCCGGCGCAACGACGAGAAAGCCGACGCGAGTCGGCCGGCCGCCGGTGCGCGCGTCGATGGTCGTCTCGAGCTCGTCCTCAAGCGTGCCCCGGAAGACCTGGGGAGCGAGAAATGGATCGACCAAACCGAGCTCCCCCAGCACCGGCGAGCTCGTGGCCACGAGTACGCCACGGCGATACAGCCACAATTCGGCGTCGAGCCGGCGGCCCAGCTCGATCAGCGAGCGAGCCATCGTTTCGGGCGGATCTTGGGCGACGGTTTCGGCGCCGGCGGCGGCGTCGCGGAGCGTCTGGCGAATGAGCAGATCGCCGGAGCGACGGGCATCCTCGGCCAGGTCGGTAAAGCTCCACGCCGCAAATCCGAGGACTGGCAAGACGAAAAACGTGATGAGCACAGAAGTGAGCTGCGCGCGATAACTGGTGCGCAGCGTCGTAATCAGGGTCGGCCACCGCGCGCGCCACCCCTCGGCAACCAGGATACCGAAGAGCCAGACTCCGGCGAGCATGGCGACATCGAGCCCGACGATGAGAACGCCGCGAACCAGTAGCGACCATGGGTCGCCGAGTGCGACGCGGAGGTGCACGTGGCGGACCCCGTCGGGCAATTCGATCTGGCGCTCGCCGCGCGCCGTCCACCCCTCACGCCGCCATTCTACCAAGCCGCCGACGACGGACGCCCGGCTCGGTAATGACAGCGTGATCGTATACGGCGGCTGCACGCCGGGATCGCCGCGGAGAAACCGCGCCACACGATTCGGTGGAAGCAGCCGCGTGCGCGGGCCGACGCCCACGGTGAGGACCGTGCCGTTGGAGAGGGGCGCGACGAGGACGTAATGGACGCCCGGAATGCGCTCCAGCCGTTCGATGCACGGACCGTCGCCGGCGGAGCGAGCGAGGGTCGAGAGCAGTCCAGGCCGCAGGTCGAGCTGCTCGAGCTGCAGCTCCGCGATGGGCGGTCCGTCCGGTCCGGCGCCCCACAGTGCGAGCATCGCGGGATAATCCTCTGCGACGAGCGGCGACCCGACCCACAACGCGTAGAGGTCACCCGCGGTGCGAGGTGGGGGCTGCGACGGAGTCGTCACCTGCTGGCCCAGTCGCTCGAGCAACGCGACCGCAACGGCGTCGCCCTCGTGGCCCAGTCGTTGCGCATCGCGAGTGGCGAGCGCCAACCGGCCCTCGACCGCGGCACCCCAGGCGATCAAGGCGGCCGCCGTCCCGGCGACGACCGCCATCCCGACGAGCGCCCAGCGTCGCGGCACGGGAAGGATCGCCCAGACCAAGGCGGGAAGCCACAGGAACGTGTACCATTCCGGCCACGCGCCGTGCGGGCTCCACAGCCACAGCCCGCCGATCGCCGCCAGCGCCGCCCACGCGCACGCCACCGGCAGCGCCCACGAAGCGCGCGCTGGCTCGCTCGCGCCGCGCACCAGGGCGGCCGCCAACAGAATGAACGCCATCGCCGTCACGGCGAGTGCCGCCTGCCAGGACAACCAAAGCTCGAGGCTGACCCCACTCGTGGGCGGCGCGATGCCGCGGCCGAAGTAGCGGACCACGTACGGTGCGGCGATGATTAGCACGGCCGCGGTCGCCATCCCCCACCAGGTACGACGCAGACCGCGACGCCAGAGCGAGCCCGCCGCCACGAGTAGCAGCACCCCCACGACGAGCAGCGAGCCCGCCGACGTCCCAATTCCCAGCACGGAGCGATAGAACGTCGCGGGCGAGAACAGCGCCGCTGGACCCACAGGCGCGCGGAGCAACGTCCACGCGGCAACCAGCACCACACCCCAGCGCCAGGGACCAGACGGAGCCGCGACCAGAAGCACTGCGAGCAAAACGCCGAGCCCGATCCGGGCCAGCCACGCGGTATTCGACACCGCGGCGAGCTTCGCGTCACCCTGTGAGGGCGGAATCAGTTGCACCGAGAAGAGCGTGTCTCCCGGTGCGCAGGCCTGCGCGGGTGGAGTGCGAGGATTACAGATCTCGAACACACTCGAGTCGCGCGGTCCCTGACCGGGAGGGAACAGGCGCAGCGAGACCCGGTACCTGCGCGCGAAGTCCGCGGCGAGGCTGCGGTCGCCATCCACGATCGCGGGCATCGCGGACAACAACACACTGCCGACTGATGTTGCGGCCTGTGCCTGGCGCCGCGCCTCGAGCACGACGTAGAATGGAGTCATGACCGCCTGCAGCTCGGTCGTATCCCGCGGCGCGGGAATCGTGCGGTGCCGTCCCGCCCAGGCAATCACCGTGGAGTCTGCGCCCCTCCCGTCGTCGCGTACGGTCGCGCCGCGTTCAAACGGAACCCCAGACCGCATCGCGTCAGCGAGCCGATCAAATACCGCCTCGCGCGGCAGCGAAGCGGCCGTCGCACCGCGCTCGGCAATTCTGCGACTTTCAGCAATGGCCTGGCCGAGAGACGTTTGGAGCGACCGGGAGGCCGAGGTGACGAGCCGTTCGCGCAGGGCCGGCCAACAGCATTCGATCCGCCAAATGCGCAACGCACCGCCCACGAGGACGACACCCAGGAGCAGGCTGGTGAGCGCCGCCACGAGCCCCATTTTCGGTCGCGGCGCTGGCGGCCTGATGGCGAGCGCCACCGCCACGAGTCCCGCGACACCGGCGAGCGCCGCCCAGACCGCCGCGTCAGCGCGCAGCCATTCGGCAGTCGCGAGACCGGCAAAGCAACCAGCGATTACGACGTGAGCTTGCCGCTGCACCTGAGCGTTCTCACCCCCGACGCGGTGCGCGCCGCCCTCGCGCGTGACTCACGCCTGTTAGTGCCCGTGGGCACGTGCGAACAGCACGGACCCCACCTTCCACTGGGCTGCGATACATTAATCGTTGAGCGGCTTGCCGATGATCTTTCGGCCGATTTCAGTATTCTGCGTGCGCCGACGATCGCATACGGTGTCAATACCGTCACGAAGCGACCATATCCGGGCAACGCCGCGGTGCGACGCAAGACGCTGCACCGCTGGATGAACGACCTGCTCGGCTCCTGGGAACAGTGCGGTGTGGACGCCTTCATTATCCTTACCGCGCACGGGCACGACCCCCACCAGGAAGCGCTGTCGACGCTGCGCACACGGCGGGCCCGCATCTTCACCGTAGACATTTTCGCGCTCGACTTCACCGATTACCTCGAGGATCCGGGCGGGCCCACGCACGGCGGCGAGCTGGACACCTCACTCATGCTCCATCTCGCGCCTGAGCTGGTCCGCATGGATCTGGCCCAGGACTATCCGCTCACGGAACGGCAAGTTGCCCACTACCGTCGGCGCGCCGCGGGGTCGGTCCCCGCCCTTTCGCCTGGATCCTTAGGGAAACCGACCCTCGCGTCGGCCGAAAAGGGCGCCCGCCTGTATAAGATGATTCGTGACCGTATCGTGACGCGAGTCTTGGGGGCTGTAGCCGCATGACGACGGGTCTCTTCGCGCTGTTGCTGCTGCAAGCAGCGGGCGCCCCGATTGACGAGGGCGTGCTTGTCGTGCGCGTGGATTCGCTCGAGGTCGCCCGCGAGGCGTTTCGGGTCAGCCATGGCCGGCTGTCGCGTGGCGAAGCCGGATGGACGCTGGCGACCACGATTCGCTACGATCGCGCACGACCGGTCATCGTGCTCGCGCCCATTCTCGAGGTGAATGGCGACACGCTCCCCGCTACGCTTCAGTACGACGTCGCCGACCCACGGCAGCCGTCGCGCATTTTGGGCGAGCTGGGCCGCGGGCGCTTCACCGTGCGACTGCTCGCTCGCGCGACCGAGCGGGCGCGTGAGTTCGCGACGGGACCGCGAGCGGTCGTGCTCGACGACTCCGTCTTTGCCCTGTACGTCTTCGCCGCCTGGCAGGCGGCAGCCGAACCCGCCGCTATCACCGCCATATTCCCCCGCGCCCTGCGGCGCGAAACGGTCCAAATCCACGACCTCGGCCCAGCGTCTACAACGCTCAATCATGACCCGGCCCACCTGCGACACATCACGGTGGCAGGCGATCAGGGCACCCTGCACCTGTGGCTGGATGACAAGGGTCGGTTGATGAAGGTGGAGATCCCGGGCCGGCACCTCGTCGCGGAGCGCCTCGCCGGTAGCTAGGTTCCTGTCACAGGCCGAAACCGCCTCATGCACTTGCGCGTAGGGGGGTGCGCTTCGACCCACGACATATCTTTTCAAGGACGACCATGAAACAGGTGTTGCTCGTGGCAGGCCTCGTATTGGGCCCCGCCACCGTGGCAGTTACGCAGCAGCCGACAACTCCACCCACCACTCCGGCACATGTTACCGCCGCCGGGCTGTCACTCGCCGACGCCATCGCCGTCGCGCGCGAGAAGAATCCGGCCTACCGACAAGCCGAGAACAACCGCGGACCCGCGGCGTGGGGCGTGCGCAACGCCTACTCCAGCCTCCTGATCCCGACGTTCACCGCCTCGGGCGGCATGAGCTACACCGGGCCGGGGTCGCAAACCTTCCTGGCGCAGAGCTTTTCCCAGTCTGTCTCCACGGTTTCTTCCTTCTATGATCTGGGATTGTCGTGGCAATTGTCGGGGACGACGCTGTCCCAGCCCGGACTCATGAAGGCCCAGCAGCGTGCGACAGACGCCGACATCGCGGGCGCTGAGAACCTGCTCGTCACCGGGATCAAACAGCAGTACCTGACCGTGCTGCAGGCGAACGCGCAGGCCGACCTCGCGCGCAAGACCCTGCAGCGCAACGAGGAGTTCCTGAAGCTCGCCCAGGCGCGCTACGGCGTCGGGCAGGCGACGCTCATCGACGTGCGCCAGGCGCAGGTCGCGCGCGGCCAGGCCGAAGTGGGTTTGCTCCGGGCGCAGACGGTGGTGAATGTCGAGAAGCTGCGCCTGTTCGAACAGATGGGCGTGATACCGCCGATCGACGTCGCCGCGGTACAGCTGACGGACTCGTTCAGCGTGCAGGCGCCGCAGTGGCAGTTGCCGGATCTCCTGACGATGGCCGAGCAGCAGAACCCGCCGCTCAAGGCGCTCCGGGCGCGAGAGGGCGCAGCTGCGTGGACTGTTCGGGCCGCCACGTCGAGCTATGGTCCAACGCTATCCCTTTCGGCGGGATGGTCGGGTTTCACGCAGCAGTTCACGAACGTCGATCCCCTGATCTTCAACGCGCAGGCGTCGTACGCGAGCCAGTACAACGAGTGCCAGGATAACAACAGAATTCGCACCACCGCGGGACTGCCGCCCAACGACTGCACTGGCTTCGTCTGGGGCGCGGCCAATGAGCAGGCACTGCGCGACCGAAATTCTGTGTTTCCGTTCCACTTCACGCAGCAGCCGTTCCAGGCGCGGTTGACCGTGACGCTGCCGGTTTTTACAAACTTTTCGCAGCAGCTGCGTGTCTCAGAAGCGCGGGCCCAGCACGGGAATCTCGAGGAGTCGGTGCGAGCGCGGGGCCTGGCGGTGCAGACCGAAGTGAGCCAGGCGTTTCTGACGCTGCAGACGGCGTTCCGGACTGTCGGCTTGCAAGATACGAATCGGAGTGCTGCCCGCGAGCAGCTGCAGCTGGCGACCGAGCGCTACCGCGTCGGCTCGGGCACATTCTTCGAGCTGCTGGACGCGCAGGTCGCCTCGCTCCGTGCCGAAAGCGATGCCGTGAACGCGACGTACGATTACCACAAGGCCCTGGCGGCGTTAGAAGCAGCCGTGGGCCGCAGCTTGCGTTAACCGAGAGGATCAAGCCGCCATGTCTAAGCGGAACAAGGTGCTGTTGGGAGGTGGAGGGGCCGTGCTCCTGATTGTGCTGGTGATGGTGAGTGCCAGCGCGAAGCGCGACAAGGGCATCGAGGTGCGCTTCGAGACCGTGGGCCGGCGCGACCTCGTCGCGGCGGTCACCGCCAGCGGGAAGATTCAGCCCAAGAAGAAGGTGGACATCAGCGCCGACATCACGGGCCGCATCACGCGGATTGCCGTGCGCGAAGGCGATCTGGTCCAGAAGGGCCAGTTCCTCCTCCAAATCGACCCTACGATCTACCAGGCGAATCTCCAACGGGCGCAGGCAGCGATGTCGCAGGCTGAAGCCGGCGCGGTTCAGGCGCGGGCCACACGCGACCAGTCGACGCGCGCGTTGCAGCGCACCAAGGAGCTGCGCGAGCAGAACCCGAATCTCATCTCGCAGGAACAGCTCGAGCAGGCCCAAACGGCATCCGATATCTCGGAGGCCAACCTGACGGCCTCGCAGCATCTCGTGGAGCAATCGCGCGCCGGGCTGCAGGAGGCGCGCGATCAGCTGGCCAAGACGCATCTCGTCGCGCCGATGGCCGGCCGGGTCACCCGGCTCGCCGTCGAGGAGGGCGAGGTGGCCGTGCCCGGGACGTTCTCGCGCGAGACCGGATTGCTGTTGACGATCTCGGACCTGTCGGTGATTCAGACCAAGGTGCAGGTCGACGAGACGGACGTGGTCCGGCTGCACCTGGGCGACTCGGTCGAAGTCACGATCGACGCCTTCCCGGACACCACCTTCATGGGCCGCGTCACGAAGGTCTCCAACAGCGCCATCCTGACGGCCGCATCGGCCGCCGGCGCCGGCCAGAGCGATCGGGCGGTGGATTACGAGGTCGAGATCACGCTCTCCAATCCGCCGACCGAGGTGCGGCCCGATTTGTCAGCCACCGCGCGCATCGTGACGGATACGCGCAAGCAGGCGCTGGCCATTCCGATTATCGCGCTCACCGTTCGCGAGAACACGCCGATCTCGACGGAGCAAAAGTCGGGGGGTCGCGGGACCGCCCAAGCGGCGATGCCGGCGCGTGCCGACACGGGGCGGCATGGCGGCAATAAGAAGGAAACCGAAGGCGTGTTCCTCGTTCACAGCGGTGTCGCGACGTTCCACCCGGTCAAAGTCGGGATCGCTGGCGAGGAGCACTTCGAGGTCGTGGAAGGCGTGCATCAGGGCGACACGATCGTGGCCGGGCCGTATCAGGCGATTCGCGATCTGAAGGAAGGCGCGCACGTTAAGCCGAGCAAAGAATCGAGCGACACGACCGGCCGGCGCCGCTCATGAGCAACGTCCAGCTGTTTCGCACGGGGGATACGCCGCTTCCCGACGTCATCATCCTGACGCACAAGCTCACGCGCGAGTACGACATGGGCTCGGAGCTCGTGCGGGCGCTGCGCGGCGTCAGCGTGCAAATCCAGCGGAACGAATATGTCGCGGTGATGGGACCCTCAGGGTCGGGGAAGTCGACGCTGATGAATCTCATCGGCTGCCTCGACACGCCGACCAGCGGCGAGTACTGGCTCAACGGCCAGAAGGTCAGCGACCTCGCGGACGACGAGCTGGCCCGGATTCGCAACAAGGAGATCGGGTTCGTCTTCCAGACGTTCAACCTGCTGCCCCGTGCCGATGCGCTGCACAACGTCGAGCTCCCGCTCATTTACGCTGGCATGTCGGCGCGCGGCCGCCGCGAGCGCGCCGCGCATGCGCTCCAGCGCGTCGGTCTCGGCGACCGCATGGACCACAAGCCCAACGAGCTGTCGGGCGGCCAGCGCCAGCGCGTCGCGATCGCGCGGGCGCTCGTGAACGAGCCCAGCATCCTCCTCGCGGACGAACCGACCGGCAACCTCGACTCCACGACGAGTACCGAGATCATGGGCGTCTTCGCCGAGCTGCATCGCCAGGGTCAGACGGTCGTGATGGTGACCCACGAGCAGGATATCGCCGCGAACGCCGCGCGCGTCATCACGCTGCGCGACGGCCTGGTGGCGACGGACCAAGCCCGGGCTGCCTGAGTGCCGCTGTTCGAAGCGCTTCGTCTCGCGCTGCATACGCTCCGCACGCAGAAGCTGAAGAGCGGGTTCTCGCTCCTCGGCGTCTTCGTTGGCGTCACGTCACTCATCGGCTCTTGCTCGATTGCCAATGGCGTCAATCGCTACATGACCGAGAAGTTCGCGCAGACGATTTTCGGCGTGAACACGTTCCAGTTACGGCAGCGCCCGGTCTTCACTCCCAACGTTCCCGACTCCGTCTGGCGGTCGTGGCGGCGCCGTCCCCGCATCCGGTTCAGCGATGCAAAAGCGATCACGGAAGCTCTCACCGTGCCCGTCATCACCGCATGGCAGTCGAGCGATAATGTCTCTGTGACTTTCGGGAACAAGGAGGCACGGGACATCGAGCTCACGGCGGCCAGCGAGCGCTACTTCGAAATAAGGAACCTCCGCATCGCGACGGGGCGCCCATTCACTTCTCAGGAGAATCGCTCGGGCGTGCCCGTGGCCGTCCTGGGTGACGCGGTCGCCAAGCGTCTCTTCGTCGATCGACCGCCGCTCGCTCACAGCGTGCGGATCGGCGGTATTCCGTACCGCGTGGTCGGCGTCGTGGAGCATCAGGGAAGCTTGATGGGGTTCCCGCTCGACCGATTTGTCGTCGTACCCGCGCTGTCACCCGCGCAGAACTTGGTGAATCCGCCGGGGATCCTCGATGCCTTCTTCGTGAAGGCGGGCTCCGAAGTGGAGATGCACGACGCGATGGAGCAGGCCGAAGGCATTATGCGGAGTCGCCGGCATTTGCGACCGCAGCAGGACAACAACTTCGTATTGGACACGTCCGAGGGTGTGCAGCGCTTCTGGGCGGGCATCAATCGCATTCTGATGACCGTCATGCCCGGGGTCGTCATCGTGTCGCTCGTGATCGGTGGCATCGTGATCATGAACATCATGTTGATGGCGGTGGCCGAGCGGACGCGCGAAATCGGGTTGCGCAAGTCGCTCGGCGCGCGGCGTCGCGATATTCTGCGCCAGTTCCTCGCGGAATCGACGACCATCGCGACCGTCGGGGCGACATTCGGAATCATCGCGGGCATCGGCCTGACGATCCTGATCAATGCCGTCTCGCCGCTGCCGGCCAGCGTGTCTCCGAGCTCGGTGGTCGTGGCCGTCATCATGGGCACGGGCGTGGGCGTGCTGGCCGGAGTCTACCCCGCCACGCGCGCCGCGCGACTCGACCCCATTACCGCGCTGCGGCAGGAGTAACCGGTGACGGGCCTCTTCGAAGGCGTCGGGATCGCCCTCTCATCACTCCGCGCACACAAGCTGCGCGCGGCGCTCACGATCCTCGGCGTGGCCATCGGCGTGACGGTCGTGATGGTCAACAGCGCGCTGATCAGCGGCTTCAAAAAGGGCGTTTCCGACATGCTCGCGTCGCTCGGCCCCAAGACGTTTTGGGTGGGACGCTACTGGGGCGGGCAGAACGATCAGGACCCCGAGGATCCAGATCCGTGGCGGAGACGGCCGCCCATCACCATGGACGAAGCGAACCGACTCGCCAAGCTGCCGTCGATCGCTTTCGTGGTTGTCGATGAGTATGCCTCGGCGGACATCGAATTCGAAGGGCATCGCTTTGCCGCGACCGCCATTCACGGCCGCAACGCGGATTGGCCCAGGATCGAAGGTGGCCAGATTAGTGCGGGACGGTCATTCACCAATCTCGAGGACGCGTCCAACGAACACGTCGCGGTGATCAATACCAAGTTGGCGGAGAATCTCTTCGGCCAGCGCGACCCGATGAATCGACACATCAAGATCGCCGGTCTGCCTTACGACGTCGTCGGCATCTACGATCCCCCACCCCGCCTGTTTGGGGGTACCGATCGCCCCGAGATCATGATTCCGCACGGCACGTTGATGAAGGATGTACCCCATTGGCGAGGGTGGATGGACATGTTTGTCGTGCCGCAGGATTCTGTGTCGCTCCAGCGCGCGATCGACGACGTCACGATCGCCATGCGCACCATGCGAGGCCTGCGTCCCGGTCAGAAAAGCAACTTCGATGCGGTTACGCAGGAAGTGTACACGAAGGCGATAGACGACTTTACGAAGGTCGCGAAGATGTTGATGTGGGCCTTGTCCCTCGTCGGACTCATGGTCGGAGGTATCGGCGTCGTCGCGATCATGATGATTTCGGTCACCGAACGCACGCGCGAGATTGGCGTCCGCAAAGCGCTGGGCGCGACTCGGCGCGCGGTCATGTGGCAGTTTCTCGTGGAAGCGGCGACGCTGACCCTGGTCGGCGGAATCGTCGGCATGGCCTTGGGCTGGCTGATCGCGTTCCTGCTGCACACCATGACGCCCGTACCGGCGTACGTGCCGCTGATCTCGATCTTCGTCGCGCTGCTCATGGCGGCCTTTACTGGCCTCTTGTTCGGCATCTATCCCGCCAGTAAGGCGGCGAGACTCGATCCCGTAGAAGCGCTGCGCTACGAGTAGCGGTGTCCTTCCTCGACGCCGTTCGCCTCGCCTTCCAGACAATCCGCGCCCAGAAGCTCAAGAGCGGCTTCTCTATCATCGGCGTGTTCATCGGCGTGATGTTCCTCATCGCCGTCGTATCCGTCGTCGAAGGGATGAACCGCTACATGACCGACAAGTTCGCGGGCACGTTGCTGGGCGTGAACACGTTTCGCCTGCGTCAGTTTCCCGACGTGCAACTGGGCAACGTCACCGACTCGATGTGGCGGTCGTGGATGCGCCGGCCGCGCGTCACCTACCAAGACGCGCAGGCGGTGGCGCACGGCATGAGCGTCCCCGTCCTCGCGGCCTGGGAATCGAACACGCGCGCCACTCTCAGCGCCGGCCGCCTGCAGGCCAAGGGCGTGCAGGTCACCGCCGCAACCGAGCTCTATTTCGATATCCGCTCGCTCACGATCGAGGAGGGCCGGGCCTTCACGGGGCAGGAAGTCCTCGCCGGCGTCCCGGTCGTCGTGATCGGGCACGACTTGGCTTCGAAACTGTTCGAAGGCCAGGACCCGATCGGCCGCGAGGTGAAGATCTTCGACATCCCCTACCGCGTCATCGGCGTCGTGGAGAAGCAGGGCAACCTCTTCGGCCTGTCGCTCGACAAGTTCGCCGTCGCGCCCGCCAGCGCGCCGCTGCGGCGCTTCGTCAATCCGCCGCGGGTCGTCGACGCCCTGGCCATCAAAGCCAATTCGCAATCCGAAATGCGGGAGGCGATGTCGCAGGCCGAAGCGGTGATGCGCAGCCGCCGCCACTTGCGGCCGCGTCAGGCCGATGACTTCGCCCTCGAGACCGCGGACGAGGTGCTCGACTTCTGGGGCAAGATCAGCCGCATTCTGTTCTACGCCCTGCCCGGTCTCGTCGCGATCTCGCTCGTGGTGGGCGGGATCGTGATCATGAACATCATGCTGATGGCGGTGGCGGAACGCACGCGCGAGATCGGCATTCGCAAGTCGCTCGGGGCGCGGCGCAGCGACATCCTGCGACAGTTCCTGGTCGAATCCACGACGCTCGCCACGGTGGGTGCCGGGGCCGGGGTCGGCATCGGGATCGCCCTGGCGGCGCTGGTCGCCGCCACGACGCCGCTCCCCGCCGCGGTCGCGCCTTGGTCGATCGTAGTGGGGGTGATTCTCGGTGCCGGCGTGGGGATCATCGCCGGCGTCTACCCCGCGACGCGCGCCGCCCGGCTCGATCCGATCACGGCGCTGCGGGCGGAGACGTGATCGCCGGCGTGAGCGGCCTCTTCGAGGGCGTGGGCATCGCGCTCGCGTCGCTGCGGAGCAGCAAGGCGCGAGCCGCGCTGACCATCCTCGGCATCGCGATCGGCGTGATGGTGGTGATGTTGATGGCGGCGATGATCAGCGGGATCAACAAGAGCGTGGCGGGCGTGTTCGAGTCGATCGCGCCTCGCACGTTCCTCGTGTGGCGCTTCTTCCAGGCCGGCATCAACGTGTCGGATGGCTCGGACGAGTCGAGCCCGTGGCGGCGCAATCCGGCCATCAGGGAGCTGGAGGCGGACCGGATCAGAGCGCTGCCATCGGTGCGGTTCGTGACGCGCCGGGAAGAGAGCTCCGCCACCGTGGAGTTCAAGGACCGGCGGCTCGAGTCGGTGAACGTGTCCGGGCTGTCGGCGGAGTGGGTGGAGGTCAACGGCGGCGACGTGTACCCCGGCCGCACCTTCACGCGGTTCGAGGATCTCTCGAACAGTCCGGTCGCGGTGATCAACCGAAAGCTCGAGGATCAACTGTTTCGGGGGCGCGACCCCATCGGCCAGACCATCCACATCGCCGGATCGCCGTTTGTCATCATCGGCGTGTACGCGCAGCCGCCGAGTCTGTTCAGTGGCGCGGCGCCGCCGTTTGTGGGGATTCCGCACGGCGCGTTCGTGAAGAGCGTGCCCTACTTCAAGGGCTGGATGCGACTCGCCGTCGCGCCGTCACCCGGCTATACCCAGCAGGAGTCCATGGACGAGGTCGTCGCGAGCCTGCGCTCGCTCCGCGGGCTCAAGCCGGGCCAGGACAACAATTTCTCGATCGTCACGCAGGACAAGCTCCTCGACTCCTGGAATCAGGTGACGGGAATGTTTTTCCTCGTCATGCTGGTGTTGTCCTCGATCGGCCTGATGGTCGGCGGCGTCGGCGTGGTCGCAATCATGATGATCTCCGTGACCGAGCGCACCCGGGAGATCGGGGTACGCAAGGCACTGGGCGCCACGCGCCGCGCCATCCTGTGGCAGTTCCTCGTCGAGGCCTCGACGCTGACGCTGGTGGGTGGGGCGATCGGTATGCTGGGCGGCGGGCTGCTCGCGTTCCTGATCTCCCACATCACGCCGATCCCCGCCAACGTGCCACTGTGGTCGATCGTGGCTGCGCTACTGGCGTCGGCCCTCACCGGCGTCGGGTTCGGTCTGTACCCGGCGAGTCGGGCGGCACGGCTGGATCCGGTGGAAGCGTTGAGATACGAATAAGGGCGGCAATGGCGGTAAGGGCGGCAGGGCCGTGCCGCCCGTGGCGCCTTTGCCGCCCTTAGCTTTGTAGCCGTGCCCCTCTTCGAAGCCGTGATTCTCGCAGTCGATACGATCTGGAGCCACAAGCTCCGTTCGTTCTTCACGCTCCTCGGCATCATCGTCTCCGTCGCATTCCTCGTCGCCGTCGTCGCGGTGATCCAGGGCATGAACGCCTACGTCCGCGAGCGGCTGGCCGGCGCGATTGTCGGCGTCAACGCGTTTCAGATCCGGCGTGATCCGATTCAGGTGGGATTCATCGACGACGAAGCATGGAAGCAGATCCAGCGCCGGCCGATCATCGCACGGGAGGACGTCGGCTTCATTCAGCGCGCCGTCCCCGATGCGCAAGCGATCGCCCTGCAGTCGGGTTGGCCGACGCCGATGGCGGACGTGCAATGGCGCAACCGTACGACCGGTGACGTCTTCGTCTTCGGCGTCACCGCACCCTACGTGACCGTGCAGGACTACACGTTCGCGGCCGGACAGCCACTCACCGACGTCGACCTGCAGCAGCGGCGCTACGTCGCGGTGCTCGGCTACGACGTCGCCGACAAGCTGTTCGGGAACATCGAAGCCGCCATCGGCCGGATGATTCGGGTCCACGGCATGCAGCTGGTCGTGAAGGGCGTGATTGCGAAGAAGGGCACCGTGCTCGGACAATCCTGGGACGGCTTCGTGATGCTGCCGCTGAGCACGTTCGAAGCGATGTACGGGCGCCGCCAGACGATGGTGATCTCGGTGAAGATGGCGACGGCGGATGGCGTCGCGCCCGCGATGCTGCGCGCGGAGGAAGCGATGCGCATCGCGCACCGCCTGCGGCCGGGCGCGGACAACGACTTCACCATCGACACCGGGGAAGGACTGATCGCGTTCTGGGCCAAGCTCACCCGTGTCATTTTCACCGTCGTGCCCGCCGTCGTGGTCATCGGCATCGTCGTGGGCGGCATCGTCATCATGAACATCATGCTCATGAGCGTCACCGAGCGCACGCGCGAAATCGGGATTCGGAAGGCCCTGGGGGCGGCGCGCCGCGACATCAGGCGGCAGTTCTTCGCCGAGGCGCTGACGCTGTCGGTGCTCGGCGGGATCGCCGGCCTCGCCGTGGGCGCAGGACTCGCCGGACTGGTGCAGGTCCTGTCACCACTGCCGGCGCGCGTCACGGGGTGGTCCATCGGCATTGCGCTGTTGCTAGGCATCGTGGTGGGGGTGGCGTTCGGCGTGTACCCCGCGCATCGCGCGTCGCGCCTCGATCCCATCGAAGCCCTCCGCCAAGAGTAGATGAAACTCCACTCGCTCCGCGAGGGTTGGCGCATCGCGCTCGACCAGCTGCGGGCCAACAAGCTGCGGTCGGCGCTCACGGTGCTCGGCGTCGTGATCGGGATCGCCACGGTCATGGCGATGGCTTCCATCGTCGCCGGCTTCCGGGAGCAGATCGTCAACACGCTCGAGGTCGTCGGTCCGACGACGTTCCGCGTGCTCCGGTATTTCTCCACCACGGGAGTGAATCCCGACGCGGTGCCACGTGAGGTGCGCATCCGCCCAAAGCTGCTCCCGCAAGACGCCGAGGCGATTGCCCGCCTGCCCGAAATCCATTACGCGGCGATCTGGACACAGGTCTTTGAAAGATTCGAGTATGGCGGCAATCACACCCGCATCCTCGGCGTGTTCGGGGCCGATGACCGCTTCATGGAAATCCTCGGCGGCGGCATCTCGTCCGGCCGCTCGTTTACCGCGGCCGAGCTGCGCGGAGGTGAACCGATCGCGATCGTCGAGCAGCGGACCATCGATCGCCTGTTCGGCGCCGTCAATCCGCTCGGCCGGGTCCTCCGGATTGGGGGACATCCGTTCAAAGTCATCGGCGTCTGGCAACGACCCACGAACATCTTCGAAGTGCCGGGGACACCCGAGATCGCCGCGGTGGTGCCGTTCGAGTCGGCGCGGCGCAGTTTCATCATCGACGAGTGGAACAGCCTGATCATTCTCGTGAAGCCGAAGCCGGAGGTCAGCGTCAGCCGCGCGATGGATGCCGCAACGGTGACCTTGCGGCGGCTGCGCGGCCTGCGCGTGGGCGACGCCAACACGTTCGATTTGCTCACGTCCGATCAGGTGCTGAGTATCTTCGACAGCCTGACGTTCGCATTCTTCTTCGTCATGCTCGTGCTCTCGAGCATCGCGCTGATGGTGGGAGGCATCGGAGTCATGGCGATCATGATGGTTTCGGTGACGAGCCGGACCCGGGAGATCGGCCTGCGCAAGGCGCTCGGCGCCACGCGCCGGGCCATCCTGTGGCAGTTCCTCGTCGAGGCCGCCACGCTGACGCTGTTGGGCGGCATCATCGGCATCGCGCTGGGCGTGGGTGTCGGCGAGGTGCTGAAGCGGCTGCTCGCGTTCAGCACGACGATCCCCGTCGTTCCCGCGGCGATCGCCACCGCCGCGTCGATCCTCGTCGGGCTCGTCTTCGGCATCGCGCCCGCGGCCCGCGCGGCGCGACTGGATCCGGTCG
Organism: Gemmatimonadota bacterium; assembly: GCA_003222195.1. Classification (GTDB taxonomy): domain Bacteria; phylum Gemmatimonadota; class Gemmatimonadetes; order Gemmatimonadales; family GWC2-71-9; genus 20CM-2-65-7. Next base: position 324,978 of record QHVB01000025.1, on the reverse strand, counting down.
AGGCACTGCGCTATGAGTGATCAGGTCGATCTGCTCGCGATCGCGGCGCACCGCGATGACGTCGAGCTCACCTGCGGGGGGACGCTCGCGAAGGCGGCGAAGGCGGGCCATCGGGTGGGGATCCTCGACCTCACGCAAGGCGAAATGGGGACGCGGGGTGACGCGGCGACGCGCGCCGCGGAAGCCGAGCGCGCCGCGAAAACGCTTGGCGTCGCGGTGCGACTCAATGCCGGGATGCGGGATGCGTACCTGACGAACGATGAACCGTCACGGAAGAAAATCGTCGAAATGGTTCGGCGCCTGAGACCGCGTGTCGTCATCCTCCCCTTCCCCGTTGGGCGGCATCCAGATCACCGCATCGCGTCCGAGCTCGGGCGCGACGCGTGTTATCTGGCGGGCTTGGCGAAGTATGAGCCGGGAACGGGCGGCGAGGCTCACCGCCCGTTCAAGATCCTATATGCGCTCGCCTATCGCGAAGATCCGGTGAAGCCGACGTTCGTCGTGGACATTTCGGACGTGTTTGATACGAAGCTGGCGGCGATCCACTGCTATGCGTCGCAGTTCACCGGTGCAAAGGCCGCCGGCGAGATCCACCCCACCGGCCAGGACCTCTACGAATTGATCCGCGTGCAGTCGGCCCACTACGGTTCACTCATCCGGCGGCGCTACGGGGAACCCTTCTATACCGGCGAGACGCAGGAAGTGGATGATGTGCTGCGGCTTGGCGTGCAGTCCATCTAGTTTGTAGATTGCGCCTTCCATGACCAAGCGCGTCACGTATCTCGACAACGCCGCGACGACGCCGGTGCGGCCGGAGGTCCTCGAGGCCATGCTTCCCTATCTCGGGAAGGAAGCCTTCGGGAATCCGTCCTCGGCGCACCGCTTCGGCCGGGCGGCGCGTGCCAGCCTCGAGGAGGCGAAGCGCGCGGTCGCGACCGCCGTCGGCGCCGAGCCGAATCAGGTCGTGTTCACCTCGGGGGGCACGGAGGCGGACAACCTCGCGATCATCGGGGCGGCGCTCGCGTCGCGCGATCGCGGTGGTCCGTTTCGTGTCGCCGTCTCCGCCGCGGAGCACAAGGCGGGGTTAGCCGCCGCGCACGCGGTGAAGCACCTCGGTGGCGAAGAGATCGTGCTTCCGGTCACGGCGTCGGGCCTGGTCGACACCGCGGCGCTCGAGGCGGCGCTCCGGCGCGGCGTCGCGGTCGTCAGCGTGATGTGGGTCAACAACGAGGTCGGCACCGTCCAACCCGTGGGCGACGTGGCGACGCGATGTTGTGATTCCGGCGTGCTGTTCCATTCGGACGCCGTTCAGGCGTTCGGCAAGGTTCCGGTCTCGCTGCGCGACGTCAACTGCAGTCTCCTCACCATTTCCGGCCACAAGATCGGCGCCCCCAAGGGCGTCGGTGCACTCATCGTGCGCGACCGGAAGGCCGTGGAGGCGATCATCCACGGCGGGGGACAGCAATTCGGCATTCGGCCCGGGACCGAGAACGTCCCCGGCATCGTGGGGCTCGGGACGGCGGCCCGGCTGGCGGTCGAAGAGCAGCAGGCCCTGGCGGCGCGGCTGCGCGAGCTGCGCGATGAGCTGGAGCGCCGCCTGCTGGCGATCGTGCCCGACGCGGTGATCAATGGCTGGCAAGCCGAGCGCGCGCCGCACATTTCGAACGTCTCGATTCCCGGCACCGATAGCGAAGCGCTGCTGATGCATCTCGATCTCGCCGGCATTGCCTGCTCGTCCGGATCGGCGTGCAGCACCGGGTCGGTGGAACCGTCGCATGTGCTGACCGCGATGGGCGTCCCGCGTGAGCTCGGCATCGCCGCGCTGCGGTTCTCCTTCGGCAAGGACAGCACCATTGAAGATGTGGACGCGGTGGCGGGAGCCTTGCCGCGCGTCGTCGAGAAGGTGCGGTCGTTGTCCGCGGTCCTCCATCGATGAGAGTGCTCGTCGCGATGTCGGGCGGCGTGGACAGCTCCGTCGCCGCCGCGCTGCTCGTCGAGCAGGGCCACGAGGTGATCGGCGCGACGATGAAGCTGTTCTGCTATGGCGACAGTGTCCCCGACCGTCCGTGCTGCTCGCTGGACTCGATCACCGACGCGAAGCTGGTCGCCCACAAGCTCGGGATCCCGCATTACGTCCTCAATCTCGAGGACCGCTTCGGGCACGACGTCATCGACAACTTCGTGTCGGAGTACGCCCGCGGCCGGACGCCCATCCCGTGCGTGCGCTGCAACTCGTTCACCAAGTTCCGTGACTTCCTCTACCACGCCGATGCGCTCGACTGCGACGCGATCGCGACCGGTCATTACGCGATCGCGCAGCGTGGCGCGCTGTACCGCGGCCTCGACCGCCAGAAGGATCAGTCCTACTTCCTGTGGGGAATCGATCGCGCGGTGGTGCGGCGCATGGTGACGCCGGTGGGCGAGCTCACCAAGGCCGAAACCCGGTCGGTGGCACGGCGATTGGACCTGGTCACCGCCGACAAGCAGGAGTCGGTCGAGATCTGTTTTGTGCCGGACGACAATTACGTCGCGGTGCTCGAGAAGCACCTTCCCGCCGACGCACCGGCACTCGTCCCGGGTCCCCTCGTGACGACCAGTGGTGAGGTGATCGGCGAGCACGACGGCTTCGCGCGCTACACGGTCGGCCAGCGCCGCGGCCTGCCCGGTGGGTTCGACGAGCCGCTGTACGTCGTGGCGATCCGGCCCGAGACCCGCGAGGTGGTCGTCGGCCGCGGGGCGGAGTTGTTCGGACACGAGCTGTCTCTGACAGAGGTCAACTGGCTCGCCGACCCGCTCGCGCCCGGGGACGCCGTGTGGGTGCAGTGCCGCTATCGCGCGCGTGCCGTCCCCGGCACGATTGCTGCGCAGGCGGACGGCCGCATCGCGCTCCGGCTCGCTGAGCCGGTCCGGGCGATCACACCAGGGCAGTCGGGCGTGCTGTACGACGCCGATGATCGACTGCTCGGCGGTGGGGTAATCGCCTAGCCTGGCGAGACGTGCGGAGGGTCACAGCCCCTCCGGCCTGAGCGCCCGCAGAATTGAGTTTCGTCCCCACTTTTTCGATTCGGAGGCCGTATGCGGTCGTTCCTGCGTCCCGCGCTTGCCGGGCTCGTGCTGGCAGCCTTGACCGGCGCCTGTGGCAAGGAGTCCATCGCACCGAAGTCGCTCGCCAATCCTCAGGCGACGAGTGCGCAGCTCGCGTCGCTCGATACGATGTTCAATGCCGCCCCGCTCCACAGCTTCTCGGCCGTTTCCGCATCGATTCAGCCGACGGCCCCCGCTCCCTTGCCGGCGCTGGCGCTGGCCAGCGCGGTCAATCCGCTGACACAGTCGTCCGACCTGCGGCCCTACGCGCGCCGCATCCTGGCCGCCCGCACCTTCGCCCGGCTCATCCCGCAGATGAGCGTGCGCGCGACGGCGGCGCTGTTCCCGGTTGGTGTGGTCGGCAAGACATTCGAATGGGATCTCGGGACGTCGGCGTACGTCGCAACCGCACGGACCGGCGCGCCGAGTACCGGCGTGCGGTTCATCCTGTACGCGATCAACGAGCTGACCGGGCAGCCGGCGAATCCGCTCGTCGAGGTCGGCTATATCGATCTCATCGATGAGACCGGCAGCGGCAGTCCCAAGCTGGACATCATCGTCGCCGGTGTCGGCGGGACCCCGGTGTACGTCAATTACACCGTGACGCTGTCCAGCCAGACAGCCAATTCGGCGACCATCACGACGGCCGGCTATATCACGAACGGTGCGTCGTCGCCCGACTCGGTGCGCTTCAACGGATCCATTTCAGCTTCCGGCAACGCGACGAGCATTTCCGTCACCGAGGACGTCTCCTTCGACATCAACTCCCGCGACATCCACGTGCGGGACTGGCAGCAGGCCACGGTCTCCCAGACGAGCGCGAGCCTCAGGGTGTCGTTCCGGTTCGAGCATGGTGGCGAAGTCGTCACGCTGGACGGCGCGCTGGATGTCGATCAAGCCGCGGGCACCGTCAGCGGCACGATCACGTCGAAGGTGGACGGCGGGCTGTTCGCCACGTGCACCGTCACCGGCACATCGACCAGCTTCTCGCTGACGTGCACCGGCGCCGACGCGGATGGCCTGAATGCGGATGAACAAGCTGCGCTGCATCATCTCGGCGACGCGGTCGAGCGCATTGGGACGTTGTTCCAGGGTATCCTGGCGCCCGCTATCGGCGTGCTCGGCGCCTAGCATCTGACTCTTGCCTCTCGCCCCCCGTCCGGCTCTGGCCGGGCGGGGGGTTTTGCTTTATTACCTACGGGTGCTCTACCGGCTGCTCGCGAATGCGGTTGTCGCGTTCCACGGGCTGTTCATTCTGTTCGTGGTGCTTGGCGGCTTTCTCGCATGGCGCTGGAGATGGGTCGCGGCGGTCCACATTCCGTGTGCGTTGTGGGGTATCCTCATCGAGTACCGTGGTGGGATCTGCCCGTTGACGCCGCTCGAAAACAGCTTGCGCGCGCGCGCCGGCCAGCAGGGATACGCCGGCGGTTTCGTCGAACACTACGTCCTGCCGGTGATCTATCCGAAAGGGTTGACGGCTGGTGTGCAAGTCGCGCTCGGGACGTTGGTGCTCACCGTGAATCTCCTCGCGTATAGTCTCCTGATCCGTCGTCTCACACGAGGCTCCTGATGGCCACTCGCCGCCACTTCCTGCGTTCGCTGTTCGCCGCCGGCACTACCCTGCCCGCGCTCAAGAGCGACGCCCTCTCGCGCATTCTTCCAGCGGTCCGGCACGCCGACGGCCGGAGCGCCACCGACGTCGCCCAGGACGAGGATTTCTGGCGCGAGATCCAAGCCGCGTTTGACATTGACCGCGGGATGATCAACCTGAACAACGGCGGCGTCGCACCGTCGCCGCGCGTGGTCAATGCCGCATTTCAACGCTATCTCGCGGTCTCGAACCAGGCGCCCGCGATCACGATGTGGGCGTGGATCGAGCCGGAGATCGAAGCGGTACGCCGCCGGCTCGCGGCGAATTTCGGCTGCGATCCGGAGGAGATGGCGATCACCCGCAACGCCAGCGAGGCCCTCGAGATCGTTCAGCTCGGCATACCGCTCCAGCGCGGCGACGAAGTGCTGACCACGACGCAGGACTATCCGCGGATGATCACCACCTGGAAACAGCGCGAGCGGCGGGACGGCATCGTGCTGAAGCAAATCACGTTTCCCGTACCGCCGCCGTCCCAGGAGGATCTGGCCCGGCGCATCGAAGCGGCGATCACCCCGCGCACGAAGGTCATTCAAATCTGCCACATCACGAACCTCACGGGCCAGATCTTTCCCGTGAAGCAGATCTGCCAGCTGGGCCGCGCGCGCGGCATCGAGGTGATCGTCGATGGCGCGCACGCGTACGCGCATTTCCCGTTCACCCGCGACGAGCTGGACTGCGACTACTACGGCACAAGCCTCCACAAGTGGCTCACGGCGCCGATCGGCACCGGCTTCCTGTATGTGCGGCGGTCGAAGATCGCCAAGATCTGGCCGATGATGGCCGCGCCGCCAGAATTGAACGACAACATCCGCAAGTTCGAGGAGATCGGCACCCACCCGGCGGCGAACCACAACGCGATCGTCGAAGCGCTCGATTTTCTGGACGGGATCGGGCCGGAGCGGAAAGCGGCGCGGTTGCGGTTCCTGCGCGACCGCTGGGCCAAACGGCTGGAGCGTGTCCCAGGCGCGAAGATCCTCACCCCCTACGATCCCGCGCAGTCGTGCGGGCTCGCATCCTTCACCCCGGGCCAGCTCGACGTGGGGAAACTCGCCGGTTTCATGTTCGACCGGCATCGGATCATCGTGACGCCGATCGCGCATCCGGAGTTCAACTGCCTGCGGATCACGCCCAACGTCTACACGACGCTCGCCGAGGTCGATCGGTTCAGCGACGTGATGGAGGACGTGCTGCGGAAGGGGCTGCCGACGTCATAGAATGTTGACGCGGTTAAGGCAGCAGCGCGACGATCCGCAGCGGCCCGCCGCTCCCCCCTTTGATTTTCATCGGCAGCGCGATGACATAGGCCCCCGTCGCCGGGACCTCACCGAGATTGGCCACGTTTTCGAACGCGGGAATGTTCACCGCGAACAGGCGGCGGTGGACCGCGAAAATGCTCGACTGCCCATAGTCGATGCTGGGCGTGTCGATCCCCACCGCGTTGACCTTGCGACGCGCCAGTTCCCGCGCCGCATCGAGGTCCAGACCCGGGAAGTGCAGCTCCGGAATCGCACTCGCTCCCGTTTTCGTGGTGCCGAGATAGCGCGCGCGGTCGGGCCAGCGGCTGCCCCAGCCCGTGCGGATCAGCACGATGGCACCGCGAGGGATCGCGCCGTGGACGCTTTCCCATGCCGTGATGTCGGCGGGGCGCACCCGATAGTCGACGCTCGAGTCCACCTGATGGCTGACATCGATGACCACCGCCGGTCCCATCAGCTGGGTGACGGGGACTTGGTCTGTCGTGCGCTTGCCCTCGGCGAAGTGGACCGGCGCGTCGAGATGGGTCCCGCCGTGCTCGGCGGCCGCGAAGTTATTGGCGGCGTAGTAGTAGCCCCCCGTCGTACGCTGTGCCGAGACGACCGTGAGGTGAAACGGCTGGGCCGTCGGCCAGTAGATGGTGGTCGAGTCGAAGTCGTACGTGAGGTCCACCCACTTGCCTTCCGAGAGACGACGGGCGAGGGACGGGCGGCATGCGGCCGCCACGAGGAGCACAGCGAGGAGGGAAAGACGGCGCATCTGATCTCCCGGGAGCCAGGTTGGGTTGCAAGTGTACCCCGGTTCAGTAAAGTTGCCAGCCATGAAATCCATCCTGTGGGTTGTTCCGATCTGCCTCATCGCGGCATGCGGCAGCTCCGACAAATCGAGCCAGACCGTGAACCGCGACACCCTCACCGAGCGCCAGAACGACAGTATTCTCGCTGGCTCTAAGATTCCCGGCGCCCGCGCTGTGGGTCGCGCGATGACCGCCGCGGATTCGATGAGCGCGCGAGTCCAGCGTTCGGATACGGTAGCGAGAGATACCACGGAGTTCTAATGCGTGCCGTGATCGCCGCCGTGGCATGTGTCGTCGCGGCGTGCGGCCCTTCCAACCTCTGTTCGGGGCATCAGTTCGAACGCCTGCGCCGATACTCGCTCCCCTATGCGGGCCATTGGGTAGTCGTCCGTGGCGACACCCTCACGTTCCCCGACGCACCGCAAATGAGCGATCGCTTCCGCCTGAGTGACATCACCCTCGATACTGCGCCGATCGTGGTCGATCGGGAATGCATACTCCGCGGGCAGATCGTTTTCCGCACGCCGCGCGCGGAAACGCTGGCGGTGAGCTGGTTCGGTCAACCGGAGCAGGCCATCGTCAGCGGCTGGCCGGCGGATCTGGGACCGTTCGCCGGCCTGTCGCTCGCTCCCTCAGGGCGAGACTCCATGAGCGGCACCATCCTGATCGATTCCAAGCTGGGCGTGCAGGCCCGCCCGGGCATGACGGCACGCTTCGTCACCGGCCGTGCGCAGCGATTATCTTCCCATCCATGAGAGGCTTCCTCCTTAGACTGCTGATCACCGCCCTGGGACTCTGGGTCGCCGATCAACTGCTCCCGGGCATCGCGTTCGCAAGCACTGGTGCATTGATAGTGTCCGCGCTGGTGTTGGGCTTCGTCAACGCGCTCATCCGGCCCGTGATTTTTATTCTCACGCTGCCACTGACCATCCTCACGCTCGGGCTGTTCATCTTGATCGTGAACGGGATTTCGCTCGCCCTTGTGGCGTGGCTGGTCCCGGGGTTCCATGTCGCGGGACTCTGGTCGGCGACTTGGGGCGCGATCATCGTCAGCCTCACGAGCTGGGTGGCGTCGCATTTCGTGGGAGGCTCGGGACGGATCGAGCGCTTGAAACGGGTGGAGGTCACCGGCCGCCGGATCGATGGCTAGGGCGGCGCCTTCGCGACAGGCTGAATGTTCGACGTAGAAACGCCCGCCCTGCTGCTCTATCGCGACGTGATGGAGCGCAACCTCAAGCATATGGCAGACAGAGCGCGGCGCCTCGGCGTCTCGCTCAGGCCCCACATCAAGACGCACAAGTGCCTGGAATTGGGGCGCCGGCAGGTCGCGTACGGCGCCCACGGGATCACGGTGTCCACGCTGTTCGAAGCTGAGGCGTTCGTTCGCGGCGGCTTCACGGATCTCACCTGGGCGTTCCCGCTTGATCCGTCGCACGTGGCGCACGTGCAGCGCATCGGCCAGGCGGGCGCCACGGTGCGCGTCATTCTGGATGATCTGGACACGGCGAAGGCGCTGGCGGGCAGCGGCCTGCACGTCTGGCTCAAGGTGGACTGCGGCTATCACCGGGCCGGCGTCGATCCCTCCTCGCGCTACGGGCTCGAGGTCGCGCGCGAGCTCGGCGCGGAGCGCGGGCTCATGTTCGACGGCATCCTCAGCCATTCCGGACACGCGTATCGCACGCGCAACACGGACGAGGCGGCGCAGATCGCCGAGCAGGAACGGCAGGTCATGGTGTGGTTTGCGGAGCTGCTCCGGAAGGACGCGCTGCCCGTGCGCGGCGTGAGCGTCGGCTCGACCCCCGCGATGGCGGCCGTAAAAAGCTTGACGGGCGTCACAGAAGCTCGGCCCGGGAATTACATCTTCTATGACCGGACCATGGTGCTGATTGGCTGTTGTGAGCCCCAGGACGTCGCGGTCTCGGTACTGGCGACGGTCGTGTCGCACCAGCCCGGGGCGTCGCACTTCGTCGTGGATGCGGGTGCCCTCTCTCTCTCGAAGGACCTGGGGCCCACCCATGTGGGACTCGAGCCCGCATTCGGCGCGGTGAAGGACCATCCCGAGCTCACGGTCGCATCCGTGTCGCAGGAGCACGGGTTGATCCGCGCCGCCGCGTCCGCCGCGATCGAAGGCAAGTTCAAAGTCGGGCAACAGATCGAGATCATTCCCAACCATTCCTGCCTGACCGAAGCGCATTTCGACGAATATGTGGTCATCGAAGGAGGTCGCGTCATGGATCGCTGGCATATCGAGCGTGGCCGATGATTCTGCTGCGCCATTTCTTCGTCGCGCTCTTGCCCTTGGTCTTTGGACTCGGCGCGAGCTGGGGTTTTGCCTTCTCGCAAAACAAATGCGGGCGACTGGTCGGGCCGATTTTCGCCCCCAAGTGTCACTGGATTCAGCTCGAGTATCAGTTGGGATTTCAGATGGCGGGCACGCTGTTGGGCTGTCTCATTGCCATCTTTCTGGGCGCCTGGTTGGAACGTCGCAGCCGGCGCCGCGTAGAACGAGCAACCCTCAATCAGGGAGCGTCTGCATGAAAGCGCTGCTTACGCTGGTACTGCTCCTGGGCGTTGCGCTACCCGCTGCGGCCCAGGACACGACGAAGGCTGCAGCTCCCCCGGCCCCGCCTCCGGCTCCCGCGGCCGCACCGAGCACCGCGACGGTCGAAGCCGTCCTGGCGCGCTCGGTCGCGGACCGTGCACCGCAAGATACCGGCACCGCATTTCCCGACAGCGTCGGTACGGTCGTGCTGTGGATGCGCGTGACGGGCGGGGGCGGCCAGACACTGCACCACGTCTGGTTCCACGGCGGCGATCAGGTCGGCGATGTGTCGCTCGCAGTCGGAGGATCGCCGTGGCGGACGTGGAGCCGCAAGACGATTCCGGCCGATGCGAAGGGTGCGTGGCACGTCGAGATTCGCGATGAGGCGGGGAGCGTTCTGAAACGCATTGACTTCACTGTCGGGCAATAACAACGAGGACCACGGGTGGGCCGGATCGTGCTGGAGCACATCCGGCCCGTCGTGGGCGCAGAAACGATTCCTCACGCGGCCTTGGGGCCAGGCTGTTGCTGCTCGGCGAGCAGTGCCCGGGCCGCTTCGGGCTCGAGCGCTTTCGCGAACAAGAACCCCTGCCCGAGCTCGCATCCGACGGCGATGAGGCGCTCGCGCTGCGCCGCGGTCTCGACTCCCTCCGCGATCACAATGAGGCCGAGATGCTCCGCCAGGTCAACGATCGAGCGCACGATCTCGACATCAGTGCGGCGCGCACCCATGCGGTGCACGAAGGTCCGGTCGACCTTGATGCCCTGCAGGGGGAAGCGCGGCAGATAGCTCAGGGACGAGTAGCCAGAGCCGAAATCGTCCATGTGTAGCTGGATGCCCACCTCCCGCAGCCGATTCAGAAGGGCGATGGACGAGTCGAGGCTCTCCATGAGCACGCTCTCAGTGACCTCGAGACTCAGCGCAGCGGGCGTGAGTCCGGCATCCTGGAGGGCCGCTCGCAAGTCGTCTACCAGGCGCGGATCCGCGACTTGCTTCGCCGAGACGTTCACGCTGATCCGCACCGGGCCCGCGCCCGGGACCGCGTTCTGCCAGGTGCGCGCGTAGCGGCACGCCTCCCGCAGGACCCACGTGCCGATCGACACGATGAGGCCGGTCTGCTCGGCCAGCGGCAAGAATTCGTGCGGCAAGAGGACCCGCCGCTTGGCGTGGTGCCAGCGGAGCAAGGCCTCGAACGCATACACCCGGCCGGTCTCGATCTCCACGATCGGCTGGAACACGAGCGCGAACTCTTTGCGCCCGAGTGCCTCCCGCAAATCCGCCTCCATTCCCGAACGAGCGTGGGCCCAGTTTCGCATCTCGACATCGAAGACCTGGAAGCACGCGCGCCCCCGCTCCTTGGCACGGTACATGGCGAGGTCCGCGTCCCGCAGCAGGTCCTGGGCCTGCTCATAGTGGGGCTCGCTCAGCACGGCGCCGATGCTGACGCTGGTACGCACCTCGCGCCCTTCCAACAAGAAGGGTGCGGCCAGGCTGTCGAGGACACGCCGCGCCACATGCTCGACTTGGGGAAGGCCCGCCACCTCCTCGAGCAGGAGTGTGAACTCGTCACCCCCGAGCCGTGCGACCACGTCAGCGGGTCGCACGCTCGACTGCAGCCGCCTGGCGATTTCCACCAGGAGGCGGTCGCCGGCGGCGTGCCCGAGGTGGTCGTTCACCGCCTTGAAGTGGTCGCAGTCGACGAACAGGACAGCGAACCGATAGTCAGAGTCCCGCCGCGTGCGCGCCAGCGCCTGCGACAAGCGCTCGACGAAGGAGGCGCGGTTCGGCAGATCGGTGACCGCGTCGTGCAGCGCCCCGCGCAGCAGCTGTCGCTCGGCTTGCCGGCGGTACGTGATATCCCGGGTGATCGCGGTGGCGCCAACAGGATGACCGTCTGCGTCGAGAATCGGCGAGATGCTCATCGACACCTCCACGCGCGTGCCGTCCTTTCGCATGCGCGTGGTCTCGTAATGCTCAATGTGCTCGCCGCGCCGCAGGCTCTCGAAGACGCTGGCCAGCTCTTCACGGTGGTCCGGTGGCACGATCAGCGTGATCGTCTTTCCGATGACCTCCTCGGCCGCGTATCCGTAGAAGCGCGTCGCGGCTGCGTTCCATGTTGTGATCGTTCCATCAAGCGTTTTGCTGACAATGGCATCGTCCGCCGATTCCACCATGGCCTTGAAGTATGCGACGGCGGACTCGGCCTGCTTGAGTTCCGTGACGTCTCGCGTGACGCAGCGGGCGTGCACGAACTGCCCGTTCTCCATCCGCGCGTTCGCACTGAGCAGCACGTAGCGGATCGATCCATTGCGGTGCCGCAGCCGCGTCTCGACATTGCGGACGGTCTCTCCCGCGCCCAGACGCCGCAGGACATCGTCAACGATTTGCGGGTCGACGTGGAACTGGCGCACGTCCCGACCGACATACTCGTCGCGGCCATAGCCAACGAGGTCCAGCTCGGCGGGGTTGGCCCGCACGATGGTGCCGTCCGGCCCGAGCCAGCATAGACCGACCGTCGCGTTCTCAAAAAAGTCCTCGAGATCGAGCGGTGCCGGGGCGCGATCGCGCGCGTCTACCGCCACCCCGACCACGCCCACAATCGCGCCCGGTTTGTTTCGCAGTGGCTCCAGGTGCGCGTCGTAGCAGCGGTCCTCGAGCCGAATCTGGTAGGACACCGACTCCCCCGCGAGCGCCCGCCGATGCGCATTGATCGAGTCAGCGCTCACTGTTTGCTTGGAGAACTGATCGAGGAGGGATGCGCCTACGACGCGCTCTGGCAGGATGTCCGACGTGAGGCCCGCGCCGGACCGCCCTGTGATCCGCAACTCGGCGTTGGTGGTCCAGAGAATCGCAGGAACCTGTTCGACGGTCAGGGCAAGACGCGCCAGGCTTTCTACGTCACGCGCGGCCGCCGCCTGGCGGTCGGGGTCGCCGAGCAACCCGATACACACGCCCGCCAGCTCGAGTGCCACCCGTTCGCGCCCGCGCCGCTCGACACCGAGCGGCGGTCGGGGCAGCTCGCGGCGGACCCGCGCGATGCACCAGCGTTGTTCCTCTAGGCGGCTCGCGACCCAGCGACACGGCGGCGGGCGCGGTCCGGGCAACTCGCCCAGCGTGCGCAGCGCGGCCTCCAACTCGCCGGCGAGAGGGGCGAGGTCCTCGGAGCTCGAAGCAAGGAGATGCAGTCGACCGCGCGCGTCGGCTTCCCACACACCCACCGCTCGCCCCCCGAGGGTCACGGCGGCCCTTCGCAGGACCTCCTGCCACAGCGGCTCTGATCCCCGCGACCGCGCGGGGCTCATCGAATCGTTGGAAGCTGCTGGTCGTGCCGCCACAGCCGAACCCCTCGAGGGTACTCCACGTCTTACCCCGTTGATCATCCCGCCGCCAGTCAACTATCGCAGCCTGCTATTCAGGACTAGCTCCAACGGAGTAGGCTCGTAGACCTACAGTCGCATCTTTCTCACGAGCGCGGCGAATCGCGGCTCGTTTCGTAGCGGATCAAAAATCGGATTCACATTCACGTAGGCGAGCCAGCCCCGCCGTTCGTCATAGGCGCGTTCCGACCAATCGAGCGCCTCCTGCAAATTGCCCAGCCCGATGTGCAGGATCGCGAACGCGACCGGTGAGACGTACCCTTCCCCGCGCGACAGTTCGAGCTCGCGCAGCAGTTGCTCGGCTTCGGCGCGTCTCCCGGACCGTGCGAGCAGCCAACCGAGTGTTGCTTTCGAGTAGGCGCCAGCTCCCTCCAGCGTCAGCGCCTCTCGCAGCACACGCTCTGCCTCGGTGACGTCGCCCTGGAGCGCCATGGTGCTCCCGAGCATGCGGTAGCTTTCCACGGCCATCGGATTCATTTCGATGGCGCGGGAGAGGTGCTCGCGCGCTTGATGGTAGCGGCGCGCGTAGTAGTACAGCCACCCGACGGCGCGCCGTGCGGACACGGAAGCGGGATCGAGCTCGAGCGCCGTATGGCCTTCCACCAGGGCCGCGTCCTGCTGACCGCGGGCCGCAAGCAGGAACGCAAACCACTGATGCGCGCTCGCATAGCGCGGATTGAGTGCGATCGCGCGGCGAAATTCACGCTCCGCCTCCTCCCACTGCCAGTCGTAAATGAACAAGGTCCACGCGAGGGAGGCGTGGGCAGTCGGTACGGACTCGTCGAGTGCCAGCGCCTTCCGCGCGTATTCCTTGGCGCGCTGGTACGCCTCTTGGACCGGTATCGATCGGTAATCGACATCGAGCGAGTACGAATCTGCGAGCCCGGCGTACGCGGGGGCGTAACCAGGATCCTCCGCGATCGCCCGCTCGAAGTAGCGGATCGCCTCGGCGACGCCTTCCTGGGTACGCTTGTTCCACTCGTATCGGCCTTTGAGATAGAGGCCATACGCCTGGATGTTTTCGGTGTAGCGCCGCGCGATCGGCTCGGACAAGTCGGCGAACATCGTCGCGCGCAACGTATTGACGATCGTCGCGGCGATCTCATCCTGAATCGCCAACACGTCCACGAGCTGGCGATCGTAGCGCTGCGACCAGAGGAGCCGGCCATCTTCGGTGGATGTGAGCTGGGCGGTGATGCGCAGCCGGTCTCCCGCCTTGCGCACCGTTCCCTCGAGGACCACAGCGGTCCCGAGCAGCGCCCCCACGGCTCGGACGTCGAGCGGCTTTCCCTTCAGCGCGAACACGGACGTCCGCGAGGCGACGCGCAGGCCAGTGACCTTGACGAGCGCGTCGATCAGCTCATCGGTGATGCCATCGCTCAGGTATTCATTGTCGGGGTCCGGGCTGGCATTGATGAAGGGCAGCACCGCGATCGAGCGCGTGACCGCGGGGCTGCGGAGCAGCGCGCTGTCGGGTGGTGCCAGGAGCTGGGCGACGAAATCGGCGGCACTTGCGGTGCGTTGGGCGGGATTCTTCTCGAGCGCGCGGGCAACGGCGCGCTCGAGGGACATCGGGACTTCTGGCCGCAGGCCGCGCAGCGGCCGCGGCGTCTCGGTCACCTGCTTGGCCATCACGGCACGGGCGCCGGAGCCGTGGAATGGCGGCTCGCCGGCGAGCATCTCGTAGACGACGCAGGCGAGGCTGTAGACGTCGCTTGCCGCGCTGAGATCGGCCTCCCCGCTCGCCTGCTCGGGACTCATGTACTCAGGCGTACCGACCGCGAGTCCGACTTCCGTCGCCATCGCGCCGTTGTCGTCCGCTTCCTCCTCGGCGTCGCAGCAGGCGCGCGCTACGCCGAAGTCCGCGAGCAGCGCGTGCCCATCGGCGAAGAGAATGTTCTCCGGCTTCACGTCGCGATGCACGAACCCCTGGCGGTGCGCGAAATCGAGACCGGCGCCGACTTCCTGCGCGATGCGCAACGCGTCTTTCAGCGGCAGCTGCCGCGTCTCGGTCAGACGCTCGCGCAGCGATCCTCCAGGGACGTGGGGCTGCACGTAATAGAGCAGTCCAGCGGCTTCGCCAGAGTCGATCAGAGGGACGATGTGCGGGTGAGCCAATTGGGCAGCAATGCCGATCTCGCGCAAAAAACGATCGGGGCCGAGGCCGGCCGTGATTTCGGGTCGCAGGACTTTGATCGCGACCTTTCGCCCGTGCTTCTTCTCTTCGGCGAGGTACACCGTCGCCATTCCCCCGCGCCCCAGCTCCCGCTCGACGGCATAGCGGTCGGCGAGTGCTGCGACGATGGGTGGGAAAGGCTCCGAGCGCGCCTTGCCTCTCATGCGCCGCCCAGTGCGCGCAAGACCCAGCGCGTCAGCACGATCCCAAACGCGAGCAGCCCGAGCGCCAGCGCAAGCACGCCAGAAATCACGAGCAAAACGAATGAGCGGTCCGCGCGTCTCGCCTGCGCTGGCCCCGCCAGATGCCGCTCGAGCAGCGTCACGTTCCGAAAATTGGCTTTCCATGCGAAGTCGAAGATATCTCCGAGGACGGGAATCGCGCCGAGTCCGGCGTCGAGCGCCACATTGCCGGCCATCCGGACCAAAGTGGCTCGCGAGGCACCCATGCGAAATGCTTCCAGGAGAATCCACGCGGCGAGAACGGCTCCAGCCGCATCGCCGATACCGGGAATCAAGCCGAGGATCGGATCGAGGCCGAGTCCATCCAGCACGTACGCGAACTTCCGGAGCCGCGCGAGACTAGGTGGCGACGTGAATGCCTCTAATTCGTCCGCGTCGAGTCACTGTAGACGATGACTTTGCCGGTGATTTGCTGGGCGGTGCTCTTGTCGCCGCCAATGCGGGTCAATGAGCCATTGTCGAGGAGGACGGCGTGGCCGCCGAGCTTTGCCGCCTCTCTAACGAGTCGATTGCGAGCTGATTCGATGTCCCCGCGCGCAGATACGATCGCAACCACCACATACGGTCGAGCGGGCTCCTGTGCAATCAACCGAATCGACTGGGGACTGGTCTGCGGTCGTACGGATGGATCGAGCACTAGAATGTCGGCACTGACGCACGCCAAGGCGGCTAGCAGGGCGGCGACGGAGAGGAGGCGCATCTGGAGCATAAAGCCTGCCAGGTTGGTGTGTATATCTGATACGCGGGCGACGGGAAAGATGTTCGCGCGACCTTTGCGTCCGCTGCGTTTGCGCGCAGCTTATCCACCGACCCACGAGATGCGAGGCGAGGATCCTTCCCAGTCTGAGTCACGCCCACTGGCCGGAGAGCGCGTACCGCCGGCGGGAGCTTCCAGAGCGCGTGCTCCAGTTCGGCACCGGCGTGTTGCTGCGCGCCCTGTGCGCCGCATCCGTCGACGCGGCCAACCGCGCGGGCGCGTTCAACGGCCGGATTGTGGTCGTGCAAAGCACGCCGCAAGGAAGGGCACGGGCGATGAACGAGCAAGACGGCCTGTTCACTCTGCTGGAACGCGGTCTGTCGAGCGGCGAGCGCGTCGAGCGGACCCGCCTGATCGGGTCGATCTCGCGCGCGCTCGTCGCCGACGGCGAGTGGGACGCGGTGCGCGAGGTGGCCGCGCGGCCGGAGCTCCAGGTGATCGTGAGCAACGTGACCGAGTCTGGCTTCCGGCTAGACTCGGGCTTCCCCGCTCGGCTGACCGACGTGCTGCGCGCCCGCTTCGAGCGCCTGCCCGACGGCCCCACGCTCTTCGTGATTCCTACTGAGCTGATCCCCGACAACGGACGGCAGCTCGCCGCGATGGTGGATGAAGTGGCGCGGGAAGGACCGCAAAGCGAAGAATTCCGCGCATGGCGCTCCGCCCGCGTCCGGTTTTGTTCTTCGCTCGTGGATCGCATTACGCCCGGCGCTCCTCCCCCCGACCAGCGCGCGGCCCTCGAGGCCGGCCTGGGCTACGCGGATGCCCTGCTCACCGTCACGGAGCCGTACTCGTTCTGGGCCATCGAGGCCGACCCGCCTGCGCTGCGGACGGCGTTTCCCATCGACGTTAGGCCCGAGTCGGTGGTGTTCGCACCCGACATCGGCTTCTACCAAGAGCGCAAGCTCCGCCTCCTGAACGCGACCCACACCGCAGTGGCGCCGCTCGCGCTTCTGGCCGGCGTGCGGACGGTTCGCGAGGCGGTCGAGCACGCGCAGCTGGGCGCGTTCTTGCGCCGGGTGTTGTTCGACGAGATCATCCCCGCTACCGACCTGCCGGGCGACGCGGCTCAGGAGTTCGCGCTGTCAGTCGTGGAGCGCTTCCGAAACCCGTGGCTCGATCACGAGTGGCGCGTGATCCTGACCCATCAGGAGACCAAGATGCGGATTCGGGTCGTGCCCCTCATTGTCGCCTTCGGGAAGCGGCGAGGCCGCCCACCCGAGGGCCTCGCGCTCGCGTGCGCCGCGCACCTCGCGCTCCTGCGATTGCCGGTCGAGTCGCTCGCGGAAGCGTCGCGGCTCCCGGAGTTCGTCGCAGCCACGACGCGCTGGATGCGCGTCCTCGAGCACGAGGGTGTCGAGGCAGCGCTCGCCCATGACTGAGCCCCCCCCCTTGCTCGCGAGCGGCGTGATCGCGGTCGTTCGGCTGCCCGAATCGACCGGCCTCCGCGGCGTGGCCGCCGCGCTCGCGGCGGGGGGCGTGACGGCCGTGGAAATCACGCTGACGACGCCGGGCGCGCTCGAGGCGATCGCCGGGCTCGCGTCGGACCCGGAACTCAAGGGATGCTTGATCGGAGCGGGGACAGTGGTCGACGTGAAGGCCGCCCGCGACGTCATCGCTCGCGGGGCGCGTTTCGTGGTGAGCCCCGCGTTCGATCGCTTCGTCGTTCGCTACTGTCGCGACCACCACATCCCGTGTTTGCCCGGAGCGTTTTCACCGACGGAGCTGCTGGAGGCGTGGCGCGCCGGCGCACCGCTAGTGAAGCTGTTCCCCGCGTCCGCGGTCGGCCCGCCCTACTTGCGAGAAGTGCTCGCCCCGCTGCCAATCCTGCGCGTGGTGCCGTCCGGCGGGGTGTCGCTCGAGAACGCAGGCGACTGGATCCGCGCCGGCGCCGCGGCTGTCAGCGTCGGGAGCGCGCTCGTCAGCGCGTCGCTCGTCGCTCAGGGTGAAGGCGCCTGGGCGGAGCTGACGGCGCGCGCCCGGGCGCTCGTCGACTGCGTCGCTGGCGCCCGCGGGCCGCTCACCGGAGCACCCGCGTGAGTCTGTCCGCTGGGGCGCCACGCGTGGTCGCTTTCGGAGAGCTCCTGCTCCGGCTCAGCCCGCCGGGGGAGCAGCGACTGTTCGAGTCGCCGGAGCTGCACACGTTTTTCGGAGGGGCGGAGGCCAACGTCGCGGTTGCGCTGAGCCACCTGGGTCTGACGGCCGACTATGTAACGCGTCTGCCCGAAGGCCCGCTCGGCGATGCGGCGCTCGCTGCGCTCCAGCGCGAAGGCGTCGGGACCGCGTCGATTCGGCGCGGCGGCATACGGATCGGGCTCTACTTCGTGGAGCCGGGCGCGGACCTGCGCTCCATGCGCGTCGTGTACGACCGCGCGGGCTCGGCGCTCGCCCAAATCGATCCCAGCGAGATCGACTGGGCGCCGCTGCTGGCTGGAGCGGCGTGGTTTCACTCCACCGGGATCACGCCTGCGCTGGGGGACGGGCCAGCCGCGGCGCTTGCACGCGCCATGGCGTGCGCCCGCGCGGGGCAGGTGCCGGTGAGCTTCGACCTGAACTACCGGGAAGCGCTGTGGCGAGGCCGGGATCCGCGTGGATTGATCGAGCCGCTGGTGCGCCAGGCCGACGTCTTGATCGGCAACCGTGAGGCTGTGCGTGCCCTGCTCGGCGTCGATGCGACGGGCGACGCGCTCGGCCCGCTACTTGCCGAGCGCTACGGTAGTCGTGTCGTCGCGATCACGCAGCGGGAGATCCTCGGCGCGCGCGAGCAAGGCTGGAGCGCCACGCTGTACGACGCCGCCACCCGCGCGCTTGCGCGGAGCCGGCGGCACGTGATGCGCGTGGTGGATCGCGTCGGAGGAGGCGACAGCTTTGCCGCCGGCCTGATCGCCGCGCTCCTCGGCGCGCAGACGCCCGCCGCCGCGCTCGACTTCGCGGTCGCGGCGGGCGCCCTGAAGCTCGCCGTCCCCGGGGACTTCGGGCGCGCCACCGTCGAGGACATCCAACGGTTAGTGCACGCGTGTACCTGACGTTCCGCTGGTTCGGCGCCGCCGATCCGATCCCGCTCGCACATATCCGTCAGATCCCCGGCATCCGAGGCGTGGTCAGCGCCCTGTATGACGTTCCGGTCGGCGCGCCCTGGTCGCGCGAGCAGCTCGAGCGGTTGGGCAGGGACATCGATGCGGCCGGGCTCACGCTTGCTGTCGTCGAAAGCATCCCCGTGCACGAGGACATCAAGCTGGGTCGACCTACCCGTGACCGGCTCATCGCGAACTACTGCGAGAGCGTGCGGGCGATGGGGGAGCTCGGAATCCCCGTCCTGTGCTACAACTTCATGCCCGTGTTCGACTGGATGCGCACCGAGCTCGCGATGCCGCTGGCGGACGGCTCCACCGCGCTCGCTTACGACGACCGCGCCCTCCGCGCCGTGAACCTAGCGCACGGGACCAGCGACCTGCCGGGATGGGCCGCGACGTACGGGCCCGGCGAGCTGCAGGCGCTCCTCGCCGCATACCGCGACGTCGACACCGAGCGATTGTGGGACCACTTAGCCTACTTCCTCGAGCGCGTGGTGCCGGTCGCCGAGGAAGCCCGCGTTCGGATGGCGATCCATCCCGACGATCCACCCTGGTCCATCTTCGGGTTGCCGCGGATCATCTGCCGCGGCCCGGACCTCGAGCGGCTCGTGGGGCTTGTCGACCGCCCGGCGAACGGCGTGACGTTCTGCACCGGGTCGCTCGGCGCGCGACCCGACAATGATCTCCCCGCCATGGCCCGGCGGCTCGGCGAGATGGGGCGCATTCACTTCGCCCACTGCCGCAATGTGCGCATCACCGGCGAGCACCAGTTCCACGAGACGCCGCATCCCTCCGCCTGCGGCGGTGTGGACCTGAGAGAGGTGTTGCGCGCGCTGCACGACACCGGATTCACCGGCCCGATGCGTCCCGATCACGGCCGGATGATCTGGGGCGAGCGGGGACGGCCGGGCTACGGACTGTACGATCGCGCCTTGGGCGCGATGTACCTGCAGGGGCTGTGGGAGGGGATTTCGAATGATCAATGAACAATGATCAATGTCCAATGATCATCGATCATTGATTATTGATCATTCGCGTCGCGCTTCGCGCAGATACCCCGCAGCCACCTCCGCGAACTGGGCGAACGCCACCTCGGGCTCCTCGATCTCCGGATGCCACCGCTTCTCCCACTCGAAATTGTAGTAACCGCGGTACCCCAGCTTCACCAGCGCCTCGATCTGCCGCTTTACCGGTACCTGGCCCGTGCCCGTCAGCACGTACCGGCGACCACCCTCCGTCGCCGCGGGGACGGAGTCCTTGAGATGCACGTGCCGGATGTAACGACCCAGCTGCCGCACCGTGTCCTCGGGCTCTTCCTTGCCCGACACGAACGTGTGGTGCGCGTCCCAGAGCAGCGCCACGTTCGGTGAGTCGGCCTTCGTGAGGATGTCGAGCAGCGCCGGCGAATCGGTGAAGTCGCCGTGGGATTCGATGACCACGGTGACGCCCGTGCGGCGGGCATAGTCGCCGAGCTCGCGTAGCGCGCCGGCGATGTGCGCGAGCATCTCGGCGCGCGGCACGCCTGCCACGTACTCGTTCCCGAACACCCGCACGTAGGGAGCGCCGAGTGCGTCGGCCAGATCGATGAAGCGGCGCGCCTCGTCGAGCTGCGCGGCGTGCTTGACGGGGTCCATCTCGTGCATGTGCGCCGACGCGCCGAGGCAGGACACGACGAGCCCGCGCGCCGCGAGCTGCCGCTTCGCCTCGCTCACGTGCTCGCCCGTCAGCTCCGGGACCTTCGTGAGATCCAGCTCTTTCAGTATCCCGCGCAGCTCGACGGCGGCGTAGCCGTGCGCCGCTGCGAAGTCGAGGATCTGCGACCAGCTCCACTGCGGGCACCCCAGCGTCGAGAAGCCGAGGGGTAGACGGGCCTGGCTGGACACCAGGCGCGTGTAGCGGGCAACGAGCAGTGCGGCGGATGTGCCCAAGAATTCGCGACGCGTCGTCATCGACCGGCTCCTTCCCGGGGTGAGGGCGGCAGGATGGTCGCCACCACCGCCGTCGTCCACTCCCCGTGGTTGTTCTTGTAGCTCCCCCGCATCCACACGAGCGCCGTCCGAGGGTCCTTCCACCTGGGGATGATGGGTCGCAGGTTGTCCATGGTCGAGTTGGCGGTGATGGGTTCCCAGCTCCAGGTGGCGCCGAAGTCGCGCGTTGTGCCGCGGAACAGCTCGTGATGGCGCTCGCCGTCCGCCGTACTGACGAGCGGTTTGCCCGTGACGGGCTCGACGTCGGTCGAGATGTACACCACGTCGGGGTTGTTGGGATCGAGCGCGGCGAGGCCCGTGTAATCATCCTCCCCGGCGTAGAGCCGGGTGCCGGCGTAGGCGATCTCGTGCACCCGCCACGCCGATCCGTCCCAGCGCGCGTAATCGAACCGGTGGTCGAAGCCTCCCTGGCCGCGCGGCAGGCCGCGGCCGTCTTTCTGAACGGTGAACACCACGTACGGCCGCTGAGCCGTATCCAGCTCGAGGTCGCACATCCAGGCCACGTTGTCGGGATCGCCCTGAAACACCTTGGTCAGGTCCCACGCGTTCACGTCCGTCTCCGTCGTCTCGCTCAGCTTGCCACGGCGAGTTCCGTCCGACAGGTAGATGGCACCGTCGCGGATGAACGCGTGATACAGGCTGTTGTCGTAATTGCGCGGGTGGTTTTCCGTCATCACGAAGTGAATCGTGGCCACCCCGTCGAAGGCGTACTTGAGATACGGGCTGTACCCGCCGCTCTTGCCGTGGGCCATCCGGCCGCCGTAGTGCCAGGTGCGGGCGGTGTCGTCGGAGTACATGTAGTTCGGCTCGAGGCCCACGCCGCGGAAGAAGTTCACGATGCGGCCCGAGGCCAGGCGGAACAGATTCGAGTACGTGACGTTGTCGCCGCGCAGCGGCTGCGCGGCGCTCCCCGGCGTATCGAAGGTCGTGGCCGGTCCCCACCGCAGGGGATTGCGAGGCTCCGCGAGCCGGTAATAGATGC
This sequence comes from Gemmatimonadota bacterium, assembly GCA_003222195.1. Lineage (GTDB taxonomy): Bacteria > Gemmatimonadota > Gemmatimonadetes > Gemmatimonadales > GWC2-71-9 > 20CM-2-65-7. Next base: position 303,057 of record QHVB01000025.1, on the reverse strand, counting down.
GCCGCTCCACTCCGTGTTGCGTATACATCGCGAGGTAGCGGCCGTCCGGGAGCGCGAGGAATGCGGGGCTCGCGTGGTCGTCCTGCTGCAAGTGGCGATGCAGCACCGTATGCCGCGCGACACCCGACGCGAGGTCGTAGACCGACACCTCCACGTTGCCCCAGTCGGGATCACGCTCGTTGCGATAGTCACCCACGGCGCGCACCGATCCGACGATGAGCTTGCCGTCGTCCACGATGGCCCGCTCGTCCATGAACCAGGACCACGCTCCGTTGTCGTTCAGCTGGATCAGCTGGCCGGCGACGTAGTTGGTCGGGAGATCTGCCGCGCGCGACACCAGCGGCGCGAGCAGAGCCAGCACCCAGAGCTTGCGCATCCTTCCTCCATTGACCGCTACACGCACGCGAGATACCGCTCCTTCACCAATGGCATCAACGTCTCGAGCGGCGTATCCCACACGGCCTGGTTGAAGATCTCGACCTCGATCGGGTCGACATAGCCGGCGCGCTCGACGGCCTCGCGGATCCGCCGCAGCTCGATCACGCCGTCGCCCATCATGCCGCGATTCATCAGGATGTCGCGCACGGGGACGAGCCAGTCGGAGACGTGGAACCCGACGAGCCTGCCGGTCGCCCCCGCCAGCTCGTCGTACAGCTCCGGGTCCCACCAGATGTGGTACACGTCGGCCACGACGCCGACCGTGGCGGCATCGAAACGCTCGGCGAGGCGGCGCGCCTCGCGCAGCGTGGTGATGCACGACCGCTCGGCGGCGAAGGCGGGGTGGAGTGGCTCGATCCCGAGGCGCACGCGCCGCTCCGCGGCGTACGGAACGAGTGCCGCGATCCCGTCGGCAACCATGCGCCGAGCCGCAGCGATGTCCCGATCCGGCGCCGGCCCGCACACGAGAACGAGCACCTCGGCGCTGAGCGCCGCCGCCTCGTCTACCGCCCGCCGGTTGTCGTCGATCCGCGCCGCCCGCTCGGCCGACGTGGGCGCCGGGAACATCCCGCCCCGGCACAGGCTCGACACCCGCAGCCCCGCATCGCGCACCATCCGCGCCGCCCGATCCACGCCCGTCTCCGCCACCTTGTGACGCCACAGCGCAATCGCCGGCACGCCGTGCCGCGCGCATGCGTCGACCGTGTCGCCGAGGCTCGCGCGCTCGGTCGTGATCTGGTTCAGACTGAGGCGCGCGACCGAGTCCATGTCAGTACGCGCTCCATCCGCTGCACGGCGCGCTCCGGGTCCGCGAGCAGCCCCGCAGTGTCGGCGAGGCGGAACAGCTCCGCGAGGTGGAATTCGTCTCGTCCGCTCTCCGCGCCCGCCAGCATCCGGAAGTGCTCCTGGTGCCCGTTTAGATACGCGAGGAAGACTATCCCTGTCTTGTAGGCGTACGTGGGGGGCTCGAAGATGTGGCGCGACAGCGGAACGGTGGGCGCGAGCACCACGCGGTACCCCGCCACGTCCCCCCGGTCCAGCGCCTGCAGCGCCGCCGACGCCGCGGGGGCGATCGCGTCGAAGATGCCGAGCAGCGCGTCGCTGTGCGCGCCCCCCCCCTCGCCCAGAATCAGCCGGTCGTAGTTGAAATCGTCACCCGTGTACATCCGCACGCCGGCGGGCAGGCGCGCGCGCATCTCGATCTCCAGGTTCGGGTCGAGTAGCGAGATCTTGATCCCGTCCACCTTGGCGCGGTGCTCGGCGATGATCTCGAGACAGACGTCCATCGCGGCGCGGATGTCGGAGGTGCCCCAGTACCCGGTGAGTTGCGGGTCGAACATGTCGCCCAGCCAATGCAGGATGACCGGCCGGCGCACCTGCCGCAGGATCGTCCCGTACGCGCGCCGGTAGTCGTCGGGCCCGCGGCCGGCACGGGCCAAGGCGCGGCTCGCCATCAGCACCACCCGCCCGCCCTGCTCTTCCACGTGACCCACCTGCTCCGCGTACGCGCGCTCGACATCGTCCAGCGTCACGCCCGCGTCGGGCGCGAGCTGATCGGTGCCGGCGCCGCAGGCGATGAGTCCGTCCACCGCCCGCGCTTCGGCCACCGACCGGCTGATGAGCTCGCGCGCGAGCGGCCAATCGAGGCCCATGCCGCGCTGCGCCGTGTCCATCGCCTCGGCGACGCCCAGGCCCAGCGACCAGAGGTGACGGCGGTAGGCGAGTGTGGCGTCCCAGTCGACGGCAGCGTCGGAATGCGGATCGCTCACGACGTGCGCCGCGGCGTAGGCGACCCGGCTGCGGATCGGCGCCGTGGGAGCCGGCCACATGCGCGGCTCCCGAACCGTATACGGCGCGAGCGAGCCGTCAGCGCGCGGCAGCTTGAGGGTGCGCGGCATTAGCTCAGACTCGGCACATCCACCCACCGCCGCTCCGCCCACGACTGCAGCCCCAGCTCCGCGAGCTGCACGCCCTTCGCGCCCTCCCGGAAGTCGTGCGGGAACGGCCCGTCCGCCGCCACATGGCGCAGGAACAGCTCCCACTGCGCCTTGAAGGCGTTGTCTATGGGCTCCCCGCCCGAGTCAGGGACCTCTTGCCACTGCGCATAGAAGTCGAAGGTATTCGGCACATCGGGGTTCCATATGGGGCGCGGCGTGGCGGCGCGCGACTGTGTCTTGCACGTGCGCAGGCCCGCCACGGCGCTCCCCAGGGTCCCGTCGACCTGGATCTGCAACAGGTCATCACGATAGACGCGGACCGTCCACGAGGAGTTGAACTGGACGATGATGTCGCCCCCGCCCTGCCGAGCCTTCAGCACGAACGTGGCGTACGCTGCGTCGTCTGCCGTCGCCGCATAGCGCTGCCCGCGCTCGTCCACGCGCTCGGGAATGTGCGTCGCGCCGGTGCACTGCACGGCTCGCACAGCGCCGAAAGTGTGATCGAGCAGGTAGCGCCAATGGGCGAACATGTCGAGGATGACTCCGCCACCGTCCGCTTTGCGATAGTTCCAGGAGGGGCGTTGCGGGGGCGGTCCGCCGGCGTCGCCCTCGAAAACCCAATACCCGAATTCGCCACGCACGCTCAGGATCCTGCCGAAGAAGCCGTCGTCAACCAGCCGCTTCAACTTGCCGACCCCCGGGAGGAACAGCTTGTCCTGGACCACGCCGTGCTTGACGGGGCGGCGCTCCGCCCGCCGAGCGAGGTCCAGCGCCTCCGCCGTGGTGGGGGCGAGCGGCTTCTCGCAGTAGACGTGCTTGCCGGCCGCGATGGCGCGCCGCACGTGATCGGCCCGAAGACTCGTCAACGTCGCGTCGAAGTACACCGCGTCGCCGGGGTCGGCGAGGCAGGCATCGAGGTCGGTCGAGACCCGCTCGATGCCGTGGGCGCCGGCGATCTCGCGCAGTTTCTCCTCGCTCCGCCCCACGAGGATCGGATCGGGGAGCAACCGCTCGCCGCCGGCGAGCCTTACCCCGCCCTGCTCCCGGATGGCGACGATCGAGCGCACGAGGTGCTGGTTCAATCCCATGCGCCCGGTGACGCCGTTCATGATGATGCCGATCCTCACGGCCTCACGCCGCGTGGCAACAGAGCCACCGCGATCGCTCCGGTTAGCGCGCAGCCGATGAGCGCCAGAAAGCCGTTCGTGTAGCTGCCGGACGCGTCATGCATCCGGCCGACGACCCAAGGCGCGACTGCTTCGGCGATCCCATCCCCCGTGAGCACCACGCCCATCGTGCGCCCCAGCACGCGCACGCCGAACAGCTCGCCCGCCATCAGCGGGATGACCATGTATTCGCCGCCCAGACCGAGGCCGAAGACGACCGCAAACAGATAGATCGTGCCGCGGGCATCCTTCAGGAAGAGCAGCGGAATCGCCGAGACGACGAGCAAATAGATCAGCAGCATCACGTACTTCTTCGCGAAGCGATCCGCGAGCCACCCGGCTCCCAGGCGGCCAACAAGGCTCGAGGCCAGGACGAGCGAAGCGATCTGCGCCGCCCCGGCCTGTGAGTACCCGTGGTCGAGGCTCAGGAACAGCTTCAGGTGCTGGTTCGTGCCTCCCACCGCGGCGATCGAGCACATGCTGCCGACGAGGAGCAGATAAAACGCGGGCGCACCGAGGACGGAACCGATTGAAGCGGAGCTCGGGGCTAGGGGCTGGGGACTCGGGGTGTGCCCAGCCGAGCCTGCTGGAGACTCCTTGACGACGAGCGCCAGCGGGAGGGCGACGATGATGATCAACGCGCCGAGCACCTGCAGGGCGCCTTGCCACCCGACCGCGCGCGTCAGCCACACGGCGAGGAACGGCACCAGCGCACCGCCGAGGCCGATGCCGAGGTAAGCGAAGCCCATGGCGCGGCCGCGGGCTGCGGTGAACCAGCGCGACAGCAAGACCTGGTTCGGGAGCGGGCCGCCGCAGACATTGCCGAGCGCGTTGAAGAGATAGAAGAGATAGAAGCCGGCGAGCGTGTGGATCATGCCAAGCCCGACGAGCGCGATGCCCGCCATGAGAATTCCGGCCACCATCAGACGGCGTGGGCCGAAGCGGTCCACCGTCCACCCGGCCAGAAAACCGAACAGCGGTCCCACCAGGAGCTTGCTGAGCGCGTTCCCGGAGGTCACCTGGGCGCGCGACCAGCCGAAGTCGCGCACCATGAAGTCGTAAAAGAACGGCAGGCCGTAGAGCGCGAGCCCGACGATCGCGAACAGCGCCAGGAACGACGTCGCGGCGACCTGCGCCTGCGCACGCCGAACGCTCACAAATTCTGGCGCTTCAGCTCGTTCACCGCGTGGTCCACGGCGCGCGCCGTGAGGGCCATGTAGGTGAGCGAGGGATTCACGCACGACGAGCTGGCCATGCAGGCGCCGTCCGAAACGAAGAGATTCGGCACGTCGTGCGCCTGGTTATGCGTATTGAGGACGGAGGTCTTGGGGTCGCGGCCCATGCGCGCGGTGCCCATCTCGTGCACGCTGAAGCCAGGTGGTCCGTCGTCGTCGTACGTCTCCACGTCGCGGCACCCGGCGCGATCGAGCATCTCCGCGGCTTGCGTCTTGACGTCCGCGCGAATGGCCCGCTCGTTGTCGCTCCACGCGCACTGGATGCGGAGCAGCGGAATCCCCCACTGATCCGTCCGCACCGGGTCCAAGTCCACGTAGTTTTCGTGGCGCGGCAGGCACTCGCCGTACCCCTGCAGGCTGATCTGCCACGGTCCCGGCTCGCGCAGCCGTTCTTTCAGCTCGACGCCGAGGCCCGGCTCGTCCGCGCCGCGCGCCCACCCTTCCCGGCTCGCCCCCGCCTGAATCCCGTAGCCGCGCAGGAACCCCACCCTCGCTTCGCCCGACCGGCCCAAGTTGCGAAACCGGGGGATGTACGTCCCGGTGGGACGCCGGCCATAGACGTATTTGTCCTCGAGCCCCGGGACGGCCCCGCGCGCGCCCGCCTTGGAGATGTGGTCCATCAGGTTGCGGCCGACCTCGCCGCTCGAGTTGGCCAGGCCCGTCGCGAAGCGCGCGCTCTTCGAGTTCAGCAGGATCTGCGCCGTGGCGAGCGTCGACGCGCACAGAAAGATGACCCGCCCGAAGTACTCGCGCGTTGCCTTGGTCTTCGCGTCGATCACTCGCACTCCCGCCGCCCGATCGCGCCGCTCGTCATAGATGACGCTGTGCACGATCGCGTCGGTCACCACCGTCAGCCGGCCCGTCTGCCGCGCCGCAGGGAGCGTCGCCGAGAGACTCGAGAAGTACCCGCTGAAGCTGCAGCCGCGGGCGCACTGATTGCGCGCCTGGCACGGCCCGCGGCCCAGGTGGGCGCGCGTGAGGTTCGCGACGCGCGTCATCGTCATGTGCCGCCCGGGGAACGCGCGCTCGATACCCCGCTGCACCGCGCGCTCCGCGCAGTTCATCTCCCACGCCGGGAGGAACTCTCCGTCGGGAAGATGCGGGAGCCCCAACCGTTCACCGCTCACGCCCACGAAGCGCTCCACGTACGCGTACCAGGGCGCAAGATCGCGGTAGCGGATAGGCCAATCGACGCCGTGCCCGTCTCGCAGATTCGCCTCGAAATCGAGGTCGCTCCAGCGCCACGAGGCTCGGCCCCAAATGAGAGAGCGCCCGCCCAGCTGATAGCCGCGGATCCAGCGGAAGGGCTTGGCGTCGGGCGTGACGTAGGGGTGCTCCCGATCGCTCACGAAGAAATGCCGCGTCGCCTCGGAGAACGCGTAGTTCGTGCTCTGGATAGGGTAGTCACGCTCGTACGACGCCGGCTCGCCGCGCCCGCGGTGCGGCAGCTGCCAGGGCTGGAGCGACTCGGTCACATAGCCGGTGCCGTGCTCGACGTGCCGGCCGCGTTCGACGACAAGGGTCCGCAGGCCCTTCTCGGTGAGCTCTTTGGCTGCCCACCCGCCGGTAATGCCGGAGCCTACGACGATCGCGTCGTAGGGCTCCTCCATCCGCGGGCTCACACCGCCCACGTCCGGCCGATCTCGGCGAGGGGCACACATCCGGCGTAGCGCCCCGGCACCGGCTCGTGGTGCAGCTCGCGCGTGGCGCCGACCTCGGACGTGTAGTAGCCGACGAGCGTCAGCTCCTTGAACGTGCGGAAGAACGGGACTTCGGTGCGCGCGAGCCCCGGGAGGGGCCGGGTGAATGTCTCGCGGTCCAGATCGTCGAGCACAGCGCGCTGCTGCACCCGCGCGCATTCCAGGAACGGGCGGCCGCACGCCGCCCGCGCGCGGGCGTCTACGTCCGTGAGCCCGGCAAAAAATCGCGCGCGGTCCTCGCCCGCGTATCCCTCCGCCAGCATCGCGTCGATGAACTCGTGTACGCCCACGGCGCGCGCCCCTGGCGTGTCGGTCTCCGGGAGGATGTGCTCGGCGATCGTGGCGACGAGCTCCAGCTGCTCGGACGACAGCGCGCCCGAGCGGCGCCCCCCTCCCCCTCCCCCCCGCCCCGGGCGGCCCTCGCATCCCGCGAGCACGCCCGCGATGACGGGCGCCGAGATGACGCCCCCCAGCATGAGTGCGGCGCGCCGCAGCGCTTCACGCCGGTCGATCGTGCGCAGCGCGTCGGGCGAATCCGAGGTCGAGTCAGGGCGCGGCATGCGGATCGGGATAGAGTAACTGCGCGCGATGCGAAAGGACCAGATCCCCGGGGATCTGGCGCAGGGCGTCCCCGGACGCGCGCGGCGCCGGCGCTTGCCCGAGCGAGTCCGGGCCCGTGGCGCGAACGCCATGCGGTGCTGCGTAAACGCCACAACGCAACACGAGCGACCGTCTCGTGACAAGCATCACTTCGGGGCACGCGCTTTGCGCCGCAGAGTGGAATTCGGAATTCTGCGCCCATCCGGAGGTCTCCCATGTGGCAGGTTCGCCGTCGAGCCGCGCTGGGGTGTTGTAGTGCGTCCAATGCCATCCCCGCGTGGCCGGTCGTCCCCTCATCAACACATCTCCCCGCCGTTCTGCTCACCCTCATCGCGCTGCTGCCGCTCCAAATCGCTCGAGCCCAGGAAACGGGCACGATCGCGGGTGTGGTGCGCGCCCAGGCGACGGGAGCCCCCTTGTGGGACACCCGGGTCACGGTGGCAGGGACCCGCTTCAGTGCCCGGGCGGACTCGGCGGGACGTTACACGATCCCCGACGTCCCGCCCGGCACGTACCGAGTGCAGGCGCAGATCATCGGCTACGCGCTGGGAGAGGTCACGGGCGTCGTCGTGACGGCGGGACAAACTACCACGGCGGACTTCCAGTTGACCCAGCTGGCCGTGGCGCTCCAGGAGATCGTGGTGGTCGGATACGGCACCCAGGTCCGCCGCGACGTAACGGGGTCCGTGGCGTCGGTGGGAACCGATGACGTCCACGAAGTGCCCAAGGTGAATGTGATCGAAGCGATCAAGGGCCGCGTGCCCGGCGTGGATGTCGTGACGACCGGCAACAAGCCGGGCGACGGCATTCGCGTCCGCCTGCGGGGCGAGCGCTCGCTGAAGGCGTCGAACGATCCCCTGTACGTGCTCGACGGGATCCCGATGGCGGGCGGCGTCGGCGACCTGAACCCGAGGGACATCGAGTCGATCGAAGTGCTCAAGGATGCGTCGGCGACGGCGATCTATGGCTCGCGCGGCGCGAACGGCGTCGTGCTCATCACGACGCGCAAGGGACGCGCCGGTGCGACGAACGTCACATACGACTCGTACGCCGGATATCAGGCGCCACTCCGGCGTGTCCCCCTGTTCAACGGTCCGGAGTTCGCCGAGTACCGGCGCGAGGCCGAGCGCGCGCGCAACAACTACAAGTGCGCCCCGGGCGTCGCCGTGTGCGACTCCGCCGATGCGAAGCTCTTCGGGCCCGACGGGACCCTAGCAGCGCTCCAGGCTGGCCGCTGGACGGATTGGCAGGACCTGGTGCTACAGGAGGGTGCGCAGGTGAGCAATGAGATCGGCGTCACGGGCGGTAGCGACCAGACGCACTTCGCCCTGACCGCCGGCCAGCTCAAGCAGCGGGGGATCGTCAAGGCCCAGGATTTCGAGCGGCGCTCGATGCGTCTCAACTTCGACCATGAACTGTCACCGCGGCTGCGCGTCGGCAGCTCGACCTCCCTGATCCGCACCGAGCAAAACGTGGGTCGTGGCGACCCCGTCTACACCGAGGCGCTCACCAACAACCCCTTGGGGATGGCGTTCGACAGCACGGGCGCGATTCTTTTCAAACCCACCCCCGACGGCCAACGCGTCAACCCCCTCTCGGACATCCAGAACTGGACGGACGACCGGATTCGCACGCGCCTCTTCGGCACGCTATTCGCTGGCTACGATCTGAGTCCGGCGCTCTCCTGGCGCGTGAACTTCGGCGCGGACTTGACGTTCTCTCGGCGGGGCCAGTTCCGGGGCGCGCAGACCCAGCAGTGGCAAGGCAGCAGCTCCGACGCGGCGATGTGGGAGAGCAAGACGTTCGCCTACACCCTCGACAACATCCTCACCTTCCGCCGCAATCTCGGGACCGACCACCGCGTCGATGCCACCGCACTCTACAGCATCCAGCAGGAGCGGACCGAGCGCGACAGCATGCAGGTGACGGGACTGCCGTACGAGCATCAGAAGTTCTTCGACTTGGGGTCCGGGCTGAAGCCCGACTGGCTGGGAAGTGGGCTGTCGGCGTGGGCGCTGCAGTCGTTCATGGCGCGCGTCAACTACACCTTCAAGGACCGCTATCTGCTGACGGTGAGCGGTCGCGTCGACGGATCGTCACGGCTCGCGCCGGGACAGAAGTACGGGGTGTTCCCATCGGTGGCGCTCGCCTGGCGGCTCTCCGAGGAACCCTTCATTCGCGGCACCGGGCTGTTCTCCGACTTGAAGCTGCGGGCCAGTTACGGCCGCACCGGCAACACCGCGATCGATCCCTATCAGACCGAAGGGTCCCTGACGCGGACGATGTACTCGTTCCTCGACCAGCCCGCCGTCGGCTTCCGTCCCGGCACGCTGCCGAACCCGGATTTGCGTTGGGAGAAGACGACCCAGATGGACGCCGGACTCGAGTTCACGATGGCGAACAATCGCGTCTCCGGGTCGATCGACTATTACCGGGCCGACACCCGCGACTTGATTATGGAGCGCCAGCTCCCGCCGACGAGCGGCTATTCGAACATTCTTGAGAACGTCGGCGCAACGCGCAACACCGGCGTCGAAGTGGCGCTCGCCACGCTGCTCGTCCAGGACTGGCACGGGATGCGTTGGAACGTGGAGGTCAACGCCGCCGCGAACCGAAACCGGATCGTGCGTCTGTCGAGCGGCCTGCTGAGCGACCCCGGCAACAAGTGGTTCGTCGGCCATCCAATCTCCGTCGCGTACGATTACCAGTTCGGCGGCATCTGGCAGATCCAGGACTCCATTTCCGGCGAGGCACAGCGGTACGGGCGGAGACCCGGCCAAATCCGCGTGATCGACCAGAACGGCGACGGGAAGATCGACCAGAACGATCGCATCATCCTCGGCACCACGTTCCCCCGGTGGACGACGAGTGTGACCAGCCGGCTCGATTGGAAGGGGATAGACCTCTCCGTCATGGCCGTGGCGCGGCTCGGCTTCCTGGTGCAGGACTCGCTCCGCAATGGAGGTCAGAGCACGCTCGCCGGGCGCTATAACAACATCTACGTCAACTACTGGACGCCGACCAACCCCTCGAACACCGAACCCCGCCCCAACGCCGCGCAAGAGAATCCGGACTACGGGGGGATTCGGGGGTACGGGGACGGCTCGTTCATCAAGGTGCGCACCATCACCGTGGGCTACACGATCACCGGGCGTCTGCGCTGGATGCGGGCTCGGTCGCTGCGGATCTACGCGAGCGCCCTGGACCCGTTCATGTTCACGCAGTTCAGGGGCCTGGACCCCGAATCGGCCTTGAACTCGGGCGTGCCGAGCTACCGGACACTGATGATGGGCGTCACCCTGGGCATATAGAGGAATACAGCCATGCACAAACACACGATCGCTCTAGTCGGCGCCGCGCTGCTGGCGGGACTCCCCGCGTGCGTGAACCTGGATGAAGACGTCGTCACCGGCTTGACGCCCGGCTCCTACGGCACGCAGGCCGTCTTCGAATCCCTCGTTAATGCGTCCTACGAGCCGCTGCGCAGCTTTTACGCGCAGGAACGAGGATTCACGGTCACCGAGTTCGGCACCGACATCTTCACCAAGGGCGCCGACGGCAGTTACAAGTACATCAACGACTACACAACCCAGCTGAACCCCACCGCGCAGTTTGTCCAGGACACGTGGGTCGATTTCTACCGCGCCATCAACACCACCAACGCGGCGATCGACCAGGCGCCGGTCGTCGTCATGGATTCGGCGCTGAAGGCCCAACGGGTGGCGGAAGCCCGCTTCCTGCGCGCCGTGTACTACTTCGACCTGGTGCAGATGTACGGGCCGCTGACGCTGACGCTGCACGAGACGACGAGTCCCACCACTGAGGCCACCCGCGCCCCGGTCGATTCCGTGTACGATGCGATGATCGCCGACTTGAAGTACGCGGAAGCGAACCTTCCCGCCGTTCAGAAACAGTCTGGACGGGCGACCAAGGGGGCGGCGCAGCATCTCCTCGCCAAAGTGTACCTGACACGCATCCGCGATGCCGACTCGGCCGCCGACGAGGTATCGAAACGGCAGGCGGGAGACTTCACGAACGCGGCCGACTACGCCCAGCGCGTGATCAACTCGGGACCGTACGCGCTGCTGCCGCGCTTCAAGGATGTCTTCGACTTCGCCAACGAGCGCAATCAGGAGGTCATCTGGTCGATCCAGTTCACGACCGATCCCCTGACCACCGGCCCCGGCAACAGTGGGCACCTCTATTTCCTGGCGCAGTACGACGTATGGCCCGGGATGACGCGTGACGTCGCGAATGGCCGTCCGTTCAAGCGGTTCCGGCCGACCTGGTACCTGTTGGGTCTTTTCGACCGCACCAAGGACTCGCGCTACGACGCCCAGTTCACGCGCGTGTGGTATGCCAACAATGCGGCGAATATCCCGAAGAACGCGCAAGGTGTCCCCAAGTTCGGGCTCGGCGACACCGCGGTTTATGTCTCGACGACGGACGCCGACACCGTCCTGGCGCGGACGAAGCCGTACACCGTGTTTACACCCCGCGCCTACCTCGGCCAGGCCTCACCATACCAGGACAACATGTTTCCGTCCTTGAACAAGTTCCACGATCCGTTCAGGTCCTCGATCAACGAGACACGTGGCTCGCGGGACTTCTTCGTCGCACGGTTGGCCGACACATATCTGATCGCTGCCGAGGCGCTGATGCGTGATGGCCGGCCCGCCGAAGGCCTGCCATACATCAACGCCGTGCGGCGGCGCGCCGCCATCCCCGGACACGAAACGGAGATGGAGCTGACCGTCGATCAGCTGACGCTCGATGCCATCCTCGACGAGCGCGCCCGCGAGCTCGCGGGCGAAATCACGCGCTGGTTCGACCTGGTGCGAACGCACTCCCTGCTGAGCCGGGTCAGGCTGTACAACCCCGACGCCAAGAACAACATCAAGCCGTTCCACGTGCTGCGACCGATCCCGCAGATCCAGATCGACCGCACCAGCATCCCGTACCCCCAGAACCCGGGGTACTGAGCGTGCCCGACCGGCGGACGTTTCTGACGACGAGCGCGGCGGCGATCCTTGCTCCCCGCATGACGTCCCCCCTCCCCGGAACGGAGAGGGGGACAGGGGGTGAGGACTCTGGAAGGGGGAGCGAGGGGGTGAGGCTGGGCGTCGCCAGCTACTCGCTCCGCAAGTTCCCGCGCGCCCAGGCCATCGAGATGGTGAAGGCGCTGGGCACCCCCTACATCAACCTCAAATCGGTCCACCTACCATACGAGCTGGCGCCCCAGGAGCTGGCCGCGGCGCGGCGCGAATTCGAAGCCGCCGGGCTCCAGATCGTCGGCGGCGGCACGATCACCTTCGAGCAGGACACCGACCCCGACGTCGAGAAGTACTTCGCGTACGCGAGAGGCGCGGGGATGTCCCTCATCGTCGCCACCGCCGACCCCGTGATCCTTCCGCGCATCGAGCGCTTCGCCAAGCGGTACGACATCAAGGTCGCGATCCACAACCACGGGCCGGAGGACACGCACTTCCCCTCCCCCTACGACGTGCTGAAGCAGGTCCGGACGATGGACGGCCGCATGGGTCTGTGCATCGACATCGGGCATACTGTGCGGACCGGCACCGACGTCGTGCGGGCAATCGCCGACGCGGGGCCGCGGCTGCTCGACATGCACGCCAAGGACCTGCGCGACTTGTCGGCGAAGGCCAGCCAGTGCATCGTGGGCGAGGGCGCGGTCCCGATCGTCGACATCTTCCGGCAGCTCGCGGCGATGCGCTTCGCGGGCTACGTCAACCTCGAGTACGAGATCGACGCCGACGACCCCTTGCCCGGGATGAAACAGTCGTTCGCTTACATGCGCGGCGTATTGGCGGGCCTTTCGGTGCGGCGCCGCACCCAATCCTGACGGGAGGTGCAGATGTCCAGTCATAAGAACAACAAGGAGCAGCGGATGCCTCGTCGCGAGTTTGTGAAGACGGCGGCCGCTGGCATCGCCGCGGTGTCGATCCCGGCAGCGAGCTACGCGCGCATCCTGGGCGCGAACGACCGCGTCCGCGTGGGGATCGTCGGGTTCTCCGACCGGTTCCGCCAGGCGCTGCTCCCGGCGTTCAAGGCCGCCGGCCCCGCGCTGAACTTCGAGATTGTCGCCGTGTCGGACATCTGGAACCGGCGCCGCGACGAAGGCGTGGCCGAGATCGAGCGCGTGATGGGCGCGAAGCCGCGCGCGTTCCGGAACAACGAGGAGATGTACGCGGCGAAGGTCGCCGACGCCGTGATGATCTCGACCCCCGACTTCCTGCACGCCTACCACGGCGTCGAGGCGATCCAGGCCGGGAAGGACGCGTACATCGAGAAGCCGCTCGCTCACAGCATGGAGCAGGCCATCGCGATCCGCGACGCCGTGAAGAAGTCGGACCGCGTCGTGCAGATCGGCACCCAGCGACGCAGCGCCGCCAACTATCAGGCCGCCAACGAGTTCATCCGGTCGGGGAAGTTCGGCGACATCGTCATGGCGGAGATGACGTGGAACGTGAATCAGCCCGGGCGTTGGCGCCGGCCCCAGCTCGTCTCGACGATCAAGGAGACGGACACTGATTGGAAGCGCTTTCTGGCGTACATGCCGTTCGAGGCATGGGATCCCCGCAAGTACCTCGAGTACCGCCTCTTCTGGCCCTATTCCTCGGGGATCCCGGACCAGTGGATGGTCCACCAGATCGATACGGTGCACTGGTTCACCGGCTTCCCGCGCCCGCGCAGTGTCGTGGCCAACGGCGGCGTCTACCTGTGGAAGGACGGTCGCAAGAACTGGGATACGGCCACGATCGTGTTCGAATACGGGCCGCTCGACGATCCCACCAAGGGCTTCCAGGTGGTGTACGCGTCGCGCATGACGAACGGCGCCGGGGGCACGAAGGAACTGTACTACTCGAACGCGGGGATGTTGAACCTCGATACGAACGAGATCTCGCCCAACGGCGGGCTCACCGAGCGCTCCGCGGCGGAAATGGGCATGAAGGCGAACCAGCTGCCCACGATGAAGCTCTCCGAGGTGGCGCCGACGGAGACCGCGGCGAACACCGGCGGCGACTCTTCCACCACTGCCAACGTGCGGAACTGGATGGAGTGCGTCCGCTCGCGTGGCAAGACCAACGCGAACATCGACGCCGGCTACAGCCACGCCGTGGCCCTGTGCATGACCGTCGCCGCGATGCACACCGGCCGCAAGGTGATGTTCGATGATGGCAAGCAAGACATCGTGATGGGTTGAGGAGGCGGAACACCATGCGCAAGCCTTGGCTGTCGTGGTGGCTGGGTCTGGCTGTGACGTGGGTAGGGGCGCAGCATGCTGCGCCCCTACACGCGCAGGGTGTAGCGCCCCGCATCGAAGTCGTGCCGCACGAAGATCTGCGGCGGGTCGACGTACTGGTCGACGGCAAACCCTTCACTTCCTACATCTGGCCGACGACGCTCAAGAAGCCGGCGCTCTACCCGCTCCGCGCGGCGTCGGGCGTCGTCGTCACACGCGGCTGGCCTCTCGACCCCCGGCCGGGAGAGCGCGTCGATCACCCGCACCAGGTCGGGCTCTGGTTCGATCACGGGGACGTGAACGGGCTGGACTTCTGGAACAACTCGGACGCGATCCCGACGGCGCGGGCCGACAAGATGGGCACCATTCTCCATCGCGCCGTGCGCCGCGCCCAGAGCGGGTCTGGAGAAGGGGCGCTCGAGGTAACGGCCGACTGGGTGAACTCCCAAGGCAAGCCGCTGCTGCGCGAGGACACCCGCTTCGCCTTCCGGGCCGCGGACGGACTGCGCACCATTGATCGGATCACGACCCTGACGGCGCTCGCCGCACCCGTCACCTTCACCGATAATAAGGAAGGGCTGATCGGTCTGCGCGTGGCGCGGCCGCTGGAACAGCCCGCTAACACGCCAGAGGTGTTCACCGATGCAGCCGGACACGCCACGACGGTCCCCATGCTCAACAACGAGGGCGTCACCGGTCACTATCACAGCTCCGAGGGCATCGAGGGCGACTCGGTCTGGGGTACGCGCGGGCGCTGGACGATGCTGACGGGCGTCGTACAGGGGGAGCCCGTGACGCTCGCGATTCTCGACCATCCTGGGAACGTGGGGTTCCCGACCTACTGGCACGCCCGCGGCTACGGCCTCTTTGCCGCCAATCCGCTCGGCGAGAAGGTGTTCACGAACGGAAAGAGCGAGCGCAACTTCCGGCTGGCGCCGGGACAATCGACG
The DNA here is from genome assembly GCA_003222195.1 of Gemmatimonadota bacterium. Lineage (GTDB taxonomy): Bacteria > Gemmatimonadota > Gemmatimonadetes > Gemmatimonadales > GWC2-71-9 > 20CM-2-65-7. Next base: position 287,767 of record QHVB01000025.1, on the reverse strand, counting down.
ACGTTTCGTCACCGGATCGTGATCCTCTCCGGGACCGCCACACCCGACCAGATCGAGACGTATTACCGGGATTTCACCCGGTGACCCTGGCCGCCCGGGCCGTCAGAATCCACCCGGCGGATGACGTCGCGGTGGCGGTTCAAGCGCTCGCCGCGGGGGAGGACCTGGTGGTCGAAGGCGAGCGCGTCGTGCTCGCCGAGGACGTCCCCGCCGGTCACAAGGTCGCGTTACGTCCGCTCGCGCGCGGACAAACGGTCGTCAAATACGGCTTCCCCATCGGCGCCGCGACTGCGCCGATCGCCTGTGGCGCGTGGGTCCACTCGCACAATCTCAAGACGTGCCTGGAGGGCGTGCTCGAGTATTCATACGAGCCGGCCCGGGCGGTAGGGGCGCAGCATGCTGCGTCCCTACCCGCCCCCACGTTCATGGGCTACCGCCGACCCAACGGCCGCGTCGGTACGCGCAACGAGGTGTGGATCCTCAACACGGTCGGCTGCGTGAACCATGCGGCAGAGCGCATTGCGCGCGAAGGCGCGGCGCGGTTCCAGGGGCGCCTTGACGGCGTCTACAGCTTCTCGCACCCCTACGGATGCGGCCAGCTGGGCGACGACCTCCGCAACACGCAGCGGACCCTCGCCGGCCTGCTGCGCCATCCCAACGCGGGCGGCGTCCTGGTCCTCGGCCTCGGCTGCGAGAACAACCAGATGGACGCGCTCCTCGAGCTCGCGGGCACCGTCGACCGCGACCGCCTCCGGTTTTTTAATTCGCAGGACGTCACCGACGAGGTGGACGCGGGGCTAGAGGCCCTGGGGCAGCTCGTCGCCGCAATGAGGGGCGATCGTCGCGAGGAGTGCCCCGCGTCCGATCTCATCCTCGGCCACAAATGCGGCGGCTCGGACGGGTTGAGCGGCATCACGGCGAACCCGCTCGTCGGGCGCATCGCCGACCGGGTGACCGCGCTGGGCGGCGGCGTGATCCTCACCGAAGTGCCGGAGATGTTCGGGGCCGAGCGGCTGCTGATGAACCGGGCGGTCGACGAGACCGTGTTTCGGCAGATCGTCACCCTGATCAACGATTTCAAGGCTTACTTCATCCGCCACGGGCAGCCGATCTACGAGAACCCGTCGCCGGGCAACGTCGCGGGGGGCCTGACCACGCTCGAAGAGAAATCGCTGGGCGCGATCCAGAAAGGCGGCCAAGCCGCCGTGACGCAGGTGCTGCGGTACGGCGCGCCCGCGGCGACGGGAGCGGGAGGTCTGGCGCTGCTCGAATCGCCAGGGAACGACGGCGTGTCGTCCACGGCCCTGGTCGCGAGCGGCGCCACCGTGCTGCTCTTCACGACGGGCCGCGGCACCCCGCTCGGTTTCCCCGTGCCCACGCTCAAGATCTCGTCCAACACCGCGATTGCCGAGAAGAAGCCGCATTGGATCGATCTCAACGCGGGAGCGTTCCTCGACGGTACCGCGACGATGGACCAGCTCGCGGACGAGCTGTTCGCACTGATCCTCGACGTGGCGTCAGGGCGGAAGCTCGCCAACAACGAGAAGCACGGCTACCGCGAGATCGCGATCTGGAAAGAAGGCGTCACACTGTGACGTCCACGGCCGCCCCCCCAACGCCCCGCCTCGGCTACCGCTGGACGATTTGCGCCCTGCTGTTTGCTGTCACCACGATCAACTACATGGATCGGCAGGTGCTGAGCATCCTCGCGCCGACGTTGCAGCTCGAGCTCCACTGGTCCGAGTCGCAGTACGCGGCCGTGGTCTACTCGTTCACGTTTGTTTACGCATTCGGCTTCCTAATCGCTGGATGGTGGCTCGACCGCGTGGGTGTGCGGCGCGGCTTTGCCACCGCGGTCGTCGTGTGGAGCCTCGCGGCGATCGGCCATGCGTTCGCCCGCACCACCGCGGCCTTTGCCGCCGCGCGCGCGCTGCTCGGCCTCGGCGAGTCCGCCAACTTTCCCGGCGCCATCAAGAGCGTGGGCCAATGGTTCCCCAAAGAGGAGCGGGCCCTCGCCACGGGCATCTTCAACGCCGGCACGAACACCGGCGCGATCCTTACGCCGCTCATCGTTCCGTTGATCGCGCTGAACTGGGGCTGGCGCTGGGCGTTTGTCGTGACGGGGTCGCTGGGATTCTTGTGGCTGTTTCTGTGGTTGGCACTATACCGAAGCCCGAGCCACGAGGCCCCAACCCCTAGCCCCGAGCCCCGCGTTCCGTGGCTCCGCCTCCTCACCGTACGCCAGACATGGGCCATCGTCGCCGGCAAGTTCCTCGCCGATCCGGTCTGGTGGTTCTATCTGTATTGGCTGCCGAAATTCCTGGACCGGACCTACGGCGTCAAGCTCGCGCAGGTCGCCCTTCCTCTTATTACGGTGTATGTCATCGCGGACGTGGGATCTATCGGCGGCGGCTGGCTGTCGAGTAGTCTGATCAAACGCGGCTGGACTGTGAACCGCGCGCGCAAAACGGCGATGCTGCTGATGGCGCTCGCGATCGTGCCCACCGCCCTGGCGCCGCGCGTCGGAAGCCTGTGGGGCGCGGTCCTCATCATCAGCCTGGCGGCCGCCGCGCACCAAGGCTGGTCGGCCAACGTCTATACGCTCGCGAGCGACATGTTCCCGCCGAGCGCCGTGGCGTCCGTCTCCGGCATCGGGGGCTTCGCCGGCGCGATGGGCGGCGTGCTGTTCCAATTGCTCACCGGCCTGATTCTCGACGCGACGGGGGGCAACTACGCCTCGATCTTCGCTGTCTGCGGATTTGCCTACGTCACGGCGTGGACGATCATTCATTTGCTGGCGCCGCGGCTGGAACCGGTCGAAGTCAGATGACAGCCTCTCTTGCTTCGTTTTTCTTTTTTAAAAAGCAAGCAGCGGCTTGTCATCCTGAGCGAAGCGAAGGACCTGCTTTTGGTGGACCTGCTTTTGATGGACATGCTTTTGGTGAGTACGCACGCATGGCGAAGGATCGGCCACCGAAAAGCAGGTCCTTCGCGCCTTCGGCGCTCAGGATGACATGCTCTCTCGCTTCCTTTTGGAGAGAAAAGAAAGGGTCTAGAGGTCTACTCTATGATAGCTGCCGTTCTGTTCCTCTCTCTACTCCAATCCAGTCCCAACACGCTCACCCCCGCCGAACGCACTGCCGGCTGGCGCCTGCTCTTCGACGGCCACACGCTCGCCGGATGGCGCGGCCTGGGCTACGACACCGTCCCCACCGGCCACTGGGTCGTCGTGGACGGCGCGATCAAGAAGATCGCGAGCGGGAACGTGCCACGCGTGGCCGACGGGCGGCCGCTCGTCGGCGGCGACCTCATGACCGTGGACTCGTTCGCGGATTTCGAGCTGAGCTTCGAGTGGAAAGTCACGCCGGGCGCGAACAGCGGCGTCAAATACAACGTGTCCGAAGCGATGTCGCTGGCCCAAGGCGGCGCGGGCACCCAGGGCGGCCCCACCCACTCCGCTCTCGGCTTCGAGTATCAGATGCTCGATGACGACCGGCACGAGGACGGCAAGCTTCCGAGCCACCGCGCCGCCGCGCTGTACGACCTGATCGCGCCCAACGACCGGAAGCACCTGCAACGCGTGGGTCAGTGGAACCGCTCGCGCATCGTGTTCCGCGGCAACCACGGCGAGCACTGGCTCAACGGGCAGAAAGTCGTCGAGTTCGAGCTCGGCACCGCGCGCATGGATTCCCTACTCGCGGCGAGCAAGTACAAGACGATCCCTGGGTTCGGACAAAAGCGACGCGGCCACATCGTCTTGCAGGACCACGGTGACGAAGTCTATTTCCGCAGCATCAAAGTGAGGCCACTATGAAACGCCGTCGCTTCGTGAAAACCATTTCCAGCGCGGGGCTCGGCCTGATGGCGGCCCGTGTGCCGCTGTTCGGTTCCGGCTCCCCGAGTGAAAAGGTCGTCGTCTGCGTGATGGGCCTGAACGGCCGCGGGACCGTGCTGGCGAAAACGTTCGCCAAGACGCCCAACGCCGAGGTCGCCGCGGTGTGCGACGTGGACAGCACGGTGCTCGCGAAGGCTGCAGCGACCGTGAGCCAGGCGCAGGGCAAATCGGTGAAAAGCCTCGCCGACTTCCGGCGCGCGCTCGACGACAAGTCTATCGACGCGCTCGTGATCGCGCCGCCCGATCACTGGCACGCGCCCGCCGCCATCCTCGCAATGTCGGCCGGCAAGCACGTCTACCTGGAGAAGCCGTGCGGGCACAACGCGCGCGAAGGCGAGCTGCTCGTGGAAGCGCAGCGCAAACACGGCCGAGTCGTGCAGATGGGCACGCAGCAGCGTTCGGCCCCGCGCTCCATGGAGGTCGTCCAGGCGGTTCGCGAGGGACTCATCGGGAAGCCGTACCAGGCCCGCGCCTGGTATGCCAACACGAGGGGCACCATCGGGCGGGGTAAGCCCGCGCCGGTGCCCGGAAACCTCGACTACGAGTTGTGGCAGGGCCCGGCGCCTCACACGCCCTACCACGACAACGTGATCCACTACAACTGGCATTGGTTCCGGCGCTGGGGCACGGGCGAGATCGCCAACAACGGTACGCACGAGATCGACGTGTGCCGCTGGGCGTTGGGCGTAGACCGCTGCACTCGCGTGACGTCGACCGGCGGTCGCTATCACTTCGACGATGACTGGGAGTTCCCCGACACCCAGGAAGCCGCGTTCGAGTTCCCCGGCGGGAAGACCATCATCTGGGAGGGACAGAGCTGCAACGGCCTGGCCACCTACGGCCGCTCGCGCGGTACCGCAATCCTCGGCACGACCGGGAGCGTGGTGATGGACCGCGACGGGTACGTCGTCTACGACCTCAAGAACACGGTCGTCAAGCAGAATCTCGCGACGCAGGCGGGTGACGGTCTCAACATCAGCTCCGACGACGACATGACCCGCCTGCACATCGAGAACTTCGTGGCCGCGATTCGCACCGGCGCAGCGCTCCGCCAGCCGATCGAGGAAGGGGCGAGGAGCGTGCTGCTGTGCCATCTCGGCAACATCGCGCAGTGGACGGGTCGCGCGCTCCGCGTCGATCCCGCGACCGGCCATATCCAGGGCGACGATGCGGCGATGGCCTATTGGCAGCGGGAGTACGCGCCAGGCTGGACGCCGACTGTCTAGGGCCTGGGGCCTAGGGCTTGGGGGCTAGGGACTCGATTCTAAATCCGGATCGCTACTTTGACCCCGATCCGTCGGTACGACGGGTCGCCCGCGAGTTGTACGCCGAGACGCGGGATCTCCCGATCGTGTCGCCTCACGGCCACGTGGACGCGCGCGTTCTCGCCGAGAACGCGGCGTTCCCCGAGCCGGCCTCGCTGATCGTTAAGCCCGATCACTACATCCTGCGTCTGTTGTATGCCAACGGGGTGCCGCTCGATGACCTGCTGAAAGGCGACCCTCGGCACATCTGGCAACTATTCGCTAAGCACTATTACCTGTTTCGCGGCACGCCGAGCGGGGCGTGGCTCGATTATGAACTAGAGGCGGTATTCGGTATTCGGTCTTCGCTATCCGGCGAAACTGCTTCACGGATTTACGACCAAATAGTTGAAAAGCTCCAGAGCGCCGAGTTCCGGCCGCGCGCGCTGTTCGAGCGCTTCAACATCGAGGTGTTGGCGACGACCGACGCGGCGACCGACAGCCTGGAGCACCATGAGGCGATCCGCAAATCCGGCTGGAAGGGCCGCGTCATCCCGACGTTTCGGCCGGACGCGTTGTTCAAGATCGCCTCGCACGAATTCGACGCGCTCGGCGCGCGCGATTGCACCAGCTTCGTACGCGCAATCGCCGACCGCCGTGCGTACTTCAAGCAGCTGGGTGCCACCGCGACCGATCACGCGGTGCTCGAACCGTACACCGCCCTCCTGCCCGAGGAGGAAGCAGAGCGCCTGTTTCAGCGGGCGCGGCAGGGCGAGGCTACGCTCGAAGACGAGCGCCGCTTCACTGCCCACATGCTGATGGAAATGGCTCGCTTGTCGCTGACCGACGGTCTCGTGATACAGCTCCACGCGGGCGCGCTCCGCGACCACAACAGCCAAGTGTTCGAGCGCTTCGGTCCCCACATGGGCGGCGACATCCCGGTGGCGACGGAGTTCACGCGCAACCTGCGTCCGCTGCTGAACACCTACGGCAACGACCCACGGCTGACGCTGGTCCTGTTCACGTTGGACGAGTCCACCTACAGCCGGGAGTTAGCGCCACTGGCCGGGCACTACCCGGCGGTGCGCCTCGGTCCGCCGTGGTGGTTCTTCGATTCGATGGAGGGGATGCGGCGGTTCCGCGAGCGGACGACGGAGACGGCGGGAATCTACAAAACCGCAGGGTTCAACGACGACACGCGAGCGTTTTGCTCGATCCCGGCACGGCATGACCTGGCGCGCCGCATGGATGCCAACTACCTCGCCGGACTCGTCGCGCGCCACGTGATCGACGAGAGTGATGCGCGCGTCATGGCGCGCGCACTCGCGTACGACCTAGCGAAGCAGACCTATCACCTATGAGCCGCCGCCGGTGAGGCGCGCGCCGGCACCGAGCTGCAGGCTCCAGTTGCCGTTGTAGAAGGAGAAGGGACTCGTGCTCGACGGGTGGAACATGAGGTCGAGGTCAACGCCGAGACGCATCCACACCCGGTTGCTCGCGTGATAGCGCAGCCCCAGAATAGCCGAGACGCCGTCGTCGCTCGCCTCGAAGGCACCACCGTACGAGTTGCGCACGTAGCCCCCTCCCACGAGAACGTCCATGCGTTCCCCGGCTGGGAGCGCCCCGATCACGCGGGCGTGCAGCGGCGTGTACGTCACCGAACTCCCCGTCCGGTCAGTCGAGGCCCTGGTGCGCGACAGATCGAGCTCGAACGCGAACCTGGGCCGGAGCGCGACCGACACTCGCCCACCCGCGCCGAACGTGTTCGCCATCGCCAGGCTGTTATCGAAATTGGTGTACCGCGCGAACGCGCCGAGCTCGACGGCTCCGGCCTGTTGTCCAGCGGCGGGAACGGCGCTGACCAGCGCGAACACAACCGCCAACCGCGTGATGCGACACGCCACGGCGGTGCCTCCTATCGTGCCCGTTTGGTGGTAATGACGATCACGCCGTTGGCGCCGCGTGATCCGTACATGCCTGTCGCCGCCGCATCCTTGAGTACCTCGATGCGCGCTACGTCGCTGGGCGCAATGTCCGCCAGCATGCTCCCGATGGACTCGTTCGGGATCGTGATGCCGTCCAGCACGAGCAGGGGATTATCGTTGTCGGAATCGCCTCGGATGCTGCGCCGGCCACGGATGCGGAGCCGATAGTTCCCGTCCGGAAGCTGGGTGACCTCGAGGCCAGGCACGCCGCGCAACATCTCCTCCACCCGCGTCACGCGCGCATCCGTTTCGGACGGGACGACCGTGGTGACCGCGCCGGTCCCAGGCGTGGATTGCCCCGGAGGCGCGGGGCCCCCCCCGCAGGCGATCGCGCCGGCGACGACGAGGTAGCGGACGTCGCGCTTCATTCGAGCCTCCGGTAGGCAAGGCGCGTGCCCGCCGGTTGCGGAATGAAGCGAACGGCGAGCGGCCCCGAGGTGCGGCACGCGTACGGCACCCGCTGCACCAGGGCAACGGCGGGACGAACGGCATGCGCCTTGCGGCCTTGCCACGGCACTCCCCCCCCCCGAAGAGGCCCATCGTGTCCGCGCGATTCCCGATGCTGCTCTGCCTCGCGCTCGTATTCGGCACCGGTCACGCTCGTTCGTCCTACGCGCCCCTGCTCGACAATGGTCTCGCCCGCACGCCCCCGCTGGGATGGAACAGCTGGAATCACTTTCATTGCAACGTGAGCGCCCAGCTGATCCGGGAAACGGCGGACGCGATGGTCTCGGGCGGGTTGCGCGACGCGGGATACGAGTACGTCGTGATCGACGACTGCTGGCAAGTCGCGCGCGACCGCGCTGGCCGGCTCGTGGCCGACTCCGCCCGCTTCCCGGGTGGAATCAAGCCGCTCGCCGACTACGTGCATTCCAAGGGGCTGAAGTTCGGGATCTACACGGATGCCGGTCGCCTCACGTGCCAAGGCCGCCCCGGGACCTACGGCTCGGAGGAGATCGATGCGCGCACGTTCGCCGAGTGGGGCGTGGACTACGTCAAGGAGGATTGGTGCAACTCAGAGGGGCTCGACGCGCCGACCCAGTATGCCAAGTTCCGCGATGCCCTCGCCAAAGCGCGGCGCCCGATCGTCTTTAGTATCTGCGAGTGGGGCTCGAACCAGCCGTGGGAGTGGGGCCCACGCACCGGCAACTTGTGGCGCACCACCGGCGACATCGGTGACCGGTGGGCCAGCATGATCGCCATCCTGGACCTCTCGAGTCAGCACGGGCACGCCGCCAGCCCGGGCGCCTGGAACGATCCCGATATGCTGGAAGTGGGCAATGGGGGCATGACGGACGACGAGTACCGCGCCCACTTCAGTCTGTGGGCCGTCATGGCCGCGCCGCTCATGGCCGGCAACGATGTCCGCACCATGACCGCGGTGACGCGCGACATGCTCACCAACAAAGAGGTGATCGCGGTTGACCAAGACTCGTTGGGCGTGCAGGGAATGTTGGTGCAGGAACCGGCGCCGGACCTCCAGGTCTGGTCCAAACCGCTCGCCGATGGCTCGCGCGCCGTGGTCCTGCTCAACCGGTCGGGTTTGCAGACCGTCGTCACGGCGTCATGGCGCGCGCTGGGGGTGCGGGGCTCCGCGCGCGTGCGCGATCTCTGGACCCACAGCGACGTCGGCGCGATGACCGACCGCTTCAACGCCACGGTGCCGGCACACGGCGTCGTGATGGTCCGCATCACCCCGTCACTGGAGGCGGGACGTAACTGAAACTGGGGCGGGAGGACTCGAACCTCCAACTTCCCGGTTAACAGCCGGGCGGTCTGCCAGTTGACCTACACCCCATCAAGAACCGTTGTGAGACGGCAACAGGCCAAGTTGCAGGACACTCGTCAGTACTTCAAGCCCGCCTTCTCCGCAAAACTCTTGACCGCCTCCTGCTCCTCGGCGCTGAGCTTCTCGGGCAGCGTGACGTGTGCCTCCACGTACATGTCCCCGCGCCGGCCGTTCTTTTCGATGCCATGACCCGGGATGCGGAATTTCTGGCCGTGCTGCGTGCCCGGTGGAATCCGTAACACGACGCGCTTGTCGTTGAGCGTCTTGACCTTGATCCGCGAGCCGAGCAGCGCCTGCGCCAGATTGATCGGCACGACGCCGATCAGATCGAGTCCTTCGCGCCGAAAGAAGCGATCCGGCGCAATATGGATCTCGACGATGAGATCGCCACGGCCTTTCGGTCCCTGATTCTTGAGCCGCAGCCGCGTACCGTCCTCGACCCCAGCAGGAATATCGACGTTGATTCGCTTCTCGACGCGCAGCTCGCCGCTGCCCCGACACGTCGGGCAACGCTGTGAGGGCACCGTTCCCTTGCCGCGACAGACCGGACACGGACGGTTGACGGCGAATCCACCCTGCCCGAACGACACCGTGCCGCGCCCTTTGCACTCGGGGCAGGTGTTGATGGTGGCGCCCTTCGCGGCGCCAGATCCACCACACGTCGGACAGACTTCGGGCATCGCGAGCGTGATCGGCACCGTGCCGCCGAGCGCGGCAGTGCGGAACGGAATCGTGACCTCGGTCTCGGTTTCCTCCGGCTCAGCCTCGCGACCGGCGCCACGTCGTCCGAAAATCGACGAGAAGATGTCGCCCAGGCCGCCAAGGTCCGAGATGTCGAAGTCGCCGCTGTCCTGCGGTGCGCTGCGGCCGCGTCGGGCGCCGCTACCTCCGCTAAAGCCTCCGGGACCGGCAAAGGCACCGTAGCGGCGCAGCTGATCGTACTTCTTGCGCTTCTCGGTATCGCTCAACACGTCGTGCGCTTCGTTGATCTCCTTGAAGCGCTCGGCCGCCTGCGGATTGTTGGGATTGCGATCGGGGTGGTACTGCTTGGCCAGCCGCCGGAATGCCTTCTTGATTTCATCCGTCGTGGCAGTTTCGGCGACTCCCAACACCTGATAGTAGTCGCGCTGTGCTGCCATTACTGTCCCTGCCAGGTCAGCACCACCACCCGTGCCGGCCGCAGCAATGTATCGCGCATCTTATAGCCTGGTTGCACCACCTGGCCTACGGTGTGATCGAGCTCCGGTTTCGGGGCCGGCTGCGTGGTGACCGCCTCGTGCACGTGCGGATCGAACGGGACGCCCGCCTGATCGATCCGGGTGACGCCGATGGCCTCGAGCTCCTTCCAGATCTTTCGCTCCACGAGATCGACGCCATCGTGCAGCGTCTTCGAATCGATCTCCGCCGGATCGATGTGCGCGAAGCGCGACAGATCGTCGAGGGCGTCAGCGAGCCGCGACACGATCTCCGCCTGCGCCCGCCCCCACACCTCGGCGCGCTCTTTGGCGGACCGCTTGCGGAAGTTGTCGTACTCGGCGGCGAGTCGGAGATGCCGATCCTTCCAAACCTCTACCTCGGACGCCTCCGGCGCTGGTTGAGACGCCGCGGGCGCACCGGGTGCCGGCGCAGCAGACGCAGCTGTGGTCTCCAGCGGTTCTCCCGTGTCGGGATCGAGAGACGGAGCGCGTGGGGGAGTAGCTTGATGCGGCGGCGAATGCGCGTGGCGTTTATTGGTCATGGATTTGGAACTTTCAGTCTGACAACAAGATAGACGGCAAAACTCAGGACGGAAGCCCCGGGGTCACGCGATCCTTGGATGGTGACCGACAGATCGGAACTCGGCGATGAAGCCACTCAATTCCCGACGCACGCCTCTGTCCGTGAGAAGGTCGTGACCCAACGCGGGATAGGCGAGCACGGTGGCCCGCGACCCGAGTTGATCGGCGAGACCGCGGACCGCGCTCGCGTCGATCACCTCGTCCGACTCGCCGAGCAACAGCAGCAGCGGCCGCTCGATTCGCTGGCAGTCGGCGACGACTGCGCGCTGGGCCCACTGCAGCTCGGCCCGTGCGCCCGCCGTCATGTAGGCCGCGCCTCGTCCCGTGGGGAGCGTGGGCCAGAGGTCGGCGAGCCTCGCCGCCAGGCGTTTCCAGACTGCGGGGCGGACGCGGGAGGCCAACCAGGGACACGCGACGACGGCGGCCACCGGCGGCTCGCCCGGCTGGGTCTCGAGATACCGCAGCACGATGAGCCCGCCGAATCCGTGCCCGACGAGGATCTGCGGAATGTCCTGCCGGCGGCGGACGGCACGACGGAAGGCTTGCAGGTCGCCGAGCAGCTGGCTGAAGCGCGACAGATGTCCGCGCCGCCCGCCGGAGCGACCAGACCCTCGCTGATCCAGCAAGTACGCGGCGAATCCCGCGTCCCGGAGCTGCGCCCCGGTTTCCGCGAAGGCCTCCGCCAGGCCCGTGGGCTGAGGATACCAGTCGTGCAGGAAGAGCACCGCGACGGCGGGCTGCGCCGGCTCATACGCGTCGTACACGAGGGGCGTCCCGTCGGGTGCGTTGATGCGATTCATTGGTGGCCCCCCCCTGCGAGGAGGCGTCGCAACAGATCGATTGCGGCCTGCGCGGCGCGAGCGCGGATCTCGCCGCGATCCCCGGGGAAAATGCGTTTCAGCGCTCGGGGGGCCTCGGATCCGTAGCGCGCCGCCATCCAGACCGTCCCCACCGGTTTCTCCGGCGTACCACCGGTCGGGCCGGCGATCCCCGTGACCGCGATCGCCGCATCCACGGCAAATTGCCGCTGTACACCCTCGGCCATCGCAGCGACGACGGCTTCCGACACGGCGCCATGCCTCTCGAGCAGCTCGGGAGGGACATCGAGCATACCGCTTTTGACGACGTTGTCGTAAGCGACGACCCCACCGATGAACACATCGGAGGCGCCGGGAACGGCCGTGATCCGGCCGCTCACGAGACCACCCGTGCAGGATTCGGCCACGACGAGTCGCGCTTTACGCGCGCGCAGCTGATTCAGCACGACAGCGGCGAGATCCGTCCCGTCTTCGCCATAGCAGTGCTCTGCGGCGCGCTCGCGCAGCTGCGTCGTTGCGGCAGCGAGACGGCGCTCCGCGTCATCGGCGCGCAGTCCCCAAGCCGTCACGCGGAGCTCCACGCCTTCGACTGAAGGAAGGTAAGCCAAGGTGAGCGGCGCGATTTCCTCTTCGATCGCGCCGACGCGCTCGGCCAGCGCGGACTCCGCGATGCCGGTCGTGCGCACCGTGCGCGAGCGGACGACCGTTCCCGGGTTTCGTTGCGCGAGCCGTGGCAGCACTTCTTCGGCAAGCAACCCCCGCATTTCCGACGGGACGCCGGGGAGCATGACGACCACGCGGCCGCGGTCTTCGACCCAAAGGCCCGGCGCGGTGCCCCGAGGATTCGGCAAGACCGTCGCACCGGCGGGAACCTCTGCTTGCGTGCGGTTCACGGCCGGCATGGCGCGGCCGAGTCGCTGGAAGCGTTCCTCGAGCGCGCGCAACACCGCGGCGTCCAGCTCGAGAGGCTTGCCCAAGAGGCCGGCGACCTCCCGCTTCGTGATGTCGTCGCGCGTGGGGCCGAGGCCGCCCGTCGTCAGGACGAAGCCGGTGCGATCCAGCGCTTCGGCGACTGCGGCGCGGATGGCCTCGGGACGATCGGCGACGGAGACGTGCCGGACAACTTCCACGCCTGCGCCGGCCAGTGCCCGGCCCAGCTCGGCCGCATTCGTATCGATGATTTGGCCCAACAGCAGCTCGGTGCCGATCGTGACGACTTCGAGCTTCACTTGCCGACTTTGAAGAGCGCCCGGTAGCGGTAGAGGTAGACGAGGAGGGAGTAGATCGTCAGCACGATGGCGCCCGCCAGCGTGATCGCCACGAACCAGCCGTGGAACTGATCCCAAAAGTTGCGGAAGTCGCCGGCGAGATGCATCTGCGCAATGGCGTCCTTCCAGGCGAACCAGGCGATCGTCGCGCCGATGAAGATGTTCTGCGCGACCGCCTTCAGCTTCCCGGCGCCCATGGCCGGAATCACGATGCCGCGGCGCTTGGCAAAGAAACGGAACGCCGTGATCAACACCTCACGCCCCACGAGCAGCAGCGCGACCCAGACCGGCAGGCTGCCCCACCACGGGATCGCGTAATCCACCTTGTCGCGGGCCAGGATCGTGGGGTGACGGGTCATCCAGAAGATGGGAATCAGTGTGGCGAAGAGCAGCAGCTTGTCGGCGATGGGATCGAGCAGCATGCCGAGCTCGCTGATCTTCCCATAGCGGCGGGCGAGATACCCGTCGACCAGATCCGAGAACGCCGCGATGAGAAAGACGACGAAGGCGATGACTTTGGGCCAGTACCCCTGGATGAAGGGAAGCAACGCGATGACGGGCGTGAGGCAGATGCGCGCCAGCGTGATGATGTTCGGCAGAGTCCACCGCATCGAACTGGCTTTCAGCTCAACGTCTTGAGAACGAGTTTGCTCACCGCTTTCAGGGTGTCGAATACGCCGTCGCCGCGGACTGCCACGGCCTCATGGTAGGTTGCCTTGCCAACCCAGTCACCGCCGATCTTCTCGACGAGGTTCTCCCCCGGGTGTGCGGGATCGGGCGTCGGCTTCTGGCGTGCCGCGTCTTCGATCGGCCAGCCGGGGTTCAACGACGCCTGGAGATCCTTGATGGGCGCGGCGTTGGGGAGGTCGCGCTTGTTGTACTGAATCGCGAACGGGATCTTGGTCAGGTCGTAGCCGTACTCCGCCATGTTGTCATACAGGTTCTGCATCGACTCGACGTTGGCTTCCATGCGCTCGATCTGGCTGTCGGCCACGAACACGATCCCGTCCACGCCTTTGAGAATCAGCTTACGGCTGGCGTTGTAGTAGACCTGCCCGGGAACAGTGTACAGGTGGAAGCGCGTCTTGAAGCCGCGGATCGTGCCGAGATCGACGGGGAGAAAGTCGAAAAAGAGCGTGCGCTCGGTTTCGGTGGCGAGCGAGATCATCTTGCCGCGCGTGTTGGGCGAGACCTTCCCATAGATGTGTTCCAGGTTGGTCGTTTTCCCACCGAGGCCCGGCCCATAGTAGACGAGCTTGCAGTTGATCTCGCGGGACGCGTAGTTGATCATCGACATGGGCGCGTCCCTCTAACCGAAGAGTTTGTCAATTTCGTCCTCAGCCCCTTCGAGCACGCCCTTCTGGGCCTGGCCCGTCCCGACCCGATTGAACATCTCCGCGAACACCTTGTTCAGGTTCTCGACCGCTCCTTTCGCCTTGAGCTTCACGAGCCCCAGCGTCGCGCGCTGATCGAACAGCACCACGAGGATGACGCGCTTGGCCACATCGGCGAGGAACATCGACTCGCGCTCGCCCTGATGCACGAGCGACGCGAACTCGGCTTCCCCGATCATTTTCGCGAGCTGGTCATTGGCGCTGAAATCGGCGGCCGTGAGGGAAGCGAAGGCGGTGGGGTCGAACTGCGGCGTTTCCCCGACGGTGGCGACGAGCTGGCCGTTGCGGTCTACGAGCAGCGCACAGCGGGCGTTCGAGTCACGGAGGAACGCCTGCAGGTGCGTCTGGATTTGCTTGAAATCGTTCTCGTTGAAAGACCAGCTTGCGGCCCCGGCCATGCTCCTCCTAGAGGCTAGTCGGTCTCCGACATCTCGCGCCGTGCCGCCAGCGCCTGAGCGATGGTCACCGCGTCGGCATACTCCAGGTCGCCACCGACCGGTAGGCCCCGCGCGATCCGCGTGACCCGCACGCCGATCGGCTTCAGGATCTGCTGGAGATACGTGGCGGTCGCCTCCCCCTCCATCGAGGGATTTGTGGCGACGATAACCTCACGCACCTCCGAGCCGTTCGTCAACCTCGCGAGCAGCCGGTCGAGATGCAGCTCGTCGGGCCCGATGCCATCCAGGGGCGAGATGCGGCCGCCCAGGACGTGATAGCGGCCGCGGTAGCGGCCGGCGCGCTCGATCGCGCTGACGTCACCCGATTCTTCGACCACGCAGAGCAAGGCCGCATCGCGCCGCGGGTCGCGGCAGATCGGGCACGGATCCTCATCCGCGAGATTGCCGCACGTCCGGCACGGCATGACCTTCCCGCGGACCCGCCGGATGGCGTCCGCCAGCCGCTCCGCGGTTTCCGTAGGTTGCTTCAGTAGATGGAACGTGAGCCGTTGAGCGGTCTTGCGTCCGATGCCGGGGAGCTTAGCGAGCTCCGCCACGAGCTCCTCGATGGCGGACACGGGCGCCGCAGGGCCTACAGCGTCGGCAGCTGGAATGGGAAGGGCAGACCCGACGCCAGCTTTCGCACCTCGGCCTGATACAATTCGGCCGCGCGCTTCTGCGCCTCCGCCACCGCGGCAAGGACGAGATCTTCCAGCATCTCGATGTCCCCCTGGCTGACCGCCTGAGGATCGATCTTAATGCCGCGAATGTGCCCCCGCCCGTCGACCGTGGCCTGGACCATGCCGCCACCGGCCGAGACCGTCAATGTCTGCTGCGCCAGCTGTGTCTGGATCTCGGTAAGCCGCCCCTGCATCTGCTGGGAGAGCTGGAGCAGGCTAGATAAATCCGCCATATGTCGAAAGTTACCCCTCGCGTCACTGTTGGCAAGCTACTCGAGCAGCTCCAAATCTAATGCGTCTACGGCGGCGCTCAGGGTGGGGTCTTTTGCGCGCAGACTCTTGAGGCGCTCCGCACTAGCCCCCTCGGCGGTCATGCGTGACGGCGGCGACGCAGCGGTCTTGCCGGCGCCCTGCTCGACGACTTTGATCCGCGGCGCCTCGCTGATGTAGCGTCCGACCAGCTGCGCAATCGTTTCGCGCTGTCGTTCGAGTCCCTCGGCGTGCACCGCGTGTCCGGGTCGCAGGAGGACGTCGCGGCCCTCGACAGCGGCGACCTCCGATTCCGCGAGCAGGCTGCCGAGCAGCGGTGTCTTGCCGCGGGCGTCGCTCACGACTTGCGTCCATACCGAGCGCACGTTCTCGAGCGTGGGCTCCAACTTCATCCCGGGGACGGGGGAAGCGGGAGGGGGGACGGGTACTGCATGCGCCGACGGCGCAAGAGCGTTAGCGGGCGGGTTACCCTTCCCCCGTCCCGCGTCCCCCTTCCCCTCTTTCAATGCGTCAATCACCTCCGACAATTCCACCGTGCGATCCAACATCGCCCATCGCAGCAAGAGCACCTCCACGAGCAGCCGCTGATTCGCGCTCCGGCTCAACCGCTCTTCCGACTCGCTCAGGATCGTCAGCAGCCGGACGATATCGGATGGCGGCAACTGCGGCGCATACTCGCGCACGACCGCCATCAGCCCCTCCGTGATTCCTTCCGGCTGGCCACCCACGCCGACCAGCAACAGCGCGCGGAGCGTCTCGGCGGCCCCGTTTACGAATTCGCCGAGGTCCGCGCCGGCCTCGAGCAGCCGGTCGACCAGAGGAAAAATGGCTCCGGAGTCGCGCTCCACGATGGCGCGCAGCATCTCGCTGTACAGCTCGTCGGGAATCAGTCCCAGCACTTCGCGCACCCGCGCCGCGGTGACCGCGCCTTCGCCGAAGGAAAGCACTTGATCGAGCAGCGACAGCGCGTCGCGCATCCCGCCGTTGGCGCTGCGAGCGATGAGATGCAGCGCGTCGTCGTCGACCTGCAGCTGCTCGGTCCGGGCCACCTCTTTCAGCCGGGCGACGATGGCGTGCGGGCCGATGCGGCGGAAGTCGAACCGCTGCAGTCGTGACAGAATCGGTGCCGCCGTATTAGCGATCTTCTGCGGCTCGGTGGTCGCGAACACGAACACGACGCGGGGCGGCGGCTCCTCGAGAATCTTGAGCAGCGCGTTCCACGCCTCGCGGGTGAGCATGTGCGCTTCATCGACGATGTAAACCTTTGAGCCCGATTCGGTACTGGCGGCGTACATGGCGCGCTCGCGGAGATCGCGGGCATCGTCCACGCCGCGGTTGGACGCGGCGTCGAGCTCGACGACATCCAGGTTGGCCGCGCCGGTCCAGATGCGCCGGCAGGCATCGCATTCGCCGCACGGCTCGCCGGTGGTGCTTCCACTCCGGCGCTCGCAATTCAGGGCCATCGCCAGGATGCGGGCCGCCGTGGTCTTGCCGACGCCGCGTGGCCCGGCGAACAGGTACCCGTGGGCGACGCGCCCTTGCGCCACCGCGCCGCGTAGCGCGGCAGCCACGTGGTCCTGGGCGATGAGATCGGAGAACTGCTTCGGACGATACTTGCGGGCGAGCGCGATCATCGGTGGAAATCTACATTAAAGCGCGAATGTAGAATGTCCAATGATCAATGGACATTGAACATTGATCATTGAGAGTTGATATTTCGTGTGCCCCAGGTCCGCAGGCTTTCCGCTCGTGAACCGCGTCAGGCCCCCGCAGGGAGCAGCGCTAAGCGATGTCGGGATTCGTTGCGGGGTGCCTGGGGCATTTTACTGGGCCACGGTCAACCGCTAACGGTCAACCGACGCACAGCGGTTAACAGGAATCAGCGACAGTCAACGTTTCCAGGCGCAGCGCGCGGTGGGACCGTCACCGTGAGATACTGCCGCATCCCATTCGCAATCACCGCGAGACTGGTCGTTCCCGCCTGATCAGGCTTCAGCGTCACCGTGCCGAGCGTGCTGTCTTGCGCGATGTGCATGACGCGGAAGATGCGCGCGTCGGCGACGGCGGCGCGGAGGCCGAGTAACGGCGTGGCGTTGGCGAACGCATCCTGTGCCGAGACGCGCAGCACGATCTCGCTGTCGGGCCGGATCGCGAAATGACCCGAAACGCTCGAGAGACCGCACGCCACCGCGAGCTGCGCCGCCGGCCCGGCCGCGACGTTGAAGGCGACCTGCTTTTCGACGACCCCGATCGTCCCGATCACCGTCGCCGAGCCCGCCCGCTCGCCGAGCGTCACCCCAACGCGGACCTGTCCAGCAGCGTCCGTCGCGGCTGTGGGCGGCTGAATGCGCGCGTTGATGCCCGTGAACGCCACCGTCTGAGCCGGCAGCAGCGCGCCGATCGAGTCGCGAGCCTCGAAGACCAATGGACGCGGCAGCTGCGTTGCGGCAGTGCCGCGCTGCCCACCGCCGGAAACGAAACCGGACCGTTCGGAGGCCCTGGGGGATGGTGGTGGTGCTGGGGGCGCTAGCGGCGCTGGAGGGGGTGGAGGAGGGGCGGCCGGCGGTTTCGAGGTGGCCCGCACGTGCGCCACCACAACGGCGCGACGTGCCGCCGAGCGGCGCGCGCACCCCTCGACCGCGGCAACCATCGCGGAATCCGCACCGAGCAACCGGAAATCGTGGCGATCGCGCTCCGTCGGCTCGAACGTCAAGCAGTGGCGGCTGACGAGCTGTGCGAGCTCGGCGGACGACAGCGCGGATCCCGACAGCAGGCGCACGAGATCGCTCTTCCGCAGCGGTGCGGAGCCCTGCAGCAGGAGGAGCACGGCGATCAACCCACCTATGGCCGCGGACATCCGGAGTGCTCGTAGCGGCTTTCGACCGAATCCACGGCCGCGTACATGGCCTGATCCTGCGTCGCGCGACGCTGATCGAATGACGCCATGCGTGCCCGTCGCTCGGCGTTGTAGGTCATCCAGAGGTTTTCCATCGCCACGAGCCCGGTAGCCAGGCCGCCGCAATCCATTCGGCCGTTCTCAAACAACGCCGCGCGATCGTGGAAATTGCGCACCGCATGCGACAGCGAGTCGCTCAGGCGATCAAAGCGCGCAAACGGTGATGCCGCGACGGCGGGCGGCTTTGGCACGGGCTGCGGCACCGTGACGGGGTGTGGTACCGTGACGGGTTGTGGCACCGTGATTGGCGGGGGCACCGCTGCAGGTGGCAGCGCTGCGGGCGGCGCACTGCCCGCGGGCCGGCGACGCGCCGTGGCCGGCGGCGGCGGCGCGGGCTTGCGGGCTGTGATCTTCGAGACGAACTGCTTCGCGCGGTCCAACCAGCCCACCCAAGGCGGCGTCACGTGCGGTTTGCGCAGCGCGAAGTACCAGTATCCCCCGGCGCCCACGCCGGCGACCAGCAGGAGAATCGTCAGCCGCTTGAGCCAGGGGCCGCGGCGTCTGCGGCGACGCGGCTTCGGAACGGCGACGGGGGTGGGCTTTTTCTGGGGCTCCTCTTCGAGCAACCGAAACTTGGGGCCCGACGGGCGCCGCGGCGCAGGAGGTGGATACAGCATCGGCGACGGCGGCGGAATCGATGCCACTGATTCTGGGGTGACAGCCCACGGCAGGTCGTCTGGCTTGTGAGATGCTGCCGGCGGGGGCGGCGGGGGCGGCGGGGGGGGCGGGGGCGGCGGCGGGGCAAGCGGTTTCTCGGGCACAAATACCGGCGCGGCAGGACGGGTCTTGGCGGAGATCTTAGGAGGGGGAGGAACCGGCTCGGGGGGCGGCGCGGGTTCGTCGTCGGCGCTCGTCTTGACGACGGGAATGTCGTCGGCGCTCGAGCGCATGATGCGGAACCCGAACAACCCGCGCTCTTTGGCGGCCGGCTTTTCCTTGGTCTTCGGGGGCTTGGGCGCCTCTTCAGCCTTGGCTTCGACTTCCTCGTCCTCCGGTCCTTCAGCTTTCGGAGGCGGCGGCGGTGGCTCCGGCGGCTCAGGTGCGGGGGGCGGCTTCACCGCGGGCTTCGGTCCCGTGAGTGTCGGCCCGTACGGCTTGTAATTCCTCCAGGTGATGAACGAGCGTTTCTTGCCGTCTGGCTTGATGGACTCAGGTTGCAGGAGCTCGTAGAACGGCAGCGGTGTCTTGAACCAATCGGCGGCGCCCTGGGTCGCGCGAAAGAATCGTCCAGTGAGGCCGCCCGCTTCGGCCGCGAGCAGAATCGCGACCTGCCACGGCTCCGTGAAGAACTTCTCGTGGGTCTCGACATCGTGTGGGGTGAGGTAGCCGCCCTGCCCCGGATGACTGTGATACCACCCCAGCAAGGTGGCCGACGCCTTACGCAGTTGCTCCAGCATCCGTTCCCACAAACGTGAGACGACGATTTCCGTCTTATCGCCGTAGATCGCCTGGCTGAGTTTCAGCGTTTTGTCGATAACGGTATAGAGCGCGCCGGCTTCTGGATCTCGATAGACATCGCCGATCAGGAATCCGAAAATCGCCTGCGTCGGCGAGCTTTTGATGTGCTCCTGCAGAGCGATGACCGCTTCCTGCTGAAAGAAGATCGGATAGGGCGAGCGGCTGGTGGAGCGTCCCCCAGGGCTCGTCGTGCCCGCCGCGGCCGGCGGGTTCCACAGGATCGCGCGATCCATCGGCATGGGCTGTGACTTGGGCTCGGGCCGCGTGCTCACGCGAGCGTCTCCAGAATGATTCGCGCCGCTCGCTCGACGTCGGCCCTCGTGATGTCGAGATGCGTGACCGCGCGCAGGCGCCGCGGTCCCCACGGCGCGAGCCGGACTCCGGCCTGCGCCAGCCGCTGCGACACCGACTCGGGTGTGTCACCGCTGCGCAGCAGGTCGACCATCACGATGTTGGACTCTGGGGCGGACGGTCGGACGGTCGGACTGCCGGACAGAAGCTCGGCGAAGCGTTTGGCGTTCGCGTGGTCCTCACCGATGCGCGCCAGGTTGTGATCGAGCGCGTACAATCCCGCCGCGGCGAGAATCCCCGACTGGCGCATCCCGCCCCCCAGGCGTTTGCGGATCTCCCACGCGCGGGCGCGCCACTCCCGCTTGAATCCGAGGCATGACCCCACGGGACAGCCGAGTCCCTTCGAGATGCTCACCATCACCGTATCGGCGCCCTGTGCCAGCCGCGCGGGCGCCACGCCGGCGGCCACGGCGGCGTTCCAGAGCCGCGCCCCGTCGAGGTGGACCGCGAGTCGCGCGTCGCGCGCCGCGCGCGTCAGCCCGTCGACCCCTGCGGCATCGAGCACGCGCCCCCCGGCGGTGTTGTGCGTGTTCTCGATCGCAAGTGCCCTGATGCGCGGGACGTGTGGGGATGGAGCCCGCAGGGCGCCGCGGACCAGGTCGGCGGTGAGCAGGCCCTCGGGCGTGGTGATCGGCCGGATCTGCACGCCCGACAGCGCGGCGACGCCGGCCACCTCGGAGTGCACGAGGTGCGCGTTGGCTTCGAGCAGCAGCTCGGTGCCCGGCTCGGTGACGAGCGCGATGCCGGTCTGATTGGCCTGCGTGCCCGACGGAAAGAACAGGGCGTCTTCGGTGCCGAGCAACTCGGCGATGCGCTGCTCGAGCCGGCGGGTCGTGGGATCGCCGTCCAGCACATCGTCGCCGACCTCGGCCTCCGCCATGGCGCGCCGCATTCCTGGCGACGGCTTGGTGACGGTATCGGAGCGGAGATCGATCGGTGGCGGAGTCATCCGAGGCGCACGCGTTGCAGGCGTCGCATGCGCATCAGATCGTACGTCTCCGCCACCTCGCCGCCCAGCAGAAAGACGAACGCCGTATAGTAGATCCACAGGAGCAGCAAGAGGACCGCGATCAGATTGGCGCTCGACGCCGCGCGGTCCAGGGTGACGAAGTGCGAGACGTACAGCGTGTACAACCGCTTCGCGACCTCGAACCCGACGGCGCAGAACAACGACGCCACGAGGCCGGTGCGCCAGTAGATGCGCCGGCTGGGCAGGAATTTGAAAATGAGGAAGAACAGGACCGTGCTGAACAGGAGCGTGCCGAGCTGGGCCTCGACGCCCCTTCCGGTGGAGGCGAAGGCGTTGGCGAGAAACAGCGCTCCGCCGACGAAGACCATCGCGAGATCGGTCAGCTTGGCAACCGGCCAGGGGCGATTCTCCTCCGTGTCGAAGACTTCATTCAGGGCCGCACGCAGCCCTCCGAACATACGAGTCGAGAACCACAGGAACAGGGGCGCGGCGAGCATCGTGAGCTTGCCGCGGCGGACGACGAGGTCGCCGAGGGCGCGTTCGATGAATCCGAAGCGGTCCGTGCTCCCCTCGCTCGACTCCGGCAGGAAGCGCTGCAACAGCTCGTGGACGTTCAGCTGGTGAATAGCAAACTGGTACTCGACGAGGTAGCCGACGACGGCGAGGACCAGGCCGACGAAGGGGATTGCGGTGAGAAGGATGTCGAACGAGACGGCACTGGCGAGGAACGGGATATTGTCTTCGTACGCGGCTTCGAGGGTCCGCCGGATGACACCGGTGACCGTGCGGTGCCAGCCGCCTTCCCCATTCACGCGAGGGGCTCGTCCTCCTCATCAGAGGCGGCCGGAGGACGGGCCCGGCGGCGGCGCGCGGCCTCGAGCCTGCGGCGAAGCTGCTCGCGCGTCGTGACCTCCGGCTCGTCGTCCTCCTCCGCGTCGGACTCCTCCGCTTCCTCTTTGGCTTCCTTTAGGAGCCCACGCACTTCGTCGACCTTATCCTCGGCGAGCTCCTTCAGGTTGTGCAGGCCCTTCGACACCTTGCGCCGCGTAGTCTCGCCGCCTTCGGTCGGCGCGAACACGAAGCCCGCCACCGCACCGAGGACGATGCCGAGCAAGAAGGCCCCGAAGCCGCTACTCCGCTCGCTCATTCGCCCGCTTCCGCGTCGTCGGGCGCTGAGACAAGCGCCGCCCGCGGCGCCGCATGGGAATCGAGCGTTGGTTTGACGTAGCGGTCGGTCGCCGCGCGCGTGCCCTTCACGCGGAGCTGCTCGAACAGGAACGCGAACGTTTTCTCGAGATCGGCGCCGATTTTCGCCCGAACAGCCTCTGGGAGATCCCAGAACCGCTGCTTGAAGGGACCGATTGCTTTCTTGCGGCTCTTGTAGATGAATTGCTCTTCGGTGTCACCCTTCTTCCACTCCTCTTTCGCTTCCCGCTTCACCCACTCGTTCAACTCCCGACGCAAATCATTGGGCAGGGCGGGATGATCCATGACGATCGTCTGGAAATTCGTCGCCAAGTGGATCTCGACCGCCTCGCACTCCGGGAACTTGGAGAAGGCTTCCGGCGGCAGCGTCGAAGCGCCGTGTTGCACGGCGCCGCCGAGACGGTATTTCGTCCGGGCGTCGTGCGACAGGGCTTTCAACGCCGCGAGATCGAGTTGCACCTTCGCGATCGAGCCGTCGGGCAGCACGACGCCGCCGTGGCTCGTCCCGGTCTGCACCGAGATCTTCGAAATGCCGGGCGAGGTACCGAACCGCGTGAGGGTCCGGTTGTAGCCCTCCATGAAGGCTTTGAGCTCATGCACGTCGCTGTTCTTCCCGCCGACTTCACCGATCTCCGCCCCCACCGACACGGTGACGCCATCCGGCTCGCGGTCGCGGATGAATTTTGTGAGCTCGGCGGCGCGCTCGTAGTTCGTGCGCTGCTGCTCCTCGAGATTGGGCTTGGAAAGGTCGACCAGGGTCGAGGTGTCGACGTCGATGTTGTAGAACCCGGCGTGCAGCTCTTCCTCAATGAGCGCGCGGAGCGCGTTGAGCTCGGCCTCCGCGTCGGCGGCGTATTTCTTGGCGTTGACCTGGACGTGATCGCCCTGAATGAACAGCGGGCCCGTGAACCCTTCGCGCAGCGCAGCGGCCGTCATGACCGCGACGTACTCGGCGGGCCGCTGATCGGTGTAGGCGATCTCGCTGCGCGCAATCTCGCAGATGATCGCGCCGGCATCGAGGCGTTTCGCCGCGCGGAAGATCGCGCGACCGGTGTCGTACGCGAGGATCCGGACATTCATCGCGGGCGTCGTGAACGCCGGCACTTCCCCGCGTCCCCGCGCCAGGTACAGCTCGTGAATCGAGGCCGGCCGCACGCCGGCCTTTTGCCCCATCTCCCAGATCATCCAGCGCGCGTACGCTTTCTCGTCTTCGGTCCCGAAGACCGCCTTGCGCACCAGCGCGTCTATATCGGCGCTTTCCTTGAGCATGAGCTCTGCGTTCCCTCCTCGCGGCAGAATCTATGCCCCGGGTAAGTCGATAACCAGCCCGTCATACGCCGGCGCGATACCGGCAGGCAGCTTCGCCGCCAGCGCGGCGTGCGTGTTTTCATGCGTGAGATGCGTGAAGAACGTGCGACGCGCACCGACACGCTGTGCGGCGGCGACCGCTTCTGGAACGGAGAGATGCAGCGGATGCGGACGCGACAGGAGCGCATTCAGGACCAGAACGTCGAGATCCTGCAGCGCGTCGATCACACTCTCGGGAATCACTTTCACGTCGGTGAGATATGCCACCGGTCCGATGCGATACCCAAAGACCTCATGATCCCCGTGCGGTAGCGACACCGGCAGCACCGCGACGCCGGCGATCGACGCGGTCCTCCCGGGCTCGAGCACGTGCGCCGCGAGCTCGGGCTTGCTGGTCCCCACCGGCACGACGATCGCGGGATCGAAGATGTAGGGAAACTTGGCGGTGAGCTCCGCCATCGTCGCGCGCGAGCCGTACGCCGGAAGCATGGCACCCTGGCGCACCGACAGCGCCCGCAGGTCGTCGATACCGTGGACGTGATCGGCGTGCGCATGCGTGAAGAGCACCGCGTCCACGTGATCGACGGTGGCCGCGACGAGCTGCAGCCGCAGCTCAGGCGGCGTGTCGATCAGGAATCGCTTCCCGTTGGTCTCGATCAATGCGGCGGTGCGCGCGCGCCGGTCGCGAGGGTCCGTGGATGTGCAGGTGGGGCAACGGCAGCCGATCTGTGGCACGCCGAACGACGTGCCGGTCCCGAGGAAGGTCAACCGCACGTCACACGACCTCGACCTTGATGAGGTTGGTGCTGCCGGAGACGTCCCATGGGACGCCAGCCGTCATGACGATACAGTCGCCCTTCTTTGCGTACTGGCGCTTGAGAATCAGGTCGCGCACGACGGTCAGCATCGCGTCGTAACCGGGGACGTGGTCGACCAGAACGGGAATCACGCCCCAGACGAGCGCCAGCTGGCGGAACGTCGTCGCTTCGGTCGTCACAGCCAGAATCGGAACGGGGGGACGGAGGGCCGCGACTTTACGCGCGGTGAACCCGCCCTTGGTCAGCGTCACGATCAGCGGCGTCTTGAGCATGCGCGCCACCGCGTGGGTGCCCCACGCGATGGCGTCCTCGGTGTGGACCGCTACCCCCGCCATACGGCGCTCTTCCCGGTGGCGGAGCGGACTACGCTCCATTTCGCGAATGATGCGATCCATGGCGCGCACCGCCTCCAGCGGGTACTGCCCCACCGCTGTCTCGGCCGAGAGCATGACCGCATCGGTGCCGTCGAGAATCGCGTTGGCGACATCGGATGCCTCGGCGCGTGTGGGACGGGGATTGTGAACCATCGACTCGAGCATCTGCGTCGCGGTGATCACCGGTTTGCCCTGATGATTCGCTTCGCTGATGAGACGCTTCTGCACCAGCGGCACCTGCTCAAACGGCAGCTCGACACCGAGGTCGCCGCGCGCGACCATCACGGCGTCGGACACGGACACGATCTTGTCGAGGTTCTCGAGGGCCGTCGCCTTTTCGATCTTCGCCACGAGCTTGATCGTCGCGGGAACGAGGCGACGCAGCTCTTCGATGTCCTCGGGACGACGCACAAACGAGAGCGCGAGGTAGTCCACTCCGATCTTCACGGCGTCCTGGACGTCCTCGCGATCCTTTTCGGTGAGCGCCGGCGCCGAGACGTGCACACCGGGGAGGTTCATCCCCTTGTGCGCCGTCAGAATCCCCCCGTCGATCACCCGGCCGCGCACGCGCGGCGCCTCGACTCGCGTCACCTCGACCGAAAGCAGTCCGTCATTCAGCAGGATCGGCGAGCCGACACGCGCGTCGGCGGCGAGGCGATCATACGTGGTGGGCAGCTCGTCTCCCCGCGCGATATCCTCGGGGGCAAACACCACCTGCTGGCCCGGCGTGAGCTCGCGCGGAGCCGGGAGATCCCCGACGCGAATGCGCGGTCCCTGGAGATCGAGCAGGACGGCGACGGGCAAATCGGCGCTGGAGGCGACGCGGCGGATCGCCGCGATCCACTCGGCGCGCTGCTCCGGAGTGCCGTGCGAGGCGTTGATGCGCAGCACGTTGGCACCCGCCTGGAGCAGAGCGCCGACGGCCGACTGATTGCCGGTCGCCGGTCCGAGCGTGGCGACGATCTTGGTGCGGCGGATGGTCGGGACCCCGTTCGTCGAGTTATCCACAATTGCACGCAGCGTGTGAGATGTGGAAAAGTGGCCAGCTTGAGACTGTTCGCCGATGGCTCAGAAGGAATGACAATGCGGCTCTCTGCAGGAATAAAGCGTTGAAATAAATGCGTATGAAGCAGACTGTTGAAGTACTACATGAAGTCACAGCGAACCGACGGCGGGCGGCTGTCGGCTGCATAAAGATTCGCACATCGGTATCCAGACTCAGCGCACGACCTCAAGTGATTTCTGCGCGAGGCGCTGCTTGAGCTCGTGAAGCACTTGAATCGTGCGCGACATCGCGGACGCGGGCATCCCTTCGATCGTGCGGGCGGCGAGGCGGCGTTCGAGCTGTCCCACGCGCAGCAGGACCTCCAAACCATGACGGGACAGCGTCACGCGAACCCCGCGGTCGTCATCCGGATCAGTCGTCGTCTCGACGAACCCCTTGGCCTCGAGGCGCTGGATGAAGGTCGTGGCCGCGGCCCGCGACACGCCCAGCGCGCTCGCGACGTCGCTCGGCCGGGCCCCGTCCGGGCCCCCCAGATCGACCGCCGCCATCACGGCGTGGGCCCGCTGCGAAAGCCCGAAGCTCTTATAGGCGCGATTGCCGGCGCGCTCGATTGCTTGCTGAGCCGCGACCACGGCGTCGGTGAGTTGTAAGGCCAGTTCGGATCGGTCTGACATCCGTCGGGGTTAGCTGTGGTCAGATGTTAACATGTTGATAGTTAACATACTAAATATTTCCACGCCCCGCAAGATGGGCACGGCGAGGCTCAGCAGGTCTCCGACCAGTCGACCTTCGACTCCTTCTTGCAGCGCAGGCATTTCATCGCGTCGGGCTTGCCGCTGAAATCCTGCCGCTCCTGGCACTGCGGACAGACGGCGTACGTGGTAGTGACCTCCTCCCCTTCCCTGCCGCCCAGGGTGGGGCGGAGCACGCCCGTGCGGACGACGACACTCCATTGATCGGGGGGTGCTTCACGAACGGTGACGTCGACGCGGCTGATACGCACCGGTTTCTTGCGGACTTCGATGACCACCTTGTCGTCGTCACTGTCGTCGACGATCGGGTACCACGCGCCGCGACGCAGCAGGTCGGCGACGTTGTCCAGGCACCGGGCCCATCCGCGCGGGCCCGGGGACGGAGGAGGACCCGGGGGCATGAGGGGGGCCAATCTAGCACATCCTGCTAAGTTCCGTTATGCGCACAATCGGTACGGTCACCCGGCTGCAGATCCAACGCGACTCGCTGAAGCGCGGCGACAAGCCCACCCGCGTCTACGATCCCACTCCACTGCTTTCCGTACCGGCGCTCAACGTCACGCCCGACGGCGCGCTGGGGGGCACCGCGGATGGCAGCTGGATCGTGGACGTACATCACCGCGACCATCCCTACACCAAAAACGAAGATGGGCTGCACGGCATCTCGCTCGGCTTCACGTCCCACTACGACGCGATGCGCGAGCACTTCGGCGATCGCGTGGAAATCGGGTGCGCGGGGGAGAACATCCTTGCGACGAGCGACCGGCGACTCGGCTATGACGACCTCGCGAACGGGGTCGCCATCCTGGCGCCGGATGGGAAGGAGCGGGTGCGACTGAAGATTCTCCAAGTCGCGCATCCGTGCCGGCCGTTTACGGGATGGGCACTCGGAAAACAGGTCGAGCCGGAAGAGCTGAAAAAGCATCTCCAGTTTCTGGACAACGGGATGCGGGGGTTCTATTGCGTAGGTGAGGGAGTCGGTACTGTTTCCCTGGGAGATCAGATCGCAATTCTTTAGGAAATGCAAAAGCTAGGCCTCAGACGCAGCAGCGGGCCACAGTAAAAAGTCAACGGGACAACCCTTGCATGGTTGTCCCGTTGACGTTTGACCGTTTACCGCGGTGCGTCTGTAGCCTAGTCGTTGCAGGTCCGCGCTTTGGGATTTTAGGAGAGCTCGTCCCATGCCATGGCGGCCGATTTATGACAGCGGTCACATGTCATTTCATTGGTCCTGGCTTCAATCCCTTGTCGATGCCGGCATGCCGGACACACGGCGTACGTCAGCGGGAAGATTCGTCCGAGCCGTTCGATCACGCGCGGCTCGCAGCGCACGATCGTCCACCGCTCCGGGGGATGATAGCGAATCTCGAGGAAGCGCCGATCGACGGGCACGTTGTGCCGGTTCACGTCGAGCACGACGATGTTGCTCGAGGAGATGCGAACGACGGGATACCAGGCGCCGCGCCGCAGCGTGTGGGCGCCGGCGGGCCCGACCCGCGCCCAGCCCTTCACTTGAAGGCGCGTGGGCGTGACCATCCGGTTGGCGATTTCCATAGCCTGTAGACTACCTAGCCGCGCAAGTACCCGTCGTGACTAGAGTCACAGCGTGTACGGTCGCCTCGAGTCAACCGCACTCCGAAAAGCCACAGACGTGACATTTCGCACATCCCTCGATGAATGCCAGCTGCGAGCCACAGTCGGGGCAGGCGCCGATGAAGTCCTGCTCGGGGCCGCGCGCCGCTCTCAGGGCTGTATCCCCCGCCGAGCCCAGGATGACCTCTGTCGGCGCGCGCTCCGGGGATCGGGTACTATCGAGGAGCTCCTGCTGCACCCCCTGCTTGTCCTGCATCCACTTCTCGATCGCAATGCCGATCGCGTCCGGCACCGACATGACCTTGTTCGGGCCGAGGCCGACCGCCCGGTCCGACGAGATGCCGCGGAGCTGCCGGTAGATCTCGGGGAGCGGCACGCCGGAGCGCAGCGCGAGCGAAATGAGCCGGCCGATCGCCTCGACGTCCGCCATCAGGGCGCCGCCCGCCTTGCCGAGCGACATGAAGACTTCGAACGGCTGGCCCTTGTCGTCTTCGGTGATCGTCACGTACATCGTCCCGAGCGGGGACTCGATGCGGCGCGTCGAGCCTTTGAGCAGATCCGGACGCGAGCGCTTGGCGCGGCGCTGCAGGTTCTCCGCTTCGACGTCGTGCAGGCGCTCCTTCGTGAGATGGAGCTCGGTCTCGAGCTCGGCGATGCGGCTCAGCGCCTCGGTCAGCGCGTCCTTCCCCACTCCAGTGACAGCGCTCTCCTGAGCCTTCTTGGCTGTCGCTCCAGTCGAAAGCACCTGGTTCTCACGCGCGCCGTCACGATACACCGTCACGCCCTTGCAGCCGAGCTGGTAGGCGTAGCGATAGATCTGCTCGACGTACTCCTCGGTGGCCTCGTTCGGGAAATTGCTCGTCTTGGAGATCGCCGAGTCGGTGAACTCCTGGAACGCGGCCTGCATCTGGATGTGCCACTCGGGCGTCACGTCGTGCGCCGTCACGAAGACGCGCTGCCACTGCTCCGGCACCGCGTCGAAGTGGATGTGCCCCGCCTCGGCGATCTTCTTCATGAGCTCATCCGAGTACCAACCTTCGCGCTTGGCGATCGCCACGAAGTCCTCATTCACATCCGGCATGAAGACGGCTGCCTGGTTGCGCATGAACGCCACGGCGAAGAGCGGCTCGATCCCCGAGGAGCAGCCGGCAATGATCGAGATCGTGCCGGTGGGCGCCACGGTGGTCAGGTTGCAGTTACGCAGTTTCCGCATTGGGCGGATCCGCTCGCCGCGCGCATTGCGGGCGCAGGTGGCGTCCGGTCCCCAGATCGACCGCTCCCACTCCGCGAACGTGCCGCGCTGCTCCGCCAGCTTTTCCGACGCGACCTTCGACTCTTCGTCGATGAACTCCATCATCTGGCGGCCGAGCGCGACGCCTTCATCGGAGTTGTACGGGATGCCGAGCCGCACGAGCAGGTCGGCCCAGCCCATGATCCCGAGGCCGATGCGGCGGATCCGCTTCGCCAGATCGTCGATCTCGGTGAGCGGGTACTTGTTCGCGTCGATGACGTTGTCGAGGAAGTGAGTGGTGAGATGCACGACCGTCCGGAGGCCATCCCAATCCACCGCCCCGTTCTTGACGAACAGGCCGACGTTGACCGAGCCGAGATTGCACACGTCGTACGGGAGCAGCGGCTGCTCGCCGCAGGGGTTCGTGGCCTCGTAGCTCCCGAGGTGCGGCACGGGGTTGTAGTAGTTGGCGCGATCGATGAAGAACACGCCCGGCTCGCCCGTCTTCCAGGCGCCGTGCACGATCTGCTTGAACACATCGCGGGCGTCGAGCTGGCCGACGACCTTGCCGGTGCGGGGGTGGATCAGGTCGTAGGACTTCCCGGCCTCGAGCGCGACCATGAAGGCGTCCGTGACCGCGACCGAAATGTTGAAGTTCGTGACCTGCGTCAGGTCGTCTTTGCAGTGGATGAAATCCATGATGTCCGGATGATCCACCCGCAGGATGCCCATGTTCGCGCCGCGGCGCGTGCCGCCCTGCTTCACCACATCCGTCGAGGCGTCATACAGCTTCATGAACGAGACGGGCCCGGACGCTACACCCATCGTCGAACGGACGACGTCGTTCTTGGGGCGCAATCTGGAGAACGAGAATCCGGTCCCGCCGCCCGACTGATGCACCAGCGCCATCGCCCGGAGCGTGTCGTAGATGCCCGAGCGGCCGTTGGAGAGGGCGTCTTCCACAGGGAGCACGAAGCACGCCGACAGCTGGCCGAGCGGCCGGCCGGCGTTCATCAGGGTGGGAGAGTTGGGCATCCACACCCGGGTCGCCATGAGCTCGAAAAACGTCTCGGCCAGGCTCTCCACCGCCCGGTCTGACGCCCCGTAGGTCCGGTCGGGCGCCGCAATCGTGCGGGCCACCCGCCAGAACAGGTCCCGCGGGTGCTCCACGGGCTTCCCCTGGTCGTCCTTCACGAGGTACCGGCGCTCGAGGACGGTCAGGGCGTTGGCATTCAGATCAAGCCGAGCTTCAGATGCGGTCATGCGAATCTCACGGCGAATCGAGTTGAATTTAGGAAGTTAGCGGAACGTGGAGGCCCAAGGTAGGCGCGCGAGTAGAGCCCGGCAAGACTGAAGACTCTCGTTGTCGCGACTCGCACTCCGAGTATCAACATCACAAAGTTGTTCTCTCCACCGGGAACGCTCCACGCCGATGTCGGGCCGCCTCCTCAACGTAATGCTCCCAGGTTCCCTTGATTCGGGCACGCAGACCATCGTCGACGTGACGGACGACACGGGCGGGCACACCCATGACGAGCGAGCCGGGCGGGACGCGCATCCCCTCCGGCACGACCGCTCCCGCGGCGATCACACTCCCCGTGCCCACATGCACGTCATTAAGAAGGATAGAGCCCATCCCGATGAGACAGTCGTCCTCCACGGTGCAGGCGTGCAGGATGACCCGGTGCCCAACGCCCACCCGTGCGCCGATCAAGGCCGGCTTCCCCTCATCCACGTGGACGATCGTCGCGTCCTGGAGATTGGTTGCCTCCCCGATCACGATCGGCGCCATGTCACCGCGCAGCACGGCCTGGTACCACACGCTGGAGCGAGGGCCCAGCGTCACATCGCCCAGCACGACGGCGCTGGGCGCGATGAACGCTGTGGGGTGGACTACTGGCGTACGGGCTGGAATGGCCACTGCACCCACGCCTCGGTCGGCTCACCGTTTTTCTGAGCCGGATTCCAGCGGAGGTTCTTGGCCATA
This sequence comes from Gemmatimonadota bacterium, assembly GCA_003222195.1. Lineage (GTDB taxonomy): Bacteria > Gemmatimonadota > Gemmatimonadetes > Gemmatimonadales > GWC2-71-9 > 20CM-2-65-7. Next base: position 256,199 of record QHVB01000025.1, on the reverse strand, counting down.
TCGAGAGCTTCGTTGTTGAACGTCTCGACGTTGGAGGGAACGAACACGCGCGCTTCCATCGTCGTGCCGTTGCGAGAGACGCGCACGAGCAGGATCGCCTGACGGGGAAAGATCGGTACGTCCGCCGCCACTGGAATGAGGGTCGGCGACAGCGGCAGCGGACGTGTGTCGAAGCAGAGGTTGTCCTGATTGTAGGCAGGTCCAAACTGGTCGCATGGCCCGCCGGTATCCTCGCTGGTCTGCATGTCGACCCGCACGTTGTAGGTCTCACCCGCGGTGATGATGACCTGACGGTCATACATTCGAAAACCGCTGGCCCGCACCGTCAGGTGACGGACCCCGGAGGGGAGGTCGACCTGATTGCCGCGGACCGGCTGTCCGTCGATCATGACGCGGGCCCCTTGCGGCAGATTCTGGAGCACGAGCTTCCCGGGCTCACCGGGCGCTGGCGGCGGAGGCTCGACCGCCGTCGTATGGCTGGTATCTCCCGTTCTTGTCGTGTCGCCCGCAGCGAGGCGCGTCGTATCGCGGGCGGTCGTCGAGTCGGGCGGTCCGCCCGGTGACTTGGCGAAGATCAGCCCCTGTTTGTACGCGTAGAACCCGCCGCCACCGAACACCGCGCCGACGACCAGGAGCCACAGCAACAGTCCCGAGAGCACGGAACGGCGCGGTTGCTCCCCCGTCAGCGTAGCGGGTACAGCTCCATCGACAGGTGGACGCGTCCCGGTCGCGCGCGGCAATGGCGTCGTCGGTGCGGAGGCGATCCGCACGCCCGCCAGCGACGGCATCGCGAGCGTCGCATCGGTGGTGAAGGAGACGGAGCGGCCGCCCTCGAGCACGCTGATCAACTCGTCGGCGTTCTGGAAGCGCTGCGCCGGCGTCTTGGCCATCATCTTCCGGACGATCTCGAACAGCTGGCGCTGCTCGGGATTCTCGAGCGGCGGGGTGGGAATCTCCTCCATGATGTGCTTGTAGCCGATGGAGAAGGAATCCTCACCGTCGAACGGCACGCCACCGGTGAGACACTGGTAGGCCACGACGCCCAGCGAATAAATGTCGCTGCGACCGTCGAGCGGCTGCGCCTTGGCCTGCTCGGGACTCATGTAGTGCGGCGTGCCGATCGACATTCCGGTCCCGGTCAGCTTGCCGCCCGACGCCGCCTTCGCGATGCCGAAGTCGGTGACCACCGCGTGCCCGTGCTCATCGAACATGATGTTGTCGGGCTTGATGTCGCGATGGACGATTTCCTTCTTGTGGGCGTAGGCGAGCGCGCGGCCCACTTCGGCGAGGATCTTCTTGATCTCGGCGGGAGGTAGCGAGCCACGCGCCACCAGGATGCTGGAGAGCGGCTTGCCCCGCAGAAACTTCATGACGAAGTAAATGATCCGGCCCGATTTCCCGACCCGGTAAATCGGGATGATGTTCGGGTGTTCGAGCTTCGCCGACGTGCGCGCCTCGCGCTGGAACCGCTCGACGAATTCCTTGTCGAACGCGAGCGAGAACGGCAGCACCTTGATCGCGACTTCGCGGTCGAGCTGCTTCTCTTTCGCCTTGAACACGATCGCCATGCCGCCGCGCCCCAGCTCTTCGAGGATTTCGTACTCCGCGTCGAGCTCCTGGCGCACCATGTCGATTTCGGCGATGTCCGCCGCCTCGGCGCGCACGCCGGTGGGCGTCATCGCCGTCAGGTCGAGGCCGCAAGAGTCGCAGAACTTCGCGGTGTCCTTATTCTGGGTGCCACAGCGAGAGCAGTACAATCCGATCTCCGAGGGGACGGGGCTAACTTAGGGTTCGCCCCAGAGACGGTCAACAGAAAGCGCCAGTGTTTTCAGAAATCGGCGGCAAATGCGGCGTAGACCTGAGGATGACCGGTCGCGGGCTGCGCGACGCCCAACCGGACACGCAACGGTAGATCGTAGCTGACCGTCATGTCGCCGATCAACTCCGCGCCAATCGAGCGCAGGCGATGCAGTCGCGCCGGCTCCCCGACATTCCATGCGTCGCCGACATCGCCGAACACGGCGAAGGCGAGTTTGTCGGCCCCGAACGGGAGGTGACCCAGCAATCGACCGAGCAGCGTGACGGGCACGCGGTACTCAGCCGTCAGCGTTGCAGCGCGGCGACCCTGCACCGCGCCGGACGCATACCCGCGCACCGGAAACGTGCGGAACGTCGCCCCCGCCTCCCCGAATCCGAAGTTCACGCCGCCTTGCGACACACCACCGACGGACAAGCGATCGGGAATCGGTCCGTCCAGCGCGCCGATCGCGGCGCGCAGCGCGAGGACGGGATAGGCAAATCCCATCCGAGGCCCGAGACGCGCGTAGAAATTGCCGCGCGCGCGCACTTCGTTGAGCCAGCGGTCGGTGCCCTGCTCTTCCTTCCGCCGATACAGCAACGCGGCCGTCGCGCCGTCTTGCAGCGACACTGAGAGCGGTGCGGCCACGACCGAGCCGAGCGCGAGGGTGGCGGATCCGCCGACTTGGTCCCGATTGATGCAGCCATTGCAGATAGCCGCGAGATTCGTATCGGGAATGGAGACGTATCGCCTGCCTTCATACTCCGCCGCGACGCGCAGCGAGACGAAGCTGCGCCAGCGATGCGCCAGCACCGTCGCGCCGATCGAGCCCTGACGGTGCTCCGACGACACGACGTGGCCGGTGCTGTCGATGCCGGTCAGCGACCAGTCGTTGGAGAGGTAAAAATCGAGCGTGGGATCGCCCAGCGCCTGACTCAGCAGGAAGAAGTACCCCTGCGCGCGGGCCGGCGACCCGGACAACAGGGCCTCGACCACGTACGTGTAGCGTCCGACGGCGTCGGCGCCGGCGGTCGCCGCGCCGAGGAAGCGGCCGGCCTGTCCAGCATCGAGGCCGAGCGGAATCCAGAAATGCGGCCGCAGCGAGCCCCACGAGGCGTAGCCGGTCTCGCGCATCGCGACGGGCGGTGCGGAGTCGAAGGCCAGCGGTGCGGGCAGCGTTACGGGGCGCGGCGGTAGCGCAACGGGCGCAACGGCGCGCAGCTCCCAGCCATCATTCCCCAGCGTCGCAAATGCCACCCGGCCGTCAGCGAGCGGCGCCGGCGCGCGCGCGCCGAGCGGTTCGTCGGTCACCTGGGTGATGCCTGCGCCTGCGCGCCAGCGATGAATCTGCGGGAAGCCGCCGGCATCCATCACAAACAGCACGTCATCCGACGACCACACCGGGTCCGCGACCACGCTTCCCGAGGCCGCCTGCGCGAGCACTTCCACGGACTCGGGCGCGCCGGCCCGCCAGCGCACCAAAGCCCAGCGCCCATGCCGATTTCGCGGCGCCACCATCCAACGACCGTCAGGCGAGGGCACCGCTGGTCCCCAGGTCGCATCGTTCGCCTGCGCTCCCGCACTCGGCATCTCGCCGCCGGGGGTGAGCTTCAAGGTCGAGAGCAGGCCGCCGCCGGTTCGGGGCTCCATGACCCGGGCACCGGTGGTCACTCGCGTCCACGCACCGTCCGGAGACCAGCGCCAGAGATCGCTGCGCACAGTCCAGCGCGCGGTGTAGTCGAGCTGTGCGACGACCAGCGTGTCGCCGAGCCAGTCATAGCTCACCTGGCCGTTGACCCGATGCGACCGCAGCACCGCTCCAGTCGCCGGATCGATGACGCGCAAGCGGCGCGCCCCGCGCCAGTCGTCGTGGACATACGCGAGGCTGCGCCCGTTCGCAGCGATGCGCGGCACCGGCTCGAAACGCAACCGCCCGTCGATCAGCTGGCTGCGAGTGCCGGACCGTTCCGGCGCGGCGGCAACGACGGAACGGGTCCACACGTCGGTCAATGCGTTGGGCACGCCCGCGTGGCGCAGCTGGCGTCCCACGCGAAATGGTATGAGCTGACCGCTCGTGGCCTCGATGAAATGCGGGACCACGGAGTCCCCGGCGGTCCGCGACACATAATCCCAGAAGCGGCTGCCGTAGGCGTAGGGCGCGAGCCCGTCCGGCCAGCGTGAGAAGTACAGCGCATCCCACGGAGATCGCGCGCGACCCGCCGCGGCATCGGCGCCGACGATCTCGCGATGGAAGGTGCCGTCGGCGCGACCGCCGGTGGTGAAGCGCGACTCGTAGTACGTGGCCAGCCCCTCGATCACCCAGCTCGGCTGATATTGGTTGGGGAAGAGGCCGGGTGCCCGGCCGAACACCGCCTGCAGCGTCTTCCAGAGCCCGCGCGAGCGGTCCAGATGGAAGACGTGCGTCAGCTCGTGTACGATCACCAGGCGATCCCAACTGTCGTAGTTCTGCAATCCGGGATCCGTCACGGGCGGCACAAGAAAGATCGTGAACCGATTCGAAGGAAAGACGGTGGTGAAGCCATTGGCTGCATCGACGTCGTCGGAGAGCGTCAGGTCGATGATGCCGCGCGGGGGATGCAGCTCACCGGAGAGCAGCGCGTAGGCGCGTTCGGCCTCGCGTGCGGCCACCACGGCCCGGGCGCGATACTCGGGACGGAAGTGGACGCGGAAGTGCTGCGTGTGAAGCGTGCGCCAATGACCTGACGGGTCCTGAGCGGCGGCTGGTGTGGTGAGCAGGGTGACAAACAACAGTATGGTGCGTGGTGCGTGGTGCGTGGTGCTCACCGGGCCATCTCGCGGAAGAAGTCTTCGATGCCACGGACGACGCCGCGCGCGTATCGAAGCCGGCCTTCGGGAGACAACAGCATGGCCTCCTGTTCCGGAATCATCATGAACAATCCCTCGGTCAATGCTGATGGCATCCAGGGATTGCGCACGAGCGCATAATCTCCCCTTCCCATTCCCAAGTCCCGAATCCCCAGCTCCCCAACCAGCCCGCGATCGAGCGCGCGCGCGAGCGCGACACTGCGGGGATGGAAGTAGTACACGCTGGTCCCGTTGTTGACGAAGGGATTCACTCCGTCGGGCAGCGCGTTGGCGTGGATCGAGACGAGCACATCGGCATCGTGCTCCTCGGCAAACCGGGTGCGCGGAAACAGCTCGACCGGCGTCGAGTCGGTCCGCGTCAGAAGCACCGTCGCTCCCGCCCGCTCGAGCAGCGTCTTCGCCTGCTGGGCGACCGCGAGAGTGGCGACCGGCTCCCACAGGCCCGCCGGACCCTTCGAGCCAAGCGGCGGATGGCCCGGGTCCAGGACAATGGTGCGGCGGGCGAGCGGCCGGCGTGGGTCGATGACCGGAGGCCGGCGGATCTCGAGCAGCAGATCGCGGCCGCTCCACCGCGTGCGATAGCCCCACACCCGACCTGCCAGCGCTACCATGATCGTTACCTCATCGGACGCGGGCTGCGCGTAGGTCAGGCGCGTCACGTACGGATCCGTCCCGCCATACTGCATCCAGTTCACATCCGAGGCGACACCGTACAGCCGCAGCGTGAGGCTCTTCTCGTCCTCTTCTACTTTATAGGGCACGTGCGTGGGGAGCGGGACACGCAGGACCAGCGAACGCGGTCCTGCGATCAGCCGCACCGAGCCGACGATGCCGCCCGGTGGCGGCGTGCCGGGCGCGAGCGGTACCACGTCCGCCGTGTTCACCCACGCGATCGCACCGCGCGACAATTGGAGCCGCGTCTGGCTGCCCCAGCGCGCCGTCGCGACCGAGGTCGTGCCGAGTGGGAAGAACCAGTTGTACGTGCCGTACGGGACAGCTTTGCCGACCGTCAGGCTATCGGTCTTGCCCGTGTGCGCCGTGTCGTCGTTGAGCACAACCACGCTCGGGCGCGCGCGATCGAGCGTGTCGAGCACCAATGGCCAGATCGCCCGCGCGGTATCGGTTCCAACGATTGCTTCGACGATCGCGTCGCAGAGCGACGTGGCGGGCAGCCACGCGACGTAGCGGTCGGCCGCCGGCGGCAGACGATAGGCGCTCGTATCGGTGCCGAACGCGCGGACGCCCCACGCCGGCTCTCCCGGCAGCGTGTCGGGGACGAACCAGACCTCCCCTTTCGTCCCTTCCATGCGCAGCCGCACGCGCGCACCCGGCGCCGCCCGAACCGACAGCCGAACGCCTTCGCCGGCGGGAAATGCGAGTGTGTCGGTCGGCGTGAAGCTCGTTGTGTCGATCCACACGCTGACGCCCGGCGGTGGGCGGTACGGCTGAGCGATGCGCGCAACGAAGGTGGTATCCTGCTGCTCAACGCCGATCCCCGCGCGCGCCACGATCTGGAAATGCGCCAGTGAATCGTTCGGCAGCGGTATCCAGGCGAGCCAGCTGCCGTTGGGAGCCACGTGAACCGGGAAGCCGTTGATCGACAACGCGACATCGCCACGCCCGCGGCCCACACTCCCGAACAGGAACGACGAATCCTGTGCCTGGATCGGCTCGGCGGTGTCGGGATAGACGATGGTGATGTGCAATGGCTCTCGCGAGGCGGCGACTGAAGAAGGACGAGGGACGGGGGACGGGCGGACCGAGGGCACGCGAGAGGCGCAGCCGCACAGTGCCGCGACAAACAGCGCGGCCAACACGAGTCGCATGTGGCGCAAGGTAGCGTCGAGCAATAGATTGGGCCACCTAACGTTATGGCCCTGAGCGCTTGCCAATATTGCGGCCGGCAGAACGACGCCGGCGCGCAATTCTGCTCCGATTGCGGCAAGCCGCTGACCAAAGCGGCGGCCGCGCGAGCCGCCGTCGTCGCGGGCGGGGGGGGCGGGGGGGGCGGCGGAGGCGGCGGCGGCGGGCTGGTCTCGCGCACCAGCGGGCCAGGCTTGGAGGGCAATGCGCCGACAGACGCTCCCTGCCCGGTGTGCGGATCGGTGGTCACCTCGCCCGGCGCGGGAGCACTCGACCGCCGCCTCATTCCCGACCGACGCGCCGATCACTCCCTCACACTGGTTCTGGTTTCCGAGTTGGCCACCGAATTGGCGCGCTTTGAGCGCAAGCACGCCGCGACGACCATCGGGCGCACCGAAGGCGATATCCAGTTCCCGGAGGACCAGTTTCTCTCCCCACTGCACGCCAAGCTGTCGTGGGAGGAAGGGCGCCTCGAAGTACGCGACCTCGGCAGCCGCAACGGCACGTGGGTCTTTCTCGAAGGTCCTTACCTCCTGACCGACGGTGACCTGATCCTGATCGGCTCGCAGGTGCTGCGCTTCAAGCGGCTCGGCTACCCCGGGCCGCACACCGTCGAAGCCGACGCGACCAAGCGCATGGGGAGCATGGTGCCGAGCGCCGACATCGCCAGTCTGACGCAGCTTCGCACCGACGGCAGCTCGCGCGACGTCATTCAACTCTCCCCCGGCCGCGACATTCACGTCGGCCGCGAGCGCGGCGACTGGATCTTCCCGTACGATCCGTCGATGAGCGCGCAGCACGCGACGGTGCGCTCCGAGGATGCTGATTTCGTATTGGTCGACGATCACAGCCGCAATGGCGTCGCCATCGCGGCGCGCGGCGCGATGCCGCTGCAGCACGGCTCACGCATCATGGTGGGCGACAAGCTGCTGCGGGTCGAGCTGCCCGCCGCCGCACCCATCCCGGCATGAAGATCTGTCCGGTCTGCTCCACCGAATATCCCGATGACGTGAAGTTCTGTCCCAACGATGGGCAGACGCTGCGGTCGGCGGCGCCCGCGAGCGACCTGGTCGGCCAGATCGTTGCCGATCGCTACCATGTCGTAAAGAAGCTGGGCGAAGGCGGCATGGGTCAGGTCTATCTCGCCGAGCACGTCAAGATGGGGCGGCGCAGCGCCATCAAGGTGATGAATCCGTCGATGGTGCACGATCCCGACGCCGTCGCGCGCTTCAACCGCGAGGCCGCGAACGCCAGCCGCATCAACCACGCCAACGTCTGCGCGATTTACGACTTCGGTGAGACGCCAGACGGCTTGATCTATCTCGCGATGGAGTTCATCGAAGGCGAGCCGCTGACCGACGTGATCGAACGCGAGGGCGCGCTCCCCCTGCCCCGCGCCACGCCGATTTTCCTCCAGACTGCCGACGCGCTCCAGGCCGCGCACGACCTCGGCATCGTGCACCGCGATCTCAAGCCGGACAACATCATGGTGTCCAGCCGCAGGAGCGGCGGCGATATGGTGAAGGTCGTCGACTTCGGGATCGCCAAGGCGGTTGGGGGTGATCAAGCCGGGCAGAAGGTCACCAAGACGGGCCTGGTCCTCGGGACGCCCGAGTTCATGAGCCCGGAGCAGTTGTCGGGGGATGCCGTGGACGGCCGCAGCGATCTCTACTCGCTGGCGCTCGTGCTCTACCGCATGCTGACCGGCAAGGTGCCGTTCGAGGCGACGTCGGTGCAGGAGATGATGATCAAGCGTCTGACCGACGAGCCGACGACGCTCGCCGCCGCCCGGCCCGATCTCTCATTCCCCGCCGGGCTGCAGCCGGTGCTGGACACCGCGCTCGCGCGGACGCCGCTCGAGCGTTATCAAACGGTCACGAAGTTCGCGGCCGACGTCGCCGCCGTGACGGGACGTCCCGTGGAGGGCGCTGTGCCGCACACGCGCTCGAGGGGGGATACAGAAGGAAAGACGCAGCCGCTCGACACCACCGGCGGCGGGGCGACGCAGCGGATCTCGGCGCAGCAGCCGGGTCTCACGAAGCGCCGCTCGCTCATTCCGGTCGCGATCGGTGTCGTGGTGGTCCTCGCCGGGGGAGGCGCGTGGATCGCGCTCAGCGGCGGGGGCAAGGCGAACCGGAATGCCGCAGACAGCGTGGCGCACGACACGGCGACAAATCCGCGTAATCGCCAAACTGATAGTGTGCGCCCCGTCGGAACACAGAGCGTCACCCTGGCAAATCGGGACACCGGTCAACGCAGCCGACCCCCGGCTCAGCCCACAGCACCCCCGGCCGCAACGTCGCGCATCAATCCGGCCCAAGCCGAGACACTGCTCCAGGACTTGTTCGACAAGCTGGATGCAAAGGCCATCGGGACGACCACGGTGCGGGATTCCGCGCAGCACATTTTCGATACTCGGGGGATTACCACGGCAGATTCGGCTTTCGCCGCGTACATCGAGGCGAACGCGTTCGCGAGACTCGACGATGAGCAGCCGAGGCGCGGGCACAAGGCCACCGCTCTCCAATGGGCTGAGCGAGCATCGAGGCTACAACCCACGAGCCGAGCATACCAGCAGCTCGCGCACGACTTGGCTCGGCCCTGATCATGTTCGGACGCTCCAATAAAGCCATCCGCGTCGAGGTCTTCGCTAAGACCGATCTCGGGCGTACGCGCGACCACAACGAGGACCGCTTCCTCGTCGCCGATCTGACGCGCAAGGCCGCCTCGTTGCAGCCGGACGTACGGCGGCACGACATCGGGCCGCGCGGCACGTTGTTCGTCGTCGCCGATGGGATGGGCGGTGCGGCTGCGGGTGAAGTGGCGAGCGAGATGGCCACCGACACGATCTACGCGCATCTCATGAAGACGTGGAACGCCGAAGACGAAGTCACGCCCCAGCGCTTCGCGTACCGGCTGAAAGAGGCGGTCGAAGTCGCCAACGCGAGCATTCACGCGCACGCCAAGGCGCATCCCGAAGTGCGCGGCATGGGCACGACGACGACCGCCGCCGGCGTGCTGAACGATCATCTCTACCTCACGCAGGTGGGCGACAGCCGGGCCTACCTGATTCGCGGCGGCCAGGCGCATCAGATCACCAAGGACCAATCCCTGATGCAGCGGCTGGTCGAAGCGGGCGAACTGACCGAAGAAGAAGCGGCGCAGAGTGAGCGCCGCAACATCATTCTCCAGGCGCTCGGCCCGGATCCGAAAGTCAAGGTCGACCTGACGCATCAGGAAGTACGGCGCGGCGACATCCTCGTGCTCTGCTCGGACGGCCTGTCGGGACAGGTCAAGAAGGAAGAGATCGCGCAGGTCGTGACCTCGACGCGCGATCTGAGCGCGGCGTGTGACAAGCTGATCGCGCTCGCCAACGAGCGCGGCGGGCCGGACAACATCACGGTGGTCATTGCGCGCTTCGACGGCGAAGGCCTGCGCGATTCCCGGGGGGGGGGCGACCAGCAGGCAGACGTCGGCCATCAGGTCTATCCGCTGATCGATACGGAGACCAGCACGGAGCCCGTTCCCGTGTACAAGGGCAGCCGGCCCCCGGTGCCCAATAAGGAAACCCGCAGCCGCACGACCACGACGGTCCTCCTGCTGATCCTCGCCGTCGCGGCCGTCGTTTGGTACCTCACCCGGAATCAGTGAAAGCCCAGTTCAAGTTTCTTTCCGGCGCCCGCGCGGGACAGGTCGAAGCCTTCCGCAAAGGCTACATCGGTCTCGGCCGCCATCCGCTGTCAGACGTGCGTTTCGACGCCGAGCGCGACCTCGACGTCTCGTCGCGCCACGCCGCCATCGTCCGTAAGACCGAAGGCTTCGTCCTCCAAGATCTCGGCAGCCGCAACGGGACCTTCGTCAACGGGCAGCGCATCACGGGCGACACGCTGCTCAGGGGCGGCGACGTCATCGGCTTCGGCGCCCATGGGCCGGCGCTCGAGTTCGCCGTCATCGAGGCCGACACCGATCTTCCCTCGACCAGCGCGGCCGAAGCGCTCGCGGAGCGGTCATCGTCGCCGCGGGAGGTTTTCCAGGCCGCCTCGGCGCCGCGGCCGACGGCTCCGCGCCAGAGCACCGGCGTGCGCATCGCGGTGGAGGTGGCGCGGCAGACGGCCCAGCTCCGGCGCACTACCAAAGTCCTCATCGCGGTCCTGCTGATCGTGGGGACCGGCTTTACGTGGATGCAACTGGACGGCCGGCGGCGGGCGAACGAGCTGCTGCATCTGCAGCTGCGCGCCGACAGCCTGATGCGCGAGTCGCGCGCCCTGACGACCGAGTTCCAGAGCCAGCTGAAAGGCGTACGCGACGCGCTCAAGGCCTCACAAGACGAGACCGCCCGCTTGCGGCGGGAGCTCGATGCCTCCGGCGGTGACGCCACATCGGTAGCGCGACTGCGCACCGAGTTGGACGCCGCCGAGCGGCGGCAGCGCGCGCTGGCCGGCGCGGTGGGCGGTGTCAATTATCGCGCGATTTCGCATCGTAACCAGGACGCGGTGGCAATCGTGCTGGTCGAGTACACCGACGGCGAGCGGTTCAGTGGGACCGCGTTCTCCATCGACTCCATGGGCACGATGGTGACGAACAAGCACGTCCTGGCGGGCGAAGACGGCACCAAGACCCCGCGCCGCCTGGGTGTGGTCTTTTCGGGCAGCTCGCAGTTCTGGCGCGCCGAGTTGATCGGCGTCGCGCCCGACGCCGATATCGGAGTGTTCCGCGTGCTGATCAAGGGTGGGACGCCGAGAGTCGCCGGGCTCGCCAAAAGCCGCGAGGGACTCGAGCGCGGCGATCCGGTCGCGATCCTCGGCTATCCGCTCGGGTTCGATTTGCCCATGGAGTCGCAAGGCGGTCAGCCGATCGCGGAGCCCACCCTGACTGTCGGCACAGTCAGCAAGTCGCTGACGTCGGTCGTGCAAGTGGACGCCTACGGGGCGCCTGGTTCGTCGGGAAGTCCGATCTTCGATCGCGACGGAAAGGTGATTGCGCTGCTGTATGGCGGTGAGCGGGAATCGAACGGGAAGATCATCTTCGCCGTGCCGGCCTACGTCGTGTCGGACTATCTGAAGAGCCTCAATCTGCCGCGCTGAAGTCCCTTCCTAGACCGCAGAGCGCGCGCTCCGCGCGACAGAAAACCCCACGTACCCCCAGCCACAAGAATGCCGGGATGTTCGCGAAGATGAGTGGCTCGAGGAAAATGAGGATCAAGCGCCCAGCCGATCCCCTTCGCGCTGTTTGGCCAGCAGCCGCTCAGCGAAATCCACGCGCTCTTCCAACTCTGCCACGCGGTTCTGCATCGCGTCGAGGTTCTGGCGCAGCTCGTCGATATCGCGGTCGGACGGCAGGTCGCGACGCGAGTGCTTGCCCGAGATCGCGCGGCCGACCTGGATGGCGATGAGAATGATCGCCACACCGAGCGCCCAGCTGGGAAAAAACATTGTGCCACCTCCCGAACAACGAATTTAACGAAGTGCGATTACCGGGCTCAGTACGGACACGCCGTTTTCATCAAAGCTTTCGATCGCCACCCAGTACGCCTGCCCCACGGTGAGCGCACGTAGCTCGAGCGTCGTGCCCTGATCGGCGAAGCGCTGGTAGGTCTCATACAACTTCGTCGGTGAGATCCCCCACCGCAGGTTATAGCCAACGACGCCGGAAACCGGCCGCCATGTGATCACGGCATTGCGCTGATCCGCCTGCCGCCGCGCCACGAGACCCGCCGGCGTCTTCGGCCGCCCCTCCGCGCCATTGCCGAAGACACGGATGTCGCTGATCGCGAGGTTCGCGGCGCCGACATGAATGTGGTGATAGCGGACGTAGCGCGCGCGCAGCGGTGCGGGGAGCTCGATATACACGTCTGGGCGATCCCGCCTCTCGTGTGACAGATCGGCCAGCGGCGTCCACTGACGACCGTCGACTGAAGCTTGCAAACGAAACTGCGTGTAGACAGTCGAATCGTTACCGTACAACGCCGATTTGTAGTCGGCGTAGTTCACCTGTACCGCCTTCACGTCGTACAGTCGGCCGAGATCGATGGTCAGCCATTCGCGAGGACGATTCTGCTGCGCCACCCAGAATGTGCGTGGATTCTCGTCGACGACATTCCTGGCCGGGAAGGTGTCGTGTGTGGACGATGCGGTGACGGCCTTTCGATACGACAGCAACATCCAGCCGGTGAAGAGCTCCTCGCTCGCCTGCCCCCCTTTCGTCGGCAGCCAGTGGGGAAAGTCGCCGAACCGCGTGTCGACATACATCTGACCATCGGCGTCGAACCCCGCGGGATGCAGGCCGATGCGCCGCTCGAAATTCCAGTTCACGCCGATCCACGGTGTGCCGGTGCTCCACCAGTTGCCGAAGATGTCCTGGAACGTGTTGCCATGGCCCGCGCCCTGCACGAATCCGCCGGGCTTGTACGCCACGGGATTGTATGACGCATAGCTGAATGGGCCAAAGGGATCGTTGGCGATGTAGGTGCCGGTCGCGTAGACGTTGTATTCCGTGCCCGGCGCGCCGTATTGCAGGTAATAGCGCCCGCCGTGCTTCGTCATCCAGGAGCCTTCGATGAAGGGATGGATCGTCGTGTCCCGATGGTCCCGGCCGAAGCGCTCCCAGCCGTGATTCGCCGGATCCAGGCCGAAGAGCCAACGGGGCGTTCCTTTATATACAAGCCGGCTGCCTTTATCGAGCTCGATCGCATGCAGCGGATAGGCGTTGGAAGAGTTCCAATACAGAAACCAGCGGTCGGTGTCGGGATCGTAAAAGAATTGCGGATCCCACGGGCCCGGCTGAACGGAGTCGGGCTTGGCCAGCACGTTCGCCTCCTGCGCGCGCGCCATTGGCAGCCAGGGCAAGAGGCGATTGTAGAACTCCACGCGTCCGCTCGCTGCGTCCGTGAACATGAGAATGGGCACCGGACTCGTCGCGCTGGGGAGGAGATAGATCGTGTCTCGCACCGAGAGTACCGCCGGTGCGACGACGTCGAGCAGCGGCCAGCGCGTAGGCGTGATGTGGCGCCAGGTGCCCAAGTCTTCCGACTCCCAGTAGCCGTCACCGATGGTTTCGAAGAGGTAGTACTTGCCGCGCTGGACCACGATGACGGGATCGGCGCCGGAGCGATACGAGATGCCCTGGTTCTGCTGCTCGAAGTTGTAGCGGTAGTCGATGTCGATCGGATTGGCGTACGCGCGTTGCTGGGCCGCGCTCGACACAGCGGCGAGCACCATCGACAACGCCGCCAGCGCGCTAATGGCCGCCGCACGCATTCGCTAGCGCGACGCCTTCCGCCCGTACACCCTTCACCTGCAGCCAGCCACCCCGCAACGTCGAGGGATCGGTGATGTACACCCACCACCGTTGGACAGGGTCCCGGAGCGTGTGGACGCCGGTGGATGGTTTTTCGAGCTCCTGCCCCTGCCACTTCACGCGCGTGACTTTCTGTCCCGTGTACGTGTAACTGATGACCTCGACCGTGTCGCCGGCGCGCGGCCCCGCTCCCATGGAGGACGTGTCGGCGGCAATCACGGCGACGCCAGGTGGATGCAGGACCATCACCCCGCTGTCGGTATGGACCCGCGCTCCGGCGTCGACGCTTCCGACACTGTCCGCATCCGGGTTGGGTTCGCTCCGCAAGGCGCCGCCCTCGAGCATAGTCCAATCGCCATACTTGCAGCATTCAAACGGACAGGCGCCGTGAACGATGTACTCCTCGTCGAACACCGAACTTTGGGCCACGGCGGTCACGGGCTCGGGAGGGGGGGGTATCGAGACCGTCGTTGTATCGGCCGCGCTGTCGCTCGTCCGTTGAGCAGGGCGCCCGCCGCAGCCGGTGAGTCCCACCGCGAGTATGGCAGTCAATACAGCCATCGATGCGCGCATTCGCGTGAAGTCTCCTCGGTTAATCAGTGAATCAACTCGCGTCGTTCCATCGCTTCATCGCTTCAAGGTAGCGGCGCGCGATCGCGCCCGATTCCTTGGGAGTCTCGGCGGGATCGGTCACGCTATCGAGCTCGACCACGCCCCAGCCGTCAAACTTGATGGCGTCGAGCGCGGCAAAGACGGCGTTGAGATCCACGCTTCCCCGTCCCAGCTCGACAAAACGATTGCCGGCGAGGTCCTTGAGGTGGAGAAACAGCAACCGGCCCGCGTGTTGGCGCACGGCCACGGCAGGATCGCCGCCCGCCTGCTGGTAATGCGCCGTGTCGAGCAGGAGGTGAACGAATCGGGGATCGGTGGCGTCGAGCACGCGCGCGACTTCTTCGGGAGACTGACCCAAGGCACCCATGTGATGATGGTAGCCGAGCGGGATGCCGAGGTCGGCGGTGCGCCGGCCGAGCTCCGTGAGCAAACGCCCCATGCGGCGGTAGTCCTCGGGCACGGGAGCTCGCCCGCTGGGGCGCTCGTCGATCACCTGTAGGTATTGCCCGCCGACTGCACGGAGAAAGCGCGCGTGGGCCACGTGTCGGTTCAGCATGTCCTCGTCAGATGGGGAGTCGAGTGAGATGTTGCCGCTCGACAGCGCCACCAACGCGAGGCGGCGCTGGACCAAAAGATCCTTGAGCTCCGCGGGGCGATCGGCCCAGGTGTCGAACGCCGATTGTCTCAGCTGTATGCCGCGAAAGCCGATGGCGGCGATGTCGTCGATGGCCTGGCGGTCATTGCCGTTCCAGGTGATGGCCGCGTAACCGAAGCGGATGCGCGCTGCGGAGCTGCGTCGGGAACGCCACCCGAGGACTCCCGCGGCGGCGCTCAGACTCACGACAAAGTCGCGTCGGTTCATCAGGAACCCTCGAATCGCGTCGGACCGAGCAGCGCAAGCGATGCAACAGCGAGCACGCCCACTGCGGCTGGTGCCCAAGCCCCGGTCAGGAGGTATCCGACCCAAGAGAGCAGACCTGCGCCCTCCACCAGCACCCATAGGATGATAGCGGCACCGCGCGTCTCAGTGCGCATCCAGTAATCGTCAGGCGATTGGTCCGCCGGCCGCCGGGGAAGCCTCGGTGCCAGAAAACCCAGCGCGAGGATGAGATTCACCAGCGCGATCGCCGCCAGGAGCACGCCGAGAAACGGCCCGAACGCGAGCATCAAACCGGTACGCTGGCGAAGCACGAAGAATGTGCCCGCGATCAACACGAGCCCGAGCACGAGCGCGATGTGAATGATCCGAATGGCACGTGTCATTGACGGCCCATGAGCAACTCCTGGATTTTGCCGTCTGGCGTGCGATACATCAGCGCCTGAGTATTGACCGACCCGACCTTGAATTGCAGTACGGCGACCTCCATGCCCCCCCGCTCAACCCTGTTTGTAACCTTGAGATCGGTGATTGGCCCCAGGCGTCCGAGCGACGCACGCGCAGATGCCAGCAGCTCTGCCGTCAGGAAGGCATTGAAGTCGTCGCCGAGCGTCGAGCGGTCGACCGTTCCCTGCCGTAGGCCGGAGAGAAAGGCGCGTGCCGCATCGAGCGGCGGTAATCCCTGGATCGCGGGCACATCGACTTGTGGCATGAGCTTCGGCACGATCGCCTGGTTGATCTCATCGATCGCGGCAAAATCGGTGTTCGCGAGCACGACGACCGCAGACCGCGTCGCCGGGATAACCGTGTTTTGTGCGACGAACCCGCTCACCGCCCCACCATGCCTCAGGACCACAGCCGCCCCGCGATCGTTCACGCCTTCGCCGCATCCGTAACCGGTCGATCGCCCGTCGGGCAGCCGATGGGGTGTTGTGAGGATGCGGTACGAATCGGCGTTGAGCACCCTTCCCTCGAGCAGCGCCACGTCCCATTTCAGCAGATCCGCGGGCGTGGACCAGATGGCACCCGCGCTTCCCGCCCAGCCCGCACCTTCCGGTGTTGCTGTCATTGGCGCGCCGAGCGCGAACGACGTGTAGCCGCTCGCCAGAGTCGAATCACCGACTGGTGGGTCGTAGCGCGTGTGCGTCATACTCAACGGCCTGAAGATTCGGCGTTGGAGGAAGGTGCCGAATGACTGGCCGCTCACTTTTTCGATTACCCGACCGAGGATGAGGAAATTGGTGTTGCTGTAGGACCAGCGGCTGCCGGGCTCGAAATCGAGCGGCCGAGTCGCGTACTCCGCGATAATGCTGTCGGCAGCGCGCGGCTCCAGCATCTCGCGGTCTACGAAGTCGAGCGGATAGTAGTCCCGATATCCGGACACGTGCTGTCCCAGCTCGAGCAGCGTGATGTCGCCCGCTCTGGTCAAATTCGGCATGTACTGCGACACCCGATCGTCCAGCGACAGCTTCTTTTCCTGCGCGAGGAGCAGCAGGGCGCTGCAAGTGAACTGTTTGGTGACCGAGCCAATTGCGAACATCGTCTCCAGAGCGACCGGGGCCCGCTTGCTGAGTGAACGCACGCCGTAGCCGTGCGAGAAAATGATCTTGCCGTCCTGCGCGACTCCGACGGAAACTCCGACGAGTCCGCGGTCATGCATCGTCGCCCGGATCACACTGTCGATGGAAGCAGTGTCGATCGGCGCCGCGTGCAGCGCGGCGGGCGGTGCGGCCGGCGGCACGGGTGCCACCTCCTTGCGGCACGCGAGGGCCGACGAGGCAAGCGCGGCTGCGATGGCAAATCGTGCGGCAGGGTGGTGCATGGAATCCTCACGACGAGACGATGGAGCAACTTAGGGCGCGCCGAGACTTCCGGCGAGCTAGCGCCGCGATCCATTTGGAGTATGATCGCCCCATGAAAAAATCGATCGGCGACAACATGATTCCGAAGGACTGGGGCTTCGAGCGCGGCCTCGATCTCGTGAAGAAGGCCGGCTTCGACGGGATCGAGCTGTGGCTGGGCGACGTGCCGTGGTTTCAAATGACCACGACCGACGCCGAGGTGCGCGAGCTGCGCCGCAAGGTCGAGAGCGCCGGACTCGTGGTCTCCAACGTCTCGACCGGACTGCATTGGGCCTCGCCGCTCTCGGCGCGCGATCCGCGCGTGCGTGCCCAAGCAATTCGCATCGTCGAGCGACAGATCGAGACCGCGAGATTGCTCGGCAGCGACGCGATCCTGGTGGTCGCCGGGCTCGTAACCAATGAAATCCCGTACAACGAAGTGTACCAGCGCTGCGTGGACGCGCTGCGCCCCCTGGGTGAGACCGCCGCCCGCGCCGGCGTCAAAATCGGCTGTGAGAACTGTAACTCCGAGCAACGGTTCCTCCTCAGCCCGCGCGAGTTCTGGCAATTCCTCAACGACGTGAACAGTCCCGCGGTCGGCATCCACCTCGACGTCGGCAACATCCACGACACCGGCTTTGCGGAGCAGTGGATCGAGATTCACGGACCGAGAATTACACGCATTCATCTCAAAGACGCGCTGAAGCACCGCGGGCGCTGTGGCGACCAGAGCGTGTACACGAACCTGTTTCTGGGCGACAACAACTGGCCCGCGATCCGCGCCGCGCTGACGAAGGTGGGTTACGACGGCTGGCTCATCGCGGAAATGGAAGCGCGCTATCGCTACGCGCCGGACCAGCAGTTCTACGACACCGCGCAGGCGATGGATCGCCTCATCTCCGGCAGGCTCTGATTGGACATGACCCGCCGGCAGTTCCTCGCCACCACGGCTGCCGTCGTGAGCAGCGGACATCGCCTGCGAGGTCGCTGGCCGCGCGTCCTGCTCGACCTGCAGGGCGGTTGTCTGCGAGAGTCGCTGGCAGGCTACGCGAGGGTGTGCCAGCCGCGCCTGGTGCGAGCGGACACGTCATCCATCCCGCACTGCGCCGTCTTGCTCGTTCCAGCGGCACTCGAGATCTCGCCGGTCGCGGCCCGGGCGATCGTGAGGTGCCTGCATGCCGGAGCGACCGTCGTCCTCGAGTCCGCCGCAGGCTTCCTCGATGAGCGAGCGTTTCGCACCGAGCGCGCGGTGCTGCGAGACTATTTCGGGATCACCGTCGAATCGCCGGTGCGACTTTGGCCGCGTCAGACGCCGTACGTCGACTTCCTCTGGCCCTACGCGGCAAAACTCCGCGACTTCAGTCGCGTGGTTCCGCTCGGCCCGCAAGCCGGGGAGCAGATCGGGTGGGTCGACGGTCTCCCGGTAGCGCTCCAGCGACGCAGCGGGCGCGGGACGTTGATTTTCCTGGGCTCGCCCGTCGGCCCGGCGCTCTGGGCCGGTGATGCCGACGCGACACGGTGGCTCTCTGCCGTCCTGGCTACGGTTTCCTAGCGACGACGAGCAGATGGGCGCTGACGCCGAGCAGTGCGGGCTCGCTCGCTCCCTAGTGCGTCGCCGCAGTGCGCTCGACCACCATCATCATGAAGGATCCTGGCACCACCGGCGGACGGCGCCGCGGGTTCGCCGCCGTTGACTCGGCGGGAACCGGTCCGAACTTCGCGGAGACGACGTAGAGCCGGTGCGTGGTGGGATCGAGCCCCATGTTGCGCCCGCCGGGCGCCGTCTGGAGGTTCTCGACGACGCGATACTGGTCCGGCCCGTCCTGATGGATCACGGTGAGCGTGCCGTCCGCATTCGACGTAAACACCTCGCTCGTGCTCGCATCGAACGCCGCACCATCCACGCCCTGGCCGATCGGCGCCGTCGCCACGACGCGACCCGCCACGTAGTCCGAA
Organism: Gemmatimonadota bacterium; assembly: GCA_003222195.1. Taxonomy (GTDB): domain Bacteria; phylum Gemmatimonadota; class Gemmatimonadetes; order Gemmatimonadales; family GWC2-71-9; genus 20CM-2-65-7. The sequence continues at coordinate 237,109 of QHVB01000025.1, read as the reverse complement.
ACCGCCAGCACGCCGCTGCGGCATCCGCTGAACAACCGATGATGCTTCGTATCGATCGCCATCGCGACCGGTTGCTGACAGGGCGCGGTCGACCAGCGGCGCGTAACCTTCAGCGTACGGGCGTCGATTTCCACCACTTCCGCGTTGTCGACGATGTTCACGTACACCTTGCCGTCGCCGGCGGCCACGCCGGTCTCCGGTTTGCCGCCGAGCGGGATGTTGGTAACGAGGCGGCCAGGCCCGGGATCGATCACCGTCGAGGAATGCGCATCGCCGTTGAACGTAAAGACGCGGTTCGAGACCGGGTCGTACGAGATCGCGTCGACGTCTTCGGCAGCCGGGATGCGACCCAGCACCTGCAGGGTCGCAGGATCGAACATCACGACGGAACTGTCGTTGCCCGACGTGGCGAAGCCATGGTGCGCGGCGTCGACCAGGGCGATGCCGTGCGCCCCGTGAATGCCCGAGATTTCGCCGAGCAGTTTGCCGTCCCGCTCGTCCACGACCATGAATCGGTCCTGGCGCGCAATGAAGACGCGGTTATGCGCCGGATCAGGGGTGACGTAGTCCCAGCGTCCCTCGCCACCCAGAACATAGGTGTGAGTGATTTGATAGGGCTCGGGATTCTGCATCACGGCAAGTGAAAGGAACGCAGCGACAGCGAGCATAGGGCCTCCTGGGGAGTTCATTTCCGGCTTGGACCGACGTGCAGCTTCCGTTCTATGGCGGCAAAACGCGGATCGGCGCGCAAGGCATCGAGTTGCGGATCGAAGAAGTCCTCGGGGAGAAAAATGTCTCGCACCGCGATGGCGCTATCGAGGTACGCGAATCCCCGCGTGAGATCACCCTGCCCCGTGTACGCCAGGGCGAGCGCGAACGGTCCAACGCGACCACTCGCCAACCGCGCGGCAAGCTCGGCGGTGTAGCGCGTCGCGCTCGCGCGATCGCCGGACGCACCATACGCGTGGGCGAGCCCGCCGGCCAAATCCTCCTGAAAGCCGCCGAGGTCGAGCGAGCGCCGCATGACATCAATCGCCTGGCTGTAGCGGTGCTGTTGCGCGTAGACAAGCCCGATGATGTACAGGGAGTGCGGGTAATTGGGATCGAGCGCGACCGTCGCGCGGAGCTGTTCCTCCGCTTTGTCGAATCGATGCATGAGGTAGTACGTCTGTGCCACCTCGGTGGCGATCACGAGCGACAGCGGATCCAGGCGCTGCGCCTGCTGCATTTGCTCGAGCGCCTCATCCAGCCGGCCCTGCGACCAAAGAAAGTCGCCGTACCATTGGTGGCCCGTCGGATAGGCCGGATCGACCCTAATGGCGCGGCGAAAACTCGACTCCGCAGCCGCCCAGTCCCAGTCGTAGATCATGGTTCCGTACGCCAGTGCGGTGTGCGCTTCACCGACCGTGCTGTCGAGCGTCAGCGCTTTGGCAGCCGCGGCGCGAGCCTTGGGCCAGTCGACCTCGCGCGGCGCGCCCGCGTACGGGATCGCGAGCACATAGGCGTCCGCCAGCGCCGCCCACGCGAGCGCAAATCCGGAATCGCGGGCCACCGCCTGTTCGAGATATCGCACCGCTGCCTGCATCCCGGTGTTCGTCCGCTGATTCCAGGCGAAGCGGCCCTTGAGATAGAGGTCGTGCGCCTCGAGATCGGCCGTGGGCCGCGACCGGAGCACGCCATTGGCGCGCGCGCCCAGCTTGACTTGCAGCGCCGAGATGATGGCGCGCGCGATGTCCTCTTGCACGGCGAACACGTCTTTCAACTCGCGATCGTACGCCTCGGACCACAGCTGGTAGCCGTCCCGCGTGCTTACGAGCTGCGCGGTGATGCGCAGCCGATTCCCGCTCCGCCTGACACTGCCCTCGAGAATCGCGTCCACGTGCAGCCGACGGCCGACGTCCGCGACGTCGATCTGGCGGCCTCCCCCCCTGAATTGGAACGACGACGTCCGCCCGGCCACGCGCAGCCCCTCGACTCGGCTCAGCGCGGTGATCAGCTCATCGGTGAGACCGTCGCTGAAGTAGGCCTGGTCTTTCGCTTCGCTGAGATCGGCGAATGGCAACACCGCGGCCGTGGCGGGGTTGACAGCCGCTCCGCCGCCGCGGGAGCGAATTAGGACCGCGCCAGTGACCACGACAACCAGCAGCAACGCCGTGGCTGGGACCCACATGCGCTTGAGCACCGGCCGGTGCCGCGGCATGTCGTTGCCTTGCAGGGCGCGCTGGAACTCCGCGGCCGAGGCGAACCGGTCCGCCGGCACGCGGGCGAGCGCGCGGCCCACGGTCTGCTCGATGGCGGCGGGGACGTCGCGTGTTGTGCTAAGGCGCGGGACCGGCTCGCTCAGCCGTTTGGCGAGAATGGCTTGCGCGTTGGGGCCCGAGTACGGCATCTCGCCCGCAAGCATCTCATACAAGACGGAGCCGAGTGCGTAGACGTCGGAGCGCGCGTCGAGCGTGCGCTCACCGGCGGCCTGCTCCGGACTCATGTAGCCCGGCGTGCCTACGACCAGCCCGGTGGCGGTCAAGCCGTCGGTCTCGTTCCAGGATCGCGCGATACCGAAGTCCGCGACCAGGGTGGATCCGTCCGTCGTGAGCAGCAGGTTTTCGGGCTTGACGTCGCGATGCAGGACGCCGTGCTGATGGGCATATTCGAGGGCGCGGGCGGCTTCGGACGCGATTCGCACGGCCTCGTCCAGCGGCAACTGGCGCTCGCGATCCAGACGCGCGCGCAACGTCTCGCCTTCGACGTAGGGCATCGTGTACCAGAGGACCCCCGCGGCGTCGCCGGAGTCGAAGACGGGAACGATGTGGGGGTGCTGGAGGCGGGCGGCGAGCTCGATTTCGCGGAGGAACCGATCGGCGCCGAGCGAGGCTGCGAGAGCGGGACTCAGCACCTTCAGCGCGACGAACCGACCGTGCTTGAGATCGCGCGCCAGGTAGACGGTCGCCATGCCGCCTCGGCCGAGTTCTCGCTCAATGACGTACCGGTCCACCAGCGCGGCGCGCAGGGTGGCGTGGAAATCGGCCATCCGGGCAAAATGGATCGCGCTGCAGGGCTTAGCTAGTTGGTCGCTTTCCTTTCTTCTGTTTCTTCTGTTTCGCCGCTACCGCAATGGACTTCTCCGCCCAGGGCCGCAGCGCGTCAGGATCTTCGAGCAGATCCTCCGGCACCTGGTAGTACTTCATGGCCTCGCTCCCTTCCCCGTAGGGCTGGAACGGCTTCATCCCCAGCTTCTCGAAGTCGGGTCGATTGGAATCGTCCACCTTGAAATAGACCGTGTCGTTTGCAATCAGCGCGAAGAACAACTCGCCGGCGTAAATCCCGAAGCCGCCGAACATGGATCGCGCGCGAAGCCGCGGGACGACGCGACGGAGCTGATCGAGGACGAAATCGCGGAAGCTCGCGCTACTCGGCATTGGAGCGCAAATCTACCGCGCCGACCCCAAGGGCGCCCTAAAGGTCATAACCCGTCTGGGCAGTCCCGAGACGCGCTTGACGCGGGTCACTACTCGTGCGTAGGGTAGAGCAAGGGGAGAGAAACGTGGGGTGGCTCATGAGGTCTACTCGTTGCGCCGTACTGCTGCTGACCGCCACCGCAGTCGCTACGATCTCGAGGCCGTCGCATGCGCAAACCGCAGGCGACGGCTTCCTGTTTCGTGTCCCAGTCGGCACCTGGAGCGTGCGGGGCGGGTTCGATCACGCGTTCGCGAGCGGTGACCTGTTCAACTTCGTCACCAAACAGCTCACCATCGACCGCTCCGACTTCAGCTCGGCGACGTTCGGCAGCAACGTCGCCGTTCGTGTCTCGCCGGTCACCGACATCGTGTTCGACATCAGCTACGCCAGTGTCAGCCGCCTGTCGGAATTCCGCGACTGGGTCGATCAGAACAACTTGCCGATCCAGCAGAGGACGTCGCTGCGACGCGTGCCGATCACGCTGGGCGTCAGGCATTATCTCTCAGCGCGCGGCCGCGCGATCGGACGATTCGCATGGATCCCCGCGGCACACGACACCTACGTAGGTCTCGGGGCCGGTCTGATGCAGTACCGCTTTCATCAGATTGGTGACTTCGTCGACCCACAAACGCTCAACGTCTTCCCGGACGAATTCGAGTCGAAGGCCTGGACACCGGTGCTGCACGCGCTCGCCGGAGTCGACCTGGGACTCGCGCGCTTCCTCATGGTGAATGGCGAGGCGCGCTACACCTGGGCCCGCGGCCCGATGGGCCGGGATTACGTCGGTTTCCATCGCATCGATCTGTCCGGCTTGTCGCTGACGGCCGGCTTGTCGCTCAGACTCTAGGAAGGATCGTGCCCATGCGTACGCCAATCCAAACTTTATTCGTCGCCGCTGCCCTCCTGGGGACCGGCGCGGCACCGGCGCGCGGCCAGAATCCTTCGCTCGACTCGCGCTGGCTCGCCTACATCGGCTGCTGGGAGCGGGCAGAATCCGCGAAATCCCTCGTCTGCGTCGTGCCGGCGGCCGCGACATCAGCCGTCGATCTCCTCACCATCCAGAAGGGACAGATCGTCGCACGCGAGCGCATCACCGCAACCGGTGAGCGTGTCGCCACCGCTCACGATGATTGCACCGGCTGGCAGACTATGGATTGGTCAGCCCGCGCTCCGCGCCTCTACCTGCATTCGGAAGACACCTGCGCCTCCGGCCACACGGAGGGCTCCGGCGTGATCGCCATGGATCCCGATGGCAGCCAGTGGCTGTACATCCAGGGCATGACCCTGGGAGGGCAAACAGGCGTTCGAGTCCAACGCTATCGCGAGGTGACGGACGACGACCTGTTACTGCCGGACGACGTCAAGGCGGCGATCCGGATGGACCTCTCAGCCACGATGCATGCGCGGGCCGCCGCGGCCGTCAGCCTTGCGACCGATGACGTCGGCGAGGCGGCGCGACGGGTGGACACCTCCGTACTCCAAGCCTGGCTCGTCGAGCGGGGAGAGCCGTTCACACTCGACGCCAAGCGACTCGTGACGCTTGCCGACGCGGGAGTGCCAACTCCCGTCATCGATCTAATGGTGGCCCTGTCGTATCCCAAGGTTTTCGCCATCAACGCGGCGTCGCGACAGGGTGAGCGCCGGCCTTCGGTAGGCTCGACTGGTGCCGGAGGGCATGCAGGCGAGGCGTATGCCACCCGGCCGGTGTACGCACCTCTGGATGAATGTTCGATGTACTACCTGCTGTGGTATACGTACCTCCCGAGTATTTGCCCAGCGTTCTACCCAGGATATGCATTCGGGCCCGGCTTCTATGCGGGCGGCTATCCGGTGACGATCGTCTTTACGGGCAATGCTCGCCCGCACGGACACGTCGTGAACGGGCAGGGTTACAAGGAAGGCGCGAGCACCAACGCGGACGCGATGCCACGCTCGGGCGATTGGGGGTCGGTGACTCCGAGCAGCGGCTGGTCACCCAGCAGCCCCAGCAGCTCGAGCTCGGGCGAGCAGCGGACCGCGAAACCGCGACCGCAGTAAGCGGCGCTATTTGGGCGGAAGCGCTGCCGGCGGAGTTCCCGAACCCGGCGGCAGCGCGACCCGCGCCGCCAGCGCCTCCATTTGCCGCTGGCGCGTGCGCGCCCAGCGCGGCAGCCGCAGCGCGCCACTCGCAATCATCCCGACGCCGGTGAAGAGCAGCAGCGCCATTCCTGGAATGGCCTCGGTGAAGTAGCCGCCCACCACGCTCGCGACCGCGACAATCGTCGTCACGCCGAGAGCGGCGAACCCGGCACCGATCGCGGCACGCGCGGCGCCGTGCATCGTGCCGAAACGCAGGCGATGACCGGTCTCCGTGGGCTCGAGGAGGACCTGCAGGTTGCCGTTGGTCCATTGCCGCAGCGAGCCATCGATTCGCGTCCGGCCGCGCGCGTTGAAGACGTCACGCAACTGCACCACCAGGCGCTCCCACTCTTCATCCGTCAGCCGGCGATTGAGATTCACCGTTCGGGCCACGCCGATCGGCAGGCCGAGGAACGTGCGGGATGTGGCGTCGAGGCGGACATCGAGTGCCTGCGCGGCCCGCTCGACCGCGTCAGATGGAATACCGACTTCGCGGCCGATCGCCTGCAGGTCCGGGAGGGTCAAGCCTTCGTCGCGCGGGACGTCGTGCGGCGGATTCTGCTGCGCTTCCGCCGCCGCGCGAAAGATCGCGGCGATCTCTTTATCGTTGTAGCGACGTTCGTCCATGAGCACCAATCTACGCCGGCCACCCCTCCCGCAAGAGCGCCCAGCGCTCGTGATCCCGCCACTGGCCCGCAATCTTGAGGTAGCGCGGCGAGTAGCCTTCGCGGTGAAAGCCGAGACTCTTCACGAGTCGAATCGATGCGCGATTCCGCGGCTGAATGTTGGCCTCGAGGCGATGCAAGCGCAGGCGCCCAAACGCGAGCTGCAAGACCGCCGTCAGGGCCTCGCGCATGTAGCCCTGCCGCGCATACGGGGCACCAATGTGGTAGCCGAGATAGGCGCTTCTGAAGCTGCCGCCGACGATCTGACTGATCTCGACTGCGCCGAGGAGTGCCTGATCGGCGCGGCGTACGATGAACCAGCATTTGCACTGCCGGCTGCGACTGCGACGGAGCAGCAGACGAAACGCCGCGTTGGTGCGCGGCGGCGAGACCAGGCCGGCGTGGAAGCGCTTGCTCTGATAGTTGAGCGCGATGTACTCGGCGGCATCGCCGGCGCGCGGCGCGCGCAAGTCGATTCGCGTCGCTACTTCGGCGGGTGCCACGTGAACGCGTCCTGCGCGCGATACATGGTCTCGCCCCGCGGATTGCGCACCGTCACGAATGCCGAAAGCACCGGAATGTCGAGTCGTGTCGTGGCGTAGCGTGTCGTGAATCGACCATCGATCATCACCGTGCCGACTCGCTCGAGATCGCAGCGAAGCTGGACTCGATCGGTCCGGATCACGGGGTCCACGCAGCCCGCTTCATGCCGCGTACCGCTCCGGACAAAAGTGACATACGTCTCGGGATGAAGCGTGAGACGCGTGAATTGCAGCCCGCTTAGGCTGAACTGATAGCCAGGCTCATAGTAGCCCTCGGCGTCCGCCTGGAGCGGCCGGGGCGGCGGCGCGGGCGGTCGCGGTTTCTCGGTTACGGGGGGAGGCACCTGCTGGATCGCGACGAAAACCACGGCTGCGGCGAGAACCAGCAGGAAGAGAACGAGGAAGACGAGTCGGCGACGGCGCATGAACGCCTGCCTTCAATCCGGGGCGCCGACTCGGCGCCGCACAGTCCCAATATCACGGACCGGACGCACCTCTACGCAGCCGGTTCGCGCCCAAGGGAACTCCCTGGCGATCTGGACCGCCTCGTTCATGTCTTTGGCCTCGATCAAATTGAAGCCTCCCAGAACCTCTTTGGCCTCGCTGAAGGGGCCGTCGGTGATCTCGGTGCGGCCGTTTCGGATCCGCACCGATTTCGCCGTCTCCACACCCTCGAGCATCTGGGATTCGGTGAGCTGGCCACTGCGGCGGAGGTCGTCGGCGTGCGCGAGGCAGTCGCGCATCATTCCATCCGTTTCCGCCTGGGGGAGCGCGCCCTGCAGCTGGGGGTCGTTGTAGATCACGAGCATGAATTTCATTCCCGCAATCTAAGCGCTCATCCGCGCCTCATTTGGTCTGCACCGCATGCCCGCCGAACTCGTGCCGCAGCGCAGCGATCAACTTGGCGCCGAACGATTCCTCCTGACGCGAGCGGAGCCGCGCGAGCAGCGACAGCGTGATGACCGGCGCCGGCACATCGAGGCGCATCGCTTCTTCGACCGTCCAGCGTCCCTCGCCCGAGTCCTCCACATGGCCCCGGATGCCCACGAGGTTGTCGTCGCGCGAGAATGCCCGCTCTGCCAGCTCGTTCAGCCAGGAGCGCACGACGCTGCCGTGGTTCCAGAGCTTCGCGATCTGGCCGAGTTTGAGCCGGAAATCCTGCGACGCGTGGAGGATCTCGTAACCCTCGGCATACGCCTGCAGCATCCCGTACTCGATCCCATTGTGCACCATCTTCACGTAGTGGCCCGCCCCGGGCGGGCCGACGTGCGCGTAGCCGTCCGGCGCCGCGAGCGAGCGAAAGATGGGCTCGCAATGCTGAAATGCTGCCGGCGAGGCCCCGACCATCAGGCAGTAGCCGGCCTCCAAGCCCCAGATCCCGCCGCTCACTCCGGCGTCCACGAACTCGATCCCCTTGGTCTGGAGCGCCTCCGCCCGGCGCAGCGAGTCGCGGAAGTTCGAATTACCGCCGTCGATGAGGATGTCTCCGCGCGAGAGATGCGGGGCGAGCTGCTTGATGGTGCTCTCGACCGCTCCGGCGGGCACCATGATCCATACGATTCGCCGCGGGGTCAGCTGCCGAACCACGTCGGCGAGGTCATTGGCGCCCTTGGCGCCTTTGGCGACATGTCGTTTGACCGCATCGGCGCTCGAGTCGTACACGATCAACTCGTGCCCGCCCTGGGCCAGTCGCTGCACCATGTTGCCGCCCATACGGCCCAACCCGATCATCGCCAGTTGCATTGTTGCTCCCTAAGTGGTGAGCCAACGAGAACGGCGCCGCGCGAGTCCGTCAAGAAGGCATCTCGACCTGCTCTGGAGCTCGGGAGCGCTGTGTCGCGCCAACGCGACACGCTCCCCCGACTGACGGCGGAATTGCATATTCCTTCGATCATGGCCATCCAACGATCGAAGACGGTCGCCCTCTTCGCCACTCTCATCGGCGCGTCTGTCTGCGCGGCCCTGCTCGTGTACGGCGCGCCCAAGCTGCGCGAGTTTCGTGGCGGGCTCACCGAGCAGAAACGCGAGTTGACGGGCGAGCCCGAAAGCGTGAGCGACGGCGCGGTGCAGCAGCGCTTCCAGGCGCGCCGGGCAGCCGTCGCGGCGATGAAGGCGGATCTGCGAAAGCTGATCAGCGCCGAAGAGGCGTATTTCGCCGACTCGATGAAGTACACGACCAACCTCGGGACGAAGTACAGCACGAGCCGCGGCGTTGTCGGTGCGACGATCACGCTGACGACGAACGGCTGGTGGGCAACGGTGTCCAACACCCTGACCGCCATCCGCTGCGCCGTCGTCGTCGGCGGAGATACGACGTTCGGATCGGCCAAGTCGGGTGAGCCGGCGTGCTTCGGAGGACGGGATTGGAGGGGGCAACCGCTGTATTGAGTTCGCCGCTCGTCCCCTATCGCTACAGGCTCATTATGACCGGCATCACCAACATCCTTATCGCGGCGCCCGCATCTCCACCTGCTCGGTCGCCTGCGTCCACCGCTCGAGCCCTGCCTCGAGGTCACGCTTGAGAGTCTCGAGCTGGGTGCCGAGCTCGTGAGCCGCCCGAGTGCCGTCGGGACGAGTGTAGAGCGCCGGGTCTTCCAGCGCCGCTACCACTTTCGCCACCTGCGCCTCGAGCTCCGCGACCCGAGCCTCCGCCTCCTCGAGCTCCTGCTGAGCGCGGCGCAGCTCCTTGCGCGGGTCCTGCCTGGGTTTTGGCGCGACGCGCTGATGCTCGTGGACCTGCCGCAACGCCTGTTCCTCGGCGGCGGTGACCGCCGCGGCATGGGCGCGCTCGGTGCTGACTTCTTCCCACTCCGCGAAGCTGCCCGCGAACTCGGTCATGCGGCGCTCGTGCAGAATCCAAATCCGCGTCGTCAGGGCACGCAGCAGCGCCCGGTCGTGACTCACCAGAATGACCGTGCCGTCGTAGGCTTCGATCGCGTCCTCGAGCGCCTCGATGGATTCCACGTCGAGATGATTGGTCGGCTCGTCGAGCACCAATAGGTTGGCGCCCGAGAGCATCAGGATGGCGAGCGCGACGCGCGCCCGCTCCCCGCCCGACAATGAGTCGGCGCGCCGCTGGACCTCCTGCCCTGAGAACCCGAATCGTCCCAAGTGTCCCTGGATGCGACCGCGTTCCCACTTTGGCCGCAGTCCCGCGATCACATCGTACAGCGTGCGGTCGAGCGGCACCTGCGACAGATCCTGCCGGTAGTAGCCGACCGTGATCGAGGTCCCGAGCCGCAGCTCGCCCGCTTGCGTCGGATGCTCGCCCAGGAGCGCCCGCAGCAGCGTGGACTTGCCGGCCCCGTTGCGGCCGATGATGCCGAGCACGCCGGTCCGCTCCAGTGTTCCGCTGAACCGCTCAACCAGCGCGCGTGGTGGGGAGCCGATCCCCACGCTCACGTTCTTCGCGCTGACGACCTGATCACCGCCGCGCTCCGGGACTTCGAAGCGCACCGCCATCGTCCCTTCCGCACCGATGACGGGGCTGAGCCGCGGCAGCCGCTCGAGCCGCTTGCGCCGGCCTTTGGCCTGTTTGGTATTTTGTCCAGCGATGTTGCGCGCGATGTAATCCTTCTCGTGCGCGATAGTGCGCTGCTGCTGATCGTACGCCCGCTGCTGCGCGAGGCGGCGTTCGGCGCGCTGAGTCACGAAGGCGGCGTAGCCACCCGTATACGGCGTCGCGGTCTTTCCTTCCAGATGCAGCACGTGGTCCACGCTCGCGGAGAGGAATGCGCGGTCATGGCTGACGAGGAGCACTGTGCGGCCGCTCGCGGCGAGGTACTCCTCGAGCCAGCGCGTCGTTTCGAGATCGAGGTGATTCGTCGGCTCGTCGAGCAGCAGCACGTCGGCGGTCGTCATCAGCTGGCGCGCCAGGCCGAGGCGGCCGAGCTCGCCGCCGCTCAAGGCGGAGAGCGGGGTGACGCGGGCCTGCGCGGGATCGAATTCCAGGCCGTGCAGTACCGCATCGATGCGCGCCGTGACGGCGTAGCCCCCTTCGCGCTCGAAGCGTTCCAGGTCCTCGCCGTATTGGGCGAGGGCGCGGGGCGAGGCGTCGTGCGCCAGGTCGGCGGCCTGCTTCACGAGCGACTGCTCGAGCGCCAGCAGCTCGGCCAGCTCGCCGGCGGCGGCCTCCCAGACCGTCGTCGCAGCGCCGTAGTCGCGGTGCTGCTCCAGCAGCGAGACTCGCAGCCCAGATGGGCGCGTGATGCTGCCGCGTGTGGGCTCGAGCTCGCCTGTCAGCAGCCGGAAGAGCGTGGTCTTGCCCGAGCCGTTACGGCCGACGATGCCCCACCGTTCGCCGGGAGCGACGGTGAACGAGACATTTGAGAAGAGTGTGGTGTCGCCGAAGTCCACACCGACACCCGCGAACGCGATTTGCGTCATAATGGAGACAACTTAACTACCGATTACATTCGATCCCGTGCCTTCCTCCATGCCCGCGCCCGGCGAACGGCTCCGCGGCAGCTCGGCATCGAGGTGCCGCTGATTTGCGGCGCGATGTACCCCTGGGCCGAGGAGATCGTGCACCGATTGGCCGCTGCCGCGGCGTCGATGTAGGATTGGGCCCACTTCATGGGCGCAGTCCACACTGGGCTCTACGTGATCATGGGCGTCGCGGGCTCCGGCAAGACCACGATCGGAGCGAGACTCGCGCGCGCGCTCGACATCGCGTTCGTGGAGGGTGATGAGCTGCACCCCGCGGAAAATGTCCGGCGCATGGCCGCCGGGATTCCGCTGACCGACGACGACCGGCGGCCCTGGCTGCTCGCGATCGCCGCGCGACTGCGTGAGGCCAAGCGCGCGGGAGCTGGGCTCGTCGTGTCGTGCTCGGCCCTGAAGCGGAGCTATCGGGATCTGCTGCGCGCGGGGGCGCAGGCGGAGGTGCAGTTCGTGTATCTCAACGGGAGCCCAGCGCTGATCGCGGAGCGCATGGCGCAACGGCGCGGGCACTTCATGCCGCCCGCGTTGCTCCAGAGCCAGTTTGCCACGCTGGAGGAGCCGGCAGCCGCGGAGCACGCGTGGGTGTGCGAAATCCGCCAGCCGCCCGACGCGATCGTCGCCGCTCTGGTGGAGCGCGCCGCGTGAGCCATAACACACTGCTGCTGCTCTCCGCTGCTCTCGCGGTGGTGGCGCTGATCGTGCTGATCGCGCGCTTCAAGCTCCATCCCTTCGTCGTGTTGATTACGGTGTCTCTCGCTCTGGGCGCGGCGGCAGGAATGCCACTGGGCAGTGTGGTGAAAGCGTTCCAGGACGGCGTCGGCGGGGTCCTGGGATTCGTCGCGATTGTGGTGGCCCTCGGCACAATGCTCGGCAAGATGATGGCGGAGTCCGGTGGCGCCGCGCGCATCGCGACCACACTCATCGCCCTCTTCGGCGAGCCCCGCGTGCATTGGGCGATCATGGTCGTCGCCTTCATCGTGGGCATCCCGGTCTTCTTTCAAGTCGGATTCATGCTGCTGATTCCGCTGGTTTTCACGATTGCGGGCCGCACCGGCACGTCGCTCGTGAAGATCGGCATTCCGCTGGTGGCGGGGCTGTCGGTGGTCCACGGGATGATGCCGCCCCATCCGGCGGCGATGCTCGCGGTCGGCGCGTACCACGCCGATATCGGGCGTACGATCGCTTATGCCATCGTGGTGGGGCTGCCGACGGCGGCGCTGGCGGGGCCGGTCTTCGCCTCCTGGATTGCGCCGCGCATCGCGCTCCCGGCCGAGAACCCCGTTGCGGCGCAGTTCACGGGCGGCATGGTTCCGCGCGACATGCCGAGTTTCGGCCTCACGCTCCTCACTGTACTGCTGCCCGTGATCCTGATGCTGTGCGCGAGCGTCGCCGACGTCGCGCTCGACACTCGGAGCACGGTGCGTGCGATCTTCGATTTCATCGGGAGCCCGATCGTCGCGCTGCTCGTCGCCCTGCTCTTCTCCTTTTGGGCCTTGGGATACCGCCAGCACTTCACGCGTGATCAAATCCTCAAGTTCGCGAACGACTGCCTGGGGCCGACCGCTACCATCCTTCTGGTGATCGGCGCGGGCGGCGGCTTCAACCGGGTCCTGCTCGAGAGCGGGGTCGGCAAGGCGATTGCCGATGTCGCGCTGGGATCGCAGGCATCGCCCCTGCTCCTCGCGTGGGTCGTGGCAGCGCTGATTCGCGTCGCTACCGGTTCGGCGACAGTGGCCATGACGACGAGCGCCGGGATCGTGGCGCCCATCGCGGCCGCGACGCCCGGAACGAGCGCCGAGCTGTTGGTGCTCGCGACGGGTGCGGGCTCTCTGGTGTTGTCTCACGTGAACGATGCGGGATTCTGGCTCATCAAGGAGTTCTTCAACATGACCGTGCCGCAGACGCTGAAGACGTGGACTGTCGCCGAGACGATCATCGGCGTGGCAGGTTTGTGTTTCACGCTGTTGCTCAGCCTACTGGTGGGATGTGCACCCCGGGAGCAGGCGGCGCAGCAACTGAGCGCGGATGGGTGGATCGATGTCACCGCGACGCTCGATCCCGCCCACACGCCGGTGTACGCGGGCGACGCGCCCTTGAAGTTTGAGTTTCTGAAGGACATGCGGAAAGGCGATAAGCTGACGCTGTCGGCCTACTCGCTGGGCGCGCACAGCGGGACGCACATCGACGCCCCGATGCACTTTGTCGTTACCGGAGTGTCGATTGACCAGGTGCCGCTGGCGCCGCTCATCGGGGCCGCCCGGGTGATCGAGATCGCCGACAGCATCCCAGCGATCGACGCGGCGGAGCTGAATCGGCACGACTGGAAGGGCGCGAAGCGGTTGCTGTTCCGGACGCGGAGCACGCTGCGCGGCTGGATGGACTCAGCGACGTTCCATAGGGATTTCGCCTACATCGCGCCGGATGCAGCGCAGCTGCTCGCCGACGCCGGCGTCGTGCTGGTCGGCGTGGACTACATCTCGGCTGAACAATTCGGCGCTCCCGCGCCACGGACGCACCAGATTCTGCTGGGGCGCGGGATTCCGATCGTGGAGGGGCTGGATCTCCGCCCCGCCCCAGCCGGCGACTACGACATGATCGTGCTACCGCTCAAGGTCCGAGGGCACGAAGGGGCGCCGGCGCGGGCGATCGTCCGGAAGCGGGCCTAGCTCCACAGGGTCAGGATAAGGGGGATCACCAGCATCTTCACGAGCCAGTCGCCCGCGTGGATGGCGGCGACCTTCCACGAGGTGTTCTCCCACAGGACCGATCCCGTAAGAACGATCACCGGAAACCCGATCCACACGGAAAGACCGAAGTGGACCGCGCCGAGCGCGCTAGCGATGCCGAGGAGGGCGACCAAGCGCGCGATCACGTACGCGAGGATGAAGCACCGCGCGAACTCGACCACGAGCTTTCCTCCCGGCATTTTCGCGCCGGCCATCGCCGCGACCGGATCCATGCCACGCAGCCGCATCCAGGGTTTGAAGAACAGCAGCGGGCTGTACCAAAGCCAGCCCAGCACGAACACGACAACGGCCGCTACGAGGACATGGAGATAGTTCACGTGCACCATCGGTCGCTCTCCCGTTAGGTAGTTGTGATGGTCAGGCGCGTGTGAGGCTCCGTTCGTCGCGATACTTCACATACACCGTGCGATTCGGTGGACGCGGGGCGAGCTCCGTCATCCCGATCTTGAGCGCGATCGCGCGCGCCGGCTCGTTGCTGTCATCGATGCACGCGATGACTCGGTCGAGCTGCGCGGTTTGGAACGCCCACGCGAGTACGAGCTGGCAGGCTTGTTTCGCGATTCCCCGGTGTTGGACTTCCGATCTCACGGCACACAACACCTCGAAATCATTGCCGTCGAGCGCTTGCGACCGGACGAGGCCCGCGAACCCCAGCGGCAGATCGCCTTCTCGAATGGCGAAGAGATGATGGGCGTGCCCTTCCCCGGGAAGCGGGAGTGTGCCGATGAACTCCCACACGTCGTCCTGCCGTTGCAGCGAGACCAGAAACTCGTAGTCGGTATTCGTTAAAGGGCGTAGTTCCACATCTCCCTCCTTAGGGAGCCGTGAGTCGGGCCGTGTGACCCTTTCTCCCTGTCGCGTTGAACGCGGCGACTCTGATGGTACCGCGGAACGGGATCGGACCACTCACCACGGCGCTGCGGACAGACGGCTCGCTGCCGTCGGTCGTGTACCGCAGCGTGAATCCAGGCAGCTCGACCGAGCAGCGTACCACCCCGCCATCAGCCTTCAGGCCGGGCGTGGGAATGCGGTAGTTGAGCCCTGGGACTTCCCGATCGAGCCGCGGCAGCTCGCGCTGGCCGACAACGTTCACGAAGCGAGACCAGGCCGCGCGGTAGAGGGCATCGGACTTCGCGGGATCGCGCTCCCTCACCCAGTCCGGGTCGGGCGCCCACGCGCGCTCGGCGAGGGCGAACAGGCGCGGCAGGAGCATGTACTCGACTCGTCCCTCGCCACCCAGCGTCTCCGACCACAGATCCGCTTGAATCCCCACAATGTGGGCCCGACCGTATTCGGTGAGCCGGTCCTTGCCGGCAAACACGGCGGGATCCAGCGGGTTGCCCCGGCGGTCGACGCGGGCGTTGCGGTAGTAGTCGAACGGAATGAAGTCGAACGGCTTGCGCAGGTCGATGTAGCCGCCCCAGTCGAGTCCTGTCTCGTCCGGGCTCTGATTCCACGCGAGATCGAAATAGAGATTGGTCACGGGACTCAGCACGACGTCGTAGCCGCCATTCGCGAGACGGTAGGCGAGGTCCTCGGCACCCCAGCCCGCGACATTGTTCCAGACGTACGCGCGCCAGCCGCGCGCGGCGAAATCGGGATTGGGGATGTTTACCCTCCGGCCATCGCGTTGGGTCTTGCGTAGCGCGATTTCTTCCCAGCCCGACGGCTCGAGGCCGTGCATCTTGAGGATCTGCTCCACGCGGCCGTAGAAGGCGAACCACAGATCATCTACGCTCGTGAGGCCCTGCGCTTTCATAAAGGCCTGGACGGCCGGCGATCCGACCCAGACCCCAGCCGGGACTTCGTCACCGCCCATGTGGATATGGCGCAGCGGAGCCCCGGCCTCGCGGTGCATCGCGGCGAGATCGCTCACGACGTGCTCGATGAACCCATACGTCGACTCGAGCGCCGGGTTGATCACGTTGTCGGGGTAGCCCTGGACCGACTTGTACACAGACGTGTCGTGCGGATCGTTGAGCCCCAAAGCCTTTACCGCGGCGCGTGCGTGGCCGGGCATCTCGATCTCGGGGATCACCTCGATGTGCCGTGCCGCCGCGTAGCGCACGATCTCGACGTAGTCCGCGCGGGAGTAGAAGCCGCTACCCCACGGCCGATCGACCAGGGGGCCCGAGCCAAACGCGGGCGGAAGATGCCGATCCGAGTCGGGCGGGTGGCCGCGGCGCGCGCCCACCGCGGTCAGCTCGGGCAGGCTCGGGATCTCGATCCGCCAGCCTTCGTCATCGGTAAGGTGCATGTGAAAGACATTGAGCTTGTAGCGAGCGAGGAGATCGAGCGTGCGCAGGACGAGCGGCTTCGGGTGGAAGTTGCGGGCGACGTCGAGCATGAACCCGCGGTAGCCGAAGCGGGGAGCGTCAACCACTCGGATCGCCGACAACGTGAGGCCCGCGCGGGGAGTGGGCGCGGGCAGCAGGTTGCGCAGCGACTGGAGCCCGTAGAAAACGCCAGCGGCCGACACACCCACGATCCGGATGCCCTGGGCGGGATCCACGACGAGCGAGTACGCCTCCGCTGACGTATGACCTTCGACCGGGCCGACCTCGAGCTGGAGCGACGGGACATTTCCCTTGCGCGTCCCGGCGAAGTAGGGCCGCAAGTACTCCGCCGCGAATGCCGCTTCGTTCTTCAGCGAGTCGGCTGCTTCGATCGGTGGCATCGCCGAAAGACGCAGCGCTCCCGCTCCCGGCGTCACCTCCACCGGTGTCGGAAGAATCGGGGGCAGCTCGCTCGCGGGGATGACGTGGATCACGGAGTCGAGTGCGAATTGGTTCTCGGGCGTCGCCACGTTGCGCTCGAAGGGGGCGGCCACGTAATCGCTCAAGGGGATGCCCACGTCCTTCGCGGTGTCGAACACGACGTAGGGGCCCTTGGGGACGAAGCTGAAATTGAGGAGCGGACCGGTGACATACGGGATACGAACGCTGGCGCCCGGCGCCAATCCCGTGAATCCGGCCGCGGGGACAAGGCGGTGCACGTCGCCGATCACCTCCTCGAACGTGAACAGGTGGCCGGGCGTGCTATCCGGCTGCGGCGAGTGGAGCGCGCTGAAGTAGATTGCCCAGCCGCTTGCGGGGAGCGGCTTCGCTCCCCGGTTGGTGAGCGTGAACGCCGCGCGCGAGTGGCCCTCCTCCCCTTGGAGGACGTCGGCTTCCAGCTTCCAGCGGAGCTGCAGTGCGGACTGGGCGGCGGCGAGGCTGGCGCCGAGTGGCAGCGAGAGCGCGATCAGTGCGGGAAGGAGTCGGTTGCCCATGAGAGACATTAGACCGCTGCGGGCCGTGCTGTCCAGAGTGAGCCTCGCCGGGCTGATCTGTTGCTGTGCGTGCCTCGGGAGCAGGACCGCGCCGGCGTTTCGCGTGATCGCGTTCTTTACCGGCAAGGAAGATCCGGCCCACCTCAGTTTTCTCCGTGAAGCCGAGCGCTGGTTTCCGGCAATGGCGGCGAAATACCATTTCAGTTTTGACACCACGTCGAGTTGGGGCAATCTCAACGCAGACTTCCTCTCCAAGTATCAGGCAGTGGTTTTTCTCGATACGCCCCCCGAAGACCCCGCGCAGCGAGCGGCGTTTCAGGAGTACATGGAGCACGGCGGTGCATGGATGGGCTTTCACTTCGCCGGTTTTGCGTTGACGCCTTCCGCCTATCCGGCAAACTGGGACTGGTATCACAACACATTTCTCGGCTCAGGATCGTACGTCAGCAACACCTGGAGACCGACGTCGGCCGTGCTGCGTGTCGAGGACCGCACGCATCCGGCGACTCGGCACCTGCCTGCTACTTTTCGATCCGCGCCCAGTGAGTGGTACCGGTGGGAAAAAGATCTACGTCAGAATCGTGACATCGACATTCTGCTGTCCATCGACTCGACAAGTTTCCCGCTCGGCACGGGACCGAAACCGCAGGAGATCTGGCACAGTGGGTACTACCCGGTCGTTTGGACCAACAAGCGCTACCGGATGATCTACTTCAACATGGGTCACAACGACATTGACTATGAGCACAAGTACGATACGACGAACAAGACGCTGTCACATACGCTGGGCAACGCTGTTCAGGATCAACTGATCATCGACGCTCTATTGTGGCTGGGAGGTGCCGCGAGGTGACATCCCTCCCGTCCGTTCAGGGGGAGACGCCCACTCCGGGATCCTCCGTTCGCTCTGGACCGATTTTCCTTTTGCAAGCGTCCCGTCCCGGTCTGTGGCTCACGGCGATTGCGTTCTACATGCTGCCGCTCGGGCAGCGCAATGTCTTTCAGTCCGCCGGTTTTTGGCTGGGCGCGCTGTACGTCAGCTTTCCGATGGGCCTGTTGCTTTACGGTTGGAACGACATCGTGGACTTCGAGACCGACCGCCTCAACCCCCGCAAAGGCACGTTTCTGTTCGGCGCCCGCGGTACACCCGAGCAATTGCGCGGATTGCCGCTCCAAATCGCGCTGGTGCAGCTGCCGTTCGTGGTCGCGTGCAGTGTTCTCGCCGGAGCAAGGCTGCTGCTGTGCTTCGGCGGCATGATTGCCGCGGCGGCGCTTTATAACTGGCCGCGCTACGGCTTCAAGGCCCGCCCACCGCTCGAGATCCTCAACCAGGCCGGCTATCTGTTCGTGTTTCTGCTGAGCAGTTGGATGAATAACGTCCCGCTGCTCCCCTGGGCCACGATGCTCTTCGGCGCGCTGTTTGCCATGCATTCGCTCCTGTTTGGCCAAGTGATGGATTTGGAGCCCGACCGCATGGCCGGCCGGCGTACCACGGCCACCGTCATCGGCCGGGTACCAGCCAAACTCCTGATGACGGCGTTGATGCTGTTCGAAGCGGGGCTGGTCGTGCGGTTCTTCGACGCGCACGAGCTCGCGGGCTTCCTGCTGGTGAGTGCCGCGTGGTTCACCATCGACGCCGCCGTGATTTGGCGCAGCCGGCCCTATACCAATCGCGAGATGCGCTTCTTCATGCTCGCCTGGAACGCGATCGCGCTGATCAGCATTCCGTGGATGTGGTCGCGCGCCAGCCTGCTGCAGATGAGGTGAGCCACCTTTGCGATGTCAATCGGCTCGACCTTCCATTCGTTTGCTGATCACTTCCGCGGCAGCATCCGCGAGATCGAGCAAGGCGCCGACCGCTAGGCGGATGGCCCGAGCCAATTCGACGAGTGCTGGCGGAGAGTACTCCGAAACCACGGGCCGGGGGGGAGGACTGGGGCTGGGAACGAGATCGGCTTTCTTCTGAGTCTTGCGAGGACCTTTGCCTTTTACCATAGGTCACGCTCGGCTAACAGGGTGCGCGTGTGAGGCTGCCGACCATCAGAAGCTAGCACGTCCTGGAGTGGCGACGCGCAGCACAGACTGCTGCTTAAACCGGCGTTTGTACTCGGCGATGATCGCCACGATCGCCGAATCCGTCACAGCTGAGGACGTCGGATGAACGATTTCGAGCACGAAGCTCGGTTCGTGGCTGGACTGGCCGTTGGGCGCCCGCCACTCGCCCTCGGCGGCCCAGAATGTGAAGCCACCTGGGAGGCGGGAACTCACAACCTCGCGCACAAAAACCGTCCACAGCGAGTCCGTGACGCCTAGCGTGTTGGAGATGTTGCGTCCGAAATACAGGCGCTCTGTGACAATGGGTTCCGTTGCACCTGACCGAATCGTCGAGGCGCAGCCCCAGAGCAGCAATAAGAGGAAGGCGTGGCGTTTCATTCGCGCGCCGCCAGCCTCGGGCGCGTGTTAGCCAGCCGGCGCCACGGCATTCTCAGGGTCCGCTACTTCGCCGGGATCAAATCGAACTTGCCGAACGTCTGCTGATAAAACAGCGCGCCTTCCTTGCGATCTCCGCCGCTCCAGTGTTTGTGACCACCCGGAATCCGAATGAAATCGCCCGGGCCGACGCGTTTGGCACCCGCATCATCGCGGTACAGATAGGCGCCACGCAACACGACAACCAACACGTCCGCCGTATGCGTGTGCATCCCTGCATCGAATCCGGGACGGAACTTCGTAAACCCCCCGAACGGTCCCTGGGCGGTATCGCCCCAGACCACCGCGCTCGAGACCCCAGGCACGAGCGGCGAGTATTTGACGGTCCGTGAATGTGCAAAGATGACGCCGGAACTTTGCTCCTGGGCAGCAAACACGACCGCGGTCGTCAAAACCACAGCGACGGCGACGGCAGCAAGCGGCCACGCGCGTTTCATTTGACCTCCGAGCAATTGGTTGGTTGCGGTAATCATTGACAGGTGAGCGGCTAATTCTGGTGCGTATGTGTCATCCCGTCGAGGACGACACCAGTTCTTCGATGGGCTCCCTAACGGAGTGCGGCTAAGCTGCGAAGAACCGTGCTCAGTGGGCCAAACCGATCTGTCGCATGAACTCGTGGTTGTCCCAGAAGAGCCATTCGTGATCCATGGTAGCGCCCTTCCAGTGCCCGATCGTCGCCATCGTAAGCCGGAACGACTTGCCTGTCGGGGCGACTGTCTTGCCATCGCCGGTCGGCATTGGACGTGAAAACGTCCCGGTCATGATCCCGGTCACCGCCGTATAGTCACCCGAGCAAATCCGGATGGGATGAACGGCGATGTTGGTGTTGGGAGCATAGACGAACATGCCTTTGAGATCTTCGATGTGCCGGCCGATCCCGTTCGTCTCGTGACCGTCCGGCCACGTCACGACGATGTCGCTCGCGTGACTCTCGGACAAACGGGGCCATTTCTGGTTACTGAAGACGTCGAAATCGAGTGTATCGAAGGTCGCAAGGCGTGCGGCGCACTGGTCAGCACCAGTTTGACTTCGTGCGCGAACTACCGGTGCGGACCCAGTTGTCAACAGGACGACGAACGCGACACCCAGTACTGTGATCCCCGTGATGCTCAGAACAGATGATTTCATCGGACCTCCGGAATGATTCGCGCCGCCTAACGGATTGCACTTAAGCTGCGGCGCCGCGCTCATCAGCCTTCAATCTTGTACACCTCGCGCCGACCCGATTCGACCAAGTCGTGATAGTCCTTCATAATGTTCTCCATTTCCTTCATCGCCTCGCCGCGCTGCCCCCCACCCTTCGTCATCTGCTCGAACTCATCCATGCTCTCCACTTCCATTTCCGCCACAAGCATCCAGTACCGCTCGGCGCAGAAGTCCGTCATGACTCGCATCTTCGGCATGCCACTCTTGGCTCCGATTCTGTTCATCGCCAAGAACTTCTCAACCAACGGCCGGACTTTACCCGGCTTGCAAAACATGATCTCGCGAACGAGGAACATGGAGGTCTCCCGCATGGGATCTGCATTGGTGGAGGGGGTCGGTTGGGGCCGCCTAACGATTCGCGCATAAGCTGCGTGGTGCGTCGGCCGCGATCAAGATAGACCCCTTCCCGTGCTACGACGACCTCGGCAATTCGGAGTGCGCCTCGCGAAGGCCCTTCAGCAGGCGCTCCGCGAAGTCGAGCCGCTCTTGCGTCTCGGCTAGTTCATGGCGTAGCGCATCAACCTCGTTGCGAAGAGCCGCGATGTCGGCTTGTACTTCGGCGCCCCCGTGCCGAAGCCTCAACCACCGATTCCCAATCCAAATAGCTGCGAGCGCTGGTGGTATCGTTGCAAGAAGCGGCATGACGTCTTTTAGGTAAAACCAGAACGTCGGCATCGGACCTGCCTGTGTTGGACGAAAGAGTATACTGCAGAAACTGTGGCTAGGTTCGCGCTGAAGCTCGGAAGGCCGGGGGCGACAGAATAGCCCAGGCGGCTCGAGGCGGCGGTGCCCCCCAACGCGTCATTAGCCCAGCGTTCGGTGCTCGAAGGCAAAGACGTCGCGCGCCCGCGCCACCTCGGAGAAGCCAAGTTTCCGCAGGGCCGTAAGCATCCGTGGGATCGCCTCTTCGCCGGCGAACCGCGGGTGGGTCTCAACGATGAGAATCCGTGCGTGGCGGGCGAGCAGTGGACCCTCCCGCTCCACGAGATCGACCTCCGCTCCTTCGATATCGACGACGAGATTGATGCGTTCGAAGGCGGTTTCCTCAAGCAGGCTCGCGAGCGTAGCCGTCGCGACCAGGGCGCGCCGCCCGACGCCGCCGACCCGGCCCGTTGCGAACGAGTCGATCGCGAACGCCGTCTCCACGCTTCCGTATGCAAGCGCGACGTTGCGGATCCGGAACCCAGCCCGGTTCAGCCGCCGGTTGGCCTCGAGCGTGGGGATCAGCTCGGCATTGGCATCGACAACGACGTGATCCGTAGGACGGGTCAGCCGGCGGTTGATGATGCAGGCGACGACGCCGATCCCGCCTCCAAGCTCGACGACGGGAAGGTCGGCCTCGATGTATCGGCACGCCAGCGCGATCTCTCCCCGCTCGTGGAGGCCGACATCGAGCAAACCCTTCTCGCGCCTCGTGATAAGCGGGTTATCGACCGAGAAGTGGAGGCCCTCGATGGTCACCTGATTGCCACCGAGCTCCACCAAGCGACCGACGAGTCGATGACTCAGGAGCCGAGCGCGGCCCAGCGGGCGCACGACGCGACGGAGGGGCCCAGCCAAGCGCGACAGCATCAAAGCTGGCAAATCCCCCCACAAACCGCTAAGAAGACCGACAGGCCCCAACTCACTTGTGGATCAAACCAGCGATGAACGTCCAGGAGGATGTAGGCAGGAGCAGCGATGAGCGTCGTAACCAGACCGCACATGGTTGCAGCAACGGGCTCGCGAAAAGCCCTTCGCTTTGCGGTTAGATATGTCCAGGCGCCGCCGAACTGGGCGACGCTCGTCGCAACCACCACAGCGATGACTTCTGAAGTTGGATCCGTTAGAAGCATCCGCGAGCGCCTAACAGAACTGTCGAAACCATTTCGCATTCCGTTGTCGCACGCATAATCCAGATCCCCGAGGTCATCGCCTAGTGTTAGACTGGTCTGTCTAAAATAAATAGGGCAGCGCTACTCGCCAGCACGTCGACCGACCACCCACCGCGCCGCCGCCCGTTGCATCAACGCCTGCCCATGCCACGCGCACAGCACCGGCGCATCCCCGGGGACCTGCGCGGCGAGCCGCGGATGCGCGAACAACACCACGAGCGACGCTCCCAGCACGAGCCGCTCGAGCCGCGCGACGGATTGCGGCCCGAGATCGGCGCGCCCCTTCCACGACCTCGGCTCCGCATAGACAAGAATCAGGTGTCTGGTGTCAGGTGTCGGGTGTCTGAGAAACCGCGCACCCTGCCCTGCTAACGTTTTGGCGAACACGTCTCGCGGCGGGATCGTGTATGGTCCACCGACATCATCATCGACGACCGTCACGGTCAGCGCCTTGCCGAGCTGCGGCCGCTCGCCGCGCACGAGATGTACCGCCCGATCCGCCAACCCGTCAGCGAACTTCTGATGCTCCGCGAGCGTCGCGTCATCCACCCGTCCCCCGTCCCCCGTCCCCCATCCCGCAATGCTCTTCTCGTATCTCGCCAGCGCCTCCTCAGCCCTCGCAGCCGGGACGCGTTCCAGCGCGTGGACGACGCCCGCCCAATCCGTCGGATAGAGCAGCATGTCGCAGCCCGCGCTCACCGCGGCAACGGCGGCATCGCTCTCGGGAGAAGCCGCGGTCGCGCCACCCATGATGAACGCGTCCGTGACGGTGAGTCCGCGGAATCCGATGGTGTCGCGGAGATACCCGAGAATGATCGGCGAGAACGTCGCGGCGGACCCGCTCGCGTCCCACCGTGGATACGCGACGAATGCCGGCATGACGCTTCCGACACCCGCGTCCACCGCCGCCTTGAACGGCGCGACATCGGCCCGCTGCACGTCGTCGCCGAGTACCTCCACCACGGGAAGACCCTCATGCGAGTCCGTCGTCGTGCGCCCGTGCCCCGGAAAATGTTTAGCGCACGCCATGACGAAGTGCTCCTGACAGCCGCGAATCCAGGCGGCCGCATGCGAGCTGACGAGCTGCGGATCGGCACCGAACGAGCGCGTCTGTACGATCGGATTCTTGGGCTCGATATCGAGATCGCAAACCGGCGCGAACACCCATGTGAGCCCCACGGCGCGCGCCTCGGTCCCGGTGATTTGCCCACACGCATACGTCGCATCGAGATCGTTGAGATAGCCGAGCGCGGCCGGCGGCGGCAGCTCGGTGAGACCCTTCACCTGCTGCCCCGGCCCGCGCTCGAAGTCAGAGCCGAGCAGCAGCGGCCGGCCCGCGAGGTCGCGCAAGGCGCTCGTGAGCGCGGTAACGGCGGCGCGCGTGCCGCCAAACAGAATGAACCCGCCGACTCCAGCCGCGAGCGCTTGCTCGATTTTGGCGCGCTCCGATCGAAAGGATCCCCGCCGCCACCGCAGCGCTGGACACACGAGGCGCGCCCGGGGGATCATGCGGGCGTGATGTGCCCGAGAATGCGCGGCCCGCGCGCCCCCGTGGCCGCCGGGAGATTGCCCGCCTTCCCGGACACGGTCTGCATGCCGAGAAACGCGAATGCGACCGCCTCCTTGGCCTCGCCGTTGAAGAACACCTGATCGAACAGGACGACCGCGCGCGGCTGGATCTTGGCGGCGAGCCGCTCGAGCAGCGCGGGATTCTTCGCGCCCCCACCCGAGATCACCACTTCCGCGATTTCCCCTTCCCCCGTCCCTCTTCCCCCTTCCCCCCACCGCTCGATCGCCCGCCCGATCGACTCGGCCGTGAGGGCGGTCGCGGTGGCGATCGCGTCATTGTCGGAGCCACCGGCTTTCTTGACGCGCGCGCGCAGCTTGTCGGCGTACTCGATGCCGAATCGCTCGCGGCCCGTGCTCTTGGGAGGTGGTTGACCGAAATACGGATCGGCGAGCAGCTCCTCGAGCAGCTTCGCAACGGGCCGGCCGCGGCGCGCCCGCTCGCCATCCCGATCGTACGGCGCGTCCGGATCCACGCGTCGCGTGATCGCATCGATCACCGCGACGCCGGGGCCCGTGTCGAACGCAAACGCGCCCTCGGCGACCCCGCGCCGTGGCACCCACGTCACGTTCGCCATGCCGCCGATGTTCAGCAGCCAGCGCCCGTGCTGCTCGTGCCCGAACAGCATCACGTCGGCGAGCGGCACGAGCGGCGCCCCCTGCCCTCCCGCTGCCACGTCGCGGGCGCGAAAGTCGCTCACGACTCGCACCCCCACTCGCTCCGCCAGCACGGCGGCATCGCCGAGCTGGAACGTTGCCCGTCCCGGCTCGTGCCAGATCGTTTGGCCGTGGGATGCGATAAAGGAGAGGTCTCGCGGGTTTGTCTTGGAAGTTGCCAGGAGGGCGAGTACTGCCGCCGCAAAGCGCTCACCCAGCGCGACGTGCAGAAACGCGACGTCCTTCGGCGTGCCGCGCGCGATCGTATCGATGATCGCCCCACGCTCCGCCGCGCTGTACGGCTCTTGCCGAAACGCGACCAGCTCGGCAGCACCGTCGCGCAGCCGCACCAGCGCGGTCGAGATCCCGTCGAGCGATGTCCCCGACATGACGCCGACCGCGAGCGCTTCGCTCATCGCGACACGACAGGTGGATCGCCCACGACGGGCCGGACGAACCCGCCGGCCGCCTCGAGCAGGCGTCGCGCCTCCGCGGCGTCGACTTTGCGCCGCGCCATCACGATCGCGAGTTTCACACTGCCTTCCGCCCGCTTGATCGCATCGCGCGCCTCCTCGCGACTCGCGCCACAGCACTCCATCACGATCCGCTCGCCGCGATCGTGCAGCTTTGCGCTCAACGCTACGAGATCGACCATCAGATTGCCGTAGACCTTGCCGAGCCGAATCATCGCGCCGGTCGTGAGCATGTTGAGGACGAGCTTGGTCGCCGTGCCGGCCTTGAGGCGCGTCGAACCGGTGAGCACCTCGGGTCCCACAATGGGATTGATGATCACGTCGGACGTCTCGGCCAGGACCTTCGGTGGGGTGGAACAGGTTACGAGGATCGTCTTGGCGCCGAGTGTCTGGGCGCGGGAGAGCGCCATCCGCACGTACGGCGTGGTGCCGCTCGCCGCGATGCCGACCACCACGTCGCGATTCGTCACGGCCGCGGTGTCCATCGCCGCACCGCCGGCGTTCACGTCGTCCTCGGCGCCCTCGGCACTCTTCACCAGCGCCGGGTAGCCGCCGGCGATCACGCCCACCACCAGCGTCGGCGGCACGCCAAACGTCGGTGGACATTCAGTCGCGTCGAGGACGCCGAGGCGTCCGGAAGTGCCCGCCCCGACGTAAACCAGCCGTCCACCTGCCCGAAACGCCGCTACGATCAGCTCGATCGCCGCCGCGATGCGCTCACGTTCGCCGCGCACGACCTTCGCAACCGTGGCATCCTCGCCATTCATCAGGTCCACGATCTCGAGACTCGAGGCCACATCGATCCGCTCGGTACGCGGATTGCGCTGCTCGGTGGCCCGAGGATCGGAGAAATCTCGGTTTGTCATGGAGGAGAATTAGACGATAAGATTACGAATGCGAAAGATGCTCGCGCTGTCCGTGGCGGCGACCGCGATCGCCTGTGCTGGTACCAGTCCCTCTTCACGTCCAACGCCGATCGCCGCCGCGGGCCCCCCCCCCGGCGCAGTCATCCGCGGCACGCGCATCATCCCGCCGACGTGGACGCTGCGGGCGGGCACGGTCACTGCCACGCACGCGATGGTCGTCTCCGCCCATCCGCTCGCGAGCCAGGCAGGTGTCGACATCCTGAAGCAAGGCGGCAACGCCATGGACGCCGCCATCGCGGTGGGATTTGCGCTCGAGGTCGTGCTGCCGGACGCCGGCAACATCGGGGGCGGCGGCTTCATCGTGCAGCGTACCGTGACGGGGGACGTATCGGCGCTCGACTACCGCGAAGCCGCGCCGTCTGGCGCGTCGCACGATATGTACGTCGACTCGGTGGGCAAGGTCACCAACAAGAGTGAAGTCGGCCATCTCGCCTCCGGCGTCCCGGGCAGTGTCGCGGGACTCTATGCGGAATGGAAGCGCTACGGTTCACTCCCCTGGGCGACGGTGATCGCCCCGGCGCTTCGCCTCGCGCAAGGCCACGTCATCGACACGGCCCGGAGCCGCGACATCGCCGCCGATCGGGAGCTGCTCGCGCAGTTCCCGGCCAGCCGGGCGCAGTTCCTCGTACACGACAGCGCACCTCCGCCGGGAACGATGTGGCGACAGCCTGACCTCGCGCGGACGCTCCAGCTCATCAGCGACTCCGGCCCGGATGTCTTCTATCGCGGTCAGATTGCCGACCTGATCGTCGCCGAGATGCAGCGCGGCGAGGGGCGGGGCCTGATTACCAAGGACGACCTGCGGCGCTACCAGGCGAAGTGGCGCACCCCCATCCAGCTGAGCTATCGGGGCAACACGATCTACTCCATGCCGCCCCCGTCCTCGGGCGGCGTCACGATGGGCGAGATCCTGAACATCCTCGAGGGCTTCGACACGATCCCGGCGTTCGGCACGCCGGCGTACGTTCACCTGCTCACGGAGGCGATGCGGCGGGGCTTCATCGACCGCAACCGCTGGCTCGGCGATCCCGATTTCGTCGACATGCCGCTCCAGCGGTTACTCTCCAAGTCGTACGCCGCGACCCTGCGCGCGCAGATCGATCCGCGGCGCGCCACGCCCACGCCGGCGCAGGCGACGAGTGGCGAAGCAATGCACACGACCCACTACTCCGTCGTGGACGCGAAGGGGAACGCCGTTTCCGTCACCACGACCTTGAACGGCGGCTTCGGCAGCGGCGTCACCGTAACGGGCGCGGGCTTTTTGTTGAACAACGAGATGGACGACTTCACGTCGGCCCCAGGCAAGCCGAATATGTACGGGCTCATCCAGGGCGAGGCGAACGCGATCCAGCCGCGCAAGCGGATGCTCTCGGCGATGACGCCGTCGATCGTGACGGACTCTGCCGGCCAGGTCCAGCTCATCGTCGGCTCGCCCGGCGGCCCGACGATCATCACGACGGTGACGCAGGTGATTCTGAACGTATTGGATCAGCGCATGAGTCTCGCCGATGCCATCGCGGCTCCCCGCATTCACCACCAGGCGCTCCCCGATCAGACGTTCTACGAGCATGGCGGTTTGAGCGACGCGACGGTGCAGGCGGTGGAGGCGATGGGACATAAGCTGCAAGAGCGACGCGGGCACAGCGGTTTCGTCGCGGGAATCCAAAGAACCGTCGGCGGCTGGGTGGGTGTCGCTGACCCACGTATCGCGGGTGGCGCAATCGGTTACTGATGACCCGATAACACAGGAGCCTCTGAATGCGCATTGCGACTCAAGCGGCACCAGTCGACGTCCTCGTCGTGGGCTCGGGAGCTGGTGGTGGGATGGCGGCGTACGTGCTCACCCGCGCCGGCGTCAATGTTACCGTACTCGAGGCGGGCGCTCCGTGGGACAATACGACCGATTCCGCGATGCTCACGTGGCCATACGAGTCGCCACGCCGCGGCGCTTCCACCAAGGAAAGGCCGTTTGGGGAGTTCGACGGCTGCATCGGTGGGTGGGAGATCCCCGGAGAGCCCTACACCGTCGCCCCTGGAGAGAAATTCCGCTGGTGGCGGGCGCGGATGGTCGGCGGCAGGACGAACCACTGGGGCCGCATCTCGCTCCGCTTCGGCCCGCGCGACTTCAAGTCGAAAACGTTCGACGGCCTGGGCGACGATTGGCCGATCAGCTACAACGACGTCGCGCCCTATTACGACAAGCTCGAGCAGCTGGTGGGGGTCTTCGGGAGCAAGGAGAACATCCCCAATGCCCCCGACTCGATCTTCCTGCCGCCGCCCAAGCCGCGCTGCTATGAGCTGCTCGTACAGCAGGCGGCGAAGCGGCTCAACGTCACGTGCGTCCCGTCGCGCCTGTCGATCCTGACCCGGCCGCTCAACGGCCGGGCAGCGTGCCACTACTGTGGGCAGTGCGGTCGCGGCTGCAAGACGAATTCCAACTTCTCCTCGACCAACGTCCTGGTCGCCCCAGCCCTCAAAACTGGCAAGCTCACGCTGCTGACGAACGCAATGGCGCGGGAAATCACGCTCGACCGCAGCGGCAAGGCGAACGGCGTCATTTACATCGACACCAAGGACGGCAGCGAACACCGCATCCCGGCGCGCGTCGTGGTGATCGCGGCAAGTGCGTGCGAAACGTCGCGGCTCCTGCTCAACTCCAAGTCCGCGTCATTCCCCAACGGACTCGCGAACGGCAGCGGCACGGTCGGCAAGTATCTCACCGATACGACCGGCACCGACGCCGGGGGATTCGTTCCGAAGATGATGGACCCGGTTCCCCACAATCACGACGGTGTGGGAGGGATGCACATCTACATGCCGTGGTGGCTGGACAACAAGCAGCTCGACTTCCCGCGCGGCTACCACATCGAGGTGTGGGGCGGCACGGGGCTGCCGGAGGCGGGCTTCGGCGGCGGTATCCAGGAGCGGCAAGGCGGCGGTTACGGTAAGCAGCTCAAGAACGACTATCGCCGCTACTACGGCGCATACATCGGGTTCTCAGGGCGCGGCGAAATGATTCCCAACGAGGGCAGCTACTGCGAGATCGACCCCAGAGTCGTGGACAAGTGGGGCATCCCGGTGCTGCGCTTCCACTGGAAGTTCACCGATCACGAGTACCTGCAGGTCAAGCACATGCAGGAGACGTTCCGCGCGCTCATCAAGGAGATGGGCGGCACGCCGTGGGGGGATATGCCGAGCAAAGAAGACGGCTACGGCATCGCGGCGGGTGGCGTGATCATCCACGAACTCGGCGGCGCGCGCATGGGCGCCGACCCCAAGACCTCGGTCGTGAACTCGAATTGCCAGACCCACGAGGTCAAGAACCTGTTCGTTGCCGATGGTGCTCCCTTCACGTCGCAGGCCGACAAGAATCCCACCTGGACGATCATGGCTCTTTCCTGGCGGACGTCGGAATACATCGCAAACCAGCTCAAGGCGCGCGCGCTGTGATGGATTTCACACAGCGCCTCGCGACGGCGCTGGCCGAACGCTACCGTATCAAGCGTCAGCTCGGCCAAGGTGGGATGGCGCTGGTGTTCCTCGCCCAGGACGTGCGGCACGATCGGCGAGTCGCCCTCAAGCTCCTGCGACCGGAGCTGATGGCAGTGCTCGGCGCCGAACGGTTCCTCAACGAGATCAGGGTTACTGCCAATCTCCAGCATCCTCACATCCTGCCGCTACACGACTCGGGCGAAGCCGATGGTCTGGTGTTCTACGTGATGCCGTACATCGAGGGCGAGTCGCTGCGCGACAAGCTGACGCGGGAGAAGCAACTCGACATCGACGAGGCGATCGGGATCGCCAGGGCCGTGGCGAGCGCCCTCGATTACGCGCACCGCCATGGTGTGATCCACCGAGACATCAAGCCCGAGAACGTCCTGATGCATGACGGCCAACCAGTGGTCGCTGATTTCGGGATCGCGCTGGCGGTCAGCGCCGCGGGCGGCAGTCGGATCACCGAGACAGGGCTGTCCCTCGGCACGCCGCATTACATGAGTCCCGAGCAGGCTATGGGCGACCGCGTCCTCGACGCCCGCAGCGACATCTACTCGCTCGCAGCGGTGCTCTACGAGCTGCTGGCAGGGGAGCCCCCGTACACAGGCCCCACTGCCCAGGCGATCGTCGCCAAAGTGATTACAGAAAAGCCGATCTCGGTTACAGCGCACCGCGATACCGTCCCGCCCCACGTCGCCGCGGCAATCCAGAAGGCGCTCGCCAAGCTGCCCGCCGACCGGTTCCACTCGGCGGCCGAATTCGCCGAGGCGCTGGTGCGGCCCGGAGCGGTGCCGATGACGCTCGCCGCCACCGCCCCTACCCCCGGGGCGGGCCCAGCGCGCCTCTGGCGGGATTGGCGCCTGGTGGCTTTGGCAGGAACGACCGCGCTCGCGGCCGGCATCGCCCTCTGGGCCTGGCTGAAGCCCGAGGCGGCACGTCCCGTGGTGCGGTTCGCTGTGAGCTTCCCCAAGGGGCAGGAAATCAGTGCAGACCCGGTGGGAGTGAGCTTCGCGCTATCGCCCGACGGCACGCGGTTGGTGTATGTGGGATGGGGGACGAGCGGACAGCCACAGCTCTTCCTCCGTTCGCTCGACCAGATTAACGCCGTACCGCTGCCGGTCAGCGAACGCGTCCTCAACCCCACGTTTTCGCCCGACGGTCAATCGGTCGAGTTCTCAGCACCCGTTGGGATCCTCAAGGTCATCTCGCTCGCAGGAGGACCGCCGATTGTCCTGACCGATTCGGCCATTCCTGCTTTGCAGGCGTCTTGGGGACCGGACGGTTGGGTGTACTACGTTAGGTCGACCGGCTTGTGGCGCGTGCGAGCAAGCGGAGGCCCGTCGCAGCCCGTCGGCATTCAGGATTCTACATCTCTGGACCGGTATCGGTGGGTAGACGTCCTGCCCAACGGCAGGGGCGCGGTGCTGACGGAATGGCGTGGCAACGTGAACGATGCTGACATCGGCGTCCTGGACTTCCGCACCGGTACCGTGCGGACACTACTGCGGGGCGCTTATGCGCGGTACGTGCGATCTGGGTATGTGATCGTCGCTCTCGCCGACGGCGGCTTGCTCGCCGCGCCGTTCGATCAGAACCGGCTGGCGATCACCGGCCCAGCGACGCCTCTTCTCGAAGGCGTCGTGGTGAAGCCCGGAGGGGGCGCAGAGCTCACCGTGTCGGGGAACGGTACGCTGCTGTACATGTCTGGGGCCGCCGATACCCAAGAACTCGTGTGGGTCACGCGCAACGGGAACGAGCAGGCGATCGACCCCACGCTGCGGCGTCATTTCGGATCGCTCGCCCTTTCGCCGGATGGCACGCATCTCGTCGTGAGCATCACGGCTGACGCAACCAGGTCGATCGACCTGTGGGTGTATGAGCTCAGACAGGGCACGTTGTCGCGGTTGACCTATGAGGGCCAATTGAACGACCGGCCGACATGGACCCCAGATGGACGGCGGATCACCTTCGTATCGGACCGGAAGGGTGGCCGGGCGCTCTACACGGTACCGTGGGACGGCAGCGGCCCGGCGGAATCGCTGCTTACGACATCCCGGCTGCTCCAACAGGCGGTGTGGTCACGCGATGGCCGATTCCTGGTGTATCGAGATGGCCCGGGAGGTCGCACCGGGCGAGACATCCTTTACCTGCGGCCCGGCGTGGACAGCGCGCCCCACCCCTTCGTAGCGAGCGAGTTCGACGAGTCGTCGCCCGCACTCTCGCCGGATAGCCGCTGGCTGGCCTACGTCTCGGACGAGACCGGACGCAACCAGGTGTACGT
This sequence comes from Gemmatimonadota bacterium, assembly GCA_003222195.1. Lineage (GTDB taxonomy): Bacteria > Gemmatimonadota > Gemmatimonadetes > Gemmatimonadales > GWC2-71-9 > 20CM-2-65-7. Next base: position 204,899 of record QHVB01000025.1, on the reverse strand, counting down.
ACGACCGTTCCCGGGAGCTGGTGGGCGGTGGCAGATCTCGACCGACGGGGGAACCGAGCCCGTGTGGGCACCGGACGGTCGCGGCATCTATTACCGCACGCCTGCGTCCGAGTTGGTGAGAGCAGAGGTGCAGACTCGGCCCGCGTTTGCGGTCGGAGCCCGGCAGCGCTTGTTCTCGACCGCCGCATACGTCGGGAGCCCCGTTACCCAGATGTACGCCCTGTCGCCAGATGGCCGCCGTTTCCTCTTCATGAAGGGAGAGGCTGGGGCGCGCCAGCTCATCGTCGTGGTCAACTGGTTCGAAGAACTGAAGCATCGGACCTCAGGAGGTAAGCAATGAAACGGCGCGAAGCGGTGGGCGCGATGGCGATGGCGGCACTCACGGCGGCGTTCAAATGGACGCCGGCGGAGGCACAACGGGCCGCGACGCTGGCACGCGAGGCCCTGGCGGCCAAGATACCTTTCGCGCCGACGTTCTTCACTCCCCACGAGTGGGACACAGTGCGCGTCCTCGCGGATCTGGTTATTCCGAAGGACGAGCGCTCGGGAGGCGCCACCGACGCCGGCGTGCCCGAGTTCATGGACTTCATGCTGAACGACCGGCCCGACGGGCGAACGCCGATGCGCGGTGGGATCGCCTGGCTGGACAACGAGTGCTACGAGCGGTTCGGCAAGACGTTCGTCGCGGCGACCCCTGCTGAACAAACCGCCGTGCTCGACGACATTGCCTGGCCCAAGAAAGCGAAGCCGGAAATGAGCCAGGGGGTTGCCTTCTTCAACATGTTCCGCGACATGACGGCGTCGGGATTCTGGACGAGCAAGATCGGCGTCGCCGATCTCGACTATCGCGGCAATACCTTCGTGCGTGAGTGGACCGGCTGCCCGCCGGAAGCGCTGCAGAAACTGGGCGTCCAATACGAGGATTGAATGGGGAAACGGCTTGGCATCGGAATGGTGGGCAGCGGCTTCAACGCCAAATTCCATCTGCTGGGATTCGTGGGCGTCCGCGACGCCGACGTCCTCGGCGTCTGGAGCCCCAATGAGAAGAACGCCGCTACCACGGCCTCGATCGCGAAGAAACTGGGCGTGGGCGACGCCAAGCCGTATCCCTCGATTGCGGCGATGGTCGAGGATCCGGCCATCGACGCCATCTGGCTCTCCGGCCCCAATCACGCCCGCATCGAAAACGTCGAAGAGATGGTGAGCACAATCGAGCGCGGGAAGGGCACGCTCAAAGGCATCGCCTGTGAGAAGCCGCTCGCGCGCAACGTCGCGGAAGCGAAGCGCGTCGTGGAGCTCGTCACAAAGGTCGGCCTGGCGCACGGCTATCTGGAGAACCAAGTGTTCGCCCCGCAAGTCGAGGCCGGGCGCACCCTGCTCTGGGCGCGCGGCGCCAAGCTCACCGGCCGGCCCTACCTCGCACGCGCGGCGGAAGAGCACAGCGGCCCGCATGCCCCGTGGTTCTGGCAGGGCGCGCTGCAAGGGGGCGGCGTGCTGAACGACATGATGTGTCACTCGTCGCTCCTGGTCCAACACCTGCTCACCGATCCGACCAAGCCGAGAAACTCCGTCCGGCCGTCGCGAATCACGGCGCACATTGCGAGCCTGAAGTGGTCGCGCCCCGAGTACAGCAAGAAACTCAGCGCGACGATGGGCAAGGATGTGAACTACGCGCAGTCGCCGTCGGAGGATTTCGCGAGCGTGGTGATCGAATTCGCGACCGATGACGGCTACCGCGTCCTGGGCGAAGCGACGACGTCGTGGAGCTTCGTCGGTGCCGGTCTGCGCCTGTCCGCGGAGCTGCTGGGTCCCGAGTATTCGCTTTCGTGGAACTCGCTCGACTCCGGACTCAAGCTGTTCTTCAGCCGCGAAGTTCAGGGAAAAGCCGGCGAAGACCTCGTTGAAAAGCAGAACGCCGAGGTGGGACAGATGCCGGTCGTCGCGAACGAAGCGGCCGCGTACGGGTACGAGGCCGAAGACCGGCATTTCGTACAGGCCTTTCTCCACAAACAGCCGCCGGCACTCACGTTCGACGACGGCTTGCAGGTCGTAAAAGTCCTGATGACCGCGTACATGAGCGCCGAGCAGGGCCGCACGATCGACTTCCCCGCTCCGGGTGTCGAGACGTTCGTGCCCGCCGTGGCGAAGGGGACATGGAAACCATGAACCAATTGACGATTGCGGATTGCGGATTGCGGATTGAACTTCGACGGCTCAAATCCGCAATCCGAAATCCGCAATCCGCAATACTTATCCTGGGTATGCTTATGCCAGCATCCATGCCCGCACAACAGTGGCCGCAGCATTCGATGGACCGCCCGCGTCCTCCGGTCGTCGATCCCGGTCCCGAGCGGCCGCCCGTTCCGGCGCCGAAGGACGCGATCGTCTTGTTCGACGGGTCGAACCTGTCGCAGTGGCGCGCGGAGGACAGCTCGGCGGCCAAGTGGACGGTGAAGGACGGCTACGTCGTAGTGAAGCCGGGAACGGGGATGCTGGTATCCGCGCGTCCGTTCGGGGACGTGCAGCTCCACATCGAATGGGCAACCCCGGCCGTCGTGAAGGGCGAGGGCCAGGAGCGCGGGAACAGCGGAGTCTTTTTGATGGGGATCTACGAGCTCCAGGTCCTCGACTCCTACCAGAACGACACGTATCCCGATGGCCAGGCCGGCGCCATCTACGGCGAGAATCCACCGCTCGTCAACGCCACGCGACCGCCCGGCCAATGGCAAGCGTACGACATCGTCTTCCACCGGCCGCACTTCAAGGGCGACGGCTCGCTCGAGAGCCCGGCGCGCATGACCGTGTTTCTCAACGGGGTGTTGATTCAGGACAACTTCGAGCTCGTGGGACCCACCGCGAATAAGGCGCGACCGCCGTATCGGGCACATCCAGACAAGCTGCCGCTCAAGTTACAAGATCACGGCAATCCGCTGCGGTACCGCGACATCTGGATTAGGGAGTTGCCCGAAGGATCGTAGCCTCAACCGACCAAAAAAAGTAGGGGCGCAGCATGCTGCGCCCCTACACATCACCAGACTGAATCAGCGGCCAGCTGTAGCCGGCGTCTGCCCTGTGGTTTCTCGCGCCGGTGCCTTGAACAGCGCCGCGAAGAAGACGAGCACCGCCGCCGCAAACACCGCCGGCAGGATCCAGAAGCTGCGCCACTGCGGCAGGGTCAATGCCGTCGCGCCGGCGAGGAACCGGTCGTACACGTTGCCGGCGATCTGCGCGCCGATCAGCATGCCGACTCCATAGGTGACCAGCACCAGGAAGCCCTGCGCCTGACCGCGCACCGCGGGCGTCGACTTCTTGTCGACGTAGATCTGGCCGGTCACGAAGAAGAAGTCGTAGCAGGGCCCGTGCAGCGCGATGCCGAGCAGGATCATCCAGAACACGGCATCGGGAGCGGACAGCGCAAACAGCGCATAGCGGAGGGTCCACGCGGCCATTCCCATCATCAGCATCTTCTTCACGCCGAGCCGCAGGAACAACATTGGCATCAGCAGCATGAAGAACGTTTCGGAAATCTGCCCGACCGTTTGCGTCGCGGCGATCTTCTTCACAGCAGCCGCACCCAGGAAGAGCTGCGTGAAGTTGTAGTACGCGGCGAGCGGGATGCACAGCAACAACGACGCGATGATGAAGACGTAGAACGGCCGGTCGCCGAGCTGCTTCAGGGCGTCGAGTCCCGCAATGCTGCGCAGCGAGACGGGCTGGCCGCGCCCGGGCGGCGGCGTATGCGGGAGCGTGAAACAGAAGAGCCCGAGTAACACGCTGGCCGTGCCGGCGGTATAGAGCGGCCATGCGGTTTGTTCCGGAACGCCGCCGACCACCTTCCCCAAGAACAGGCTGATGAACAGTCCCGCCACGATCCACCCGATCGTCCCAAAGACCCTGATAAACGGAAACTGCTGCTCTTGCGACTGGATGTGATGGAACGCCAGGCTGTTCGCCAGACCGAGCGTCGGCATGTAGCAGAGGTTGTAGAGGAGCAGCAGCAGGATGAACGTGGTGGGCTCAGCGGTGAAGCGAGGTGCGGCGCACATGATCACGCCGCCCAGCAGGTGCAGGATGCCGAGGACTTTCTCCGTTGCGAAATAGCGGTCCGCCACGAGGCCCAGGAAGAACGGCGCGACGATGGCCGCCACGGGGTTCACCGTGTACGGCCAGTGCGTCAGCGTCCCCATGCCGTGATTCGTCATGTACACGGCGATGGACGTGTACCAGGCCCCCCAGACGAAGAACTGGAGGAACATCATCGTGGACAGCTTGGTGCGGATCACCGCGTCATGATGCCGCGACCGCGAGTTCCTTCGTCAGCCGGATGATGATATGCGCCCCCGCTGGCAAGACGATGTCCGAATCCTTGGTCTCATGCGCCACAGCAGCGCCGGCAGCACCGCCCACGATGCCGCCGATGATCGTGCCCTTCTTGTTGCCGCCGAGCACACGCCCGAGGATCGCGCCAGCGACAGCTCCCGCTCCCACCTTCGCCGCGTCTCCCGAGGTAACGCCGCGGCCCTTGTGAATCGTCTCGAGCGAGTCGACCGAAGCCTCGATCGGGTACGAAGTGCCGCGTACAGTGATGCTCGAAACACTCAACGTCAAGGTCCCCGGGGTGCTGGGATTGGGCGCCGGTTTGACGTCGGTGACCTTGCCGTTGACGACCGAGCCTGCCGGAATCACGACGCGCCCCGCGGCGTTCCGCACGTCTTCGACGACGCGCGCGGTGAACGGATCACCGATTTTCGCGGTGCGCGAGGAAATCGTATCAGCTGCGGCGATGTCGACCGTCGTGCCGACGCCGAGGCGTGCCATCGCCGGCTGCCGCGGCGGCGCGGGCGGAGGGTTAGTGCGATTCCGCGTGGCCGGCGGCGGTGTAGTCCGCTTCGCAGCCGGAGGTGTCGGTGGATTCGCGGGCACGTCGTGCATCTGCGCCGTGGATTCCGCGGGCGCCAGCGTCAAGTTGCGGGCGGTCGAATCGCTGGCCTGGCTCCGCTCCTGCCCCTTCTGGCAGGCACCCACGCCCATGGCGACGGCAGTCGCCAAAATGGCAAAACGGTTCATAAGGTCCTCTCGGTAACAGCGGTGGTATAGCGACGTCCTACAGTCGGTCCCGCAAGAATCGCGGCGTCAGTCCCTGCAAGTACCCGGCGAGCAGCGTAAAGCTATCGGTGACCAGGAGGATGCCCAGCACGATCAGCATCCCGCCCGCGATGCGATCCACCCATACAATGTAGGGCCGGAAGCGCTGAAACCAGACCAAAAAGCGGTCCAGCGCCAGCGCGGTCACCAGGAACGGGATCGCGAGTCCGAGCGCGTAGATCGCCAGCAATCCCATCCCCCGCCCGAGGCCCGCCTGTGTCGCCGCCAGCGTGAGAATGCCGCCGAGAATCGGGCCGATGCACGGCGTCCACGCCGCCCCGAACGTAAATCCGACGACGGCGGAGCCAAAATAGCCGAGCGGTTTGTGCGCCAGTTGGATGCGCCATTCACGCATCAGCAACGCCGGCCGGAACACCCCGAGGAGATAGATCCCGAACAAAATCGATAGTACACCGCCCGCGCGTCCCAGCCACACCTGATAATCGCGCAGCAGGTGTCCGACGGCGGACGCCGCCGCGCCGAGCAGCACGAAGACGAGCGAAAACCCGGCGACGAACCACAGGCCGTGGAGCAGCGCCGTCCCACGCCGCCGCTCCGCTTCCTCCACCGACATCCCGGTGAGGAATCCGACGTAGCTCGGAATGAGCGGCAGCACGCAGGGAGACAGGAAGCTCAGCAGACCGGCCGCGAACGCGACAGCCGCACTCACGCTACCCGCAAAACGCGACCGCGGAGACCACCGTCGTCCAACGCCCGTCCGGCCCGCATTCCGCAGTCGACGTGACGTTCATCGTGCGCACGATCTCGCCCGACAGGAGCCACTGCTCACGGCGCTCGTCCCAGGCCTTGTCGGCCTCGAACGGGACGCCGAGCACCGTGGCGAGCATCGATGCGGCGAGGTCTTCGGCGTACTCGCCCGAGACCGACTCGCTCTGGCCGTAGCTGTGATGCTCGGAGATGTAGCCGTGGTGCGACGCATCCGCCGGCATCGCCACGCCGATCGAGGCGGAGACGAGCCGGCTCGGCTCGTTCGTCGCGGACTCCGCGATCACGGCGAAGACGACCTGACCGGGCTTGAGCATGCTCATCCCTTCTTCCCGGTCTACCAGCTCGCATTGGGGGGGGAAAATCGAGCTCACCCGAACGAGATTGAAGTTGGCGAGGTGGGCATCACGCAGCGCCATCTCGAAACTGGTGAGCTTTTCCTTGTGCCGGCCGACGCCTTTCGTGAGAAAGGCCTTGGTCGGGATGAACATTCTGGCGTCAATCAACCTCGAACTACCTCCCTTCGTACCAGACCGCGGGACCTAGCTCGACCGGCGGCTCTGTATCTCCACCCCGGTCCACCGTTGCCTGCATCACCTGCGCGAGCACGTCGGCAGGGCTCAGCGCCACTTCCACAACCTCGATCTTGCTCTGCCCGCGGTCCTTGCCGCGCACGATGAGCATGTATTTCGCCGTGTAGACGCGCAACCGTCTGTCCGCCTCACTCCGACGTGTAATCACCGCCGTCCCCCATTCGCGCCCCTGGCGCTTGATCGGCCGGAAGACGTAGATCGTCTCGATCTCCGCAGGGGGTACCTGCGCTTCGACCGCGGCCGCGAGCTTCGCCCACCCCGGACCCTGGCCCGGTGGAGGCGGTGCTAGCGGGAAGACCGGGCCGGAGTCGGGGCCGGAGTCGCTTGCTGCCATCGCTCCACGTAAAAGCGCAGGACATGCATGAAGTCCTGCGCGTTGGTGACGACGCCGTACGCCTGATGCGTGCCGCGGTCCCGCAGCTTCGTGACGACGAACTCGGTTTGATCCACGCAGATGGTCGTGAGCGGCCGGATGTCTTCGGTTACGCCGGCGTCGACGAACGCGGGGAGCATGTTGCCGACCGCGATGGCGTGGAGCGCGGTGGCCACGAATACGGCGAATGTGGCCGTCGCCGTGTGCGAACGCATGGCATCTTGCGCGGCCAACGTGTCGGGAATGACGTCCGGCAACGGGCCGTCGTCGCGGATCGAGCCGGCCAGCACGTACGGCACCCCGCGCGTGACCAGGGCGTGCATGATCCCGCTGGTCGCGATCCCCTGGCGCACCGCCTTTTCGATCGAGCCGGCGCGCCGGATCGCATTGATGGCTCGCATGTGGAGCCCGTGCCCCCCTTCGACACTTTCCCCGGAGCTCGACATTCCCAGCGTCGTGCCGAAGATCGCAGCTTCGAGATCGTGCACGGCGACCGCGTTCCCGCCGAACAAGGTGCTCACGTAGCCGTTCTCGATGAACCAGATCATGTCTTCGCGCGCGCGCGAGTGGACCAGCGCGGGGCCTATCACCCAGAGAATCGTGCCCGCACGAGCCTTCTCTTCGCCGAGCAGCTGCGCCAGCACGCTGTAATCCACCGGCCGCTCGCGGGACACCTCGGCGGCCATGAACCGGAATTCGTTGGGGCTGTGCGTCCCGCCCAGAAAACCCTCGACGTGAACGAAGATTCCCTCGCTGCCGTCTTCCGCCGCACCGACCGCGACCTTGTCACCCCGGCGCACGCGCCGCGGTTCGGTGACGACGAGATCCTCCGCCCCCGCTTGCACGATGACGCAGTCCATCCGCGGCAGGCGCGGGCGGCGCCACGCGCCCGGCAGCTTCACGAATGTCGGGAGGTTCGTAGTCGAAAAAAAACCGTCGGGAAGAACCCCGTCGGCTGGTGCGGGCGTGAACCGCGCGTCGGGCGCGTCGGCCAATGGCGACGCGCCGAAGTTGGGTGGTCGGTACTGAAAGCGAGGGCGACTCACAGGCCGGTCAAAATACCCGAAGAGAAACGGCTTTCACAAGAGTGACTGCGGGTCGCGATCGACGCTCACCGCCCGATGTGCTTTCGCGCGCCACGCGCGCACCACGCGACCCAGCACGTGCGGCTCCGTCGACTTCGCCAACACATGCCAGCGCCACTTTCCCTTCAGGCGCATGAGCGGGCATGGCGCCGGGCCGAGCACCGTGAGCATGCCGTCGAGCCGCTCACGCGCCGCGCGTCGCAGCCAGGCGGCGACCTTCTCGGCGAGCTCGGCCGTCCGGGCGTGGTCGTCGGTCGCGATGACGAAGCGCACGAGACCGGTACGCGGCGGATAGGGCGGCTGCGGCGGCGTCCGCAGCGGCAGCTCGGCTGCCGCAAATTGCGCGACTGAGTGCGCGGCGGCGGCGCGGATGGCGTGATGCTCGGGCGCCCGCGTCTGCACGAAGACGCGGCCGCCACGTGGGCCGCGCCCCGCTCGTCCCGCCACCTGGGCGACAAGCTGAAACGTCCGCTCGCCCGCGCGAAAATCGGGAAAATGCAGCCCGGTGTCGGCATCCACGACACCGACGACCGTGACATTCGGAAAATCGAGTCCCTTGGCGATCATCTGCGTGCCGAGCAGGATGTCCACGTCCCCGCGGGCCACGCGGTCCAGAATGTGGTGGTGCGCCCACTTGCTCGTGGTGGTATCGAGGTCCATCCGGGCGATTCGGGCCCGCGGATAACGCATGCCCACAAAGCGCTCGAGTTGTTGGGTGCCGAGGCCACGAAGCCTCTGGGTGACGTGCCCACACATCGCACACGTCTCGGGGATTGGTTCCTCGTGGCCGCAGTAATGGCAGCGCAGCGCCGGCGGCGTCTGGTGTACGGTGAGCGCAATCGCGCACTGGGGACAGCCGGGGACGTTGCCGCAGGCGGGACACTGCACGAACGTCGCGAAACCCCGGCGATTGAGTAGCAGGATGATCTGCTCACGGCGCTCGAGCGCGCCGGAGATCGCGCCGTCCAGCGCTTCGCTCCACGCGATCACCCCGGTTTCGGCGGCGGGAATGCGCGGCGTGCTCCGCAGATCGACCACTTCCACCGGCGGCAGCGGCCGCGCCCCGATACGATCGGGAAGCGCAAAGGTCACGATCCGACCCTGTGCCGCCTGATCGAGGGTCTCGAGCGATGGCGTCGCGCTGCCCAGAATCAGGCGAGCTCCCTCGAGCTGGGCGCGCATCGCGGCGGCATCGCGCGCGTGATAGCGCGGCGCTGAGGCCTGCTTGTAACTCGGCTCGTGCTCCTCGTCCACGACGATCGCGCCGAGCTGCTGCACAGGCGCGAAAACGGCCGAGCGCGGCCCGACCGCGACGCGCCGCTCACCGCGGCGCAGCGCCCGCCAGGCATCGGCGCGCTCGCCGTCGGAGAGGCCGGAATGCAGGACCGCGACCTGGTCGCCAAAGACGCCGCGGACACGCGCCACCGTCTGGGGCGTCAGCGCGATTTCGGGGACGAGGAGAATCGCCCCCTTCCCCGAGTCGACGAGGTGGCGCAGCACGTGCAGGTAGACAAGTGTCTTCCCCGACCCAGTCACCCCGTGCAGTAGCACCGGCATGTCCACAGGCGTGGCCAGAATTCCCCGCACGGCAGCCTGCTGATCCGCCGTGAGGGATGGCGGCGGAGGCGAGGAAAGCCCGGCAAAGGGGTCACGCATTTCGGGCACCCGCTCGATGCGCGCGAGCCCCTGCTGCACCAGCGCATCGAGCGAATTCCTTGGCAGTCGCAACTGGTTTACAAGGTGCGAGACTGGCGCACTCCCCCCAAGAGCCTCGACGGTCTCATAAACTGCGCGCCGCTTGGGCGACCGTTTGAAGCGTCGCTCGCGCTCGAGCAGGGAATCCACGCCGTTGCCGGTGAGCACGAACAGCCGCTCGGCGGCCGGTGCCGGCCCCGCCGGCCGGGCGACGCTCCACAGCGGTCCCGGAAGCAGCGCCCGCAGCGACAGGCCCAGCGGGGCGCCGTAGTAGTCGGACATCCAGCGACCCAGGGCAAGCAAGGCCGGGGAGAGCGCGGGCGCGTCGTCGGGAGCTGCGGAAATCGGCTTGATGTCGACAGCGGCTGACGGCGGGTCAGTGGCAGTCTCCGTCACGATTCCCACGACGCTCCGCCGCCGCAGTGGCACGAGCACGCGAGCGCCTGGGACGACGCGATCCGTGAGCCCCCCCCCCGACGGGACCTGATAGATGTACGAGCGGCTCACCGGAACTGGCAGGACGACCGCGGCAAAGCGCGGCGCGTTCATCTCCTTTTGACGCCGAGCCCGGGCTCCGTGGGGAGGCGGATCTGCCCCTGGTCGATGGTCGCGCCGCTGAACGGATCGTCTACCGTCAGCGCGGCGCCGTCCAGGTCAGCGGCATCGACGAGCGGCGTAAAATGCGCCGCCGCGGTGATGCCCAGCGACGTCTCGATCATACAACCGACCATCACGAGCATGCCGTGTGCGCGCGCGGTCGCGATCATGCGCAGCGCTTCCCGCAGCGAGCCGCATTTGGCGAGCTTGATATTGATCCCGTCCACGCGACCCGCGAGGCGCGGGATATCGGCGGCCACGAGGCAGCTCTCGTCGACGACGATCGGGATTTGGTGTTTCGCGGCCACGCGCCGGACCTCGACGAGCCCGTCGAGATCCTCCGGCACGAGTGGCTGCTCCAGGAACTCGACGCCGAATTCCTTCAGCTTCGGAATCATCTGTTTCGCGCGCGCGACGTCCCAACCGGCGTTGGCATCCACCCGAATCGGCTTGTCGGTCGCGTCGCGGATGGTCTTGAGAATCGTTTCGTCCCGATCGGTGCCGAGCTTGATCTTGAGGATGGGGTACGCCTTCGCCTCCCGTACCTTGTCACGAATTTTTTCCGTGGTGTCGAGCCCGATGGTAAACGACGAGAGTGGAGCCTTGCGGGGATCGAGTCCCCACAACCGCCAGAGCGGCTGCCCCAACGCTTTGCCGACGAGATCGTGGAGTGCGGCGGACAGTGCCGCGCGCGCCGACCAGTTCTTGGGCAGCACCTGCGCCCAGCGCGCCTCCGCCGCCTCGAGATCGAACGGATCGAGCGGCAGGTGGGGCCCGAGCCGCTCGAATGCCTTCAAGACCGTCTCCAAGCTCTCCCCGTAAAAGGACGAGGGATCCGCTTCGCCCCACCCTTCCTGCCCATTCCCATCCACCAGCCGGACCCAGGCGCGCTTGTAGCCATTCGTCGACCCACGCGCGATGGCGAAGGGGTGGCGGGTGGTGATGGAGGCCTGCTCGACGATCAGCTTCAGAGCCATCGATTCTTTTTGAGCCACCAGAGGATGACGCCCGAGACGATGACCATGCTGGCCAGTGCGATAACAAACCCGTACGGATTGTGGGTCAGCGGCATCTGGCTGAAGTTCATGCCGTAGATCCCGCCAATCACGATCAGCGGCAGCGCGATGGTCGCCACGATCGACAGCTGCTTCATCACCTTGTTCATCCGGTTCGACGTCTGCGAGAGATACGTCTCCAGCACGCCGGCGAGCAGATCGCGCACGGTGTCCATCGATTCGACGATGCGGATCGTGTGATCGTAGATGTCGCGGTAGTAAAGCTGGGTTTCGTGACGGATGTAGGCGCAGGGCCGGTTGGTGAGAATGTTGAGCACTTCACGCAGCGGGCCGACGTGCCGGCGCAGCGAGAACGCCGCGCGTTTCGCTTTGAAGATCTCGTGAATCAGCAGCTCGTCGAATTTCTCGAACAGCCGCTCCTCCAGCCCGTCGACCATGACGTTCAGCTCTTCGACGAGCGGGAAATAGGCGTCGACCGACTGGTCGATGATGTTGTGCATCGTCATCTCGACCCCGCGCGCCATCAGCTCGGGGTTGCGCACCAGCCGCTCACGCGCCAGGGCACAGCTCTTGGAGGAGAGACCATGCACGGTGACGAGGAAATTCTTGCCGAGGAAAAAGTAGAGGTTCGAGGTTGCGAGATCGTACGGCTCGGGAGTGCCTTCGTCGAACCGAATCACCGCCATCACGACAAAGATGTAGCGGTCGTACTCCTCATACTTGACGCGGCTTCCCGGCGACAGCGTGTCTTCGATGGACAGGGGATGGAACTGAAACACTTTTTCGAGCAGCGCATGCTGATGCATGTTCGTGCTGTCGATGTCCACCCACAGCGCCCCTTCGCCGCTCTGCAAGATCTCGCGGATGCGCGTCGGGGAGATGTCCTGCTCGAGCGTGCCGTCGGGCCGCCGGTACAGGCTGATCGGCCAGTTGCGCGACGCCTGCGGCGATTGCGCCGGAGTGGTCGTGGCGGTCATCCGCTCAAGATAGTGCGCGCACGAGCGCGACGACACCGGCGGCCAGCAGATCGAGCCGGTAGCCGCCCTCCAGCACAGCCGCGATGGGACGGTTACCCATGCGCGCCCGCAGCGCCTCCGTCCACACCACGATGTCGTCCGGCTCGAGCGTGAACTCGCCGAGCGGATCGCCGGCGAGCGAGTCGAACCCCGCCGAAATCAGGAGGATGTCGGGTGTCCAGCGCTCGAGCGCGGCATCGACGCCCGCGAGAAAATCCCGCACGTACACCGCCCGCGGCAGCCCACCCGGGCGCGGCACATTGAACACGTTGCCCACGCCGCGCTCGTCGGCGGCTCCCGTCCCGGGATACCACGGATACTGATGCATCGAGACGAACCGGATCGAGGGATCGCGCTCCACCAGCGCCTGCGTCCCGTTGCCGTGATGCACGTCCCAATCCACGATCAGCACGCCCGCGCAGCCGCGCGCCTGGGCGTGACGCGCCGCGAGCACGACATTGTTGAGAAAGCAGAAGCCCATCGCGCGGTCGGCGAGCGCATGATGGCCCGGGGGGCGCGTGACGCCGAACGCCGTGCCGCGTTCCATCCCCTGCTCGACGGCCGCGAGCGCGACGCCGGCCGATGCCAGCACGCTTTCCCAGCTGCGCGGGCCCATGAACGTGTCGGCGTCGAGGGCGCCGCCGCCCCGCGCGTTCAGGGCTTCGAGCACATCGAGATAGCGTGCGGGATGCACGGCTTCCAGCGACGACCTCGGAGCCGGTGGCGCCTCGACCCAGGTCACCAGGGCCGCAAGCTCCGGGTGCCGCAGCGCTTCGAGCACCGCTTCCAAGCGTTGCGGCCGTTCTGGATGGCCTGCGCCGGCATAGTGATGCCGGCAGGCCGGATTCCAAACGACGACGGACACTACTCGCGGCGGTGGGTGTGCAGCAGATCGCGAAGCGATTCCACTTCGCGCTTCATTTCCTTCCGCGCATCGGCCAGCTCCGCCATGGCACGACGGTAGCGGAACCACCCAACGACGACGAGCACCGCTACGATCGCGCACAGGGCTGCCCAGAAGATCTGGTCGATCATGACCAGCAACACCCCGTTCAGCAGCAGGAACCCCACCGCCATGATCGTGACGCCGCGCGTGAACGCCGAGGTCGTCATCGCACGGGTTGCCGCCGGCCGGGCAGCACGATGAACGGGGCGTTCGGAACGGCGCCGAGGACACGCATCGTCGTGGACTCGTCGAGCACGATCGCGCCGCGGAACTTCACCACGAACGCCTGCTCGTCCTGCGTCGTCTTGCGGGCGGCGCGCAATGCTTCGTGCTTCAGCTGGGCGGCGGTGGTGTTGTCGTCCACCTGCACGGGAACGGTCTCCCAGACGGGCGTGACCATCACCCGCACGGCGTAGCGCTCACCTACCGCCGTCGTCACACGACCTCCACCGGCGACGCCAGCGGCAGCGTGGAGAAGAACCGATCGAGCGCCTGATCGAAGAACAGCGTCGACGCGCGGACGCGCGTGACGCTCTTTTCCTTGTCCTCCCACGCGCCGATCACCAGCTCCTCGCCACCTTGCCCGCGCAGATTGAGGAAATTGGGTCCCTGCTTTTCCACGAACGCAGAATTGGCGGGCACGCGGTCGGCGAAGAACTCCTGGGCACGCGCCAGCACGTCGGCGGGCGAGAGCGAGACGGTGGTGGTGTGGATCATGGAGCCCGGAGGATCGTGATTCCGGTGGGTTGCCGCGGAACGGGAATGGTAGCGACGCGGGCGTGGGTCGTCAGATCGATGACGTCGACCGCACCCGGGTCGATGCCGACGCTTTCCTGCGAGATGAAGGCCCACCGTCCGTCCGGCGAATAGGCGATGCCGTGGGGCAACGACTTCGTGGTCGGGACCTTGGCGACTTCCGTCAGACTCTGAGGATCCACGAGCGACACGCTCTGCGCCTTCTTGTTCGTCACGATGATCCAACGGCCGTCAGCCGACGGCTCGACGTTGTACGCGCCGGTCCCGACCGGGACTTCCCGCACCAGCTCGAGCGAAGCGGCGTCGATGACCTGGAGCGTGTTGCCGTGATTGCACGCGACGTACAGCCGCCGATCGTCGGGTGACACCGAGACGAAGGTCGGCATGCAATCGTGTGCCGCAGGCGCCGGTCCGGTGCCATGGATGGGCGGACCGGCCGCACCGCTCATGGCGGCGTGCCCGCCCGGCTGCTCGGCAGTCTTGTGGCGGCGCGTGATGCGCAGACTCTGGCGGTCGATCTCGAGGATCTCATCGGAGTTCATGCAGGAGACGTACACGAACGTCCCCGCGTGATTGACTTTCACGCCGTGCGGCATGTCGCAGGCGGGCAGATTCGTGAGCGGCGTCATCGATGCGGTCTGCACGATCGTGACGACGTTCACGCGCGGGTGATCGCCGTGGAAGTCGGAATTCGCGACGAAGGCGAGCGCGCCGTCGGGCGTGAGCGCGATCGTGGTCGGAAACATCTCGACCGGCGCGCGTCCCAACAACGAATCCGTGCCCGCGCTCATTTTCCACAGGGAGCCGTACGGAGTGCCGTGGGCGATCGTCACGTACCACGCCGATCCATCCGGAGCGACCGCGACGTTGTGGGGGCCATCGATGTCGGCGGGCATGATGCCGACGGGGACGACCTTGGCGACCGCCAATGCGGTGCCATCCCACGTCAGCTCCGTGACGATGTCTCCGGATTCACTGGCCACCAGGATGCGATAACCCGGCGCGCCGGTCGAGACGACGAGGCCGGTGAGCATTGCAACGCTGGTAATGAAGCGCATTGAAAAAAGATAGCGCCGAAGAGCGGTCAGCGCCTCACACCACAACCTCGTAATGCGCCGAGCGCTCGTCGAAGCGCGCAAGCAGCGCGCGGGCTTTGGGCGGCACGACGGCCAGCTCATAGTCTGCGCCGGCAAATTCCCGGACGGCCTCGAGCGAATCGAACGTCATGATGGTCACGAATTCCACGCCATCCGCCAGCGTGCGACGCAGCAGCTGGATGCCGCGAAATCCCTTGATCGCACGATTGCGAATGCCGACGAAGATCTCCTCGTGAAGCAATCGTTCGTACGCATCCGCATTCGCGCGGGTGGTCCACCCATGCCAGATCCGCACGATCACTTTGGGGCGCCCCCGCCCCCCTCCGGCCAATGCTTGTCGGGGCGTGCGGGCGGCGGCTGGTCGGCGTGCAGGCGATCGGCCCGGATGTCGGCGTAGATGAAGTTCTCCGGCGCGACGGGCGCATCGGCCAGACGGCGCAGCATCGCCAGCTGGCCGACGTGGGTCATCGTGTCCGCGAACGGACCCTGAAGTAATTGCTCGGTAGTGATCGAGCACGGCACATCACCCGCGAGCAGGCTGCCGACCGCCTCGATCATGTCGTGGAAGCGATCGACTTCCGCTTTGAACGAGGGCAGCGGGTCCGGCTTGGGCGGATAGGAGCCGCCCTGGAACAACGTGCGGACGTAGCCCATAAGTGACGTCATGTGACGGATGAGCTCGGTCGGCGTGCGCACGCGGTTGCCGGCGCTGAACGTCGGATAGTGATCGGGCGCCCCGCGCAGCGCCTTTTGCGTGCGGTAGGCGATAGCAGCCAAGAAATGGCGGAGCAGCTGGCGGTCTCGGTCCATGGTGTTCCCAGCCTGGGGACAATCTACCGGCGAAAGACAAAGAACACCGCCCCGCAGAGGCACAGCCCGGCCCAGAGATAATTGAGCCGCACCGGTTCTTTCATATAGAGAGCGGCGAAGGGCACGAACACGCTCAGCGTGATGACTTCCTGCAGAATCTTGAGCTGGCCGAGCTGCAGCTGGGTGTGGCCGATGCGGTTCGCGGGGACCTGCAGCAGGTACTCGAACAGCGCGATTCCCCAGCTCACCAATGCGGCGACGATCCACGGCCGCTGGCTCAGATGCCGCAGATGGGCATACCAGGCAAAGGTCATGAAGATGTTGGACAGGATCAGCAGGACGACAGTTTTGGCTATGACGGGCATGCAGGATTCCCGAGGAGGAGTCAGGACTATTTTAGCACTCGCAAGACCTCCCGCGCGGCGCGCCGCCCGCTCGACAGCGCTCCTGCCACGGTCCCGATTTCGGCGCCGCTCGTCGCCTCCCCGGCGAAAAAGAGCGTGCCCTCCACCGGCCGGGCCAGGGCGCGCGGGGCGTCGTTGCCGCCGACCCCGATATAGCTGTAGGCGCCGCGCGCGAACGGATCGGCGCGCCAGTCGTGAGTCGCAGACGCGTCGAGCTGTTCCTCCAGCTCACGCCGCGGCACGGCCAGAATGTCGGAGAGCGCGACCAGCGTGCGCTCCAGCCGCGAGGGCGGCTCCTCCGCGAGCAGCTCCTCGGCGCGGACTGCGCCGACATATCCGGTGAGCAGCGGCGACCGCACCGGGAGCGACGTCCACCACGTCGGCACCTCGGCGCCTTGCGCGTGGAGAAAGGTCAGCCCCCCCAGCCCCCCGTTCGAGGCGGACCGCTCGCGCCGCTCCTTCAGGAATTCCACTCCCTGCCAGAACGCCTCCCGGAAGCGCAACACGATCTTGAACACCTGCCCCGTCTCGATTCTCGCCAGCGCGCGCTGTTTGGCGGGAAGCGCCGGATCGAACCTTACGACTCCCGCTTTCAAGACCGCGAGCGGCAGCGTGATCACGGCGGCGCGGGCGCTCACGGCGGGCAACGGCGCGCGGTCGCCGCCGCGACACGTGACGCTCACGGCGCCGCGTTTCCACCGCACCGACTCCGCTACCGTGCTCAGACGCACCTCGGTGCGGTCGGGATCCAACCCGTCCCGCAGCCATTTCATCAGAGCGTCGCCACCGTTCGCGATGCGGAACTGTTTGCCCGCGACTTCGTCGCGCTCGTCCCCGCCCACCGTTTCGACCGCGAGCGACTCGGCGCTCAACCGGTCCGGGTGCGCGGCATAAAAGCCTTGCAGGAAGTCCCGCAGCAGCCCCCGCCGGGACGCCGGGACGCTCGCCGATTCCAGATATTCGCTGACCGGGAAGTCTCTCCCGCGGCTCGCGACGCGACGGGCGAGATCGCGGTTCATCCGATCGACGAGCCCCCAGAAATCGCCCATCGGCTTGAGCCGACCGGCGCGGGCGAGCTCATGCGTGTCGGGCAGCTCCACGACCGCCAGCCCGGCCGCCTGCGCGAGGGAAAGCGTTTCGGCCGCCTCGCCGTGGATGAACTCGGCGCCAAGCTCGATTGGAACGGGCGAGCGTGGATCGTGCACCGTGAGTACTCGGCCGCCGATGCGCGGGCGCGCCTCGATCACGGTGACGCGTAGACCGGCATGCGAGAGGTCGCGGGCCGCCGCGAGTCCCGCGGCACCGGCACCCAGCACCAGTACGTCAACGCGTTTGTGATCTCGTGGCATCCTTACAGCAGCGCGCGCAGCGCCCCTTCCACTTCAGAGTTGGGCACGGCGCGCGCTCCCAGCTCTCGCGCGGCGCGCAGCTCGGGTGCATTCACGTGCGAACCGAAGGCGAGCACGGGAATGCCGCGCTGCACCAGATCGCGAATGCGATCGGGTACGTCGGCCTTGCCCAGCTCGAGCACCGCGAGGTCGCAGGGCTCGTCACGCGTCGGCTCAGCGCCTCCGCTCCAAAGAACCTCCTGCAGCTTGCCGCGAAAGAAGAGATCGCGGCACTCGAGCAGCACGCGCTTCAACCCGCCAGCTTTTGCGTGAGGTATTCGACGAGCTTGCCGGCCGCGACACGGTCCTGCTTGAGGGAATCGCGGTCGCGCACGGTCACCGTTTGGTCCTGCGTGGACTGGCCGTCGATCGTGATCCCGTACGGCGTGCCCGCTTCATCCTGCCGGCGATAGCGGCGGCCGATCGATCCGCCGTCGTCGTAGAAGACGTTGAAGTGACGGCGCAGGTCGTCGTGGATGCGGTGCGCGAGCTCCGGCATGCCGTCCTTGTTCACGAGCGGGAACACCGCCGCCTTGAGCGGCGCGAGCGAGGGCTTCAGTTTCAAAACCACGCGCGTGTCGCCGCCCTCCGCCGCCTCTTCGCCGCCGACCTCTTCCTCTCTATAGGCGTCGCACAAGACGACCAGCGTCGTGCGATCCGCCCCCGCGGACGTTTCGACCACGTACGGGATGAAGCGCTCGTTCGTCTTGGGATCGAGGTAGTCGAGCTTCTTGCCGGCGTGCTTCTGGTGATTCGACAGGTCGAAGTCGGTACGGTTGTGGATGCCCTCGAACTCCTGCCAGCCAAACGGGAATTCGTACTGGATGTCGTAGGCGTCTTTCGCGTAATGCGCCAGCTCGTCCTTGTCGTGCTGATGCCAGCGCAGCTTCTCGGCACGGATCCCGAGGCCCTCCACCCACTTCATCCGCTCGACGCGCCAGAACTCGAACCACTCGGTTTCGCTGCCCGGCTTCACGAAGAACTGCATTTCCATCTGCTCGAATTCGCGCGTGCGGAAAATGAAGTTTCCCGGTGTGATCTCGTTCCGGAATGCCTTGCCGATCTGCGCAATGCCGAACGGGATCTTCTGACGCGAAGACTGCAGCACGTTGAGATAGTTGACGTAAATCCCCTGCGCGGTCTCAGGCCGCAGGTAGATGACCGCAGCCTGTTCCTCGACCGGGCCCATGAACGTCTTGAACATCAGGTTGAACTGGCGCGGCGCGGTGAGCGTGCCTTTGCTGCCGCACACCGGGCATTGCGCGTCAGGCTGGCCCGGCGTGCCTTTGATCCTGGGATCGTCGGCACGGAAGCGGTTCTTGCAATGCTTGCAGTCCACCAGGGGATCGGTGAAGCCGGACACGTGCCCCGATGCCTCCCAGACCTTCGGATGCATCAGGATGGCGGCGTCCAAACCCTCGGTGTCGTGGCGTTCGTGCACCATCGAGCGCCACCAGCGCTCTTTGATGTTCTTCTTGAGCTCGACACCGAGGGGCCCGTAATCCCAGACGGAGCCCAGGCCGCCGTAGATCTCGGAGGATTGGAACACAAAGCCGCGCCGCTTTGCCAGCGACACGAGCTTCTCCATGATTTTCTCGGCAGTTACGGGGGGAGGCATAGGGAGCCGGAAGTTAAATGTGCAGCGCCTCGCGCGCGACCTGCTCGGCCATCTGCGCGAGCGCCGCACTGTCGAGCATCCGGCCGTCGCTGTCGCCGCCCACCGTATGCACCCCGATCAGACCTTCGACGCGTCCAGCCACCACCGCCACTTTTTTTCGCGCTGCCTGGGCACGCCGCACGACTTCGCCCGGCGCTTTCCCGACGAGCGAGGTCTTATCGAAGATCCCTTCGCCGGTGATCACGAGATCGGCTTTGGCCAGTGCCGCATCGAAACCCGCGCGCTCGAGCACCCATTCCGCACCCTTCGTTACCTCGGCCTTCGCGAAGAACGCGAGTCCTGCCGCCAATCCACCCGCGGCGCCACCCATCGGCGTCGTTCCGAGCTCGGGCCTCCCCGCTTGCGCCCAGAGCTCCGCCAGCCGGGCGAGCCCCAAGGCGAGTTCCGGAATTTCCTCGGGCCGCGCACCCTTCTGTGGTCCAAAGACCGGCGCGGCGCCCTCGGGTCCGAGGAGCGGGGTGGCCACGTCGGCCAATGCCACGACGCGCGCCGCGATCCCCCACCCCGAGCCGAACGACGCGAGTGCCGTCAGTGCCCCGCCGCCGTCGGGAAGCGGCTGACCCGAGGCATCCTCGAACGTCCAGCCGAACCCACGCGCCGCTCCGGTGCCGCCGTCCACAGTGGCGGTGCCGCCGAGGCCGACGACGATCGTCTTGGCGCCGCGATCCGCGGCGGTCCAGATGAGCTCGCCGACACCGCGACTGGTCGTCCGCATCGGATCGCGGTCTTCGGGCTCGACCAGGGCGAGGCCGCACGCGGACGCGCTTTCGATGATCGCCGTTTCGCCGTCGATCCAACCGATTTCCGCCGACACCGAATCGCCGATGGGGCCCGTGACCTGCAGCCGTTCGCGCAGCGCGCCGGCCGGCAGCACGACATCGAGCAGCCCATTGCCGCCGTCGGCGACTGGACACTCGAGCACCGAGGCGCCCGGCACGGCGCGTCGCACACCCGTCGCGAGGGCCTCGGCGACCTGGCGTGGACCGAGCGTGCCCTTGAAGGCCGCAGGAGCGACGAGGATGACAGGGGGCATGAACTACAATAACAGAGGCCGAGGGGCCGAGACGCCGAGGATTGGTAAAACGAGAAACCCCCTGAGTTTCCCCAGGGGGTGATCGCCTGCCGCACACCGTGCGCCCTAGAACCCGATGTGAGCGAAGCGAACGTCTTTCTCGCAAATCGGGCGGCGCTACGGACTCGGCAGCTGGGCAATCTCGCCTGCGCGAGACCCCTTGCTTTGCGCCCCGCCGTCACCGGCGGTTTGCCCTTTTCGAGAGTTCTGCTTTTTCTCAAAGCAAGAACGGTGCCGAGTTGTAAGCGTTGTCACAGCAATTGAGAGTCAGACGACCTAGGGAAAGTACTGTACTGTTTTCTGCACTAAAACATGCAGAATGCGACACAAAACCTACCCTTCAAACTTCGATTATCTGGTCCCGCCGCGTGCCGACACTCACATACCGAATCGGAGCGCGGGCCAGATCCTGCAAGCGATCGACATACGCTCTGGCCGCCGGCGGCAGATCCGCAAGCCTTCGGACGTCCGTCAACCGCTTCTGCCAACCAGGTACCATCTCATAGATCGGCTCGACTCGCGCGATCGTCTCCACGTCGGCGGGCATGCTATCGATCTCCTCTCCGTCCAGCCGATAGCCCACTCCGACCGGTATCTCGGCAAACGTGTCCAAGACATCCAGCTTCGTCACCGCGAGTCCGGTGAGCCCATTCACCCGGACTGCGTACCTGACCACGACGGCGTCAAACCATCCGCATCTCCGCGGCCGCCCCGTCGTCGCGCCAAACTCGCCTCCGAGTTCCCGAATCCGCTCGGCGATCGCCGGTTCTGCTTCGGTGGGCAAGGGCCCATTGCCGACCCTCGTCGTGTACGCCTTCACGACGCCCAGGACCGCATCGATCGCCGTGGGGCCGATGCCGACGCCGACCGCGGCGCCGCCGGCGGTCGTGTTGGACGACGTGACATAGGGATAGGTGCCGTGATCGACATCGAGCAGCGCGCCCTGCGCGCCTTCGAGCAAGACTGATTCACCGCGCTCGAGCGCTTCCCACACGACCCGCCCCGCATCGACCGCCAGCGGTAAGAGCCGCGGGGCGAGGCGCTCCAGCAGATGGACGTGCTCTTCGGCACTGGCCCGCTCCCCGCTCCCCGCTCCCCCCGCCAGCATTCCCAGCATCTGGTTCGCCGCGTCGACGCGGGCGCGCACGAGCTCTTGGGTGCGGGTGAGGTTGCGCAGATCGCCGACGCGCACGCCGCGCCGGCCGTACTTGTCTTCGTAGGTCGGGCCAATGCCCCGTCCCGTCGTCCCGATCTGTTCGCGTTTCTCGCGGGCGCGATCCAACAGCTTGTGATACGGCAGCGTGAGGTGAGCGCGATCGGAGATGTGTAGCTTGTGCTCGGTGCGGACGCCCCGCTGCTCCAGGGCGTCGAGCTCCGCAAACAGCTGCTCGGGATCCAGCACCACGCCGTTGCCGACCACGCAGACCGCGCCCTGGAGGATTCCCGAGGGGATCTGGTGCAGGACGAACGACTTGCCCTGCCCCGTGTCGACGGTGTGGCCGGCATTCGCGCCGCCCTGATAGCGCACCACGAGATCCGCGCGCTCCGCCAGGACGTCGACGATCTTCCCCTTGCCTTCATCGCCCCATTGGGCGCCGACCACGACGACGCACTGGATCTTGGGTCCGAACAAATTGTCCTCGCAGGAACGCGACAAAGCGCGGAAATGCAAAAGCTAGACGCACGTCTTTTCCAAATCGTCCAACAAAAAAGGGCCCCCCGGCGGGGGCCCTGAGGTATCCTCTGAGGGAAGCTATCCAGCCCGCAGCACCCGCGCCAGTCCTGCGGCCACGCTCGCGGCCCCGTCCAATCGGACGCGAGCGATACTATCCGCCGGCCGATGGATGATCCGCATCGTGCGCCAATTCCCCTTGAGAATCGTGACACACTCGCGACAGACTGCCGACAGCGCGATACCGTCTACGATCACGGGCAACCAACGCCATTGGCGGGCCTTGAGCGCCGCTGCCACCGCGGCGCCGATTCTTCCACGACGGTGAACGAATGCAGTCGAGCGACCGGTGTCATCGAGGCTATCGAGATTGATGAGCGCGGCGTCGGCAAACAGACTCGAGCGATCTGCGGCCAAGGATCGCGCGCCCACCAGGCCGAACTCCTCGGCGTCCGGAAAAATCACACCCACGCGTGCTCCAGACGACACCTGATCGATCGTCATGAAGATCGCGACGAGGGCGGTCGCGTTGTCGACGGCCCCGGGAGAGTTGTCGGTGACGCGATTCTGAGACACGATGACAATCGCGACCGCCAGAATCGCGAGCGCGGGCAGCAGTGCCACGAAAAGAGTGAAGAGACCAAGCAGCAACGCGAAGAACCCAACCAGGCGGACGGCCATCGAGATCGGCTGGCCTTTGGAGTCGTAGTGCGCAACCAACCAGATGGCCGGTCGGGTTGAGGGCTGCCGTGCGATGAGATTGAGGCCCGCGACACGCTTCGGCACGCCGAGCAACGCGCGCGCCGGTCGGCCGCTGAACGCATGCTCCTCGACACTGAATCCGCGGGCCATCAGCTCACGCTTCAGAATCTCACGAACTTTTTGATGATTGGGTGTGCCCGTGAGCCGCGGAATCGCCAGCTCGCGGAACAGGACGGCGTAGTCAGTCACCGCGCACGAGCGCGCTGACGCGCTCGCGATCGGCCGGGGTGAGCGGCGCGAGCGGCGGCCGCACCGGCCCGCCCTGCAACCCGACGGCGTCCATCGCGGCCTTTACGCCGGCGGGCCCGTGCTTGCCCACGATCTCTTTGTCGAGCGGCGTCACGCGCTCCTGCAGCGCCCCGGCCGCCGCGCGATGGCCCTGCTCGAACTCGCGCACGAGCTGCACACAGAGGGCCGGCGCAAAACAGGCGACCCCCACGATGCCGCCCTGACACCCCAACTCCAGCGCGGTGAAGAGCAGCGACGCTCCACCGACGAACACCGTCCATTGCGGCACCGCTTCGCGGTAGGCAGCGACGTTCTTCGCATCGCCGGATGAGTCCTTGACGCCGATGATCCGCTCGTGCCCGGCGAGCTGCTGCAACAACCCGGGCGCGAGCGACAGATGCGTGTACTTGGGAATGTTGTAGATCAGGACGGGCACCGGGCTCGCATCCGCGACCGCTCGAAAATGACTCACGAGTGTGGCGGGCGTCGCCGCTCCCGAGAAATAGGACGGCGCCCGCACGAGAACCGCGTCGGCACCCTCGGCCGCCGCGGCTTTCGACAGCGCGATCGTCTGTCTGGTGGATTCCCCCCCCGTGCCGGCGATCAGCCATCCGCCGTCGGTCATGACCTCGCGCGCCAGGCCGACCAGATGTCCCTGTTCGTCAGGCTCGAGGAGCGGCGCCTCACCGGTGGATCCGCACACCACGATACCGGCCACGCCCTCGGCGAGCAGGCGCGAAATGTTCTGCCGGAAGGCCAAGGGCGCAACGTCGCCCGTCGCAGGATCGAATGGCGTCGTGACGGGTGGGAATACGCCCGCCGGCGCGGGTTTTGCCGGCTTCACGATGGCAACATGCCCGAGAGATCGTCGGTGAAGCCGGCCGATTTGGCATCGACGGCCGGCGTCGGCTCCGTCGGCGGCACCACGCGCGAGCGCCGCCGCAACGTGCGCACCTGCAGCTGGAAGTCGGAGGGATTGGACGACGCCGCCAGCGCCGTTTCGTACGTCACGACCTCATCGGAGACGAGGTCCATGAGATGCTGATCGAACGTCTGCATGCCGTATTGCTCGCGTGACTCCTTGATGTAGCCCTGGAGCGACGGCGTGCGGTCGCGGTCGCGGATCATGTCGCGCGCCGTACCCGTCGCGAGCAGCACTTCGAGCGCCGCCGCCCGGCCGCGCCCGTCCGCGCGCGGCAGCAGCCGCTGCGAGACGACGGCGTGCAGCGCTTCGGACAGACGCAGCCGCGCGATCTCCTGCTCCTCCGGCGGAAACATCGAGATGATGCGGCTCACGGTCGTGACCGCGTCGGGCGTATGCAGCGTCGATACGAGCAAATGCCCCGTCTCGGCCGCTTTCATGGCGGTGTCGATCGTCTCGGCATCGCGCATCTCGCCAATCAGGATGACGTCGGGATCCTGGCGCAGCGCGGCCCGCAGGCCGGTACGGAAGTCGTCGGTGTCCACCCCGATCTCGCGCTGCGTCACCGAGCAGTTGATGTCGCGATGCAGGAATTCGATCGGGTTCTCGAGCGTCAGGATGTGGCGGTGCTGGTTCTGATTGATGTGATTGATGATCGCCGCCATGGTCGAGCTCTTGCCCGAGCCCGTCACCCCCGTGACCAGAATCATGCCCCGCTCGGCCGTGGCGACCTGGGCGAGCACGCCCGGCAGCTTCAGCGATTCGAAGGTGGGGACGTCGAACGGAATGACCCGCATCACGATCATGAACGACGAGCGCTGCCGCAGGATGTTGACGCGGAAGCGGCCGATGCCAGGCATGCCCCACGAGCAGTCGTAGTCGCGCAGCCTGTCGATCCGCCCACGATCCTCTTCGTTGGCGATCAGCTTCTGCGCAATCGCCTTGGTTTGCTCGGGCGTCAGGCGCTGCTTGGTCAGCGGGACCAGCTTGCCGTCGATGCGGGCGCGGAAGACGTCGCCCGCCTTGATGTGCAGGTCGGACGCCCCGCGGTCCACCGCAGCCTTGATGATTTTTTCCATTCAGTACCCGGCTTCCAGATCGACGACGTTCGTGAGGGGCGCCCCTGCAAGATAGCGCCGGATGTTCTCGACAATGAGGGCCGTCTCCCGCTCCCAAAAGGCCGTCGTGACGGCGCTCACGTGCGGGCTCACCAGCACGCGCGCGTGTCGCCAAAAGGGGTGCTCCGGCGGCAGCGGCTCAGTCGCAAACACGTCGAGCGCCGCTCCCCGCAGCCGGCGCAGCTCGAGCAGCTCGAGGAGCGCGGTCTCGTCCAGCAGAGAGCCGCGCGAGACGTTGATGACGAGCGCATGGAGCGGCAGGCGCTCGAGCACGCTGCGGTCCACGGCGCCGGCCGTCTCCGCCGTGTGCGGCGCCGCGATGACCAGCACGTCGCTCCCGCTGGCCAGACGCGGCAAGTCACCGAGCTTCCCGACCCACCCCACGCCGCGTGGTCCGCCGCGCTCCGGATGGCGCCGGACGCCCGAGACGGACATGCCGAGTGCGAGCGCGCGCCGGGCGACGGCGTTGCCGATGCCGCCGAGTCCCACAATCCCGACGCGGAGACTCCGGAGCTCGCGCATCGGAATCGCGCCATCGGTGAAGTCCTCCTTGGCCCAGCGGCCCTGGCGCTGCGCCGAGATCATGCGGTCGAGCCCACGCGTGAAGTAGGCGATCGCGGCGATGACCCAGTCGGCCATCGGGTCGGCGTGGACGCCGGCGGAGTTCGTGAGCACGACGCCGGTGCCGGCGAGATGCGCGAGACTCGAGCCCACGCCAGCCGTGGCGGTGTGCGCCCAGCGCAGCGTGCCCTTGCCCGCGGCGGCAATCCCCGACGGGACGCCGTAGCCGAGGTAGATCTCGGCGCCACGCGCGGCGGCGATGGCTTCAGGCGACCCCGAACCCCCGTCGCCGTCGGAGACCGCGGGGGCTTTGACTTCCGCAACGTCCCACGCCACGCCGAGCGCGTTCTTGATCTCGACCACGCGCGCGTGCGGAATCCGCCAGACCGCGCGAGGCGACGCCAGATCGATCACCAGACGTCGGGTGCTCACTCGCCCGTGGACACGGTCCGGACGTGGTCGTGGTGGAGGAGCGTGATCATGAGCTGATCGTGGAGTCGCTTGGAGCCACGAAGGTCGAAGTCGATGACGAGGTCGACGTTTTCCTGGCGGCTCGCAACGGCGCTGACCTCGAGCCCGGCGCGCCGAACGAGTCCCTCAAGATCCTCGAGCACGGTGGGACCGGGGTGGGCGTGAACCGTAATCGTGGACCGCATCGACTGGCGCTCGACCAGCTTCTCGACCCGGCCGAGCCCCGCGAGAACTGCCAGGACGACTACCGTTGTGCCGATGCCTTCGAGATAGTAGCCGCTCCCCAACGCGACGCCGATCGCCGCGACGACCCAGATGGTTGCGGCGCTCGTGAGCCCAACGACCGCGCCGCGGGCGTGCAGAATCGTCCCCGCGCCGATGAACCCGACTCCCGTGACGATCTGCCCTGCCACGCGCGTGGGGTCGGTGCCCGTTCCGCCCGAGCCGGCAATTGCGCTCAGCATGGCAATGGAGAGATGCGTGTAGAGCACCGACCCGATGCAGATCAGAATATTCGTGCGGAGGCCCGCCGGTTTGCCGCCGAGCTCGCGCTCGAGACCGATCGCACCCCCCAACAGTGTGGCGAGGCCGACCTGGAGCATCAGCTCGAGGCGGAAGATCTCCACGACCTGTTTAAACATTCTTGAGCAATCCCATCCTCTCGCGCACATCCGCGATCGTGCGTTGCGCCAGCGTGCGCGCGCGGTCGGCACAGCCGCGGAGCCGCTGGAGCACTCCAGCGGGATCGCGTTTGAACGCCGCCGCGCGTTCGCGCAGCGGCGCCAACTCTTTGATCATGTTGTCCGCCAGCACCCGTTTGCAGTCGAGGCACCCCCACCCCGCGGTCCGGCACTTCTGCGCCACCTCGGTCACCGTGTCCGGGGGCGAGAACCCCTGGTGCAGCGTGAAGATGTTGCAGATTTCCGGCGTACCCGGATCTTTCCGAGTCTTGCGCGCGGGATCGGTCGCGGCGGGCTTGAGCTTCTCCCAGATCGATTCGGGCGATTCAAACAGCCCGATCGTATTGCCCAGGCTCTTGGACATCTTGGCCTTGCCGTCGAGCCCCAGCACCCGCTTGGTCTTCGTCAAAAGCGGCTGGGGCTCGGGGAAGAAGCGGTCGCCATACCGGGCATTCCAGCGCCGCGCGATCTCGCGCATCAGCTCGAGATGCTGGACCTGATCCTCGCCGACCGGTACGAGACTAGCTTTATAGAGGAGGACGTCAGCCGCCTGCAACACGGGGTACGCCAGCAGCCCCAGAGCGACGCTTTCCTGGCGCTGCGCCTTGTCTTTGTATTGGGTCTGGCGCTCGAGCTCGCCGAGCGGCGTGACCGACGCCAGGAGCCAGTTCAGCTCGGTGTGCTCGGCGACGTGCGACTGCACGAACACGATGCATTTGTCGGGGTCCAGGCCGGCCGCAAACAGACTCACCGCCATGTCGAACGTCAGGGACGATAGGGCGCTCGCGTCGTAGGGCTGGGTGATGGCATGCAGGTCGACGACGCAAAACAGGCAGTCGTGCTGCGTCTGGAGCCGTACCCAGTTCTGCACGGCGCCGAGGTAGTTCCCGATGTGCAGCTCGCCGGAGGGCTGGATGCCACTGAACACGCGCTTGGAGGTCACGGGCCAGCAAGGTGCGTGAATACAACGACTTAGTCAAGCTAGCGGAGCGCGCGGCAGTGCGCGCCGCCGACTATTTGCGCACCGCTGTGCGACCCGCGGTGCACACCTGGACCGAAAAATCCCAGCACGATTTCGTGACGGAAGTCGACCGCGCAGCAGAAGGCATCATTGCGGAAGTCATTCTGCGCGACGCACCGGAGTCCGTCATCGTGGGCGAAGAGTTGTCACCGCAACGGGTGGCGCAAGGCGAGCTCGTCTGGATCGTCGACCCACTCGATGGAACGACAAACTTTCTGCACGGCTACCCGCAGTACGCGGTCAGCGTCGGCTGTGTGGCCGACGGTAAGCTGGTCGCCGGCGTCGTCCACGACGTGTGCCGCAAGCGCACCTACACGGCCACGCGGGGCGGCGGCGCATTCGAGGAAGACACGCGCCTGAGCATCTCTGCGGTGACCGATCCCCCCCGGGCGCTCATCGGGACGGGTTTCCCCTTCAAGGCGCTGAACCAGCTGCACGTGTATTTGGCGCAGTTCGCCGCCGTAACCGGCGCCGCCAGCGGCATCCGGCGCGCCGGCGCCGCGGCGCTCGACCTGGTCGACGTGGCGGCCGGGCGGCTGGACGGCTTCTGGGAGCTGCAGCTCGCGCCGTGGGACATCGCGGCGGGCGCATTGCTCATCCGCGAAGCGGGCGGCATCGTCACGCGGGCCGACGGCGCCGCGGACGTGTTGAGCAGTGCGGGCGACGGCTCGATCGTCGCCGGCAACGCCGCGCTGCATAAATGGCTCATCGATCTCATAAGGAAGAGCTGATGACCGCTCCGCTGGTCGAATGTGTGCCGAACTTCTCCGAGGGACGCGACCCCGCCACGATCGACGCGCTCCGCGCGGCCATCAGCGGCGTCCCCGGCGTCCAGCTACTCGACGTCCAGTCCGACACTTCGCACAATCGCTCGGTCTTCACGTTCGTGGCGCCGCCCGCGGCTGCCGTAGACGCCGCGTTCGCCGCGATGCGCGTCGCGACCGAGCGCATCGATCTCACCAAGCACTCGGGCGAGCACCCGCGCATGGGCGCGACCGACGTCGTGCCGTTTGTGCCGGTCTCAGGGGTGACGATGGACGATTGCGTCGCGCTCGCCCGCAAGCTGGGCGAGCGGGTCGGCAGCGAGCTGGGAATCCCTGCGTTCCTGTATGCCAAGGCCGCGACCCGTCCGGAACACGAGCGCTTGCCGGACATCCGCAAAGGTGAATTCGAGGCGTTGCGCGAGCGCACCTTGGCACCCGACTTCGGTCCCCCCAAGGCGCATCCGACGGCCGGCGTCACGGCGATCGGAGCTCGGCCGTTCCTCGTCGCGTTCAACGTGTATCTGGATACTCAGGAAATCGCGGTCGCAAAAGAGATCGCGAAACAGATCCGCACCTCCAGCGGCGGGTTGCCGGGCGTGCAGGCAAGTGGCTTCATCGTCGACGGTCTCGCGCAGGTTTCGATGAACCTCCTGGACATCGACATCACGTCGCCCGCCGTGGTCTTCAACGCGATCAAGGCGCGCGCGGAAAAGCATGGCGTGGGGGTGCAGAAGAGCGAGATCGTGGGTCTCGTTCCGGAGCGCGCCCTCATCGGCGCGGCGGAAACGGCGCTGCGGTTATCCAATGCCGGCGAGCACATCCTGGAAACGAAGATCGGCTTCACTCCCCGTGATACGGGACCTTCCCTCGACGGATGGATCGATGCGCTGGCGAGGGAATCCCCGACGCCGGGTGGTGGCAGCGCCGCGGCGCTCGCCGGGACGCTCGCCGCGGCGCTCGTGGCCATGGTTGCGCGTCTGACCGTCGGACGGAAAGCCTATGCGGCAGTCGACGCCCAGGCCCGCGAGATCCTCGCCGAAGCCGAGCAATTGCGCGGCGACCTGCGGCGGCTGGTGGACGAGGACGCGACTGCCTACGAAGGGGTCACTCGCGCATACAAGATCCCCAAGGGCGATCCGCGCCGCTCTCAGGCGATCGACGACGCACTGCTGGCCGCGGCCCGGCCTCCCGCTGACGTCGTCAAGCACGGCCGGCGACTTCTCGCGCTCGCCCAAACCATCGAGCACATCGGGAACAAGCATACCGTGAGCGACGCGCGAGTGGCTGGAATGCTGGCGAGAACCGCGATCGACGGTGCGACGGAAAACGTGAACGCAAACCTGGCTGCGGTGTCGGACCAGGCGAGAGCAAGACAGTCGGGCGTCAGCTAACGGTAGTCAAAATCCTCGGCCCATTGTCCGTCACCGCTACCGTGTGCTCGAAGTGCGCCGACAACGAGCCGTCCTGCGTCACCACCGTCCACTTGTCGTCCAGCGTCCGGATCCCTGAGCCGCCGATGTTGATCATCGGCTCGATGGCGATCGTCATGCCGGGCACGAGGCGCGGGCCGCGCTTGGGCTTGCCGTAATTCGGGACCTGCGGCTCCTCGTGAAACGACGCGCCGATGCCGTGGCCGACCAGCTCCCGCACGACGGAGTACCCCGCCCGCTCGGCCACCTGCTGCACCGCGTGACCGATGTCGCCCACGTGATTGCCCGCGCGCGCCTGCGCCACGCCGGCCGCCAACGCCTCCTGCGTCACCTCCAGCAGGCGCGCGACCTCCGGCTTGACGTCGCCGACGGGGAATGTGGCGGCGGAATCGGCATGCAAGCCCTCGAGCCATACGCCCACATCGATGCTCACGATATCGCCGTCATGCAGCACGCGTTTGTGCGACGGGATACCGTGGACGATCTCCTGATTGATCGACGTGCAGAGCGTGGCGGGAAAATCGTACAGCCCCTTGAACGACGGCTGGGCGCCGGGATGGCTGCGGATGAATGTTTCGGCGAGGTGGTCGAGCTCCTCGGTCGTGGTGTCGGGCCGCACGTGCCCCCCCACCAGCGCCAGCGTCTCAGCGACGATACGGCCGGCGGCGGCCATGGTCTCGATCTCGCGCGCCGACTTGATGGTGATCATCGCCCGATGATCCGCTTGATCTGCAGCGCGATCTGCTCGACCGACCCGGTGCCGGGGACGCGGTGCACGATGCCGCGCTGCGCGTAGTGCGCGATGAGCGGGGCGGTGTCCCGCTGATAGATCTGCAGACGGTTCGCGATGGCTTCGGGGCTGTCGTCGGTGCGCCCCTCGACTTGGGCGCGCGCGCGCATGCGGCGGATCAGCTCATCCTCGGTGACGTCCAGCAGCAGAATGTGGTTCAACCGCTGGCCGCGCTGCGCGAGCGTCTTGTCGACCAGTTCCGCTTGCGCCGCGGTGCGGGGGAACCCGTCGAGGATCGCGCCGTTTTTCGCTTCCGGCCTGTCCAACTGCTCTTTAATCATGCCCAGGATGATGCTGTCGGGCACCAGCTTGCCTTCGTCGTAATACTTCTTGAACTCGAGCCCGAGCGGCGTGTCGTCCAGCATCGCCTTCCGGATGAGGTCGCCGGTCGTGATCTTAGGAAGCCCGAGGCGCTCGGCGAGGATTTTCCCTTGCGTCCCCTTCCCCGAGCCGGGCGCTCCCAGGATGAGGATGAACACTAGCGGCGGAAGCGCACCCGCGAGGTGCCGCCGCCCGCGCCGCCACCCTTCATGAAGCCGTCGTACTGACGCAGCAACAGGTGCTGTTGCACCTGCTGCACCGTATCGAGCGCCACCCCGACGACGATGAGCAGCGCCGTGCCGCCGAACCCGAACGGCATGTTGAGCGTGTTGGAGATCACCATGGGCAGCAGCGCCACGAACGTCAGGAACAGGGCGCCAGGCAGCGTGATGCGGGTCAGCACTTCATCGATGTAATCGGCGGTCGCCGCGCCGGGCTTCACGCCGGGGATGAACGCACCCTGCTTCTTGAGGTTCTCCGCCAGGTCTACCGGGTTGAAGATGATGGACGTGTAGAAGTAGGCGAAGAATATGATGAGCACCGCGCTCGACACGATGTACCACACCGACGTCGTGTTGAAGTACTCGGCGAAGCTCTTGAGCCACGGAATGCCACTGAACGTCGCCACCGTCCCCGGCACGATGATCAGCGACTGCGCGAAGATGATCGGCATCACACCCGCGCTGTTGATGCGCAGCGGGATGAACGTCTTCTGCCCTTCGCGAATCCGGCCTCGGCCCATCACCTTGCGGGGGATCTGGACCGGAATCCGGCGCGCCGCCACCGTGATAGCCACGGTGCCCGCGACGACGAGCACCATCATCGCCAGCACGAGGAGCAACACCGGGAAGCTGAGCGTGCCCGTCTTCAACGCCTCGAACGTGTTCACCGTCTCCGGGAGGATCCGCTCGACGATCGAGAAGAAGATCAGCAGGCTCATGCCGTTCCCGATGCCGCGCTCGGTGATCTGCTCGCCGAGCCACATCACGAAGACGCCGCCCGTCGTCAGCGTGAGGACCGTCGTCAGGCGGAAGCCGAAGCCTGGATGGGCGACGGCATTGGGCAGCGACTCGGTGAACACCCCGAAGCCGTAAGCCTGGAAGATGCACAGCACGACGGTCAGATA
This sequence comes from Gemmatimonadota bacterium, assembly GCA_003222195.1. Lineage (GTDB taxonomy): Bacteria > Gemmatimonadota > Gemmatimonadetes > Gemmatimonadales > GWC2-71-9 > 20CM-2-65-7. Next base: position 172,636 of record QHVB01000025.1, on the reverse strand, counting down.
TCGGGTCCACTGGGTGAGCGTCTTCTTGCCCTCTTCGTCGCGCTGCATCTTCTCGATGACCGGGAACACCGGCCCCGCCAGCTGGAAGACGATGCTCGCCGAGATGTACGGCATGATGCCGAGGGCGAAGACCGTCGCGCGGCGCAAGGCGCCGCCCGAGAAGAGATCGTACAGTCCGAACAGCGTGCCCGATCCCCGGGTGCCCATGAAGTCGGCGAGGGCGTCGACGTTCACGCCCGGCGTCGCGATGTGCGCCCCGATCCGGTAAATCACGAGGCACAGCAAGGTAAAGAGGAGCTTTTCCTTGAGCTCCGGGACCTTGAACAGATTGGGAATCGGCGCCGTCACGCGATCGTTCCGCCGGCCTGCTCGATCTTGGACTTGGCGCTCGCGGAGACCGCGACGCCCTTGACCACGAACTTCCGTCCGGAGACGTCACCCGTGCCGAGCAGCTTGATCGGGTGGTCGGGACGGCGCACCAGCCCGGCGCCGAAGAGCGTCTCGGGCGTGACTTCGACGCCTTCCGCCAGCAGCACGAGATGGCGCACGTTCACGACCTGCGCCGGCTGCTTGAACGGATTGGTGAAGCCGCGCTTGGGAATCCGCCGGATGAGCGGCATCTGGCCGCCTTCGAATCCGGGACGGACGTGGCCGCCTTGCCGCGCGGTTTGGCCCTTACCGCCCCGCCCGGCGGTCTTCCCGATACCGGAGCCGGGGCCGCGACCTTTGCGAATGCGCGCCCGATGCGAGCCGCGCGGCGGCCGCAGATCATGCAACGCAAGCCGCGTGACTTGGGACTCGGGACTCGGGGCTTGGGACTTGGTCCTCGCCCGAGGCTTCCGCGTCGCTTTTGCCTTCGGCTTTGGCATCTACTTCTTTCCTTCCTTCTCGGGCGTCACCTCGACCAGGTGCCGCACCTGTTGCAGCATCCCGCGCAGCGCGGGATGATCCGCGTGCACGACTTCATCCTGATGGTGCTTGAGGCCCAACGCCTCGAGCGTCCGCTTCATGCGGTAGGAATGGCCGCTGCCCGAACGCACCTGCTTGATCCGCAGCTTGCCCTTCACAACCGGTGGCAGGATCCGGTCACGACCCGATTTGCGTTTGCGGTATTTCCGTGTCGGGGGCAGCCTACCCATGGGTCACCGCCGCCGGGACCGCTGACTCCTGACGGGCGCGATAGGGAATCGCATCCAGCTCGACGCCGCGCTCGCGCGCGACGCGCCGCGCGGTCGTCAGCCGCTTGAGACCATCCATCGTCGCTCGCACCATGTTGTGCGGATTGGTCGAGCCGAGGCTCTTCGTCAGGATGTCGCGGATCCCCGCGCACTCGAGCACCGCGCGCACCGGACCACCGGCGATCACGCCGGTTCCCGACGCGGCGGGCTTGAGCAGCACGCGGCCCGCGCCGTGCTTGCCGATGATCTCGTGCGGAATCGTTCCGCCGGTGAGCGGGATTTCGTTCATGCGGCGGCGCGCCGCCTCGACGGCTTTGCGCACCGCCTCGCTGACCTCGTTCGCCTTGCCGGTCGCGATCCCGACCTGCCCTTTGCCGTCGCCGACGGCCACGAGCGCGTTGAAGCTGAAGCGCCGGCCGCCCTTCACGACCTTCGCCACGCGATTGATCGCGACGACGTTTTCGACCATGCCGTCGCCTTCCCGCTGGCCGCCCCGATCGCCGCCGTCGCGGCGCTCACCGCCGCGACCACGGCCACGACCACCGCGACCGCCCCCGCCGGGGCCGCGCGGCCCGCGTGGGGGCCGGCGCTCCTCGACCGCTGCCGCAGGGGCGGGGGCCGCGGCCGGGGCCGGGGCCGGGGCCGGGACTTCAGGAGCCGGCGTGCTCTCGCTCTTCGGCGCTTCCTGGTTCTCTTGATCCATCGCCATTAGAACTCCAATCCCCCTTTGCGGGCGCCGTCAGCCACCGCCTTCACGCGCCCGTGATACTGATAACCGCCGCGGTCGAACACGACCTTGGCGATGCCTTTCTCCTTAGCCTTCACGGCGATGAGCTTCCCGACGGCGAAGCTCCGCGCCACCTTGCCCTTGCCCTCGACCTGCACGCCCTCGGAGGTGTCCGCCGCGCCGGCGATGGTGACGCCACGCCGATCGTCCACCAGCTGCGCGTAGATGTGCTTGGACGAGCGGAACACGACCAGGCGCGGCCGCTCGGGTGTGCCTTCCACCTTCTTGCGAACCCGCAGGTGCCGGCGATAGCGGCTCTGCGCCGCGGTTTTGATTTTCCGAACGGAGCGCATGACTTATTTCGCCGCCTGGGCCGTCTTACCCGCCTTGCGGCGGACCTGCTCGCCGACGTAGCGGATGCCTTTGCCCTTGTAGGGCTCGGGCGGCCGGACATTGCGCAGCTCCGCGGCCACCTGGCCCACCAGTTCCTTGTCCACGCCCTCGATCTTCAGGAGGACGTTGTTGGTCACCGTGATCTTGATCCCCTGCGGAGCGTGGTAGGGCACGGGATGCGAGAAGCCCACCACCAGCTGCACCCCGAACGGCTTCGGCTCCGCCTTGTACCCGACGCCCTGGATCTCCAGCGACTTCGCGAATCCGTTGGTGACGCCTTCCACCATGTTCGCGACGAGCGTGCGCGTGAGACCGTGCAGCGCCTTATGACGTGCTTCATCCGACGGACGCTTGACCAGGACGGTGCTGTCCTCGAGGCTCAGCGCCATCTCCGAATTCAGCGTCCGGCTGATTTCGCCCTTCGGTCCCTTGACCGTGATCTTGTGCCCGTCGATTTGCGCGGTGACGCCCTTGGGCAGCGGCACGGGCTTCCTGCCGATACGTGACATCGCTCGTCTCCTACCACACCACCGCGAGCACCTCACCGCCCACCCGGGCGGTGCGCGCTTCGCGATCGGTCATGAGTCCCTGCGGCGTGCTGAGGATCGCCATGCCGAGGCCGTTCTTGATGCGCGGGATCTCGCGCGCCTTCACGTAGCGCCGCAGTCCGGGCGACGACACGCGATGCAGCTCCCGGATGACGGGCGCGTCGTTGTGGTACTTGAGGTACAGCCGCAGCAATCCGTGTTGCCCATCGTCCAGTACCTTGAAATCCTGGACGTAGTGGTTGTCACGCAGAATCGTGGCGATTGCGACTTTCAGCTTCGACACCGGCATGTCGACCCGGCGGTGGCCCGCCAAACAGGCGTTGCGCACGCGAGTCAGCATATCGGCGACGGGATCAATGACGCTCATGCGAGTCCCCTCTTACCAGCTGGCTTTGCGCACGCCGGGAATCTCCCCGCGCAGCGCCAGCTCACGGAAACAGATGCGGCACAACTTGAACTTGCGCAGCGTGCCGCGGCTGCGGCCGCAACGCTGGCAGCGGTAGTAGCCCCGCACCTTGAACTTCGGGCCGCGCTTCACCCTCTCCAACCACGCCTTCTTCGCCATGAAGTCTCCTAGGCCGCTGCCGGGGTTTCCACCCGGAACGGCATGCCCAACTCGCGTAGGAGGGCCAGCGCGGTGTCGTCGCGCCCGGCACTCGTCACGAACGTGATATCCATCCCATGAATACGCTCGACCTTGTCGTAGTCGATCTCGGGGAAAATCATCTGCTCCTTGATGCCCAACGAGTAATTGCCGCGCCCGTCGAAGCTTTTCGTAGGCAGCCCACGGAAGTCGCGCATGCGCGGCACTGCGATCGAGATGAAGCGATCGAGGAACTCGTACATGCGCCCGCCGCGCAGCGTCACGGCGCAGCCGATCGCCTGGCCTTCACGCAAGTTGAAGTTCGCGATCGCCTTCTTCGCGCGCGTCACCACCGGATGCTGGCCGGTGATGGCGGCCAGCTCGGCCACCGCCGCGTCCAGCCCCTTCGGGTTCTTGGACGCGTCACCCATGCCGACGTTCAGCACGATCTTCTTGAGCCGCGGAATCTGGTGCAGGTTCTTGAAGCCAAACTGCTGCTGCAGCTTGGCTCGCACCTGCTGCTCGTAGAAGTCCCACAGCCGGGCCCGCGGCGCGGGCTCTGCCGGGGGCTCGGGGCTTTGGGCCGGGGCCTCGGGCTTCTCTCCTCCACCCTTCGGCCGCTTTCCGGCGCCCTTCGGCGCCTTGGGCTTCTTTTCCTGTTTCTCTTGTTCGTCTGCCATCGCTATCTCACTCTCGGAATCGGTTGGCCCGATTTCACCGCGATCCGTTCCAGCTTGCCTTCCTTGTCATGACGCCGCCGCACGCGCGTCGGCGTCCCCGACTTCGGGTCGAGCAACATCACGTTGGAGGCCGCGATCGGGGCGGGAAATTCGATGATCCCGCTCTCGCCCTGCGGCGACGTGGCGCGCTTGTGCTTCTTCACGATGTTCACGCCTTCCACGACGATCCGGAACTTCTTGGGATAGACGTGGAGGATCTTGCCTTCCTTGCCGCGGTGCTCGCCGCTGATGACGCGCACGACATCGCCTTTGGCCACGTGGAGCTTGTGCCGCTCGGGGACCGTGCCGCGCTCGCGCCGCGATTTCTTGTAAACGAGCGGCTTCATATCAGATCACCTCCGGCGCCAGCGACACGATCTTCATGAACTTCTTCTCGCGCAGCTCGCGGCCCACCGGGCCAAAGATGCGCGTGGCGCGGGGCTCGCCTTCGTCGTTGATCAGCACCGCCGCGTTCTCGTCGAAGCGGATGTAGGAGCCGTCCTTGCGCTTGGTCTCCTTGGCCGTTCGCACAATCACGGCCTTGACGACCTCGCCCTTTTTCACCTGGCCCGTCGGGATGGCGTCTTTGATCGTGACCACGACCACGTCGCCGAGCCCCGCGTAGCGGCGCTTGGAGCCGCCGAGCACGCGGATCACCAGGGCGCGCCGCGCTCCGGAGTTGTCCGCGATCTTGACCTGCGATTCTTGCTGCACCATGGCTATTTCGCCTTCTCGATGATCTCGACCACCCGCCAGCGCTTCCGTTTCGACAAAGGCCGAGTTTCCACGATGCGCACTGTGTCACCCAGCTTGGCGCCGTGCTCGTCATGCGCGGCGACCGTCTTGGTGCGGTTGATCTGCTTGCCATAGAACCCGTGCGCGAACCGGCGCTGCATCGAGACCGTGACGGTCTTCTGCATCTTGGCGCTCACCACGACGCCCGTCCGGACCTTGCGGCGCCCGCGTTGGACCTGCGGCTCCCCTACTCCCCCGGTCATGCCGACGCCCTTTCCTTCAAAATGGTCTGGATCCGCGCGATGTCGCGGCGGATCGAGCGGAGCTGCAGCGGATTCGTGAGCGACTCCGTCGCCCGGCGGAACTCGAGCCGAAACTTCTCCTCGGTCAGCGACGCCAGCTTCTGCGTCAGCTCGTCGGTCTTGAGCTCGCGCAGCCCCTCGGGCTTGTTCTCGCGTTTCGCCGGCATCTTACCGCTCCTCGCGCTTCACGAACTTCGACTTGACCGGCAGCTTCGCCGACGCGAGCGCCAGCGCCGCGCGCGCCGACGCCTCTTCGATACCTTCGAGCTCGAACATGATCCGGCCCGGCTTCACCACCGCGACCCAGCCTTCCGGGTTGCCCTTGCCCTTCCCCATGCGGGTCTCGGCCGGCTTCTTCGTGATCGGCTTGTCGGGAAACAGCCGGATCCACACCTTGCCGCCACGCTTCATTTCGCGCGTGAGCGCGACGCGCGCGGCCTCGATCTGCCGGTTGGAGATCCAGCCCGGTTCGAGCGACATCAGGCCGTAGTGGCCGAACGCGACGGTGTTGCCGCGCGTGGCCATCCCGTTGGTGCGGCCCTTGAACCGCTTGCGAAACTTGACGCGCTTCGGTGCAAGCATGGTCTAGACGCCCGTCGAATACGTGCGGCCGTGGAGATCCTCGGTCCGCTCGCCCTTGAAGATCCAGACCTTGACGCCGATGGTGCCGAACGTCGTCTTGGCCGTGGAGGTCGCGTAATCGATGTCCGCGCGCAGCGTGTGCAGTGGCACGCGCCCTTCGTGATAACCCTCGGTCCGCGCGATTTCCGCGCCGCCCAGCCGGCCCGCCGTCTTGATCTTGATCCCCTGCGCACCCATCCGCATCGCGCTCTGCACCGCACGCTTCATGGCGCGACGGAACGAGATGCGCTGCGTGAGCTGATGCGCCACGCTGTCACCCACCAGCTGGGCGTCGAGCTCGGGCCGCTTGATCTCTTCGACGTTGATGCCGACTTCCTTCCCCGTGAGCTGCGCCAGCTCGTCGCGCAGCTTGTCGACTTCCGCGCCGCGCTTGCCGATCACCACGCCCGGCCGGCCGGTGTGCACCGTCACGGTGACTTTGCCGGGCTTGCGCTCGATATGCACGTCCGCGATGGCGGCATGGCTGAGGCGCGTCCGCAGATACTTCCGAATGAGCTCGTCCTCTTTGAGCAGCTCCGGGAAGTTGCGCTTCGCGAAGTAGCGGGAGCGCCACTGTTTGACGATGCCCAGCCGGAACCCATAGGGGTGTGTTTTCTGGCCCACTTACTTGCTCGCTTTCTTTTTCTTTGCGGGAACCTTCTTCTTGCCCTTCGCCGCCGGCGCCTTCTTCGCGCGCGGCTTCTTCTCGGCTGTTGCTTCCGCTTTGGGAGCCGCCGGTGCCGGCGCGGCGGGAGCCGCTACACCGGCCACCCGGATCTCCACGTGGCTCGTGCGCTTTAGAATCGGCGTGCCGCGTCCCATCGCGGCGGCGGTAAAGCGCTTCAGCGTCTGGCCCTCGTTCACCACCGCGTAGGTGACACGCAGGTCGTCGGCGTCGAACGGCGTGTTCTGCCGCTGCGCCGCCTGCTGCGCGTTCGCGACGGCGGACTTCAGGACCTTATGGATCTGCCGCGCGGCCCGCTTCTTGGAAAAGCGCAGGATCGCGTCCGCTTCCGGGACGGCGTGGCCGCGGATCAAATCGATCACGAGGCGCATCTTGCGCGCCGACTGCCGTACGCCGCGTTGAATCGCTCGCGCTTCCATCGCTTACTCCTTGCCCTTCTTCTCGGCGCCGGCTTCACCGCTAGCCTCGGCGGCAGCCGCCTCGGCCTCACGCTCCGCCGCCGAGCCCTTGGCGCCGTGGCCGCGGAACAACCGCGTCGCGGCGAACTCGCCGAGCTTGTGCCCCACCATGTTCTCGGTGATGTAGACGGGGATGAACTTGTTCCCGTTGTGCACGGCGAGCGTGTGCCCGACGAAATCCGGCGTGATCGTGCTGCGCCGCGACCAGGTCTTGAACACCTTCTTCTCGTTCCGCTCGTTGAGGGCGCGGATCTTCACCATCAGCGACTCCTCGACGTACGGGCCCTTCTTGACGCTGCGTCCCATTACTGCGTCGCCCTTCCGCGCTTACGGCCGCGCACGATGAGTTTCGTAGACGGTTTCTTTTTGTGGCGAGTCTTGCGGCCTTCGACTTTGCCCCAGGGGTTCGTCGGCGGCCGACCACCCGAGCTCTTGCCTTCGCCGCCGCCCAGCGGGTGGTCGACGGGGTTCATCGCGACGCCGCGTACGCGCGGGCTGCGGCCGAGCCAGCGGGTCTTGCCCGCCTTGCCGATCGACAACAGCTCGTGTTCGGCGTTGCCGACTTCGCCGATCGTGGCGAGGCACTCGCCCCGCACCATCCGCATCTCCGTCGAGCGGAGGCGCAGCGTCACGTAGTTGCCTTCCTTCGCGACGACCTGCGCGCTCGTCCCCGCGCCGCGGCACAGCTGGCCGCCGCGGCCGATCTTTAGCTCGACGTTGTGCACCGCGGTGCCGAGCGGAATCTCGAACAGCGGCATCGCATTGCCGATGCGGATGTCGGAGCCCGGACCGGACACGACGCTGTCGCCAACGTTCAGGCCCTTCGGCGCCAGGATGTAGCGCTTCTCGCCGTCAGCGTAGTGCAGCAGCGCGATGCGCGCCGTGCGGTTCGGATCGTACTCGACCGCCGCCACGCGCGCCGGAATCGCGAACTTGTCGCGCCGGAAGTCGATCCGCCGGTACTGCCGCTTGTGCCCGCCGCTCATATAGCGACTGGTGATGTGACCCTTGTTGTTGCGCCCGCCCGTCCGCTTCAGCGGTTCGAGCAGCGACTTCTCCGGCTCCGTCTTCGTGACTTCGGTGAAGTCCGAAACGGAGCGGAAGCGGGTCGCCGGCGTCATCGGCCGAAACTGTCGAATGCCCATTTAGCCCTCGAACACCTCGATCGCGTCGCCCTCTTTGAGGGTCACGATCGCCTTTTTCCAGGACGGCCGGCGTCCCGCGTAGCGGCCGTACGTACGCCGCTTGGCCCGCATGATCATGGTGCGAACCCCGGTCACCGACACCTTGAACAGCGCCTCGATCGCCGCCTTGATCTGCGGCTTCGTCGCGTCGGAATGCACGCGGAACGCGTACTCCTTGCGCGCACCGTAGGCCGCCGACGACTTCTCCGTGACCACCGGGCGAACGATGGTATCGTGCAGCTCAGGCATCGCTCGCCTCCTTCGCGTCCTTCGTGGCCGCGCCCTCATCGAGCGCCTCGATCTCCAGGACGACCGTCTGCGCCCAGAGGATCTCGTACGCGGTCGCATCGGCGAACCGCATGACGTGCACGTCCGGGATGTTGCGGCCCGAGAGGTAGACGTTGTGCGAATCCGTGGCCGTGAGCACCAGGACCTTTTTGCCGGTTGCGTCGAGCTTCTTGAGCAGCGCGGCGAGGTCCTTGGTCTTCGGTTTCTCGTACCCGAGCGCGTCGACGATCACGAGCGCGCCTTCACGGGCGCGCGCGTTGAGCGCCGATTTCTTCGCGAGCTGGCGCATTTTCTTCGGAATCGCGAGCCGGTAACTGCGCGGATGCGGCCCATGGGCGATGCCGCCGTGCCGCCAGTGCGGGGCGCGCGTCGAGCCCTGCCGCGCTCGACCGGTGCCCTTTTGCCGCCACGGCTTCTGATTCCCGCCCGAGACCTCACTGCGGGTCAACGTATTGCTCGTGCCTTGCCGGTGGTTCGACAGGAACGTGATCACCGCACGATGCAGCACGTCCTGATTCACCGTGCCGTCGAACAGCGCCTCGGGCAGCGCGACCGCCTTCTTGCTGGCGCCCACCGCCGAGTAGTGTGGAGCCTCAATCATGGCGGCTCGGGCCTCCCTGCTTGCGGACGGTGACGAGGCCGTTCATCGGACCCGGCACCGAGCCGCGCACGAACAAGAGATTGCGCTCGGCGTCGATCTTGACGACGCGCAGGCCGATCTCGGTGAAGTTGCGCGCGCCCATATGGCCGGGCATCCGCTTTCCTTTAATAATCCGCGACGGATCGGTGCCCGGCGCGATCGATCCCGGCTTGCGGTGGCGCGTGTTGCCGTGGGTCTCGGGGCCGCCATGGAAGTGATGGCGGTGCACGACACCCTGAAAGCCGCGGCCCTTGGACACGCCGCGCACTTTGACGCGATCGCCTGCGGCGAAGATCGCGACGGTCACGGCGCTGCCCGCGGCGGGTGCTTCACCCGTGACATCGAAGCGACGGATGATGCGCGGCGCGACCTCGAGGCCGGCTTTCTTCACGTGGCCCACGATCGCCTTCGGCGAACGCTTCGCCTTCTTCGCCTCGAAGCCCAGCTCAGCACGGCCCTCGGCGACCGAGATGACGGCGCACGGCCCCGCTTCGATCACCGTGACCGGCACGTGCGTGCCGGCGGCGTCGAAGAGCCGCGTCATTCCCAGTTTTCTGCCGATCAGTCCGTTCATGTCTCTACTCGACCTTGATTTCGACGTCCACGCCAGCCGGCAAGTCCAGCTTCGTGAGCGCGTCCACCGTCTGCGACCGTGAATCGAGGATGTCGATCAGCCGTTTGTGCGTCTTGAGCTCGAACTGCTCGCGGCTCTTCTTGTCGATGTGGGGGCTCCGCAGCACCGTCCAGAGCTGCCGCTTGGTTGGCAACGGGATCGGCCCCGAAACCTGCGCGCCAGTTTTCTCAGCCGTCCGGACGATGTCCGCGGCAGCTTGATCGATCAGCGCGTGATCGAACGCTTTGAGCCGGATGCGGATCTTGCTCGCCATTGATTCCTCGCTACTTCAGGATTTTCGTCACCACGCCGGCGCCGACGGTGCGGCCACCCTCGCGGATCGCGAACCGCAGCTGCTCTTCCATCGCGATCGGGGTGATCAGCTCGATCGCCATCTTCGTGTTGTCCCCCGGCATCACCATCTCGACCCCCGCCGGCAGCTCGACACTCCCCGTCACGTCCGTCGTGCGGAAATAGAACTGCGGCCGGTAGCCTTTGAAGAAGGGGGTATGCCGTCCACCTTCCTCTTTCGTGAGCACGTAGACTTCTGATTCGAACTGGGTGTGCGGCTTGATCGAGCCTGGCTTCGCGAGCACCATCCCCCGCTCCACCTCGTCCTTCTCCACCCCGCGCAGCAGCAGCCCGACGTTGTCTCCCGCCTGTCCGTCGTCCAGCAGCTTGCGGAACATCTCGACGCCCGTGACGACCGTCTTCTTGTCGGTCCCGAAGCCCACCATCTCCACTTCCTCACCGACCTTGATCTTGCCCTTGTCGATGCGCCCGGTGGCCACGGTGCCGCGGCCCGTGATCGAGAACACGTCTTCGACCGGCATCTGGAACGGCTTGTCGACCTCGCGCTTCGGCACCGGAATCGACTTGTCCAGCGCGGCCAGGAGCTCCTCGATCTTTGCGACCCACTGCTTGTCCCCCTCGATCGCCTTGAGCGCCGCTCCACGAATGACCGGCGTGTCATCGCCCGGGAACTGGTATTTGGATAGCAGCTCCCGCACCTCGAGCTCGACGAGGTCGAGCAGCTCGGGGTCATCCACCAGGTCGCACTTATTCAGGAAGACGACGATCGCCGGCACGTTCACCTGGCGCGCCAGGAGGATGTGCTCGCGCGTCTGCGGCATCGGCCCATCCACCGCCGATACCACAAGGATCGCCCCGTCCATCTGCGCCGCGCCCGTGATCATGTTCTTCACGTAGTCGGCGTGCCCGGGGCAGTCGACGTGCGCATAATGGCGCGCGGGCGTCGAGTACTCCACGTGGCTCGTCGCGATCGTCAAGATCTTCGTCGCATCGCGCCGGCCCTGGCTCTCGCTCGCCTTCGCCACCTGATCGTAGCTCACGTAGGTCCCCAGCCCCTTGTCGGCCGAGACCTTCGTCAGCGCCGCCGTCAGCGTCGTCTTGCCATGATCCACGTGCCCGATCGTCCCGACGTTCACGTGGGGCTTGTTGCGCTCGAATTTGGCCTTTGCCATTGCCTAGCCTTTCACTTTCGAAACGATTTCTTCGGCCTTCGCCTTCGGCACTTCCTGATAGTGCGAGAACTCCATGCTGTAAATCGCACGTCCTTGGCTCATTGACCGCAGTGTCGTCGAGTAGCCGAACATCTCAGACAGCGGGACGCTGGCGGCGACGATGTGCGCGTCGGCGCGCTGCGTCATCCCGCCGATCTTGCCGCGACGCGCCGAGAGATCGCCGATGACGTCACCCATGTAATCGGAGGGGGTGACGACTTCGACGTCCATGATCGGCTCCAGCAGTATCGGATGCGCCTTACGCGCGGCCTCTTTCACCGCCATCGAGCCGGCGATTTTGAAGGCCATTTCGCTCGAGTCGACGTCGTGGAATGAGCCGTCCACCAGCTCGACCTTCACGTCCACCATCGGATAGCCCGCGAGCACGCCGTTCTCCAGCGCCTCTTTCACGCCCTGCTCGACCGGACTGATATACTCCTTCGGGATCGTGCCGCCGACGATGTTGTCCTCGAACACGAACCCGGTCCCGGGTTCGCCCGGCTCCATGTGAATCACGACGTGGCCGTACTGCCCGCGGCCACCGGTCTGGCGGATGAACTTGCCTTCGACGTACTCGACACGCTTGCGCACCGTCTCGCGATACGCGACCTGCGGCCGGCCGACGTTGGCGTCGACCTTGAACTCGCGGCGCATGCGCTCGACGATGATCTCGAGGTGCAGCTCGCCCATGCCGCTGATGATCGTCTGGTTCGTTTCCGGGTCGGAGTGCACCCGGAACGTCGGATCTTCCTCCGACAGCTTCGCCAGCGCGATCCCCAGCTTGTCCTGGTCGGCCTTGGTCTTCGGCTCGATCGCGACCGAGATGACGGGATTCGGGAAGCGCATCGCCTCGAGAATGATTGGGTGCGCCTCATCGCACAGCGTGTCGCCGGTGCGCGTGTCCTTGAGGCCGATCGCCGCGGCGATGTCGCCGGCGCGCACGTCCTCGATCTCTTCGCGCTTGTTGGCGTGCATCTGCAGCAGGCGGCCGATGCGCTCCCTGCGGTCCTTGGTGCTGTTGTAGACGTAGGAGCCCGCGCTGAGCACGCCCGAGTACACGCGGAAAAACGTCAGTTTCCCGACGTACGGATCCGTCATGATCTTGAACGCGAGCGCGGCGAACGGCGCGTCATCGGATGCGGGCCGCTCGGCGTGGGTCGCGTCGTGATGCGGCAGATGGCCCTTGATCGGCGGGATGTCCACCGGCGACGGCAGATAATCGACCACGGCGTCGAGCAGCGCCTGCACGCCTTTGTTCTTGAAGGCAGCGCCGCAGATCACCGGGACGACATGCCCGGTGATCGTGGCCTTGCGGATGACGGTGCGGATTTCTTCTTCGGTCAGCTTGTGGTCTTCGAGATACTTGTGCAGGATGACGTCGTCGGACTCGACGCAGGCCTCGATCATCTCGTGTCGCAGCTGGGCGACGCGCTCTTTCAGCGGTTCCGGCACCGGTCCCTCGACGTACTTCTTGCCGAGCGTGTCGTCATCGTAGACGATCTCGATCTCGCGCACGAGATCGATGAGTCCGGTAAACAGCTCGCCTGAGCCGAGCGGCAGCTGGATCGGCACTGCTTTTGTGCCGAGGCGATCGCGGACCATCTTGAGGCACATGTCGAAGTCGGCGCCGACACGGTCCATCTTGTTGACGAAGATGATCCGTGGCACGCCATAACGGTCCGCCTGGCGCCAGACCGTCTCGGTCTGGGGCTCGACGCCGCCGACGGCATCGAGCACGGTCACGGCTCCGTCGAGGACACGCAGCGAGCGCTCCACTTCGACGGTGAAGTCCACGTGTCCGGGGGTGTCGATGATGTTGATGCGGTGTTGCTGATTGAGGCGGGTCCAGAAGGCCGTCGTCGCTGCCGAGGTAATCGTGATTCCTCGCTCCTGCTCCTGCTCCATCCAGTCCATCGTGGCCGTACCTTCGTGCACCTCACCCAGCTTGTAGGTACGGCCCGTGTAATAGAGGATACGCTCGGTCGTAGTCGTTTTCCCGGCATCGATGTGGGCCATGATGCCGATATTCCGAATGCGATCGAGTGGCGTCGTACGTGGCATTGCGTTCCTTTATTCAGCAAAAACGCGGGGCGACCAGAACGCCCACGAGTGGGCCGGTCTCGCTCCGCTGTCATCGGCGTAGGGGCGCAGCATGCTGCGCCCATGCTGCTCGATGCAGGATCCCTTGAAGCAGGGTCCCGAAGTTGTCTGTTTAAGGTTCAGTAGGGGCGCAGCACGCTGCGCCCCTACATTCAGCCTACCACCGGTAATGCGCGAAGGCGCGGTTCGCCTCCGCCATCCGGTGCGTGTCTTCCTTCTTCTTTATCGTCTCGCCTTCGCCCTTCGACGCCAGGATCAGCTCGGCGGCGAGGCGCTCGGCCATCGTCTTCTCTTTGCGCGCGCGGCTATACTGGATGATCCAGCGCATTCCCAGTGCCGTGCGCCGCTCGGGGCGCACTTCGACCGGCACTTGATACGTCGCGCCCCCCACGCGCCGCGACTTCACTTCCAGCGCGGGCTTCACGTTCGACAGCGCCTGCTTGAACACGTTCACGCCGGGCTGCCCCGTGCGCTGCTCGATCATGTCCATCGCCTGATAGAAGATCCGCTCCGACAACGACTTCTTGCCGCACACCATCAGGTTGTTCAAGAACTTCGAGACCGTCTGGCTATCGTAACGCGGATCAGCCGGCACCGGGCGCTTGACCGCGGTTTTGCGACGGCTCACTTCCCGGCCTCCTTAGGACGCTTGGCGCCGTACTTGGAGCGCGACTGCTTACGCTCGTTCACGCCCGCGGCGTCCAGGGTGCCGCGGATGATGTGATAGCGGACCCCCGGCAGATCCTTCACGCGGCCGCCGCGAATCATCACAATCGAGTGCTCCTGCAGGTTATGCCCTTCACCGGGGATGTATGCCGTCACTTCGAATCCATTCGTCAGCCGGACCCGGGCCACTTTGCGCAGCGCGGAGTTCGGTTTCTTCGGCGTGGTGGTGTACACGCGCGTGCACACGCCCCGCTTTTGCGGGTTGCCACGCAGGTGCGGCGCCTTTTCTTTCTTCTCCACGTCGCGGCGGCCGTGCCGGACGAGCTGGTTGATGGTCGGCAAATACCCCTCGCAAAAAATGCTCAAAAAGCTGCTCCGGAGCCCGCGAAACTAAACCCATTGTTTGAGTTAGGTCAACCCCCGGCGTTCACATACTTCCCTGCTTGAGCGGTCCCGTCCCGCGCGGTAGGATTGTCGGATCAATGGCCGTTCCTAATCCCCGACGCCTCCTCGTTATCGCCGGGCTCAGCCTGGGATTCGCCGTACCCGCCCCCGCCCTCGCTGCCGCTCAGGGCTCTGGTGTGTTGCGCGGCGTGGTGTTCGACAGCCTGATCCGATCGACACCGCTGGAAGGCGCCGAGATCTGGATTGAGGGCACGAATCTGATGGCGCGGAGCGACGCCGCGGGACGCTTCGAGCTGAACGCGCTCGCGCCCGGACGCTACGTGCTGACCGTTTACCATCCCATGCTCGACTCGGCTGGGTTGTCGGTGCCGCCCGTCGCCGTCGACGTCGTGGCCGGCGACGGCAATACCGTTGCGCTCGCGACGCCGAGTCCCGTGCAAGCGCATCACCTGCTGTGTCCGCAGGATCCGTTGCGGCAAGCGGGAAGTGTGGTCGGCGTGGTTCATAATGCCGCAGACGGAAAGCCGATGCCCGCCGCAACCATCAGCGCGCACTGGACGAGCTACGACATCGGCGGCGGCGCCGGAGTTCGGAGCGCACAACGCACCGTCGAAGCGAAATCCGATGCCTCCGGTCACGTGCTCCTGTGTGGCCTTCCCATCGACGTGGCCCTCGTCATTCGTGGTCAGGCGGAGGGCGGATCCGCGGGAATGGTGATCGTCGATTTGGCGGGGCGGGCGTTCGCGCGCGCCAGTATCGAGCTGGCGGTCGCGCCGATCACCGGGTCCATCAAGGGAGTCGTGCGGAACAGAAACGGCTCGCTGGTGCCGGGGGCAACCATCGTCGTCCTCGGGAGTGATGCGTCGGTGCAGGCCGACGAGTTCGGGCGTTACTCACTCAACAGCGTTACGGTGGGCTCGCGCATTCTGGAGGCCCGGGCGCTTGGGTATCAGACGGGCCGTGCGCAAACCACAGTGCGTCAGAGCGCGGGACAACAGGTCGATATCGTCGTCGGAGACTCGGTGGCGCTGCTCGAGCCGGTCACGGTGGTGGGAACGTACGAGCCCTACCTGGCGCACGTCGGGTTCACCCGGCGGAGTCACACCGCGCAGGGGCACTTTCTCGACACCACCGCGATCGCCAAGAGCGGGGCACTCCGGTTCGAGGAGCTGTTTCGCATGGTTCCGGGCGTGCAATTGCGCCCCAACGGAACGGGAATGCTGGTCGAGCTGCAACGGGGTCAAGGCGAGATCAACAGTGCTTCGATCGGCAACTATTGCCCGCCGATGTATTTCATCGACGGCGTCTACTATCCGCTACCCCCGCTCCAGACGCAGTCGGTCCCGGTCGGACCCAGTGAGATCCTCGGCATCGAAGTCTACTCGAACCTTTTCAGCGCCCCGCCGCAATTCCAGCGGCGCGGGAGCGGTTGCGGCGTAATTCTGATTTGGACAAAGCGTGGGACGCCAAGACAGAAGGGGTCGCAATGAAAAACCGCGTGGTTGTGGGGTCCCTGAACGTCCTCCATATTTGCGCGGCAGCGTGTACCACCGGCAGCGTACATCCAAGAAAGGCAGGCAAGGCATGCGCAGAACGTTAGTGTTCGCACCAGCGCTTTTGGCTTTGTGCCTGATCCCGGCGACGGTCCGCGCCCAGGCGACGGCCCGACAGGTGACGGGCAGAGTCACGCGCACGTTAGGCCAGACGCCCGTCCTCGGCGCCACAGTCGTCGAGATGGGTGGCCGGGGCGTGGCACAATCCGGAGCGGACGGCAACTTCAGCATCAACGTCGGCACCGGTGATGTCCGGCTCCTCGTTCGCGCGATCGGGTTCCAGCGCAAGGAGGTGGCGGTGCCCGCGTCGCAGTCCAGCGTGACCATCGGGCTCGACGAAGATCCCTTCAAGCTCGAAGCCGTGGTCGTCACCGGACAGGCGACGACGATCGAGCGGCGCAACGCCACGACCGCGCCGGTGCAGGTTGGGAACGGGGAGCTCAACAACGCTCCTGCCTCAGCGCTGGAACAGGCCCTGCAGGGGAAAGTGCCTGGCGCCATCATCTCGATGAACAGCGGCGCACCGGGCGGCGGCGGCCAAATCCAGATCCGCGGCATCACGTCGATTCTCGGCGCCGGCCAGCCGCTCTTCGTGGTCGACGGCGTCATCATCTCGAACGATGCCGTGTCCGACGGCGCCAACTCGGTGACGGGCGCGGGCGCGCGCACCACCGCGGCGGGCATCGGCAGCAGTCAGGACGCCCTGGTGAACCGCCTCGCCGATCTGAACATGCAGGAGATTGCGTCGGTCGAAGTGCTGAAGTCCGCCGCCGCGACGGCGATGTATGGCTCGCGCGCGACGAACGGCGTGGTCGTGATTCGGACGAAGCGCGGCGCCGGCACCGGCGGCGCACCGCAGTTCAATCTGACGAGTCGCGTCGGCCGCAGCACCGCGTATCGCCTGCTGGGGACCCGGCAATTCACAAGCAGCCGCCAGGTATGGTCGCTGCCCTACGGCAACGGCAACTCGGCCGAGGATACGGCGGTCATGAAGGCGCTCTATCCGGGCGGGACGATTCCGTTCACGCACGACTATCAGTCCGAGCTCTACAACAGCGGCAAGCCGTCCTATGAATTCACGGGGAGCTTCAACGGTGGCTCGGCAGCAACGCAGTACTTCGTGAATCTGACGGGGAAAAACGAAGAGGGCACGGCGCTGAACACCGGCGCGCGGCTGTACGCGCTGCGGACCAACATCGACCAGTCGCTGGTCGATGGAAAAGTCAAAGTGAACGTCGGGCTCAACGTCACCCGCAACAGCAACAACCGCGGCTTGTCCAACAACGACAACACGTGCACGTCGCCGATTTATTGCTTCGCCTACACACCCGGCGTGATCAATCTGGACTCGACGGACGCAACGGGGACGTTTGTGCGGAATCCGTTCAACGGCGGCGGCAACACGGTCTCCAATCCGTTCGAGACCTTCCGCTTTCTGCGGCTGAACGAGCTCACCTTCCGGCAGATCGGCAACCTCAGCACGACCTGGTCCGCGTTGAATAAGGAACAGCACCAGGTTTCGGTGACGGCCACGGGTGGCTTCGACCGCGCGCAGATCTCCGGTGATCTGTTCTCCCCCTCGTTCCTCCAGTATGAGAACCCGGTGGCGAGCGACGGCTACTCCGGTCGCGCGGTGCGGACGGAAGGCAACGTTTTCAACTACAACCTCGTGCTGAACGGCACCTGGAATTACCAGCCCACGACCGACATCGGGCTCACGACGACCGCCGGGTTCGACTATGAGACCCAGGCGGTCCGCGTCACGCGGACGCGGGCCCGCGGGCTGTTGCCCGGCGTGGAAACGACCAACAGCGGGACGGTTCTGGACGAGTCGGACGTCCTCAACAATTTCAGGGATGACGCGTTCTTCGCCGATGAGCAGTTCGTTGCGCTCAACCAGCGGCTGACGATCCTCGTGGGAATCCGCGCCGACCGCTCTTCCGCCAACGGTGACCGCGACAAGCGGAACGTGTACCCGCACGCTTCGGGCTCCTACCGCTTCACCGACCTCGGCGATGCGATCAACGAAGTCAAGATTCGCGGCGGCTTCGGCAAGACCGGTAACCGGCCGCGGTACGGTGACCGCGACGTCGTGCTGAACGCGGGGAACACGTACGGCGGTACGCCGACCCTGGTTCAGGCCGGCGTGCGAGGCAACGTGGGAATCACGCCGGAGACCTCGAACGAATACGAAGCGGGCACCGATGTGCAGTTCCTCAACCGGCGCCTGCAGTTCGAAGGGACCTTCTACAACAAGAAGATCACGGATTTGCTGCTCCAGCCGGCCACGATTCCGTCCGGCGGCCTGACGAACCTCGTGATCAACGGCGGCCAGCTGAAGACGCAGGGCGTCGAGGCGTCGCTGAACGCAGCCGCGATGCAGCGCCGGGACATGGACCTGAGCTTCCGGGCCACCTTCTCGAAGAACAAGCAGACCATCGAGAATCTTCCGACAAGCGTGCCGCGCTTCCCGGCGCCGGGTTCGTTCGGTGCGGCGTTCGGGCGGAACTTCATCAGCCCGGGCGGACGCACGACCTGGATTTGGGGCAACGTGCCGTTGGACGCAGCCGGGAATATTCTGCCGGTCGGCACGGAGGTCACGAATCCCGGTTTGATCGCCGCACACCGCGACACGATCGCGGGTGATGCGAACCCCGATTTCATCATGGCATTTTCGGGCTCGTTCCGGTGGAAGCGACTGACGCTGTCGGCAAACGTCGACTGGCGGCAGGGTGGCGATGTCGCCGACATGACCCGCACGCTGTGGGACGAGGGTGCCACGTCGCGCGATTACGACGCTCCGATTACGCGGAGCAACTTTGGGGCCGGCTGGGATCTGAACAACATTCCCGCCACGTACATCAACGGCAAAGACACCCTGGCCTACACGGCGGGGTCGTTCCGCTACAATTCATGGGCCGGCGGGAGCGACGTCCGGGCGTACCTCGAAAGCGCGACCAACGTCACGCTGCGCGACGTGGCGCTGAGCTATGAGGCGCCCGAGCAGTGGGTGCGCTACTTCCACGCGCGGTCGCTGCGGATCGCGTTCCAGGCGCGCAACCTGATCAAGCTGACGAACTACTGGAGCTTCGATCCGGAGTTCAACAACTTCGGTGCGACGAACCTGAACCGGTTCATCGATCTGGCGCCGTTCCCGTCGAATCGCCAGTTCTTCCTATCCGTGGACGTGGGGTGGTAAGCCATGCGACCCGACCCTAACGGATCTCAACCCACTGTCCTCGAGAGGACCACTATGCGACGCATTCTTGCGAGCCTCGCGACGGTGGCCGCCGTCACGCTGGCTGGCTGCAAGCTGGATTTGACCAATCCGAACAACCCGACGCTCGGCGGGGCGCTGTCCAACCCGCGCGCGGCGACGAGCCGCATGATCGTCGGGGTACTGTCGACGTATCGCGTCAATCGGACCGATCAGATCCGCGCCTTCGGCAGTTTTGGCCGCGAGACGTATTACATGTTCATCACCGACGGGCGCTTCATCACGGGCCCGTTGAAAGACTGGCGTCAGAACAACTCGTTCGACGCCGGCACGCAGTGGGCGGGGCGGTACGGCAATTACCGCAACGCCTACGCGGCGACCGCGATTGTCAACGCTACGACGGCCCTCACCGACGCCGAGAAGCATGGGGCGTTGGGGGTGTTGAAGACGATCATCGCCCTCGACATGCTGCACGTCATCGAGGCCCGCGGCACGATTGGCGCGGTGGTCGACATGACGGACGACGTCAACGCGGTACTTCCAGTCGTCAGTCAGGACTCGGTGTACTCGTGGATCTCCGCCAAGCTCGATGAGGCCCAGACGGATCTGGCGGCGGCCGGCACCACGTTCTATTTCCCGATCTACAGTGGGTTCGGCGTAGGCGTGGCGAGCACGCCGGCCGGGTTTACGCAGTTCAACCGCGCCATCAAGGCGCGCGTGGCGGCCAAGCGCGGTTCCCTTGGCTGCGCGACGTGCTATGCCGCGGCCTTGACCGCGCTTGGCGGCACGTGGGTATCGACCACCGCCGCTTTCGACTCGACGAATCGCGACAACGGCACTTACACGATCTATTCCACCGCCGCGGGCGACGCGCCGAACACCGTCGCGTTCACGGGGTCGGTGGGCAGTGATGAGTACGTGCACCCGGGGATCGACTCGATTGCGGGCGTCGCAACGGACGATCGCTATCGCCGCAAGATTTCCACCGGGTGCCCGGCGTCGAACCCCAGGTCGGAAGTGGGCGTAAGCTCGTCGCATCGTCCCTGCACGTATGGATCGACCATCACGTCGATTCCGATTATCCGCAACGAGGAGCTCGTGTTGCTGCGGGCGGAGGCGGAGTGGTTCACGGGGAATCAGGCAGGCGCCATTGCCGATTTGGCTGCGGTGCGGGCGCAATCCGGCGCCACCAAGGGAGGCACGGCGGCAGTCGCATTTGCCGCTCCCGCGAACAATGCGGACTTCGTGACCGAGCTGTTGCTCCAGCGGACGCTGTCGCTCTATCAGGAAGGCCATCGTTGGCCGGATTATCGCCGCTTTAACCGGCTGGCCGCCCTGGGCACGTTGCCACAGGACGTGACGGCGGGCTTTACCGTCGCCGTCGCCAGCGTCCTGCCCAACCAGGAATGCGACGCGCGGGCCCGGGTCGGGGCTGCGGCGCCGTTGAGCTGCCCCGGCAACGCGCTGCCGTAATTCGTAGGCTGCCAAACAGCAGCGCCCGGGAGCAATCCCGGGCGCTGTTTTTTTCGGTCCAGCGCTCAAAGCATCGCAGTGACCGGCTCAGGACTACCATGGTCAGTACCTAATGCAACGGTTGCTCGGCGAGGCGTTCGCGCAGCTCGGTCGGGCACGGCGAATTCCGTGGGTTGACCTCCTGCTCGTCGTCGGGCTGGCCGGCTTGCTCTTTACCTTCATCGACATCGGACGGGAGTGGACCGGCGTGCACCGGCCCAGCGTGGCGATCGATTTGTCGCCGGCCGCCCTGCCCCGTTACACCCTGTTCTCTCTGTTCCGCGGTCTGTTCGCGTACGTGATCTCGCTCGGCTTCACCATCGTATACGGCTATTGGGCGGCCAAGGACCGCGTCGCGGGTCGGCTCTTGATTCCCCTCCTCGACATCCTGCAGAGCATCCCGGTGCTGGGCTTCATGCCCGGCCTCATCCTCGCCCTCGTCGCGCTATTTCCTCACAGCAACATCGGTCTCGAGCTCGCCGCGGTCATCATGATCTTCACGGGCCAGGCCTGGAACATGACGTTCAGCTTCATTCACTCGCTCCGGTCCGTTCCGTCCGACCTGCGCGAGGTGGCGACGGTGTATCGCTTCAACTGGTGGCAGCGACTGCGCAACGTCGAGCTGCCATTCGCAACCATGGGACTGGTGTGGAACAGCATGGTGAGCATGGCGGGCGGCTGGTTTTTTCTGATGATCACCGAGGCGTTCCAGCTGGGGCAGCGAGATTTCCGCCTGCCGGGCATCGGCTCCTACATGAGCGTCGCCGTCGAACGGGGTCGCGGCGATGCGATGATTCTCGCGATCGTCGCGATGGCGACGATGATCGTGCTGCTCGACCAATTCCTCTGGCGTCCGGTCGTCGTCTGGTCGCAGAAGTTTCGCGTCGAGGAAGGTGGCGACCAGGTGCTCATGAGGTCGTGGTTTCTCGATTGGCTGCGCAGCTCGCGCCTGGTGCGGGGGATTCGCGACATCGCGCATCGCCTCCGCGCGGCGCCGCCGCGGCCGACCAAGCCACACCTCTCCCCGGCGATCGCGGCCGACGCGGTACGCGGCAGCGTGCGACTGTCGCTCCTGGCGCTCGGCCTGCTGATCGTCGTCCTCGCCTGGGGCGCGTGGAAGCTCGTCCACCTCTTGCAGCGCGTGCCGGCCGTCGCCTGGGGCAGCGCCGCCGCCGCGGGATTTCTCACGCTTGGCCGTGTGCTGCTCTCGACCGCGCTCGGCACCCTGTGGGCCTTGCCGGCGGGGCTCGCGATTGGGCTCTCGAGCCGGCTGTCGCGGGTGCTCCAACCTGTCGTGCAGATCGCCGCATCCTTCCCCGCGCCGATGCTGTTTCCGCTGGTGATCGCCGCACTGCGGTGGGCGGGGATTTCACTCGGCTGGGGTGCCATTCTGCTGATGCTGCTCGGCACGCAGTGGTACATTCTGTTCAACGTCATCGCCGGCGCCATGGCGCTTCCAGCCGACCTCAAAGAAGCCGCCCGTAGTTACCGTTTTACCGGCTGGGCTCGGTTTCGCGCGCTCTATTTCCCCGGAGTGTTTCCATATCTCGTCACGGGATGGGTCACGGCGGCTGGAGGCGCCTGGAACGCGAGCATCGTGGCGGAGTTCGTCACGTTCAAGGGGCAGACGCTGCAGACGCCGGGGCTCGGTGCCCAGATCAGCGGCGCGGCGGCGAGCGCCGACTTTCCCCGCCTGGCGGCCGCGATCCTCGTCATGTCCGTGCTCGTGGTCGCCTTCAATCGTACGGTGTGGCGCTGGTGCTACCAGTTGGCCGAGGAACGCTTCTCGTTGAGCAAATAAGATGACAAGAGAAGCGCTGTGCGAAGCGCGGCACGTCTCGCACGATTTCGTCCTGCCCAACGGCAAGCCGCTGCGCGTCCTGGAAGACATCTCCGTCGCGGTCGCGCCCAACGAGGTCGTCGCCTTACTCGGCCCCTCGGGCTCCGGGAAGTCGACGGTGTTGCGTATTCTGGCCGGGCTCATCAAGCCGAGCCACGGTGACGTGCTGTATCACGGCCAGCCGCTGCAAGGCCTCAATCCCGGCGTGGCCATCGTGTTTCAGAGCTTCGCGCTCTATCCGTGGATGACAGTGCGGCAAAACGTCGAGACGGTGCTCGAAGTCCGCGGCGTGGCGCGACCGGAGGCGACCGAGCGCGCCGTGCAGGCGATCGCGCGAGTTGGACTCGGTGGGTTCGAGGACGCATACCCGCGCGAGCTGTCGGGCGGCATGAAGCAGCGCGTCGGCATGGCGCGCGCGCTCGTCGTCGACCCGGAGATCCTCTTCATGGACGAGCCCTTCAGCCAGGTGGACGCGCTGACGGCGGAAAGCTTGCGCGCCGAGGTCCTCGACATCTGGAGCCGGAAGGAGCGCAACCCTTCTTCAATTCTTATGGTGAGCCACGACATTCGCGAAGTCGCGTTTATGGCGGATCGGATCGTGGTGTTGGGCGGGAACAACCCGGCACGCATCCGCACCGTCGTGCGGGATGAGCTGCCGCGACCGCGCGACTACCAATCCACCGAATGCGTCGCGCTCATCGATCAACTCCATGGCGTCATCACGGGCAGCGAGTTGCCGGATGTCGCTCCGACAGCCGGGCCCCGTGAGTCGGGCTTCTACGAACCGCTACCCCGCGTCTCCCCGGGCGAGATCACCGGCTTGCTGGAATACCTGGACGCGCGCGGCGGCAAGGGCGACGTGTTCCGCATCGCGACGCAGACCAATCATGAGTTCGGCCAGCTCATCACCATCGTGAAGGCTGCTGAGATGCTGAATCTGGTTGATACGCCCAAGAGCGCGGTGCTGCTCGAGCCGGACGGCCGGCGGTTCGTGCAAGCAGACCCGGAGGAACGCAAAGCCATTTGGCGTGCGCAGCTGCTCAAGTTGTCGCTGTTCAGCGAGATTGCGACCGTGCTGCGCCGGCAGCGGCGTCATACGATCGACCGCGACTTCGTGCTCGAGACGATCGTGCTGCGGATGCCGCAGGAGGACTACGAGAAGGTCTTCGAGACGTTCATCGGCTGGGCCCGTTTCGGCGAGCTGTTCGCCTATGACGAGACGAGTGGAACGATTTCGACCTATGAGCGACGGCGGTCCGCGCAAACCAAAGCTGTGTCAGAATAAAACCGGGCGTCAGTACCGCCGCACCGCCTCGAACACGTACTGGTGATCCGGAGCCGACACCGTGACCATCGCGCCCGCCAGGGACGTGTGGAAGCGCCGCGGATCGCCCGAGTCCACGAGGGTGAGGGTGTCCCGCTTCCAGGTATACGCTCCCTCGGACACCGTGTCCTCCACAACGAAAGGCTGCCGGGTGACGACGAGCGCATAGGTCCCCGCCGAGCACCCGAAGATCAGATATGAGGTGCCGTCCGGCAGGGTCACGAGACCGTTGATCGCTATGTGCGCGCCGTTGGGTACCCCCTGCACGCATTCCCGGGCCATTGGGCCGGCCGGTGTGTAGACGGTATCGGTGTAGCTCGCCGGACCGTAGAAGTGGAGCGTGCCGCCCGTTAGGCTGACCTCATGGCCCCCGGACGAGTCCGCGCAGCAGGGGAGCGTCGAACCGTCCACCATGGTAAGCGAGTCCCGCGCGACGAGATGTCCGAAAGTCGGGTGGGGGGGCGGGTCCGTCGGCGCGTCCGCACCGCAGCCCGCCGCGAGCAGCACGACGGCCAGCGTCGGGATCGTTTCTAGCGTTCGCATTGTCTCTTCCTCTCGCTTGACGCCACTACCGATACCCACGGTGCGGGCCCTGCCGTCACTGCGTCACCAAAAACCTCACCTCGCCGGTCCCATCGGCGTTACCAGAGAGCCAATCCCAACGGCGCGGGGTAAAACGGTGCGTCGAGCGCGTGCCGACTGTCGCACGCGCGCTACACACTCGTCCCTGTCGCCAATGCCGATCTGGGAGCCGTCTCCCAACGCCCGCCGTTCCTTCGGCCGGTCCCGCACCTGGGAATCGGCATTCGAAACATTCTACGTCGATCTATGCGAGTACGTCCTCCGGCTCGTTGGGTCGGCGGATGCGGCGGAAGACCTGGTCCAGGATCTGTTGCTGCATCTCTGGAACACTCGCGGACCACGCGACGAGCCGCGCCTCAACCGCGCGTACCTGTACGTGGCGGCCCGCAACCGAGCCCTCAAATACCTGCGCCACCGGCACGTCGTCACCGCCTGGATCGAGCGCGCCCGCCGTGAAGAGCCGCCCGCCGCGGAGACGCCGGAGGATCTCTACTGCCGGCGTGAGCTCCGCGCGGCGGTGGACGAGGCGATCGCCGCGCTTCCCGAGCGCTGCCGCGAAATCTTCCTGCTACGCCGCCGCGACCAGTTGAGCTACCGGGAGATCGCCGCCCGCACCGGTGTGTCGCTCGGCACCGTGAAGTCTCACATGTGGCGCGCCACGGTGCGACTCAAGGAGAGCCTGGCCTTCATACTTCCGGCCGGTTTAGGGGTTCTCGACAGGCAACCCCCATGCGCGACGCGTTTGATGAGTCGGACATTCTCCACTACCTCGAGGGCGATTGCGCTCCCGATGAAGCGGCCGCCGTCCAGGCCTGGATCACCGCCGACCCAAGACGGGTCGCGCTCCTCGACCGGCTTCAAAGCGTCTGGCGCCTGACGGGCGCCAGGACGCGCTCCTGGGACCTCGCGCGCGCCCGTGCGAGTCTCCGGCGCGCCCGATTTCCTGCGCCGTCCCGATGGGGAATCCCGCCCGCGTGGGCGTGGATTGCCGCGACGATCGTGCTCCTCACCGGCAGCACAGTCTTCTGGCGCCGGCCGCCGCTCCCTCGGTTCCGTGAGTACGCCACCCTTCCGGGGCAACGATCGCAACTCACGTTACTGGACGGCACGAGCGTCCTGCTGAGCGTCGACTCGCGGCTGCGCCTGCCGCGCGATTACGGCGTGCGTGAGCGCGCCGTCGAGCTGGAAGGAGAAGCGTACTTCGTGGTGCGGCACGATGCCACGCGACCCTTCGTGGTCCGCACGGCGCGCGGCACCACCGAAGACCTCGGCACCCAATTTGACGTGCGCGCCTACCGGGAGGAGCACCTTCAGGTCGTAGTGGCTGAAGGTCGCGTCGTGCTGCGTCCCGCGGCACGCACCCGCACCGCGTCGCCGCTGACACTGCACCCGCGCGAGCGCGGCGTGATCGATGCCGGGGGCACCGTGACCCGGACGCGCGGCATCCCCGTGGCGCGGTACGTCTCGTGGACTCGCGGCGTGCTGTGGTTTCACGAGGCGCCGCTCAGCAGCGTGATCGCGCAGCTCGGCCGCTGGTACGACCTCGAGATCGCGGTGAGCGACTCCGCACTCCTGGCCGAGCCGCTGACGATTTCTTTCGGTCCCGAGTCAGCCGACGAAGCGCTGACGGCGTTGGCCCGGGTGCTGGACGCCCGCGTCACGCGCGCCGGACGGTCGGTCCAGCTGATTCCCGTTGCTCCGCTGCACTCTCGCATGGAGGACTAGTGACTATGCGCCCCGTGTTGGTATTGGCCAGCATTCTCGTCGGAGGCGCCGCGGCGTCGCGCCCCTGCGCCGCGCAGACGCTCTCCCCGCTCGATCGTACGGTGAGCCTCGCCCTGGGCGGAGTGTCGTTGAAGGACGCGCTCGAGGAAGTAGCGCGCCGGGCCGGCGTGCGCATCGCGTACTCGGGGCGGGTGGTCCCGCTCGATCGCTCCGTGTCCCTGCAGCTCGACGCGGTACAGGTCCGGGCGGCCCTCGACTCGCTGCTCCACGGTACCGGCGCCGTCCCGACCGTCGATCGTACCGGCCAGATCCTGCTCGTCATGAGGGGGCAGGGGCGAGGCGGAATGGCCCGCCAGACCGGATCGATCGCCGGGACCGTGCGGGACGACGTCAACGCTGCGGCTCTGCCGAGTGCCGACATCGCGCTGGTCGGGACGCGCTTCGCGACGCGGACCGACGCCGACGGCCACTACGCCATCGCCGAGGTGCCGGCAGGAAGCTACCGGCTCCGCGCACGCGCCCTGGGCTACGCGCCCAGCGACACCACGGTGCTCATCCAGGACGGCCAGGAGACCGCGGCAGACGTGCGCCTGCACGCGAGCGCCATCGAGCTGAATCCCATCGTCGCGATCGGTTATGGCAACGTCGAAAGGCGCGACCTGACGGGGGCCGTGGCGTCGATCTCGAGCGATCAGTTCAAGACCGCTGCCGCTCCGACGGTCACGCTCAGCAGCGGGCTGCAAGGGAAGGCCGCGGGCGTGCAGGTGATCTCGAACACCGGTCTCCCCGGCGGCGGGCTTCGCGTCCGTGTCCGCGGGACGGGCTCGATCACGGCGAACGGCGAACCGTTGTACGTGATCGACGGCGTCCCGGCGCTGCAGGGGACCGGCTCGTCGAACCCCCAGGACAATCCGCTGATTTCGATCGACGCCAATGAAATTGCGTCGATCGATGTCCTGAAAGACGTCTCCGCCACCGCGATCTACGGGGCGCGGGGAGCGAACGGCGTGGTGCTGATTACGACCACGCGTGGCCGGCGCGGCGACAGCCGCCTCACGGTGGAATCGAGCTACGGGATTCAGAAGATCGCGAACACGATCCCCGTGCTGAGCGCCCCGGACTTCATGACGATCACGAACGAAGCCCGGGCCAACGCCAATCGCAGCCTGCTCTACACGCCCGCGCAGATTGCCGCGGCGCAGACCTACGACTATCCGGCGATGCTGCTGCGAACGGCCGGTCAAACGAATCAAACCGTCACGTTCTCCGGCGGCGACCAGCGGCTCCGCTATCTGCTGAGCGGCAATTACACCAAGCAGGAAGGGATTGAGATCGGCTCCGACTTCCAGCGATTTGGGATCCGACTCAACCTGGACAGTGACGTGCGCAGCCGCTTTCGCGTCGGCAGCAGCCTGAATCTTACGCGGGCCTCCCGGAACGCCCCCGCGCAGGAGAATGGCTCGCTCGGCAACAGCGCCAACGGGATCGAGGCGGCGATGCAGTTCGCCCCATTCCAGGCGCCGCGCGATTCCACCGGCAACTGGATCAAGCAGTCGCCGACGACCGAGCCGGTGCCAAACCCGGTGGCCAGTGCCCACGAGCTGAAGGACCAGAACACGTTCGCGCGCCTGCTGGGCAGCGCGTACGCCGAGCTCGACGTCGCGTCGGGGTTGAGCGTGCGGAGCACGTTCGGCGGGAACTTCCAGTTCAATAACATCGGCTTCTACGCGCCGCGCAGCATCCTCGCGGGCGGCGCGGGCGGCTCCGGCTTCATCAACGCAAGCCAGGTCCGCGACCTGACGAACGAGAACACCGTGACATACCGCCGTCCCGACCTCGGTCCGGGCAACCTGGAGGTGCTGGGCGGCTTCTCGGTGCAGACCTTCCATAACGAGGCCGTGACGGCCAACGGGGCGAACTTTCCCACCGACGAAACCAGCATCTACAATCTCGGCACGGGCTCACAGCTCATTCCGCCGGGCAGCGGCGTCACCGAATCAGCGATCCTCTCGTACCTGGGCCGCACGACCTACAACGTCCACGACAAATATCTGTTCACGTTCACGGCGCGTCGCGACGGCTCCAGCGTGTTCGGCGCGAACCACAAGTGGGCGTTGTTCCCGTCCGGCGCGTTCGCCTGGCGGATCTCGGACGAAGGCTTCATGCAGCACCAGTCGCTCCTCGACGACCTGAAGCTGCGCGTGAGCTACGGCCAGGTCGGGAATCAGGCGGTCGGCCCGTATCAGTCGCTGTCGTCGCTCGGCATCGCGTGGTATTCCTCGGGGGCCACGGAGATCCCCGCGCTCGCCCCTTCGGGCAACATGCCGAACCCGGACCTCAAGTGGGAGAAGAAGGCGGAGCTCAACGTCGGCATCGATGCATCGCTCCTCGCCGGCCGCGTGTCGCTCACCGTGGACGCCTACCGGGCGAAGACGACCGACCTGCTGCTCTCGGTCACGGTCCCATCCACCACCGGATACACTAGCCAGCTCCGCAACATCGGATCGGTGCGCAACACCGGCGTCGAAATGTCGTTGTCCACGGTCAACGTGGCGCGTGGCGCGTTCCGGTGGCAGAGCTCGCTCAACGTCGCCCGCAACCGCAACCGGGTCGTGGACCTCGGCACGGGTCTCGACGCCAGCGGCAACCGCGTCCCGATTCAGCAGCTCACCTTGACGCCACGCACCGGCAATTTTTTCGGGCCGGGTGACGTCTACCTCGTCCGCCTCGCACAACCGCTCGGGAGCATCTACGGCTACCGCGTGGCTGGCCTCTGGCAAACGGGGGATGCCTGCTATCTCAAGAACGCCGCGGCGAACTGCATCCCGGGCGAATACAAGATCGCCGACGTCAACGGGGACAGCGTGATCGACGCCAACGATCGCGTGATCCTCGGGCATGGCGACCCGGACTTCTATGGAGGGCTGGGCAATCGGCTGAGCTACGGCCGCGTATCGCTCGACCTGCTCTTCACCTTCGCGCAGGGCAATGAGATCATCAACGCCGGAGCGGCGTACGGATGCCTCGGCATCATGCAGGCGAACGAGCGCACCTGCATGCTCGATCGCTGGACCCCGACGCACACCAACACGAACATCCCGCGTGCCAACAACGGGCGACCACGACGGCTGTACAGTACCCTCGTGGAGGACGGCTCGTATCTGCGGCTCAAGACCCTCTCGTTGAGCGTCGAGCTACCGGCACGACTGATTCGCGGTATCGAGTCCGCCAGGCTGTTCGTAACCGGCCAGAACGTGTGGATCACGACGAAATACACGGGCTTCGACCCCGATGTGAACAGCATGGGCGGGGACGCGCGGTTCGGCGGCATCGACATTGGCGCGTATCCGCAGTCCCGCGTCTGGAACGTCGGCGTCAGCGCCACCTACTGAGAGGAGCGACCTGCCATGAATCGCACATCCCGAATCGCGGTCGCGCTCTGGGCGGGGCTGGCGGCGATCGGTTGCACCGATCTACTCACCGAAGATCCCCAGGGGTTCACGACCACCGACACGTTTTACAAGACCGGCGCGGACCTCAACAGCGGAACCATTGCCATCTACAACTCGCTGCGCGGCCTCCAGGGCCAGGGGCCGTGGACCACGCTCGAGCTGGCGTCCGATCAGGCGCGCGCCGACAGCCGCGAGCCGAACGCCGGCACCTATGGCCCCGACCGCCTGGACTATGATGCCAGCACGGGGCTCACCGGCGGGTATTGGACCACCATGTACTCGGTCATCACCAGGGCGAACCTCGTGCTCGCCAAAGCTCCGGACATTGCGACCGGTAATGCGCAAACCAAGACCTACAACGTCGCCGAGGCCCGATTTCTGCGCGGCTACGCCTATCTCTGGCTCACCAAAGTGTACGATGGCGTACCCTTGCTGCGCACGCTTGAGGAGCAGGCCGATCCGCGGCCCGGGCGCACGCCGGTCGAGCAGGTGCATCAGGCAATCATTGAGGACCTGACCGCCGCCGAGGCCGATCTGCCCGCTACGTGGCCCTCAGGGGATGGGTACGGCAATCCGACGCAGGGACGCGCGACCAAAGGCGCGGCACAGATGGCCCTGGCCGACGTGTATCTGTGGCGGTCCAGCTTCATGGGAACGAACGAGTGGCAGCAAGCATCCGACTGGGCGAAGAAAGTGATCGATTCCGGCCTGTGGTCGCTCCAGCAGGATTATCTCGGCACGTTCCTCCCGAAGAACAAGGGCAATAGAGAAATGATTTTCATCATCACGAACTCCGGCGTGACCACCAACGCGCGCAGCCTGTTCCAACTCTTCTACTACCCGCGCGACTGGGGGCTCGACCAGGGGCAGGGCGGCGGCTGGGGACTCATTCATCCGACGACGTGGTTTTGGAATAGCTACGCCCCGGGTGATTACCGCAGGACCGTGGACACCGGCTTCGCCGCGACGTCTGCGTACGTCCGGGGTGGCTGCAGTGCCAGCGGTCTCTGTCCGGCTACGTCAGCCGCTCCAAACGACACGTTCGCGGACGGGCCCATGCCGTACAAGTATCGGAAGACCGACAATGGGCTGAATTGGACGCTGAACGACGTCGATACGCCGCTGTACCGCTATGCGGAGGCGATTCTGATCTATGCCGAGGCTCAGAATGAGCTGGGGAACTCGGCAACGGCCATCACCTATCTCAACATGATGCGGGCGCGAGCCCGTCAGGGGACGGGCGCGGAGAGCCGACCGGAGCCACACGGTTACACCGCCGCGGAATTGCCGGACCAGCCCAGCGTCCGCGACGCCATTTTCATGGAACGCATGTGGGAGTTTGCCTTCGAGGCCAAACGCTGGTTCGATCTCGTGCGTCGCGACTCGGAGAGCGGACAGTCAGGTTTCTGGATGACCAGCCTGCTGAGCCATGACCCGAACGCGAACCTCGGGGGCAAGGTGGTGGAGTACCGCAAGCGCTTCCCGATCCCCCAAGGACAGATCACGGCGAACCCGTCGCTCTGCCAGAACACGGGTTACGGCGGCACACCGTGCCCGCCAGGGGTTCAACCGTAAACAGCCGGTCAAACAAACGACGCCCGGGAGCGATCCCGGGCGCCGTTTTTTTGACTGACCGACCGTCCGACGGGCCGTCCTACTCCGCTTCCACTTCCGCCGGGAACGGACTCGGCGCTGGCCCAGTACCCGGCACCGCAGCCTCGACCGGCGGCGTCGGAGGCGTGAAGCCCTCCGGCGGCTCGATCTCGATGTCGTGATACCGGTAAATGCCCGTACCCGCCGGAATCAGATGCCCGATGATGATGTTCTCCTTTAACCCTAGCAGATCATCCTTGGCCCCGCGGATCGCCGCATCCGTCAACACCCGCGTCGTCTCCTGGAAGGAGGCCGCGGAGATGAACGACTGCGTCGTCAGGCTCGCCTTCGTGATGCCGAGGAGCAGCGGCTCGCGGGTGGACGGCTTGCCGCCCTTCTTCACCGCGCGCTCGTTGATCTCGCTGAACACGAGCTTGTCCACGTTCTCGCCTTCCAGGAACTCGGTGTCGCCCGGCTCGACGACTTTCACCTTCTGCAGCATCTGGCGCACGATCACGCCGATGTGCTTGTCGTTGATCTTCACGCCCTGCAGCCGGTACACCTCCTGCACTTCGTTCAGCAGATACTCCTGCACGGCGCGCGGGCCCTTGATCCGCAGAATGTCGTGCGGATTCACGGGACCTTCGGTGAGCCGGTCGCCGGCGCGCACGCGGTCGCCCTCGTGCACGCGCAAGTGCTTCCCGGCGGGCACCTCGTACAGCTGCGCCTCGCCCTCCTCCGGGTGCACCCAGATCTCGCGCTTGCCGCGCTTGATCTCGCCGAACCGCACCACGCCATCCACTTCCGAAATCGTGGCCGGATCTTTCGGCCGGCGTGCCTCGAACAGCTCGGCAACGCGCGGCAGACCGCCCGTGATGTCCCGCGTCTTGTACGCCTCGCGCGACACCTTGGCGAGCACCTGGCCCGCATACACCTCTGAGCCATCCTCGACCGTGAGCTGCGCGCCTTCCGGAATCACGAAGTCGCGGAGCCGCTTCTCCTTGTCGCCCTTCTTCTGGACAACTTCGATGTGCGGGTGGAGCTTCTTCTCCCGGTCTTCGATGATCACACGCTGGCGCCGGCCGGTGATTTCGTCCAGCTCCTCGCGCACCGTCTCGTCCTCTACGATGTCCACGAACCGCACCAGACCCGCCACATCCGTCATGATCGGGTTCGTGTACGGATCCCACGTGAACAGCACCGAGTCCTTGGCCACCTGCTGGTCGTCATCGACCATCAGCGTCGCGCCGAGCGGCACCTGGAACCGCGAGTGCACGGACAGCTTGCCGGTGGCCGGGCTCCCTGAGGTGTGCGCCGCCGCCTTCAAGATCAGCTCGCCCTCGTAGCTCGTGACCACCTTATGGCCTTCCGGTGTCGCGACGAACGTCAACCGGTCGCCGTGCTCGATGACGCCTTCGACCTTGGTCTTCCGCACCGTCTGCTCGGCGATGCGCGCCGCCGTGCCGCCGATGTGGAAGGTCCGCAGCGTCAGCTGCGTGCCCGGCTCGCCGATCGACTGCGCGGCGAGAATGCCGACCGCCTCGCCGAGGTCCACCATGTCCATCGTGGCGAGGTTGCGGCCGTAGCACATCCGGCACACGCCGCGCTTCGCCTCGCACGTCAAGACCGAGCGAATCTTCACCGTCTCGATGCCCGCATCCTCGATGGCCTGCGAGGTCTCCTCCGTGATCAGCTTGCCCGCTTCGACCAGCACCTTGGGCCGGCTGTCTTCATCCAGCTCGTGTGGATCCATCACCTCTTCGAGCGCCACGCACCCGACGACGCGCTCGCGCAGTGGCTCGATGATGTCTTCGCCTTCCTTCAACGCCGACATCTCGAGGCCAAGGATCGTCCCGCAGTCCTCTTCTGTAATGGTCACATCTTGAGCGACGTCGACCAACCGGCGTGTCAAATAACCCGCGTCGGCCGTCTTGAGCGCGGTATCGGCGAGACCCTTCCGCGCGCCGTGCGTCGAGATGAAGTACTCGAGCACCGACAGCCCTTCGCGGAAGTTCGACTTGATGGGGCTCTCGATGATTTCGCCGATGCCGCCCGTGAGCTTCTTCTGCGGCTTCGCCATCAGGCCGCGCATGCCGGCGAGCTGCCGGATCTGGTCGCGCGAGCCGCGGCTGCCGGAGTCGAACATCATGAACACCGGGTTGAAGCCGCCCTTGGACTTCTTCATGGTCGCGACCATCGCCTCGGCGATGTCGTTGTTCGCGTGCGTCCAGGCGTCGATCACCTTGTTATAGCGCTCGCCGAAGGTGATCTGGCCGGTCGAGTAGGCACGCTGGAACCGCTCGACGCGCGCTTCGGCGTCGTGCAACAGCGGCGACTTCTCGGTGGGAATCTCGAGGTCGGCCACGCCGATCGAGACGCCGCCCATCGTCGCGTAGCGGAACCCAAACTCCTTCAACTGGTCGAGGAATTGCACCGTCGAACTGAGCCCCGCGCGGCGATAGCTCTCGAACACGAGCTCGGAGAGATCCTTCTTCCGCATCACCTTGTTCTGGAAGCCCATATCGCGCAGCAATCCCACAGGGACGATGCTGTTGAAAATGACGCGTCCCGCCGTGGTGGCGACCCAGCGGCCGGGCAGTTCCGGGCGCTCGTGCCACATCTGCACCGGCGAATGGTGCTCGAGCCGCTTCACGGCGATCCCCATCTCGAGCTCCGCCATCGAGCCGATACGCGGCGCCGTCTTGAGCTGCTCCTCGAAGTCCGCCGGCTCCTTGGTCAGGAAATGACACCCCAGCACCATGTCCTGGCTGGGCTCCGCAACCGGCCGGCCGTCGGACGGTTTCAGGATGTTGTTGGACGAAATCATCAGCAGCCGCGATTCGAGCTGTGCCTCGAACGAGAGCGGCACGTGCACGGCCATCTGGTCACCGTCGAAGTCGGCGTTGAACGCGGCGCAGACGAGCGGGTGAATCCGGATCGCCTTACCCTCGACGAGCACCGGCTCGAAGGCCTGAATGCCCAGCCGGTGCAGCGTGGGCGCGCGGTTCAGGAGCACCGGATGGTCCTCGATGATCTCCTCGAGGATCTCATACACTTCCGGCGACTCCTTCTCCACGATCTTCTTCGCCCGCTTCACCGTTTCGGCGATGCCCTTCTCCACGAGCTTGTGGATGATGAAGGGCTTGAACAATTCGACCGCCATCGCCTTGGGCAGACCGCACTGATGCAGCTTCAACTCTGGTCCGACGACGATCACCGAACGGCCCGAGTAGTCCACGCGCTTGCCGAGCAGGTTCTGACGGAACCGGCCCTGCTTGCCCTTCAGCATGTCGGACAGCGACTTGAGGGGCCGCTTGCCGCGTCCCCGGATCGCCTTGGAGCGCCGGCCGTTGTCGAACAGGGCGTCCACCGCTTCCTGCAGCATCCGCTTCTCGTTGCGGAGAATGACCTCCGGCGCGCGGTGCAGGATCAGTTTCTGCAGCCGGTTGTTCCGGTTGATCACCCGCCGGTACAGATCGTTCAAGTCGGACGTGGCGAAGCGCCCGCCGTCGAGCGGCACGAGCGGCCGCAGGTCGGGCGGAATTACCGGCACGACGTCGAGAATCATCCAGCGCGGATCGTTGCGCTGCTCGCCGGCGTTGCCGGAGTTGCGCATCGCGTCCACGATCTTGAGCCGCTTCAGCATCTGCTTCTTGCGATGCTGGCTCGTCTCATTCGCCACGGTGTCGCGCAGCTCGTCGGCGAGCTTGTCCACGTTGATGCGCTCGAGCAGCAAGCGGATCGCGGGAGAACCGATGTCGGCCCTGAACGCCGTGTCGCCCTCGGTCTTGGCCTTGTTGCGCAGCTCGAGGAAGCGGTCTTCGTCCAGCAGCTCGCGCTCCTGGACTTCCTGTTCACCCGGCTCGATCACGACGTAGTTCGTGTAGTAGATCACGCGCTCGAGATCGCGCAGCGTCATATCGAGCAGGTTGCCCATCGGCGACGGCAGCGTCTTGAAGAACCAGATGTGCGCGACCGGCACCGCGAGCTCGATGTGGCCCATGCGCTCGCGGCGCACCTTGGACAGCGTCACCTCGACGCCGCACCGATCGCAGATCACGCCGCGATAGCGGATCCGCTTGTACTTGCCGCAGTGACACTCCCAGTCCTTCACCGGGCCGAAGATGCGCTCGCAGAAGAGCCCATCCCGTTCCGGCTTGAACGACCGGTAGTTGATCGTCTCGGGCTTCGTGACTTCGCCCCACGACCACCACGTGCGCTGGCCCTGGAGCTCCAGGCGCTCGCGCTCCTTGGAGTCCTTGGGGCCGCGGATCTCCTCGGGGGAGGCGATGCGGATCTGGATATAGTCAAAGCTCGAGCTCTTGGGCTCGTGGCCGCTTCGGAAATCGATCACTATTCCTCCACGTCTTCAGTAGTGCCGAGCGTCACCTTCAATCCGAGGGCCTGAAGCTCCTTCACCAGTACGTTGAAGGACTCCGGAATCCCGGGCTTCGGCAGGTTCTGCCCCTTCACGATCGCCTCGTACACACGGCTGCGGCCGTTCACGTCGTCCGACTTGACGGTGAGGATCTCCTGCAGCGTGTGCGCGGCGCCGTACGCTTCCAGCGCCCACACCTCCATTTCACCGAACCGCTGGCCGCCGAACTGGGCCTTCCCGGCGAGCGGCTGCTGCGTCACCAGCGAGTACGGGCCGATGGAGCGGGCGTGGATCTTGTCGTCCACGAGGTGCGACAGCTTCATCATGTAGATGGAGCCGACCGTCACGTCGGACTCGAACAGCTCACCCGTGCGGCCGTCGCGCAGCCGGCACTTGCCGACCGGCGACAGTCCGGCCGCGGAGAGCAGCTCGTCGGCCGCGGCGTCGACATCGGCCTCGGACTTGGCGCCGAACAGCGCCGCGAGCGCGGGACGTCCCATCGCCTCGAGCACGTCCGCGGGCTTATCCTTGGCCAGAACCTTCTCGATCTCCTTCAGTCCGCTTTTGAACGACGCTCGTTGCGCGGCCGACAGGTTCGTCGCATCCGCCGCCTCGAGCTTCGCGGTATGTACTTCCTGTTCGATCCGGTGCTGCGCCAGCTCACGCTCCGCCAACTCTTTCCCGGCGAACTTGAGGAAGTCCACCATCTGGTGATGCAGCTCGCGCGTCTCGGCCGAGACGCTGCGCCCGCCGAGCAGCGCGACGCCGGCCGTGCCGATGTCGGGACGATCGCCGTTGCTGGACGGCAGCCGCCGCAGATCCGACACGATCTGCAAGACGCGATCGGAATCGAGCGCCGGCGGCCGGACGTCCAGCCGCAGACTGGCTGCGGCCCACGTCAGGCCCGCAAGCCGCAATAGCACGCCGATTTCCGTCTCGTTCGCGCCCTGGAAGACTGGCGTCTTGGCGTCGAAGCCCAGCAGGTTCGCCGCCCAGCCCAGGTGCGTCTCGAGGATTTGGCCCACGTTCATACGGCTCGGCACGCCGAGCGGGTTGAGGACGATGTCCACCGGCGTTCCGTTGGGGAGGAACGGCATGTCCTCCTCCGGCACGATCCGCGCGATGATGCCCTTGTTGCCGTGGCGGCCCGCCATCTTGTCACCGACCGAGATCTTGCGCTTCTCGGCGACGTAGACTTTCACCAGCTGGATGACGCCCGGCGGCAGCTCGTCCGGCTGCAGGATCTTGTCGATCTGGTCTTCCGACTTTTCCTCGATCTTGGCGCGCTCGGCGCCGGCGGCGTCGAGCACGGCGCGCACCTTTTCGTTCACCGACTTGTTCGCCACGCGCAGCGTCTTCAGGTCGACGTCCGCGAAGTTGATCTCGCTGAGCTGCTGCTTCGACAGCTTGGTGCCGGCCGGGAGATACTCCTCGACCGTCCCCGCCTTCAGCATCAGACCGACTTCCTGGCTGGCGAGCAGCTCCGCCAGTTCGACGAACATCGCCTCCGAGATGCGGGCCTTCTCTTCCGTCTCCAGCCGGCGCACTTCGCCGATCCGCTCGCCGCGGTCCTTCTCGACGACCTGGTCTTCGATGCGCGAGAAGATCTTCACGTCGATGACGACGCCTTCCATACCGGGCGGCACCTTCAACGACGAGTCCTTCACGTCCTTCGCCTTCTCCCCGAAGATCGCGGTGAGCAGCTTCTCTTCCGGCGAGAGCTCCGTCTCGCCCTTGGGGGTGATCTTGCCGACGAGGATGTCGCCCGCCTTCACATGGGCGCCGATCCGCACGATGCCCCGCTCGTCGAGGTCCACCAGCGACTCCTCGGCGACGTTCGGGATCTCGCGCGTGATCTCCTCACGACCGCGCTTGGTGTCGCGGACGTGCAGCTCGAGCTCCTGGATGTGGATCGACGAATACACGTCGTCCTTCACGAGGCGCTCGGAGAGCACAATCGCGTCTTCGAAGTTGTGGCCGTACCACGGCATGAACGCCACGGTGACATTGGCGCCGAGCGCGAGATCGCCGCGCTCCGTGCCCGCGCCGTCCGCGACGATCTGGCCCGCCTTCACCTTCTGGCCCATGTGCACGAGCGGCCGCTGGTTGATGGCGGTGTCCTGGTTCGTCCGCCAGAACTTCTTGAGGCGGAAGCGGTCGTGCTGCTTGAGCCGCGCCAGCGGATGGTCGCCGTTCCGGGGCGCATCCTCGTCGCCCGAGTCGATGATGATCTCATCGGCCGTGACGCGGGTGACCACGCCGCCGCGCCGGGCGATCACCACCGCGCCCGAGTCGCGCGCGACTCTCTCCTCGAGCCCGGTGCCCACCAGCGGCGCCTGCGGGAACAGGAGCGGCACCGACTGCCGCTGCATGTTCGAGCCCATGAGCGCGCGGTTCGCGTCGTCGTGCTCGAGGAACGGAATCAGGGCCGCGGCGATGGAGACGAGCTGCTCCGGCGCGACGTCCATGAAATCGATCTTGTTGGGCGGCAGCAGCGGGTAGTCGTCCCGCTTGCGGCACAGCACCAGCTCGTCGGCGAAGCGGCCGTCGGGCGTGAGGTGCGCGTTGGCCTGCGCCACCGCGTAGTCCTCTTCCTCGGACGCGGACAGCCAGCGCGTTTCGTCCGTGACCTTGCCGTCTTTCACGACGCGGTACGGCGTCTCGATGAATCCGAGCTCGTTGACGCGCGCGTAGCACGACAGGCTCGTGATGAGTCCGATGTTCGGACCTTCCGGCGTCTCGATCGGGCACATGCGGCCGTACTGGCTGTAGTGCACGTCGCGGACTTCGAAGCCCGCGCGCTCGCGCGTGAGACCGCCGGGACCGAGCGCGGAGAGACGCCGTTTGTGCGTCAGCTCCGCAAGCGGATTCGTCTGATCCATGAACTGCGACAGCTGCGAGCTGCCGAAGAACGCCTGAATCACAGCGCTCACCGTGCGCGCGTTGACCAGATCGTCGAGCGTGATCCGCTCGGGATCGTTGTTGATGCTCATCCGCTCCTTGATGAGCCGCGCCATGCGCGACAGGCCGACCGAGAACTGGTTGGCGATCAGCTCGCCCACCGAGCGCACCCGGCGGTTGCCGAGGTGGTCGATGTCGTCGGTGTAGCCGCGGCCCTCAGACAGCTCGATCAGGTACCGGATGATCGCGATGAAGTCGTTCTCGGTCAGGACGGTGTTGTCCTTCGCCTCGTTCACCTTGAGGCGCTGGTTGATCTTGTAGCGGCCCACGCGCCCCAGGTCATAACGCTTGGGGTGGAAGAACAGCCGCTTCAGCGCTTCCCGCGCGGTCTCGATGTTCGGCGCCTCGCCGGGACGGAGCAGCGTGTAGATCTGCGCCAGCGCCTCGGCCTCGGTGTGCGTCGGGTCTTTGGCGAGGGTGTTCTTGATCAGCGGCGACTCGCTGCGGCCGGCGGGCAGGAGCACGTCGACCTTGGTCACGCCGGCCTTGAGCAGTTTCTTGCGCAGCGTGTCGGACAGCTCGCGCCCCGCCTCGCCGACGACTTCCCCGTCGGGATCGGCGACGTCGAACGCGAGCACGTACTTGCTCGGCGCCTGCTGCGTGGTCGTCGGCTGGGCATCCTCGCGCAGATCGAGCGAGGTGTATCCCGCGAACACTCGCACCGCCGTGATGCCGGCGCGGCGGAACGCGTTGAAGCGCTCCAGCGTCAGCTCGTCGCCCACGCGTGCGAGCGGCTCGCCCTTCTTGTTCTCGGGATCGGGCACATCAGCGGCGAGCAGCGTGCCGAGCACCTCGCGCTTCTGCGCGCGACCCTCGAGCTTGCCGGTGATGTCGATCTCCTTCAGGGCGTAGAACAGCTTCAGGATATCGGCGTTCGTGCCGTACCCGAAGGCGCGCAGCAACGCGGTCGCCGGGAATTTCTTCTTCTTGTCGATGTGGACGTAGATCACGTCGTGAATGTCGACGGTGAACTCGACCCACGAGCCGCGGAACGGAATGATCCGCGCCGAGAAGAGGCGCTGGCCGTTCGGGTGGATGCTCTCCTCGAACACCACACCCGGCGACCGGTGCAGCTGCGACACGATGACGCGCTCGGCGCCGTTGATGACGAACGTCCCGAGCGGCGTGAGAATGGGCAGCTCGCCGAGATAGACTTCCTTCTCGATGATGTTCTTGGGCCGCTTGGTCTTGGTGACCTCGCCGACCTCTTCCATCACCACGAGCTGCAGTGTCGCCTTGAGCGGCACCGAGTACGTCATGTCGCGCTCGATGCACTCTTCGACGGTGTACTTCGGCTCCCCGAGCGCGTACTTCACGAACTCGAGCGAGTAGTTGCCATTGACGTCCTGGATCGGGAACAGATCCTTGAAGACCCGTTCCAGTCCGACGTCGGAGCGCACGCCGTCCTTGCCGTCCGGCTGCAGGAGCGACTGGAACGCGCGTGTCTGAATGTCGAGGAGATGGGGCATCGGCATGCCCGTCTCCAGCTTTGCGAACGAAAGATGCGATGCCGTCTTAGTGGTCATGCGAACCCTCAAGTAATGCAAAAGGCCCTGCCGCCCCCGCGCCCGACTGCGGTGCGGGGGAGGATCCTAGGGCTCGGAAAAGCGAGCAGGTTGTAGTAAATCCGCGCATGTCGTAGACCGAAGCGAGACTCGGGCAAAACTCTGAGCCCCCGTGGCCCAGAGCCCACACGAGGCTACTTCAGTTCGACGACGGCGCCCTGCGCTTCGAGCTTCTTTTTGATTTCTTCCGCTTCCTGCTTGGACACGCCCTCTTTCACGGTCCCGGGCGCGCCTTCGACCAGATCCTTCGCCTCTTTCAGCCCGAGGCTGGTGATCGCGCGAATCTCCTTGATCACCTGGATCTTCTTCTCGCCGCCCGCCTTCAGCACGACCGTGAACTCCGTCTGCTCCTCGACCGCCGGCGCGGCTGCGGCCGCTCCCGGAGCGCCGCCGCCTGCGGGTGCCGCTGCCGGAGCCGCGATCGTCACACCGAAGCGGCCCTTGAAGGCCTCGATCAGCTCCGCCAGCTCGAACACCGACATGTTGCCGATGGCTTCGAGGATATCGTCCTTACTCATCGTTTGCGTCGCCATTACTGTTCTCCCGCCCGTTTAGTTTTGAGAGCCTCGAGGGCACCCACCAGCGAATACAGCAGTCCGTTCAGCACTCCCAGGAATCCCGCCATGGGCGCCTGCAGGGCTCCGCCCAACTGCGCCAGCAGCTGAGTCTTCGAAGGCAACGCCGCCAGCGACTTCACCTGCGCCTGCGTGACCGGCTTGCCTTCGACCAGTCCCACCTTGATCGCCGGCTTCTCGAATTCCTTCGCGAAGTCGGTCAGCACCTTCGCCGCCCCGACCGGGTCCGTGCCCGCGAGCACCAGCGCCGTCGGGCCGGCCAGGAACGACTCGAGACCGCCGTCCTTCAACTGTTTTTCCGTCAGCGCGCGGCGTGCGAGCGTGTTCTTGACGACCACATACTCGACGCCCACCGCGCGGAGGCGGCGGCGCAGATCGGTGATGTGGGCCACGTTGAGGCCCGTGAAATCGGTGACGTAGATGGTTTGCGACTTGGCGACCTGCGCCGCCAGCGTCGTGACCATCTCCTGTTTCTGCGCTTTCGTGCGGTTCATACGTGATACCCTGCCGGATCGACCCGCACGCCCGGCCCCATCGTACTCGAGACCGTCACCGAACGGATATAGTGGCCTTTCGCCGCGGACGGCTTCGCCTTCACGATCGCATCCATGAACGCCTGCAGATTCTCGGCGAGCTGCTGCGACGAGAACGACTTCTTGCCGACGGCGGCGTGCACGATGCCGCTCTTGTCGACGCGAAACTCGATCTTGCCCGCCTTCAGCTCCTTCACCGCTTTCGTCACGTCCATCGTGACCGTCCCCGCCTTCGGGTTCGGCATCAGGCCGCGAGGCCCGAGCACCTTGCCGAGCGCGCCGAGCTGGCCCATGACGTCCGGGGTCGCGACGATGACGTCGGTGTCGAGCCACCCTTCTTTGATCTTCGCGACGTACTCCACGCCGACGAAGTCGGCGCCGGCGGCCTCGGCTTCCTTCGCCTTGTCGCCCTGCGCAATCACGAGCACGCGGATCTTCTTGCCCGTGCCATGCGGCAGCGAGACCGTGCCACGCACGATCTGATCGGCATGCTTCGGATCGACGCCCAAGCGCACCGCCACATCCACCGACTCATCGAACTTCGCGAACGCCGTGTTCTTCACCTGTTCGACGGCCGCGGGCGCCGCGTACAGCTTGCGCGGCTCGATCGTGCCGACGGCAGCGCGGTACTTCTTGCCGTGCGTGCGCATCAGCCCTCCACCGTCAGCCCCATCGACCGCGCCGTCCCCGCGATCATGTTGATCGCGCCTTCGAGGTCGGTCGCGTTCAGGTCCTGCATCTTGATCTCGGCGATCTTCTTGAGCTGGGCGCGCGTGACCTTCCCCACTTTCTCGCGGTTCGACGTCGCCGAGCCCTTCTCGATGCCCGCTTCCTTCTTGAGCAAGACCGAGGCAGGCGGGGTCTTGGTCACAAAGGTGAACGTGCGATCCTTGTAGATCGTGACCACGACCGGGGTGATCATGCCGGCCTGGGACCCGGTCTTCGCGTTGAACTGCTTCACGAAGTCCATGATGTTCACGCCATGGGGCCCGAGCGCCGTGCCCACCGGCGGTGCAGGCGTTGCCTGACCGGCCGGCACCTGCAGCTTGACGATTGCGGTAACTGGTTTGGCCATCGTTTCCTCTATTAGCGTCCGCTTCCGCGGACTCCCACGCAGTTGTGGTTAGTGCGCCTTGAGCTGCAAATAATCCAGCTCGACCGAGGTTGGCCGTCCAAACAACGCGACCGACACCCGGACCTTCCCCTTATCCGGCAGTACCTCCTGCACCGTTCCGCTGAAATCCGAGAACGGCCCTTCGGTGATCTCCACGACCTGGCCCACGAGGAACGGAATCGCCTCGGCGGGCTCTTCTTCCTTGATCGCCTCTTCGACACCCAGCAGCCGGTTGACCTCTTCGGGCCGCAGCGCCATCGGCAGCCGGCCGGTCCCGACGAACTTGATCACGCCCTGGATCCCGTTGATCGTGTGGATGGTCTCCTGATTCAGGTCCATCTCCACGAGCACGTAGCCCGGGTAGATCTTTCGTTC
Source organism: Gemmatimonadota bacterium (assembly GCA_003222195.1). Classification (GTDB taxonomy): domain Bacteria; phylum Gemmatimonadota; class Gemmatimonadetes; order Gemmatimonadales; family GWC2-71-9; genus 20CM-2-65-7. Next base: position 129,969 of record QHVB01000025.1, on the reverse strand, counting down.
GACGTTGACCTTCTTGCCGTTCTTGATCTCCACCACTTCCTGCGTGGGGACCAGCGCCTGACGGATCGGCTTCTCCGTCTCGGGCCGAATGTCCTCGGCAATGCGGCGCGCGATCAAGTTGCGCACCTTGTTCTCATGCCCGGCCGTCGTCTGAATCGCGTACCAGCGCAGCTCAGGCATCAAAACATTCTTGCGACGAGCGAGACGAACAGCCATTGAAAGAACGAGTCCATCAACCCGATCGCGATTCCCAGGATCGTGACGAAGATGACGATCACGGTCGTGGCTTTCTTCAACTCGTCGAACGTCGGCCATGTGACTTTGCGTAGTTCGTTGCGCACATCGCGCAGGAACTGGACAAACCGCCCGATGCGGCCGCGTCCCGGCTGCAGCTCCGGGCCGCCCGTCATCACTTCCGTTGCCATTACTTCGATTCCTTATGCGCCTGCTGCTTGTTGCACCGCGGACAGTACTTCTTCCACTCCGCCCGCTCTGGGTGTTTCCGCCGGTTCTTCGTGGTGAAGTAGTTCCGGCTTTTGCACACCGTGCATTCCATTATGATGTTTTCTCGGGGCATTCACGTGCCTCGTTATTTCAAAATCTTCGTGACCACACCGGCCCCAACCGTGCGGCCGCCTTCCCGAATCGCGAAGCGGAGCTGCTCTTCCATCGCGATCGGCGTGATCAGCTCGATCGTCATCTTCGTGTTATCCCCTGGCATCACCATCTCGACGCCCGCCGGCAGTTCGACTGAGCCCGTCACGTCCGTCGTCCGGAAGTAAAACTGCGGCCGATACCCCTTGAAGAAGGGCGTATGCCGTCCCCCCTCTTCCTTGGTCAGCACGTACACCTCGGCCTCAAAGTGCGTATGCGGCTTGATCGAGCCCGGCTTCGCCAACACCATCCCGCGCTCGATCTGGTCCTTCTCCACGCCGCGCAGCAGCAGCCCGACGTTATCGCCGGCCTGCGCCTCGTCGAGCAGCTTGCGGAACATCTCGACCCCGGTGACCACGGTCTTCTTGTCGGTCCCGAAGCCCACCATCTCGAGCTCCTCCCCCGACTTCACTTTCCCGCGGTCCACCCGGCCCGTCGCGACCGTCCCCCGCCCGGTGATCGAGAACACGTCCTCGACCGGCATCAGGAACGGCTTGTCGATCTCGCGCTTCGGAATCGGAACCGACTTATCGAGCGCACCCAGCAATTCCTCGATCTTGGCGGTCCACTGCTTGTCCCCTTCGATCGCCTTCAGCGCCGCGCCCCGAATCACCGGCACGTCATCGCCCGGGAACTGATACTTGCTGAGCAGCTCCCGCACCTCGAGCTCCACCAGATCGAGGAGCTCGGCGTCATCCACCAAATCGCACTTGTTCAAGAACACGACGATGTAGGGCACGTTCACCTGGCGCGCGAGCAGGATGTGCTCGCGCGTCTGCGGCATCGGCCCATCCACAGCCGACACCACCAGAATCGCGCCGTCCATCTGCGCCGCGCCCGTGATCATGTTCTTCACGTAGTCGGCGTGCCCGGGGCAGTCGACGTGCGCATAATGGCGCGCGGGCGTCGAGTACTCCACGTGGCTCGTCGCGATCGTCAAGATCTTCGTCGCATCGCGCCGGCCCTGGCTCTCGCTCGCCTTCGCCACCTGATCGTAGCTCACGTACGTCCCCAGCCCCTTGTCGGCCGAGACCTTCGTCAGCGCCGCCGTCAGCGTCGTCTTGCCATGGTCCACGTGCCCGATCGTCCCGACGTTCACGTGGGGCTTGGTACGTTCAAACTTTGCCTTAGCCATTTTCGCGAATGTCCTTTAGTTCGTTTCCGTTACAGGTGTCTGGTGTCAGGTGCCTGTAGTGTCATTTCTGAAACCAAACACCTGACACCCGACACCGCCTTTTGATTCTCCCAGAGCTCGCGACCGGGATTGAACCGGTGACCTCGTCCTTACCAAGGACGCGCTCTACCGACTGAGCTACGCGAGCCTTTGCTCAGATCCTTCGGGCCTTCGGCCCTCAGGACAAGGAGCGGGCGACGGGGCTCGAACCCGCGACCCTCAGCTTGGAAGGCTGATGCTCTACCAACTGAGCTACGCCCGCGCGCCACAAAGTGGTGGGGGAAGGATTCGAACCTTCGTAGCGCTAAGCGCGGCAGATTTACAGTCTGCTCCCTTTGGCCGCTCGGGCACCCCACCGCGCCCTCGCCCTCGAGACTTCCCCTGACAACAGACCCCGCGTGTCGCTGGCGCGGGGTTTGTTGGTTCCTCTTACTCTTCGGCAGTGAGCTGACGAAGGGACTCGAACCCTTAACCTGCTGATTACAAATCAGCTGCTCTACCATTGAGCTACGTCAGCTGGTCAAGGCTGAATCCGACAGACTCGTATCTTAGACGGGGTGTGTCACTATGGCAAGGGTAGGACTTCGAACGACTTAGGCCCTGTCAGCCGAGTCGCCACTTGGTGCCGGTTGGCGTGTCCTCGATCTCCACGCCGCGGGCGACGAGCTCGGCGCGAATGGCGTCGGCGGCCTTGAAATCCTTGGACTTACGGGCCTGGTTGCGCGCCGCGACGCGCTCTTCGACCCAGCGCGCCAGCGCCGGGGCTACCGCTCGCTCACTCGGCAGGATGTCCAGGAGGTCGGCGCCTGTGACCCGCTCGAACGCGGCGAGCGCCTGGGCGGCTCCGCCACCGCCCTTCGGATTGTCCAGCTCGCGATTCGTGGCACGGACGAAGTCGAAGAGCGCGGCGACCGCGCGCGGTGCGTTGAGATCGTCGTTCAACGCCGTCACGACATCGTCTTCGAACTTCTTCGTCAGCTCCGCGATTTCCCCGTCCCCCTTCCCCCGTCCCTCCTCCCGTTTCAGTCGCTCATGAAACTCTCCGAGTCGCCGCACGCCTTCCTTCGCGCCTTCGAGCGCCTCATCGGTGAAGTCCACCGGTGCGCGATAGTGCGTCTGGAAAAAGAGGAGGCGAACGGCAGCGGCGTCGACGCCCTGCTCCCGCAGGTCGCGCGCGGTGAGAAAATTTCCGTGGCGCTTGGACATCTTCGTGCCGCGCACGTTGAGAAACTCGCCGTGCACCCAATGGCGCGCGAAGGGCTGGCCCGTCGCGCCTTCCGACTGCGCGATTTCGTTTTCATGATGCGGGAAAATCAGATCGATGCCGCCGGCGTGGATATCGAGCGTCTGAACGCCGCAGCACTTCGCGATCTCCGCGAGCGACATCGCCGAGCACTCCAGGTGCCAGCCGGGGCGCCCGCGCCCAAACGGCGCATCCCACACCGCGCCAACGGCCTCGTCTGCAGCATCCGCTTTCTTCCATAATGCGAAATCGCTGGGGTCACCCTTGGCGTATTCGTCGCTCGCGACGCGCGCGCCCACCTTGATCTCGCGCTTGTCGAGCTGCGACAGCCGTCCATAGGTCGGAAACTTCGCGATCGCGAAATAGACCGAGCCGTCCTCTCCTTTATATGCGACTCCGCGCTCGAGCAGTTTCGAGACCAGCGCGATCATTTGCGGCATGTACTCAGTCGCCGGCGTGTAAACATGTGCCGGCTTGATGCGCAGATAGTCGCGGTCCTCGAAAAATGCCTTCGTAAACGGCGCCGTATGCTCGACGAGCCGCTTACCCGCCTGCCGCGCCGCCTTGATCGTGCGGTCGTCCACATCGGTGAGGTTCATGATGTGGAATACGTCGTAGCCGGCGTGTTCGAGCCAGCGCCGCAGCAAATCCTCGAACAGGAACGTCCGGAAGTTGCCGATGTGCGCGTAGTTCCAGACGGTGGGGCCGCAGGTGTACAGCGTGACGCGGGGAGGCGCGAGCGGCAGCAACGGCTCGACGCGGCGGGTCAACGTGTTGAACAGCGAAACCGGGGCGGGAGCGGGCGCCGTCATTAGCGGCGAAACGTACTAAGGAAAGTCCAATGAGGTCAGGCTGGGGTGGGTTTCCAGCACGACCTCCTCCAGTGATTTCACACGCACCCGTGTCGCCCGAACTGGCAACCGGTGCGCCCGACACAGCGCCAATGCCGCCTCCACGGTTCTTCCCGCCAGCGGTGCCTCGATACCGGCCGCCGTAACGCGGAAGCCAGGGGGCGGCTCGGGCGGCGGCGCGTCCAAAATCACCTCGAGGACCCGTTCTTCAAGCAATGACGCGAGGGGACCGGCACGCACGATGCGTCCGTCGCGCATGACCAGAACGCGGGCGGCCAGGCGTTCCAGGGCGGCCGGATCGCGCGAGGTGATCAGCACCGCGACACCCTCGGCCGCGAGCCGAGCGATCCGGCCGCGAAGATCCCGGCGCGCAAAGGCGTCGAGACCCGACAACAGCTCGTCGAGCAGGAGCACGCGGCGTCCGCCAAGTGCCGCCTGCGCCAAGTTGAGCCGGTGCAGATCCGCGCGTCCCAGAGCTTCCACGCGCAGCTCTCGGGCTGCAGCCAATCCGGCGATCTCGAGCGCTTCACGCGCCAGGCTTCGCGGGCTGCGGCCCCCACCGTTACTGCGCGCGCAATGCAGCCGTGCGTAATACAGCAGCAGTTCCTGGACGGTGAGAGCATGCGGAAAGGCCGCGCCCTCGCTCGCGTATCCGACGAGCAACCGCGCCGCCGGTTCCGCAATCGACATCCCCCACACGCGCAGATCGCCCGTATTAGGCCGCCGCACGCCCGCGGCGACGCGCAACAGCCGCGTTTTCCCAGCTCCGGCCGGGCCTACCAGCCCCGCGATCTCGCCAGGCACCAGGGCGATCGAGACGGGGCCCAGCCCGCGTGCCCTGATATCGCTCAACGTCAGCGCGAAATCGGTCATCTGCGATCGGCCATCAGTGAGGCCGACGCCGCGCGATGAACGCGCTTGCGAGCAGAATTCCCAAACCAGTCCACGCGAATGCGTGGAGCACGGCACCCACGTCGCCAGTCGCGATGTCGCGGTAGTGCCAAAGGGCGGGCCCCAGCTCGATCGCACTCGCCGTGGTCAGCCGCAGGATGCCCGGATGTGCGAGATCAACCAGGCGCTCCGGCGCGACCGTGCCGGCGATCGCCATAAAGAGGAAGAGGGCGAGCGCGGCGCCGTTCCCGAGCAGCAGCACGCCAGCCAGCGCGCAGCCGCCGACCGCGGCAGCGGCGGCGAAGCCGGCCGCCACTGCACCGCCGTGCCAGCCCATCGCCGCCGCGCAGGCAACCGTGAGCGCCGCGGGCGGCAGCGCGATGGCAAGCCAGCGTCCCGTCGCGACGGCGAGGGCTGTCGTGGGATGGGTCAGCGCGGTTGTCAGAGCAGCGCGGTCGCTGCCACGTCCCACGATTTCCGCGGTGCCGAGGATCGCTCCCAGGGCGCCGGCCTGCAGCGTTGCCGTGACCGGATCGAGGGCATGGACTGAGAGCCAGACGAGCGTGGTACCGAGAGCCGTCAAGGAAATGCCGAGCCTGGTCCGCGTCAGCCGCGGGAAGACGAGCAGGAATTCGGCGTGCGCGCAGTGCAGGAATCGCATGGCGGCACGTTAGGTGAGGAGGCGGCGGTGTCCGGTACCGATTCACCGCCGCCTGAATCAAATCGTCGCGCGCGCTCCGACGATCGCGTCGACGAGGACGTCGGAATCGAACCGCACCGGATCGGTCGCGGGTAAGCCCGTCTCTTCCGCGGCCCTGGCGACCGCGTCGCGTGCCGCGCTTTCATCCATGTCGTACGTGTTGAGACAGATCCCGATCACCTTGGTCGGGTGCACTGGCTGCGCCGCGCGCTCGTGGATATCGATCAATTCCGGGTAGGACGGGATCTTCACCCAGGGCTCGCGGCCGTGATAATCGCCGATGTAATCGCGCGTCACCTGGTGACACAGAATCAGCGCGTCGGGGCATGAGCCATGGAGCAAGCCCAGCGTGACACCAGAGTAGCCCGGGTGGATCAGGCTGCCCTGGCCCTCGACCAGTACGATGTCGTTGTCCTTCGCGCCCTCGAGCACGAGCTGTTCAGCGGCACCGGCGATGAAGTCGGCGACCACCGCGTCCACCGCGATGCCCCACCCTTCGATGAAAATACCGGTCTGCCCCGTCGCGACGAAGCTTGTGCGATGGCCACGTTTCACGAGCGCATCGCGCAGCTGTAGTTGCGCCGTCATCTTGCCGACGTTGCAGTCGCTTCCGACCGCGAGCACGACCAGCGCGTCCACCTCGGCCGCACGACCGTCGGCGATCGGCAAATTCGGTGGTGGCCGGCGCGCGTCGAAGATCCGCACGCCGCGTGCTTTGGCGAGCGAGGCGAGCTCCGGATCATCGCCGATGAAGGTGTGCAGGCCACTCCAGATCTCGAGCTTCTTGTCGAGCGCACTGCGGAGCCAGGTCTTCCATTCGTCGGGAAGCCGTCCGCCGGCGGGCGCGATCCCGACCATCACCGCCGTGGCTCCCTTCCCCTGTGCGATGCCACGCTCGAAATCGCCGACCACGGGAATGTTGCCGCCGAAGCCGAGAACGTCTTGCGCCGTCTTTCCCGCTTGCGTGCGGTCCAGCACCGCCACGATGCGCTCGGGGAAATAGCGAATGCAGGAATTGGCGGTCTTGGATGTCAGCGGCCCGAAGTCGCCGTCGGCGATGATCAGGAAGCGATGCTTGGGAACCGTCATTTCTTGGAGACCACCGCCTGGCGGCGTTCCACGCCGCTCCACGGTTCTGTCGGCCGCAGCACCGCCGGCTTGAAGCGACCGTGTTCGCCGTAGATCTCGCCGTGCAGGATATGGCGGATCAACACCATCGTCACACACAGCACCGGAACCGCCACAATCAACCCGATCGCGCCGAGCAGGCTGCCCATCACGAGCACGCTGGCAATCGTGAGGACGGGCGGCAGCTCGACCTTGCGCTGCATGATCCGCGGCACGACGACGTTCGCCTCGAAGACGTGCACGAGTACGCCGAGGAGGAGCACAAGCAGCACTTTGAGCCAATCGCCCGAGGCGACCATGAAGAGCGCGGGCAGGATCGTGGAGACCAGCGTACCGAAGAACGGCACGATCGCCACGAGGCCGGTGAAGATCCCAAAAGCCAGCCAGTAGGGCACACCGAGGATCCACAGCCCAATGGCGGTCAACGCGGCCAGCACGGCCATCGCGATGAGTTGGCCCACCACCCAGGCGCGCAGCGTCGCCGCGGCGTCGTCGAACACCTGGACCGCGATGGGCCGATGCTGCGGGGCGAACAACGAAATCAGGCCGTCGCGGTACAATGCCGGCTGCCGCGCGAGATACAGCGCCATCACCACGACGCTCGCGCCCTCGATAAACACCAGGCCGCCGCCTCGGACGTACCCGAACACCGAGCCGCTCAGGAAACCCACTGCATCGCTGACGAGCCCCGAGACGAAGCCCGACGACGGATTCGCCAGCTCGGTCTGGTCGAGGACCGGGTACTGGCTGGCCCACCGCGCGAGCACGTTCTGAATGTTCGTGAGTGTCTGCGGTAACCCGCTAATCAGCGCCCGCGTCTGCTCGACAACCGGCGGGGCGAGCAGCGCGGCAACACTCGCGATCACCGCCAGCGTGGCGATGACGGTGAGCGTCAGCCCCAGCCACCGACGCATGCCGAATCGGTACTCGAGCCAATCGGTGATGGCCGAGAGGTACACTGCCACCAGGATGGAAAGAAACACCAGCAGCAGGACATCGATGACCCTGAGGATGAACAGGACGACGAGGGCCGCAACAAAGAGCGCCACAAACGTGGCGCTCGACAACCTATTGGAGGAAGGAGCTTCGGAACCGTTCAGCTCTTCTGCTCCGCGTCGTCATCCTCGAGCAATTCTGCGTCTTTGGCACCCTTGCCCAGTGCCCGTGTCTGTTCCTGCGTGCCGCCCGGGAGCAGGCCCATCTTGCGCTTGAGCGCCAGCAACTGCTCGTCCGCGGTCGCCTTCACCTCGATGCCCTGGAACTGCTTGATGAGCGAATCGCCGGAGAGATCTTCGTTCACCTCGGCCGCGGCGATCAGCTTGCGCTCCTCGTGCTCGATCTGTTCCGCCATCCGCTCGAACGTTTCGAAGGCGCTCTTGTCGGAGATCGCGCCCATCGTCTCCTGAATGCGCTTGTGGGCCTCGGCCCGCTTCTGCCGCGCGATCAGGATGTTCTTCTTCCGCTTCGCCTCTTCGATCTTGTCGTTGAGCTGGCGCAGCGACGCCTTGAGCTTCTCGGTTTCCTCGCGGTGCTTGACCCACGTCTCCTGGAGCTGCACGGCGCCCTGGACGTGCTCGTTGTAGCGCAGCAGCGCCTGCTTGGCGAGATCGTCGCGCCCTTCCTGCACGGCGAGAACCGCACGCTTCTCCCAGTCCTCGGAAAGCTTCTTTTCCTGCTCGGCCTGCGCGGAGAGCCGCTTCTCATCGGCAATGGCGGCGGCCACCTGTTGCTTGGCCTTCGCCAGCTGATTGCGCATGTCGACGATGAGCTGCTCGAGAACCTTCTGCGGATTCTCGGCGCGCGAGATCAGATCGTTGATGTTCGACCGGATCAGCGTAGACAGACGATCAATGATCCCCATGGCTCCCTATGCTCCTGGCAATGAGCGCTCACGCTTCTGCGCGAGCAGCCGCTCCGCAAAATCCAGCCGCTCGGCCATCTCGGCGATTTGGCCCTGCATTTCTATGACTTTATGCTCCAGCTCGGCGACATGCTCCGCATCTAACGCCGCATCGGTCGGCATATCCGTCCACTCGCCGCCAAATCCCTTCCACCGCCTCTTGCGGTGAATTCCCGCGCGAATACGCTCGGCAATCGCGGCCGCCATCTCCGACGTAAAAAACCGCCACAAGAACACACCAGCGATCAGCATGCCGCCGAGCATCCCAACCAGCGGGAGGAGCTGATTCGGATCGAACGGAATCGTCGGTGGCAGCGGTGGCGGTGTCGCCTGTAAAAGCACTTGCTCTCCTACGCCGAGTCGGCAATGCCCGTTTCAGCAGGCAACGTCACGCCCGCGGCCGCTGCAGCTGCTCCGCGGCCTTCTGCTGACCGAGGAGCCGCTCGGTAAAATCTACTCGCTCCGCCAGTTCCGCCACCTCTCGGCGCAACTGCTCTACAGTTTCGACCAACTCCGCATGGTCTTCGGCAGTTCCGGCGCCCTCTCGGGGCAGGGGGCCGTGCCGCATTCGGTCCGCGAGCGCCTTCCCGACCGGCGAGAGCGAGATCATCCAGGCAAAGAAGCCCCCGACGGCAACGATTGGGATAAAGACGGCAATGATGTCTTCCATCACCCATCCCGTGGTTTGGCGAGCAGCCGTTCCGCGAAGTCCATTCGCTCCGCGAGCTCCGCGACCTCTTGCCGCACCGCTTGGAGCTCGCTCAAGATCTCGTCCCGGTCGGCCGGCTCCATCCCCGGCCGGCGATGCTCGCCCGCGATCCGCTTTGCGACGGCGGCAGCGACAGGGCGCAGCACCCAGAAAGTGCCGCCGAAAAACATGAAGGCGGCGATGGTTTCAGGCCCGTTCATCCGTGGGACTTCTTGGCCAGCAGCCGCTCGGTGAAGTCGACGCGCTCGCTGAGTTCCGAAACCTCCTGCCGCGTGTGCTGCAGCTCTGCAAGCAGGTCCTCACGCAGCGCTTGCAACTCGTCGCGGACCGTGGAGTCCAGGGCTCGCGGGCGAATCCGCTCAGCCAAGGCCCGCACAAAAGGAAAGAGAATGATGACGGCGCCGGCGACAACGGCCATGAGGGCGAGGACCGATTCCCTGTCCATTGCTAGCGCACCGGCGGAAGCCGCTCGGCTTCCCGCTGCTTGGCAATGAACCGCTCCAGAAAGTCGACGCGCTCGCCGAAATCGCCGATCTCGCGGCGCGCGTGCTGGATCTCAGCCAAGAGATCTTCACGCAGCACCTGCAGCTCCTCCCGCACGCCAGCATCGACGTTCTTGCCGCGGATGCGCTCGGCGAAGGCACGCACCAGTGGGAACAGCAGTATGGTCGCCCCGATGATGGTCAACGTGAAGAGAAAAGCCACTCCCTCAGGAGGCATACCCTACCTCACCGGTGGAAGCCGCTCGGCTTCCCGCTGCTTGGCAATGAACCGCTCGAGGAAATCCACACGCTCGCTGAGCTCGTTCATCTGCTCCCCGAAATGCCGCAGCTCGTCGACATCTTGTCGGAGATCCCTGACCTCTTCGGCAGTCTGATCATTGGCATCCGCGCCCTGCTTTTTCCCGAGGATGCGAGCGGCGAACGCTTTACCCACCGGTGAGACGGAGAGGAGAAACAGCGTACCTCCACCAAACAGCAGGATGACCGCTGCCAAACCGACGATGCCGTCCGAGTCCACTCGCGCTCCCTTCTTCTGATTCAACCTACCGTCTAGTCTCCCGCCTGCAACACCTTGCGCAGGAATTCGCCCGTATGTGACGCCTTGGACTGCACGATCTTCTCCGGCGGTCCCTCAGCTACCACACGCCCGCCCAGCTCCCCGCCCTCGGGCCCCAGGTCGATGACCCAGTCGGCGGTCTTCACGACATCCAGGTTGTGTTCGATGACGACGACCGTGTTTCCCTTATCCACGAGGCGATGGAGCACCTCCAGCAGCAACCGGACATCCTCGAAGTGCAATCCGGTCGTCGGCTCATCCAGGATGTACAGCGTGCGACCCGTGTCCCGCTTGGCGAGCTCAGTCGCGAGCTTCACGCGCTGGGCCTCGCCGCCCGAGAGGGTCGTCGCCGACTGTCCAAGGTGGATGTATCCGAGACCTACGTCGTTGAGCAACTCGAGTTTCGTCCTGATACGAGGCTGATGCTCGAAGAAATCGAGCGCGTCTGCCACCGTCAGATCGAGCACATCGGCGATCGACTTTCCTTTATACCTGACCTCCAGGGTTTCCCGATTGTAACGCCGGCCCTTACAGACTTCGCACGGAACGTAGACGTCGGGGAGGAAATGCATCTCGACTTTGACGAGCCCGTCGCCCTGACATGCTTCGCAGCGCCCACCTTTGACGTTGAAGGAGAACCGCCCGGGCCCATACCCGCGCAGCTTGGACTCCGGGAGATAGGTGAACAGCTCGCGGATCGGGGTGAACAGGCCGGTATACGTGGCCGGATTCGAGCGCGGCGTACGACCGATCGGGCTCTGATCGATGTCGATGACTTTGTCGACGTGATCGAGCCCCTCCAGCCGATCGTGAGCGCCGGGAACGACTTTCGCCCGGTAGAAATGCCGCGCCAGTGACTGGTACAGGATGTCCGAGACGAGCGTCGATTTTCCCGATCCCGACACTCCCGTCACGGCGATGAAAAGGCCGAGCGGGAATTCGACGGTGAGACCCTTGAGATTGTGATGCGTCGCACCCACCACGCGGAGCGCGCGGTCGGCAGCGGCAATCCGGCGGCGTGGCGGAATGGGAATGCGGAGCTCACCGCGCAGATAGCGGGCAGTGAGCGAATCGCGATGGCGCAGCACGTCGGGCAATAGGCCGGCCGCCACGACCTCGCCACCGTGCCGGCCCGCGCGCGGACCTAGATCGACCACGTAGTCGGCGGCGCGGATCGTTTCCTCGTCGTGCTCCACGACCAGCACGGTGTTGCCAAGGTCTCGGAGCTCCTTCAGGGTCGCGAGCAGGCGGGCGTTGTCGCGTTGATGCAAACCGATCGACGGCTCGTCGAGAATGTAGAGCACGCCCACCAGCCGGCTGCCGATCTGGGTCGCGAGCCGGATGCGCTGCGCCTCGCCGCCTGACAACGTCGCGGCGGACCGATCCAGCGTGAGGTAATCGAGGCCGACGTCGACGAGAAAGCGCAGCCGGTCATGCACTTCCTTGAGGATGGGGCGGGCAATCTCCGGATCGAGGCCAGCGCGCCCGTTCCCCCGCAACGGGATGTTCGCGAAGAAATCGAGCGCTTCGCGCACCGGCAGCGCGACGACGTCGCCGATGCTCTTGTCCGCCACGAGCACCGACAGGCTCTCGGGCTTGAGACGCCGGCCACCGCACGCCGGGCACGGTTGCTCCACCATATACTGCTCGAGCTGCTCGCGGACGGCGTCGGACGCGGTTTCCTGATACCGCTTTTCGACGTGGTCGAGCACACCCTTCCAGCCGGACTCGTAGGAGCCGTGCCAGCGCTCGCTGTCATACTGGTAGGTGATGGTTTTGCCTGGAGCGCCTTTGAGCAAGATCTTCTGCACCGACGGCGACAAATCACGCCAGGGAGCATCGAGGTCAAACTTGTACGTGCGCGCGAGAGCGGGCAGCACGACCTTTCGTAGATAGCCACTCGGTTCGCCCCACGGCAGGACAACACCCTCGAGAATGGACAGGCTTTGATCGCCCAGGACGAGATCCGCGTTGACCTCGCGGCGGGTACCGAGCCCGGAGCACACGGCGCACGCGCCATACGGGGAGTTGAACGAGAACTGCCGCGGCTCGAGCTCGGGGAGCGACAATCCGCATTTGGGGCAGGCGTAGCGCTCCGAGAAGAGCCGCGAGCGCGGGCTCCCGCTCTGCCGCACGATCTCCACGACGCCTGCGGCCGCCTTGAGCGCTGTCTCGATCGAATCGGCGAGACGTCCGCGATCGGCCGGACGCACCACGAGCCGGTCGACGACCACGGCGATGTCGTGGTTCTGACGGCGGTTGAGCTTCGGAACGTCTGAGAGATCATAGGTCTCGCCGTCGACGCGCACCCGCACGAAACCCTGTTTGCGCATCGCCTCGAACTCGTCGCGGAACTCGCCTTTGCGGCCGCGCACCAGCGGCGCGAGCACTTCGATCTTGGTGCCTTCCGGCCACGCGAGCACGAGGTCGGTGATCTGCGACGCGGACTGCCGCTCGACCGCGGTCCCATCGTTGGGGCAATGCGGTGTACCGGTGCGGGCCCACAGCAGCCGGAGATAGTCGTAAATCTCGGTAATCGTGCCGACGGTCGAGCGCGGATTGGCACCGGCGGTCTTCTGCTCGATCGAGATCGCGGGCGACAGCCCTTCGATCGCGTCGACGTCGGGCTTGTCCATGAGCCCGAGGAACTGGCGGGCGTAGGCGGACAGCGATTCGACGTAGCGGCGCTGACCCTCGGCGTAGATCGTGTCGAAGGCGAGCGACGACTTGCCCGACCCGGACAACCCCGTGATCACCACCAGGGCGTTCCGGGGCAGCTCGACATCGATGTTCTTGAGATTGTGCTCGCGTGCTCCACGAACGATGAGGGCGTCGCCTGGCATAGACTCGGAGGCTACTTTGGCCGGGGTATTTTGGTCAACTCTCTGGTGTTTTCTCTTGCCTAACCCAGCCCGCTTTCCTACGTTAGCACCCCCATGATGAATAACCCGAAGGACCGTGGCCCAAAGCGGGAGCGTCGCTGGCAGACCTCGCAGGAGCGGGCGCGGGTCGCGGCCGAGCTGATCGAGGAGGCTGAGTCGCTCACGCAGACGGGGGCGATCGCGTCCCCGAACGACGTGGCGCGCGACCAGCAGCCGCCGCCGCTCCGCATCGCACAGCCGCCAGCCACGCCCGGGCCGATGGATATCACAGCGCGGCTGGATGAGGGAGAGCCGCCCGAGCCCCCACACGCTCCACCGCCTCCACCACCGCCACCGTCCTCGACGGCTGCATCGGAGCCGGCCGCCCCCGCCGCGCCCCCACCCGCGCCGGCCCCCACTCCGGTCGCCGACGATCCCTTGTATGTGGCGGCGCGCGAGGCGAGCGAGCGTGGCGAGATCGAGCGTGCGGCGGCGGCGTATCGCGAGCTGCTGGCGCGCGACCCCAAGCATGTGAAGGCGCGCAACAACCTGGCGCTCATTCTCGATGCCCGGGGAGATCGCGAAGGCGCGCTGACCGAGCTCGATCGCGCGCTCGAGACCGATCCGGACAACCCCGCGCTGCTCCTGAACCGCGCGGCCGTCCTCGGCGCGACGGTCCGCTATGCCGCCGCGCAGCGCGACCTGCAGCGCGTGCTGCGCGCCGACCCCAACAACGGGGAGGCGCTGTTCAATCTCGGCATCGTGCTCGCTCGGCGCGGCATGTGGCCGGAGGGCATCGTTCAGCTCAAACGCGCGGTCGAAATCGAGCCGGGACGCGCCGCCGCCTGGTACTACCTGGGCGAAGCGCTCAATCACATGGACGATCTCAGCGCCGCGCTGGCCGCGTACGAGCGGGCGGTCGAGCTGCAGCCCGCGAACCCCAAAGCGCTGTACGGCATCGGCAAGGTGCTGGACCGGTTGAACCGGCCTGACGAAGCGACGGCGATGTACCGCCGCTCCCGGGAAATGACCGGTAGGTGATTCGCGTAGTCGTGGACGATCTCGCGTCGTTCGCCGCTGATGCCATCGTCCGTCCCGCCACGACTCGTCTCGACCCCACGGCAGCCGCGCTGCGCCGCCTGGAGATTCTCGGCGGACAGGAGTTTCAAAATCGCATCCGGCTGAGCCGCGAGCTCGCCGTCGGCGCGGCGGTCGTCACCGCAGCCGGGGGTGACCTCCCCGCCGAATTCGTGATTCACGCCGTGATTCGCAGCGAGACCGAGCCGGTGACGCGCGGCAACGTCGCGCGCGCGTGGCTGTCGACGCTGCATCAGGCGCAAGAGTGGGAGTTCGCCCACATCAGCGCGCCCCCGCTCGGCACGGGAGCCGGCAATCTGTCGCTCGAGGACTCCGCCGAGATCATGGCGACGGTGTTGCATGCGCACAAAGGGAGCGCGCAGTTCCCCGCCGATGTGTCGTTCATCGTCGAGCGGCCGGAGGATCAGCAGGTCTTCGAGGCCACGGTGAAACGGGCGGTGTCGTGAGCCGCCGCGGCTGGCTGGTTGCGATCCTGAGCGCCTGGGTGCTGTCGCTGGGCTGGCTCGTGAAGCGGGAAGTCTTTCGCCCCACGGGAGCCCGGCTGGCCGCAGCGGCGCTGGCGGTCCCTCCGGGCGCGCTGTTTTACCGCCTGGACGTGGGTGGCCAGCAAATGGGGTACTCGTCCACCACCATCGACACGCTCCCCAGCGCGCTCCGTGTCGAGACCGTGTTCGTGCTGGACGTCCCCGCGCTCGGCAAACTGCACCGCACCACCGCCCGCAGCATCGCGCTGCTGTCGCGCGCGCTGCGCCTGGAAAGCGTCGACGCCACGTTCGACGGCGACCTCGGGCGATTTCAAACGCACGGGCGCGTCGTTGGCGATAGCGTCCTGTTAGTCGCGATCGTTTCCGGCAACGACTCGCAGATGACGCGGATTCCCTTGCGAGGACCGGTGACGCTGCCGGCGCTGCTGCCATTGCGGTTGGCGTTTGGTGGAGAGCTGCAGTCGGGACGGTCCTACACCGCCCGCCTGTTCGATCCGCTCCTGGTGAGCGGACGAGATGTCACGGCCCGCGTGTCCGCTGAATCGACGCTGGTCGTGTCTGACAGCGCCGACATCGATTCGACGACGATGACCTGGGTGCCGGAGCACTTCGACACGGTGCGCGCCTTCCGCATCGACCAGGTGGCGAACGGAGGGGGCGTTCCGACGCACAGCTGGATCGATGCCCAAGGACGCATCGTGCTCACCTCGAGCCAGCCGGGATTCGCTATGGAGCGGGCTGCCTTTGAGATCGTGTACGAAAACTTCAAGCATCGCGACACCGCGCGGGTCGCGCGCGGCAGTGCCGCTCCCGACCGGGGGGACATCGTGCCGCTGACCGCCCTCGCCGCCGGGTTGAAGGACATCCCGCCGCCGCGTGCCCGCATGGTGCTGCGCTTGAACGGGCGCGACAGTCTCGAGATCCTCCAGGCGAGCGCGATTCAGGCCAACGCCGCTCCCTATCGACTCCCGGCGCAGGACACGGCGCTGGCACGCTGGCTCGCGCCCGAGCCGTTGATTCAGAGTCATCACCCACTGATCGCCGCACAGGCCCGGCAAATCATCGAGCGCGAGCGCAGTCCAGCGCGAGCCGCGGAGCTGCTTACGCATTGGGTGCATCGTGCCTTGCGACGCGCGACGCCGGCGGAGGGGAGCGTGCCGAGCGCGGTGAAGGTGCTGCAGACGCGGAGCGGCGATTGCAATGAGGCGACGACGCTGTTCGTGGCGCTCGCGCGCTCCGCCGGATTGCCGTCCCGCACCGTGGGCGGCCTGATCTACCTGAACGGGCGCTTCTACTATCACGCCTGGGCAGAAGTGTACCTGCACGAGTGGATCGCGGTGGACCCGACGTTCGATCAATTTCCGGCCGATGCGTCACGGTTGCCGATCGCAGTCGGCGGGCTCGCCCGCCAGGTGGAGCTCGTCCCGCTGATCGGCCGGCTGAAGCTCGAGGTGCTATGATCCGCCTGGAGAATCTCACCAAACTCTACGGCAGCTTCGTTGCGGTCGACGACATCAGCCTCCACGTCCCCCGCGGCGTCCTCTACGGCTGCCTCGGCCCGAACGGCGCCGGCAAAACGACCACACTGCGAATGATCGCCGGCATCCTGCGACCCACGCAGGGCCGCGTTCTGCTCGGCGGCGATGATGTCCACGCGACCCCGCTCGCCGCCAAGATGCGCCTGGGCTTCATCCCCGACCGGCCGTTCGTCTACGACAAGCTCACCGGTGCGGAGTTCCTGCGGTTCGTGGCGGGACTGTACGGCCAGCAAGGCGACGTCGTCGAGCGCCGGATCGCGGAATTGCTCGAAGTGTTCGAGCTGACGAGCTGGAAGGACGAGCTGGTCGAGGCGTACAGCCACGGCATGCGCCAGAAGCTCATCATCTCGAGCGCGTTGATTCACCGCCCCGAATGCATCGTCGTCGATGAACCGATGGTAGGGCTCGATCCCAAAGCGGCGCGACTCCTCAAGGACATCTTCCGGCAGTTCGTGGAGCGCGGCGGCACCGTGCTCATGAGCACGCACACGCTCGAAGTCGCGGAGGCGATGTGCGATCAAATCGCGATCATCCAGCACGGCAAGATCGTCGCCGCCGGGACGGTGAGCGATGTGCGACGCCAGCACAAGGCCGGTGACGCCAGTCTCGAGGAACTGTTTCTCAAGCTCACCGGCGGGCCTCAGGTCCGGGACTTGGTCGAGGTCCTCGGCGCATGAAGCAGCCGTCGCTCGCCCACGTGCTGCAGCCGAAGTGGCGCACCGCCCTGCAGCGGCTGCGCGAGGAACGGGAGAAGGGTGGCAGCGGCAAGCTCGTCATCCTGATCATCGTCGGCGGGGCGTTCTGGGCCGGCGTCTTCGGCGTGCTGTACCTGATATTGCGAAATCTGCGGAACGTCGAGGAGCTGGGACCGCTCATTCCCGGCAAGATTCTCGGCCTGATCCTGCTTTCCTTCATATCCATCCTCGTCCTCTCGAACGTCATCACGGCGCTCTCGAGCTTCTTCCTCGCGAAGGATCTCGATCTGCTCGTCTCCGCGCCCGTGGATTGGCTCCGGTTGTACCTCGCCAAACTGGGTGAGACGCTGTTGCACTCCTCGTGGATGGTGGCGCTGATGGTGGTGCCGATCCTCGCGGCGTACGGCGTCGTCTACAAGAGCGGTGTGCTGTTCGCGGTGTACGCGATGCTCGCGATCGTGCCGATGCTGATTCTGCCCGCGGTGCTGGGCTGCGCGGTCACGCTGGTGCTGGTGAACATCTTCCCCGCACGCCGCACGCGCGATCTGCTGTCGATCATCGCGCTGGGCGCCGCGGGCGGCGTGATCCTCCTGTTCCGGATGATTCGGCCCGAACAGCTCGCGCGCCCCGAAGGGTTCCGTAACCTGCTCGACTTTCTCATTCTGCTGCGCGGCCCAACGTCGCCGTTCTTGCCGAGTGAGTGGGCGTCGCAGGCGGTCATGGGATATCTGCAGCACCGCATCGATCCCTTGCCCTTGATGCTCCTCTGGACGACCGCGGCCGCATTCGTCACGCTCGGCGCCGTGCTGCACCGGGCGCTGTACGCCCAGGGGTTCACGAAGGCGCAGGAAGGTGCCGAGCGCTTCATTCGGGGCACCTTGTGGCGCTGGACGGTGGGCTCGCTGCTCGGTTGGCTGCCAGTCGCGAAGCGAGAGTTCGTGTTGAAAGACATCAAGCTGTTCTTCCGTGACACGACGCAATGGAGCCAACTGATCCTGCTCGCGGTGCTGGTCGTGGTGTATCTCTTCAATATTCAGGCGCTCCCGCTCCATCGCGGCGAGCCAGTCGGCTTCTTCTACGTCAACCTGGTGTCGTTTCTGAATCTGGGCCTCGCCGGCTTCGTCCTCGCGTCGATCGCCGCCCGGTTCATTTTCCCGGCCGTCTCCCTCGAGGGCCGGCAGATGTGGCTGTTACGGTCGTCGCCGCTCGACCTGCGCGCGCTGCTGTGGTCCAAGTATTGGGTGGGCACCGTGCCGCTGCTGGCGCTGGGCCTGCTGCTGACCGGCATGACCAACGCCCTGCTGGAGGTCTCGACGTTCATGATGCTGATGAGCCTCGCGACGATGGCGGCGTTGACGCTGGCGATCGCCGCGATGGCGCTCGCGTTCGGGACGCTCTATCCGCAGTTCGAGACCGAGAACGCGGCGCAGATCCCGACCTCGTTCGGAGGGCTCGTCTTCATGATGGCCACGATCGCGCTGCTCGCCGGCGTGATCGTCTCGCTCTGGCAGGCGGTGTATGCCTACGTCCGAGCGGTGTACGAAGGGCGACCCGTCGTGATCGACGCGTGGATGTTTCTCTGGTTTGGTGTGGCCGCCGCGCTGTGCACGGCGGCCACGATCGTCCCGCTCAGGCTGGCGCTGAAGAAGATGGAGACGTTCGAGTTCTAGCTAGCGCCAGCTGAGCCCGACGACAATCTGGAACGAGCTGTTGTTGGCGAGGATGAACTTGCCTTCGATGTAGGGACGCGTGCGACCGCGCCGGCCCTCGAGTCCTGTCAGCAAGTTGAGGCCGGTGTCGCTGTTGCTGGTGCTGCCCGCGCTCGCGTGCGACCAGTTGAGGCCGCCACCGAGATACCAGGCGCGAGACACGGTGGGCGGCCGATATTTCACGTCGAAGTTCAGCGACCACAGCGACCCGCCGCTCACGAAGTAATAGTCGAAGCTCGGATAGAGATCGAGCGCCGGTACGATCGGCCACGACAGCTGCGCGCCGAGCAGCGCGTTCCCACCGTTGTCGAAGTTGTATCCCAGATGCGCGCCGTAGCGCGGACCCGATTGGGTCACGATCGCGCGCCGGCGGGCCCGCCGCTGCGCATCCGCCGTGGACGTCGTCAACGCCAGCAGCAGTAACACGACCAACAATCGCGGGACCCATCGGTTCACGACCCACTCCGGGGTTCAGGGATGCAGACTGATAGGAAACGGGCCTGGAAAACGCAATAGTCAGGCGGCGACGCGGGCTCCGCAGTGGTTGCAGTAGCGTGCGTCATCCGCGAGCGCCGTGCCGCAGCGGGCGCAATAGCCGGGGGCCGATCCCAACCGCTTTCCGCATTCCGAGCAAAACACGGCGTCGACCTCGGATCGGGTGCCATGTTCGGGACACGCGGGACGGGGAACGGGAGACGCGGGACGGGTGGGTACGCGTCGTGTTGACTCGTCCCCCGTCACCCGTCCCCCGTCCCCTCGCATCGCGGCGAGAGCCTCGGCAGTGTACTTCGCTTTCAGCTGCTCGTAGTCCGGGTCGGAAAGTTTGCCAGTGGCGCGATCGAACTCGATCTCCTTGAGTGCCCGCAGCGCAACCGTCTGGGGGCTCATGTCGTCGGCGGGATCCTCGCCCTCATCGAGACCCGTCGGGTTACTCGCCGCTTCCGGCGGCCGGAGTATCGGAAGCAGGACCAAGTACGTCGCCCCGGCCGCGAGCAGGATTCCGAGAATCAGCTCAAGCATCGAGCCGGTCGAGTTCTCGACGCAGGCGCTCGAGCTCTTGTGGCGTGGCGTTCGGGACCGAGGCGGTCGTCGCCGGAGCAGCAGCTGCGGCGTCGCGCGTCCAGCGGCGCAACACCCGCACGAGGACCACGGCGGCGATGACGATTGCAATGGATGGGACGAAATAGCCGGCGAGGTTGAAGCCGCGTTTGGGGGGCGCCATCAACGCCTCCTGCCCGTACTGCGCGACAAACGCGTCGATGACCTGCTGGGCCGTCTTGCCCTGTCCGGTCAGCCGCAGCACCTCTTTGTGCAAGGCGGGGCTGTAGGTGCACTGGAAGTCGGTCGTGCGGCACGTGTAAATGTCGAGGCCGCACCCGCAGCTGCACCGCAGCTTCTTCTCGATCGCCTGAATGTGCGCGTCGTTATCGGCGGCGGTGACCGGCGCCTGCGCGCGACCCGCGCGATTGGGGTCGTAGACGCGGCCTCCCGTCTGACGGTCGGACTGTTGGACTGTCTGACCGAGAGACAAAACCAGTCCGAACATCGTGCCGAGAAAATCACGGCGATTGCCGTCCAACCGTCCGACAGTCCGACCGTCCGTCACCGTTCGGCCTCCAGTTTGACGGTGTATCCCGCCTGCGTGGATGGCGCCCGCGATCCTTTCACGGCGACCGCCGCACCGCCCGGCCACAGCACGATCAGCCCGCCGATGACGAGCACAAAACCGCCAAACCATACCCACCAGACGAGCGGGTTGATCGTGAAGCGAAACACCGCCTGCTCCGACCCGTTCACCAGCCCCGCGAGGACCACGTACAGGTCGACCCGCAGTCCACTCATGATGCCGACTTCCGTGGACGGCTCGAACGTGCGGTCGCCGAGGGCGTTGACGTGCTGGCGTTTCTCGGTGCGCAGGCGCCCGATCGCTTTCCCGTCGCGCCGCACGTCGATCAGCGCCGCGGTGACCTGCCGGTTGAGCGCGTTGTATTGCGAGATGCCGAGATGTGTGAACGTGTACACGTGCCCATCGCGGCCCTTCAGCTCGGCCGATTCGCCGGGACGGAGCGTGGCTTCGGTCTCAGTCTTGAACGACATCCCCGCAAATGCCACAAATAGGAGGACGATCGCGACGTGGACGATGTAGCCGCCGTAGCGGCGGCGATTGCGGGTCAGCAGTTGGATGATCGCATAGGGGGTCGGCTCGCCATACTGGCGGTGCCGGGCACGCGCGCCGCGCGCGAATTCCTGCACGACCGTGCCGAGCACGAACCCGCCGATAGTGACGGCCATGAGCGCCCCGATGTCGCGCACGCCGGCGACCAGCAGAATCAACAACACGAACACGCCGGTCGTCAGCGGCACCGCGAATTGCCGCCGGAGATTGGGGATCGACGCGCGCCGCCAGGCAATCAGCGGTCCGATGCCCGTCATGGCGAGCAACGCGAGACCGAGCGGGACGTTCACCTGATTGAAGAACGGCGGGCCGACCGTGATCTTCGTGCCCTTGATCGCCTCGGAGAGAATCGGGAACAGCGTGCCCCACAGAACCGAGAAGGCGATACCGATCAGCAGCAGGTTATTGAACAGGAAACTCGCCTCGCGGCTCACCATCGATTCGAGCGTCGCGTCCGCCTCGAGCAGCGGCAGCCGCGAGGCGTACAGCGAGAAGCTGAGTGCGGCCGCGAGGACCAGGAAGACGAGGAAGAAGTAGCCGACACTCGACTGCGTGAACGAGTGCACGCTCGCGATCACGCCGGAGCGCGTGATGAACGTGCCGAAGATCGACAAGAGCCAGGCGCCGATGATCAGGGCGAGATTCCACTTCTTCAGCATCCCGCGCTTTTCCTGGACCATGACCGAGTGCAGGAATGCCGTCATCACGAGCCACGGCAGCAGCGCGGCGTTTTCCACGGGATCCCAGGCCCAGTAGCCGCCCCACCCGAGCTCGACGTACGCCCACCACATGCCGATCAGCAGACCGATGCTCAGAAACAGCCAGGAGACGAGCGTCCATTTGCGGATCGCGACCAGCCAATCGCTGTCGAGCCGTTTCGACAACAGCGCGGCGATCGCGAAGGCGAACGGAATCGTGATCGAGATGTAGCCGAGGTACAGCATGGGAGGATGGAAGACCATCCCCGGATTCTGCAGCTGCGGGTTCATGCCCCGCCCGTCGAGCGGCACGAACGCGAGCCGCTCGAATGGGTTCGCGGCGAACAACATCACCGAGATGAAAAACGTCGCCACGGCACAGGTGACTGCGGCGACGTAGGGCAGATAGACGCGATGGCGCCCGCTCGTCATCGCCTGCACGAGCGCCGCGAACAAGCTCAACACCGTCGCCCAGAAGAGGAGGCTACCCTTTTGCCCCGCGTAGAGTGCGGACCAGAGATAGAACGTCGGGAGATTGCGGCTGGTGTAGGCCGCGACGTACTCGAGACTGAAATCGTGGCGGAAGATCGCGATCTCGAGCGAGATGACGGCGACCACCAACGCGCCGAACATCGCGAATGTCGCGTAGCGCGCGCTCTGCTGCAGATCCGGGCGACCCTGGGGCGGGGCCCCGCCGGCAAATCCCGTGATCGCTCCCCACAGGCCGACCAGGAAGGCGAGCCAGAGGGAGAGGTGACCGAGCAGCGGCATTTATGCCTTGGGGACGGCTTCGTACCGCGACCCGCACTTCGCCAGCACGTTGGTCGCGTGAATCACCCCATCGCGTTGCAGTCGCCCCTCGACGACCACCTCGACGGAGTCGGTGAAGGTGTCGGGCGGAAGTCCCTTGAACACGACCGGATAGTTGACGGTCCCATCGGTGATGTGAAAGCGCAGCGTCTGCGTTGCGATCTCTTTGGACACGGTGCCGGGGACGACGCGCGCGCCGACTTTCAGGCCGAGATCGTAGAATGACGGGTCGGCCGAGACGCGCTGCGCCAGCTCACTGGGCGTCAGGAAGTATTGTCCCGTCTGCTTGATCCCCGACGCCATCAAATAGCTGACGGAACCGACGATCAGCAGAGCGCCAAGGGCGAACTTCGTGCCTGCCTTCATGTCTGAATTATACCACCCCATGCTCGGCACGTTGTAATGCCCACCACACCGCTTCGGGTACCGTCTCCACCCGCGGAATATCGAGTGTGTTCCTGAAGGAGTCGTGAAGACCAACCACCGGCTTCCCGATGCGCTGGGCGAGCGCGATCTCCGACAAAGTTCCTACACCTCCGCCAATTGCAATGAGCGCGTGCGCCGTGCGAACGATGAGAAAGTTCCGCATCTCACCGAGGCCCGTCGCGAGCGGGATGTCGATATAGGCGTTCGCCGCCGCGGGATCCGCTCCAGGTAAGATGCCGACCGTCGTCCCGCCGTTTGCCTTCGCGCCTCTCGCCACGGCCTCCATCACGCCGCCCAGGCCGCCGCACACCACGATCGCGCCGCGCTGGGCCAGCAGCCGTCCGGTCTCCTCCGCGATGGCCGTCTGCTCCGTTGTGCAGGTGCTACCACCAATCACCGCGATGATCGGCTTCATCCTGCCCAGTGCAACGCGGTCTGCACAGCGCGGTGCCAGTCAGCGGCGCGCGCCTGCACGGCACGACGGGCCGGACTCGGCGCGAACTTCGTGAAGCGGCGACGCGCGAGGAAGTCGTCTGCCGTCTTCCAGAGCCCGGCACCCAGCCCGGCCAGTCCGGCGGCGCCGAGCGCGGTCGTCTCGACGAGATCGGGCCGCGCCACCGTGACGCCCAGCACGTCGGCCTGGAACTGCATCAGCCAGTCGTTCGCGGCAGCCCCGCCATCCACGAGGAGACTCGACAGACGGAGCTTGGCGTCGGCCAGCATCGCGTCGAGCACATCCTTGGTGCTGAACGCCATCGCCTCGAGCGCGGCGCGCACGAGATGCGCGCGATTGCTGCCGCGCGTCAGGCCGACAATCGTGCCGCGAGCGTTGGGCTCCCAGTGCGGGGCGCCGAGGCCGACGAACGCCGGGACGAAATACACGCCCCCCGTGTCCTCGACGCTCCGGGCCAATGGCTCCGAGTCGGCGGCCCGGGCGATGATTCCCAGGCCGTCCCGCAGCCATTGCATCGCCGCGCCGGCGATGAAGACGCTGCCTTCGAGCGCGAATACCGGCTCGCCGCGCGGGCCGCAAGCCAGCGTGGTGAGGAGGCCACGTTTGGAAATGGCACGCTTCTTTCCCGTGTTGAGCAAGAGGAATGCGCCGGTGCCGTACGTGTTCTTCGCCTGCCCCGGCTGCCAGCAACCCTGGCCGAACAACGCTGCCTGCTGGTCGCCGGCCACCCCGCTGATCGGCAGCTCGGTCCCGAAATGCTCGGCGGCGGCGGTCCCGAAGTCGCCGCTCGACGTGCGAACATTCGGGAGCGCGTCGCGCGGCACGCCGAAGAGCGCGAGTAGATCGCGATCCCACACGCGCTTGCCGATGTCGTACAGCATCGTGCGCGAGGCATTCGTGTGATCGGTCGCGAAGGTCTTCCCGTTCGTGAGCCGGTAGATGAGCCAGCTATCGATTGTGCCGAAGACCACGTCCCCGTCTTTGGCGCGCTTGCGCAAGCCTTTCACGTGATCGAGTAGCCACTCGATCTTGGTCGCAGAGAAGTAAGGATCGAGCACGAGGCCGGTGCGCGAGCGGACGAGGGACTCCTTCTTCTGCTTCTTGAGCTGCTCGCAGCGCGCCGCGGTGCGCCGGTCCTGCCACACGATCGCGCGGTGCAGGGCGTGGCCGGTCGTGCGCTCCCACACACAAATCGTCTCACGCTGGTTCGTGATCCCGATGGCCTGCGGCGTCACTTTCGCCTGTGCGATCGCCTCGCGCGCGGCGTCGATCGTCACGCGCAGGATTTCCTCGGCATCGTGCTCCACTTCGCCTGGCGAGGGGAAGTGCTGGGTAAACTCGCGGTAGCCGCGCCCGAGCAGGCGCCCATCGGCGCTGACGACAAGCGCAGTCGAGCCAGTGGTGCCCTGATCGAGTGCGAGAACTGCGGTCATGTGACAGACTCCGAGAACGGTGGTTGAACGATGCCGCGATCGGTGATGAATCCCGTCACGTAGCGCGCCGGCGTGACGTCGAAGGCGGGATTGAGCGCGGGCATTCCTTCGGGGGCCGTTGGCCGGCCGGCCATGACGGTGACTTCGGCTGGCGCCCGCTGTTCGATCGGGATCAAATCACCCTCCGCGAGTTCGGCGTCCACGCTGGACCAGGGTGCGGCGCAGTAGAACGGCACGCCGTGATGACGCGCCAGCACCGCGAGGCCATAGGTGCCGATTTTGTTGGCAAAATCGCCATTGGCGCAGATCCGATCCGCCCCGACGAGAATGACATCCACCTTCGCCTGCCGCATCAACGTCGCCGCGGTGGCGTCGGTGATCAGCGTGGACGGAATGCCGGCATGCATCAGCTCCCACGCGGTGAGACGTGAACCCTGCAGCAGCGGCCGGGTCTCGTCCACATAGACATGGACTTTGCGGCCCTTTTCGTGCGCGAGATAGATCGGGGCGAGCGCGGTTCCGATCCCCCCAGTCGCCAGCGCGCCGGTGTTGCAGTGGGTCAGGACGTTGGCGCCATCGGGGAGAATCGTCAGGCCGTGCTCGCCGATCTTGCGGCACATCGCACGATCCTCCTCCCAGATCGTGGTCGCCTCAACCCGCAGCCGCTCCCACAGCTCGGCGCCGTCGCCCGATGTCGCCTCGGCGACACGCAGCATGCGGTCGAGTGCCCAGCGCAGGTTGACCGCCGTCGGCCGCGCGGCACCGAGCAGCGACGCGAGACTCTTCAGGCGCGCCAAAAACTCCGCGCGCGCGGCGGTCCGCTGCTCCCGCATGCCGGCCACCAGGCCCATCGCGGCGGCGATGCCGATCAGCGGCGCGCCGCGCACCTGCAGTTGCCGGATCGCGTCTGCAACCGACTCCGCACTCTCGAGGTCGCGCGTGATCTCGGCTTCCGGGAGGGCGCGCTGATCGATGATGCGCACCGCACCGGAAGGGGACCATGAGATGGCTTGGATAGGCATTGCGCAGAACCTACTGCAAGGACATGCAAAGACTAGGCGGCAGACGCAGCAGCGGGCGCACAGTCATTGGTTAACCGGACCACCCTCGCGGGGGTTGTCCCGATGACGGTGGGCTGTGCGTCCGCGGTGCGTCTGTAGACTAGCTTTTGCATGTCCCTTGTTTAGGATATGTCGCCATGACCTACCAGACCCTGATTTTCGAAATCAGGGACGGTGTCGCATTCGTGACAGTGAACCGTCCCGACAAGCTGAACGCCCTGAACGATCAGGTGATGCTCGAGCTGGCCGATGCCGCCGAACGCATCGCGACCGAGACCGAGATCAAAGGCGCAATCCTGACCGGCGCCGGCCCGAAATCGTTCGTCGCCGGCGCCGATATCGGGGATCTCTCGCGCCAGGGACCGTTCGACGGCAAGGCGCGCGCCCAGCGGGGGCAGGGGGTCCTGCGGCGACTCGAGACCTGCGGCAAGCCAGTCATCGCCGCGATCAACGGATTCGCCCTCGGCGGCGGCTGCGAGCTGGCCATGGCGTGCCACATCCGCATTGCCAGCGAAAACGCGAAGTTCGGACAGCCCGAGGTAAAGCTCGGCATCGCGCCCGGGTACGGCGGCACCCAGCGGCTGCCGCGCCTCGTCGGCAAGGGTGTCGCCATGCAGCTGATCTTGACGGGTGAGACGATCGACGCCCCGGAGGCGTACCGCATCGGGCTCGTCAACAAGGTGGTGCCCGCCGCCGATTTGCTCGCCGAATCCGAGAAAATGATGCGGGGTATCCTCGCGATGGGACCGCTCGCTGTCCGCCTCGCGATGGAAGCCGTGGATCAGGGGCTCGAGATGAGCCTCGATGAAGGGCTGCTGCTCGAGGCGAATCACTTTGGATTGCTCGCCGCGACCCAGGACATGAAGGAAGGGACAACCGCATTCTTGGAAAAACGCTCGGCCAAATTTCTGGGACGCTAATCCTGCTGCTCGGGGCCAGCGCCGCGTGCGTCACTGAACGGGACCGGCCCGGGCCGCCGCAAGTGTCTTTCACAATCGATGACACGACTGTCGTCTCGAGCCGCACCGATACGGTTTCCGGCAGCGTCCACGTCGTCGATCCCGCCGGCATCGACTCGGTATGGGTGACCGTGGGATCCGAGCAGCAGGTCCACGACGGCGGCTTCTCCCGGGGATTCACCGCGACGTATCGCTTCATCACCCCCTCAGGGCAGCAGGCGGGGACCCACATCCCCATGGTGTTTCGGGCGCGTGATGTCGCCGCTTTCGAGACCCAAAAGGACACCTACGTCGTGGTCGTACCGTAACTTCCGCGACACCCTTAACTGTTGACAGGACAATAACTTCCGGCTATTTTTGAGGCTGTGACCGACCGCTCGGAACGCCCCAAACAGAGCCGTCCCGTCGCTGTTTCGGAGGCCCTCGCGGGGTACCTGAAACGGGCCGGTTTGGCGCGTCGCGTGGGCCAGGCGCAGATGATTCCCGATTGGCCCCGCCTGGTAGGTCCGCAGATCGCCGCCGTCGCCACCCCCGAAAGCATCACGCCCGATGGCGTGTTGTTCGTGCGCGTGGCGACCAGCTCGTGGATGAACGAGCTCCAGCTCATGACCCCCGACATCATTGCCCGCGTCAACGCGGGACGTGGTGCGGGCCGGATCACCTCAATACGCTGGCTTCTTTCACGCTAGGAATTTGATGCCTAAGAAGAAACCCGCCGCACCGAAAAAGGAAAAAGGCAACGGCGACTATCAGGCCGATTCCATCCAAGTCTTGAAGGGTTTGGAGGCGGTCCGCCGCCGGCCGGCGATGTACATCGGCTCGGTGTCCGCTCGCGGTTTGCACCATCTCGTCTATGAAGTCGTGGACAACTCGGTGGACGAAGCGCTCGCAGGCTTCGCGACCGACATCTCCGTCACGATCCATCCCGACAACGCCATCACTGTCGTCGACAACGGCCGCGGCATTCCCGTCGACATTCACAAGACGGAGAAGAAGCCCGGGGTCGAGGTCGCGCTCACGATGCTCCATGCCGGCGGCAAGTTCGACAAGAGCAGCTACAAAGTGTCGGGCGGTCTGCACGGCGTCGGCGTCTCGGTAGTCAACGCGCTTTCCGAGAAGCTCGAGGTGTGGGTGGACCGCGACGGCAAACGGCACCACATGTCGTTCGAGCGCGGTGAGACCAAGAAGAAGCTCGAAGTCGTCGGCAAGGCGAAGGGCACCGGCACGACGGTCTGGTTCAAGCCCGATGAAAAGATCTTCACTGAGACGCGCTTCGACTACGCGACGATTGCGAATCGCCTGCGCGAGCTCGCCTTCCTGAACAAGGCGCTCACGATCGTTCTGAAGGACGAACGCAAGGGAAGCACGAAGGAAGAGACCTTCTACTATAAGGGTGGCCTGTCCGAGTTCGTAAAGTGGATCATCGGCAACCGCCGCCCCCTGCATCCCAAACCGATCACGTTCGAGGCGACGCGCGAAGACGTCGAGGTCGAGGGCGCGGTCCAGTACGACGACCAGTACAGCGAAAACACGTTCACCTTCGTGAACAACATCAACACGCACGAAGGCGGCACGCATCTCACCGGCTTCAAGTCGGCGCTGACCCGCACCATCAACGAATGGGCGAAGCAGGACGGCGCTCTCAAGAAGGAAGAGTTCACACTCTCGGGCGACGACGTCCGCGAGGGACTCAACTGCGTCCTCAGCGTCAAGGTCAAGCAGCCGCAGTTCGAGGGTCAGACCAAGACCAAGCTGGGGAACTCCGAAGTCGAAGGCATCGTCAAGACCGTCGTCAACGAGGCGCTGGGCGCATTTTTCGACAAGAACCCGAGCGTCGCGCGCTCGATCATCGCGAAAGCCGTCAGCGCGGCACGCGCCCGCGAGGCGGCCCGCAAGGCGCGCGAGCTGGTGCGTAAAAAGAGCGGGCTCGATGCCGGGATTCTCCCCGGCAAGCTCGCCGACTGCTCGCTCACCGATCCCAGGCTGTGCGAGATCTATCTGGTCGAGGGTGATTCGGCCGGCGGCTCAGCCAAGATGGGCCGCGACCGCAGCTACCAGGCGATCCTGCCGCTGCGCGGCAAGATCCTCAACGTCCAGAAAGCGCGGATCGACAAGATTCTCTCGAACGAAGAGATCCGCACGATGATCACGGCGATCGGGACGGGCGTGGGCGAAGACTTCAAGGTCGACGAAGCGCGCTACCACAAGATCATCATCATGACCGACGCCGACGTGGACGGCGCGCACATCCGCACGCTGCTGCTCACCTTCTTCTATAAGGAGATGAAGCAGCTGATCGACGCCGGCTACATCTACATCGCGCAGCCGCCGCTGTTCCGCGTGTCGAAGGGCAAGGAGGAGTTCTACGCCTACGACGAGAAGGAGCGCGACACGTACGTGAAGCGCCTGACCAACGGCGCGGAGAGCAAGTCGACGGTTAGCGTCAGCCGCTACAAGGGGCTCGGCGAAATGAACCCCGACCAGCTGCGCGACACCACGATGGACCCCGCCAAGCGCACACTGCTCAAGGTGACGATGGAGGATGCGCTCGAGGCGTCGCAGCTGTTCGAGACATTGATGGGCGACGAGGTCGAGCCGCGCCGCAAGTTCATCGAGGAAAACGCGAAGTTCGTGAAAAACCTAGACGTCTAGACGTTTAGACGTCTAGGTCTTCCCCAGGACCTCGACTCCCGCTCGGGTCACGCGATGTGACACGAGCGGGAGTGGCTTGTGCGTGAGCTTGTCGCCGATGACGATGGCCTGGGCCAGCGCATCGAAACCGGTGCGGATCCCGTCGGCATCCTTCGCGAAGACCGACGCGATTGGCTCTCCTTCGAGTACCTTGTCGCCGGGCTTGGCCGTGATCACGAATCCCACGGTGGGATCGATCGTGTCCTCGACGGTCCGGCGGCCGCCGCCGAGGGCGATAATGGCCCGGCCGATCGTGCGCGGCTCGACGCGCTGCACGACTCCCGTGCGGGGGGCGGCGTAGACCTCGACCGCGAGCGCCTGCGGTAACACTGACGGGTCCTCGACAGCCTTGGGGTTGCCACCCTGCGCCTCGATGATCTGCTCGAACTTCTCGGCCGCCAGCCCGGACTCGATCGCGGTCTCGAGCTTCTTGCGCGCCTTCTTCGTGTTCTTCTCGATGCCGCCCTGGATCAACATCTCGACGCCCAACGCGTAGGTGACCTCGAGCAGGTCGGGCGGCCCCTCGCCCCGCAGCGCGAGAATCGCCTCTTCGGTCTCCAGCACGTTGCCGCACGCCCGGCCCAGCGGCCGGTCCATCGCCGTGATGAGCGCGACCGTGGGGCAGCCGCGATCTTCGCCGAGCGCGATCATGGTTTTCGCGAGCTCGAGGCCGCGCTCCACCTCCGGCAGGAAGGCGCCGCTGCCGTTTTTCACGTCGAGCACGAGCCCGTCCAGCCCTTCGGCGAGCTTCTTCGACATGATGCTCGCCGAGATCAACGGAATCGACTCGACGGTCGCGGTGACGTCGCGCAGCGCGTAGAGCTTGCGATCGGCGGGCGCGATTTCCGCCGTCTGGCCGATCAGGACGCAGCCGAGTCTTTGCACCTGCGCCTTGGCTTCGGCGAGTGACAGGTTGGTGCGAAATCCCGGAATCGCTTCGAGCTTGTCGAGCGTTCCGCCGGTATGCCCCAGACCGCGACCCGACATCATCGGCACGGCGATGCCGCAGGCCGCCACGAGCGGGCCGAGCACGAGGGAGACCTTGTCGCCCACACCACCGGTCGAGTGCTTGTCGATGCGCGGCACCTTGAAGCCGTCGAACGACAGACGATCACCCGAGGCGAGCATGGCATCGGTGAGCGCGGCAAGCTCCTGGCGCTCGAGGCCGCGCATGAAGACCGCCATCAACAGTGCGGCGATCTGGTAATCCGGGATGCGGCCCGCGGTATACTCCGCGACGAGTGCCGACCATTCTTCCGGAGTCAGCACTCCGCCGTCGCGCTTGCGCTCGATCAAGGGCACCACGATCATTTGTCTCATGCGCCTTTCCCTGTGCCTGCTCGCGTCGCTCGTCGCGACGAATCTCGCCGCCCAAACAGTAGCCCACCACATCGCCGCGGGCGACAGCGCCGGCCTGATGCATCCCGAGGTTCAGCTGCGGCACTACCAAGCGGCCCTGGCCGGCGACTCGATGTCCTATGCGGCGAACTGGAAGGCGGCGCGGGCGATCGCCGACGTCGCCAAACAAATACAGGGCAATGCGGATTCCCTCAAGCACCGCCGGGATAGCCTGTATTCCGTGGGCCGAGGCTATGCCGAGCGCGCGATTCGCGCCGACTCCACGCGGCCCGATGGACACTACGCGCTCGCGATGGTGTTGGGCCGGCTGTCACGCACCAAGGGCAGCAAGGAGCGCGTGCGGTACGCGAAGATCATCTTCGACGAAGCGACGCGCGCGGTCCAGATCGATTCCAACTACGATCTCGCGCACCACGTCCTCGGCGCCTGGCACGCCGAGGTGAAGCGGCTGTCCGGGATTCAGCGCTTTTTCGCCAAGGCGTTGTTCGGCGGCGGGTTCATGGACAAAGCCAACTGGGACGACGCGGTGCGGCACCTGGAGCGCGCCGTCGCCATCGCCCCGGATCACATCTATCACCGACTCGAATTGGCCGAGGTCTACACCGATCTCGGGAAGTATTCGAAGGCCCGCGAACAGTGTAAGGTGATCGCGACGTTGCGTGAAGTCGACGTGATGGACGCGCAGTACAAGAAGGACGCGGCCGACCTGCTGGACGACATCAAAAACGAGAAGGACGAGACTTAGGGGCGCAGCATGCTGCGCCCCTACCGACGTGACATCAGCTTCTCGATCGCGTCGGTCGTGCGCGGCGCGCCATCCGACAGCCATTCCCCGCCCTTCGCGGTCACGAGCACGTCGTCCTCGATCCGCACGCCGAGCTTTTCCGCCTGCAGATAGATCCCCGGCTCGAGCGTGACCACCATCCCCGGCTCGAGCGGCCGACTGAATCCGACATCGTGCACGTCCATGCCGATCGGGTGCCCGAGGCCGTGGTTGAAGAATTCCCGATCGTCGCACGTCCGCTCGCCGCACAGCGTGCCGGAGTGCGCGCGCATGTACGCGCGCGCGACGCCATCGAGCTCGCGCATCGTGATCCCCGGGCGAATGGAGTCAAAGGCCGCCCGTTGCGCGCCGAGCACGAGGTCGTAGATCGCCTTCTGCCGCGGCGTAAATCTCCCGTTCACCGGGAAGGTGCGCGTGACGTCGGCGGTGTACTGGCCCCACTCGGCGGCGGCATCGATCACCACGAGGTCGCCGTTCTCCGTGCGCCGGCGATTCACGTCGTAGTGCAGCGTCGTGGAGTTGGGCCCGCTGCCGACGATGGACGGATATCCCAGGCGGTCGGCGCCATTGCGGCGAAATCCATCTTCCAGCGCCGCCTCGAGCTCGTACTCGTACATGCCCGGACGGGCGACGCGCATCGCGGCGATGTGCCCCGCGACGCTGATGTTCACGGCGCGCCGCAAGCGCGCTATTTCATCGGCGTCCTTCACGACGCGCATCGAGTCCACGATCGGCAGCAGGTTGCGCACATCCGCGCCCGAGAACGCCAGGTCGGAGATGCGGCGCTCCTCACGCGTCGCCGGCCCGAGGGGCACGTAGACGGGACCACCGCGGGCGCCCGCGAAGCGGATGCGGAGCAGCCGGCTATCCAGCGAGTCGAGCGGCAAGACGGTCGTGATCCCCGAAAGCCGCACCCCGACGCTGTCGGGCCCGAGCCGCAAACCGGTCCAGCGCTCCTGCGAGGGGGTGCGCGGCGGCAGGAACAGCACGGTCTCGAGCGAGTCGGGACCGCGTGCGGTCAGCAGGAGCCACGCGTCCTGCGTCTCGAGCTCGGTGAGGTAGTAGAACGTGTTGTCCTGCCGAAAATCGTTGTCCTGCACGTAGTCCTGTTCGATGTTGCGCTCGTGCGCCGCGGGAATCAGTGCCGCACCGCGTCCGATGCGCTGCAACAACGCTCTCCGCCGGGCGGCGGTCGCCGCGATGTCGACCGGCCGTCCCATGCCGGGCAACTCCGGGACGACGTCGTAGGCGCCGATGGGAGGGGGCGATGTGGCACCCGCGGACTGCGCTGACAGAGAGGCGAGCGGGATCGCGACGAACACGGCAAGCGATGGAAGTGTGCGCATCAGGCGTAATCTACATGTGCTTGACGTGACTCGCGTCTCTGAGCGAAACTATGGCACTCATGACAATCAACTCGGCTCTGACACACGCGGAAGCGGAACGGCTTGCCGCGCGGATCGCCGAGCTGGAACATGAGCGCAAGCATCTCCTCGCCGTCATCGAGATCCTGAAGGAAGCCTCCAGTTCCTTACACTTTATTGACATTCTGCAATCCATCGCCCGCAAGCTGGGCGAGTCGTTCGGGCTCGATCGCTGCTCCATCTTCCTCGGCGAAAAAGGCGGCAGGCAGGTACGCCTCGTGGCGTCGTACGAAGACCCCACGATCCGCAACTACGTCGTCGATCTCGATCGCTACCCCGAGCTAAAGCGCGCCATGCAAAGCGGCGAGACGGTCTTCATCCCCGACGCCGC
Organism: Gemmatimonadota bacterium; assembly: GCA_003222195.1. Taxonomy (GTDB): domain Bacteria; phylum Gemmatimonadota; class Gemmatimonadetes; order Gemmatimonadales; family GWC2-71-9; genus 20CM-2-65-7. The sequence continues at coordinate 96,668 of QHVB01000025.1, read as the reverse complement.
GAACGATCCCTCGCTGCGGCATGTGAAGGGCGAGTTGATCAATCGCCGCGTGAAGTCGATCACGGTCGTGCCGATCACGTGGCGGACGGTCGCGATCGGCGCGATTTTCCTGCGCACCTACCGCGACGGGCCCACCTTCTCCGACGCGGATGTGCGTTTCGTGCAGGTCGTCGCCGCCCTCACCGCGCAAAGCCTGCGCAACGCCCATCGCTACGAGCGGCTCGAGCAGCGGACGCACGAGACCGGCGAGCAGCTGCGCCGCATGGAGCTTGAGCGCGTCGCCCTGCTCGTGTTCCTGCGCCGGCTGCTCGATACGTTCGGTCAGCGCGAAGGCGCGTGGGGTGAAGGGCTGCTCCCCAAAGCCAGCGCGGAGGAGCTCGACCGGCTCGTCAACGTGGCCATGGCCGTCATCCAGGAAGAAGCCAAAGGCAGGTGAAGCCGGCGGCACGCGCCGCAGAGCTGCGGCGGATTCTGGAACGGGCGAATCACGCATACTACATCCTCGACAAACCGGAGATGTCGGACGCGGAATACGACCGGCTGTTCCGCGAGCTCCAGGCGCTCGAGGAGAAGCACCCCGAGCTGCGTACATCCGACTCCCCCACGCTGCGGGTGGGCGGCGAGCCGGCGACAGCGTTCCATAAACACCGCCACCTCGTCCCGATGCTCTCTCTGGCCAACGCCTTCACCGAGGCAGAGCTCCAGGAATGGGAGGAGCGCAACGCGCGCCTTGTGCCGGAAGTGAAAACCGCGGGCTACACGCTGGAGGTCAAGATCGACGGCGCCGCCGTGAGCCTGACCTATGAGAACGGCGTCCTCGTGGCAGGCGTGACGCGCGGCAACGGCGTTGAAGGCGAAGACGTTACGGCGAATCTGCGCACCGTGCTGGACCTGCCCCTGCGGCTGCGCGGCAAAACCTGGCCCAAGAAGATGGAAGTGCGCGGCGAGGTCTACTTACCGAAGAGCCAGTTCGCGGAGACCAATAAGCAGCGCGAGAAAGCGGGCGAGCCGCCGTACTCCAATCCGCGCAATGCCGCGGCCGGCGCGCTGCGGCAGCTCGATCCCAAAAAGACGCGCGCCCGCGGGCTGCGCGTTTTCACCTTCCAAGTCGAGGCGCCCGGGCTGAAGCTCGGGATCGATTCGCAGCACGAGCTGCTGGAAGCATTGCGCGAATGGGGGCTCCCGGTCGAGCCGCATCACACCGGCGCGAAGGACCTCGAGGAAGCGCACGCAGCGATCAAGAAACTCGAGGCGCTCCTCCCCACGCTCGACTATGGCGCGGACGGCGTGGCTGTCAAAGTCGACAAGCGCTCCCTCTATGCCGAGCTTGGCACGGTTGGCAATCGGGAGCCGCGCTGGTCGATCGCGCGCAAATTCGCGCCCGAGGTCCAGATCACGAAACTGCTCGAGATTCGCCTCAACGTGGGACGTACGGGAGCCCTGAACCCGTATGCGGTGCTCGAGCCGGTCGAGATTGGCGGCGTAACGGTATCCAACGCCACGCTGCACAACGCCGAGCTGATCAGCGCGAAGGACATTCGCGAGGGGGATTGGGTCGAGGTCACGCGCGCGGGCGAGGTCATCCCGCAGATCCTCGGCCCCGTGAAAGATCGACGCACCGGCGCGGAGAAGCCGTACAAGATGCCGGAGCGCTGCCCCAGCTGTCACTCGCAGGTCGAGCACCCGCACGAAGAAGTGATGACGTACTGCCCCAACATTTCGTGCCCGTCCCGCATCCTCGAATCGATCGTCCATTTCGCGAGCCGCAGCGCGATGGACATCCGCGGGCTCGGCTACGAACGTGTGCGCGCGCTACTCGACGCCAAGCTGATCGACGACGTCGCCGACCTCTACGAGCTGACCCCGATGGAGCTTCTCGCACTCGAGGGCTTCGCCGAGAAGTCGGCGCAGCAGCTGGTGGACGCCATCGCCGCCTCCAAGGAACAGCCGCTCTCGGCGCTGCTGTTTGGGCTCGGGATCCGGCACGTCGGCGCCCAGGGCGCGAAGCTGCTGGCCCGGCACTTTGGGACCATGAAAGCGCTCGCCCAGGCGTCGGCCGAGGAAGTCGGCGAGGTCCGCGGGATCGGGCCGGCGATCGCCGACGCCGTCGCGGGATTCTTCGCCGAGCCGCGCAACCGCAAGCTCATCGAACGTCTGGAAAGACTCAGCCTGACGCTCAAGGAGACGGCGACGGCCTCCGGGCCACGCCCGCTGGCCGACCAGACGTACGTCGTCACCGGGACGCTGCCGACGCTCTCCCGGCAGCAGGCCCGCGACCTGATCGAGGCCGCCGGGGGGCATGTCGCCGACAGTCTCTCGAAGAAAACGACCGCGCTGGTCGTCGGCGCGGACCCAGGATCGAAGCTCGACAGGGCGAAAGCGCTCGGCGTCGAGCAAATCGACGAGGCCGAACTCTTGCGCCGCGCGAACCGCAAACCCTAAGTTGGCGCGCATATGAGCCCCTCCGATCTAGCCATCGGGCGCGGCACGCTGCGCCAACTTCATGCCAGTCTCGCCAGCCATGCGCCGGAACAGGCGATCGCCGTTCTCCAAGAAGCCGGCTACGCCGCCGGCGAAGCGATCTATCTCGCCTTCGCGGACTGGTTGAAAGAGCGGGCGGGCGTGGACAGCCCGGCGAATCTCGACGCGGACCTGCTGACCGACATGCTCTCGGAATTCTTCGCGAGCGGCGGCTGGGGCACCGTCACCATGACCCCGGTCGGCACGGGAGCGCTCGCACTCGATTCGAGCGACTGGGCGGAAGCGGACCCCGGCACCGCGCAGGCCCCGATGTGCTTCTTCTCGGCGGGAATGCTGGCCGACTTTCTGGGACGGATCTCCGCCGACACGGTCGCCGTGATGGAAGTGGAATGCCGCAGCAAGGGGGACGCGCGGTGTCGGTTCTTGTCGGCACCGCCGGAATTATTGGAGAAGGTCTACAACGAGATGGCCGCGGGGCGCTCGTACGAAGAGGCTCTGAGCCCGCAATAACAGGTGCCTGGTGTCAGGTGCCAGGGATCATCAGACCTGACACCAGACCCCTGACACCTATCGTCGACGAGCGACGCTCACCCCATCGAGCAGCAGTGACGGCGACCACCGCGCGCCGAGCCACCGCCCGTCGCGTCCGAATTCCCCGATCCGCTTGAGCAGGTCATAGGCGTTGCCCGCCACCGCGGCGTCTTTGACGCGCCCCGTGATCTCGCCGCGTTGCACGCGATAGGCGAGTCCCACGGGATGGCTGAAGGCGCCGCTGATCACGTTCCCCTGCCCCACGCCGATCAAATCGTCGACGATCAAACCATCGGCGATGTTCCCGATCAGACCGCCACCGAGATCCGTGGTCGGTGCGGGCACGCCATCGGCCATGCGAAACAGAATGTTCGTGTACCCGATGTGCGGCTTCCCGAACACGCCCCGTCGTCCGTTTCCGGTGCTCTGGGTCTTGGCGCGGGCGGCGGTCTCCAGGTCGTAGACGAAACGTCCCACGGTGCCGCGCTCCACGAGGGCGGTACTCCGCGAGGGGACACATTCGTCGTCGACCGGCCGGGACGCGGGGCGCCCTGGCGTCAGCGGGTCGTCTATGATGGACAGCCGCTCGTCGAACAGTGTCTCCCCGACCTTGCCCGCCAACGGCGAGCTGCCCTGGAGCACGGTCTTGCCTGACAGCGCCTGCTCGAGCGGCAGGATCACGGCCGCCAGACCGGCGGGGGTGAATACGACGGGCAGCGCGCCCTCCGGCGGTGTGACGACCTTGAGAGCCGCAGCGAGTCGTGTTTCGACCGAGCGAACCAACGCCTCGAGATCGGCAGCGGTGGGCAGGTCGGCGCCGACATACTGATCGTAGATCATCAGGACGTCATCGCCGGCGATGCGCGTGAGATCGGCGGTCACGGCGATGCCGGTGGTGCGGTACGCGCCGCGCGCGCCCGCGGTATTCCCCACCGCCGTGTCGGCCACTTCGCGCTGCACGGAGACGTTGATCTGACAGTCGGGCCGCGCCAGCCGCTCGACGAGCAACCGGCCCATGCGGATCAGCTCGGCGAGCGACGCATTGGCGGTCCGGTCGAAGAATGTGGGAATCGGCGGTAGGGACTGGGGGCTCGCGTTTGGAAACGCAAGCTCTACCGCCTCTCCGAGTTCCGCGGACGCGCGCGCGCGTGCGACGAGCTCTTTGGGATCCGGTTTCGGCGCGGTCGTGCCCGCGACCCCCATCCGGCCTTTCGCCAGCACGCGCAGGTTGACTCCGGCTTCTTCGGAGATGCCCGCCGCCTTGAGTCGTCCGGACTCGAACGCGACGGCGGTTTGCTCTTCGCGGCGCCACAGGGCGTCGGCGTTATCGACCGCGCCGCGCGCGCTGTCGAGCAGGCGATCGATCATACGTCACCACCGATCAGCGCTTCTTCGATGCGCACATGCGGCGCCCCTTCCGTCACCGGGAGCGGGAACTGACCGCCTTTCCCGCAGCCGCCGCCCATCTGATTCCACGTGAAGTCGCCGGCAATATGATCGATGCGGTCCAGCGTCTGAAACAGATTGCCCGCCAGCACGACATCCTTGACCAGCTCCGCGACCTTGCCGTCGCGGATCATGTAGCCCCAGCCCGCAGTGAACGAGAAATTTTCGAGCATCGTCTGGCCGCCGAACGCGCCGCAGGCGTACACGCCCAGCTTGATGTCCCGGATGAGATCGTTGAAGCCCACGCCCTTCGTGCCGGGGGCGATGTAGGTGTTCGTCATCCGCACGATGGGCGGGTGGCGGAACGAGATCGCGCGGGCGTTGCCAGTCGGTCGCTCTCCCAGCTTCGCCGCCGTTTCGCGCGAGTGCAGGCGACCGACCAGGATTCCTTCCTTGATCAGGGGAGTGTCCTGCGTGGGCGTCCCTTCGTCGTCGTACGGCAGCGTTCCGCGCAGGCCCTTCGCCGCGCCGTTGTCACCCACGTTCAACACCGGTTTGCCGAACCGCCGGCCCAGCGTCATCATCTCCCGCGCCTGCGGGTTCTCGTAGACGAAATCGGCCTCGGAGAGGTGGCCGAACGCCTCGTGGATGAAAACGCCGGCCAGCTCGTTGTCGAGGATGACGGGATACGCCCCGCCGCGCACGCGCGGGGCATCGAGCAAGTCGACGGCACGCTGCGCGACGACGCGAAACTGGGGCTCGAAGTCCTGCACGCTGTTCCACCCTTTGCGCAGGCCGATCGACTCGAGCCCCTTCTCGATGGTGCCGTCGCGCCGGCCGATCGCCGTGCCCGAGACGACGACCTCGGGGCGCAGCTGGTACAGCGACGCGCCCTCGGAGTTCACGTACCAGACTTCGGAGACTTCATCCCGATAGCTCGACTGCGTGTCGACGATCTTGTCCGAGACGGCGAGCATCGCGCCATTGTAGCGATCGAGCAGCTTCTTCTTCTCCGCCAGCGCCACGCCGCGGACGTCGCCGTCGAGATCGAGCACTGCGTCGCCGGTGTGTGCCGGCACGTCCGCCAGCCGGATCGGCTCGTCCAGGCGCACGGCGCGGGACAGCTCGTTGGCCCGCGTGACCATCTTGGGCAGCTCGTCCAGCGACGTGAACGACGCGATGCCCCAGCCGCAGCCCGTGTTGAGGACGCGGACGAACCCGCCCTGATCCTCACTCACCGTCGCGGTTTCGAGACGCCGGCCGCGAAAGGCGACGGCGGAGCTCCAGGTGCGTTCGACGCGAATCTCGGTGTAATCGGCGCGGGACTGCTTGAGGCTCTGGGCTAAACGATCTTTCAACTGGGCTCTTTCAGTTTGGCGCGGTAATCGGGACGGACGACGATCTCCCCATTGACGATTACTTCGAGGTCCCAGGGCAGGATGATGAAGTTTTCGTTTTCGAGCGCGTAGAAATCGGGCTTGTACGTCCCCGTCTTGAACGACACGGCGGTCTTCACCGCTGCGGGCTTCAGATCGCGGAGGGCGGCGAGGGCCAGCTTCATGGTGTTGCCGGACTCGCAGGTTTCGTCCACCAGCAGGACGCGCTTGCCGGTGACAAGGCGCGGCGGCCCGGCGATGACCGAGCCTTCCCGCGTGATGGCGATCGACGCGAAGTCGCGTTGCAGGATGCTCGCGACCACGGCACCCGGGATCACTCCCGCTTTCGCGATCCCGATGACGACCTCGGGGTCGTACTCGCGAAAGACCTTCAGGGCCAGCACCCTGCACAGCTCACCGAAAAACGCCCAGTCGACCTGCAGGACGCCCCGAGGGGTCTTGCTACGGGGCTGGGGACGCATGCCGGCGGAGGGAGCCATGGTGGGGGATTCTACATTGCCAGTGTCAGCAACCGCAAGCTATTTTCGCCCCATGGGTTTCTGGCGCCGCTTGTTCGGGGGGAGTTCGTCGAGCGACGATCTCAAGCCCCAACGTCTCGATTACCTCAACGAGGCGTTAGCCCTCGAGCGCCAGGGGGATTATGACGCGGCGCTGACGTCGTACCGGTTGGCGCTGCGCGATCTCCCCAATGACGCGCGCATTCTCCAGAACATGGCGATTGCGTTCACCAAAACGCGCCGCTATGACGAAGCGATCCGCCATTACCGGCGCGCGCTCGAGCTCGACAGCTCGCTCGCCGGCGCGCACTACGGCCTGGCGTTTCTCCTGCTGCAACGCGGCGATCCCGACGGAGCGGCGCAACACTTGAAGACCTTCCTCGCGCACCCGCCCCGCGGACCAGACGCCCAGAAGTGGGTCGAACACGCGAACCAGGCCCTCCAGGACCTGCGCGCCGCGCCCACACGTGCCACCGAGGAAAGGACGGGGAGTTCCTGATTCGGACGTTGGTCGTGGTGACGCTGGCCGTCGTGCTCGCCTGCAAAATCAATACTGATGTGAATCAGCCGGTGGCGATCGAGATTCGCCTGCCGGACAGCGGCCGCGTCGAGCTGACCGACACGTTTCGCCCCACTGCCCGCGCCTTGAACGGGATCGGCGACTCGGTCCAGGCGGCGTTCGTGTGGGCGTCGCTCGACACGGCTATCCTTGCCGTGCTCGACAGCGCGACCGGAGTCTCACTCAGCAAAACCCTGGGAACCGCGCGGCTGCAGGCGCGCACCGGGAACCTCATCTCCAATCCCCAATCCGTGACCGTGCTGCCTTACATCGACTCGATACGCGTGTCGGGGGCAGCCCGGGATACCGTGTTCGTCACCACAGCGGCCGATTCTCTTTCCGATTCGCTCGTGGTCCAGGCCTACGGCGGGGGCGGCGCCATTCCCGCCAATCGGCGCGTGGTCTTCACGCCAACCACCTTTCCCGCCAGCGCTCCGGCGGTCACATTATTGCCGAACGACACGGTCTTCACGAACCCGAGTAGCGGAGTGGCGGCCGTGCAAGTGCGGCTCCGGAGTGGTACCGTTCCGGATTCGGTGGTCGTCACGGTCATCATGCTGCATCTGGACAGCACCGCCGTGTCGGGCAGTCCCCTGACCTTCGTCGTGGAGTTTCGTCCATGAACCGCGGCACGCTCACCCAGCTGTTCTTTACCACGGTAGATCGGCACGCCGGCCTCCCTGCGGCATTCCGATCGAAAGTGGGCGGCGCCTGGGTCTCGGTCTCCCATCGCGAAGCGCTCGAGCGCGTTCAGGCGATCTCCCTCGGCCTGCGCGAATTAGGGATCAAGCCGGGCGACAGAGTCGCGATCGTCTCGGAGAATCGCCCGGAATGGGCGCTGAGCGACTACGCCTGCCTGACCTCGCGCACGACGGATGTTCCGATTTATCCGACCCTCACCGCGAAGCAGACCGAATACATCCTGCGCGACTCCGAGTCCGTCGCGGCGTTCGTCTCGACAGCCGCGCAGCTGGACAAGGTCCTCGAGGCGAAAGGCAATCTGTCCGGCCTCAGGCAGGTGATCGTATTCGACGCTACCGCGGTGTCCCAGCGGCGGGGCGAAGGCATCGTGTCCCTCGAGGCTGTGGAAGCCAAGGGCCGCGCAGCCGCGTCGAAGCACCCCAAGTGGAGAGAGGAAGCGCTGCAGGCGCAGCCCGATGACCTGGCGACGCTCATCTACACGTCAGGCACGACCGGTGACCCGAAGGGCGTGATGCTGTCGCACTACAACATCTGGTCCAACGTGCAGGCGGTGCTGCAGATGATCCCGATCGGCGGCGGCGACGAGTGCCTGTCGATGCTGCCGTTGTCGCACAGCTACGAGCGGATGGTGGATTACACGCTGTTCCAGGCGGGTGTGATCATCAACTACGCGGAATCATTCGACACAGTCGCCGCAAACCTTGGAGAAGTGAAGCCCACGGTCGTATTGTCCGTGCCGCGGCTCTACGAGAAGGTGTACGCGCGGGTGCTCGAGAACGCGCTGTCGGGCAGCGCCATCAAGCGCAATATTTTTTTCTGGGCGAAGCGCGCCGGCGAGCAATGGGCAACACTGTCCCTCGCTGGGCTACCGATTCCTGGTGGTTTGGCGATCAAGAAGAAGATCGCCGACCGCTTGGTGTTTTCGAAGCTGCGGGCGCGTACCGGCGGCCGGATTCGCTTCTTTGTCTCAGGCGCTGCGCCGCTCTCCGCCGAAATCGCCAAGTTCTTCTACTCGGCGGGACTCCCGGTGATCGAGGGGTACGGACTGACGGAAACGTCGCCCGTGCTGACCCTCAACCTGCTCGACCGAATCAAGATCGGCACGGTCGGCAAGGCGATCCCCGGCGTCGAGCTCAAGATCGCTCAAGATGGCGAGATCCTGGCGCGTGGCCCGAACATCATGAAGGGCTATTACAAGCTGCCGGAGGCCACGCGCGAGACGATCAACCCCGAGGGTTGGCTCCTTACCGGCGACATCGGCGAGCTCGACTCGGACGGGTATCTGAAGATCACCGATCGCAAGAAGGAGCTGCTCAAGACGGCGGGCGGCAAATACATCGCGCCCCAGCCGATCGAGATGGCGGTCAAGCGCAACAAGTTTGTCGCGAACGCCATGATGTACGGCGACCGCCGCAAGTTCCCGATCATTCTGATCGTCCCGAACTTCGACAACCTCGAGCGCTGGGCACAGGAGCGGAGCCTCTCCTACGGCACGCGCGCCGAGCTGATGGGGTTGCCGGACGTCAAGGCGAAGGTCGAGCGCGAAGTGATGAGCATGCTGTCCCATCTCGCCAAGTTCGAGACACCGAAGAAAGTCTTGCTGCTGGAAAAGGATTTCACGATCGAGTCGGGAGAGTTGACGCCCACGCTCAAGGTGAAGCGTCGCGTGGTGGAGCAGCACTACAAGGATCTGATCGACGCGGCGTATGCGTCAGGCGACGCGATCGCCGCGTCGATCGAGTCAACAACCTAGGGGCGCAGCATGCTGCGCCCCTACAACACTGCTCACCGCTTCTCCCCCACCCAGAGTCCGTGTTCCGCCACCAGTTTGAGGAGCCCGATCGGTAGCTCGGGCTCTTCGTTTTCCACCACAAAGCGGCGGCCGCGAAGCAATACGCGGTGCGCCTCCACGAGCCAGGGGGACGTGGCGAGATCGGCGCCGACGACAACGCCGCGCGCGACTGCCGTGCGCAGCGGTACTTTCTCGTTGGCGTAGAGCAGCGAGAGAGTCGGCTGTTCGTCCATTTCGGACGGCGCGTTGATGCCCACGAAGTGAATCCCCGCCATCAGCGCGCCGAGGCGCTGGGCCTGCCGCACCGCCGCCCCGACGAGCACGACGTAGCCGCCCGGGCCTGACAACTCGAGCAACGCCTGCAGGCTCGTAGCCTCCGCCGACGGCAGCGGCGAGGGAGGCGCGTAGGCGGGCCGCGGGCCGGATGATTCCTTGGAGACACGCTCGCGACTGCGCCGGAAGTTCACGATCCCCCGCGAAATCGGATACTCCTTGTGACACACCGGGCAACCGATGATCCCGGAGCGCACCATGCGGTCTTTCACCTCACCGGTGGAGAGCACGAGCATCTCCTCGCGGTGGGGCTCCGGACAGCGCAGCATCTCCGTCAACTCAATGTGCATGAAGAGCCGTGCCTCAGCCTCTCGGCGAATACACAGTTGGCAATAGGCGAATCTCCGTGACGGCCACATGCTCCGGTTGCGTCACCGCGTACACGACCGCGGCCGCGACATCCTCGGCACGCATCATGTCCTTGCGCTTGGTGAACCCCGGCTTCGAGTCGGGATCGACCGGATCCCAGATGTCCGTATCGACCGGACCCGGCGAAATGAGCGTCGTGCGCACGCCACTTTTCGCCGTCTCCTGGCGAATCACTTCGTGCATGCCCCGCAATCCGAACTTGCTGGCGGCGTAGGCGGTCGACCCCGAGAACCCGATGTAGTCGGAGATCGACCCGATGGTGACCAGATGCCCGCTGCCCCGCGCGACCATTTTCGGGACGATGGCACGCGCGAAGAGAAATGCCGCCGTGAGATTAGTCGTGAGCGCGCTCGCGAAGTCGGCGGGTGTGGTCTCGGCGAGCAGCTTGATGAGAAAGATGCCGGCGTTGTTCACCAGCACGTCCGGCACGCCGAGCTGTTGCTCGACGCGGGCCAGGGCGCGCTCGACGTCGGCCGGTTTCGTGATGTCGCAGGCGATGTCGGTGCGACGCTCCGCCGCGGCGTCAGTCAGGCTGCGCGCCACCCGCACGACGTGCATTCCCCTGGCCCGCAGTGCGACAGCGACGGCCAGTCCGATCCCCCGCGACGCGCCCGTCACGAGCGCGATCTTCACAGGGAGAAGGTGCCGCCGTGTACGAGCCTCAGGAATTCATCGCGAGTCTTGCCGTCGTCCCGGAAGGCCCCGCGCAGTGAGCTGGTGACCGTTTTCGAGTTCTGCTTCTCGACGCCCCGCATCATCATGCACAGGTGATAGGCCTCGATCACTACGCCGACGCCGAGCGGCTTGAGCACGCGGCAGAGCGCCTCGGCGACCTGGTCGGTCAGCCGCTCCTGCACCTGGAGCCGCCGCGCGAATACCTCGACGACCCGCGGGATCTTCGACAGCCCCACGATCCGGCCGTTGGGGAGGTACGCCACGTGCGCCCTGCCGAAGAACGGCAGCATGTGGTGCTCGCACATCGAGTAGATCTCGATGTCGCGCACGCAGATCATGCTCTCGTGCGTCTCCTCGAACAGGGCATCGCCGATCACTTCGTCGACGTTCATGCCGTAGCCGCGCGTGAGCCATTTCAGCGACGCCTCGACGCGGGCCGGCGTCTGCCGCAGCCCCTCGCGTTTCGGATCCTCCCCCAGCTGCTCGAGCATCTCATGCACGAGCGTCTGAAACGGAATGCGCACGGCGGTGGGCTCCGTGTGCGATTCGTGGAAGCTGCGCAGGCTCGCGGACTTCATTTGATCTCGTGCCATGGTATCTTGGACCCCCGTGCGATTCCTAAAGCTACTCGCCTCGGCGACACAGGCGGGAGGCACCGCGCTCGCGGCGCTCTGGACGTTTCCGAGCATGCTCCTGGCGGCGTTTCTGGTCGCCTGGGGCGCAGAAGCGGCGCAATTCCTCATTTCCCAGGGCCTCGCGCTCGCGATCCTGGCCTGGGTCCAAACGCTCCCGGAATTCGCCGTCGAAGCCGTCATCGCGTGGGAGGCGGGCGGGAATCCCGGGCGCTCGCATCTCGCCATTGCGAATCTCACCGGCGCGATTCGCCTGCTGCTCGGCCTCGGCTGGCCGATGATCTACTTCGTGTTCGCCGTGTCAGGGCGCCGGCGCGGGGACACCAAGCTCGGGTGCATCGTGTTGCAGCCCGAACACGCGGTCGAAGTCATCGGGCTGATCCCGCCGCTCCTGTACTTCGTCGTGATCGTGTTGAAGCAAACGCTGAGCTGGATCGATGCCGTGGTGCTGCTGCTCCTCTACGTCGCTTATCTCCTCGTGCTCCTGCGCAATCCGCCACACAACGTCGAGGAGCTGGGCGACGCACCCCGCGTGTCGCAGTGGGCATACCGGCAGCGCGGTTGGCGCCAGAAGGCAGCGATCGGCGCGCTGTTCGCAGCGGGCGGATTTCTGCTCTACGTCACCGCGCGGCCGTTCCTGGAATCGATGCTGGCGGTGGCGGCCCTGCTCGGCGTCAGCCAGTTCGTGCTGGTCCAGTGGGTCGCGCCGTTCCTCTCGGAGTTCCCAGAAAAAGTGTCGGCGTTTCTCTGGGCCCGGCGCGTGACCCATGCCCCCATGGCGCTGATGAACATGGTGTCGAGCAACATCAACCAGTGGACCGTCCTCGCCGCGATGATTCCGCTGGTGTACGGGTATTCGCATTACCATCACACGGGGACGTGGGCAGATTTTCCGTTCGATGCGGCGCAGCGCCTGGAGATCATTCTGACGCTGCTGCAAACAGCGTTGGGCGTGGTGCTCCTCGCGAACATGGAGTTCGACTGGTTCGACGCGACCGCGCTGTTCGTGCTCTGGATCGTGCAGTTCCTGGCGCCCCACCTTCGCGAAGAAGTGTCCGTGGCGTATGCGCTGTGGATCGTGATCCTGCTCGTCGGGTTCGTGATCCGGGGACAGGCGCTGCTCGCCCCGAGGTATTTCTGGCAGGCGCTCACACAAAAACGATCGGCCGGGACCACATAACATGGACCGGCCGACCGATTACGACAGGAACGAGGAGGGTTATTGAAGCCCGAAAGTAATGATGGGTCCCTCACCACGAATTCTGTCTTCCCCACGGTGGGGGCATGACATGGGCCGCAGTATCCGGGTCCACAATCGAGCTTGTTGGCTCAATAGTTTGATCTCCCCGCCCCTGGGTACTAGAATACTTTCCGGACCCTAAAGGTCAATCGCCCTGAATCTCTCATTGCTCGCCGCTGTCGTGATGTTGATCGCGTGGTTCTTGCTGCTCTTCGTGGCGCAGGTGCCGAGCGGCACGATTCACCTGTTGTATGCGGCCGCGATCATCTTGATCGCGCGCCGCATCCTGGTCGGCGCGCCGCGGTTCGTGTCGTGACACTTGCCGCGCGCCGCTGGGACCCGGGGCTCGGGCCGCTGCAGGTGGCCACGCTGCGTCGCGCGCTCGAGCGCGAAGGCATGGTCACCGCGTGGTGGTCGGATCTCCCGGGCGCACGGATGACCGAGCACGCGCACGCGTTTCCCGAAACGCGCTGGGTCGTCGAGGGTTTTCTGCGGGTCACAGCCGGCGCGGAGGCGGTCGAGCTCGGGCCTGGAGACCGCCTCGACCTGCCGCCGAACCTGCCACATACGATCGAAGTGCTCGGGTTAGCGCAGGTCATCTACGTGTCGGGAATGCCGGGCGGAGCCTAAATCTCCCAATTCGAGAAGAGCACACCCTGGGCGGCATGCCGCTCGGGGTACCCTTCATACGTCATCCGCAGATCGGTCCAGCGGACCCGATACCCGCGCGCGACGAGCCGGCGAAACGCCTCGGCGTAGCGGCTCTGGCAGCGGATCGCGATCCGCCGGATGCCCGCCTTGGCGGCGGCCGCTTCGACCGCGCCGATGGCAGCGTCAAACGCCGCATCGCCGCGCGCCGCGAGCTTCAGCACCCGCACTTCGTCGCGCGTGCGGCTGTCCGCCAGCGGCGCCGAGTGCCACACCGCCATCGCGTCGAGCCCCGTATCCCCCTCGACCAACGACGTATCGCCCAGCCCTAGCTCGGCCGTCAGCATGATCTCACGCGCGAAATCGACGCCCGGAACCAAATCGTCGACCAGGCGGCGGGCCGCCGCCATGGTCGTCTCCTTGTCCTCGGCGGATCGCTTCGACAACAAGACCGGCGCCGGATGGCCGCGCGTCGCGATCTCGTTGGTCAGCGTGACGGTCAGGAATCCCGGCGTGAAGCCGAGCCGAGCGTAGAAGCCGATGTTTTCGGGCGTGCGCGGCATCGTCTCGAGGCCGAGCGTCGTGACGCCGCGGTCGATGAGCCAGTCGGCGGCCGTGCGGACGATCGTCTTGCCGACTCCCGTCCCCTGCCGGTCCGGGCGGACGGCCAGCGGTCCCATCCACCCTTCGGCGCCCGCCTGGTGCCCGACGTTGAACGCGGCCACGTCGCCGTGTTCGTCACGCCAGACCATCGCGCCGTCGCCGGCGTCGAGCAGCGCGTAGCGCCACACCAGCGGATTCAGCTGCGGCACGCGCACGCCGATCAACCCGTCGCGGCGATAGCGGTCGGTGAACGCCTCCGCAAAAACGCGGTTCAGCCCTTCGATGTCGTGCTCGGTGGCACGCTCGGGGCCGGTAACCCGGGTGTCAGGCAGCCACGCTCGCATCGGGCGGTCCCAGGGTAGCGGTATCATCGCGCACGACGCTCGTGCCGGTCGTGGCGTCGTATGCGACACGAATGATGCGGTCCAGGCCCTCCCGGACCTGCTCGATGTGGGTGATGAGAATGACCTGCGGGAAGCGGTCGCCCAGGCGGCGCAGCAACGCGAGGACGTGCTGGCGTCGCGACTCGTCGAGCGAGCCGAAGATCTCGTCCAGCACGAGCAGCGAGAGCGGCTGCCCCGCGCGCTCGGCGATCATCTGGGAAATGGCGAGCCGCAGCACGAGATTCGCAATGTCCTCTTCTCCGCCGGAGATCACCGGCTTGGGCACGCCTTCGTCGAGGACGACCACGCGGTAATCCTCATCGAGATCCACCTCATCGTAGCGCGCATCGGTGAGATCCGATAGGAACCCCGACGCCAGTGCGCTGATCTCAGGCCGCATGGCCGCGTTCAGCTCGGCGCGCAGATCGGAGAACGCGCGATCCAGCTCATTATGCAGCCGCTGCTCGATCTTCCGCTCGGCGATGGTGCGCTCGCGAGCAGCCCGCTCGCTGACGCGCCGTTCGATCTCGCGGACCGCCGTCTCGGCCGCGACCAGCTCGCCGCGCGTCTCGGCCACCGCCAGCTCGGCGGCCCGCAGGGCGTGCGCGGCGCGGTCGTGACGCTCGCGTGCCGCCTGAAACTTCGGCTCCGAGAACCCCTCTGCCTTCACGGCGTCCGCGAGCTGGCGGACGTGCTCCTCGCGTGCCGACAACCCCTTCTCGGCAATCTCTGCTTCGCCGACCAGCGCTTCAGCACGATCGGCACGCGCGGACAACGCCGCCGCCTGGAGGGCCACGGGCTCGAGTCGAGCCAGCTCCGTTCGCACGGCATTGTGGCGCTCGGCGTCGTAGCCCGTGTCCCGCGCGGCGACGCGGAGCTCGATTTCCTGAGTCCGCTTGGCGAGACCCGCGCGCTCTTTCTGCAGCCGCCCCCGTTCCCGAGTTTGCTCTCGCAGCGTGACCTCGCGCTCGCTCGCCTGCCGGGCCTCCTCGCGCAGCGCGTCGCGCGCGGCTTCCGCCTGCGTCACAGCCGCCGGGGTTGTCGCGAGCTGCTCGATGCGCTGCTTGAAGTACGTCCCGTCAGTCACGATCACTTCGAGCTGATTGTTCAGGACATCGAGCACCGCACGATGCTCGGCGCCGAGCGGTCGCAGGCAGGTGGGACACTGCCCCTCGGGGCCGAGGCGCTCGATCTTGTCGCGCTGATCCTTCACTTCTTCGTGCTGCTTCAGCAGCTCGGCGCGTCTGGTGTTCGCGTATTCCTTCTCGCGCACCCAAGCCGCCTGTTGCTCGCTGGCGACCTTGTCGGCGGCTTCCAGTCGCTTGGCGAGCGCGTGCGCCTCCTGGCTGGCGCGCTCCAATGTCGCCTCAGCCTCACCCAGCTCCGCTATACGCCGATCCAGCACGCTGAGGTTGCGCGTCAGCTCGGTCAGCTTCGCCTGTTCCTCGCGCCGTGCCGCGTCTTCCCGGTGTAAACGCTCCAGCTCGGCGAGCTCCGCTTTCAGCTTCGAGATCGGGGCGACCTCGCCTTCGAGCTTGCGCAGCTCCTCGCGCGCGGCCAACGCTTCGGCCAACTCCTTGTCCAGCCGTTGAAATTCCTGGCGGGCGACCACCACGCCCTGCTCTGCCACGCGCAGGTCGCCGTGCAGCGACAGCGTCCGCTCGCGCCGCTCCACCCACTGCTGCCAGCGCGGCTCTTCCGCGGCGAGCGCCTGTTGCGTCTTGGTGCGTTCCGTAGTCGCCGCCGTCGCGGCCTTCCGAGCTTCCGCCAGCCGAGTCTCGGCAGTCTTGCGCTCTTTCTCGAGCTCGGCCTGTGGCGGCAGTCCGGTCTCGAGCCCGTCCACCTCGTGGCCGAGTGCGTTGCGCCGCTCGCGGATGCGTTCCTGTGCCAGGGTGAGCTGCTCGTGCCGCAGCACGCGCGACAAGAAGGCCGCACGCTCGGGGCGGGTCGCGTCCGCCAGCACCGCCAGCTCTTTCTGGCCGGTGAAGTAGGTGTTGAAGAACTCGTCGTGCGTCATGCCGAGCACGCGCTGCAAGCGTCCCGTGACTTCCTTCAGCGAGTTGGCGACCACGACGCCGTCCTGGTACAGCTCGGCATTATTGAGCCCGCGCTCCACGCGGTACGCGTGGCTGCCGAGTCCGAACTCGAGTTCCACACGCACCGGCGCGCGCGCTTTCGCTCGCAGGTTGCGGATCGAGTCCTTGTCGCCGCGCGCGGCGAGATTGCCGTAAATCGCCCAGGCGATCGCCTCGAGTAGCGACGTCTTGCCGGAGCCGTTCGGCCCGATGATGCCGGTGATCCCGTCGCCGAAGACGATCTCGGTGTCGGCATGCTGGCGAAAGTTCACAAGCCGCAGCCGATGCAGCTTCATCCGGTTCCGCCGCCCGTTTCGCTGTCCGCGCGAGCCGCCGTCTCGAGGTATTCGACGCCGAGTTTCACGAATGTCTCGCGATTCAGCTCGGCATCGAGGGGCCGGCGACCGAGGAAGTCCTGCACCGTCTCAGTGAGCGTCTGGCGGCGCGCGCCGCCGCCCGCGCTGGTCCCCAGGGTCCGCTGGACTTCCGGTCGGCGGAGATCGAGTTGAAAGTTCAATGCGCGCGCTTTGAAGCCGCGGATCGCGGCGTGGTCCAGGTCGCGCGCGACCGCGCGGTCGACATCCCACACCAGCAACCTGACAATCTGATCGTCGATCTTCGCGCCACCGACGCGCTCGGCGATCTGTGCATCCAGCTCTTTGGCGTTCAGCCCGGCGGCCTGAATGGGTGGCAAGTCGATGTGCCGGCGCGCGGGCGCGATGGGACGAAACGTGACGCGCGCCCCTGGCAGGTCCACGAGCAGATACCCTTTGCCGGTGCGCTCTTTCTTCCCCCTGGCACTCGTGCGCTGCGCGGCCTCATCCTGCAGCTGCCCCCAGGGATTCGGGGGCAAATACTCGAGGCTCCCCGAATACCAGGCATTCGTCGCAACCGACTGCGCAGTGTGATAGTGACCCAGTGCGATGTAGTCCCATTTCTCCGGCGCGAGCAGCTCGCGCGACAGTTCGGCTCCGCCGTATTCCACGGTGCCACGCTCTTCACCCAATCCGCCGTACACGCCATGCGTGACGAGGACGTTGCGGGTCGGCCCGCCCGCTTCCGGCCGCAGCGCGGGGCGGTCCGCCTTCGCGAGCGACTGCTGGGGCACCGCGAGTACTGCGCAGTCGAGTTTGGGAAATACGATGCGGCGCGCCTCCTCCACCGCGATTTCGACGCCCAGCGCTTCGTAGAGGCGCAGGATCGAGCCCGTTTCGGTGGAGCGCGGCGTGTCGTGCTCGCCCGCAACGACGACGATCGGTGTGTGCGGCAGGCCGGTCCGCAGCCGCTGCAGTTGGCGGAAGCAATAAAGAATGGCGGCATTGGTTGGCCGCACGGAGTGAAACAGGTCACCCGCGACCACGATCAACTCCGGCTTCTGCTCCAGCAGATCGTCGACGGCGCGCTTGAAGACTTCCGCGACGTCAACCTCACGCTGGTTCGCGCCCTTCGGCGTCTGCCGGTCGAACTGGCGGAACCCGAGGTGCAGGTCGGCGAGGTGCGCGAGCTTCACTGGTTCGGGAGCAGTACGATCGAGTTCTCGGTCTCGGTATGCATGGTCATGCCTGCCGAGCCGAGCCCTGACCCACTGAAGTTGATTTTCATTGTGCCTTTGACCGTGCCGTCGACAATCGCGCCTCGCGAAATCGAGAACACCTGATGGCCCGCGGTGCCCCCCTCGAGCTTGAGTGTGCCGGACTGCTCGGCGGACGCGAGGTGGATGGGTTGCGACGGGAACTCCGTCTTGATGTCCAACACCACGGAGGTATCGGATCCCTCCACGCGGAGCTCGCGCACGGTCAACGTCGTCCGCGCTACTTCGGTGGTCGAGGCGGTGATGCCCGGCACCTGGTCGAGCGGCAGCTCGGACGTGAAGGTCCACGAATCGCCGCGACCCACTCGCTGCTCCGGGAATCCGAAAGCCATCGCGTTGACGCCCGCGGCGAGCCGTTTCGCCATGTCGGGGGACACGCTCGGAGCCCTGGCGAAGTCACTCCGAATGACCTTCCCCCGCTCATCGATCACTAACGTCCCATGCATCCCCTGAAGGCCTGCCAGGGCGCCTCCCGCGATGTTGGAAGGCATACCAGGGATCTCCATCGTGATCGTCTCGAACACCACGTCGACTTCGGTCCCGCCATTCACCGGTCCCTTGACCGTCTGCGTGAAGTACAAGCGCATGAGGATCTGTTGCCGGCCCATCCGCGCGAGCGGGCCGGACTCGGCGCTCACCGTCGTATGTTGCTCGACGCCGAAGTGATAGACCGCGCCCGCCGGGGGGTGATAGCGCAGCGCGACCTTGGGGCCCCCCCCGCCACCACCACCACCACAAGCGACCACAGCCAGCAGCAGCAGCGCAGCGGCGTGGTGTCTCATATCAATAGGGCTCGTCGGAAATTGGGTTGAGGGGCGGCACCGCGTGGTGCTCGCGCAGCATCCTTGCTTCCGGCTCCACACGGGCACCCAGCACCTTCCGGAAATACGCCAGGACATCGTCCGGACGGATCCGCCGCACGGCGGCGAGCGCACGCCGCACGTCGTCCGGCTCGCGGTCAGCGATCAGGTCTTTCACCTGATTCGGCCGCACGCGGCGGTCGAGTCGCACGAGCTGGCGAACGACCGCGTCCTCGAACGGCACATCGGCACCCGGCGGAAACCGTTCGACGCCGTCCCGGCCGCGCAGCACGGGCGGCTTGGGGAAGCGCACGAAGATCGGCTGCGTGAAATGCGGATGTCTGATCATCAGCTCGCCGATCGGCAGGGTCGCCAGCTTGCTCTTGGTCGCCGGCGTCAGCACCTGATAGCCCGGCGTCGCCAGCTCATCCATATCCATCCGCCCGAACACCTGGGTCCCGGCGTTTCCCACGACGCGCCGGTGGACCTGGGAGCGGAACTGCTCCGCCCCGAACAGCACGAGCCCCAGATAGCGACCGCGCTCGGAGATGTCGAGCAACATCTTCTTGACGTACGTCTCGGGTCCGTCTCCGGGCGCGTATTTGTTGAGCTCGTCGACGAACACGACGACTGCGTCCACGCCGAGCTCACGACGCTCGAGCTGTTCGCGCAGCTTGGACACGACGCGCGCAAACACGAGGTCCTGCCCCAGCGGGTCGACGTTCGCGATGTCGATCACGTAGACCGTGCGGTCCTCGAACCCCTTCCAGGGGAGATCGCTGGACGGTCCGTCGTCAGTCACCAGACCCTTGCAGCGCGTCGAGATGTTGAGCAGGCGGTTCCGGACCTTGCGCATCGTGGCGATGTGGTGTGTGCGCCAGGTATCGCTGCGACCGCCGGCCGTGATCTCCAAGCCATCGAAGATCGAGCGGAACAGCCGGGCGAGATCGGCGAATGTCTGTACGCGATGCGTGGTGCCGAAGCCATCGTCGAACGACTTGCCGAGGACTCGGTCTCGGAGAAAATCGATGAAGGCGTCCGCCTTGGCGTCGATGTCGTCGCGGTTGAGCAGCACCTCGGCAAAATCGACGACTTCTTGCAAACCCCAGGTGAGTGGCTCGACGTCGCCGACGAGATCGGGATGGGTGCGCAGCGTGTTGAGATTCACGCCGTCCGCCTTGAGCGGGGCGTAGAGCCGGACCCGCTGGAACGGCTCGGCGGGCACCTTGAGCGCCTGGTAGCGGTGCCGGTCTTCGTCGGTCAGATCGCCCGGCTGATCGAGGAAACAGAGGTCCGGCCCTTTGACGTTGAAGCACACCGCCGCCACGCGACCTTTGTGCGCGGGGAAATGCGCGAAGATCGACGCGAGCAGGAACTCGACCGCGCTGGTCTTGGTCGCCAACCCTGAGACGCCGGAGATGTTGAGGTGCGCGGCCTCGGGGCCAAGCAGAAAATCGGCGTCGAGGTAGACGGGCGCTTCGCGGCCGGCAGAGGTGTAGAGGCCGATGGGAATGGCGGTGGGCGTCGCCGAATAGAGGAACGTGTCCATGCGCAGCGCCTGCGCGACGTCCACATCATCGGCGACGTACACTTGCCCGAGCGGCACCGGCTGCAGTGGCTCTTCCGGCGTCTGCCGCAGCACCGCCGCCGTCCAGTACCGGATCTGCTGGCGTGCCGTGGGCGCCTCCTCGGCACGCGTGGGATCGCCCTCGGCGCCCACAACGTCGTGCAACGGCGTCGCGAGATCAGAATACGCGAAGCCCTCGGTGACAACGCCGTAGACCACCCTTCCCTCGTCCCCCGTCCCGCTTCCCCCCACTTTCACGATCGCACCAATTCCAATCGCGGTATCCGTCGCCGTCCAGAAATGGAATTGGTGTGGAGTCGCGGGCTTCAGCTCCGTCGCGACGACCCTCCCGATCGCATTCACGACGCGAGCCTTGGCAGCCGAGACGCACGACGGGGTCCTTGCTGCAGATCCCGGGGCGCACGGGTCTTCAGGTATTCCTCCACGTGATGTAAAGGATACAACAGCCGGTCCCACCGTGTTGCCGGGGTCGCCAGCGGTGCGCGCTCAGCCCACAGCCAGCGACTCAACTCGGAAGCGCGCTTCACCGAGTCGGCATGTGCGCGCGCCTCGATGCGCAGCAGTCCGTATAGCAGGTCGTTGCCCTCCCAGGGCCACAGCCGGAGGTACCACGAATACACCTCCGTGCGTGTGTGACCGCCGCGCACGGCAAATACGCTGGTACGATGACCGGCAGGCAGCGTCAACGCGCGTTCAAGGCCCCTGCCCTCGAGGAACTGCGTTCCGTGGCTCTTGATCACGCCGAGCGCGCGCGGGTGCCGCGCCACGTCCGGGGATCGTGACAAGAGCCCGTCGATCACGAGCCACTCATCGGGCCCGATGTCGTTCATGGCTTGCTCGGCGAGGTCGCGTTCGATCCGCGCCCGCCCGCGGCGGACCGTGGCTTCGACCATCTCGAGATATCGCGCCGGCTGCTCCACCAGCTCACCAGCGACCGCTTCGATATCGGCCGCGGACTGCTCCAGCGCCTGGCGCAGCGCGGGACTCATGCGGTCGAGGGGGGCGATGGCGAACGCACGACTGCGCTCGAATGTCGTGTGTAACACGCCGGTCTTGTCGCGGCGGCGCACCGCGGCCGCGACATACGCATTCACGACCTGAACCACGCCGTCGTAGGCGACGACGCTCCAGCGTTCGATGCCGTTGAGGAACGAGGCTGCTGGGGGAATCGGTGAGCCCGTGCGATCGGCAACCCGATGGATCTGCAGCTCCGATCCTTCCACGAGATCAGCGCCCACCGTGGCTCCGCTCTCGGCCTCGTCCGTCCTGCCGCCGCCGCCGGCCACCGCTCCAGCGTCGATCAAGGCCCGCCACCACGTCATGCGCTGTCCTTTGTCTTCAGGCCGACCACCAGTCCGTCCCGCACCGGAATGATCGTGGCGACCAGGCGCGGGTCGCGCGCGGCCAGCTCGTTGAACGCCTGCACCCCCAACGCATTGGCGGAGCGATCGTTCGGATCGACCGCCGCGCCGTGAAAGAACGCATTGTCGCACAGCAACAGCCCACCGCGTCGCAGCAGCTTCATGCCCCAGTCGAAGTACTTCGGGAGCGGCTCCTTATCCGCGTCGATGAACACGGCATCAAAACCGGGAGGGAGGGTGGGCAAGACGTCGAGCGCGGAGCCTTCGATGAGGCGCACGCGGCCGTGCAGGCGGGCCATATCGAACGCTTCGCGCGCGATTCGCGCGTGCTTGGGGTCCTTTTCGATCGTCGTCAACTCACCCCCGGCCGGCAGCGCACGCGCGAGCCAGACGCCGCTGTACCCACCAAGCGAGCCGATCTCCAGGACGCGTTTCGCTTCAATCGTGCGGAGCAGCAGGTGGAGCAGCTTGCCTTCTTCAGGCGAGACGTTGATCGCCGGCAGATTCTCGGCGGTGTGACGGGCGCGGATTTGGGAGAGAATCGGGTCTTCAGCGGCGAACAGCTCGGTGACGTAGCGCTCGAATCTCTCGTCCACTACGCCGTAGCTTCGACGTTCGGGAAGGGTGGGACGTGGAGCAGCCAGAGCCCCGCGATCCGCGACTGCTTGTCGATTTCCACGAGCATGTGATCGGCCACGCGCACGATCGTCGCTGGGCGCTGTCGCCCCACGCGAATATGAAACACCGATTCCGCTTGATCCTTGTCCACGGTGAGCGCCGTATCGACCTCGACCGCAGCAATGCCGGGCTGTGAGCGGCGTCCGGGGAACGTAACCTGTCCTTCCTTGGACGCCTCCGGCGGCTTGAGTGACGCGATCGTCCGCACGTCATCCGGCCACGTCACGACGTCGACGCCGCGCATGGCGCCGCCGGCGACATCGATCACGACAAAGGAGCCGTCCCCGCCCTCGAGATCCACCGTGCCGTTCATCCCGTTCCCTTTCGGGACACCTTTGCAGGCGACGGTCAGGATATCGGTTTCAGGATCCCAGCGGTACGACACCTTGGGAAGTTTCCCGGTGAGCGGCTCGATCCGTGCTTCGAAATGCATGCAGTTCTGCGCCTTCCTGCGCGAGTCTCGCTCGCGTAATATAGCCGCACTATGGAGCGACGCGAGTTTCTTTCAACTGCGGGATTAGTGGCTGTAACGCCATTGCGGATTGGGGATTTCGGATTGCGGAATCCGCAATCCGCAATCCGCAATCAAACACCCGCCCTGAGCCCGCAGGTCTTCGCGCAACGAATCCAGCGGGCCCAGGAGGAGCTGAAGAGCAGGAAATTGGATCTCCTCGTCGTCGAGCCGAGCACCAATTTCCAGTACTTCGCGGGCTACAATCCGGGGCGCAGCGAGCGACTCATCCTGCTCATGATTCCCGCGACCGGCGTGCCGGCGATCGTGTGCCCGTCGTTCGAGGTCGAGCGGATCAAGCGCAACACCACGATCAGCGACGCGCGCGGCTGGGAGGAGCAGGAGGATCCCTGGCTGCTCGTGGCGAAGGCCGGCCAGGAAATGAAGCCGCGTGGACGCGCCGGTGAAGTGGCCGTCGAGCCCACGACCTCATATCAGAGCTACGTGCGTCTGACGACTAAGCTCCGCGGCTGGATTCCGCGCGATGGCAGCCCTGTCACCGAGCGCCTGCGCATCCTCAAGAGCCCCGAGGAGATTGCCCTGATTCGTCAGGCGATCGCAGCGACGGAAGCGTCGATCGCCGCGACCTTTTCCCAGCTCGCCGTTGGCATGTCGGAGCGGGACGTCGCGGCGCTCATGTCCCGCGAGATGGCGAGCCGCGGCTCACCGGGCGGCGGGCTGGTACAGTTCGGCCAGTCCAGCGCCCTGCCCCACGGCGGTCCCTCGGCCGGGCAGCTCGCGCGCGAAACCGTTGTGCTGATCGACGCGGGCTCTCGCGTCGAAGGCTATACGTCGGACATCACGCGCACGATCTGGTTCGGGGACGCGCCGTCGGATGAGTTCAAGAAGGTCTACAACATCGTGCACGACGCGCAGACCGCAGCGATCGAGAACGCGAAACCGGGCGTGACGCAGTGCCAGCAGGTGGATCGCGCAGCCCGGAAGGTCATCACCGACGCTGGGTATGGGCAGTACTTCACGCACCGGTTGGGGCACGGCATGGGAATGGACGGCCACGAACCGCCGTATATGGTAGAAGGCAACACGCTGCTGCTCGAGCCCGGGATCGTGTTTACGGATGAGCCCGGGATCTATCAGCTCGGGAAGTTTGGGGTGCGGATTGAAGACGACTGTATGATGACGGCGACTGGGGTTGAGGTACTGTCGCACCGGCCGACCAAACTCTAGGGGACGGGGGACGAGGGAGGGGGGACGGGTGAGCGAAACGACGGCTGACGCCGGCCCAAGCTAAACACCAATCCAATCAAGAGTCCGATCTCCCTATTACATAGTTGTAGGGCTGTCTCGACCTTATCGGCCGCAGCGAGTTCCATATCCTTCGCAAGCTCGATGTGAGTGGATAGCTCGGTCGCCGATCCCAGCGCGATCCTCAGATACTTGATGAACTGCGGCGTCGTTCCCATCGCATACCCTTCCGCGATGTTGGCGGGAACAGACGCGGATGCACGCCGGATCTGGTCGGA
This sequence comes from Gemmatimonadota bacterium, assembly GCA_003222195.1. GTDB lineage: Bacteria > Gemmatimonadota > Gemmatimonadetes > Gemmatimonadales > GWC2-71-9 > 20CM-2-65-7. Next base: position 72,352 of record QHVB01000025.1, on the reverse strand, counting down.
AAGCCCGAAATGGCGAGAAAGTGGCGTCTGCATGGTAAGCTTGTAAGCGGCGCGTGAAAGCTGCCGACCACAATTCCAAGCTTCCAAAGAGTCCAGTTTCTTCACAACCAAGAGAATCGGCGATTAGGCCAAGAGCATCACCACCATTTGGCCGCACGTGGGTGCGATTATTCGCAGTCCCCGTCCCTCGTCCCCCGTCCCCCGTCCCTTAATCTCCGAGCTTGCGGGCGAAGGCGACGATTCGATCGAGCGCTTGCTTGATCGAATCGGTAGCCGCGGCGTAGGACAGCCTCACCCACCGATCGTCTCCAAAGGCGGCGCCAGGCACCAGCGCGACCCCGGTCTGCGTAATCAAGCGGGTGCAGAAGTCTGTCCCCGTGATCTTCCCGAAGGAATCCACTCGAAAAAAGAAGTAGAACGCGCCCAGCGGGTCGACGAATTCGACGCCGGGGAGATCCTGGCGAAAGCGCGACACGACCAGATCGCGCCGCTTGCGGAATTCGCCGACCATACGATTGACATCCTGCTCCACACGCTCATCGCCGAGCGCGGCGGCGGCCGCGAACTGCGCGGGATGGTTCGCACCGGTGGTCGTGTGCGACTGCAGCGCGGCCATCGCCTTCGCGACCTGGGCGGGGGCGAGCGCGAACCCGATCCGCCACCCGGTCATCGCATACGTCTTGCTGACGCCGGTGACGAGCACGACGCGCTCGAGCAGATCGTCGGGGAGATCGAGGAACGAGGGCGCCGGCCCGGTGCCGTAGTGAATCCGCCGGTAGATCTCGTCGGCAATCACCCACACCTTCCTGGCCTTCGCCCACTGCGCAATCGCGCGGATCTCGGCATGCGTGTACACGGCGCCGGTGGGATTGCAGGGTGAGCAGAGAATCAGCCCGCTGGCCCCGGGTAGCATGCGCTCGAGGTCTTTCACGCTCGCCTTGAGGCTCCACTCCGGATCGCCGGCGATCATCACGGGTCGCGCGCGCGCGAGATGCACGATCTGCGGGTACGACACCCACGCCGGCGCGGGAATCGCCACGACGTCACCGGGGCCGAACAGCGTGAAGCACGCATTGAACAGCGACTGCTTGGATCCGTTCGACACGACGACGTGGTCGGCATTGACCGGCCGGCCACCGGACAGGAGCGAGAGATGCGTGGCAGCGGCGGCGCGGAGCTCGAGGATGCCTTCATTGGCCGAGTAGTGGGTCTTGCCGTCCTTGATGGCGCGAATGCCCGCCTCCGCGGGGATCGACGGCGTCGGGAAATCGGGCTCGCCGGCGCCCAGGTCGATGACGTCCTCCCCCGCAGCCCTGCGGCGCTTGGCTTCGGCCGAAATCGCGATTGTCGCTGACGTCTCGAGATGCTGGAGGTTGGGGGAGAGCCCTTCGATCATCGGGGAATCGCTCCGTGGCGCTTGAGGATCGTAAGCGTCGAGTCGACGGGGAGGGCGCGCACAACGCCACGATAGCCCCGCACCGTCTCCGCACGCAATAAGGAATTGTAGATCGCTTCCTCCGTCGCGTCGATGGTCGCCTGAAATAATCCGGACATGACATCGTTGCGGACGAGGGCGACGGTGTCTGCAAGACGGTCGAGGTTGGTGGAGGTTGGTCGAAGGCGTGCCGTGGAGAACGCGATGACATAGTCACCGCTTCCGTTGCTCATCGAGCTGCCTGTGCGCGCGAGCCCGGCGAGCGCGCGGTTGGCGAGGCGTTGGAGGCGCAGGTGATCGAGGGGAGCGTCGGTCGCGACGACCATGATGATCGACCCGTCCCCGTTTTGGGGTAGGGGCGCAGCATGCTGCGCCCCTACTTTGATTTCGATCGGGACCCCTTGGATACGCAGGTCGCCACCGAAATTCGTTTGGACCAGGACGCCGACGGTCCAGCCGCCGAATTGCGCGGGAAGTTTGCGGCTCGACGTGCCGATCCCGCCTTTCCACCCGAACGCGACGGTGCCCCGCCCCGCGCCGACGGCGCCTTCGGCGACCGGTCCCTCGGCCGCACCGCGAATCGCGCCGAGCACGTCGGCTTCGGTGATCGGCCGGGCGCGGATGTCGTTCAAAAAGCCGTCATTGGTCTCGCCGACGACCGGATTCGCCGAGCGGACATCTTCGTTGCCTGGCAGCGCGAGGAGCCAGGTGAGCACGGCGTCGGCCGCGCGCGGCACACACAGGGTGCAGGTCAATACGATCGGCGACTCCAGCTCGCCCAGCTCATTCACCTGCGTCGAGCCCACGAGCTTGCCGAAGCCGTTCCCGACGACGATCGCTGCAGGAACTTTCTCACGGAATGGATTTCCGCCGTGCGGCAGAATCGTGGTGATGCCTGTGTTGATCGAGTCGCCGCGCGCAATCGTCGTCTGCCCGACGCGCACGCCGGCGACATCCGTAATGGCGTTGAGGGGACCGGTCGGTATGGACCCTACGATGATGCCGATATCGCGAGCACGGGGCCGGGGGCGGGTTTGTGCGGCAAGTGAGCTGGTGAATAGGAAGAATAGGAGCAGACAGTTAGCTTTCACGGCGGAGAAATTAGCACCCTTTGACAATCGAGGCTCGTGTGCGGCATGTCGTGCTGGTGACCCCTCCCGCCGTCGAACGTGCGGGACAGGCCTGGGAGTTGATGGATCCCCGTGCAGTCATCGTCTGTGCGGACCATGAACAGGCCGTACTCTGGGCCGATGCCGCTCCTGCCGAGCTTCGCGCTCACGCCGTCACCGGCCTCGCCCGTACGACTGCCCTTCTAAAGGAAGGGCGTGTGGGTGTCCTCGCGGGATCTCCCGCCGATCTCGGCGCCCTGGTCACGCGCTCCGCGCTCAAGCTCGACACACTCCAAACGCTCGTCATCGCCTGGCCCGAGTCGTTCTTCGCCGAGCTCGACACCCTGCTCGGTGAAGCTCCCGAGGCGCGGCGGGTGATTCTCAGCTGGGACCCGCACGGCCTCACCGATTTCATCGAGCGCCACGCGCGCCGCGCCGAGATCGTCGGCGACATTCCGCTCGACTCGGCCGCAAAGCCGCTTGCATCGGTCGCGTCGGCGCGCTACGCGGTTGTGCCGGCCGGTCGCCGCGCGGTGGCGGTACGTGATGTGCTCGATGCGGTGCGGTCAGTCCGGCCATACGTGTGGAAGGGTGGCGACGTCACGGCGCCGGCTGAGCCTCCCGATGCGGTGGTTGCCACCACGTTGCCCACGCGCGAGGAGCTCCGCATGCTCGCGGCGATTGCGCAGCCGCTGGTGGTCGCGCTCGCGTCGCAGGTCCCATATCTCAAGTCGATCGCGTCGCTTTCGCCGTTCGCCTTGCCGTCGCGCGCCGATCGCGCGCAGGATCGCCATGCAGCGTTGCGGGCGCAGATCTTGGCACGGCTGACTCAAAGCGACGTTGACGCGGAGCTGGCCGTGCTGGCGCCATTGTTTGAGGAGCACGATCCGGCGCTGGTCGCAGGCGCCTTACTGGCAATCAGCCGTGAGCCAGCAGCTGTCAGCAAACAACCGGAGACGGACTTTCCGCAGGCCGGCTGGGCGAAAATGTTTCTGACGGTGGGCACGAAGGATCGCGCGAGCGCGAAGGATTTGGTCGGGGCGCTGATTAAGGAAGCGGGATTACAGAAGGGCCAGATCGGGAAGATCGATGTGCGCGAAACGTTTTCGCTCGTCGAGGTAGCGCCCGCGGCTTTGGATCAAGCGGTCCGACGCATGACCGGAGTGTCGGTGCGCGGCAGACGAGTGACCGCCCGGTCGGATCGCGGGTGAAAAGCAAACGGGCCGCCCCAGCGGACGGCCCGTTTCAAACTGACGGCTACTTCTTGTTGTTCACCGCCATCTTCAGCTGTTTGCCCGCCCGGAATGCTGGAGCGATCGACGCCTTGATCTGAATGACGCCGCCCGTCTTCGGGTTGCGACCCATCCTTGCGGCGCGCTTCCGCGCTTCGAAATTGCCGAAGCCGGTGATCTGCACCTTGGAGCCCTTCTTCAACTCTGTGGCGATAATGCCCTTGTCGTCGAAGAGTGCTTCAACGGTGCGCGTGGCATCGGCCTTCGACATCTTCGTACGCATCGCCAACGCGGAGGTGAGTTCAGCCTTATTCACTGCGATCTCCTTGAAGGGGGGGCGCGGAAACCCGCATGAATACTGAACAACTATGGGATATCCCCCAAAAATCCGCAAGATTGCTGGACTTTCTCGACCCACCCGTCCCTCCTCCCCCCTCCCGCGTCGCCGTCGGTGTCCGTTGCTCCCCAGCCCGCTCCACGTGTAACGTGAGGGCCCATGTTCCAGCAACCCACCCGTCCCGGATGGATTGAAGTCATCTCGGGGGTGATGTTCAGCGGCAAGTCCGAAGAACTGATCCGTCGCGTTCGCCGCGCGGTCATCGCTCGCAAGCAAGTGCAAGTCTTTAAGTCGCACCTAGATGCGCGCTACGCCGGGCTCTTTTCCGTCTCGTCGCATGACGGCGTGACCGTCGAAGCCGAGCCGGTGGACTCGGCCGAAGAGATCGCCCGCAGGCTCCGTGACGGCACCGAGGTCGTCGCCGTGGACGAGGCCCAGTTCCTCGACGACGGGATCGTCGATCTGGCGAACCGCCTCGCCGATAGGGGTGTCCGGGTGATCCTCGCCGGGACGGACGTCGACTTCCGCGGCCTGCCCTTTGGCCCGATGCCCATCCTGATGTGCGTCGCTGAGGTCGTAGACAAGTTCCAGGCGATCTGCGTCGTGTGCGGCGGCCCGGCGACCCGCAACCAGCGTCTGGTGAACGGCAAGCCGGCGCTGTGGGACAGCCCGATCATCATGGTCGGCGGTAGGGAGTCGTATGAAGCGAGATGTCGGCATTGCCATCGAGTGCCGAGGCACGATGAGGATCAGACTGCGCTGCTATAGGTGTCGGGTGTCAGGTGCCTGGTGTCGGGCGCGCGATCTTCTGACACCAGACACCCGACACCTGACACCGCCGTTCGATGCTTAACGTCGGCCTCACTGGCAACATCGCGTCGGGCAAATCCACAGTCGTGGAGTTGTTCAAGCGTTGGGGCGCGACCATGATCGACGCCGACGTGCTGGCCCGCGAGGCGCAGGCGCCGGGAAGCGCTGTGCTCGCCGCGATCGCCGGCCGTTTCGGTGCCGACGTGCTCGCCCGGGGTGGCGGTCTGGATCGGGCGGCGCTGCGCGGCAAGGTGATGGGCGACGACGCCGCGTTGGCAGCCCTCAATGCGATCGTCCATCCCGCCGTGCAGCAGCGCCGGCTCGAGCTGCAGCGCGCCGCACAGGAGCGCGGCGATGCCATCGTCATCAACGACATTCCGCTGCTGTTCGAGGTTCTGGATCCCGCGCAATTCGATGCGGTCGTGCTGATCGACGCCCCCGCACCGCTCCGGCGCACGCGGCTGCGCACGTTGCGCGGCCTTTCCAACGAGGAAGCCGATCGCATGATCGCCGCGCAGATGCCGGCCGAGCGCAAACGGCCGCAGAGTCACCACGTCATCGACAACTCTGGAACATTGGCCGAGCTGCAGCAGCGCGCGCAGGACGTGTTCGCCGAGCTGCGCCGGCAGGCGGCTCGCGCCGGCGTCCGGAATGAGGAACCCGGCCAAACGCTCGTGCTCTGCGCCATCGACGCCAAGGATGCCGCCGCGCCGGTCCTGAAAGCGATCGCGCGCCGCTACACCGACGCCGGCATGCGGATCGAGCAGACGACCGCGAAGACACTCGGAAAAACGTTGAAGAGCATCACGCCGCTTTCGATCGTCGCGACGGCTGCGGCGGCCGAGGGCGCCCGCGCGGCTTGGGACAGGGCCGTGCCGCCCCGACCCTGTCGCCTCTATCATCTCTCGCCCGACCCCGATCCCATCGCGGTGCGGCTCGACCTACGGCCTTGGGGCCATGATCGCGTGTCACTGAGTGAAGAAGATGGCGCAGGACTGGCGCCCCGAGCGGACCTGGTGTAGGCTCCGGTCCCATGTCCAGCATCCCCGAGGAGCTTCGTTATACCAAGGATCACGAGTGGGTCCGCGAGAGTGATGGTCCACAGGTCGTTGAAGTCGGGATCACCGATTACGCTCAGGGCGAGCTGGGAGATGTCGTGTTTGTCGAGCTGCCGAAGGCGTCTGTCGCATTCAAACAGCGCGACGTCTTCGGGACGATCGAGGCGGTGAAAGCCGTGTCCGAGCTGTATTCCCCGGTCGCCGGCACGATCCTCGAGATCAACAAAGCGCTCGAGCAGGATCCCGCCCTCGTGAACCGCGATCCGTACGGCAAGGGCTGGATGGTCAAGGTGAAAATCAAAGACCCAAGGGAATTGGAGGGGCTGCTCCGCGCTGACGCGTACGCGAAGCATGTGGGAGAGTGAAAGCGACATTCCACGGACACGCCTGTTTCGTGCTCGAGCGGGACGGTAAACGCGTCATTATCGATCCTTTCCTCACCGGCAATCCCGCCGCCGACATCGGACCCGATAAGCTGCCCCATCTCGATGGCATCCTCCTGTCTCACGGCCACGGTGATCACCTCGGGGATGCGGTCGCCCTCTCGCAAAAACACCAGGCGACCATCGTCGCCACGTACGAGCTGGCGCAGTTCTGCTCCGATCAGGGCGCCACCAGTCACGGGATGCACATCGGTGGAGCGCACGAGTTTCCGTTTGGACGAGTGAAGCTCGTCCCCGCGTTTCACGGGGGCCGGGTGGAAGGCGACAAGACCGGCCGGTACACGACCAACCCTGCCGGTATCGTCGTGACGATCGGCGGCAAGTCGGTCTATCACACCGGTGACACCGGGCTGACGCTCGAAATGCAGCTGCTGGCCGGGCGCATCGACCTCATGCTGGTGCCGATCGGCGACAACTTCACGATGGGAATCGAAGATGCCGTCCGCGCTGTCGAGTTCGTGAAACCCAAAAGCGTTATCCCAATGCATTACAACACCTGGGATCTGATCAAGGCCGATCCGCAGGAGTTCCGGCGGCGCGTGGGGAACGCTGCCGCCGTCACGATTTTGAAGCCCGGGGAGTCCTACACGCTCTCATGACGATGAACCGCGATCGCGATCTGTTTCAGAACCGACACATCGGCCCATCCGCCGAGGACCAGGCGGCGATGCTCAGCGCGCTCGGCTACGAGTCACTCGACGCGTTCATCGACGCCGTCGTCCCGGGCGACATCCGGATGCGGACACCGTTGCGCACTCCCGACGCGAGGACCGAGCAGGAAACGCTGGAGGAGCTCCGGCTGCTCGCGGCGCAGAACCTGGTCTATCGGTCCTATCTCGGCATGGGCTACCACGACTGCATCACGCCGACCGTGATTCAGCGGAACGTCCTGGAGAATCCCGGCTGGTACACCGCGTACACGCCGTACCAGGCCGAGATCGCGCAGGGCCGGCTCGAGGCGCTGCTGAACTTCCAGACGATGATCTCGGATCTGACGGGACTCGAGATCGCGAATGCCTCACTCCTCGACGAGGCCACCGCCGCCGCTGAAGCCATGCACCTGACAGAAGCGGTTTCGAAACACGAGGGAATACTGGTGTACCTGGTGGACGCGAACTGCCACCCGCAGACAATCGCGGTGGTGCGCACGCGCGCGGCGGTGCGCGGCATCGAGATCGTGGTCGCCGACCCTGGTACGTTCCAATTTCAAGCGAATGTGATTGGGGCGCTGCTCCAGTATCCCGCGACTGACGGCGCGATCCGGGATAACCGCGCGGTGTGCGAAGCGGCGCACGCGGGCGGAGCGCTGGTCACCGTCGCGACCGATCTGCTCGCGCTGACGCTGCTCGCACCGCCGGGCGAGTGGGGCGCGGACATCGCCGTCGGCAACTCGCAGCGCTTCGGTGTCCCACTCGGTTACGGCGGCCCGCATGCCGCCTTTTTTGCGACCCGCGACGAATACAAGCGCCACCTGCCCGGACGCATCATCGGCGTGTCCAAGGACCGCGCGGGCCGCACCGGGTTGCGTATGGCGCTGCAGACCCGCGAGCAGCACATCCGCCGCGAGAAGGCGACCAGCAACGTCTGCACCGCCCAGGTCCTGCTGGCGGTCGTCGCCGCGATGTACGCGGTCTATCATGGCCCCGAAGGACTGCTCCGCATCGCCCGGCGCGTGCATCGCTATACGACCTCGCTCGCGGCCGCCCTGGAACGGCTCGGCTACGGCATCGCCTATCCTCATTACTTCGATACGCTGGCGGTAGAGGTCCCGCAGGAGGTGCTCCAGCGCATCATCGACGTGGCACGCGCCAGGCAGATCAACCTCCGCACATTGTCGCAGACGCGGATCGGTGTCGCGCTCGACGAGACGGTGACCGATGAAGACATCGCCGACCTCATCGCCGCGTTCGCGGTCGGGTCGGAAAAGAGTGCCGGCGCCGCGCGGGAGGCCCCGGCGGCGATCCCGGAGGGTCTGTCCCGCACCACGCCGTTCTGCACGCATCCGGTCTTCAACACGCATCACTCCGAGACGGAGATGCTGCGCTATCTCAAGAAGCTCGAAGATCGCGACCTCTCGCTGACATCGGCGATGATCCCGCTGGGCTCGTGTACGATGAAGCTCAACGCCACGACCGAGATGATTCCGATCACCTGGGCCGGCTTCAACCGCCTGCATCCCTTTGCGCCCCGCTCGCAGGCGCAGGGTTACGCCAGGCTGTTCCGCCAGCTCGAGGAGTGGCTCGCCGAAATCACGGGGTTCGCGAAGGTCTCGCTGCAACCGAATGCCGGCTCACAAGGTGAGTTTGCCGGGCTCCTCGTCATTCGCGCGTATCACAAGCATCGTGGAGAGGTGCATCGCACCACCTGCCTCATTCCGCAGTCGGCGCACGGCACGAATCCGGCCAGCGCGGTCATGGCGGGCATGCAGGTCGTCGTGGTGAAGACCGATGCGCAGGGCAACATCGACGTCGCGGATCTCGAGGCCAAGGCCAAGGAGTACAGCGCCACGCTCGGCGCGTTGATGGTGACGTATCCCTCCACACACGGTGTGTTCGAAGCCTCCATCAGGAAGATCTGCAAGATCGTCCATCAGCACGGCGGCCAGGTCTACATGGACGGCGCCAACATGAACGCGCAGGTCGGGCTCTGCCGGCCCGGCGACATCGGCGCCGACGTCTGCCATCTCAATCTTCACAAGACGTTCTGTATTCCGCACGGCGGCGGCGGCCCCGGCATGGGACCCATCGCGGTCGCCGAGCATCTGGCACCGCATCTCCCCACGCATCCGGTTATCGACGTCGGCGTTCCGCTGGCCGAGAGCGCGGGCACCGTGTCGGCGGGACCATGGGGGAGTCCGTCCATCCTGCCGATCTCGTGGGCCTACATCGTCATGATGGGCCGGGATGGTCTGACGCTCGCGACGAAGGTCGCGATCCTCAACGCGAACTACATCGCGAAGCGGCTGCAGGAAGGCGGTCACTACGAATTGCTGTACGCCGGGCAGCACGGCCTCGTCGCACACGAGTGCATCATCGACACCCGCCCCTTCAAGAGCTCTGCCGGGGTCGATGTGGAGGACATCGCGAAGCGGCTCATCGATTACGGTTTCCATCCGCCGACGGTCTCGTTCCCCGTCGCCGGCACACTGATGGTGGAGCCGACGGAGAGCGAACCGAAGGTCGAGCTTGATCGCTTCGTCGACGCGTTGATCGCGATTCGCGGGGAAATTCGCGAGATCGAGACTGGCGAAGCGGATCGCGACAACAACCTGCTGAAAAACGCGCCGCATCCGCTCGCCGACCTGCTGGCGGATACCTGGGACCGTCCGTATGCCCGGGAGCGCGCGGGTTTCCCGACGGCCGCGACCCGCGAGCACAAGATCTGGCCGCCGGTCGGCCGGATCGACGCCGCGTTCGGGGACCGCAACCTGGTGTGCACCTGCCCTCCAGTGGAGGCGTACGCTGAGGTCTGACGGGCGGATGGGCGGATGGGCGGATGGGCCGCGTTGGAACCTGATCGTCGATGCCATGGGGCGGTCTGGCGAATACAACATGGCGATGGATGAAACGCTGCTGGAAGAAGTAGCGTGCCATGGCGGCGCCTATCTCCGCTTCTATCGCTGGGATCCTCCGACGTTGTCAGTGGGACGAAATCAGCCGATCCAGTTCCAGGACATGCCGATCATTCGCCGGCCTACAGGTGGACAGGCTGTGTGGCACGAACACGAAGTCACATACGCGGTCGTCGCACCCATTGCAGTCTTCGGTTCGCTTCGGAAGGCCTACTGCGAGATCCACACACGGCTCGCGCGAGCATTGCGCTCGCTTGGCGTCGATGCGGTGCTCGCTCCGGCCCATCCGTCCATCCGCCCATCCGCCCGTCCAGCGTCCTGCTTTGCTCAACCCGCCGGCGGCGAGATTCTCGTGAATGGCCGCAAGCTCGTCGGATCGGCCCAGGTGCGGCGGGGGGACGCATTCTTGCAGCACGGTTCGATCCTGTTGGATGGATCTCAGGAACGCGTGGCGGGAGGTACGGGAGAAACCACGCTCGCCGTTGTGTTTGGGCGACCTGTACGATTCGAAGAAGTCACCTCAGCAATTGTCGCCAATTGGGGAGAAAGCCTTAGACCGACCGACGGTCCGACCCCTTCGCTTCGCTCAGGGCAGGCAGTCCGACGGTCCGACGTTGTTGCATCTCTCGCCCCCCGGTGAAATGTTAAGCGCCATGCTACGGCGCTCCGCATTTTCCTATTACATCGTTTTGACCGTCGCCACGCTCGGCGCCTGCGAGCGCCGGGGCGGCTGCACCACGGCCGGGTGCGGCACGTTGATCGACGCCGCAGTCGTCGAGCCTCCGACGTTGTTGCCGCCCTCCACGGAAGACATCGTCGCGAGCGACATCGCCGAGCAGCTGTTTCTCAAGCTGGCCGACGTCGGCATGTCGACCAACACCGTCGGCGACGAGGATTTTCAGCCGCTGCTCGCACAGCGCTGGGAATGGGACGGGCCGCTGACGCTCGTCTTCCACATCGACCCGCGGGCGCGCTGGCAGGACGGCCAGCGGGTGACGGCGGCCGATGTCGAGTTCACGTTCAACGCCTACAACGACTCGGCCGTGGCATCGCCGTTCCGCCCGAAGCTCCAGCGGATCGAGAAGGTCACGCAACGCGATTCCCTCACGGCGGTGTTCCGGTTCCGCGAGAAGTATCCCGAGATGTTTTATGACGCCGTGTATCACATGCGGATCCTGCCGGCACATCTCCTCCGCTCGGTGCCACGCGAGCAATGGCGGACGGCGCCGTTCGGCCGCCAGCCCGTGGGCGACGGGCCGTATCGGTTCGTCCGGTGGCAGGCGGCGCAGTCGATCGAGCTCGTCGCCGACACGACGTTCTTTCTCGGCCGCCCCGGGATTCGCCGGTTGATCTGGCGATTCACCCCCAGTCTTCCCGTGGCCGTCCAGCAGGTGATCGCCGATCAGGCGGACATCCGCGAGCAGCTGGTGACGCCCGACAACGTCGAGCGAGCGAAGGCCGCGAAGCAGCTCGCCATCTACCCCTTCCGCGGGAACGTGTACACGTTTCTGAGCTTCAACCAGCGCGCGCCGGGTGACACCTCGAAGCCGCATCCACTGTTCGGCGACCGCGACGTGCGCCGGGCCCTCACCATGGCCGTCGATCGCGCGAGTCTGGTGAAAAGCACGCTGGGCGATCTCGGTCAGGTGCCCCCGGGCCCGATCTCGGCGCTGGTCGGCATCTGGGCTCCGGATATCCGGCAGTTGCCCTACGACACGGCGCAGGCCGCCCGGCTGTTGAGCCTGCACGGATGGCGCGACCACGATGGGGACGGCATCCGCGATAAGGACGGGCAGCCGCTCGCCTTTCACATCCTCGTCCCCAGCTCGAGCGGCCTGCGCAAGCAATACGCGCGGCTGCTCCAGGAACAGTTCCGCGCCATCGGCGTCCGCGCCGAGATCGACGAATTGGAAGGCAGCGTCGTCGCGCAACGCACGGGCTCGGGGAACTACGACACGGCGATCCTGTCACGCAGCAACGACCCCTCGCCGGGCTCCGGCATCACGCAGTCCTGGACGCTGGCCGGGTTTGGGGGATCGAACTTCGGCCGCTATTACAATCCGGAGTTCGAACGCATCGTGCAGCGTGCCATCTCCGCCCCGAAGCGGGATCAAGCCCGCACGCTGTGGCGGTACGCCCTTGAGACGATCAACGCCGACGCCCCTGGAATCTTCCTGTATGCCCTCGCCAACGTCGGGGCGGTACACAAGCGCGTCGAGAACGTGCAATTCCGTCCCGACTCCTGGGCCGCCTTGCTGCGCACCTGGCGCATCCCGCCTGACCGGCTGATCGATCGAGACCGCGTGGAGCGCTAAGTGACCGGGGGCGTGTGGCTCCTGCGGCGCCTAGTTGCGTCCGTCGCCATCGTCTTCGCGGTCATCACTTTCATCTTCATTCTGATCCATCTCGCGCCGGGAAAGCCGTGCAGCGAAAACCTGGACCCGCGAGTCTGCACCCTGCTCACCCGGCAATTCGGGCTCGATCAACCCATCGCGGTACAGTACTGGCGATACCTGGTCGAGCTGGCACATGGCAATCTGGGCATGTCGTTCTCGCTCCGCCGGCCCGTGTGGGACGCGCTCGTCGAGACCGTCCCGTTCACGCTGCAGCTCGCGGGCGCGGCGCTGGTGTTCGATTTCCTGCTCGGCCTGGGCCTCGGCATCTATCAAGCCGCCCGCGTCAACCGGCTCCCGGATCTGGTGCTGGGAAATGCCACGCTGTTCATCTATTCGCTTCCGACATTTTGGCTGGCGCCGATCCTGCTGCTCGTTTTTGGGGAGAAGCTTGGGTGGTTTCCGGTCGGAGGGGCCAGCGACCCGATCTTCTGCCCGCAGGTCGATTCGCTCTACTGCGTCGCCGACCGGCTCTGGCATCTGGTCTTGCCGGCGACGACGCTCGGGGTCGTCGGCGCCGCGGGCACGGCGCGCTTTCAACGGGCCGCGATGCTCGAGGTCGCCAGCCAGGATTACGTCCGAACCGCACGGGCGAAGGGGGTTCCGGAACGCCAGATCGTGCTCCGGCATCAGCTGCGCAACGCGCTGCTTTCCTTTATAACGCGCTTTGGCCTCGCCTTTCCGTTCCTGCTGACAGGCGCCGTGCTCGTCGAAACGATCTTCGCCTGGCCCGGGATGGGGCGGCTCGCCTTCGACGCGATCCTCACGCGCGATTACCCCGTGGTCACGGCGAGCGCCTTGATCGCGAGTACCGTCGTCGTCGCCGGGAACCTGCTCGCCGACATCTTGCTGGGCTTCGCCGATCCGCGACTCCGCGTGCACGCCGCCGCCGATGCGGATGTCGTCACCGCATGACGCTCGGCAACTGGTTCGCGCTGCTCGTCGCCCTCGTCGTCGCGGCGGAAGTCGTCCGCGCGCTGCGGCATCGCGCCTTGCGGCAAGAGCGGTGGCGGCGCTTCTTCCGGCTCCGCACGACGTCCTGGGGCCTCGGGATCCTCACGTTTCTGGTCCTCGTCGCCCTCGCGGCGCCGCTGCTCGCCCCCTTCGATCCGAACCGGCAGCTCGACATCGTGCATCTCACGAACCGGCCACCCTCGTGGACCTTTCTGCTGGGGACCGATCCGTTGAGCCGCGACGTCTGGAGCCGGCTCGTGTACGGGACCCGCGTATCGCTCGGGATCGGCGCGTTGGGAGCGCTCGTGGCGGTCGCCCTGGGCACGCTGGTCGGCGCCCTCGCCGGCTACTACCGGCGCTGGATTGACGCCGTGCTGATGCGCGGCGTCGACGTGGGGCTCGCCCTGCCGCGCATCTTTGTCCTGCTGATGGCGGTCGCCTTGTGGGATGGTCTCCCGTTCGCCGCGCTTGTCGTCGCCATCGGACTCACGTCCTGGTTCGGGACCAGCCGGCTGGTACGGGCCGAGGTGCTCTCGCTGCGGCAGCGCGATTTCGTCGTCGCCGCCCGCGCGCTCGGCGCCGGCTCGAGCCGCGTGATCGTGCGTCACGTGCTGCCGAATGCCGCCGCGCCGATCATCGTGTCCGCGGCGCTGGGCGTCGGGAACGTGCTGCTGCTCGAAGCCGCCCTGTCGTTTCTCGGCATCGGCGTTCCCCCGCCGGACGCCAGCTGGGGCAACATGATCGCCGACGGCATGCCCAGCATCTACACGGCGCCCTGGTCGACATTCTTTCCGGGCCTCGCTATCTCCCTGGTGGTGATGTCCCTGAACGGAGCCGCCGACGGCGTCCGCGACGCACTCGATCCGCGCGAGGCTCCATGAGCGTGCTGCTGCGCGTGCGCGATCTCAAGACGTATTTCGTCACCGAGCACGGGAAGGGCACCGCGCGGGCCGTGGACGACGTGTCGTTCGATCTCTATCCTGGTGAGACGCTGGGCATCGTCGGCGAATCGGGCTGCGGCAAGACGGTCACGTCGCTGTCGATCCTCAGGCTCGTGCCGGAGCCTCCCGGACACATTCTTCCCGGCAGCCTCATCGAGTTCGAAGGCCGCAATCTGCTCGCGCTCTCCGCGCCCGAGCTCCGCGCCGTCCGCGGCAATCAAATCGCCATGATTTTTCAGGAGCCGATGACCTCGCTGAATCCGGTGTTCACGGTCGGCGATCAGATCGCCGAGGCGGCGATCATCCATCAGCACCTCTCGCGGCGCGCGGCGCGGGTGCGCGCCATCGAGATGCTGCGGCTCGTGGGCATTCCGGACCCGGACGAGCGCGTCGACGACTATCCCCATCAGCTTTCGGGCGGCATGCGCCAGCGCGTCATGATCGCCATGGCGCTCATCTGTCACCCCAAGGTGCTCATCGCGGACGAGCCGACGACCGCGCTCGACGTCACCATCCAGGCGCAGATCCTCGAGCTCCTCGATCGCCTCCAGCACGAGCTCGGCATGGCGGTCCTGCTGATCACGCACGATCTCGGTGTGGTCGCGGGACACGCCGATCGTGTCGTGGTGATGTACGCCGGACGCGTCGTTGAGACGGCGACGACCGAAGCCTTGTTCGAGCATCCGACGCATCCGTACACGGAAGGGTTGCTCGCCGCTGTGCCGCGCATCGACGCGCCGCGGGCTCGGCTGCACGCCATCCCGGGTCAGGTACCGGCGGCTACAGCCTGGCCGCCGGGTTGTCGCTTCCATCCGCGCTGTCCCTACGCATGGGAGAAGTGCGTCGCGCAGGAGCCGCCGCTGCTCGAGACGCGGAACGAAGCAGGCCACACCGCGCGCTGCTGGCTCGTGACCGAGCCCGAACGGCGAGCGCCGAAACGATGACGGCGCCCGGCTCGCTGCTGGTCGAGGTGCGCGATCTGGTGAAACACTATCCCGGTGAGCGCAGCTGGTTTGGCCTGGGCGCTCCCCGCGCGGCCGTGCGCGCGGTGGACGGCGTGTCGTTCACGATCGCTCCCGGCCGCACGCTGGGTTTGGTCGGTGAATCGGGCTCGGGAAAGACGACGGTAGGCCGCACGATGCTGCGGCTGCAGGAGCCGACGTCGGGGAAGGTCTTGTTCGAAGGGAACGACGTTTTCGGACTCGACGCCGCGCGGCTGCGCGCATTGCGCCGCAAGATGCAGATCGTTTTCCAGGATCCCTACAGCTCGCTCAATCCGCGCATGACCGTCGAGGAAACGCTGCGGGAGCCGCTCGAAATCCACCGGCTGAACGGTGCCGTCTCCGCCTTGCTGGACGAGGTGGGATTGGACGCCGCCTTCGCGAAGCGCTATCCGCACGAGTTGTCCGGCGGCCAGCGGCAACGCGTCGGAATCGCGCGCGCGCTGTCGGTCGAGCCCCGATTCATCGTGTGCGACGAGCCGGTGAGTGCGCTCGACGTGTCCGTGCAGGCGCAGGTGCTGAACCTCCTTGCCGATCTGCAGGCGAAGCGCCGCCTGACCTACTTGTTCATCGCGCACGATCTCGCCGTGGTGCGACACATCGCCGACGACGTCGCGGTGATGTACCTCGGCAAGATCGTCGAGCACGCACCGGCCGCGGAGATCTACGCCCAGCCGCGACACCCGTACACCACCGCGCTGCTCTCGGCGGTGCCGGAGCCGAACCCGCGTGCCTCGAAGCAGCGGATCGTGCTCACCGGCGACATGCCGTCACCCGCCCATCCGCCGCCCGGCTGCCCGTTCCATCCGCGCTGCCCGCACCCCAAGAAGAGCGAGCGCTGCCGCACCGAGCCGCCGCCGCTCCGGCCCATAACGCCCGGCCATCTCGCGGCGTGTCATTACGCCGAGGAGCCGATGTGAATTCGGTCCTGCTGCTGGCGCAGACGCTGACGAATCTGTTGACCGCGCCGGTGGGCTCCGGATTGCCTGCGGGCTGGAACCTCAGCCGGACGAAAGGCGCGGAGCCACCCGCGTTCAACGTCACGCGGTCACACACATTGCAGGTCATTGCCGTTGGCCAGGCGGGGACCGCAACCTATCGGTTGCGCAGTCCCATCCCGCCCCCGCCTTCGTTGCAGGCGGGCAGCCTCACATGGCGCTGGCGCGCCGGCACGCCGCTGCGTGCCGCGGACCTGAAGCGGCGCAACACGGACGATAGCCCGGTTCGGCTCGTCATCATGTTCCAGGACCGCCGCTCGATCGCGTATACCTGGGGAAATCGCGAGAGTCGCGGCGAGAGCTTTGCGAGCTGGGCAGGGCGCAATCGCATGGTGGTGGTGTTGCAGCGGGCCGAGGACGCGGACGGCTCCTGGCACGTGGAGAAGCGCGACCCGTTCAGCGATTATCGCCGGCTCTGGAACAACGCGCCGAAGGCGATCGTCTCGGTGGGCGTCGGCGCGGATACGGACGGATTGAAGGTGCGGGGAGCAGCCGAGATCGGGGACATGACCTGGCACGCTCCCTAGAACGGCGTCAGCGGACTCCACCCATCAGCTTGCGCAGCCACGGCGTCAGCGCCAACAAGATCAACGCGGCCACAAACGTCGTCCCGGCAACGGCCGTAAACAGCTTCGGCAACGGCAACGTCTCGAACATTCCTCCCGCCATGCCCGCAAACTTGTTCCCCACCGCGATCGAGAGAAACCACAGCCCCATCATCGCGCCCACGATTCGCGCCGGCGCGAGTTTCGTGACAATCGACAAGCCGACCGGGCTGAGACACAGCTCACCGATCGTGTGCAGGAAGTACAGTCCGATGAGCCACCAGGGACTGACCAACACCCCGCGCTCCTGCGCCATCCTGGCGGCGGGCACGATGAGTACGAAGCCCAATCCCACGAAAATCAGGCCGAGGGCGAACTTCACGGGACTCGAAGGCTGCCGCGGGCCAAGCCGGATCCAAAGCCAGCCGATCAGCGGGGCCAGGCCGAAGATCATGAACATCGAGTTCAGCGACTGATACCAGGTCGACGGAAAGCGCAATCCAAAGAGGCGGTTATCCGTGAGGCGGTCGGCGAACAGGTTTAGGCTCGAGGACGCCTGCTCGAACGCGCCCCAAAAGATCGACGAGAACACGAAGAGCACCGCGATCGCCGCGACGCGTCCCCACTCGTCGCGCGTGAACCGCCACCAGGGCCCGGTCGCGGGGGCGGCATGACGGTCGGTCTGGCCGAGCCGCTGCAGCGCCGGCGTGAGTCGTGACTTCCCGGCGACGTACTGGATCAGCCCGAGCACCATGCCCACGCCGGCGCACGCAAAGCCGACGTGCCAGTCGACCTTCTGTCCCAGGGTGCCGACGATGAGTGGGGCGACAAACGCGCCGACGTTGATCCCCACGTAGAAGATCGAGAACCCGGCATCGCGGCGCGCGTCGTCCTCGTCGTACAGCGCCCCCACCATCGTGCTCGCGTTCGGCTTGAGCAGCCCCGTGCCGACGACAATCAGGCAGAGGCCGAGGTAGAACGTTGCGAGCGTGGGAAACGCCATGCTGAAATGGCCGGCGGCGATGATGATGCCGCCCAGGAGAACGCTGCGGTACTGACCGAAGACGCGATCGGCAAGCACACCGCCGAGAATGGCCGATGCGTAGACGCCGAAGCCGTACCACCCGAGGATCCCGCCGGCGCGCTCGCTGGAGAACCCGAGGCCGCCCTGCGTGACCGCCGCGGTCATGAAGAGAATGAGCAGCGCCTTGAGACCGTAGAAGCTGAAGCGCTCCCACATCTCGGTGAAGAACAGCGTCGACAGGCCGCGCGGATGGCCGAACCAGCCGGCCGTGTCGCGTTGCCGGACGACGGGAGCTGTCATCTACCGGACGCCGCCCATGAGATTGCGAATCGGCCGGAGCAGTAGGAACAACACGACCCCTGCCCCAATGGTCACCGCCGCGGTGACGCCGAACAGCGTCACCAGGGGGACGGTACTGATGAATCGCGCCGACCATCCCGCGAGCCAGTTGCCCGCGGCATTCGAGAGGAAGAAGATCCCCATAACGAGACTGACGAAGCGCACCGGCGCCAGCTTGGTCACGAGCGAGAGGCCGACCGGACTGAGGCACAGCTCGCCGAGCTCCTGGATGAAATAGGCGGCGACGAGCCACAGCGGCGAAACTTTCACACCGCTCTGCGCCAGCGAGCCGGCGGGAATCAGGAGTACGAACGCTACCCCCACAAATAGGAGGGCCAGTGCAAACTTGGCCGGGCTCGATGGCTGGCGCGGCCCGAGCTTCACCCAGAGCCAGGCGAAGATCGGTGAAAGGAGAATCACGAACGCCGCCTGGATCGACACGAACCACGAGGCATACAGCGTGACGCCGAGCAGCTCGAGGTGCACGTAGCGGTCGGCGAACAGGTTCAGCGTCGATCCGGCCTGCTCGTAGGCTCCCCAGAACAACGACGCGAACACGAACAGCACGACCACCGCGCCGATCCGGCGCCAGTCCTCAGGGGTCAGGGGCGCTTGCGGGGTCCCGCCGCTGGTTTGTGCGGCGAGCCGCGCGCGACGTTGCGCGTCCAGCCGATCGATCCCCGGCTGCAGGTGATGGCGGCCGAGCACATACTGGATCAGGCCGAACACCATGCCGACGCCGGCACAGGCGAAGCCCAGATGCCAGTCGACGCCCTGCGCGAGCTTCCCGGCGATCAACGGGCCGAGGAAGGCACCGAGATTGATCCCCATATAGAAGATCGAGAAGCCCGCATCGCGCCGCTCGTCACCGGGCTCATACAGTGAGCCGACGATGGTGCTGATGTTGGGCTTCAGCAGTCCCGTGCCGAGCACGATGAGCGTGAGACCGGCGTAGAGAAACGGCAACGGATGGAACGCGAGGGTGAAGTGGCCGAGCGCGATGATGATGCCGCCGATCAGCACGCTGCGGTATTGGCCCAGCCAGCGGTCGGCGATGAAGCCGCCGATGATCGGCGTGAGCCAGACGCTCGAGACGTAGTTGCCGTACGCGAGGCCGGCATGCTGATCGGTGAAACCGAGCGCTTTCGTCATGTACAGGATGAGGAATCCCCGCATCCCGTAATAGCTGAAGCGCTCCCACATCTCGGTGAAAAACAGCGTGGAGAGGCCGCGCGGGTGACCGAAGAACTGGCGCTGGTCGTTCATCAGTCGAACAGGTCGTCTTGGGATGCGGTGTCGAGGTGCTCGGACGGGCGCAGCAACGTGCCGAGCCGCCCCTCCCATTTCTCGACGTCGAAATGGTGCTCGTTCTGCAGGGCACGGCGCAGCACGGGGGAGAATTCGTGGAACGCTTCGAGCAGCTCGCGAGTCGCCTGGCGCAACGCTTCCTGCTGGAAGCTGCCGTCGGTCGCGCCCATGTCCTCGAGGATCGCCTGTTCGGTACGCGAGGCGACGATCGGCTCAACCTGTCCCTCGATAAAGACATTAGTCCGCTGCCCCGGACCTCGTCCCTGCTCGATCGGCGTGAGGCCCAGAATCCGGTCCGAGCGCCAGTATTTGCCGTATCCCAGAAACACCATGCGGCCTCGCTTCACGTCCATGGCTACCTCCGCACATTCCTTCGGTTCTTCCGAATATCCTCGAGTGCCACACGATCAATCTTGCTGTCCATCCGCACGCGCACGTCGTAGTTCTCCCAGTACATGAAATTTGCGAGCGCCGTGAGAAAGGTCTGGTTGAGCGAGGGCTGTGGTGCCGCGAGCCATTTCTGCGGTTGATTCGCCGGTTCCGTCAGGAGGATCGCTTCCAGCTCTTTCTGGAGCGCGGGTGTGATGGGAATGAGATCGGCGGAATCACTCGTGAAAAAATACAGCTTGTGCAGCGCGTACAGCCGCTGCAGCTCCTTGATTGGATCCGGCGCGTCATAGACGCGGATGTCGATGTAGCGATCGGTGCCGCCGAGGTACCCGCCTTTGGCGCGCACGACGAGCAGCGCCGCCGACTGCATCCCCCGCCTGTCGCCGCCGCCCGCCTGTCCCGCCACGAGCGCGGCGATCAGCCGGTCCGCCAGCGAGCCCCGCGCGCGCTCGAATGTCTCGGCCATGTTTCGGACCGTGGCGTCGGACACCATGATGTTCGCCTGCGCGGCGTAGCCGTGCCCGGTGATCATCTGGCCTTTGCCGCCGACCTGCCCTCCGCCCGTCCTTCCGCCCGCCCAATCGAAGGTTGAATCGCCCGTCCAGCTCGCCGCATTCCCGTGCGCGTCGACCATGCCGACCTGGCGTTGCGAGGGCTGCGGATCGCTCCGCATGATGATCCGCATCGCTTCGGGCGCCGTCGCGCCCCGCGCCAGCAGCTCCAATCCCTTCTCGCCATAGTCGGTGTTGCTCAAGGCCTGCGTCGCGACTGCGCCCACGCCGGCGCGCGCCCACGGCACGAGACCACCAACATTGGGAAACTTCGATTGCACCGCGATGCCGAGGTCGCCGCTGACGGAATCGTAGGCGACGATGCTGTAGGTATGAGCGCGTTTAAGGAAATCTGACGGTGGAGGCTGTGGAGGGTGGTGGAGGATCTGGAGGAGAGAAAATAAGAGCACGGGTCTAGTCCTTTCTCATTTTCTTTTTCAGCTCCTCGAGCTGGCGCGCCGCGGCGGCTTCGCGTGCCGCGCGGTCCATGTCCGACTTGAGCAGCTCGTCCTGAAGATCTACTCCCGCCGCCCCGTCCCCGGCCTCCTGGGCGGAGCGCCGAGCTTCCATCATCGGCCTCTCGCGCTCGGCGCTCTTCAGCTGCGCCTGCATTTCGTCCAGCTCGCGTTGCGCGAGCGCGAGCTCCTCGCGCTGAGCGACGAGCTTGCGCTCCAGCACCCCCAGCCGTTCGCGGTGTTTGGCCGCAAACCGCTCGGCGACCGCCACGGTCTCCTGGTCCTGGATCTCGCCCGCCAGCCGGCCACGCCGCTCTGCATCGGCCAGCCGCTGGCGCTCGAGCGCCAGCTCGCGCTCAGTGCGCGCGATCGCTTCCTGGATTTCTGCAACGGCGACTTTCGCATCGACGACCGCCTCGCGCATCTGGCGCGCGAGCGAACGCAGATCAGGCCCGGACGCCGCATCGAGGGCAGCGCGGAAGGCGTCCCGCAGGCGCTCGAACAGAGTTCAGCTCTTGCGGACGGTCTTGGCGAAAAAGTTGGAAAAGACGGGCACCACGGCGGGCGAATCACAGTGCGGACAGGTGGGACGAGACTGTCCCGCTCCTCCGCCGGAATGCTCCGCCATCGACTCATTGCGCGAAAACCGCGCCTCACACGCCGTACAGTAGTACTCGTACAGTGGCATGCCGAAACGTTATTCCCGCGTAAAACCACGGTCAAGTTGACGCTTCCACGGTCTGGGGCAAATTGCTGGGATGCGCAAGGTCTGGCTGCTCGTGGCTTTCCTGACGGCATGTGGCGGCCTCGAGCCCGAACCGATCTGCGCGCCGTCGCTGGTGGGGCTGTGCGGCACCGTGCGATTCCGGGGCACGGTTCCCGCCAACACCGAAAACGTGTTCATCGCGGCGTATCTCACCTTCCCGCAGACCTGCACCGATCTCATCGCCAACCGCCAGCCGCTGATCCCCGGCTCCGTGCCCTACACCGACTCGCTGGCGCTGTACAGCGTGCCGTTATCGCCGGGGACCTATCAATGGGTCCTCGCCGTCTGGAAGAAGCCCGGCACGCTGACTCTGACGCCCGCCGACACGCAATACCTGCGCGTCGGCGGTTACTACCGGAACCCAGCGGACTCGACACAGCCCGGCAGTGTGACCGTGCCGAATGGCGCGTCCGCGGGCGACGTCAACTTCGTCGTCGATTTCGACCGGCTGCGGCCGGCGACGGACTTCGTGACATGCACCGGGCCATAGCGGCGCTCCTCGTGGTGCTCGCGCTTTGCCCCGCCCCGGGCGACGCGATGGCGCAAGGGGTGCTGCGGGGATGGGTGCATGACCCGCAAGGCGCGCCGATTCGCGGCGCAGCGGTCGCCGTCCGGGGAACAACACTCGCCACCGAGACCGACCTCGAGGGCAGGTACCGCATTCCCGTCGTCCCGGCTGGGACCGTGCGCGTGCACGCCGCCGCGATCGGGTATGGCTTCGTCGATACAACCGTCGCGCTGACGGGCGGTGACTCGACGACCGTCGACTTCATTCTGTCCCTGGCGCCGCTCGCGCTCCCGCCCGTCGACGTGATCAGCGACAAAGTGTCGCACTTTGGCGACCGTCCGGCGACCAGCGTCGCCCAACTCACCGAGCGCGACCTGGACCGTCGCGCCGTGAATACGGTCGATGAAGCCATCGATCACGCGCCCGGCGTGCAGTTCGTGAACGGCCAAATCAATCTCCGCGGCTCGACCGGTTACGTGCAGGGATTGAATTCCCGTGTGCTGATGACCGTCGATGGCGTCCCGATGAATCAGGGAGACCGGGGCGGGATCAGCTGGGACCTGCTGCCGGTGGATGACATCGAGGGCGTCCAGATCCTCAAGGGCGCGGGCTCCTCGCTCTACGGTTCCGCAGCCTTTGGCGGGGTCGTGAACGTGACGACGCGCGACATTCCCAATGGGCTGCATACGCGCGCCCGCTTCACCGGTGGCGTGTACGGCGACCCGCCACACGCAGTCTGGCGGTTTCGCGACAGCCCTGGACTATTGGGTAGCGGCGACGTCGCGGCCTCCTATGGGAACGACGAGTGGGGGGGCCGGTTCTCTGTAGGCGATCGGCATTCCGATGGCTATCGACAGCAGGACCAGGATGACCACCTGCATTTCGCGGGGAAGGCTCGCTGGCAAAGCTCCGTCAAGACCAGAATCGATGTCTCCGGCGCCTGGGCGGTCGATCGGTATGACGTGCCGCTGAGCTGGTGCAGCCGAGGTAAATGCGACGATCTCGGACAGGTGTTCCAGCCGTTCAAGGTGGATACGACAGAGCGCGGCGCGCGCACCGACTCGCGCAAGGGATACCTCGCGGCGCAAGTCCGGACGACGGTGTCGCCGACGCTGGCGTGGGTCGCGCGCGGGTCCTGGCTGCGGACGCATTTCACCGATCTGCGGCACAGCACATCGGAGTTCGGCGTCGGGAACCGCTTCGGCACCGAAGGCCGGCTCGAGGCACACCCGGACTCGACTCGAACGGCAATCGTCGGCGCGGAGGCGACCTTCTCAGACGTCACGAGCGACATCTTCGGCACCCATTCTCAGTCGGAGTTCGCCGCGTACGGCCAAAGCGATCAGCGCATCGGCGTGGCGCGGGTGAGCGGCGGGGCGCGGCTCGATTTTCTCGCCGTCGACGGCGGGTCGCTCACGGCCGTCGTCAGCCCACGGATCGGGATCTCGGTGCCGACCGACCGCCGCGGGCCGAATGGCGGCACGCTCCGCGCATCGATCGGCCGCGGCTTTCGCTCACCGACGATGGCCGAGCGATTCGTGCACACCACGGCGCTCGGATTCGACGTCGTACCGAATCCCACGCTGCAGCCCGAGACCTCATGGTCGTTTGAGATCGGTCACACGAGCGCGCCCCTCCTGCGTTTCATGCGGCTCGATGCGGCCGTCTTCTGGACCGAGGCGCGTGATCTCATCGAGCCGCGGCTGCTCCAGCTTCCTCCCGACACCGTGGAGATTCGGCTCCAGAACGTGGTGCATGCGAGGCTCGCCGGGCTCGACGCCAGTGTGATCGCGGCGCCGATTCCGGACCGCCTCATCGCGACGCTCGGCTACACGTACCTGAGCACGCGCCGGCGTCTGGAGGGGGACAGCACTTCCGGGCCGCTCGCGTTCCGGCCCCGCCACCTTGTGACGCTCGGAGCGGATTACGCCCTCGGCCCCATTGGCGTAGGCGCGGACTTTCGGTTTGCGAGCCGGCCCGAGCGCATCGAGCTGGAAGGCTTTGTCGATCCCCGGCGGGTTCCGGTGAAGGTTTTGGATCTGCGGGCCGGTTGGAAACGGGGGCCGATCGAGTGGCGGTTACTGGCGACGAACGTCTTGAATTACATCCATAACTTGGTACCTGAGACCCTCGCGCCGGTGCGAACGATCACGTTGACCGCTGTCTGGTCGCATTAGCGTTAGATTTCCCAGCTCATGAAACGGTCCGTCTCGTCTTTGTTCCTGGTGCTGGCGGCCGCGGCCTGCGGCCGCGGGAGCGGTGGCTCGCCGACCTGCGGCCTCGCGATGCTCGCCGGTCCCTCCCTGATCACCTCGCAGCTCGCGAACGCACGCGCCGTACTCACCGATCCCCCCCGCGGTATTCCCGATTCCCTGCCCGCGCGCGTGATCGAGCAGAAGGCCGGCAGCGGCGGGAACGGCGCCGTGATCGTCGGTCGCGATGCCGAGGGCAAGATCTCGATGCAGTTCCGGGGCCCGAGTTTCCCGGCACGCGGGTACGGCTTGCTGGTGGTCGACGACACATCGCAGCGTGCGATGGGAGTGCTGTTCCTCGACCAGGAGGAGCCCGCGGGCCATCCCGCGATCGGCACCATCATCGGCGGCAGCACGGTTCTGAATCTGTACGGTGTGCGTGTCGACTGGGCCAGCGTCAGCAATCCCCGCTGTCCGTTGTTCGGTGGTTCCGCTTCGCCGCCAACGTCGTGACCAAGGCTCATCCGGTTGCCGTGACGGCGCCGCGCCGGATAGTCGATGGCCGCGAGCGCGTCACCCTGAACACAACGTACGTCCGCGCCCTCGAAAGCGCGGGTCTCGTTCCGCTCGCCGTCCCGACCATGCTGGCCGCGGATCGCGCCGCTGCCGCCCTCACCGGCGTCCGGGGACTGGTGCTCACCGGTGGTGAAGACGTCGCGCCCGACCGCTACGGGGCGGCCCCACATCCTCGCCTTGGCGACGTCGATCCTGTGCGGGACGCCGCCGAGCTGGCACTCATCGAATCGGCGCGGGCGCGCCGCCTGCCGATTCTCGCGATCTGTCGCGGCATTCAGATCCTCAACGTCGCGCTCGGCGGCACCCTCTACCAGGACCTCGACAGCGAGCGGCCCGGTCCCGTGCCGCACAGCGACGAGACGAGCCAGCACGCAGTGCGCGTCGCGGCCGGGTCGCTTCTCGAACGTACCCTTGGCATGCGTGCGGCAACGGTGAACAGCCGCCATCATCAGGCGATCCGCGATCTCGCACCGGGGCTCAAGGCGGTGGCGTGGGCCGATGACGGCCTCATCGAGGGAGCGGAGCTGGTGGACGCGAATGCGCCGTGGATGGTAGCGGTGCAGTGGCATCCTGAGGACCTCACGGAGCGGGCGCTATTCGATGGGTTCGCGCGAGCCATTGCGTGACAGCCGCACTCCACGCGTTTCCCTCGGCGGAGTGGGTGGCCGCGTATGAGGCGGCGATCAACTCGAGCGAAGACTACCGCAGCGCTTCGACGGATTGGACGCACGGGTCGGTCGCGCTCGTCATGCCCGCGCAACCGGGGATCGGGGTTCCCGAGGATGTGGGCATCTGGCTCGACCTCGAGCGCGGCGTCTGCCGGGCCGCGAAGCTCGTAGCGCGGCAGGACGCGCAGCAAGCCGCCTTCGTCCTCACCGCCGAGTACCGCTACTGGAAGCAGATCATCAAGAAGGAGCTGGGTCCTATCGCGGGGATCATGCAACGCAAGGTCGCGCTGCAGGGCTCGTTACCGATCGTGGTCCGCTTCATCAAGTCCGCTGAGGCGCTGGTCGACGCCGCCACGCGGGTCCCGACGCGCTTCCTGGACGAGGGGGCGGGCGCGTGATCGGTTCGGTCACCGAGGTGCTGACGCGCCTGACCGCGCTGTCGCAGGAGCTTGCCGGCGCTTTTCGGCCGACCACGATCGTCGAGATCGTAGCACGCGTCTTGACGGAGCAGCTGGCGCCCGGTCGCCTCTCCGTGATGCTGCTCGATATCGATAAGAACCAGCTCGCGGTCGCCTATCACAACGGCCCGCGCCCCGCGAGCACGGATGAACCGCTGCTGCAGCTCGCCCTCCGACGCGGGCCGCTGGTCTTCGCCGATAACGTCGCGGCGCGCGCCGCCGAGGTGGGCGTCATCCTCGAGGGAACCGGACCAACACCGCCGAGCTGGCTCGGCGCGCCGATTCTCGCGGTCACGCGCACCATCGGCGCCGTCGCGCTGGAGGGGAATCGCAAGAACGCGTTCGACGACGGGACGCTGATGTTCACCCGTGCCGTGCTGGCGCAGGCGGGGATCGCGCTGGAAAACGCGCGGCTTGTTGAGCTGCTCTCGAGCGGCAAGCGCGAGTGGGAGCAGACGGTCGACGCCTTCAATCAGGCCATTTGCTACGTGGATCCGCAGGGCACCGTGCGGCGCACCAACCGCGTGTTCGCCGACTTGATCAAGCTCCCCGTCACGGCGCTCCCCGGCCGACCGTGGATTACCCTGCTCCCGCCGGCATGGATCGAACCCGTCGCCCGGCTGCTGAACTCCGGACCCACGCCGACCCCCGAAGGCGCCGGCACATCCGTCGAGGTGCGAGCCGGAGAGCGGACGTTGCTGGTCACCGCCATTCCCACCGGCGAGCCCGGCACCGCCGTGCTGTTGTTCGAGGATCAAAGCGAGAAGCGCCGCCTCCAGGAGCAGCTGCTGCAGTCGGAGAAGATGTCGGCGATCGGCCAATTGATCGCGGGCGTCGCGCACGACCTCAACAACCCGCTGGCGTCCGTCGTGGGCTTCAGCGACCTGCTCAGCGAAGCCGCCGATGTACCGCCACGGCTGGCCGAGCCGCTCGCGGTGATTCGGCAGGAAGCGGAGCGCGCGTCGGCGATCGTCCGCAACCTCCTGTCGTTCGCACGCCGGCAGGAAGGCGAGCGCCACTTGCAATCGATCCGGCCGATTCTCGAATCCACGCACCAGCTCTTGAAAAACCAGCTGCTCGCCGCGCACATCGAGCTCACGTTGGCCTTCGAGCCGGGCCTGCCCGAGGTGGAGGTCCACGCGAACCAGATCAAACAGGTCTTCGTGAACATCATCAACAATGCGGCTCAGGCGATTGCCAGCGGCCGCCACAAGGAAGGCGGCGGGCGAATCGAGATTGTCGCGAGATGTGAGCCCGACGGCATCTCGGTGAGTATCGGCGACAACGGCCCCGGAATTCCGGAGGCCGTAGCGCAGCACGTGTTCGAGCCGTTCTTCAGCACGAAGTCCGAGGGTGAGGGGACGGGCCTCGGCCTCTCGATTTGTCACGGGATTGTGAAGGAGCACGGCGGCAACATTTCGGTGGAGCCGGGCGGCGCGGGGAGCGGCCGCGGAGCCACCTTTACGGTCGAGCTTCCGGCCGGTGTCCGCGCGGAACTCAGCCCGCTCACCCGCGGCGCGGAGGACCAAACCACCCCGGCCGAACGGCAGGAACACCTCCGGGTCCTCGTGGTCGATGACGAGCCGCACATTCTCCATTACATGCAGGCCACGCTCGAGAGCTGGGGCCACGAGGTCGTGGTGGCGCGCGACGGCAGCCAGGCTCTGAAGCGCGCGCTCATGCAGCCCTTCGATCTCATCATCTGCGACTTGCGCATGCCGCGCCTCGGCGGCCGTGAGATGTTTCAGACGCTCGCGCGGATGCATCCGGCGGTCGCCGAACGCATCATTTTTGCCACGGGCGACACGGTCCGCGGCGACACGCTGCAATTCCTCGAAGAGCTGGGCCGGCCGTTCCTTCAGAAGCCCTTCAAGCTCGATGCACTGCGCCGCGTCCTCGCTGGAGTGGAGAAGGCGGGGGCTCGGGGCTAGGGGCTGGGGCCTAGGGATTCTCATCCCCAAGCCCCAACCCCTAGCCCCCAGGCCCCAGTAATGCGCGTCCTGCAAGTCGACTCGGGCCGACGCTGGCGCGGTGGGCAGCGTCAGGTGTGGTTGTTGTGCCGTGCGTTGGGACGCGAGCACGGTATCGAGCAGGTGCTCGTCACGAAGCGGGACGGCGAGCTGGCCCGGCGCGTCGCAGCCGCGGGCATCCCGGTGCACGGGACCACGTGGGACATCGGGCTCGATCCCCGCGCCTGGTGGCAATTGCGACGGACGATCGCTTCCTTCCAACCCGACGTGATTCACGTCCACGACAGCCATGCCCTGACGCTCGCGGCGACCATCGCCATGGGCCGCACCGTGGTCGCGACGCGACGGGTCGAGTTTCACATCGGCCGCTTCGGCGCGTGGCGACGCCCTGACCGCATCATCGCGATCTCCGAAGCCGTCAAGCGTGTGCTGGTGGCCGCCGGCATTGCGCCGGACGCCGTGGTCGTCGTGTATGACGGCATCGACGTGGAGGACGTCCGGCGCGCGGCGACGCCCGCGCTGGAGATTCGCCGGCAACTATCGATTCCCGCGGCTGCCCCGATCGTCGTCAACGCCGCAGCCCTGACAGGCGAAAAGGATCACCGCACGTTGATTCGGGCGGCGCACTACGCCCGCGCCATGCGCCCCGATCTCCACTGGATCATCGCCGGCGACGGCGAATTACGGGACTCGCTCGTCGCCGACATCGATCGCCTGAAGCTCGGCGATCGCGTGCATCTCATCGGGCACGTCGATCGCGTCGATGCCCTGATCGCAGAAGCGACTATCTTCGTACTGTCGTCCAAAAGCGAAGGATTGGGTAGCGTGCTGTTGGACGCGCTCGCGCTGGCCCGCCCCGTGGTGGCCACCGCGGCCGGCGGAATACCCGAGATTCTCCCTTCCGAAGCCCTCGTACCGGTCGAGGCGGCCGAGCCCTTGGCACAGAAGGTCGTGCAGACGCTCGAGAACCCGGTCCCTCCACCCCTGCCCGCGCGCTGCTCCGCAAGCGCGATGGCGCACGGCGTCTTGGACGTCTATAGGGCCCTTCTCTAGATTGCAGGGCCATGATTTACGTCTGCGTTCCGGTTCATAACGAGGCGCGCACAGTTGGCCTCGTGCTCTGGAAAGTGCGCCAGGTATTCACCGCGTTCGAGCGGGAATACCAGATCATCGCGTGCGATGACGCCTCGACCGACGGCTCCGCCGACGTTCTGACGTCCTACGCGCGCGTCCTGCCCCTCACCGTCATCCAGCATCGCTCCCGGCAGGGATATGCCAAGAGCCTCGAGGAGCTTTTGCGGCTGGCCTTGCAGCGCACGGACCGGCCGAAACGCGACTGCGCGATCACGCTCCATGCCGACTTTGTCCACGCGCCGGAGACGATGGAAGAAATGGTCAAACGGCTGGAGTCAGGGGCTGATCTCGTGGTCGCCGAGCAGTATGGGGAACAGGGAACCCGCTCCTGGCCGGAGCGTTGGGCCCGGCAGTGGGCGCCGCGACTGCTGCGTGTGGGGGGCGGGGTAAAGGACTCCATTTCCGGCTTCCTGGCGCTGCGCCTGATCGTGCTGCGCCAGGCCACGCGAGGCAACGAGAGCGGCGACGCGCGGTTACTGACGAGCGACGGATGGACTGCCAGCGCGGAGCTGTTGGCGCGACTCGGCGCCCATGCCAGGCGGATCGAACTCGTGTCCAGCGCCGCGCGGTACGACCTGAAACAGCGGCCGTCCCGTTTCAATCCCTGGCAGCAGCTTCTCGCGGCGTGGCGTTCGCGCGGGCTGATCAGCGCCGCGCGCAAAGGCTCGACACTGCTCCTGCTCGCTGTACTTGCGGCCGGACGCTCACTCAGAGCGCAGGATTCCGCGTCGTGCAAGGGTGTCATCGTGGGTTCGTCAGCTCCGGCACCCGCAGTGCCTTTCCCTGTCGGGGAGCGTCTCACCTTCGGCGCGAGGTACGGCATTTTCAGCGTCGGAAGCGCGACGATGGAGGTCATGGGCATCGACACCGTGCACCGCACTGAGACGGTGCATATTCGCTTTCGCATTACCGGAGGTGCGCTCTGGTATCACCTCGATCAGACCATCGAGTCATGGGTAGGCCGCTACGATTTTCGGTCCCGACGCTTCTCCTCGGTCCAGGACGAGCGCGACAGGCATCGCGAGCACCGGTACGAGATCTTCCCCGATTCCGGGTTCTATCGAGAAGAGGGGCTCGATACGACGTTCGCGACCGTCCCCGAGCCGCTGGACGATGCCGCGTTCCTGTACTGGATCCGCACGGTGCCGCTCGAGGTCGGCAAGAGGTACGAATACGCGCGCTATTTTCGTCCGGACCGGAATCCCGTCATCATCGAGGTGTTGGGGCGCGAGCGAGTCGGTGTCGCGGGGAAGAAGTGGAGCGCGATCGTCGTGCGCCCCAAAATTCCCCAAGGGCGCGGGATCTTCGCCGAGAAGTCCGAGACGCGCATCTGGCTCTCCGATGATTCGCAGCGCATCGTGCTCGCGATCCAGTCGAACTTCTCGTTCGGCCAGATAACGCTGAAGCTCAAGGACTACGTGGTCCCAGGAGTCAATCAGCCATGACCGAGTATCGTGAAGCTGATTTCTCCCGCCTCAAGACCGTTCCCATCGCCAAACGCCCCAACAAAGTCGACGCTTCACTCCTCGCCCAGCCACCTCGCGCTTCGGACCGCTCGTTCAGCGCATTCCTCGACGCGCTGCCGTCGATCCTCGCCGCGCAGGACCTGCGGTACGTGGTCGATCAGATCGTTGCCGCAGCAGGCAAACGCGCGGTGGTCGCGATGCTGGGTGGACATGTCATCAAAGTGGGGCTGGGACCGCTGCTGATCGCGCTGATGCGGCAGCGCGCTGTGACCGCCATTGCGATGAACGGCAGCGCCGCGATTCACGATTTCGAGCTGGCCGCGTACGGCGGAACGAGCGAAGATGTTGCCGCGGGCCTGGGCGACGGGACGTTCGGCATGGCGGAGGAAACCGGCCGTGAGATGAATGCGGCGCTGGCACGCGGCGCCAAGACGAGTCAGGGTGCCGGCGAAGCGCTCGCCGAGTATTTGCACGCGCGCACGGAGCTTCCCGGGCGGGACGTCTCGGTCTTACTCGCCTGCAGCGAGCTGGGAGTGCCGGTCACCGTGCATGCGGCGATCGGAGCGGAGATCATTCATCAGCACCCCACCGCCGACGGGGCGGTCATCGGCGCGACCAGTCATCGGGATTTCAAACGGTTGGCCGGGGTGCTGCCGGATCTCGACGCCGGTGGGGTCGTGCTCAACCTCGGCAGCGCCGTACTGATGCCCGAGGTGTTCCTCAAAGCGTTGACCATCGCGCGCAATCTGAACGGCGGGAGACCGAAGAACTTCACCGCATGCGACTGCGACATGCAGCGTCACTATCGGCCGCGTGTGAATGTCGTCGAACGGCCGACGCTGGCCGGTGGGCGGGGGATTCAGCTCACCGGTCATCATGAGATCCTGTTCCCCTTGTTGGCGTGGGCGGTGCTTTCACGACTCACCGCCGGAGAGCCTTAAGACTCGGAAGGACGCCCTTTGATCATGTCGCGAACGCGATCAGCCGTCGACGGGCTGAGGATGCGCAGCGCCATATAGAAGAAGAAGCCGATGACTGCCAGCGTGAGGACCGTCGTCGCGAGGCCGAACAGGCTACCAACGATGCCAAAGATCAACTTCAGGGCGAGCCAGGCGACAACGGCGAGAATCGCGAAACCCATGATGCTCCGGAACATGATACCCTCCGTGGTGTCCGGTGCGTTTGCAGCGTACGCCTAAATGTCGCACAAAGTTTCGTCCTGTGAAGTATTGGTCGCGGGCGGCGGAATCATCGGCGCCGCCTGCGCCCGGGCAGCGGCGCTGCGCGGCATGAAGGTGCTGCTGTGCGAGCCCGGACCCGATCCCGCGGCTGCATCGGCGGCCTCGGCAGGCATCCTGGGACCGCAAATCGAGCGCACCGACACAACCCTGCGGGCCCTGGGGTTGCGCGCCCGGGACCTCTACGAGCGCCTCGCGCCTGCCTTGGCGGAGACCACCGGGATCGACATCGGCTTGTGGCGCGACGGCATCGCCGCGCTCGCGTTCGACCCGGTCGAAGCAGAGAGGCTCCGCGATGCCGTGGCGGAGCAACGTCAGGCGGGACTGCGCTGCGACTGGCTGGAAGCGGAGGAAGTGGCGGAGCGATTCCCCGCCACGGCGCCGTGCCTCGGCGCGTTGTTCGCACCGGAAGACGGTGCCGTCGACGCCCCGGCGCTGGCGCGCGCGCTGCGCGCCGACGCGAAACGCCATGGCGCACGTACGCTGAACACTCGTGTGAACCGTCTCACCACGATCCTCGGCCGCGCGACCGGCGTCGAAATCCCAGCCGGTAAAATCAAGGCCGAGCACGTCGTCATCGCGGCAGGCGCCTGGTCGACGACCATCGAGCACCTGCCACGACATTTGCCGGTCGAGCCCGTCCGCGGCCAGATGGGGGCTGCGCCGTGGCCGGCCGACATGCCACGGATTGTTTTGTACTACGACCATGCGTATGTGCTCGCGCGGAGCGGCGAAGCAATCTTCGGCAGCACGATGGAGCATGTGGGATTCGACGGCCGGGTCACGGATGCCGGCGTGCGTGAGATCGTCGCGGCAGCGCAGCGGCTGCTGCCTCATCTTCCCGCCGTGCCCACACGGACCTGGGCAGGTTTGCGCCCGATCACCCCCGATGGGCGTCCGATCGTGGGCCCCGATCCCGATGTGCGGGGATTGTGGTACGCCACTGGCCACGGCCGCAACGGCGTCCTACTCGCGGGCCTCACGGGAGAGATCATCGGGGATCTGGTGAGCACGGGGACCACTGAGGTGGAGATTGCTTCTCTCGCCCCGGAGCGATTTACTTCCTAGGATGTTCAGCAGTTGTGCCTTCTGTAACGCTTCATTTGACGGTGATGGTGGTCCCTCTGGGCTCGGCGTCGGGCGGCGAATCGCGTTCGACGAATGGAAAGGCCGGCTCTGGGTCGTCTGCCCCCGGTGCAGCCGCTGGAATCTCACCCCGTTCGACGATCGCCTCGAGCGCATCGAGGCCGTTGCGCGCGCCGCGAGTCACGGCCGCATCGCCGCCTCCACGGAGCAAGTCGCGCTGATTCGGTGGGAACGCTACGACTTCGTGCGCGTGGGAAAGCCACCGCGCGTAGAGCTGGCGACCTGGCGCTACGGCGAGCGACTCCGCAACCGCCGGCGCGAGCGCATGAAGGTCGTGGTCCCGCTCACGGTCGCGGCCATTGGTCTCGGCATCGCCGCCAACGTCGCGGCGGGCGGCGGGTTTGGTGTGATGGTGTGGAACGTCCATCGCCTGGCGGACTGGGTGTATCTGACCATGGTGGGCCGCCGCAGAGTGACTTTGACCGAGCCACCCATCTGCGCGCATTGCGGCAGTCTCATGCAGCTTCGCGCGCGACACGTCCAGCACGCGCGCATCGTCCCCGATCGGCACGCGGACATGGCCGTCGTGTTGAGCTGCCCCAAATGCTTCCAGGAAGGCGCCCAGCTGACCGGGAGCGAAGCGATTCAAGTGCTGCGTCAGGGTCTCACGTACCTGAACCTCGCCCGAGCCGGTCGCCGGCGCGCCGAGGATGCGGCCCGCGAGGTGGACGCGATGGGCGGAGCCGATCGCCTGGTGCACGACATTGCGCGCCGGGAGCTGACGTTGCGATCGCTGCGGCCGGAACGGGGGCTCGCGCTCGAGATGGCGGTTGACGAGCGAGCCGAGGTCGAAGAGCTGGAGCGCCAGTGGAAAGAAGCGGAAGAGATTGCCGATATCGCGGACGGGACGTTGGGCACGTCGACGGAGGTCGAAGAAGAGTTACGGCGACTCAAAAACCGTGGTGGCGATCAACCGTCTGGTTGAAAAACGGGCTACCCCACCCCATTCGCCGTGACTATCTTCGACGTCCATGGCCGCCCCCTTAGTCCAGATCCAGCCTTCCTCCGCATCGCCAGCTGAGCCAGCCCGTAAACCCTCGTGGTTGAAGGTGAAGGCGCCGGGCGGTCCCAACTACGTCGCGCTGAAGCACATGATGCGTGACCTCAAGCTGCATACGGTGTGTGAAGAGGCGCACTGCCCCAACATCGGCGAGTGCTGGGAGCACAAAGCCGCCACGTTCATGATCTTGGGCGACGTCTGTACGCGGAACTGCGCCTACTGCGCGGTCGCGCACGGGACGCCCGCGCCGCTCGATGCCGGGGAGCCGCAGCGCCTGGCCGACGCGGTCGCGCAGATGGGCCTCAAGCATGTCGTCATCACGAGCGTGGATCGCGACGACCTGCCGAACGGGGGGGCCGAGGTGTTCGCGGCGTGTATCACGGAGATTCGCTTGCGGCTGCCGCAGACCTCGGTCGAAGTCTTGATCCCCGACTTCAAAGGCAACCCTGAAGCCCTCCGCCTCATCGTCGACGCCAGACCCGACATCCTCAATCACAATCTCGAGACCATCGGCCGGCTGTATCGGATCGCGCGGCCCGGTGGGCGATATCCGCGCGCCTTGGAGTTACTCGATCGCGCCAAGGACCTGAATCCCGAGCTACTCACGAAGTCCGGCATCATCTGCGGCCTGGGAGAGGAGTGGGACGAGCTGCTCGGAGCTATGCGCGATCTGCGCGCGGCCCGCGTCGACATTCTCACCATCGGCCAGTACCTGCGGCCGTCCGATCAGCATCTGCCCATCGCGCGTTGGTACACGCCGGACGAATTCGCCGAGCTCAAGCGCTACGGCATGTCGCTCGGATTCCGGCATGTCGAATCGGGCCCGCTGGTCAGGTCCAGCTATCACGCCTGGGAGCAAGTGGAGGCAGCGACCGCATGACCGCGACCGCCAGAACCCCAAAACAGAACGCGCCCTCGCCCCAGCAGACCGACCTGCACGTCAAGATGCTGCGGCAGATGCTGCTCATCCGTCGCTTCGAGGAAAAAGCCGCGGAGGCGTACGCGCTCGGCAAGATCGGCGGGTTCTGCCACCTGTACATCGGACAGGAAGCGGTCGCGGTTGGGGCGCTCGCAGCATTGCGCGACGACGACTACGTGATTTGCTCATACCGCGAGCACGGGCAGGCGCTGATCAAGGGCATCTCCGCGAACGCGGTGATGGCCGAGCTGTTCGGGAAGGCCACGGGCTGCTCCAAGGGTAAAGGCGGCTCGATGCATCTGTTCGATGCCAAGCGGGGGTTCATGGGCGGGCACGGGATCGTGGGGGGCCACATTCCCCTGGGTGCCGGGCTCGCGTTCGCCAGCAAGTACAAGGGCACCGAGCAGGTCACCGTTTGTTTCTTCGGCGAAGCCGCCGTCAACATCGGCGCTTTCCACGAGACCCTGAACATGGCGTCGGTGTGGAAGCTGCCCGTGATCTTCCTCTGCGAGAACAACCGGTACGGCATGGGGACGGCGTTCGAGCGGGTCGCGGCCGTCACCGACATCGTGGAGCATGCGTGCAGCTACGATATGGCCGCCGAGCTCGTCGACGGCATGAACGTGCTGACCGTCCACGACGCGACGCGCCGCGCCGTCGAGCGGGCCCGCAAGCAGAGCCACCCCACGCTGCTCGAGGTGCGGACCTACCGGTACATGGGACATTCCATGTCCGACCCGCTCCACGGCGTCTACCGGACGAAGGATGAGGTCGAAGAGCAGAAGGCCCGCGATCCCATTTCCCATCTCGCGGGCAAGCTAAAAGAGGACGGCGTCATCGATCAGGCCGCGCTCGACGCGCTGGACGCGGAAATCCATGCCGAAGTGGAAGGGGCCGTCAAGTTCGCCGACGAGAGCCCGGATCCTGAACCGGGCGAGCTCTTCACGGACGTGCTGGTCGACTGATGGCCACCCTCACCTATCGCGACGCGCTGAATCAGGCGCTGCGCGAAGAGATGCAGCGCGATCCCAACGTCTTCCTCATGGGCGAAGAGGTGGGCGTCTACCAGGGCGCCTACAAGGTGAGTCGCGGATTGCTCGAGGAATTCGGGGCCCAACGGATCGTCGACACGCCGATCGCCGAGCTGGGGTTCGCCGGCATCGGGGTCGGCGCGGCGATGGGTGGGCTGCGCCCGGTCATCGAGTTCATGACCTGGAATTTCGCGGTCCTGGCGCTCGATCAGATCGTGAACTCGGCCGCCAAAATGCTGTATATGTCCGGCGGCCAGATCAATATGCCGATCGTATTTCGCGGCCCGAACGGCGCGGCGCTGCAGCTGTCCTCGCAGCACTCGCAAGCGTGGGAAAGCTGGCTCGCCCACATCCCCGGTCTCAAGGTCGTCGCGCCGGCGACCCCGGCGGACGCCAAAGGGCTTCTCAAGTCCGCCATTCGCGACAACAATCCGGTCATCGTGCTCGAAGGCGAGATGCTCTACAACCTCAAGGGCGAGGTGCCCGATGGTGAGCACATCGTTCCGATCGGGCGGGCCGACTTGAAGCGCGAGGGCAAAGACGTCACCCTCGTCTGCCACTCGAAGACCCTCACTGTCGCGCTGAAGGCTGCGGAGCAGCTGGCCGAACAGAACGTGTCGGCGGAGGTGCTCGACTTGCGGTCGCTGCGTCCGCTCGACGAGGCGGCGATCCTGGAATCGGTCAAGAAAACCAACCGGGCGGTGGTCGTCGAGGAAGGATGGCCACACGCCGGGATCGGGGCGCAAATCGTGGATCTCATTCAGCGCGACGCGTTCGACGACCTGGATGCCCCGGTGCAGCGCATCACGCAGGCCGACGTGCCGATGCCGTACAACAAACTCCTCGAGCGCGCCGCCAAGGCGTCGCCCGAGAAGGTCGTCGCCGCGGCGCGGCGCGTCCTCTACCTCGACTAGGCCCCAGCCCCGAACCCCGAGCCCCTAGCAATGGCCACGAAAGTCCACATGGAGGCGCTCTCGCCCACGATGGAGGAAGGGCGCCTCGTGAAGTGGACCAAGCACGAGGGGGACCCGGTGAAGTCGGGCGACACCCTCGCCGAGGTCGAAACCGACAAGGCCGTCATGGAGCTGGTCGCCCGGGCCGACGGGCAGCTGCTGAAGGTGATGGTGCCCGAGGGCACCACCGTGCCGGTCGGGAATGTGGTCGCGTGGATCGGAAAGCCTGGTGAGAAAGTGGATGGGGACGGGGCGGGTGCGCCTGCGCCGAAAAGTCAGCGGTCCGCGGTGAGCGGTGCGCGGGAAGACAAACCTGCTCCGGCACCGCCATCCGCCTCGCCTCGCGCCGCGCCGTCGATACCGGCGAACCCGTCACCACCCATCGCGCCAGCTGACGCCACGCGAGTCAAAGCGTCACCGCT
This sequence comes from Gemmatimonadota bacterium, assembly GCA_003222195.1. Lineage (GTDB taxonomy): Bacteria > Gemmatimonadota > Gemmatimonadetes > Gemmatimonadales > GWC2-71-9 > 20CM-2-65-7. The sequence continues at coordinate 35,011 of QHVB01000025.1, read as the reverse complement.
CGCCAAGCGGCTGGCGAAGGATGCCGGCGTGGACCTGAAACTCATTCAGGGATCGGGCCCAGGTGGGCGAGTAATCAAGCGGGACGTTGAGGCGGCTCCCACAGCATCTGCCGCCACAGCATCTGCCGCTCAGGCCCCTGCGGTCCCGCGCACCGCGGACCGCGCACCGCGCACCGGTGTGCCTTACGAAGACGTTCCGCTCACGCAGATCCGCAAGACGATCGCCAAGCGGCTCGCCGCCTCGATCGGGCCGATCCCGCATTTCTTTCTCACCACCGAGATCGACATGGAGCGCGCCGTGGAAGCGCGTGAAGCGCTCAACCAGCAGCTCGGCGAAGCGGGCGGGAAGATTTCGTTCAACGACATCATCATCAAAGCCGTCGCGCTGGCGCTGGTCCAGCACCGCGCCTGCAACGCTTGGTTCCAGGACGATCACATCCGCTACTGGAACGAGGTTCACATCGGGATGGCCGTCGCGATCGAGGACGGGCTCATCACCCCGGTGATCCGCAACGCAGACCAGAAGAACCTGCGGGAAATCGGCGCCGAGTCGCGCGAGCTCGCGGGGCGGGCCCGCAATCGCCGCCTGAAGCCCGACGAATACACCGGCGCCACGTTCAGCGTCTCGAACCTGGGCATGTTCGACATCGATCAATTCACCGCGGTGATCAACCCGCCCGAAGCCGGCATCGTCGCGATCGGCAGCATCGTCGCCAAGGCGATCCCCGACGGCGATCGCGTCGTCGTACGGCGGCGCCTGCGCTTGACGATGAGCTGTGATCACCGCGTCATCGACGGTGCGACCGGGGCGGTGTTCCTGAAAACGCTGAAACAGATGCTCGAGAATCCGCTGGCGATGCTGTTGTAATTGCGGATTGTCGATTGCGGATTGCGGATTGGGTGCGAAGCCCACCGTGAGAATCCGCAATCCACAATCCGAAATCCGCAATGAAGGAGCACCTGTGGCCAGTTCGTTTGACGTCATCGTCCTGGGCGGCGGCCCCGCGGGCTACATCTGCGCGATTCGCAGCGCCCAACTCGGCATCAGCACGGCGGTCGTCGAGCAGGAAAAATTGGGCGGCGTGTGCGTCAACATTGGGTGCATCCCGACCAAAGCCCTGCTGCATTCCGCCTACATCGCCAGCCTCCTGAAGGAATCGAGGGACTTTGGCGTCGAAGTGAGCGGGGTCAAAACCGATTACGGCGTCGCGATGAAACGGTCGCGTCGCGTGAGCGACCAGAACTCGAAAGGCGTCGAGTTCCTGATGAAGAAGCACAAGATCACCGTCATCAAAGGCACGGGCGTGGCGCAGCCCGGCAAGAAAGTCAAAGTGGGCAGCGACGTGCACGAGGCCAAGAAGGCCGTCGTGATCGCCACGGGCTCTCGCGTGAAAGGCATTCCGCAGATTGGCCTCGAGATCAACAAGACGACGGTGATCTCGTCGGATGAAGCGCTGCTGCTGGAACGCGTGCCGGATTCGCTCGCCATCATCGGCGCGGGGGCCGTGGGAATGGAGTTCGCCGACATCTTCCAGGCGTTCGGGGTGAAGGTCACGCTCATCGAAGCCCTGCCGCGGATTCTTCCCATCGAGGACGCGGAAGCATCGGACGTGCTGACCAAGAGCTACCGCAAGCGGGGCATCGACGTCATTGCCGGCGCCAAGGTCACGAAAGCAACCGTGGGCAAGGACAAGGTCACGCTCGACGTGGAGGCCGGCGGTGAGAAGAAGCAGGTGACAGCCGCGGCCGTGCTCATGGCCGCCGGCCGCGCCGTGAACACCGAGAACATCGGCCTCAAGGAGTGCGGGATTCAGCTCACCGATCACGGGTTCATCAAGGTCGACAAGAACCTGCAGACCACCGCGCCGGGCTATTACGCCATCGGCGACGTCGCAGGGCCCCCCATGTTGGCACACAAGGGCTTTCGTGAAGGCGCCGTCGTGGCCGAGTTCATCGCCGGGCAAAAGCCGTATCCCATCAAGTACGACAACGTGCCGAGCGTGACGTACTGTCATCCCGAGGTCGCCAGTATCGGACTGACGGAGGATCAGTGTAAGGAGAAGAAGCTCGACTACGTCGCGGGCAAGTTCCCCTTCTCCGCGAACGGCCGGGCACGCGGCACGGGAGAAACGGACGGCTTCGTGAAGATCCTGCGCGACAAGAAGTACGGCGAGATTCTCGGCGCGCACATCGTCGGCGCGCACGCGTCCGAAATGATTCACGAGCTGGCGGTCGCCCGCGAAAATGAGTACACCGTCGAGGAGATCGATCTGGCGATCCACGCACATCCCACGATGTCGGAAGCCATCGGAGAAGCCGCGCTCGATTCGCTCGGGCGCGTGTTGCATATCTGAGCGAGCAATCGGTTAAGGACCCGCTCGCGCTCGGCCTCGGCTCCCTCGCCGCAGGAGTCGGATTTGGCGGCGCCTGCCTGAGTGCCTCACAGGTTGTGACGGCGATTCTGCGTGACTACGTGAGCCCCAACGACGTCACCGACCCTGGATCCAAGGCTCTTTCTGCCGGGTTGTTCCTGGCGATTGGAGTCGGCGGCGGGTATGCGTGGTACCGAAGTGGGGCACTCGAAAACATCTGGCAACGTGGCGTGATCGCCGTCCTGGGAGCAGTGGGCGCTCTGCTTGCCGGTTTCCTCGGTGCACCGATTTACGGGCTGGTCGGCATTCCGGGGCTGGTCGCGTGGGTGCTCCTCGACATCGCTGCCGGCATGACCGCCGCGCGGTGGGCGGTCCAGGGAAAGGGTCCGGTCGCCCCATGAGCGTGCTCGACGTCATTCAGGCCGGGCTGGTGCCCTATCCGGACGCGCTCGCATGGCAGCGCCAGCTTGCCGAGGACCGCATCGCTGGCCGGCTGTCTCGTGACGTCCTGCTGTTGCTCGAGCATCCGCCCGTCGTCACGTTCGGCAGGAACTCGCAGGTCTCGCACCTGCTGCAGCCCGACGGCATCGACGTGTTCGAAGTCGAGCGCGGCGGTGACGTGACGTTTCATGGGCCGGGCCAGCTCGTCGGCTATCCCATCCTCGACCTCGGCGCCTACAAGAAAGACCTGCACTGGTATCTCCGCACCCTCGAGCAGGCGCTGATCTACGCGCTCGCGCTTCTCGATATCCCCGCCGAGCGGAATCCGGGATTCACCGGCGTGTGGACGCGCCGGCGGAAGATCGCGAGCATCGGCATTCACGTGAAGCAGTGGGTCACGTGGCACGGGTTCGCGCTCAATGTCACGACGGATCTCGCGCATTTCGATCGAATTGTGCCGTGCGGAATTCAGGGCGTGCAAATGACGTCGGTCGAGCGGGAGCTGCGAAACGGGAAACGGGAGACGGTGTGGCGCGAGAGTGTCGACGCGGTTCTGCAAGGGTTTGAAAGGGCGTTCGGCGTGAGTGTTTCACACTCTAAAGAGTGTGCTCGGCAATCACTGTCCTTCAGGACAGCGCACGCCGAGCCCAGGCTTTAGCCTGGGAACACAATGAGCGAAACCAGGTCTCGGATCCCTCCGGGGCAAATCCAAACCACCAAATGGCCGGTCCTGCACTACGGCGACGTACCGATGGTCGATACCGCGAAATGGACGTTCAAGGTTTCGGGGTTCGTCGAGCGGCCGTTCTCGCTCACGTATGAGGAGCTGCTCGCCCTGCCGCGCAAGACCGTGCTCTGCGACATCCATTGCGTCACGACCTGGAGCCGGCTCGATAACACATTCGAAGGCGTCGCAGTCCCGCTGCTGCTCGAGCGCGCCGGGGTGAAACCAGAAGCCAAATTTTGTCTCGTTGTCGCCGAGCAGGGATTCACGACCAACCTGCCGCTGGCGGATCTCAACCGACCGGAGAACCTGATCGCCCTGAAGTGGGCCGGCGAACCACTCACCCCCGAGCATGGCTGGCCGGCTCGGCTGCTCGTGCCACACCTCTATTTCTGGAAGAGCGCAAAATGGGTGCGCGGCTTCGAATTGTTAGACGAGGATCTGCCGGGCTTTTGGGAGCAAAACGGCTATCACATGCACGGCGATCCGTGGACCGAGGAGCGGTACGGCGGCCGCGGCCTGACGCAGCACGAGATCAACAAGTTCCGGAACGCTAGTAAGAAACACGGAGTCGGGAGCTAGGAGTCTGGAGTCAGGGCGCGTCCAAACGCTCCAACCAGCGTAGGAATGGTGCGGTGGTTTGCGGGAGCGCGTCTCAGGTTCAGCAATGGCCACGACCGCCGCCAGTCGAACATCCGGACCCGTACGTGGGTACCGCGATCTTGTCGTGTGGCAGGACTCGATGGACCTTGTCGTAGCGATCTATCGCATTACCGCCGCTTTTCCCAGGGAAGAGCGCTACTCGCTGGTTGACCAGCTGCGGCGCGCAGCCGTTTCGGTGCCTTCGAATATTGCGGAGGGACATGGAAGGTCGAGGACCGGAGATTACCTGCGCCACCTCTCAGTTGCCGTCGGATCGCTAGGCGAAGTCGAAACTCAGGTCCTGATAGCGCGACGGCTGGAATACATCGCTGACGACGATCAGCGCCGACTCTTGGATTCGTGCAATGCCATCGCCAAGATGCTTGGTGGATTGATCCGATCGCTGCGCAGGCGGCTCGAGACCGGGCCTGGGAGTCAGAAAATCAGCCCCGACTCCTGACTCCTGACTCCTGACTCCCGAGCAGCTCGTAGAACCGCCGGAACACCTCGATCCCATCCCAGAGCTGCTTCAGCTCGAGCTTCTCATTCGGCGCGTGGAGCCGGTCATCGGGCAACCCGATGCCGGTGAGAATCACGGGCGCCCCGGCCGATGCCAGCGCCGGCACGACGGGGATCGATCCGCCGGCGCGCGCCGGGACGCTGCCCCGCCCCGTGACGTCCTTGAAAGCCTGGTCCAGCAGCTTGAACGCTGGGCTGTTGAGCTTGATCTGCGCCGGATCTGCCCCGTGAAGAAATCGCACGCTCGCGGTCACATATTTCGGCGCGAAGCGCTTTACGGCAGCCACCAGCTGGCGCTCGACCGTCGCCAGCTTCTGGTTGGGCACGAGCCGCATGCTCACTTTCGCGGTCGCCTCGGCAGGAATAACCGTCTTCGCACCCTCCCCCGTGAAGCCGCCGAGAATGCCGTGAATCTCGAACGTCGGCAGTGCCCAGAGACGCTCGAGGACCGACGCCTGCTTCAGACCGACGAGCCCCTTCCCCTGCACGCGTTTGGTGAGGAAATCCTTTTCGTTGAATGGCAATTTCTTCCACGCGGCAAGCTCGGCCTTTGAGGGCCGCTTCACGGGACCATAGAGGCCCGGGATGTGGATCTTGCCGTCTGCGGTTTTCAAACGACCGAGCAGCCGGCACAATTCCTCGTGTGCGTTCGGAGCGGCGCCGCCGTATTCCCCGGAGTGCAGGTCCGTCTTGGACGTCCGCACCGTGATCTCGGCGTAACACAGCCCACGCAGCGTCGTGTAGACCGCGGGCCAACCGGGCGCGACATACGACATGTCGGCCACCAGCACCGCGTCAGCGCGCACGCGCTGCGGCTCGCGCTTCAGCAAATCGAACAAGACCTTGGAGCCGTACTCCTCTTCGCCTTCGATGAGGAAGCGGAAGTTGACGCCCGGACGCGGGGACGCGGCGATCGCCTGCAGCAGGCAGAAGACCTGCCCTTTATCGTCCGCGGCACCGCGCGCGTAGATCCGGCCGTCCCGCTGCGTCGGCTCGAAGGGCGGCGTCGTCCACTCCGCGAGCGGATCGGGTGGCTGCACGTCGTAGTGGCCGTAGATCAGTAAGGTCGGCGCGCCCGGCACGTCAGGCCCTTTGCCCCAGACGACGGGATGCGTTTGGCTGCCAAGGAATTCGACGTCGCGACATCCGATGCGTCGCAGTGCGGCGGCGACCCATTCGGCGGCGGCGCGGCAATCCTGATTGTGTGCGGGCAACGTTGAGACCGAGGGAATTCGCAGAAACTCGTTCAGCTCGCGGAGCAATTGGTCTCGATCCATGGCGGCAGAAATGTAGATAGGTCGGTCGCCGCTAGCCAGCGAGTGGCGCTCGGGTAGATTTGAGCGCCATGCGCACGACCGCGTCTTACGACTTGTTTCCAGACGCCCGCAGCGAACGGGCGCTCGCGCGGGCGCGCTGGCTCGCGCGCGAAGGACGCGTGCAAGATGCGCAGGCCGCATACGACGAGTTGCTGGCCGCCAAGCCGGAGCTGAAAGCCGGCTGGGCCGAGTACTTCGAGCTGCTCCGTGCCGGTGGTCGGGGCGCAGAGGCGTTGCAACTCGCCGATCGCGCGCGCGCGACGTTTGGAGAGACAGGGTTCTCCTTCACGCTCCGGGGCGCGGCGCTGACCGAATTGGGACGCTATCTGGAAGCGTTGGCCGAGCTCGAGCGCGCCGTGGAAGCCGATCCTGACCTGGCAATCGTCTGGCACGAGCTCGGCTATGCCGCCTATCGACTGGGAGACCGCAACCGCGCATTGCTGGCGCTGGACCGCGCGTTCGCGCTGGAGCCCCACACCGACACGCTGAAGCTCCGCGGCCAGATCCTCCGCGACGCCGGCCGCTATCAGGCCGCCGAGGTGGCCTTCGAGGGTGCCGCGCAGGCGGCAGAGCACGCCGAGCAGCGGGCCGACGCCGAGCGCGAAATCGCGACGACGCGACGCTACGGCTCCTACGCCCCGCGCCGGCCCGAAGACCTGAGCGCATCCGAGCGGTGGTTTGGCGACACCGGATCGATCGTGTTGGCGTCGACACCGGGTCCCGTCGCTCCGAGTGACGAAACGATCGTCGCGACGTTCGCGGAAGTCGCGGCGAACAGCGACTGGCACTTTGGCCAGGTGGTCCTGCTCGGCCCGGAATTCCCGGCCGGCACCGACCTCGCCGACCGGCTGGGAGCCCCACTGGTCACGCCGGTCGCGCTCGATCCCGCGGTCTGTCCCTTGATCGTCGGCCTGCGACCGCCCCCCGCCGATCGCGGCTGGAACGGCACAGTCGCCAAGGTGACCAGTCAGCAGATTGGGCTCGTCTTCGCGCTCGAGCACCCCAGCGAAGCGCCGGCGACCGTCACGAGCGACGTCATAGGCGTATTGACCGATGGCGGTACGCGCCGCGAGCGCGCCCCGAATCCCGCTCAAGCCCTGAACGAAGCCAGAAACCCCAGCGCCCGGCTCGCCGGCCGGCGCCTGCGTCCCACATGATCTCGTTTCGTTTTCACACCCTGAAGGGTGTGCTCGGCAAACGTTGTCCTTAAGGACAGTGCTGGCCGAGCACAGGCTTTAGCCTGTGGAGTCCCATGACTGCCCCTGACCAGTCGCCGCGCCCGAGTCGTGCGCCGATGTCGGGACGGGCGATCGTCCAAAGCCAGTTCGATCGTGCCGCCGACCTGATCAACCTCGAAGCGTACATGCGGAAAATCCTCATGTCGCCGTTCCGCGAGGTGCAGGTCGAGGTGCCGGTGCGGATGGACGACGGGCGCATCGAGGTGTTCACCGGCTACCGCATTCAGCACAACGGCGCGCGCGGCCCGTGCAAAGGCGGAATCCGGTACCACCCAGAGGCGGATCACGACGAAGTCCTCGGGCTGGCAGCGATCATGACCTGGAAGACCGCGCTGATGGATATCCCCTTCGGCGGCGCGAAGGGCGGCGTGACCGTCGATCCCAAGAAGCTGTCCAAGCTCGAGCTCGAGCGTCTGACGCGCCGGTTCACGCAACGGATCGCGATCGTGCTCGGTCCCTACCGTGATATCCCTGCCCCGGACGTCAATACCAACGCACAAGTGATGGCCTGGATCCTCGACGAGTACTCGAGCCGTCAGGGCTACAGCCCCGCCGTCGTCACGGGAAAGCCGGTGGCATTGGGTGGCTCGCTGGGTCGTGAAGAGGCGACGGGGCGCGGCGTGATGTACGTCATGCAGGAATACGCGCGCGACTTTGGGATTCCGGTCAAGGGCGGGCGCGTCGTGATCCAGGGCTTCGGCAACGTGGGCAGTCACCTCGCGCGCCTGCTCGACAGCGAGGCGGGCGCCAAGGTCATCGCAGTGAGCTCCGTCGAGGGTGGGGTTTACAACGACAAGGGGCTCGACGTTCCGGGACTGCTAGCGCACGTCGCCCATGGGAAGCCGGTCCCCGAATGGAGTGGCGGCAAACGGATCACCAATGAGGAGCTGTGGACGATTCCCTGCGATTGGCTGGTGCCGGCCGCGCTGGGCGGTGTCATCACGAAGGAAGCGAATGCCAAGACCGTCGACTGCAAAGTCGTCGTGGAAGGCGCGAACGAACCGACGACCCCTACCGCCGACCTCATTCTCCAGGAGCGCGGCATCGCCGTGATCCCCGATTTTCTCGCCAACGCCGGCGGAGTGACCGTCAGCTACTACGAGTGGGCGCAGAACCTCCAGCAGTATCGGTGGACGCACGAGCAAGTGAACCGGGAGCTGAAAGCCACGATCACGAAGGCCTATGTCTCCGTGCGGGATCTCGCCAAGGAAAAGAAGGTGACGTTTAGAACTGCCGCCTACGGCATCGCGCTACAGCGAGTTGCAGATGCTGAGCGACTGCGCGGGAACTGATCGGCGGTCTGGCGGTCAAGAAACAACAGCGGCGGTCGGGCGGTCAAAAAACAAAGGCGGCGGTCAAAAACAAAAGGCGGCGGTCGAGGCGGTCAAGAAGCAAATGCGGCGGTCAACTCAGGGACCGGCATAAGGCCCAAGTGAGCTTGCTCGCGTTCGAACGCAGCTGATCGAGTGCACGCCATTCCTCCACCGACAAGTAATCGAGTCGCTTTGCCACATGCAAAGCGTATGCTACTTCCGATAACGACCCTATACTGATGTCCAGATATCTTCGGAACTCACGAGAGCCACGTTTTGCGGACCCTTCTACGATGTTGGCTGCAGAACTGAACGACGCCCGTCGCGCTTGAGACGTCAATCCATACAATTCGTGACGTGGGAATTTCTCCGTCGCTTTGTAGACGGCAACCGTGAGATCATCGCAGGCCTTCCACGCATGGAGTCGCTCATACGGCATCATGAAGGAGAGAAATAGAACGGGACCTGGGGGGAGGCTAATCAGATTCACGCAGGCCGTCGCATTTGACCGCCGCATTTGCTTCTTGACCGCCCGACCGCCGCTTCTGTTGTTCGACCGCCCGACCGCCGCAGTCGTTTCTTGACCACCGATTATTCCACCTTCATCCCCGGTCGAGAATACAGTGCCTGGTACGGGTCGCCCGGCTGCGTGAAGACGCGGATCTGAATCGCCCGAATCGTTTCCGCGATGTCCGCATTGTTCTGTAGATAGATCTCATCAAACAGATTCAGATTCATCCGATAGAGGCGCTCGGCGATGATCACCGCATTGTTGAGCGGCGCCTGCGCGAACCACCGCCAATCATAGGTCTCGAGCGACTGCCCGACCGGCCCGCGGAATTGATCGCGCGCCCACCCGAACAACGTCGTCCGCACTCGCTCGAGACGCTCCCCGCCCAACGGCTCCGCGTACGCCGAGTCGAGACGCCGCGCCAGCTCGGCGTAGAAGACGTCGAGGGTGCGCTCGTCGCGCCAGCGCGCCGCCGCACGCTTGGCATCCAGCGTGTCGTGCCGCGAGCGAAAGAACGCCTCCGCGCCGCGGTACCCGACAAAGCTGGCGAAGCTCTCGTTGAACGGCGTCTGGCTCTTCACGTACAGGGTGTTGTGCGCCAACTCGTGGATGACCGTCGCGACGAGCTCCATGGTGTCGCGACTCATCGCCGTCGAAAACAGCGGATCGCTCAGGTAGCCCAATGTCGAGAACGCACCAGACGGCCGGAGAAAGACATCGAGGCCCTGCGCCTCGAGCCGATCGGCTTCGCGGCGCGCGCGCGCCGCTTTGAAGAAGCCTTTGTACGGAACCACGCCGACAATCGGATACTGCCACGTGACTTCGTGGAGCTTGTCGCGCCGGCTCGCCGACAGCACGAGCAAGAGGGTGTCGCGACCCACGTTGACGTACGTGGTGTACGTCTTCCCCACCGCCAGGCCGAGCGAATCGGCCGCGTACGCCCGGGCCGCGAGGACGAGCGCCAGGCGCTGGCGCAGGGGCGCCGGGGTCGCGGAGTCGGCAAGCAGCTTATCGATCGCACGGCGACCGAGCAGCAGCCGGGCCTCTTCAACTCCAGCCCGGGCGATGTAGCGTGCATCGGCGCTGACGATCAGCATCAGCGCCACGCCAGCGGCGGCCGCCCCCACGCCGATCAGTAGGATCCGCTTCAGCAGGCGTCCCCAGCGGGGTCGCGCGCGCTCGGTCAGGGCGTCCATCGAAGTCCCACGCGATGAGTCCCACCGTCCAGCGCGTCATACGCCTGGAACGCATAGTCCATCGCCAGATGCCCCAGCACGACGCCGCCGCCGAACGTCAGACGCGACGCATCGGTGACCGCCGGGCGTGTGGCGTATCCCAGCCGGCCGACGAGCCCCACGCCGCCGGTGACGATCCCGCCTTCGATCCCCTGGACGAGCACAACGCGGCGATCGCGCGTCCACTGCCCCTCGAGTGTGGTGAGCAGCCGGTACGTGCCCTGTGGATCGGTATAGTTGAGTGTCAGTCCCGCGCGCGTCCGCCGCGGTAGCAGCGCGCCGTTGCCGAGATCGCCGCCCAGGTTCTGGACGCTCACTCCGAACGCCATGATATCGAAGACCGCGATCGCCACGCCGACGTCGCCGGCCCACGCGTCACTCACCGCGGAGCCGATCTGCTGGCGATCGTACTTCCCCGTGACCCCGAACGCCGCGAGACCGTGACGATAGACGAACGACGTCGTCGCCAGCGCCTCGTAGGGGTGAAACGATGCTCCCGTGGGCGTGCCGCGCCGCCCGCCGGTCGCGGGGTCGGGCACGATCTCCGGTTCCGATCCATAGTCGAGCGCCTGGGCTCCGACGCCCCACGTCCAGCGACTGACGCGCAGCGCGAGGGCCGCGGCCGACACGGCAGTCCCGGCCAGGTAGGGCTCGTACGATCCTTCCAGACTGAGATGGTGAATCGTCGCGATGCCGGCGGGGTTGGCGAACATCGCTCCGGCTTCGCCCACGAGCGCGACTCCGGCGCCGCCCAGTCCGGCTGAGCGGGTGGAGCCAGGAAGGACAGTGAGGACGGAGCCTTCCGTCTGGGCGGTTAGCTGGTTCGTCGGTTCGAAAAGCAGAACCGTCAGCGCTAGTCCAGCCGCCCAGTTCATTGCAGCCGCATCACATTCAGCCGCGGCACTACGCCTGAGTTGATCAAGTCGCCATTCGGCGCCGTGAAGCTCAGCGTGAACCCAGGGTCGCCTGCCGGTTGATCGATGAGCAGATAGAGACCCGAGCCAGCGCGCAATGTCCCAATCAGATTGATCGTGCGTGCCGCCATGGAGATGGGGACGAGGGGATAGAACTTTTTGAACGTGCTCTGACTCTGGGTGTGCAGGGATGAATACACCGCGTGGAGGTTCCACGAGTTGTATTGGAGCTCCGGCGGCGTCCCGCCGTCGGTGACATAGTTCGTCAGCGCCCAACGGCTCACGACGGTGGCGAACGGATCACCCGTGACGGTCGCGATGTTTTGCGCGCCGGTCTGATTCGTGCCGAGCAGGGCCCGCGTCAGCGTGTTCCAGTCGGCGCGCATGCTCCCGGCGGCGTACTTGTCTACCACGTACCGTACGAACAGCCACGCCGCGCCCCGCTCCGTCAGCGTGCCAATGCCCGCCGTCGGCAGGAGGAAATGGTTGCTCGTCGTATCGAGATAGTTGTAGGCGTTCACGAGGTCACCCCCATAAAAGCGACACTCGACCGTGCCGATCACGCAGTCGGCGACCTTCCCGTCGGGGTTGAGCGCGTAGCTCCTGCCGCCCAGCTCCTCGGCGTAATGGGAAAACCCTTCGTTCAACCAGAGCACCTCGCCGGTGCCGCCGCGCATCAGCACATGCTGGTTGAAGCTGATCATGTGCTGAAATTCGTGAATGAACGTCACCGGGACGAACCGCTGGACATCCGTCGCGGGGTGCGAGCAGCTCAACTTGCCGGCAGGATCGGCGACGATCGAGTAGAAGACCTCGCCTTTATTGGAGCGTGAGTCATTGCGGAACGCTGGATCGAGGTCCGCGCCGAAAAAGAAGCCGGCAACGAAGCCGGTATTGCACTCCTGGACCGTCACGAGCTTGTTCACGGTATTCGTCATCAGGACGAGGACCACGCTGTTCGAATCGATATCGGACTCCCGTCCAAAGGCCGCGGTATCGATCGCGTACAGCCGCTGATCGAAGAGGTTGGCGATGCTGTCGAGCGCCACCGAATCGAGACCGCCCGCGGGGGCCAGCGTGTCGACGTAGATGGCGACCTTGCTCTTGACCGCGCGCACGCGCGCGTTCACGCGATCGAATCGCGAGCAGTCCGTCGTCGCGCAGACCATGAATTGGCGCAGCGAGTTCATTGCTGGTGGGCCGGAAGCCGAGGCCTGAGACTGCGCCGGGGACTTCGCCGGCCCAACCTCCGGTGCAAAGCCCCAGGAGCGGCGCTCATCGCCGAGCCTGAGGAAGCGGTGAAATTGCTCGGCTGGACTCAGCTCGACTGAGACTTCAGACACGGGCGCCGAAGGCGGGGGGGCCGGGAGGATCGTATCGCCACCCAGGCGAAATGCCGCCGTCTGGCCCGGGACGCCCGTCGCCAGCTGCGGCATGACCAGGTACTGGGCGGCGAGGGTCGTTGCGGGAAAGACCGCGCAGCCAGAGTCGGTTGCCGGATCGATCGAGACATATTGGTTCACCGCGAGGGTGAACACAGGGTCGGCCGCCGTGCAAGGACGGATGTGCACGTCGGTTCCGGTGCTACACGCCGCTGCTTCCCCCAGCAAGCACAGCAGACCCAGCGTTCTCAGTCGTACCAGGCGTTTCGCCAACGTGCGCTCCCTCTGTGATTTCACGGCCGCGCCGCAGCACCCACTGGAAGCAGATCGGCCCGGCCAGCTGATGCACGCCAATCATCGCCACGAGCAGCGCTTGCAGCGAGACATTCCACTCCGGGAACGCCCGTCGCAGCAGGGCCGCGAGCGTCACCGCCAATCCACCCTGCGAAACGAGGCCCAGCCATCCATAGTTGACCCAATCGGCACTCACCGCCGGACCGCGACTCCCCACCCATCGCAGCCCACCCCATAACCCGGTGACACGCAGGCCGGCGAGAAGCAGTGCCCAGGGCCACATCTCGTCGAGGGCGTCGAGCTGCAGGCTGCTCCCGGCGAGCGCAAAAAATACGACATAGACGGGTATCGCGCATCGTTTGAGCTCCGCTCGCACACGCGCGCTGTGATCTGGTGCTGCATAGCGTAACGCGCAGCCCGCGGCGAGCGCGACCAGGACGGCGTCCACGCCGATCAGGCGCGCAGCCTGTGCGATGACGAATGCCAAGATCACCAGCACCCACGTCAGCGCACCGCGAATCGCTGGCAGGTATTGCGCGACTGCAAAAGCCAAGGCGACTCCCAACCCCAGTGATCCGCCGACAATGGTGAGCGTATGCACGGCGGCGCCGGGCGTCACCACACCACCGCTCGCGAGCGGCGCCGCGAGAGCGAGAATGACGATCAGTGACGCCACGGCGATCAGATCTTGCAGGACCGTGACGTCGAGGGTCGAGCGGGAAAGCGAGCCGCTCGCGCCTGTCTCGGTGATGACCGCCCAGGTGAGCGTCGGCGAGCTCACCGTAGCCATCGTGCCGAGCGCGAGCGCGACGACCAGGGCATCGCGGAACGGCTGGTGCGCCGTCAACGGAAACCACGGACTGACGGTGAGCACGACCAGTGTGACGGCGGCGAACGGCACGGCCATCGCGCCGGTCACGATGCGCAGCAGGGCCGCCCGCCGCTCGCTGCGAAGGGCGTCGAGTGTGAGCTCGCTCCCTACGGCGAATGCGATCAACGCCAATGCGCCGTTCGAAACGACGTTCAATGTCTGCAGCTCTGGTTCACGGACGATGCGGAGCCACGCGGGGCCCGCGATGAAGCCCGCGAGGAGATATCCCACGATGCGAGGCAGTCGCAGACGCTGGGCGATTGTTCCCGTCAGCGTCGCGGCGAGCGTCAGACAACCGAGGGCCAGTGTGGCGAGCGCTTCGAGCGGAGCACCGAACGCGCGCGCGAAGCGCTGCAACAACGCCATGACGAGCAGCGTGAGGAACAGCAGCAGCCATTGCATGAGCGCGCAAAATACGGCAGATTCAGCGACGTAACCATGCCGTTCGTTCATCTCCACACGCATAGCGAGTACTCTCTCCTCGACGGCGCCAACCGCATCCCCGACCTGCTCGATCGGGTGCAGGCGCTCGGCATGGACTCGCTGGCGATCACCGATCACGGCAACCTGCACGGCGCGTGGTCGTTTTACGCCGAAGCCAAAGCGCGAAAGATCCGCCCGATTCTGGGCTTCGAGGCCTACCTCGCGTTCGGCAGCCGCCATGCGCGGGAAAAGCCCGCCGCTGACGCGCCGCTCGGCGCCGCGTATTCGCATCTCGTCCTGCTCGCGAAGAACCGGATCGGCTATCAGAACCTGATCAAGCTTTCCTCTATAGGCTTCCTCGAGGGCTATTACCGCCGCCCCCGCATCGATAAGGAAGTGCTGGAGCGGCATCACGACGGCATCATCGGGCTGGCGGCCTGCTTATCCGGAGAAATCGCGCTGTATCTCCGGCAGGGGAACTACGACGCCGCGAAAGCGAGCGCTCAATGGTTCGCGCGCACGTTCGGGCCGAACGGCTTCTGGCTGGAGGTGCAGAACCACGGGCTCCCCGAAGAGAAAACCGTCACCGAAGGGATGGTCCGGCTCGCGGCGGAGCTGGGCCTCCCGATCGCCGCGACGAACGACGCGCACTACCTGAAACGCGAGGACGCCGAGGCACACGACGTGCTGCTGGCGATCGGCACCGGCAAAGACCTCGACGATCCAAAGCGGTTTCGCTTCTTCGGACAGGAGAGCTACGTCAAGTCCGAGAAGGAGATGTCGACGCTGTTCAACCGCGCCGACGTGCTCGCGGAGACGGCGCGCGTCGCCGAGCTGTGCGAATTCGATTTCGAGAAGCGCTATTTCCTGCCCCAGTATCCGCGCCCCGCGGAGTTCGCGTCGGACCAAGACCTGCTGGTCCACCTCGCGCGCCAGGGCGCCATCGAGCGCTATGGCGATCCGCTGTCGGATGAGGTCGAGAGACGGCTGGATTACGAGCTCGACGTCATCACGCGGACCGGGTACGCCGGCTATTTCCTCATCGTCTATGACCTCGTCAAGGCGGCGCGCGACCGCGGCATCCCGGTGGGTCCGGGTCGTGGCTCAGCGGCGGGGTCGCTGATCGCCTACGCGTTGCGGATCACCACGGTCGATCCCCTCAAGTTCGACTTGCTGTTCGAGCGCTTTTTGAATCCTGAGCGCATCTCGATGCCGGATATCGATCTCGATTTCTGTTTCGAGCGTCGTGGCGAGATCCTCGAGTACGCCCGCGAGCGCTACGGGCGGGAGTCGGTCGGCCAGATCATCACGTTCGGGACGCTGAAAGCGCGCGCGGCGTTCCGGGACGTCGCCCGCACGCTCCGCGTCGAGATGGGGGATGTCGAACGCCTCACCAAGCTGATTCCGTCCGGGCCGGCGTTCAGCGTCACTCTGGCCGAGGCGGGCGAGAAGGTTCCGGAGGTGAAGCAGGCCGCGGCGCACGATGAGCGCATCCGGAAAGTGCTCGACCTCGGTTCCCGTATCGAGGGCCTGGCCCGCCACGCCTCGGTGCACGCGGCGGGCGTCGTGATCGCGCCCGGACCGCTCACCGACTACGTGCCCGTCTGCACGGCGCCGGACTCGAAGACCGACGCCGACGCCATCATTACGCAGTACGACATGGTCGGTCTCGAGCAAGTCGGCATGCTCAAGATCGATCTGCTCGGCCTGAAGACGCTGACCGTCCTGCATGACGCCGCGCAGATGGTGGCCGAGCGTCACGGCGTCACGATCGATCTCGAACGGCCTGACCTGAACGACCCGAAGGTGTACGAGCTGCTGCGGGCCGGACGCACCGCGGGCATCTTCCAGTTTGAATCGCCGCTGGCAACCGACTGCCTGCGGAACATGAAGTGCGACCGGTTCGACGATCTGGTCGCGACGAATGCCTTGCTGCGTCCCGGCCCACTCGACACCGGGATGTACCTCGTCTTCATCAACCGCAAGCTCGGCCGGGAGAAGGTCCGGTATCCCCATCCAGCGCTCGAAGAGATCCTCGCGCCGACCTACGGCGTGATCGTCTATCAGGAGCAGGTGATGCGGATCGCGAGCGCGCTGGCCGGCTATTCGCTTGCCGAAGCCGACGTGCTGCGCAAGGCGGTGGGGAAGAAGATCAAGGAGCTGATCCAGGAGGAGCTGGGCAACTTCGTGAAGCGGGCTATCGCACGCGGTCACGCCAAGAAGACGGTCGAAGAGATCGCCGCGCAGATCGAGACGTTCGGCCGCTACGGCTTCAACAAGTCCCACTCCGTCGCCTACTCGATCCTCTCCTACCAGACGGCGTGGTTCAAGGCGTACTATCCCGCGGAGTACATGGCGGCGCTGCTGTCGTCGGAAATCGGCAACACCGATCGGGTCGTACAATACATCAACGAGGCGCGCGAGCTCGACCTGCAGGTCCTGGCGCCCGACGTGAACGAATCGGGCTACAAGTTCACGGTCGTCGGGGACCAGCGGATCCGATTTGGGTTGGGCGCCGTGCGGAACGTCGGCGAGGGCGCGATCGCCTCGATCATCGCGGGTCGACGCGAGGCACCCTACCGCTCGCTCGTGGAGCTGTGCGACCGCATCGACTTGCGGCTCTGCAACAAGCGCGTCATCGAATCGCTGATCGACTCGGGCGCCTGCGACTCGCTCGGCGCCGAGCGATCGCAGCTCGTCGCCGCGCTCGATCATGCGTTCAGTGAAGCGCAGGTCCGCCAGCAGGAGCGCTTTTCGGGCCAGCACGCCCTGTTCGGCGACGAGGCACCCGTTCCCCGTCCCGCCTCCCCCCTCCCCGAAGTCCCGCCCTGGAGCGAGCATGAGCGCCTGAGTCGTGAGAAGGCGGTGCTGGGGTTCTTCATTTCCGGCCACCCCCTCGCCAAGTACCGTAGCGAGGTGGAGCTTTTTGGAACGCGGACGACCGCGACGCTGGGGATGTGGAGCCCGCAGAAGGTGACGATCGCCGTGGTCGTGACGGTGGTGAAACGGCAGATCTCCAAGAAGTCGGGAGCGGAGTACGCGCGCCTCACGCTCGAGGATTTTCACGGCGCGGCGGAGGCGCTGGTGTTCCCGGAAGCCTGGGCCAAGCTGAACGGTGTGATCCGCGCCGACGGTGCGTACCTGATCACGGGTGGATACATCTCGCGCGATCAGGGCGAGGAGCAGGCACCGTTCATCGTCGAAGGAGCACGAGCGCTGGATGAGCTGAAGCCGAGCGGTGCCATTGGCGTGGCGCTGCGCTGGGCGGCGGGCAAGGCCCCCGACCCCGAGACGGCACGCGCCATCGCCGCCTTGTGCGCGGCGCATCCGGGACCGACGCCCGTGTTCCTCGAATGGAGCGGCGCCAATGGATCGGGAAACGAAACCGTGCGCTTGAAGAGCCGGGCCTTCCGCGTCGACGCGGCGGACGATTTGCTGACAGCCCTGCGAGACATCCTGGGAGTGGATGGCGTGCAGCTCGTCAAAGCCTGATGGCCACATATACGCTCGATTTCGAGAAGCCGCTCCTCGAGCTGGAAAAGCAGATCGAGGAGCTGAAACGCGTGGCGGGCGAGAACGCCGACCTCGCGAAAAACGTGCGCCCGCTCGAAGACCAGCTCGCCAAGCTGCGGGTCGAGATCTACCGCAATCTCACGCCCATGCAGCGCGTCCAGGTCGCCCGCCATCCCCGCCGCCCCTATCCGCTCGATTACGTCAACACCGTGTTCACCGATTTCGTCGAGCTCCATGGCGATCGGCTGTACCGCGACGACCCGGCGATCATCGGCGGCTGGGCGCGGCTCGACGGCACCAGCGTCATGATCATCGGGCATCAGAAGGGCCGTGATACGAAGGAAAATCTGTACCGCAACTTCGGCATGGCGCATCCGGAAGGCTATCGCAAGGCGATGCGGCTGATGCGCCAGGCGGCGAAGTTCGGCGCGCCGGTGATCACCCTCGTCGACACCCCGGGCGCCTATCCCGGATTGGGAGCCGAAGAGCGGGGCCAGGCCGAAGCGATCGCCACGAGCTTACTGGAAATGGCGTCGCTCCCGACGCCCATCATCACGGCGGTGATCGGCGAAGGCGGGTCCGGCGGTGCCCTCGCGGTGGGGCTCGCCGACCGCGTGCTCATGCTGGAAAACTCCGTTTACTCGGTCATCTCCCCGGAGGGATGCGCCGCGATCCTCTGGAAAGACGCGAGCCAGCGCGAGCGCGCCGCCGAGGCGCTCAAGATCACGGCGCAGGACCTCCTCAAGCTCGGCGTGATCGACGAGATCGTCCCGGAACCGCCCGGCGGCGCGCACTCGGATCCCGAGGCGGCCGCCGCCGCCCTCGGCGACGCGCTGCAGCGGCATCTCGCTCAACTGAGCAGATACAAGACAGACAAGCTCCTCAAACGCCGCGAGGAGAAGTACCTTTCCATGGGTGCGCTAACCGAGAAGTGAGTTGACGTCTGTCATCGAAGTCCGGTTCAAAGGGAACCGGCGAGAATATTTCACCTGGCCGTCCGAAGACTCCTCCCCACTCCGCCTCGAGGTCCCGGTCATCGTCGAGGTCGAGCGTGGGCAGGACTTTGGCGTCGTCTCGGCGTTGGGTGGAATCGCCGAGAAGAAATGCCAACGATGCGGCGCGTGCGGTGGGGACTCGGGGCTGGGCGCTCGGGAGTCGGGAAGTTCCGAGCCCCCAGCCCCGAGCCCCGAGCCCCGGAAGTCCATCGTCCGCATCGCGACCCCCGACGATCGCCGGACCGCCGCGGAGCTCCGCATCAACGAGGATGAAGTCCGCCGCACGGTGCGAGACCGGGTACGCCAGCACAACCTGCCGATGAAGGTCTCCGACGCCGAGTGGCAGTGGGACCGGCGCAAGCTCACGATCTATTTCACCGCCGACCAGCGGGTAGACTTCCGCGCGCTGGTGCGCGATCTGGCCGGTCTGTTTCGCACGCGGATCGAGCTGCGCCAGATCGGCGCGCGGGACGAGGCCAAGCGGCTCGATGGGATCGGGCGCTGCGGCCGCCAACTGTGCATTGCGAGCTGGTTGCCCGAGGGAAGACCCGTCAGCCTCTCGCTCGCCAAGGCCCAGGGGCTGTCGTTGAACCCCGTGCAGATCTCCGGGCCGTGTGGCCGCCTGCTGTGCTGCCTGCATTACGAGCACGACTTCTACGTGCAGCAGCGCAAGCGTTTCCCAAAGGAAGGCAAGACCGTCAAAACCTCCGTGGGGGACGAGCGGGTCGTCTCCATCGACATCTTCCGGGAGCGCGTCACGCTCCGAGCCGATGACGGCGCCACGCGCGTCGTCGCCCTCGAGCAGCTGCGATTGTAGTGGCGAAGTTCTATCTCACCACAGCCATCGATTACTCCAACGGCGATCCCCACCTGGGTCACGCCCTGGAGAAAGTCGGCGCCGATTGCATCGCGCGCTATCACCGGCTGCGGGGCGATCAGGTGCACTTTCTCATGGGGATGGACGAGCACAGCCAGTCGGTGATCCAGGCGGCGGCACGCGCCGGCGTCCCGGGGGGGCCGCGCGAGTGGGTGGACCGCATGGCCGCGACCTTCGCCGACTACTGGCGCCGGCTCGAATGCAGCAACGACGACTGGATCCGGACGACCGAGCCGCGCCACGTGCGCGGCGTCATCGCCTTGTTGGAGCGCATCCAGCAGCAGCGCCCAGACGACCTGTACGTCGCCGATTACGAGGGTCTGTATTGCACGGGCTGTGAAGAGTTCAAGCAGCCGGCCCAGATCGTCAACGGCCATTGCATCGAGCATCCGACGCTCGACCTGATCCGCACGAAAGAGCGCAATCACTTCTTTCGACTCAGCGCATACGGGCAGCGCCTGCTCACGTTGATCTCGAGCGGAGCGCTGCGCGTGGAGCCGGCGATCCGGCGCAACGAGGTCGTCCGGCTCCTCGAGGACGGGCTCCAGGACGTCTCGATCTCGCGCCAGCGCCTGCCCTGGGGCATTCCCTTCCCCGGCGACAACGACCAGACCGTCTACGTGTGGTTCGACGCGCTGATCAATTATCTGTCCGCGACGGGGTTCCCCGACCCTGGCTACGAGCGGCTCTGGCCCGCGGACTTGCACGTGGTCGGCAAGGGGATCACGCGCTTCCACTGTGTGATCTGGCCTGCGATGCTCCTCGCCGCCGGGCTCGAGCTCCCGCGCCTGGTGTGGGCGCACGGCTACGTGCAGTGGGAGGGCGCCAAGATGAGCAAGACCGCCGGCACCGCGGTGAGCGTCGCCGCGGCGATCGAGCGCCACGGCGCCGATGCGCTGCGGTATTTCCTGCTGCGCGAAGTCGGCTTCGAGAACGACGGGAATTTCACCTGGGAACGCTTCGACGCGCGCTACACCGCCGACCTCGCGGACACGTTCGGCAATCTCGTGTCACGCTCGCTGTCGATGGTGGAGCGTTACCGTCGTGGGGTCGTCCCCTCGGACTTGGCGGACTCCCCGCTCGAGCGAGCTGGCCAGGAAACGATCGCCGCGTACACGCGCGCGATGGACGCGAACGAGCTGCAGGAGGGCGCCGCGCGCATCATCGAGCTCGCGTCCCGGGCAAACCGCTACGTCGAAGAGACCGCGCCGTGGAAACTCGCGAAGGAGAAACGCGACACGGAGCTCGACGTCGTGCTCGCCAATCTGGTTCGCACCGTCGCGCGGCTTGCCGCGTTGTCCGCGCCGTTCATTCCGGAAAAAGCCGCGGCGGTGTGGGCCGCCCTCGGCGCGCCGCGCGTCCTGGGCGACGTGCGACTGCGCGACGTCAGGACGTTGTCGGTGCGCGGCTGGCCGGTCTCCAAGGCGCCCCCCTTGTTCCCCAAGGACGGTGTGGATTAAGCCTCCGGGGCTGCCCGAAAACTCGTGATGGAGCGCACATCTCCAGATTTGACGCCAGTCGACGTCGCGCCTTATGTTTGCACACCAATATGAAGAAGAAGCAGGCAGAGCGTCGCTGGACCGTCATGCTGGTCCCACACGGCTCGGGCTCGTCCCGCGCCGTGGAGCTGTCTCAGACGGTCGTCAAGGCGCTCGTCGGGATCGGCAGCGTCGTCGCGCTGCTGTTTCTCGTCCTCGGCGGCACCGCGCTGTCGCGCGGTGTCACTGTCACGCGCAGCCGCACGCTCGAGCGCGAGAACCAGCTGCTCGCGAGCGAGATCCAGCGGCTGCGCGAGCGACTGGTCGGCCTGCGTGACACGCTGAACGTATTCGGCGAACGCGAGCAGGCGCTGCGGCTCCTCGCCGGGCTCTCGCCGATCGACCGGGACGTCCAGCAGGCCGGCATCGGCGGGCCGACTGGGCAGTGGTTCGAGCGCGACAGTCTCGCGGCTGCGGGGGCGAACGGACAGGCTGCGCTCGCGGCGCGCGTCGACATGGATCAGCTCACCCGCCGCGCCAACATCCTCGTGCACTCGCTCAACGAAGCGTACGACTCGGCGTCGAGCCAGCGCTCGCGCTACGCCGCGATGCCGTCCATCATGCCGACCAAGGGATGGTTGACGAGCGCCTTCGCACGTGAGCGCGTGCATCCCATCCTGCACCTTGCCCGGCCGCACGAAGGCATCGACGTCTCCGCGCCGATGGGCATGGAGATCGATGCGCCGGCCGCGGGCGTCGTTACGGAAGTGTCCTGGGTCGAGGGCTACGGCAATATGCTAACCGTCGATCATGGGTATGGCCTCAAAACCCGCTACGCGCACTGCTCGAAGATTCTTGTGGTGCGCGGCCAGCGGGTGAAGCGTGGCCAGCCGATCGCGAAGGTCGGTTCAACAGGCTTGTCGACAGGCCCGCATCTGCACTACGAGGTGTGGGTGAACGGCCATCCGGTCGATCCGATGAAGTACGTGCTGCCGGACGCGATCGTGGATTGATCGCAGGGACGGATCGGATCACATGAGCGTGATCACGACAATGGGACGATGACCTGCCGCCGGTCGTCGTCCCATTGTCGTTTTCCGGGCGTGTCGCTTGCTGCGCTGCTGCTCGTGATGTGGCCTTCACGCTACCCGGCGCAGGCGCTGAGCCACTTGCGCGGGGTCGTCATCAGCGTGGATTCCACGGCGCTGTCCGATGCGACCGTGGCGCTCATGGGCACGGCGCTCGTCGCGCACACCGATTCCGGCGGCCGGTTCGCCATCGCGGGGGTGCGTCCGGGCCTGCATCTGGTCGAGGTCAAACGCATCGGCTACGCGAGCGTCATTTCGCGCCTCGAGTTCGGTGCCGGCGAGACGTTGACGGTCCAGGTGGTGCTCGGCGAGCTTGCCGTGCAGTTGCCGGAAATGGAAGTCACAGGCGCGGCACCGGTGCCCGCGATGCTGCGCGGCTTTTACACGCGGAAAGGTCATGGCGGAGGGTATTTCCTGACACGGGCCGACATCGAGCAGCTGCAGCCGCGCATGTTCACCGATCTGCTGCGCCGCGCGCCCGGCGTCCGGCTGGTCCCGATCCGCGGTCCGTCCGGCAATAGCTTTCTGGCGGTCTCCGACCGCACGGCAGGAGTACGACCCTGTCCGATGCTCTATTACATTGACGGTATACCCGTTCCCGTCGTCGGAGATATCGGCATCAACAATCTGGTTCCGGCCAATGACGTGGCCGCGGTCGAAGTGTACAGCGGCAGCTCGCGAGTGCCGATCGAGTTCCTGTCGGGGAACGCGTCGAACTGCGGCGTGATCGCGATCTGGACCCACACCGCGGAGCGGCCGCGCCAGCCCGCGCCATCTCCGCAACCGCCCCCACCCCCACCGCCTGCAGCCTCGGCTCCATGATGCGATGGCTCACCATCAGCGCCGTCGTGTTCGGTGCTCTGGCACTCGTTACGTGCAAACCCAAGGACATCACGAGCCCTCTTCCCGGCACCGTGCTTGGCGCGGCGCGGGACAGCTTCTTCACTCCCGAGACGATCTACGTGACCGCCGGCAAACGCGTACGCTGGACCAATGAGGGCAAGGTGTACCACACGGTGGAATCGGACAGCTCGCTGTGGGGCAGCAATCCGCTCGCGCCAACCTGGTGGTTCGAGGTGCGGTTCGACAGTGCCGGCACGTTTCCGTATCACTGCTCGATTCACGCGGGTATGGTCGGGACGGTCATCGCCACTCCGTAAACGAAACAACGGGGGAAGCGCGAGCGCTTCCCCCGTCTCCCTCCAGCTGGGCAGCTCTACGGGTGGAAATTCGGGTTGTTATCTGTCTCCGTGATCGGCAACGGATAGCAGGTGTTGTTCCCGATCGGAGCAAATCCCGCTTTCCAATACGCCGACCCCGGCACCGGCATACCGATGATATTCGCCGGATGGCGACGGAAGTCACCGAGCCGTTTGCCCTCGAGGTAGAAGTCGAAACCGCGCTGTGTGAAGAACTCGGTCAACACGGAATTGGAGTCCGTCGCGCCACCGTAAGCGGGTTGTCCGTTGGCGGCACGGCGCGCCGCGACCTGCGCCAGCTGCGTCGCCGTTCCGCCCGCCTCGGCCTTGATGTAATCAGCCTCCAACTTGGACGCGAGGCGTACGGGGGCGTTGTAATCGGGATACTTCTGCTGAATCGCGTACGGGACGCCGCGGTCCGTCGAGTAATTTCCGTCCTGCGGCGCGTACACGTTTGTGATCGTCCACGGAACACGAGGCTCCGCGTTTTGAACGGTGTTCGGCGGAAGATTAGCGCCGATTCGCCACGTGGGCGCGACCGCAATGGATCCCCGGTCCCGCACGTAGAACCACATCCGGTTCGCCAGGCGGAAGCGCTGCTTCAAATCGTCGATGTAAGTGAGATTGTAACTGAATGCCGCGGGCACAGAGTCGGCCCACGCGCTCGCCTGCGCGAGATTGCCGGCCTGAAGATATGCCCGCGCCAGTCCCACTTTGGACGCGTTCGCCAATTGCGGCCCGTCGGACCCTGCGCCCACGCCCTGCGATTTCGCCAGGCTGAAATGCGCGGTGGCGGAATCCAGCATCTGTTGCGTGTTCAAGGGCGGGCCCTTCTCTACTGCACCCTGGCAGAACTGCTCGGCCATGAACAGGAACGACCACCCGAGCACGAAATTGGCGCGGGCGTAACTCAGATTACGCGTGGTGTCCGGAAGCGGAATCTTCAGCACGATATCGGACGATACCACGGACAGCGAAAGCAGATACCACACGTCTACGTCGAGACTGCCGTTCTGGACCGAGATATCCCGCCGCCCGAACTCGTTGCGCGTCGGGAAGGTTTCAGACACATCGGTCTCGCCCGTGAACCAGGACGAGTACACGATGAGATGCCCGTACGCCGACGCGAAGTTTTCTTGCGCCGATTTCGCGAGCGTCGGCGCGTCCGCGACGGGGTTCAGTGCGCCCTGATCGATCACGCCTGGATTGTCGACCGCGAGCCAATCCGTGCAGCCACCGAGGACCAGAGCCCCGGCGGCGATGGCCAAGCTGGCACAGCTTCTGAGTGTGCGCATCGTCGAGGCTCCTTTCAGAATGTGACGTTCATGCGAATGACATACCGCCGGACGGGCGGCTGCGTAAAGAAGTCGTCGCGGTTGTACAGCGCCAGCGCGTTCGAGACGACTTCGGGATCGAAGCCCTGGAATTTGGTCCACAGCGCCAGGTTCTGACCGGCGAGCGTGATCGTCGCCGTGGTGGCCTGGAGCATGCGGGCCCATCGCTGCGGCAGCGTGTAACTCACCGAAAGCTCGCGGAGCCGGATGAACGTGGCGTCCTGGATGTAGGCGTCCTGGACGTCGTTCACCGTCAACCCGCTCGCGGAGCTGTCAGTGATGAACGCTGGGATACTCAGACCGGCGTTCGGATTCCCATAGCGCCGCAACCGCTCGACCTTGCTCAGCTGCAGCGTATCAAGCCGGTTGTTACTCCGTACGAGCTGCGTCTCACGGAAGAAATCGGTGAAGTTCCGGACCTTGTGGCCACGCTTGGTGTCGATCAGCCCATAGAACCGCAGGTTCCGCATCACGGTCAGGTTCGTCGATACGTTGCCTTCGAACGTGGGCAGCACGTTGCCGGCGAACACGTTGTGCTCAGTCACGACCACCACGCCCGTCGTGGTGTCGACACTGACGATCTTGTGCGTCCGCCACGCACCGAGCTGCCAGCCCGTCTGCACCCGGTTCAGGATGCCGAACGGCGGGATACTGTCCACACCGTGGCCCATGTCGGTGACCTCGTTGTGCAGCGTGTTGGCCCCCACCCGAACGTCCCACGACACATTGGGTCGATTCACCGGCACCGCGTGCGCCGAGATCTCGAGGCCGCGATTGACAAGTTTCCCTACGTTGATGAAGGGGAAACCGCCGATCGGGTTGCCCGCCGCTGGGCCGCCTTGAGTGTAACCGGAGGAAGGCGGGAGCGGTTGCTGCAGCAACAGGTCCTTGCTTGTCTTATTGAAGAACGTCAGCTCGACGCCGATGAGGTCTTTCATAAAGCCTGCGTCGAACCCTGCCTCGAACTCAGAGCCCCGCTCGAACCGGAGGTTTGGGTTTCCCGGATTGAGCGGCACCGCGCCCGATGAAACGCCGCTGGCGTCCAGATACGGCAGCGACTGCAACGTCGTGAGCGACGCACCCGCCTGCGGGATGCGGCCGGTCTGACCCCACGCGGCGCGTAACCGCAGCGTATTCACCGGGCCGACGTGCCAGAACGGCTCGTCACTCGCAACCCATGACACGCCCACCTTGGGCAAGACCACCCAATGGGTATTCTGTCCGAACGAGGACGCATTGTCGTAGCGCAATCCGACCTGTCCCGTCAGGCGGTTATTCAATGCCACCTGCCATTGCCCGATGAACCCGATGGACCGCTGCATGACCCAATCCTGGCCACCCGAGGTCGACGCGGCACCACTCACGGTGTTGTTCGAATTGACGGTCAGGCCTTCACCCGTCGCGAATACCTGCTCCTCGCGCGTCTCTACGAGCTGAAAGCCGAACGACAGGTTCGATACCAGCTTGTCGGACAAGTCGTGCTGGAAATTGCCCAGGTAGTCGAGGGTATGCCGCTCAACGCCACGCCGATCTTCCGAAATCTGTCCGGTGTTGATCGGGTAAGAGCCGCGCGCATTCCTGGGCAAGAAGCGGCGGTCCTCTTCCCGAACCCAGTCCAGGCCCGCGGTCAGCCGGTGGGTGAAATTGGCGCGCGGCGCGAAATTCGCCGTGAAGCTCGCGATGCTGCGGTGCGAGTAGCGCTGATTGTTGATCGCCATCATCGCCGCCACGTCGCGCTGAATCCCAAACCAGCCATTCGGACCCGTACTGTCCTTGGTGCGCGTCAATGGCGAGCCGAGCTGCGCGTTGCCGAGCCAGCCGAAGATGTTGTTGTCATTGTCGGGCAGATCCGTCCGGGAGACGGTAATCCCGATGCCCGCGTCCAGCGTGAGCTTCGGCGTCGGGATCCAGTTGAAGTTCAGACGCCCGCCGCTGCGATCGAAACCGTTGTTGGGCAACACGCCGTTTTCGGTCTCACGATTCAGCGACGTGTAGTAGCCGTAGTTCTGACCACCACCGCGGCCGCTCCAATTCAGACCGACGGTCTGGCCTGTCCGGAACGCCCCCTGGCGCAGCAACGGATTGTCGCTGACGAGTGTACCCGCGGGCTGCTTGAAACAGAGTATGCGGTTGGTATCCGCGACCTGCGCCGGGGAGCAACGCCCATAGTTCGTGCGTGGCGTGAAGTTCTTATTGATCGCGTTGTAGTCCACGCTGACGCTCTGGCTGAACTTCCCGCTGCCGGGCCGGCCGCGCTTGGTGATCACCTGGATGACACCTGCTGAGGCATCGGCGCCGTACAGCGTCGCTGCAGCCGGGCCCTTCACCAGCTCGATCGATTCGATGTCGTCGGGCTCGATGTCGTTCAGGCGATCATACGATTGACCGCCGGTGAAGAACTGTGGCGCGCCCTGCGCGGTAACCCGCACCCCGTCCACATACAGCAGCGGCTCGTTGCTGAGCGAGATCGACGACGCACCCCGCACGCGGATCTGCGTCGACGCGCCGGATGATCCGGATGCCGCGGTGACGGAAACACCGGGAATGCGCGACTGCAAATCACTCGCGACGGTGGGCGTCGGTTGCACCTGCCGCAGCCCCGCCACGTCGAGGACGGCGACCTGCGCCGCCTGCGAACGGGCTCGCTGGTCTCCGGCCGTGCCGGTGACCACGATTTCCTCGAGCTGCACGACCGACGCGTTGAGCGCGTAGTTGCCGGTGAATTCCTGACCTTCGGCGAGCGTCACCGCCGCAGTCAGCGTCTTGTACCCGATGCGCCTGACCTGGACGCTGACATTGCCGGCCGGAATGCCGGTAATCCGATAGTTGCCCAGGACGTTGGTCGTGCTTTGGAGCACCGTGCCGACGATCGTGACGCGCGCGTCGGCGATGGGTGCGCCGGACGCGATGTCCGTGATCATGCCCTGGACGGCCGCAGTTTGCTGCGCCACAGCCGGCGGCGCGAGCGACAGCGCGCCCAGCGCCAAGGCGGCGCCGAAAAATCCCCTACCGATGCTAAATCGCATAGTCCGTTACCCTCACGCTGAGAGGTTCAAGTGTGTGCGGAGTAGTACGGTTCGCCCGTGGCCGGAGCCCGCGCGAAGACGCAACGTGTCGGCCTAGCGACTACATCGACCGGGGATGATGATGTTGCGCTGACGGCGCAAAACGCAGCGGACGGAAATTTGATCCATGCAGCCTCCAGAGTGACGGTTGGCCCTCGCCCTATACTGATGAACTGTTTCGGAGCACGCAAGGGAACCCCTACGAGTCTTGACATTCCCCCGCCCGCGGCCCACCCTCAACCAATGCGAGTCCTCCTGGTCGCTGTGGCGCTCGCCATAGCGTGCAACGCGCCGCGATCCCAGCCGCAGAACGCCGCGAGCGTCCCCCCCGACCTCGGCACGCTCATTACCCAGGAGCAGATCGCGGCATCGGGGGCCAAGAGCGCGTGGGACGCGCTCCGACTCACCGTACCCAGCATTCATCTGCGAGAAACACCGCGCGGCACCGCGTCGGCGATCCAGCGCCGCGGGCGCAGCAGCATCTACCTCGACGATCAGGTCCGGGTGGTTCTGGACAACGTGCGGATCGGCGACCTGCAGATGCTGCAGCAGATTGCGGCCGCCGACATCTTCAAGATCCAAGTCCTGAACGCGATGGACGCGACGACCTATTTCGGCGGCGCCTCGGCGAGCGGCGTCGTCATCATCACCACCCGGGCAAAGTAGGGGCTCGGCGTCGGGATTGGGGATGGGAAGCTCAGGAAGCGAAAAGGGGGGCCCATCGGCCCCCCAATCCCTAATCCCTGCCTCTAGTCTCAAGCTTTAGGGATTACGATCCGTGCAGGTCACGAAGTTCGGATTGTTCTGCTCGTCGAACGGCACGGGCATTTGAATCGCGTCGCCGTAGTTCCCGCCTTTGAACCACGGCCCAATCGGGTAGACCTGAGCCTCGGTGCGGCCGTACTGCCGCATGAGCCGGCGCATGTCACCCAGCCGGTGGCCGGTGCCGAACATCCAGAACGCCCGCTCGCGAAACATGAGCTTGATTCTGAGTGTGTCTGGGACCGACGCACCCGGATCGGTGAGGGCCGCCAGGAGCGTACCGGCAACCGGCCGGTAACTCGTATCGACCGGGACCGGGAGTAGCGCCGCCCCGGCCGCCCCACGCAACTGGTTGAGCTTCGTCAGCCACGTGGTTGCATCACCCGCCTTCAGTGCACTCTCCGCCTCGATCAGCCGTGCTTCGATCCCGGATGCGATCTTGATGCTGCTTTCCCGTCCCCAGATTCCTTGCCGATCGACCGGTCTTGGAAATGCCGTGTCAAAAATCCGATCGGGCCCACGTCTGTTGGGAATACGAGGATCGAGAGCGGCGCGATAATTGAGCCCATTCGTGCCTTCAGCATCCCCGAGCGTATAGCGCCTGGCGCTGGCGTTGAGCGCCCAGCTCTGATTGTCGCCCGACGCGATCGAATACTCGACGTCGTAATGGAAATTGTCCGGAACTGCCGCCACCGCCGCCGCCGCGGCGGCGAATTGACCACGGTCGAGCAGGGCGCGCCCCCGCACCACCTGGATCAGCTGGGCCACTTTCGCGCTGTCCCCGCCGCCGAGGTTCGCCGCCGCCGAATCGGCGTTCGCCAGCGCCAGCCCGAACATCGAGTCATTGGAAATCGGCTGGCCCGGCACGACGTTGGTCCCCTCGAGATCGCTGAGCGGAGTCCCGTTGCAATAATGCTCTCCCATCAGCGCTTGGACATAGGAAATGAAAGCGAACATCCGACCGATGTTCGTGGCCGGAACGGGCTTGTACTGTCGGAGCGCGTTGATGGCCGCTTCTGAGAGCACGCGGACGCGGTTCAAGTTGCGGTACGGCCCCGCGTTGAACGTGTTCTGCGGATCCCAGATCCGCTGGTCCATCGTATTACGCTGAATGAAGGTGTCTCCGGATTGCCACTCGTCGGTCAGTAGTCCACCGAAGACGAACAGCGCATCGGGCCCCTGCGTGCCCGCCGTGGCCTGCTCGAGCCGCAGAATGGCGCCGTTGTGCAGGCCCTGCGCGCCTGCGGCCGAGCTCGCTTTCAGCGTCTCGTCCAGGATGATGTCGGGATCATTCACCTGGAGCAGTTCTTTGGTACAGGCCTGCACCGCCAGGAGCAGCGCGCCAAGCGCGCCCAACACGGGCAGTCTCATGTTTGTGTGTGCGCGCATGGTCAGAACCCCACGTTCAGGCGGAATGTCCAGAGTGTCGGCGGCGGCGCCGTCTGGAAGTTGCTCACGATGCCGGTGGCGCCCTCGAAGTAGTTCGCCTCGGGGTCCATGCCGCTCCACGGGGTCGACTTCCAGATATTACGGCCCGCGACGGTGAAGCTGAGCCGACTCGCCGAGAACATCCGGGCCCACCGCTGCGGGAGGTCGTAGGTCATCGAGAGCTCCCGCAGCCGCACGAATGACGCTTTCTCGATGAACCCCCATTGCGTGCGGGATGGCGTCTCACGGAGTGCCACGACCCGCGCTTGCTCCGACAGCGGCGCGTTGGGATCCACGAGGCCGCGGCAATTGAGCCGGGACTCGCAGCGGATGCGCTCGGTGCCGTTGAGCTGGTAGAACCCAGTCTTGTGATCGAACAGGGCAAGGAGCCGGAATTTCTTTTTGAACAGATCCCACCCCGTCGTGTAGACGATTTCCCACCGCGGATTGGCATAGCCCACGAACCGGGCGGAATCGGCGACCGTTATCTCGTTCGCGGTGATGATGCCGTTCCCATCCGTGTCGGAGAAGGTGTACGGCCGCTGCCACCAACCGTTGATGGGGTACCCCGTGATCTGACGGGTGGTGGTGCCAATGATCGGCGGCACGCCTCCCATGTCGGCGATAAAGTTCGTGTTGTATCCGGCGCTGACGCTCAGGTCCCAGCCGATGTTCGGTTTGTCCAGCACCCGCGCATCGGCCAGGATCTCGACGCCGCGATTCACGACGGCACCCAGGTTCTCGAACCGCGAGACGCTGGCGCCGGCGGACGGCGGCAGGATGCGCGCGATCAGGGCGTCGCTCGTGCGCTTGTTGTAATAGGTCAGATTGAGGTTGAGGCGGCTGTTGAACAACGTGGCCTCGCCGCCGATTTCGATTTCTCGCGCCCGTTCCGGCTTGAGCTTGGTGTTCCCCAGGGCCGAGAAGATGATGACGGGATTGTCCGCGCTCTCGATGCGGGCGATCCCCGGGGAAAAGAAGCGGAGGGCGTCGGTCGTGCCGGGCTGCACGCCGGATGCGCCGATGGCGGCGCGCAGCCGCATGTTGTTGAGCCAGCTCCAGCGCGGGAAGAACGGCTCGTCGGAGATCACGTAGCTGACGCTGAGCTTCGGGTAATACACGGCCTTGAAGCTCGAGCCGAACGCGCTGTTATCGTCCACGCGCAGTGCGCCCGTCACGAACACCCGGTCCTTGAAACCGACGTGCTCTTCGACGAATGCGCCGAACGTTTTGCCGATGTCCGTCACTTCGCTCACGCGCTGGATCGCCCCGGCATCGACTGTGGTGAACCCAGGAGAGAGGTTCTCCGCGGCAGCCCCGTTGCGGTCGAAGACCGTCTTCAGGTACTGCATGCCGAGCGTGGTGCGTGAGGAGAGCGTCGGAGTCAGTTGGAACGTAGCCGTGCCGCTCGCATCCCCGGTATACGAGAAGAAATTCGTGCGGTTGTCGGTCTTGAACCCTGTCTTGACCGTGCCGAAATCCACGCACTCTTCGCGGCGGCAGAGATCGGTGTCGAGCCGTTGGGTGAAGTCGAGCCCGCTCGTGGCGCGGAACGCGAGCCAGCTCGTCGGCCGCCAGTTGGCCGTGCCGCTGCCGATGAACCGGTTGATGTTCTGGTTCACCGTCTCGGAGAAGAACTCGTTGGGCGTGAAGGCCCGATAGCCGTACCGGCCGTTGTCCTTGTTGCCCGGCCCGCCCAGCCCATTGGAAAGCAACCCGGTGGTGTTGTTGTCCGTCTGGGGGAGCCGCTGCGTGCTCGATACAAATCCGGTTGATATCGCGAGGTCGAGGCGCGAGTTCGGGTGCGTCTCGACATTCGCCCGCAGGCTCACCCGGCGACGGGCGTTGGGGCGCAACTGCTCGAACGGGACCTCGCTGATCTGCCGAATCTTGAGGAGCGTGTCCACCGCAAACGGCGGCATCTTGAGCTGGCTGACCTCGTTCTCGTATTCACCCGAAACGAAGTAGCTGGACGCATCCGACCCGCCCGAGACCTGGACACCGTACTGGTTGCGGTATCCCATTGCATTCGGCGTCGTCTGGGGGTCGGTGAACAAATTGAAACTGGTCACGCTGTCCTGCGTGCACGTTCCGGCCGCCACTTGTGTCAGAATGCACTGCACGCCGTTGGTGGGGGTCGATGCCGTCGGCGTGGTACGCCAGCCCCGATAGGCATTGGGGTAGGTGTTTTGATCCGTAATGAAACCCTGTTCGGCGTACACGCTCCACCGTGCTGGGCCCGGCCGGCCGCGCTTGGTCGTGATGATGATGACGCCGGTGGACGCTGCCGTGCCGTAGAGCGCCGCGGCTGAGGGACCTTTGACGACCTCGATCGACTCGATCTCCTCGGGGTTGATGTCGTTGATCCGGCTAGGATTGGTGCCGCCGATCCCGATGCTGGAGGAGTTGTTGTCGGCGGTCATGCGGACGCCGTCAATGATGTACAGCGGCTCGTTGTTGAGCGACAAGCTGTTGGTTCCGCGGATCCGCACGCGCGAACCGGAGCCGGTCAGATTCCCCGCGAGGACCTCGACTCCGGGCGCCTTCGCGCTGAGCAGATCGTTCATGTTGGCGATGGGTCGGGTTTGGACGAGGGAATCCGCGCGGATGCTGTTGATGACGTTCCCCACTTCGCGCTTCGCCTGCTCCCCCGTCGCGGTCACGACGATCTCATCGAGCGAGTACGGTTGGAGCGTCAGCGCGAAATCCTGCGTCGCCGCTTCGCCCGCTGCCACGGTGACGACTCGCGTCACGGCGCCGTAGCCGATCGCGCTGACCCGCAGCGTCACTTCCCCCGCCGACAGGCCCGAGAGCACATAGCGACCGGTCGCATTGGTTTGCGCGAAGACCGCGGTGCCGACGGCCGCCACACGCGCCGCGCCGATCGGATTGCCAGAGGTTTGGTCCGTGACCACGCCCCCCACCGCCCCTTGCTGTGCCGCGGCGACCGGGACCGTTCCGACGAGGAGCGCGATGACCGCCGAGATCTGCAATACACGAGATGGATCTTTCATAGCTGCACCTCTCCGTCGCGAAGTGTGTGGAACTGCGATTCAGGCAGGGTGTGAGACGGCCTCTTTGACGATGTTTCTATTCTGAACCCTGGTCGGGAGCCCCGCAAGGGAATTCGGCGCGGCTTGACAGTCTGCGGACCGGCAGCGAGCCTCAACCCCATGCTCAGAACTGGCCTCGAGCGCTCGATTGTGGCTGTCGTCCTGGCAGCCTCGGCCGCCGCGACCGCGACGGCAGGATGCTTCGAGAAACTTTCGGGGCCGAACTGCGTCGCGGCGACGTGGGATGTGGCCAGCACCAGTGGGGACACCGTCACGACCACGAGGGGGTTACGCTATATCCCCCGTGACACTGGGAGCGGGAATGGGACGGCGTGGTGCCGCGCCGTCGCGGTCAACTACACCGGGTATCTGCTCGATGGCACAAAATTCGACAGCTCCATCGATATCGGGAGGCCGCTCATCTTCACGCCGGGAGTCGGCACACTGATCGACGGGTTCGAGCAGGGCGTGATCGGCATGCGCAGTTGTGGCACGCGCCGGCTTATCGTCGCACCCGGCCTGGGATACGGCGCCAACGCAGTGAAGAACGATTCTGGTCGAGTCGTCATCCCAGCCAACTCCACCGTTGTCTTCGACATTCGACTGCTCCAGATCGGTGGAGAGCCGATCGTCACGTGTGATAGCACAACTCCCTAGCGCCCATTACCTCCTTGCTCTTGGAGTATTGCTCCTGCCGCTGCACCTCGGCGCCCAGGGGGAGGGGGGGCGATCGGCGAAGGAGACGCCGCAAGGCACGCTGACGGGCCAGGTGGTCACCGAAGGCGGTATCCCGATTGCACAAGCACGGATCCGTATCGTCGGCGGCACACCGCTCGTGCTGTCGGGCCGCGACGGCCGCTTTACGCTTTCCGCCATCAGGGCCGGCGATCAGGTGCTGGAAGTGCGGTTGCTCGGATACCGTGCGTTCGATCAGCTGATCAGCGTGGTCGCCGGGCAGACACTCGACGTGCACGTCACGCTCGTGGCGGCCCCGATTCCACTCAAGGCGGTCGAGATCAAGGGCTCGCCCGCGCTGCGCCCCGTGCTGGAGGGTTTCGAGCACCGCCGCGCGCGCGGCAATGGGCATTTCTTCAATCAGGCCGAGATCGCGCGGATGCAACCGCGTGTTTTTACGGACGTTCTCCGTCGTGTCCCCGGGGTCATCCTGCAACCGGCGGCGGGATCGTTCGGATCAAACGAGATGGTGCGTATGAACCGCGCCACTGGCATTACGGGCGCCCGCAATTGCCCGGTGCTGTTTTACATCAACGGCATGCCGTTCCAGGTGACGGCAGACCTGTCGATCAATCAGTATGTCGCGCCGGAAGACGTCGTCGCGATCGAAGTGTACAGCGGTTCCTCGCAGATTCCGCCCGAATTCTCGGCGAATCTGCTCAATGCGCGCTGCGGTGTGATCGTGATCTGGACCAAGGTGGGGGAGGACACTGAAGGGCCCCCCCCGGCCGCCTAGTTCGGGGGAGGCGGCGGTTTCTCTGTATTCTCGCCCCCCCCAAAGACACCGAGGAATCTCGCCGCCAGAAACGCCGTGGATGTCAGCAGCCCCGCCATGATCCAGCTGCGTCCCTTACTGAAGCGTCGTTCGGTTGCCTGACTGAGCGCCGAGCGGGGAAAGCGGACCTGCTCGCGATTCCAGGCCACCGACTGGCCGTTCCGGTAGTCCACGCGGAGCAGGCGCAGGTCCCACGACGTCGCATCGGCGCCGGCGACGATGCCTTCAACCTCGGTTGCGCCCGATCCAATCGCATTGCCCATGGCGAGCACGCCGGTATCCGTCACCACGGCCACGATTCGCGTCTCGGGAGCGGGAATCGGCGTCGCGAGCGGCGTCTGCGTGAAGCACGCAGCCAGCAGACAGACCGATCCGAGAGCAAACAGATGCGCGACAGTCAATCGCATGGGTTGATTCTGCACGAGGGACCGTGGAGAACACAAGGGACAACCGGCAAGACTCGCACCGGTTGTCCCTCGTGCGTGTTAAGCCCCTACGATCGGATCAGGGGCAA
>QHVB01000061.1 GCA_003222195.1 Gemmatimonadota bacterium | reverse complement strand
GATGCCGGGGGCTTCGGCGGGCCACCCCCGCTCGAGGAGCCGGCGAGCGGGCCCACCGACACAATGATCGCCGCGATCGCCGCTCCGCCAGCGCCGAGGGCGAGTGCGGTCTTCCACGCCGAGACGCGCTTCTCCTTGACTTCGATGACTTGACTGCGTGGGATCGTCACCATCGAGCCGAGGCTTCCGTACTCGTTCCCTGCCGTCGACACAAACCGCGTTCCCGAGACCACGATCGAATCCGCGTCCGCATACGCCACTCTTCCCTGGGCGAAGTTGACGTCGTGCACCGTGACCTCGCCCATCCGGACGTCGAGGGGCGCGCTCACGCTGGCCGTGATTTCGGCACCGCGCGCCGGCGTGATCGTGCCCAGCTGCCGGTACCCAAAGCATCCCGCCAGGCAGATTCCGAATCCACAAGCCGCAAGACGCATGAACGACTCCACCTCAGGGCTGGTTCGCCACCGGCACGGGAACGTTGGTCCCGCTCTTGTTGCCGGTGCCGAGCTGCCCGTTGCCGTTATTCCCCCAGCAGTAGGCCCGGCCGCCCGTGGTGACGGCGCAGCTATGCTGTCCCCCACCGCTGATGGATGCAAATATCTGGTTCGTCGCCACGGCCAGCGGCCGGAGACTGCAAGGCCCGCTCGACGTCGGGGTCACGCAGGTCTCGGAGGATTCCGCACCCAGCTGGCTGCTGACGTTCTGCCCCCAGCACCACGCCGTGTTTCCGGTTCCGATGCCACAGGTGTGCTGCGCGCCGGCGCTCACTGAGAGGAAGATAACGCCGCCGGTCACTAAGACCGGCATGGGCGACGAGAGACGGGTCGGGTCGCCGATCTGGCCCCACGTATTGTCACCCCAGCAGTACGCGTCTCCTGTGCCCGTCCAGCCGCAGCTATGGCTGAATCCTACCGTGACGGCCGCGAACTTGATGCTGCCCATCACCGCAACAGGCTGCGCCGCATTGCTCCCCGACCCGTTGCCGAGCTGACCCGCGTCGTTGCCACCCCAGCAGTACGCGGTGCTGTCGGCTGCGACGGCGCAGGTATGCCGGGCGCCGGCACTCACCGAAATGAAGCGCAAGCCTCCCAACACGGCGAGCGGCGTGCTGCTGCACGGCTCACTGCCGGTCGAGGTGGCGCACGTTGCCGTGGGCGGAGTCCCGAGTTGCCCGTACCGGCCCCATCCCCAGCAATACGCGGCGGAGTCTGCCGTGCGGAGGCCGCACGTGAACGTGCCGCCGGTCGCCACACGAAACAGTGACAGGGCCCCGGTGACGCCCGTGGGCGTCGAGCGCGACGCGGTCGACCCGTCCCCAAGCTGGCCCGTGAGATTGAGCCCCCAGCAATAGGGGACGCCGCCCAGCGTGGCGGCGCAGGAATGCCCGCCGCCGGCGCCGATCGTGCTGAACGTGAGCACGTCAGAAACAGCCATCGCGTAGACCCGATCGGTCGTGGAGCCATCGCCGATCTCCCCGTCCCGGTTCCATCCCCAGCAGTACATGTGGTTGGTGATCGTCGCGCCGCACGTGTGCAGCAGACCGGCGCTCACGGAGGCGAACGCGGCGTCGACCGGAGGCGGCACGACGACGGATTCGCTGCCCTTGCAGGCCGCAACGCCGCAGGCGCCGGCGAGCGCGAGCAGACGGCGGACGTGTAATGATGACGACACAAGCACCGCTCCCCTCAACAATTTAGCCCGTCAGGCGGTCACCCGCTCGTCCGCCGGGCGGCCTCCTTGACGACCGCCGTATCGGGCGACACGTTAACCGCGCCTTCCAGCCGACCGGGTCCTCGCCGTTCCTGGTCGGAGCGTGATGTAGGGTAACGTCAACTGCCGAACGAAGCCATGAACAGCCCGCAACCATCGGACGCTGTTCGACCCTTTCGTTTCCCATCACAGGAGGTGGAGATGACCTCTCCGCTTCGTAGGATGCGTGCGGCGCTCGCTCTGGGCAGCGGCCTCGCGCTGCTGTGCGCCTGCGCGCTCGCGGCCGCTGCACAAACCACGGGCACGATCCGTGGCAAAGTCACCGACGCCACCACCGGCCGTCCCGTGGACGGTGCCCAGCTCTACGTGGCCGGTACGGATCTCGGCACCCTGAGCAACGCCGACGGTCAATATCAGTTCACGGTGCGCGCCGGCACGGTCGAGCTGCGCAGTCGTCGCGTCGGGTATGCGACCGCGACCCAACAGGTGACGGTGACCCCGGGGGAAGCGACCGTGGCGGACTTCTCGCTGAAGCAGGCCGCGATCGGACTCGACGCGGTGGTGGTGACGGGCACGGGCGCGGAGACCGAAAAACGCAAGCTCGGCAACACGGTCGCGACGATCGACGCAGCGGCGCTGAAGAACGCCCCGGTGGTCAGCTTCTCTGAGCAGCTCGCTGCCCGTGAGCCGGGCGTGTCGGTGCTCCCGTCCGGCGGCCTGACTGGCGAAGGGGCGCGCATCCGGATTCGAGGCTCCGCCAGTCTCTCCCAGCCCAACGAGCCGATCGTATACGTGGACGGGGTCCGCGTGGACCGCGCCGGCGGCTTTGGGGACCTTATCGGCACCGGCGGCGGCGGCAGCCCTTCGCGCCTGGACGACATCAACCCGGAGGCAATCGAGCGCATCGAAGTGCTGAAAGGCGCCGCGGCGGCCACGCTGTACGGCACCGAGGCCTCCTCCGGCGTGATCCAGATCTTCACCAAGGTCGGTTCGCGCGGCGCGCCCCGCTTCGACATCGTGTCGGAAGCCGGCGCAATCTCGGAGCCCGGCAGCCGCTACGAGCCGAACTTCGGATTTGCGCGAACGGCCGCGGAGGCGCAGCGGCTGGGGCTGTTCTATTACAACGACGCGAATGCGCTGCAGCCCTTCCAAGTGTTCTCGCGCCCGGTCATCACCTCCTTGTTCGAGACCGGCTACACCACGACCCAGTCGGCGTCGGTGAGCGGCGGCACCCCCGGCGTCACGTACTACGTCAACGGGCGTTTCTACCAGGAGAACGGCCCCTGGGGCGCCCGCGAGCTCGGGCCCGCGCAGGACTTCGACCACAAGGTCCAGGGATCGGCGTCGGTGGTTATCCTGCCCACCGACAACGTGAAGCTGCGCGTCAACGCCGAGTACGCAGACGCGAGCCACGAGACGCCGTCGAACAACAACAACATCTACGGTACGACCGCGCAGGCGATCTTTGCGAAGCCCGAGCTCGCCACGTGCTATCCGGGCGGCGTGCCCACGGGTGACGGCCACTGCGCGCTCCCGGACGCCAGCGGCAACCCTATTCCGGGCACGATCGGTCCGGGGAACCCGCTCGGACAGGCCCGGTTTGCCACCGTGCGGGAGAACATGCAGGAGCGTATTCGGCAGAGCACCAAGCATTTCACGGGCAACGTGAACGCCGTGTACCAGCCGTGGTCGCAGCTGGCGGTCGAAGGCACCTTCGGGGTGGACGTCGTGAACCAGGTCAGCACGGACTTCGCGCCCTTCGGACACAACGTCGACCACTTCATCGGACTCGACACCCTAGGGTACAAGTTCCTCGACGACCGGACCTTCCGCGAGATCACCGCGGAGGCGAAGGCGACCTGGACCCGGCACTTCGGCGAGCATTTCGCATCCACCTTCGTCGCGGGCGGGCAAGGGTTCGTCGTCCACCTGGAGGACGCCGCCGAGGGCGGCGAGCAGTTCCCCGGCCCGGGACTCGAGGTGGTGGGCGCGGGCGCAAACCCCACCATCTACGAGCGGCGCCTCGAGACCGTGAACGCCGGCGGCTTCGCCCAGGAGCAGTTGGGATACAAGGACTTCGCCTTCGTCACGGCAGGCGCGCGCTACGACCGGAACAGCGCGTTCGGAAGGACGTCCGAGGGCGTGTGGTACCCGAAGGCGAGCCTGTCGGTCTTGCCGAGCGCGCTGTCAGGGTGGGGCAACTCTGCGCTCACCTCGAGAATCTCGACCTTGCGGCTGCGAGCCGCCGTCGGGCAATCGGGCCTGCAGCCCGGCGCGTTTTCCAAGCTCACGACCTTTGAGTCGCTGTCGTCGGAGCTCGGGCCGGGCGTCGCGCCAAGCAACCTCGGGAACAAAGATCTGAGACCCGAGAAGTCCACCGAGTGGGAGGTCGGCAGCGAGATCGGCGTCTTGCACGATCGGGCGGCGGTGGAGGTCACGTACTGGAACCGGGTCACGCGCGACGCGTTGTACCCCCGCCAGTTCGCGCCGTCGGGCGGGTTTCGCAACCCCCAGCTCGTGAACATTGGCCGGATCGACGCCCACGGGTGGGAGATCGGGCTCACCGGCCTCCCCCTCAGCAAGGCCGATTTGTCGGTCAAGCTGTTCGCCAACGCGGCCTTCCTGCACGAGATCGTGACGAGCCTCGGCGGCGCGCCGCCGCTCAAGGTCGGCGGCAGCTATCCGCGCTACCGGAACTTCGTGAAGGAAGGCTACGCCCCGGGCGCGCTGTTCGGCGCCAAGCTGGTGCAGCCGTGCAGCGTGCGGCCGGCAGGAGCGACGTACCCCTGTTTGCAACCCGGCCAGCTGCCGTATGACGTGAACGGCGACGGCCAGTTCGACACCGACGCCGATCTGCTCGCGTACTTCGCGGTGCCGCACTCGCTCAACGCGCTGCTCCCGATCCGCGTGGATGAGAGCGGGACCGGGGATTTCCTCAGTAACTATCTCGGGAAGTCCACGCCCGACTGGGCGGGCTCGTTCGGGATGAGCGCGACGATCCTGCGCAACTTCGAGCTGTCGTCGGTGTTCGAGTACAAGACGGGGAATTACACGATCACCAACCTGACGTATGCGTTCCGCAACGCGAACGCGTCGATCGGCCGCAACAGCCAGCGGGCCGCCGATGTCGAGTCGACCGTGCTGAATCCGGCCAGCACGCCGGAGCAGCGGGTGGCCGCGGCGAAAGAGTGGCTCAGCCTCCGGGCCTTGACGCCGTACGACGGACTGAACCAGAACGAGAACGGCAAGTTCCTCCGCTGGCGGGAGCTCAGCCTCACCTACAACGTCCCGGCCGAGTGGGCGAGCCGGAAGCTGGGACTCCGGTACGCGTCCCTCACCGCGTCGGTGCGGAACCTGGCGCTGTGGACCGGCTACACGGGCATCGACCCCGAGCTCAACGTCTACGGACGGGGCACCGCGGATGCCGGCGTCGACCTGGGCGGCATCAATCAGAATTTCGGGGAGGCCATCGACGCGTTCGGCCTAGCGCTGCCCCGACGCTACACATTCTCCGTACGGATCGGCTTTTGACCCAGGACCCTGGAGAGGAGAGAGATGCCATGATGACGATCACTGCGACATCGCTCCGCGGCGTCCTGAGGACCGGGAGCCCGTGGCTCGGCGCGCTGGCCCTCGTGGCAACCGTCGCCGCCTGTAGCAGTCTGCTGGACGTGAAAAACCCGAACAACGTCAACGAAGTAGACCTGAACAACCCGGCGTCTGCAGGGTCCCAAGCGAACGGGGTGCTGTCCTCGCTCGCCCGCGCCTGGGGCAACATCCTCACGCCGTACGCCGTCGCCACCGACGAGCTGACGTGGATCGGATCGCGGGACGCCTGGCAGAACCTGGACCAGGGCACGCTCACGGAGCCCACGAACGAGTTCGTCGACGCGGCGTTCTTTTACGTGGGCGAAGCCCGCTGGTCCGCCGACGCGACCATCAAGCGGCTCAACGGGTTCCTGGCGGCGATCACGCTCGCGGACACCAACGCCCTTGCGCGTAGCTACCTCTACGGCGCGTTGATCTACAGCACGATCGGGGACTTCTTCGACAACTTCCCGATCGCGTCCGACAAGGCGACCGCCGGCCCACCACTCGGACCGGCTAACATGGCCCAGGTCTACGATACCGCGATCGTCTATGCCACGCGCGGAATCACCTTCGCTCAAGCAATCAAAGACAAGCAGCTCGAACTCACCCTAACGGCCGCGCGGGCGCGCGCACGGCATGCGAAAGCCGTATGGGCCCTATTCCCGCATCCGGCGACGCCCTCCGGCCCACCAGCGAATCCGCTGGTGAACGATCCCGCCGCCGTGGCCGACGCCAACGCCGCGCTCGCGCTCGCGGCAGCGAGTAACCCGGATTGGAGGTTCCGCTTCGCGTACAGCCAGCCAACGGTGACAACGGATATCGGCTTTGAGGTCAACGAGCGCCTGGAGATGCGCATCGGACCGGTGTACGCCGGCCCACCCTGCACCGTGTCCGGCTGCCCCACCGGGGGCCACGTCCCTGTCACGGCCGACTCTATCACCAAGAAGAACAGCATCAGGTTGAACGACCCCATCGACGCCAAGGCGGATTCGTACCTGTCGGACGTTCTCGTGGACTTCCTGAGCAATACGAGGTACGGCTCTCTGACCATGCTGTCCGCGCGCGAGATGCATCTCATCGTCGCCGAAGCGGCGCTCGCCGCGGGCGACACGCCGGGCTTTACCACCGCGATCAACAATCTGCGCGCGCTTTCGACTGGGCTCACGCCGTACGATCCCACGAACCCGGCGCATCCGACGCCGATCAACATGCTGATCTACGAGCGCCAGGCGAACCTGTACCTGCAGGGATGGCGCCTCCCGGATGAGTACCGGTTCGGGGTCCCCGCGGATGTTTGGGTGCCGGGCAAGGAAGCGACGACTACGCCGGTGTTCCTGCCCATCACGATCAGCGAGCGGCAGGCAAACCAGTACTGCGTCAGCGACCCGACCTCGTGCAACTAGGAGGGAGCGCCACCTTCACACGTTCTTGATTCCGCCGATCAGCTTGACGAGCGAGTCCTTCGCGTTGCCGAACAGCATGCTGCACTTGGGGTGATAGAAGA
This sequence comes from Gemmatimonadota bacterium, assembly GCA_003222195.1. Lineage (GTDB taxonomy): Bacteria > Gemmatimonadota > Gemmatimonadetes > Gemmatimonadales > GWC2-71-9 > 20CM-2-65-7. The sequence goes on along the minus strand of QHVB01000061.1, from coordinate 630 downwards.
GCTCGTTCTCGATCCCCGCGAAGCCGGGGTTCATGCTGCGCTTCAGCACGATGATGCTCTTCGCCCTGTCCACGTCGAGGATCGGCATCCCGTAGATCGGGCTCGCGGGCTCGTTGCGCGCCGCGGGGTTCACCACGTCGTTCGCCCCGATCACGAGCGCGACGTCGGCGTTCTCGAACTCGGCGTTGATGTCCTCCATGTCGTAGAGGCGGTCGTACGGCACGTTCGCCTCGGCGAGCAGCACATTCATGTGCCCGGGCATCCGCCCCGCGACGGGATGGATCGCGTATTTCACCGTGCCGCCCCGCTTCTCGATCATCTCGGCGAGCTCCGCCACCTGGTGCTGCGCCTGCGCCACCGCCATGCCGTAGCCCGGGACGACGATCACAAGCCGGGCGTACGCGAGCTGGATCGCGGCGTCTTCCGCCGTGATGGGCCGCACCGTCTTCTCGCCGGCGGCTCGCCCCGTCGCGGCCGCCTGCTCACCGCCCCCGAACGCGCCGAACAGCACGTTCGTGAACGAGCGGTTCATCGCCCTGCTCATGAGGACCGAGAGCAGGAACCCGGACGCGCCATCCAGCGCCCCGGCGATGATGAGCACGTTGTTGCCGAGCACGAACCCCGTCGCCG
>QHVB01000033.1 GCA_003222195.1 Gemmatimonadota bacterium | reverse complement strand
GCCGAACCCTCCGGCGCAGGTGCTCGCGCTGCGCGACTCGATTGTACTCACGGCCGACCAGGTCACGACGCTCGAGGCCGCACGGGACTCGCTTGCGAGCGAGCTGCGCGTGATGGGAGACTCGATGCGCAGCGCGGCAGGCGGACTCGATGCCTCCGGCGACCGGCAGGCGGTCTTGGCGCGCGTGCGCGCGCAGTTTGCATTGGCGCGCGATGCCGTGACGCGCGCGCTGGATGCGGTGCGCAGCGCGTTGACGCCAGAGCAATGGAGCCGGGTGCCCGAATCGATTCGCAATCCGCAGTTCGGGCCACGCGCGGGCCCGCGCGCGCCGGCCAACAATCCCGACTAGGAGGACGCGATGAGGAACGCTCGTGTGATCGGTTGGTGCGCCGCCGCGTGGGTCGCGGTCACCGCGACATCATGTGGAGGCAAGAAGCCGCTGCCCGTGATCGACCCGCTGTCGAATGTTTCAGGGCACTGGCAACTCGACGAACAACAGAGCGACAACTCGGCGGGCAAGATCGCCGGGGCAATGCCGGACGGCGACCGCACGTCCGGCCCGGAGGGTCCGGCCGCCGGCGGCGACCGGGGCGGGGAGGGCTCGGGCGGCGGCTGGAGAGGGCGACGTGGTCGAGGAGGCATGGGAGGCGGCGGCGCGCGCCAGATCGACGCTCGGGAGATCGCGCGCCGGCGGCAACGGGCGGCACTGACGATCGATCTCGCTCAGGATGCCCCGGCAGACCTCGACGTAGAACTCACACCCGTCACCGTGCGATTTATCACACACAGCATGCTCGACACCCTCGACCTGAAAACCGACGGCGCGAAGAAGCAGACGAAGGTCGCCGGCCAAGACGAGGACGACCAAGTCCAGATCACCACCAAGGCCGCGTGGAGCGACGGTTGGCTGGTGGTGAGCCGCGAAGTCGATGGCGGTGGGAAGATCACTGAGACGTACGTACGGGCGAGCGATGGTCAGCACCTCTACGTCGTCGTGCAGGTCGAGCTGCCGCGCTTTGGCTCGGGAAGGGGACGGGGCGAAGGAAAACCGCGGACGGTGCAATTCCGCCGCGTGTACGATCCGGCGACGGGAGGCTAGCGGTCAGCGCGCGGGGGCGGGGACCTCCGCGAACCCGACGTAGTACGCGGCCCAGTTCGTCGTACGCCCGCCCACGAGCACGCCGGGTAACTCTTGGACGAGCGTGAGCAGCGGGGTGTCGGCCGACTCGATCCGCCCTAAGCGGTGCTTGAGCTCGTCGGCCGGCGTGCGAGCATCCGAGACGATCAGCAGCCAGTAGCCGATGTCGTTGATGGCGTCACTCAACCGCACCGGGCCGGCGTTCCGGGGGCGCGTCTCGCGCGGGGAGACGCGCTCGACACAGGAGGGATTCGGCTTGGCATTCAGATTCGGGTCGAGCACAGGAACGCACGACAAGGAACCCGGAGCGGACTGGAAATCCGCGGGGTCGGGTCCCGCGACGTCGACGGGACGCCGCTCCGGAGCGACTTTCACCCAGTGCGGGCCGCGCGCGACTGCCGGATCACGACCCGAATTGGGCGACACCTGTTCGATTCCGTCCTCCGTCACGCGGAGCACGATGACCTGCGCCGCCGTCGCGAGCTCAAACCGCAAGGCGCGTGCGTTCACCGCAATGATCCCCGGACCATATCCTTCGCCGAGGCCGAAGCGCGTCTGAGGGGTGAGCAGGAGGGAAGGGGCGGGGGAGCGCGCGCACCCGTCGGCTGCGATCAGCAGCGCGAGCATCGAGAGCGGGAGATTCCGGACCATGGAGACCTCGCGGCCGGCTACTCATGGGATGCTATCAGCCAGGTGCAGCCTCGCGCAAGACGCCGCCCGGGCCTACACTTCGACAATGACACGGTGTGGCACCATCGTCCTCGCCGGCAGGCCCAACGTGGGCAAATCCACACTGCTGAACGCCCTCGTCGGTGAGCACCTCGCGATCGTCTCGCCCAAGCCGCAATCGACGCGCTTGCCGGTCATCGGGCTGCTCACCAAGGACGACACGCAATACATCTTCACCGATTCGCCCGGCCTGCTCGAGCCCGAGTACCAGCTGCATGAGGTCATGCGCGCCGCGGCGCTGCGCGCCATCGACGATGCGGAGGTCATCGCGCACCTGCATCCGCTCGCCGAATTCCCTGCGCCCGCGCTGCAGGCGGTCGCCGGATTGAAACGCCCGCCCCGCGCGCCGATCGTCACCGTGTATACCAAGGCCGATCTCGGGACACCGCGCCCCGGCGTCCTGGCGGTCTCGGCCACGCGCGGGGAGGGGCTCGACACACTGCTCGCCGCGTTACGCGCGCCCCTCCCCGAAGGTCCCTTTCATTATGATCCCGACGAGCTCGCGACCCAGCCGATGCGTTTCTTCGCGGCAGAGTTCATTCGGGAGGCGGCGTTCGAGCAGTTGCACGAGGAGCTGCCGTACAGCGTCGCGTCCGAGATCGACGAGTTCCGGGAGGGCGTCGAGCCGGTATATATTCGGGCCGTGCTGTACGTCGAGCGCGACAGCCAGAAAGGGATCGTCATCGGCGAGGGCGGCCGCACCATCAAGGCCCTCGGCGCCGCGGCGCGCGCCAAGATCGAGGCGCTCCTCGGCCAGCGCGTGTTTTTGGATTTGCACGTGAAGGTCCTTCCCAAGTGGCGCCGCAACGAACCTGCCCTCAAGCGACTGGGATACGCCGCCTCATGAGCCTCGCTCCTGATCTCCTCGAGATTCTCGTCTGCCCCAAGTGCAAGGGACCCCTGGAGCATCGTCAGAACCCTGAAGCACTCGCCTGTCACACCTGCCGCCTGATTTACGCCGTCGAAGACGACATCCCGATCATGCTCATCGATGAGGCGAAGCCTTTCTAGAAGAGCGTTGGAATGTTGGACGGTTGGAATGGTTGTTCTTTCCAACATTCCAACCGTCCAACTTTGCGCCCAGCAGCCGCCGCTCAACGCCGGCGCGCTGTTTCTCGTGTTCCCGGTCGGCGCCCAAGCAGTCGGGATGGGGCAGACGGCCACGGCCGCCGCGGGCCGGGGCGAAGCGGCATTCTGGAATCCCGCCGGGCTCGCCACGCTGTCCGAGGACGAGTTTGCGCTGCACAGCGCGAGCCTGGTCGCGGGGAAGAGCAATGTCCTGGCGGCGTACTTCCCGTCACGCGGCATCGGGGTGCTCGGCGGCGCGGTCTATCTCGTCGATTACGGCGACCTCGATCGCACCGATCAGAACGGCAACACGATCGCGCGCATCGCGCCGCGCAATTTCGAGTTCCTCGCGTCGTACGCGACCAATCTGATGGGGTCATTCGTCTTCGGGGTCAGTTACAAGCTGGTCCAGTTCCGCGTCGACTGCAGCGGCGACTGCCGGGATTTTCCCGCGGGCATGGGCGCGACCCACGCCCTCGACTTCGGGGGCCAGTTCAGCGTCGGCGCTGGCCCCGGTGGGCCGTTACGCATCGGGATCGCCCTGCGCAACGTCGGCTTTCGACTGCAGGTGCAGAACCAGGCGCAAGCCGACCCGCTGCCCACCCGTCTGGCCATCGGCGCGCTGTACGAAGTCAGACTCCGTCCCATCACCGGACACACCCTCGATCAAGCCTTCGATGTAAAACTCGCCGCTGATGTCGACAGTCCCTGGGGACAGGTCGGGCAGTCCGAGACGCGACTCGGCGTCGACATCGGCTATCAGCGGCTGGTCCGGCTGCGGGCGGGCTACGCGTTCGTCCAGGATGGATTGAGCGGCCCCAGCGTGGGCCTCGGCGTGGAGACTGGCTCGCTCGGCTTCGATCTGGCGCGCGCGTTTCTCACCGGCTCCGATCTGCAAGTCGACAGTCCGACATTCTTCTCCTTCCGGGTCACATTCTGATGAAGTGGACGGCGTGCCTGGCGGTTCTCGGCACGCTGGGAGGGGCGGCCGGACATGCGCAGCAGCAGCAGGAACCTCCGGCCAGCGTCCTGGTTCGCCCGCTCGCGTCGTTGATCATCCCGGGCATGGGACAGTTGATGGCACACCAGGATCGCGGCGCGGTGTACATCGCCGCGGAGGTCTATCTCCTGTCGCGCTACCTGCAGCTCGACCATGAGGCGACGGTGGAGGCCCGCCGCTTTCAGAGTCTCGCGTTCGACGTCGCGCGCCAATCCTTCGTCCCGCTGCGGCGCGACACGATCTTCGAGTACTACGAGCAGATGGAGCGGTTCGCCGAGAGCGGCAGGTACGACGCCGATACGGGTCCGGCGTTCGTACCCGAGAGCGATCCGGCCACGTACAACGGCTCGGTCTGGCTGCTGGCACGGCGCACCTTCTGGGCGGATCCGAACATCCCACCCGATCCGACTTCACCGCAGTACTGGAAAGCGCTCCAGTTCTATCAAGCCCGCGCCGTCGGCCCCAATTTTCTCTGGAGCTGGCGAAATCATTCGCTCGAGCACGAGGTGTTTCGCGACTACATCAGGCGCAGCGACAATGCGTTTCGGCGCGCGCAGAACCAGGTGGGCCTGGTGCTCGCCAATCACGTGCTGAGCGCGGTGGACGCCCTGATCTCCGCGCGCATGAGCGCAGCCGCGGGACGCGCGGCAGAGATGCGGACCAGCGTCGGCCTTAGCGGCCGATCCGAAGTCCGCTTTTCCATCGCGTTCTAATCCGCCGAATGACCAATGATCAATGTCCAATGATCATTGGTCATTGAACGTTCGACATTGAACATTCCAAGCGGGATCCAATCATGAGTTGGATAACTAGTCCTGAGGCCTGGCTCGGACTGCTCACGTTGACGGTGCTCGAGATCGTGCTCGGCATCGACAACATCATTTTCATTTCCATCCTCGCCGGCAAACTGCCGGTCGAGCAGCAGGGCCGCGCGCGACGGGTCGGTCTGCTCGGCGCGATGCTCACGCGCATCGCGTTGCTCGCCGCGCTCGCCTGGATCATTCGCTTGACCGCCCCCCGGTTCCAGCTGCTCGGGCACCCGTTCTCGGGTCGCGATCTCATTCTCATTGGCGGCGGCCTGTTTTTGATCGCGAAGGCCACGCGCGAAATCCACGAGGGACTCGAGGGCGAGTCGGGCCGCGCGAGCACCGCCGTGCGAGCATCGTTCGCCGCCGTCGTGGGGCAGATCATGATCCTCGATATCGTGTTTTCGCTCGACTCGGTGATCACGGCGGTCGGGATGGCGAGACATTTGCCGGTCATGATCGCCGCGGTCGTGCTCGCGGTGGGCGTCATGATGTTCGCGGCGACGCCGATCAGCGACTTCGTGCATCGGCATCCGACGGTGAAAATGTTGGCGCTGAGCTTCCTCTTGATGATCGGCGTCTCGTTGATCGCCGATGGGTTGGGGCAGCACATCGCGAAAGGCTACATCTACTTCGCGATGGGCTTCTCGGTCTTCGTCGAAATGCTGAACATCCGCATGCGCGCGCGCGCCAAGCCGCTGGAGCTTCGCGAGGCCTACACGGCGGAAACAGCAACACCGCGCAGTTAATTTGACACGGGAGGCGAGAGGGCCTAAGTTTAGGCGCCTTCTACCCTTACGCGAGGAGCAAGGTGCGGTCGCGCCAAGCCATTCTCTTCTTCTCGCCGGCTGGACGTTCCGTACCTGACTTCGTGACCGGCTGGGTCAACGGAAAAGGGCTGCCCGTGATTGCCCTGCCGCAGGCGGCGGCCGTCGAAGAGCGCGTCTTGCGCGGGCTGCCGACGTTGGTGGTCATCGACGCCGATAGCGCGGGCGATGAAGGCTTGCAGCTCTGCGCCCGGCTCAAGGGTGACGCGTACACCGCGATCGTGCCGCTCGCGGTGGTCACCAATCGTCATGCGACGGACGCGGTGCGCAAGTGGTTCGCGGCGGGCGCGGACGAGGTGATCACCCCGCTGTTCGAGCCGGGCGAGCAGGCGGGACGGCTCGACGCCCTGGTGACCCGGGCCGAGCGCGACGTGGCGGTGAATCCCTCGACCCGCCTCCCCGGGACGACAGAGATCGAGCGGGAGATCAAGCGGCGGATGGAGCTCGGCGAATTCTTCGCCGTGTGCTACGCCGACCTCGATCACTTCAAAGAATACAACGATCGCTACAGTTATTACGATGGCGATCGCGTGATCTATCTGCTCTCCCGGATCCTCCACGATGTCGTCCGTGGGATGATCGGGAAGCACGGCTTCGTGGGGCACATCGGCGGCGATGATTTTATCTTCGTCCTGCCGATCGAAAGCATCGGGCCGGTGTGCAGCGAGATCCTCGACGTGTTCGATACGCTGGTGCCGTATCAGTACAACGAGCAGGACCGGCGGGCAGGCTATTATTTCGGGAAGGATCGCCGGGGCCAGCTCCACCGGGTGCCGCTCATGACGCTCTCCATCGGCGTCGTGACGAACCAGCACCGGCGGTTCGCGCATCCGGCACAGGTCAGCGAGCTGGCGACGGAGATGAAGAGCTACGCCAAGACGCAGGCGGGATCGGTTTTCGTGGTCGACCGGCGCCATGACCGCGACCACGGAGACGAAGACGGAGGCGGGGAACAGGCTTGAACGTTACTTGTCCGTCGTGTGAAACGGTGTACCGGGTCGATCCAGCCAAAGTCCCGGCCGGAGGTTTGCGCGCGCGCTGCAGCGTGTGCAACAACGTGTTTGCCGTCAGCCCCGATGGTGCCGGCGCACCGGCCTCCACGAGCGCGGCACCGCCGCGCGCTCCGTCCCTGGTGGCACCGCATCCTGTGCCACGTGCGGCTGCGGTGCCACCCGCGCCTCCGGTGCCGCTAGCGCAACCGGCGCCGCCACGTCCGAGGATGGCACCGCCTGCGGCGCCGCCAGTTTCTCGCCCCGCTACGCCTGCTGCGCCGCCGGGTATCTCGGGGCCGGCCATTGCGCGACCGGCCGCACCGGGTCGACCTGCGAGTCCGGTCGCTGCTCCCCCGGCGGCGATGACGGCGCCGCGCCCAGTGGCATCACCGCCGCCCGCATCGCCCGCGCCGCCCGCGTGGCCCGCCCCGCCCGCGCCGCCACCGCGGCCCGCGCCCCCCTCGCCCGCGGCGCCCCCGGTTGCGCCGGCACCAGCGCGCGCGGCGGCTCCTGCTCCCGCCCCCGCCCCCGCCCCCGCGCCGTCCAGCGCGGGGACGAGTGCTCCGGGGAAGCGCAGCACCGGGCCGTTGCGACCCGTGAATCCGTTCATGGTGCAGGATCCCAAACAGAAGGCGCGGCGGCTGGCACGTGCCCTCATCTCCGATATGCTGGTTTATCATCCGGAGAAGCGGCAACAGGGGGTTCGCAACGGTACGCTGCCCCAGCTCTTCAAGGACGAGATCGCGAAGAGTTGGCAGGAGTATGTCGAACAGGTTGGCGCCGAGCTGGCGCAGAGCACGCCGTTCTGGACCGAGGCTCTCAACGAGATTTTAGCGGGAGGACATAAGCTGTTCTAATGGCACTCACCGACAGATTTGCCGATTTCGATCGCCGGCTCACCGAGCTCAGGAGTTTCCTTTGACGTCGAGGGGAAGACCGCGCGGCTCGCGGAGCTCGAGGGGAAGATGGCGGACGGCGCGCTCTGGGCCGACTCCGAACGCGCCCGCCAGACCGTTGCCGAAGTCAAGTCGCTGAAGGGTTGGCTCGAGCCCTACCACGCGCTCCGCAAGCGGGTGGATGAAGGCCGCGAGCTGAACGAGCTGCTCGAAGCCGAATCCCACGTCGATCTCGCCATGCAGCGTTCACTTGAGTCGGAGGCGGAAGACATCGCCGGCCGGCTCGAGGCGCTCGAGATGCAGAACATGCTCCGGGGTCCCGACGACGTGAGGGACGCGCTGCTCACCATTCATCCCGGCGCCGGCGGCACCGAGTCGCAGGACTGGGCGGAGATGCTGGTGCGGATGTACACGCGCTGGGCCGAGCGGCACGGGTTCGTGGTGAACGTGCTCGACATCCTGCCCGGGGAAGAAGCGGGTATCAAATCCGCCGAAATCGAAATCCGCGGGCGCTACGCCTTCGGGCTGCTGAAAGCGGAGAAGGGTGTGCACCGGCTGGTGCGGATCTCACCGTTCGATTCGCAATCGCGCCGGCACACGTCGTTCGCGTCGGTCTTCGTCTATCCGGAAGTGGACGACGAAATCGAAATCGAAATCAAGGACGACGACTTGCGCATCGACGTGTTTCGCGCGTCGGGGAAGGGCGGCCAGCACGTCAACAAGACGTCGTCCGCGGTGCGGATCACCCACCTGCCGACGGGCATCGTCGTCTCGTGCCAGCAGGAGCGCAGCCAGGGGAAGAACAAGGCGACGGCGATGAAGATGCTGAAGGCACGCCTCTACGAGCGTGCGGTCGCCGAGCGCGAGGCGAAGAAGGCGGAGGTCGACAAGCAGAAGACGGATATCGCGTGGGGCAACCAGATCCGCTCCTATGTGTTCCAGCCGTACACGATGGTGAACGATCATCGCACCGAGCTGAAAGTGAGCGATGTGCACAAAGTCATGGACGGAGACATCGATCCGTTTATCGAAGCGTTCCTGAAGCGCTTCGGGAACAAGGCAGCGTAATGACGGGGTTCGTCGAAGCGGCCCGGCGCGAGAAGCTCAAGGAGCTCGTCGAGCGCGGCGTCGCCGCGTTTGCGTATCGCTTCGAGCGCACGGCGACGGCGCACCAGGCCCTGGCGTTGTACCGGAGCGACGACGATCCCACGCGCCATGTGCTCGCCGGGCGGCTGGTCGCGCTGCGCCCGCACGGCAAGACGACGTTCGCACACCTCGAAGATCCGTCGGGGAAGATCCAGCTCTATTTCAAGCTGGATGAGTTCGGCGCCGAAACGTACGGGCTGCTGGAGCTGCTCGACCTCGGCGATCACGTCGGGGTCGAAGGCCGTCTGATGAAGACGCGCACGGGAGAGATTACGCTGCGCGTCGCGAAGTTCACGCTGCTGTCCAAGGCGCTGCGGCCGTTGCCGCTCGGCAAGGAAGACGCGAGCGGCGTGAAGCACGGCGAGCTGACGGACCCCGAGATCCGGTACAGGCAGCGCTACGCCGATCTCGCCGTACATGCCGACGTGCGCGAGGTGTTCCGGCTCCGGACCCGGATCGTCCAAGGCATTCGGGCGTTTCTCGACGGCAAGGGGTATCTGGAAGTGGAGACGCCGGTGCTGCAGCCGCTGTACGGTGGCGCGACGGCGACGCCGTTCAAGACTCATTACGAGGCGCTCGACACGACGTTCTATCTGCGCATCGCCGACGAGCTGTATCTGAAGCGGTGCCTCGTCGGTGGGCTCGAGAAGGTGTACGAGATCGGCCACGATTTCCGGAACGAGGGATTGTCCCGCTTCCACAATCCGGAATTCACGATGGCCGAGTGGTACCAGGCGTATGCGGACTACAACGACATGGCCGCGCTGACGGAGGAGCTGCTCGCCGTGCTGGTGCTCGACTTGTTCAAGAGCAGTGTGCTGGAGCGTCACGGCGCGACGCTGTCGTTCGAGCGGCCGTTCGCACGGAAGGATTATTACGCGCTGGTGCGCGAGCATGCGGGCGTGGAGCTCGCCAACACCAGCGACGCCGAGTTGCGGGCGGTCCTCAAGCGCCACAACTCGCCCGATGCGGACGAGCTCCGGGGGCCGAAGCTCGTGGACGAGGTCTTCAAGACGTGCGTCGAGCCCAAACTGGTGCAGCCGACGTTCGTCCTGGATTATCCGCTCGCGTTGTCGCCGCTGGCCAAGCCGAAGCGGGGCGATCCGACGAAGGTCGAGCGTTGGGAGCTGTTCGTGCAGCATCGCGAGCTGGCCAACGCGTTCAGCGAGCTCAACGACCCCGACGAGCAGCGTCGCCGGTTCGAGCAGCAAGCCGAGCTGCGCGCCGCCGGTGACACCGAAGCGCAGCAGCTGGACGAAGATTTTCTCCGGGCCTTGGAGTACGGCATGCCGCCGGCGGGTGGTGTGGGCCTGGGGGTCGACCGGCTCACCATGATTCTGGCCGATCAGACGAACATCCGCGACGTGATCCTGTTCCCGATGCTCAGGCCCGAGTGATGCCGATCGCGATTCTGGTTCTGAAGATCCTGCTGTTCGCGGCCGCGGCCGCGGCGATCTTCGTGATCGCGACCAACTGGCCGTCCCGACTCGATCTCCGCGTCGCGATGCGCTACTTGCGGAGTCGCCGGTCGTCGCGGCTGCTGTCGTTCATCACGGTGATCGCCGTAGGTGGAGTCACGATCGGCGTGATGGCGCTCGTGATCGTCCTCGGCGTGATGAACGGAATGCAGAACGACCTGCGGGAGAAGATCCTCGTGGTCAATCCGCACCTGCGCGTGCTGACCTACGGCGAGGGCCTGCGGCTCGACGATTGGCCCCAAGTCCTCAAGAAAGTGCGGGCGACCCAGGGTGTGGTTGCGGCAGCGCCCTTCGTCCTGAGCCAGGGGATCGTCTCGGCGGGGCACGACTACGCCGAGGGGGTCGCGGTGGTTGGGATCGAGCCGGACACCGGCATCCGTGCGGTGACGAGCCTCGCGCACTACTTCACACAGGGCGATCTCACGTTCCGCACCACCAAACCGGGAGTCGAAGGCGGCATCGCCATCGGCAAACGCCTGTCGAGCAAACTCTCGGCGTATCCGGGTGACATCGTCACGATGGTCGCGCCCGCCGGATCGCAGTACAACCGCAGCCTTGGCGCATACGTCCCGAAGTATCGACGCTATGAGGTGACCGGCGTCTTCGAGACGGGGATGTACGATTACGACAACAGCTACGTCGTGATGGCGCGGCAGAATGCGCAGGAGTTCGCCGGCCTCGGCGCCGCGGTGACGGGGCTCGAGGTGCGGCTCGCGCACCCCGAAGAGGCGAGCGTCTCCGGCAAGCAAATCGAAGACCGGCTGGGCTATCCCTACCGCGCACTCGACTGGCAGCTCCAGAACCGGTCGCTCTTTTCGGCGTTGAAGCTCGAGAAGCTCGCAATGGGCCTCGTCGTCTTCCTGATCTGCGTCGTGGCCGCCTTCAACGTGGTCGGCACGCTGACGATGGTCGTCCGCGACAAGACCCGCGAGATCGGCATCCTTCTGGCGATGGGCATGCAGCGCGGCCGCATCCGCCGCGTGTTCCTGACGCAAGGGGTATTCATCGGCTTGACGGGCACCGTGCTGGGGGCCGTGCTCGGGCTGATCGCGGGATCGCTGGTGAACCGTGGGCAGCTGGTCCCGATCGATCCGTCGATCTACTTCATCGACCATCTGCCCGTGCTGATCAACCCCCTCGATGCGGTGGCCGTCGTCGCGGCGAGTCTTGTGATCGCCACCCTGGCGCCGCTGTATCCGAGCATCCAGGCCGCCGGGCTCGAGCCCGTGACCGCGATCCGGTACGAATGAACGCGCTCCTCGCTGGCCGGGCCATCCGGCGGGTCTTCGCGGGCGGAGACGGGCAGCTGCTCGAGATCCTGTGCGGCATCGACATCGAAGTGCGGCGGGGGGAGTTCGTCGCCATCGTCGGCGCCTCCGGCGCGGGGAAGAGCACGCTGCTGCACCTTCTCGGGGCGCTCGACAGCCCGACCACGGGGGACATCTGGCTGGATGGGTCGCGCTACGCCGATCTCGATCCGCGCGGCGCGGCGGACCTGCGGAACCGGAAACTGGGGTTTGTGTTCCAGTTTCATCATCTGTTGCGCGAGTTCTCGGCTTTGGAGAACGTGATGATGCCGCTGTTGATCGGAGGGACGTCCCCGCGCAAGGCGCGCTCGCGGGCCGAGGAGGTCCTCTCGGAGGTCGGCCTGGCGGGGCGTATGAGCCATCGTCCTGCCGAGCTGTCGGGAGGAGAACAGCAACGGTGTGCCGTGGCGCGGGCGCTGGTGCATGATCCGACCGTCGTTCTCGCCGACGAACCCTCGGGCAACCTCGATCACGCGAACGCGGAACGGCTGCACGAAATCTTTTTCCGGCTGGCACGCGAGTACGAAACGGCGGTGGTGGTGGTCACGCACAACCGCCAGCTCGCCGGCCGGGCGGACCGGGTGCTCTTGCTGGAAGACGGCCGGCTCACATCGGTGAGCTCGGTCGAGGCGATTCCCTGATGCTCTGCGATAACTGCAAAGAACGCGACGCCATCATCAACCTGACCCAGGTGGAGCACGACTCCAAGGTCACGCTCCATCTGTGCGAGCAATGCGCTCAGCAAAAGGGCGTGGAAACGGGCGGCGCGGTGCTCAAGAGTCCCCTCGGGAACTTTTTGGGGGCGGTGGTCAAAGGCGGCGGCGCGGGCGCGCTCGTGCCGGCGTCGGGCGACACGCTGCGCTGCCCGGCGTGCGGCAGCACGCTGCGCGACTTCCGCGATTCCGGCCGGCTGGGCTGCGATCAATGCTATGTCTCGTTCGACTCGCATCTGCGCGACCTGCTCCGCCGGCTGCACGGCTCGAGCCAGCACGTCGGTGAGCGTTACGAGGGCCCGGGCGAGGGCGGCGCCGACGATCCCCGCAGCCGTCTCCTCGACTTGAAGGCGCAGCTGCGCCGCGCGGTAGAGGGCGAGAACTTCGAGCTTGCGGCCGAGCTGCGGGACCGCATCCGGGTGCTGGAATAATGGATCTGTCGTTGCTTCCCGACGGCGGGATGCGCTGGCTGGACGCTTCCGGCCCCAAGTCCACGATCGTCCTGTCGACCAGAATCCGCCTTGCCCGCAACGTGCGCGGCATCCCCTTCAGCCAGCGGGCGAAGGATACCGACCGGACGGCCGTCCTCGAGCGCGTCAGCGAGGGCGCGGCGTCGGCGGAGCGCCTCTCGGCCGCGGTGGCGTTCCATCTGGATCAGATGGAGCGGCCCGAGCGGCAGCTCCTGCACGAACGGCATCTTGTCAGCAAGGAGTTAGCGGGGCTCGAGCGCGAGGCGCGTCCGCGGCCCGGCGCCACGCTGCTCGTCCAGGATCAAGTCGGCGTCATGGTAAATGAAGAAGACCACCTGCGGCTGCACGGCATGCGGTCGGGATTCGATTTGGAGGACGCGTATGCCGCGGTGGAAGCGGTAGATGCCGAGTTGGGCCGGCTCGTTCCTTTCGCCTTTCATCCTGAATTTGGCTATCTTACCTCCTGTCCGACCAATGCAGGAACGGGGCTCCGGGCCAGCGTTCTTATCCATTTGCCGGGCCTTGTTTTGACCAAGGAAATCAACAAAGTTCTGCAGGGACTCTCGCAGGTTGGACTAACCTTTCGGGGCTTATACGGGGAAGGCAGTGAAGTCGTCGGGAATTTCTTCCAGCTGTCCAACCAAACTACCTTGGGGAAGACTGAAGACGAGCTCATCGACCACCTCGGGAAAATCGTGCGACAGGTCATCGAATACGAAGAACAGGCACGCGATGTGCTGTTGAGGACAGCACCCGAGGAAGTGGAAGACAAGACGTGGCGTGCGTACGGCCTGTTGAAACATGCGCGCCAGCTGTCGTTTGAAGAGACGATGAATCTGTTGAGCGGAGTGCGGTTGGGTGTCGGTCTGAATCTGCTTCCCGGGCCGGGGGTATATACGCTCAACAAGCTGCTGATCTACACTCAACCTGCGCACCTGGCGGCAATGGATGGCCGGTCGACCGGGGACCGTGAGCTGCCGACGGTGCGCGCTGCGTTTGTGCGACGCCTGCTCGAAGCGGAATCCAGCTGAACGGCGAAAGGTGAGTTCGACATAGATGAACGGGTACAATTTCACGGATCGCGTTCGGAAAGTTCTGCAGATGGCCCGCGAAGAGGCGGCCCGCCTGCATCACGAGTACGTCGGCACCGAGCACATCCTGCTCGGCTTGATCCGCGAGGGCGAGGGCGTCGCCGCAGCGGTCCTGACCAATCTCAACGTCGATCTCGAGGAGATTCAACAGAAGATCGAGGAGACGGTCAAGAAGGGGAAAGCGGCGGCGGCAGCCGGTCCCGACCTTCCGTATACATCGCGCGCCAAGAAGGTGCTCGAGCTGGCGATGAGCGAGGCGCGAGAGCTCAATCACTCCTATGTAGGGACGGAGCACCTGCTGCTCGGCCTGCTCCGCGAAGAGAAGGGAATCGCCGCGCAGGTCCTGACGGACGCCGGCGTGAACCTCGAACAGGCGCGCGCCGAGACGCTGCGGCTGCTCGGCAGCGAGATGCCTGCGACGCCTGCCGGCGGTGGTACGGGTGCCCAGCCGACGCCCCCCAAGAGCGAGAAGAAATCGAAGACGCCCGCGCTGGACCATTTCTGCCGCGACCTGACGCAGCTCGCGGCCGAAGGGTCGCTCGATCCTACGATCGGACGGCAGAAGGAAATCGAGCGCGTGATGGAAATCCTGTCGCGCCGCAAGAAGAACAATCCGGTGCTGATCGGTGAACCGGGCGTGGGCAAGACGGCGATCGTCGAAGGCTTGGCGCAGCTGATCGCGGGCGGGCAATGCCCCGACGCGCTGAAGGATCATCGCGTGCTCTCGCTCGACATGGCCGCCGTCATCGCGGGCACCAAGTACCGCGGCCAGTTCGAAGAGCGGCTCAAGGCCGTCATCAACGAGATCGCGCAGAACAAGAACATCATCCTGTTCATCGACGAGCTGCACACGCTCGTCGGCGCCGGTGCGGCCGAAGGCGCGGTGGACGCATCCAACATGCTCAAGCCGGCGCTGGCGCGCGGCGAGCTGCAGTGCGTCGGCGCGTCGACGCTGAACGAGTACCGCAAGTACATCGAGAAGGACGGCGCGCTGGAGCGCCGCTTCCAGACGGTGATCGTCGATCCCCCGACCGTCGACGAGACGATCGAGATCCTCAAGGGATTGCGGAAGCGCTACGAGGACCACCACCGCGTCATCATTCCCGACGAGACGCTGATCGAGGCCGCGAAGCTGTCGGAGCGCTACATCACCGACCGATTCCTGCCCGACAAAGCGATCGACGTGATTGACGAGGCGGGCGCCCGTGCCCGGCTGGCGGCGCAGGTGCCGCCGCCCGAGGTCGCCGAGCTGAAGGACAAGCTTGAGGGCATCAACGGCGACAAGGAAGCCGCGGTGCGCGACCAGAACTTCGAGAAAGCGGCGTCGTTGCGCGATTCCGAGCGCGAGCTCCAGGCTGAGATCCGGCGCAAGCAGGAGGAGTGGGAGCGCGAACGGCAGACCCGCCGTCCCACGATCAGCGAAGAGGGCGTGGCCTTCATCGTGTCGCGCTGGACCGGGATTCCCGTCACGCGGCTGCAGGAAGCGGAGACCGCACGACTGCTGCGCATGGAAGACGAGCTGCACGAGAGCGTCGTGGGACAGAACGAGGCGATTCAAGTGATCTCGCGGGCCATCCGGCGCAGCCGGGCGGGGCTCAAGGATCCCAAGCGTCCCATCGGCTCCTTCATCTTCAGCGGACCCACGGGCGTGGGCAAGACCGAGTTGGCGCGGGCGCTGGCCCGCTTCCTGTTCGCGGACGCCCAGGCGCTGATCCGCGTCGATATGTCGGAGTACATGGAAAAGTTCTCCGTGAGCCGACTGATCGGCGCGCCGCCGGGCTACGTCGGGTACGAGGACTCCGGCACGCTGACCAAGGCGGTCCGCCGCAAACCGTATTCGGTGGTGCTGCTCGACGAGATCGAGAAGGCGCACCCCGACGTGTTCAACATCCTGCTGCAGGTGCTCGACGAGGGCCACCTGACGGACAACTACGGCCGCTTGATCGACTTCAAGAACACCGTCGTGATCATGACCTCGAACGTGGGTGCGCGTGATGTCGTGAAGGGCAAGACGCTCGGCTTCGGGCAGCCCGACGCAAAGAACGAGTTCGAACGCATGTCCGAGAAGGTGAAGGAAGAGGTCAACAAGGTGTTCAATCCGGAGTTCCTGAACCGGTTGGACGACGTGATCGTGTTCCACTCGCTGAACCGCGAGCATATCGCGCTGATCGTCGCCATCCTGGCGCGCGACGTGCAGAAGCGCCTGGGCGAAGAAGAGCTCACGTTGCGGCTCACGCAGGGGGCGACCGACTTCCTGGTCGATCACGGGTACGATGAGCACTTCGGCGCGCGGCCGCTCAAGCGCGCCATTCAGAAATACGTCGAGGACCCGCTGTCGGAGAAGATCCTCGTCGGGGAGTTCGCAAAGGGCGACGAAATCGAAGTGGACGTCGCTCCCGACAAGGAGCGCCTGGGGTTCAAGGCACTCTCCGGCTCGAAGGCGTGATCCGCCGGCTTACCCTACCAATCTTTCTGAGTCTCGCCGCCGTCGCCCCGGGCCTGTGCGTCGCACAGGCCGGGGCGGGGGTGGGGGCCCCCGGCGCGACGCAGGCATCGCCGCCCGCGCCGGATTCGATCGCGGTGGTGGGGAATCGGCGCAATAACGCCATCACGGTGATCCAGATCAGCGGGCTCGTCCCGGGCCACTCGCTCAATTACCGCGACATCCAGCGCGCCATCCAGGCGCTCTACACCAGCGGGCAGTTCGCCGACGTGGCCATGACGCAGTCGCGGACGCCCGACGGCAAGAACGTCCTCGTGATCCACGTGCACGAGCGGCCGCAGCTCGTGAAGTGGGCGATCCGTGGCGTGCAACGGCTGCCGGAGCACAGCGTGCGCGACAAGGTGGCGCTCACCGAGGGGCGGCCGCTCGATCTGGCGAGTGTGGAGCGCGCCCGCGCGCGCATCGACTCGCTGTATCACGCGAAAGGGTACTACCTCGCGCGCGCGAAGCCGCTGTTCGTGTACGAGCGGGATTCCACCGGCGTCCGGGTGATCTTCGATGTCGACGAAGGCAACCGGGTCGCGATCGCACAGGTGG
This sequence comes from Gemmatimonadota bacterium, assembly GCA_003222195.1. Classification (GTDB taxonomy): domain Bacteria; phylum Gemmatimonadota; class Gemmatimonadetes; order Gemmatimonadales; family GWC2-71-9; genus 20CM-2-65-7. The sequence continues at coordinate 65,712 of QHVB01000033.1, read as the reverse complement.
ACATCCAGGGCAATACGCATTTCACCGACGAGCTGATCATCGCGCAAATGAAGTCGCGGCCGGAAGGGTTCTGGTGGTTCCGGTCGGGCGAATACAACGACGACAAAATCGCCGAGGATCTCCGGCAGACGTTGCCGGCGTTTTACGGCAAGCAGGGCTTCGTCGACTTTCAGGTGCTCGACGACACGCTCGTCGTGAACGAACAGACGGGGAAGGCGACGCTGGTCGTCCATGTCAGCGAGGGCGAGCCGTACCGCATCGGGTCGTTCGAGATCGTCGGCAACCGGCGCTTCTCGACCGACGAGCTGCAGACGTTCTACCCGTTCGCGGGGGAGCAGCGCACGGGCATGCTGGGTCTCGGCGGGCGGCGCCACATCACTTACTTCGACGATCAGCTGTGGCAGGACGCGACACGCAAGCTGCAGACCCTCTACTACAACAACGGCTACATCTACGTCAACGTCCGGAACGACGAGCTGCGCCGCATCGGCCCCGACGGCAAACCGGTCGTCGACCTGCGGTGGGTCATTACGGAAGGCCAGCCCGCCATCGTCAGCCACGTCGAGATCCGCGGCAACGACGTCACGCACGACCGCGTGATCCGTGAGGCGATCGTGATGGTGCCGGGCGACGTCTTCCGGCAGGACGCGCTGATCGCGTCCTACCAGCGCGTGTCGAACCTGGGTTTCTTCAATCAACCCATGCCGTTCCCCGACACGAAGCCGGCGAACGAGCAGGGCGACATCGACGTCGTGTTCCGCGTGTCCGAAAAGCGGACGGGCAACATCAACTTCGGCGCCTCGGTGGGACAAGGCACGGGAGTCGGCGGCTTCCTTGGCCTCGACGAACCCAACCTGTTCGGGCAGGGCAAGCGCGGCCGCTTCCAGTGGCAGTTCGGGAAGAACATCAACGATTTCGACGTCTCGTTCACCGATCCCGCCCTGCGGGAGTCGCGCATCTCGGCGACCGTGGACCTGCACAACCAGGCCGTGCGGTACGTGATCGCAGACGTGGGGCGGCTGCGGCGGCGCGGCGCGAGCCTGCAGCTGGGGTTCCCGGTGTTCGGCGACAATTACACGCGGCTGTTCCTCTCGTACGGGATCGATCAGCAGAGCTTCACCGGATCGTCGACAAATGCCGCCTTCACGAACGCGTTCCGTTGCAACGACTGCGTCCGCTCGACATTGGGCGCGTCGCTCTTGCGCGACACGCGGATCGACCTGCCGTTCCCGACCGCCGGCACGATGGTGCAGTTCGGGTTGTCACAGAGCGGCGGGCTGCTCGGCGGCTCGGGCAACTTCCAGCGCGTCGACGCCGAAGGGCACTTCTACGCCCCGATCGGCATGCTCGGCAGTCCCACGAGCTCCAACGTGAAGTTCGTGCTCGGCCTCTCGACCCGGTCGGGATTCGTGTTCGGTAACTCGCCGTTCTTCGAGCAGCTGTTCACGCTGGGCGGCACGCAGTTCTTCATTCCGCTGCGCGGGTACGACGAGGCCTCCATCACGCCGTTCGGCTACGATCCGAACGCGGCCAACAACGGCGCGAGCGCCAATGCCTTCGGGAAAGCGTTCTTCACGATGACGGGCGAGCTCGGGATGCGGGTGTCGCAGATGCTCTACCTGTCCGCCTTCTTCGACGCCGGGAATGTCTGGTCGCGGCCCGCCTTGTACAACCCCACCCGGCTGTTCCGGGGCGCCGGTATCGGCGCCGCGGTCATTTCGCCGCTCGGGCCGCTCGGGATCGATTACGCCTACGGCTTCGATAAGGTCGATATCTTCGGCCGGCCGGCCCCCAGCTGGAAACTGCACTTCAAGCTCGGCAATTTCTTCTAAGCCCTATACCCACACCCACGCCCCTACATCGGGAGTTTTTGCGTTATGCAGCGTCTCGTGCTCGTTTCACTTGCCGCCGTCGCCGCAGTCACCGTGCTCGTGACGGCGCGCAGTCCGTTGCTCGCGCAGGGTGCGACGTCGACCGCGGGCTCCGCACCGCCGCCCGCCGCCAAGATCGCCTTCATCAGCTCCCAGGAGATCCTACGGAACACGCCCGGCTACGCGGTGGCCGAATCGACGTACCGGAAAGAGCTGCAAGCTTCGCAGAGTGAAGTGCAGAAACTGCAGCAGCAGCTCGACTCCGCGGTGCAGGCGTTCGACCAGCAGTCGATTGTCCTGTCGCCGGCGGCGCGTCAGACGAAACAGAAGGATCTCCAGGCGATGCAACAGCGCATCGAGCAGCGCGGCAACGAGCTGCAGGCTCGCCTGCAACAGCGGGAACAGGAGCTGCTCGGCCCGCTGCGCGCGCGCATCAACTCGGTGCTGCAGGGCATCCGCGCGGAGATGAACTACTCGCTGATTCTCGATGCGGACGCGGGGGGAGGACTCATCGCCGCGCTGGACCCCGCGCTCAACATCACAACGCGGGTGCTGCAGCGCCTGTCGCGGGCGCAGTAGCCGGCGGCGCGTCCGTCCCCCGATGAATTCGGCGGGAACGCGGCCGCTCTCCGCGAGTGAAATCGCGGCACTCACCGGGGGGCGTCTGGTGGGGCCAGGCACCGTCACCGTCGCCGGGATCGCGCCGCTCGAGCGCGCGGGTCCCGGCGATCTGTCTTTTCTTGCCTCGCCCCGGTACGCACCCTACTTTGAGCGCACCAGCGCGTCGGTCGTGCTGGTCGCGCCGGCGCTGGAATCGACGAATGGCGGTCCCGAGACGCGCATCGTCGTCGCCGATCCGTATGCGGCGCTGCTGGTCGTGCTTCCCGTGCTGTATCCACAGGCCGTCTGGGAAGCCGGCGTCCATCCGACAGCGGTCATCGGCCACCGGGCGACGTGGCAGGAACCGGTCGCGATCGGGCCGCATGCCGTCCTGGGGCGGGAAGTGCAGCTCGGCCGCAACGTTCGCATCGGCGCGGGCTGCGTGCTGGGCGACGGCGTGGCGGTCGGCGACGACACGCAGCTGTATCCGGGCGTCACGCTCTATTCCGGGACGGCGCTCGGCAAACGCGTGATCGTGCACGGGGGCGCGGTGTTGGGGAGCGACGGCTTCGGCTATATCCCCGGCAAGGACGGCGAGGAGCACCGGAAGATTCCGCACGTGGGTCGCTGCCTCATCGGGGATGACATCGAGATCGGGGCCAACACCTGCGTCGATCGCGGCAGCGTGGACGATACGGTGATCGGATCGGGGACGAAGATCGATAACCTGGTCCACATCGCGCACAACGTGCGGATTGGCGCGCGGTGCCTGATCATGGCCCAGGCGGGCATCGCCGGCAGCGTGCGCGTGGAGGACGACGTGATCATCGCCGGTCAGGCGGGCATCTCGGATCATCTCACGATCGGACGCCGCGCGCGGCTGCTCGTCCAGTCCGGGCATATCGCCGATGTTCCCCCCGACGCCACGCTGTTCGGCTATCCGGCGCGGCCGCACCGCGAGTTCTTGCGTGCGCAGGCAGCGATGTACCGGCTCGCGAAGATCGTCGACGAGCTCGAGGAGCTCGTGAACCCCAAACCCGGGACGCCAACTGCCGACACAGAGCGCTAGGCGCTCCGTCACCCGTGCCACCTCGCTGCGCGGCACGGGACTACACACCGGTGCCACCACGGAGGCCACATTCCTGCCGGCGCCGGCGGGACAGGGAATCGTGTTCCGGCGGACCGATCTCGCCGGCAAGCCCGAGGTTCCGGCGCGCCTCACCGAAGTCGAAGCGGTCGAGCGTCGCACCGCGATCGGCCACGGCGAGGCCACGATTCATACCGTCGAGCATCTGCTCGCGGCAGTCGCGGCGCATCTGATCGATGACCTGACGATCGAGCTCACCGGTCCCGAGCCGCCCATTCTCGACGGCAGCGTACAGCCGTACTTCGATGCGTTGGCGAAGGCGGAGCCCGTGTCCGTGGGAGGCGAGCCGGCCGTCCTCACGGTCACCGCACCGTTCACGGTCACCGACAAGGATGCGGCCTATGTGGTCGCGCCGGCCAAGACGTTCCGGCTGACCGTGTCGATCGAGTGGGCGCACCCGTTGATCGGGCGGCAGGCCGGCGCGTACGAAGTCACGCCGTCAAACTTCGCGGCAGAGCTGGCGCCGGCGCGCACGTTCGGCTTCACGCACGAGGTGGCCGAGCTGCAGGCGCGCGGACTGATCAAAGGGGCGTCGCCGGGGAACGCGATCGTGCTCGACGAACGTGGGGTGGTGAACGGCGGGAAATTGCGCTGGCCGGACGAATTCGTGCGGCACAAGGCGGCGGACATCGTGGGTGACCTGGCGCTGACGGGCGCCCGGATTCAGGCTCATGTGGTGGCGACGCGGCCCAGCCACGGCGGTAACATCGCGCTGGCGCGCGCGCTCGCTCGCGCAGGGAGGCGCACCGGAATGCCGGCGATGGACATCAGCAAAATCATGGACTACCTGCCGCACCGCTATCCGTTCCTGCTCGTCGACCGGATCGTCGAGGTGGAAGGGCAGAAACGCATCGTGGGCATCAAGAATGTCACGATCAACGAGCCGTTCTTCCAGGGACATTTCCCGGGCCATCCGATCATGCCCGGGGTGCTGATCATCGAGGCGATGGCGCAGGTGGGCGGGATGCTGCTGATGAGTCACTTCGAAGGTCAGGATACGGCGAACAAGGTCGTGTACTTCATGTCGCTCGACAAGGTGAAGTTCCGGCGGCCGGTCGTGCCGGGTGATCAGATCCGGTTCGAGCTCGAGATGGTCCAGTTCCGTGGCAAGACGTGCCGCATGAAAGGCGCCGGATTCGTGGACGGCCAGGTGGTAGCCGAAGCGGAGATGATGGCGATGGTCGTCGACCGGTGATCCACCGGACCGCGCTGATCGATCCCACCGCGGAGCTCGGCGCCGACGTGTCAGTCGGGCCGTATTGCGTGATCGGCCCGCGCGTGACGGTGGGAGAGCGCTGCGGCATCGCGGCGCACGCCGTCCTGGAGCGCAACACGCGCGTGGGTGACGGCGTGAAGATCGGCTACGGCGCGGTGATCGGCAACGATCCGCAGGACCTCAAGTACAAAGGCGAAGAGACGTGGGTGGAGATCGGCAACGGGACGATCATCCGCGAGTACTGCACGATCAACCGCGGCAGCACCGCGACTGGCAAGACGACGGTGGGGGCACGTTGCTTCCTGATGACGTACGTGCATATCGCGCATGACTGCGTCATCGGCGATGACGTGATCATCGCGAATTCGGTGCAGATGGCGGGCCACGTGACCGTCGACGATCGCGCCATCATCAGCGGGCTCGTCCCGATCCATCAGTTCGTCCGCATCGGGACGTATGCCTTCGTGGGCGGCGCCTCGCGCGTCAATCAGGACGTGCCGCCGTACACGAAGGCTGCCGGCAATCCCGTTCACCTGTACGGGCTGAACTCGGTCGGCCTGCAGCGCGCCGGTTTCTCACCCGAGTTGAAGCTGGCGCTGAAGCGTGCCTACCGGCTGGTGTTCAACTCGGATCTCACCGTCAGCCAGGGCATCGCGCGCGCCCGGGTCGAGCTGCCCCAGGTGCCCGAGGTGGAAACGTTCCTGCGCTTCATCGAGGCGTCGCAGCGCGGGGTAATGGTGTGACGCAGCGCCCGCGGCCCGTGCGGGTAGGTGTGGTCGGGGCGGGCGCGCTCGGCTTCCACCACATCCGGCTCCTCAAGAAGATCGACGGCTCGGATCTCGTGGGCTTCTATGACCACAATCCGACGCGCTCCCAGCAAGTCGCCAAGGAGCTCGAGACAACGGCCTTTGGCTCACTTGAGGCGCTGCTGGACCGCGTCGAGGCGGTCACCGTGGTGGTTCCGACGCCGGCGCACGTCGAGGTCGCGCTGCCCGTGCTCGAGCGCGGCCTGCATGCCCTCGTCGAGAAGCCGCTGGCGGATACGCTTCCCGGGGCCGAGCAGGTCGTGTATACGGCGCGGGCGCGGGGGCTCTGTCTCCAGGTGGGCCACGTCGAGCGCTTCAATCGCGCCGTCCGGGCCGCCGCGCCGTACCTCGAGGAGCCCCGCTTCCTGCAATCCGAGCGCCTCGCGCCGTTCCAGCCGCGCGGCACCGACGTGGCCGTCATCCTCGACCTGATGATTCACGATCTCGATCTGGTGCTGGAGCTCGTGCGGTCGGAGGTCGCCGAGGTGCGCGCCACGGGCGTCCCCATCCTCACGCCGCATGTCGACATCGCCAATGCCCGGGTCGAGTTCGCCAACGGCGCGGTCGCGATCATCACGGCGAGCCGCGTGTCGCGCGAGCGCACGCGCAAGCTGCGCATCTTCCAGCCGACCGGCTACTTCTCGCTCGATCTGGCGCAGGGCAACGGCCACTTCTACCGGCTCAAGTCGGGGTGGCAGGGGTTCGGTGCCACCCGCATTGAGGAGATCGTCGAGCACATCCGGCTCGACGCCGCCGAGGCGGAGCCGCTGAAGCTCGAGCTCGAGAGCTTCCTCCGCGCGGTGCGCGGCGACGGCGACGTCGTCGTGACCGGCGCGGCGGGAGTGCAGGCGCTGGCTCTCGCCTATCGGGTCGCCGACGCGATCAGCGCCTCGCCGCTGGCCGCCGCGCGGCCGTGACGCGGATCTACATCTCGGCCGGCGAGCCATCGGCCGACGCGCATGCCGCCGCGGTGGCGCATGCCCTGCGCCGCCGCCTCCCCGGACTCGAGCTCGAAGCGCTGGGCGGTCCGCTGCTCGAGCGCGCGGGGGTCCGCGTGCTCGACCGCATGGAAGCATACTCGGTCGTGGGATTCGTCGAAGCGATCGCCAAGATTCCCGCGCATTACCGGTTGCTCAGCAGGATGCGGCGCGCGTTTCAGGCAAAGCGCTACGATCTGGTGATCCTCGTGGACTATCCGGGCTATCACCTTCGCGTGGCGGCGGCCGCCGCCGCTGCCGGCATTCCCGTGTTGTACTACATCGCGCCGCAGATGTGGGCCTGGGGACCGAAGCGCGTGCGCAAGCTCGCGCCGGTGAATCGCCTGGCGGTGATCCTGCCGTTCGAAGAGGCGTTCTTTCGGGAGCGCGGGGTGGCGGCGACCTTCGTGGGCCATCCCCTCAAGGACCGGCCCGCCCCGCCGTCCCGCGCCGAGGCGCGCCGGGCGCTCGGACTCGATCCGCAGCGGCCGACGCTCGGCCTGTTTCCGGGGAGCCGCAAGCAGGAGGTCAAGCGCCACTGGGGCATCTTTCGCGCCGCGGCGGCTCGCGTCGCGGCGGCGCGCCCCGACATGCAGATCGTCGCCGCCGGGACATCCGACGCCGAGTACCCGGAGCCTGGTGCGATCCGCGTGCACCAAGGCGATCCGCTGCTCGTCTTCGCCGCGTCCGACGCGGGGATCTGCAAGTCCGGTACGACGACGCTCGAGGCCGCCATCGCCGATGTGCCGATGGTCATCACGTACCGCGTGCATCCCATCTCGTCCTACATCGCGTTCCGGTTGGTACAGGTGCCGTGGGTGGGTCTGGTCAATCTGGTGGCGGGGTACGAGGTCGCGCCCGAGTTCCTGCAGCGCCGCGCCACGGCCGAATCGCTCGCCGATGGTGTGCTGCCGCTGCTCGACGCCGACCATCCCGCCACGCGCCGCCAGCGCGAGGGATTGCGTCTGGTGCGCGATCGCCTGGGTGCGCCGGGCGCGGCGGATCGGGTCGCCGAGCTCGCCGCTGGACTGATCGAATGAAGTTGCGCTGGGCGGAGCCGATCGCGGCGCGGGCGGGATCGGCGCTGATTCGCGCGCTCGCAGCCACGTGGCGCTATCGCGTGAGCGGATACGAACACGTACGGGCGCTACGCGGCATGCGGCGCCCGTTCGTGTTCGTGCTGTGGCACAGCCGTATCCTGCCGCTGCTGTATCGCCATCGCGGCGAAGACGTCGTCATGCTCATCAGCCGCCATCGCGACGGCGGCTATCTGGCGGACGTGGGGGCGCGCTGGGGGTACCGCTCGGTCCGTGGATCCACGCAGCGGGGTGGGGAGGCCGGGCTCCTGGGAGTCGTTCGGGCGCTCGAGGGCGGTGCCGTGGTCGCGATCACGCCCGATGGGCCGCGCGGACCGGCGGAGCGCGTGCAGCCCGGCGCGATTGCCGCGGCGCAGCACGCCGGTGCGCCGATCATCGCTGTCGGCGCGCGATCATCGTCCGCCTGGTATCTCCGCTCCTGGGACCGCATGTGCATTCCCAAACCGTTTGCCGCGATCGAGGTGCGCTACGCGCCGCCCATCGAGATCGGCGCGGGGAAGGACGGCTTGCGGCGCGGGATGGACGCGGTGGTGCGCAGCTTGCACGACGTCATGGGCACCTCGTGAACGCGCAGGGGATGGCACAGTGGCTCTGGTGGAGCGGTGCGGCGCCGGCGCGCGTCGCGCGCGGCGTCTTGCTGCCGTTCGCCTTTGCGTACCGCACCGTCATGAGCGCGCGCGCGAGCGCGTACGAGAAAGGCTGGTTGCGGCAGCGGCGGCTGCCGTTGCCGGCGGTCGCGATCGGGAATCTCGCCGTCGGCGGAGCGGGAAAGACGCCGCTCGCAGCGTGGACGGCGGCGTTTTTTGCGGGGCGAGGGGCCCGGCCCGGCATCCTCCTGCGCGGCTACCGTGGCGATGAGCAGGCGGTGCACCAGCGGCTGGTGCCGCGGGCGATCGTCGTCGCCAATCCCAATCGGCTGGCTGGTGCCGAGGACGCCCGCGCGCAGGGAGCACGTGTGCTCGTGCTCGATGATGCATATCAGCGCCTCAACGTGGGCCGCGACGTCAATATTGCCGTCGTGAGCACCGAGAGCTCGCCGCCCCGCCACGTCGCTTGGCCGCTGCCGGCCGGGCCGTGGCGCGAGGATTGGAGCGCACTGGGCCGCGCTGATGTCATCGTCGTCACGCGGCGTCGTGCTGCGGTCGCCGAATCGCGCGCCCTGGCGGGGCGCATCGCGGCGCGCTGGCCGACCGCGGTCGTCGCCGCCGTGCACCTCGCGCTCGACGGATTGGCGGGACTCAAGTCCGGCCGGCGCGTCGAGCTGTCGGCCCTCGCGAAAAAGCAGGTGGTGGTGGCCGCCGGGATCGCCGATCCCGTCAGCTTCGCGGCGCAGGTGCGGGCATTTGGGGCCAGCGTGCAACTGACGGCGTATCAAGACCATCACGCGTATCCCCCCGGGGACGTCGCCCGGCTCGCGCAGGCCGCAAAGGACGCCGATTATGTTGTAGTCACCGAGAAGGACGCGGTGAAGCTCCGGGGGCGCTGGCCGGCGGACGCGCCCGAGCCCCTGGTCGCGCAGCTGGCGGTGCGGTGGGAACTCAATGGCGATGGCGTCGAACAGGTCCTGGAAGGGATCCTGAAAAGGATGGCATGAGCGAACCGGCGATTATCCGTCCTGACAAACAGACCTTTCTCGCCGAGGAGAATCCCTTCGAGGCGATGATGGAGCGCTTCGACCATGCCGCGAAGCTGCTCAACCTGGATCGTGGTCTCTACAAGGTGCTTCGCAATCCCGAAAAACAGATCATCGTATCCGTTCCGATCCTGCGCGACAGCGGCGAAGTCGAGGTCTACACCGGCTATCGCGTGCTCTACAACACCTCGCGCGGACCGGCCAAGGGCGGCATCCGCTTCGACCTCAACGTGACGCTCGAAGAGGTGAAGGCGCTGGCCGCGTGGATGACCTGGAAGTGCGCTCTCGTGAACATCCCGTTCGGGGGCTCGAAGGGCGGTGTGGTGTGCGACCCGAGCACTATGTCGATGGGCGAGTTGGAGCGGGTGACACGCCGCTACACGTCGAGCATCATCGAGATCCTGGGACCCGACTCGGACGTTCCCGCGCCTGACGTGAATACGAACGAGCGCGTGATGGCGTGGATCATGGATACCTATTCCATGCACAAGCGCCACACCGTGACCGCGGTCGTGACGGGGAAGCCGGTCGAGATGGGTGGCTCACTCGGGCGGCGCGAGGCGACAGGGCGCGGCTGCATGATTGTCACGCGCGAGGCGCTGGCGAAGCTGGGGATGAGCTTCAAGGGTGCTCGCATCGCGGTGCAGGGGTTCGGCAACGTGGGATCGATCGCCGCCGACCTCATGGCAAAAGAGGGGGCGGTCATCGTCGCCGTCTCGGACAAGTCGACCGCGCTGTACAATCCGCAAGGTCTCGACGTGCAGGAGCTCCTGAAATGGGTCAAGGAGCGTCGCCAGCTCGCCGGGTACACGAAGGCCGAAACGATCTCGCACGAACAGGTCTTGACCGTCGACTGCGAGGTGTTGATTCCCGCCGCGACCGAGAATGTGATCACCCGCAAGAATGCCCCCCACATCAAAGCCAAGATCATCTGCGAAGGCGCGAACGGTCCCACGAGCGCGGCAGCGGACAAGATTCTCGAGGACAAGGGCGTGTTCGTGATTCCCGACATCCTCGCGAATGCCGGCGGCGTGACGGTGAGCTATTTCGAATGGGTGCAGGATCGCGGCGGCTATTTCTGGGATGAGGAGACGGTCAACCGGCGCCTCGAGGCGATTCTCGTGCGCTCCTTCGGCGAAGTCATGGCGATGGCGTCGCGCTACAAAGTAGCGAACCGGATCGCCTCGTACATCGTCGCCGTGGACCGCGTGGCGGCGATGCACCGGTTGCGCGGCATGTATGCCTGATGCGCTATCACGTCGTCGCCCTGGGCGGGAAGCGAAGCCGCATGAAGAGCGCGGCGCTCCGGGCAGCTTGTGACGAGTACCTGACCCGGATTCGGCACTACGCCAAAATCGAGGAACAGGAAGGTACCGTGACGCGCATCCCCGAGAAGTCGCGGGTGATTGCGCTGACGGCGCGAGGGGAGGGCTGGAGCTCGTTACAGCTTGCGGAGCTCGTCGGCCGCTGGGAGATGGAGGGTCGCGACGTCACGTTCGTGATCGGCGACGCGGAGGGCCTTCCGGCCGACGTGCTGGACCGCGCGGAGCGGCGTTGGAGCCTGGGGCCGCTGACACTTCCGCACGAGATCGCACGCGTCGTGCTGTACGAGCAACTCTACCGCGCGCACACGATCCGGCGCGGAGAGAAGTATCATCGCGGCTGAGTCTTTCCTTACGCCGGTCGATCGCGCCGCGCTGCTCGCGCTGGCGCGGCGCGCCATCGAAGCCGCACTCTGCGGCCGAACCCCCCCTGAACTGCCGGATGTCCCCGGCGCGCTGTTGCGCCGCGGAGCGTTCGTGACGCTGGAAGAGGAGGCGACGCACGACCTCCGCGGCTGCATCGGCCACATCAGTGACGACCGGCCGCTCGGCGAGGTGATCCGGCAGGTTGCCGTGTCCGCGGCTCGGTCCGATCCGCGGTTTCCACCCGTCGAGCTCGCCGAGCTGTCCGCGCTGCGGATCGAGATCTCGGTGCTGGCCGAGCCGGTGCCCGTGGAGCCCGCCGACCTGTGCCGTCTCGTGATCGGGCGTGACGGCCTGCTGGTGCGGCGCGGCCACGCGCAGGGCCTGTTGCTGCCGCAGGTGGCGACGGAGCAGGGGTTCACCGCCGAGGCCTTTCTCAACGCGGTCTGTCGCAAAGCGGGGTTACCGCCCGGCAGCTGGCGGGAACCAGCCACCCAGGTCTTCACGTTCACCGCGGACGTCTTCGTCGAATGACGGAGTGGTTCGAGCAGTGGTTCGGTGAGGAGTACCATGACCTCTATCCGCACCGCGACGACGAGGACGCGCGCCGCGCGGTGGCGCTGATCCGGAGTGTCGTCACCTGGCGCGACGGCGATCGCATCCTGGATCTCGCCTGCGGGCCGGGCCGGCACGCCGCCGAGCTGGCGCGCTGGGGCGGGCGAGTGGTCGGGTTCGATCTGTCGCGCGCCATGTTGCGACGCGCGCGTGAGCGGAGCCGCGTGGATCTCGTGCGTGGAGACATGCGGGCGTTGCCGTTTCGCGCGGGGAGCTTCGCGCTCGCCGTCAATCTCTTCACCTCATTTGGTTACTTTTTGGACGATGACGAACACCGGCGTGTGGTCCAACAGGTGGTGGCCGCGCTGTCCCCGGGCGGCTCCTTCGTGCTCGACTATCTCAATGCGGAGCACGTGCGACGCACCCTCCGCCTCCGAATCACGGAGCAGGCACAGGGCCGCGATGTGCTCGTGACGCGCCGCATCGACAGCGCCGACCGCTTCGTGATCAAGGAAATCGAGCTGCGCGATGAGGGGCGCCGGTTTCAAGAGCGCGTTCGGCTCGATGACGCCGCCGAGCTGGCGGCGCTGCTGCTGAACGCGGGGCTGGGGGTCGTGGCGCGGTTCGGCGATTACGATGGAGCTCCGGCCGGCCCCACGGCTCCGCGCGTGATCCTGGTGGCCGCCCGCGCATGATCGCGCGCATTCTCTCCACGCCCATTCCCGCCGCGGCGGAGCCGATCCCCGCTGGCAAACCGCGCCATATCGCTGCTGACGTGCTGGCGGCCGTCCTTCCGGGGCCCGGCCGGGACCGCCTCGCGCGCGGCGAAGTGCTGGCGGTGACTACGGGACAGCAGCCCGGGCTGTTTACCGGTCCGCTCTACACGATTCACAAGGCCCTCTCGGCGATCGCGTTGGCGCGCCGGCTCGAGACGGAGCGCGGTGTGCCGGTCGTGCCGGTGTTCTGGGTGGCGGGCGACGATCACGATTTCGCCGAGGCGAATCATGCCTGGGTGCTGGGTCGCGACGGCGAGCCGGTGAAGATCGTGCTGCGCGAGCGGGCGCATGAGGCCCCGCAGCTGCCGCTGTTTCGCGAGCAGCTCGGCGGCGACATCGAGGCCGCCCTCACCGCCTTCGATACCGCGCTCCCCGATTCCGAGTGCAAGCCGGAAATGCGGCAGTGGCTCGAGATGAGCTACCGTCCGGACACGAACCTGGCCGATGCGGGCGCCGACGCATTGCACCGGCTGCTTGGCGCGCGCGGCGAGGGGGGGGGACTTGCGGTGTTTCGCGCGCACGATCGCAACGCCAAACGCGCCGCCGCGCCGTGGCTCCTGCGGGCGCTGGATGAGACGCTGGACGACGGGCTCACGCCGGTCCTGGTCGAAGGACGGCTCGGTCGAGACCGGCTGCGCCAGGAGGGCAGCGACTTCGTCACGCGGCGCAGCGCCGAGCGATTCTCGCGGGCGCAGCTGGAGCAGATCGCGGCCGAGACGCCCGAACGGCTGTCTCCCAACGTGCTGCTGCGCCCCGTGATCGAGGCCGCACTCTTCCCGACGCTCGCCTACGTCGGCGGACCGGGCGAGATGGACTACCTGCAGGACTCCGCGCCGTTGTTCTCGAAGCTCGGCGTCGCGCCACAGGCGCGGGTCCCGCGCTGGTCGGGACTGATCATCGAAGCGCGCGTCGACAAGGTGCTGAGCAAGCACGGTCTCACGCCCGCCGACTTCAACGGCCCGCCCGGAGCGCTCGAAGCGCGGTTCGTGCAGGCCGACCTTCCGCCCGATCTCGCCGCGACGCTGCAGGAGCTTCGCCAGGACGTCGAAGCGCGGTACGCGCGCATCAGCGGCGAGGTCCAGCAGCTCGATCCGACGCTGGAGCGCACGGTGCAATCGGCGCGCAACGCGGCGCTGGCCGGCACGAACGAAATCGAGAGGAAGCTCGTCGCCAGTCTGAAGCGCTCGCAGGGGACGCTCCTGGGCCAGCTCACGCGGGTGCGTGCGGCACTCGCTCCCGGCGGCAAGCCGCAGGAGCGGGTGCTCACGGTCTCGTCATTCCTGGCGCGGTACGGTGGGGCGCTGCTGGACGACATCGACGCCGAGGTGGCGCGCTGGGCCGCGGGTCTCTAAAATCCGATCCATGTGGGTACTCGCCGTAATTCTGATTGTGGCGCTGCTGATTCCGGTCGCGGCGATTCTGGTCGACTCGCCGCTCGGCAAGTCGGTCGCCCGGCGGATGGAAGGGCGTGAGGGCGGCGCTACACCGCCGGAGCTGCGCGACGTGCAGCGCAAGGTCGAAATGCTCGAGACGGAACTCGAAGACCTGACCCGCTCGGTTTCGGGGATGCGGGAAGAGCTGCAATTCATGCAGCGCCTGCTGGAAGACCCTCGCCGCAAGAAACCCACGTCTTGAAAGGTGGCAGTGGTCGTCACGCGGCGCGTGTGGCGGCCGGCATCTTCGTCACCCGCGTCCTCGGCTATGTCCGCGAGCGCGTCTTTGCGCATTACTTCGGCAACGGCGCTGCCGCCGACGCCTTTCGGGCCGCGCTCCGCATTCCCAACGCACTCCGCAATCTGCTCGGCGAGGGGACACTCTCCGCCTCATTCATCCCAGTTTACGCACGACTCGATGAACAGAATAAGGATGCGGCACGCGCATTAGCCGGCGCGATCCTCGGGCTGCTGCTGCTCGCGAGCGGGATCCTGGCCGTAATTGGTATCGCGTTTGCCCCCGCGATCACTGCTGCCGTCGCCCAGGGCTTCGACGCACCCCGGCGCGAGCTCACGACCGTTCTCGTCCGCATCCTGTTCCCGATGACCGGCCTCATGGTCGTCTCGGCGTGGTGCCTCGGCATCCTCAACACCCACCGGCGGTTTTTCCTCCCGTACGCCGCGCCCGCGCTGTGGAACATCGCCGGTATCGCGGCGATGGTCGGGGCAGCCACATGGTTGAAAGGGGAGGGGCTGTACGGTCTCTCGCTCGCGCTCGCCTGGGGGACGGTCGTGGGCAGCGTGCTGCAGATCGCCATCCAGCTGCCGACGTGCTGGCGGCTGCTCGGAGGCATTCCACTGCGCGTGAGCCTTGCCCCCGAGGGTGTGCGGCAGGTGATCACCGCGTGGCTGCCGCTCCTGATCGGGGCAGGCGTCGCGCAACTGTCCGGTCTCATCGACACCTTCCTCGGCTCTTTCACGGGGGAGGGCGGGCTCGCGAGCCTGGGCTACGCTCAGCTGGTGCAGGTCTTGCCGATCAGCCTGTTCGGCGTGGCGGTGACGGCGGTGGCCCTACCCGATCTCTCCCGCGACGCGATCGCCGAAGCCGCCAATGAGCAGCTGCGCGCTCGCATCGCCGTCGGTTTTCGCCGCATCGCGTTCTTCGTGATTCCAGCGGCGTTCGCGTTTACCGCGCTCGGCCCGCAGATCATCGGCGCGCTCTTCCAGACCGGCCGCTTCGATGCGGACGACACGATGCTCGTCGGCGGCGTGCTGGCCGCCTACGGCATCGGACTCCTTGGCCAGTCGACGGTGAAGCTGTTCGCGTCCGGATTCTACGCGATGCGCGACACCCGGACGCCGGTGCGGATCGCGATCACGTCGCTGGTGATCTCAGCGCTCTTGTCGTGGTTTTTCATGCGCCGCTTGGGCCCGGCGGGGATCGCGCTCGGCTCATCGATCGGCGGTACGTTCAACACGGTGCTGCACCTCTACGACCTCGACAAACGCATCGGCACGATCCTACAGCGCACCGATTGGCGCACCCTCGCTCTGGTCGTCGCCGCCGCGCTGATCGCCGCCCTGCTCGGCATGGCCGCCGGGCGCCTCGTCGCCGGCTGGCGACCGATTCCTCAAGGCATTGCCGTGCTGGGTATCTTTGGGGTGGCATACGGGGCGCTTACGACGGCGTTCCGCCACCCCGACGCGATACGCGCATGGCAATCTCTGACCGGCTCGCCCGCCAGCTAGCGGCACTTCCCGCTCGCCCCGGCGTCTATCTCTGGAAAGACGCCGCCGGGGAGATTGTGTACGTGGGGAAGGCGGCCAACCTCCGCTCGCGCGTGCCTGCCTACTTCGCGGACGAGCAGGGAAGCCCGGAGCGCGAGGTCCTGCAAGGACAGATCGCCGACCTCGAGACGATCATCGTCCCGAACGAGGCGCAGGCGCTGCTCCTCGAAAACACGCTGATCAAGGAACACCAGCCCAAGTTCAACATCCGGCTGCGGGACGATAAGAGCTATCCGCAAGTCGCCGTCACGCTCGCCGAGCCGTTCCCCCGCGTGTTGGTCGTCCGGCGCGTCACGATCCCCGGCGCCCGCTACTTCGGTCCGTACACCGACGTCGCCACTCTCCGCCAGACGCTGAAAATCATTCGCCGGATCTTTACGGTCCGGTCCTGCGCTTGGAACCTGCCCGAGGAAGCGCCCGACCGGCCGTGTCTCGACTATCACATCGAGCGCTGCAAGGCTCCGTGCGTCGGCTACCAGAGCATGGAAGACTACCGCCGCATGATCGACGACGTGCTGCTGTTTCTCTCGGGAAAGACGCTCGATGTGCGGGCGCGACTGCGCGAGCGCATGCAGGAAGCGAGCAACGCGCAGGACTACGAGCGGGCGGCGCAGCTGCGGGACGCCCTGAAATGGCTGGACCAGCTCGAGCAGCCGCAAACGGTGGAGGTCGTCGGGGGCGGCGACGCCGACGCGATCAGCCTCGTCCGTGACGGTGATGATGCGGTGGGAGTCATCCTCCGCGTACGCGACGGCAAGCTCATCGCGCGCGAGCATCGCTTCCTGGAGCACGTCGAGCACGCGCCGGAAGGCGAGGTGCTGCGCACGTTCCTCGTGGGCTACTATCTCCCGCTCGAGCAGCGGGCGCAGCGCGTCGTGCTGCCGTTTGCGCCGGCCGATCTCGAAGCGCTGCGCGAGCTCGCGCCCGGCGTGGAGTTCGCCGTTCCCCAGCGTGGGTCGGCGGCCAAACTCGTCGAGCTGGCCGACCAGAACGCGCGCCACCTGCTCGACAGCTTCAAGATCGAGACGTTCGACATCGATGAACGGGCGGCCGATCCGGTGTTCGCCCTGGGCCGAGATCTCGGCCTCCCCGTCGTGCCACGGGCGATGGTGTGCATCGACATCTCGCACAACCAGGGCAAGGACGCCGTGGGCTCGCTGGTGTGGTTCGAGGGCGGCCGCCCGCGCAAGGCCGAATACCGGCGATATCGGATCAAGGGTGTAGAAGGAATCGACGACTTCGCGTCGCTGAAAGAAGTGGTGACCCGCTTCCTCATTCGCCGAATTGCGGAAAACAAACAGATTCCGGACTTGATCGTGATCGATGGAGGCAAGGGCCAATTGGCTGCCGCGGTCGAAGCGGCGCGCGCGCTGGGGCAGGAACGTCTGCCGATCGTGAGCCTCGCGAAACGGGACGAGGAGGTTTTCCTCCAGGACTCCGGCGAGCCGCTGCGGCTGTCGCGTCGCAGCCCCTCGCTCAAGCTGCTGCAGCGGGTCCGCGACGAAGCACACCGCTTTGCCGTCACGTACAGCCGCAAGCGGCGGTCGCAGCGGACCATCACGTCGGAGTTGCTGCGGATTCCGGGCATCGGGCCCGCGCGCCGGCGACTGCTCCTCGAACGGTTCGGCTCGCTGGCAGGCGTGCGCACGGCGACCCCGGCCGAGATCGCCGCATTGCCGGGCTTTTCCACGAAACTGGCGGATCGCATCCTCGACCGGTTGCATCAGCGCGCGTGAGCTCCTGGACACTGGAGTGCTCGGCGTGCGTTCCCACACGTACGCGTGACGCCGACGGATTTCCGGGCGTGTGCGAGGTCTGCGGGTCGCCGTATCTCGTCCGCTATGCGACGCTCCCAACGCCGGAAGCGAAAACCCATCTGGGCGGCCGGCGCTGGACGATGTGGCGCTATGACGGGTGGCTGCCACTGCGCGAGGGAGAGCATCCTGTCACACTCGGCGAGGGTGGCACGCCGCTGCTCAAAGTGGAGCGCGTCGCCGCGCGCCAAGGTTTCGACCAGCTCTGGGTCAAGGACGAAAGCACAAACCCCACGGGATCGTTCAAGGCGCGAGGACTGGCTGCCGCGGTCACGCGAGCGGCGCTGTCGGGCGCGAAAGAATTCGTGGTACCGACCGCGGGCAATGCGGGCATCGCGCTCGCGGCCTACGCGACTCGCGCGGGTGCGTCGGCGCGCGTGTACGCGCCCGCCACGACGCCGCGTCCCATCCTGGATCAGATCCGGGCGTTTGGCGGAGATCTGATGCTCCTCGATGGTCACATCGGCGACTGTGGCATTGCGGCTCGGCTGCACGCCACCAATACAGGCGCCATCGACGTCTCCACGCTGAGAGAGCCGTATCGCATCGAGGGCAAGAAGACGCTCGGCCTCGAGTTGGCCGAGCAGTTCGCGTGGACGCTTCCCGACGCGATCGTCTATCCGACGGGCGGCGGGACGGGCCTGATTGGGATGTGGAAGGCGTTCCAGGAACTGCGCCAAGCCGGCTGGCTGCGCGGGCCGCTGCCCCGGATGTACACGGTGCAAGCGAGCGGCTGTGCCCCGGTCGTGCAGGCCTTCGAAGCGGGCGCCGAGCGATGCGAGCCCTGGCCAGATCCGAAAACCGTGGCGGCTGGTTTGCGCGTGCCTGCGCCGCTGGGTGACCGGCTCATGCTGCGGGCGCTGCGCGACAGCGGAGGCGGCGCGGTGGCCGTGAGTGACGAAGCGCTTGCAGGGGCCGCGCGCGAGCTGCAAGTCGCTGAGGGGATCGACGCATCCCCGGAAGGCGGCGCGGCCTTGTCAGGTGCCGTCGCGCTCAAGAACCTGGGCGTGCTGCGTCCCGAGCAGCGCGTAGTGCTCTTCAACACCGGCGCCGGGTGGCTCTACAGAGCCTAAGCCGTTTATATTTCGACACTTCGGCCCATGCGCATAGCCATCCTGGATCCAGCCGCCGGCATCAGCGGCGACATGACTTTGGGGGCCCTCCTCTCCCTGGGCGTTCCCGTATCCTGGCTCGAGGAGTTGCCCGCAAGGCTTGGTATCGGTGACATCAGCGTTAGCGTGCGCGATGTTCGCCGGGCCGGCATCACCTGCAGGCAGGTGCAATTCGACATCCCGGAGCAGCCGCACGGCCGTCACGTCGGTGACCTCGTCCAGCTGGTCGAACGCGCGCCGATCTCCGATTGGGTCAAAGAACGCGCGGTGCGCGCGTTCCGCCTCGTGGGCGAGGCGGAGGGACGCGTCCACGGCGTCGCGCCCGAGAAGGTGCATCTGCACGAAGTCGGCGCTGTCGACGCGCTCCTGGACATCGTCGGCGCCATCGAGGGGTTCGAACGGCTCGGCGTCGAAGCCGTGCATCACTTTCCCGTGGCGGTGGGGCAGGGGTGGGTGGAATCGGCCCATGGCCGCCTGCCGGTGCCCGCGCCGGCAACAGCCATTTTGCTGGAAGGACTCGAGGTGACGTCCACGGGGCACGTGGAAGGCGAAGCGACGACTCCGACGGGCGCAGCGCTGCTGCGCGTACTCTCGGCAGGCGCGCCGCCCGATCGCTGGCGGATGGTGAGCAGTGGCTGGGGCGCGGGGCAGCGCGATCCCAAGCCCTATCCGAACGCACTCCGCATTCTGCTTGCCGAAACTGCGAGCGAAGCGGGCCGCGTGGTGCTGCTCGCCACGGACGTGGATGACATGAGTCCTGAGTATGTCGAGCCGCTGCGGCAGGCGTTGATGAGCGCGGGGGCGCTCGACGTGCAAACCTGGCAGGTGCAAATGAAGAAAGGCCGCTCTGGTTTTCGTGTGGAGGTAATGGCCCCCGAGACGCTGGCGGACGCCGTGACGGCGGAGCTGTTCCGTCACAGCACCACGGCCGGCGTGCGGCGCTGGATCGCCGAGCGCGCGACGCTGCCACGGCACCAGCTTACCGTGCGGTTGGACGGCGTCGCGGTGCGCGTGAAGGTGCTGGATGGCGGCAACATCCGGGTGAAGCCAGAATACGATGATGTGCTGGCGGCGGCGAAGGCATTGGGGCGCCCGCCGCTGGAGGTGGCGCGCGCCGTCGAGCGCGACGCCGAGGCTCTTCTCGCTAAAGCCAAGGAGTGAACGTGCGAACGGTTCGCAATCTCTCGGTCCTCATGTTGTGTGTGCTTACGGTGCGCCTGGCGGCGCAGCAACAGCAGCAACAACAACAGCAGGCGGGGCGGTGGGCGGATCCCAAATGCGACTTGAAACCCGGTCATTTTCTGGTGAACCAGGGCTACATGTACTTGAAGAGCGCGACAACGACGAAATTCGAGGATCAGCGCAAGAAGGATCTGGCCGACGCGCAGCGCGTGCTGACGCAGGCCGTCACGGGCGATCAGGACAAGAACCCTGCGGCGTGGTACTACCTGGGGCGCTACTACGTCATGACCGACGACCCGCAGGGCGTGGATTCGGCGTTCCGTCATGCGGAGGCGCTCAAGCACGAGTGCGCGGTCGACATCGGTTTGTGGCGGCGGTACCTGTGGGTGCCGGCGTTCAACGCGGGGATCGCGGCCTGGCAGGCAAACCACAGCGACTCCGCGATCGCCTCGTTCCGCCGCTCCAACGCGCTGCTGCCGAACGAACCAACCGGATTCAAGTACTCCGCCATTCTGTTCTACAACGCCGGCCAATCCGATTCGGCGTTGTTCTATTTCCGGCGCGCCGCGGACGTCGCTGCGACGGACCCGAAGTTCGCGTCGGATCGCAAGGACGCGCTGTACAATCTGGGACGCATTCAGCACAGCCAGCAAAAGCTGGCCGAGGCCCAGGCGACCTATCACGAGTATCTCAAGATCTATCCTAACGATCCCGAGATCATGGCGGCGTTGGGCAGCATCTATATGCAGCGTTCGAGTAAGGAGCCGGCTTACAAGGACAGTGCTTTCACGATGTACCGGCAGATCGTCAGCAAAGGCGACTCGATGGGCTATTACCAGCTCTATCGGGTCGGTGCCGAGATCTCCCAGAGCGTGCCGGAGGACCCCGACACGTCCGCTGCGGGCGCGAGCTGTCGCAGCGCGGCGCGGGCGAAGCGGCCGCCCCCACCCCTGGCACGCATTCGCGCGACGTGTGATTCCACGAGCCGGGCGATGGCCAAAGCGTACTTCGCGAGCTCGCAGGAGGCGTTCACGCTCGCGGCTCAGGCACTCAGCGCCGCACTCAGGATAAACCCCTACTATCGTGAGACGCTGATTTTCCTCGCGAACACGTCATTGGGACTGCACGACTCCGTGAACGCGCTGGCGATGTCGCGGCGTCTGCTTTCCGTCGATCCGATGAACCGCCAGTCGATCAAGATCATGGCGTACGCGCAGCAGCAGAACCACCAGATCGACTCGGCGTTGTATTACTACAAAATCGCCGATTCGACGTTGGTCGGGGATGTGGCGATTACGCTGTTCGACTCGACGGATGCTGGGCGTGACGTCAAGGTGATGGTCACCAATACGCGCGAGCGGCCGAATCAGCCGTACAACATCGTGTTCGAGTTCCTCAATCTTCAAGGACAGGTGGTCGCGACCGACACCGTGAAGGTGGCGCAGGCGCCGCCCGGGCAGGCGCAGCAGTTCGAGGTGAAGCCGGCGGGGCCAAGCATCGCGGCTTGGCGGTATAAGAAGCAGTGACGTTGTAGAATCGAAATGAAACGGCCGTCGCGAATAGCGGCGGCCGTTTATTCTTGAAAGACGGAGGGCTGAGGGTCGATGCGAGCTGATCTCGCGGTGCTGCCCAGCGCCGCCGCGCTCGCCGACGCAACCGCGGCACGTTTCGTCGCGGCCGCGGAGGACGCGATTGCCTCGCGTGGACAGTTCATCGTCGCGCTCTCGGGCGGCTCGACGCCGCGTGACACATACCGCCAGCTCGCCACGGAGGCTCTCGTGTCCAGGGTGATGTGGTCGCGAGTACAGGTTCTTTGGGGGGACGAACGGTGTGTGCCGCCGGATCATATGGAGAGCAACTACCGCATGGCGCGCGACACCCTCCTCGACCGCGTACCGGTCCCCGCGGGGAATGTGCACCGCATCCTTGGCGAAGACGCTCCCACCAGCGCCGCGGAAGCCTACGAAGCGACGCTGCGGGCCTTGCTTCGGACGCCGGCGGGAGCGCGCATCGACCTCGTCCTCTTGGGACTGGGCGAGGACGGGCATACCGCATCGCTGTTCCCGGGGAGCGCCGCCGTTCACGAGCAGACACGCTGGGTGCTGGCCGCACGTGCGAGCGCGGCGTCCATGTGGCGGATCACCCTGACGCCGGCGGTCATCAACGCCGCGGCCGAGGTCTTGTTCCTCGTCTCCGGCGGCGCCAAGGCGGCCATTCTCCGTCGAGTGCTCGAGGGTCCCCGCCGTCCGCAGGAGTTGCCGGCGCAGGCGATCGCACCGTCCAATGGCCGCGTGCGCTGGTGCGTGGACGCAGCGGCGGCCGCTGACCTAACGCCATGAAGATCAGTCCCCTCGCAGGCCATCCACCTCCGCCGGCGATGTTGCTCGACGTCGCGAAGCTGATCACGGCGTACTACGCCGAGATCCCCGATCCCTCGGTGCCTGCCCAGCGCGTCGCCTTCGGCACTTCGGGCCATCGCGGGTCATCGTTCGAGAAGACGTTCAACGAATGGCACGTGCTCGCGATCAGCGAGGCCATCTGTCGCTACCGCCGGCAGCAGGGGATTGGCGGCCCGCTCTTTCTCGGCTTCGACACGCACGCCCTGTCGGTGCCGGCTTGCACCACCGCTGTCGAGGTGCTCGCAGCCGACGGCATCGACATCATGCTCGCCGAGCACGACGCCTACACACCGACGCCCGCGGTATCACACGCCATCCTGAGCTACAACCGCGGGCGCACCACGAGCGGAGGGCTCGCCGACGGCATTGTCGTCACGCCGTCGCACAATCCGCCGGACAACGGCGGATTCAAGTACAACCCCCCCACTGGGGGACCGGCCGATAGCGGCGTCACCAGCTGGATCGAAGCCCGGGCGAATGAACTGATGGAGCGCGGCCTCGCAGGCGTGAAACGCATCCCATACGAGAAGGCGCTGCGCGCCGCGACCACGCACCGGCACGACTATCTCAACGCGTACGTCAGCGATTTGGGGAACGTCATCGATATGACGGCGATCCAGAGCGCGGGGCTTCGCCTGGGCGTGGACCCCCTCGGTGGGGCGGGCGTCGACTATTGGGCTCCCATTGCGGAGCGCTACCATCTCGATCTGACGCTCGTGAGCGACGTGGTGGATCAGACGTTCCGGTTCATGTCGGTGGATTGGGACGGTCGCATCCGGATGGACCCGTCGTCGTCCTATGCGATGCAGCGGCTGATCGGCCTGAGGGACCGCTTCGACATCGCCTTCGCCTGCGATACGGATCACGATCGGCATGGGGTCGTCACGCGGAGCACGGGGCTCCTGCCGCCCAATCATTATCTCGCGGTCGCTATCCAGCATCTCTTCCCGCATCGGCCGCAGTGGGGCGCGGACGCCGGGGTCGGGAAGACTGTTGTGAGCAGCGGCATGATCGATCGGGTGAGCGCGAAGCTCGGCCGGCGGCTCCACGAGGTGCCG
Organism: Gemmatimonadota bacterium; assembly: GCA_003222195.1. Taxonomy (GTDB): domain Bacteria; phylum Gemmatimonadota; class Gemmatimonadetes; order Gemmatimonadales; family GWC2-71-9; genus 20CM-2-65-7. The sequence continues at coordinate 42,563 of QHVB01000033.1, read as the reverse complement.
GTCGGCTTCAAGTGGTTCGTCGCGGGCCTCGGCGACGGGTCCCTCGGCTTCTGCGGGGAAGAGAGTGCCGGAGCGACGTTGCTGCGCCGCGACGGAACCGCGTGGACCACGGACAAGGATGGCATCGTGCTGGCACTGCTCGCGGCCGAGATCATGGCGCGGGCCGGCCGCGACCCGGGAGAGCTCTACGGTGAATTGACGGGCGAGTTCGGCGCGCCGGCGTACGATCGGGTCGAGGCGCCCGCGACTCCGGCACAAAAGCGGCGGCTCGCGGCGCTCTCACCCGGCCAGGTGCAGTGCGCAGAGCTCGCCGGGGAAAAGGTCCAGAGCATCATCAACGAAGCTCCGGCCAACCACGCACCAATCGGGGGCGTGAAGGTCAGCGCCGCGACCGGGTGGTTCGCCGCTCGGCCATCGGGAACTGAAGATCTTTACAAGATTTACGCCGAGAGCTTCCGGGGGAGGGAACAGTTGAACCGCATCGTGCAGGAGGCGCAGGTGATTGTCGACCGCGCGCTCGCCGGATGACTGACCGTCCGGCAGCGTCCGATGCGCTCGTATTGTTCGGCCTGACGGGCGACCTCGCTCACAAGATGATCTTTCCCGCGCTCTACGCGATGGTCCAGCGGGGTGTCCTCACCGTTCCAGTGGTCGGAGTGGCTTCCCGATCGTGGAGTGTGGCGCAGCTGCGCGCGCGGGTCACCGACAGCGTCACGCAGTCCGGCGCCCCGATGGAAGAGCGCGCGCTCAGTCGCCTCCTGTCCCTCCTCCAGTACGTGTCCGGGGACTACAACAACCCGGAGACCTACGCGGCGCTCAAGAATGCGTTGGGGAAGTCGCGACGCCCCACGCACTATCTCGCGATCCCTCCCGCGCTATTTGCGACCGTCATTCAAGGGATCGGCGCTGCCGGTCTGGCAGACCACGCGCGGGTCATCGTCGAAAAGCCGTTCGGCCGCGATCTGGCCTCCGCGCGCGAACTCAACGCTGTCGCGCGGGCGGTGTTCCCCGAGGACGCGATCTTCCGGATCGATCATTTCCTGGGGAAGGAGGCGATCATGAACATCCTCTACTTCCGCTTTGCCAATTCCTTCCTGGAACCGATCTGGAATCGCAACTATGTCGCCAGCGTCCAGATCACCCTTGCCGAGCAGTTCGGTGTGAACGGCCGGGGGGCCTTCTACGAGACCACGGGGTGCCTGCGAGATGTGATTCAAAACCACCTGTTCCAGATTGTCGCGCTCCTGGCCATGGAACCGCCCGTCACCCGGGATTTTGGCGCGGTCCACACCGAAAAGGCGAAGGTCTTCGAAGCGATGCGACCACTGCAGCCGAGTGATCTGGTGCGTGGTCAATACGCCGGTTACCGGGAGGAATCGGGCGTGGCGCGCGATTCCGATGTCGAGACCTTCTGCGCGGTGCGACTCTGCATCGACTCATGGCGGTGGGAGGGGGTGCCGTGGTATCTGCGTTCGGGAAAGTGTCTCCCCGAGACTGCCGCCGAGGTGCTGGTGGAGCTGAAGCCACCGCCGGCGCAGCTGTTCGCCGACTCGGCGCCGCCGGCCGGTCCGGCGAATTATCTGCGCTTCCGCCTCTCCCCCGACGCCGCGGTCGCCCTGGCGGCGCGCGTCAAACGTCCGGGCAAGGAGTTCGTCGGCGACCAACGCGAGCTGTATATGGTCGAGGAGCTGGTCGGCGCCCAACCGCCCTACGAGCGCCTGTTGACCGACGCCATGAGCGGCGACGGCGCGCTCTTCACGCGATGGGATGCGATCGAGGCGGCCTGGGTGGCGGTCGATCCCGTCCTCAAAACCCATCCCCGGGCGATCCGGTACGAGCGCGGCTCGTGGGGACCGACAGAGGCCGAGGCGCTCATTGCGGCGCACAGCAGTTGGCACAATCCGGCGTTGACAGCGGGCGGGGTGTGAGAACACATTCCGCCCAGACTGCGGGCGTAATTCAGGGGTAGAATGCCAGCTTCCCAAGCTGGACGTCACGGGTTCGAATCCCGTCGCCCGCTCTCAAGGGACCAGCGCTCGCTGGTCCCTTTTGCTGTGATGTAAGGTATTGCTGCGCCATATCTCCTAAGCGATATTAGCCGTTGAAGTTGCGTCGTTTGCTTCAGAAACTCCTTGAACCTCTAGGCGGTCAGCAGTGATTCGCGTACAGGCGGTGGCACCCGACTCGTTGGGCGCCGCCCTCGAACTCATCCCAGGCACCGAGCTGCTCGCGGTCAACGCCCGTCCCCTCGAGGACTTTCTCGACTGGGAGTTCCTGACCGCGGATGACCAGTTCGTGCTGCAGGCCCGGTTGCCGTCGGGTGAGGAGATCGAGTACGACGTCGAGCGGCCGGAGGGGCTGCCGATGGGCGTTATGCTGGAGCCGCCGCGCATCCGGCGCTGCGCCAATCACTGCGACTTCTGCTTTGTGGATGGCAACCCGCAGGGCATGCGCCAGGCCCTCTACATCCGCGACGACGATTACCGCCTCTCGTTCCGCTACGGCAACTTCGCCACGCTGACCAACCTCAAGCCGTGGGACCTCGAGCGGATCGTGGAGTACCGGCTGTCCCCGCTGTATGTGTCCGTGCATGCGACCGACCCGGTGGTGCGCCGCTGGCTCCTACGCAATCCCGAGGCGTCCGAGGTCGTTCCGCAACTGCGCTGGTTCGGGGAGCGGGGCATCGCGTTCCACACGCAGGTGGTGCTGGTGCCGGGCATCAACGACGGGCCGCAGCTGGTGCGCACGTTGACGGACCTGTATGGCCTGGGGCCGGCGGTGCTGTCGGTCTCGGTGGTCCCCGTGGCGTTGACGGAATTCAGCAAGCATGCGCTGGTACGGCAGCCGACGCGCGAGGAGTGTCGCGCCGCGCTCGCCACCGTGGACAATTTCGCGGCGCGCGCCGTGGCGGATCGTGGCGCGCCGTGGTGCTACGGGGCCGACGATCTCTATCTCCAGGCCGACATGCTATTGCCGCCGGCGGAGTGGTATGGCGACTTCGAGCAGCGCGAGAACGGCGTTGGCTCAGTGCGCTATCTGCAGACCCGCATTCAGGCGGCGCGGCTCGAGTTCGATGGCTGGCGCGAAAAGCGTATCGGCATCGTCACAGGGACAGCCATGGGGCCGCTCATGCCGCAGGTCGTGGCCGACCTGACGTCGGCGACTGGGGCGCATTTCGAGGTGCTTGCGCTCGAGAACACCCTCTTCGGGTCAGCGGTGACCACCGCCGGCTTGCTTCCCGGCAAGGCCGTGCTGGCTGCGCTGAAGGACCGAACTGACCTCGATCTCGCGTTGCTGCCGGCGGAGTCGGTCAACGACGATCTGCTGTTCATGGACGACCTGGAAGCTCACCAGCTCGCCACGCAGTTGCCGATGCCCATCAGGTTGTCGCATGACTTTGCCGATGCGCTGATGGGTGAGAAAGTGGCCGCGTGAGGAATTCACGGGCTAAAGCCTGTGCTCGGCAGGCATTGTCCTTAAGGACAATGTTGGCCGAGCACACCCTTCAGGGTGTGAACGGGCCATGAGCATCCCGACCGTTGCCATCATCGGCCGCCCCAACGTCGGCAAGTCCACGCTCTTCAACCGCATCATCGGGCGGCGCCAGGCGATCGTGGACGCCCAGCCGGGCGTGACACGCGACCGTCATTTCGCCCCCGCGGAATGGAACGGCCGCCGCTTCTGGCTGGTCGATACCGGCGGTCTGGTCCCCGGATCGGCAGATCCGATGAACCGCGCGATTCGCTCGCAGGTGGAGCAGGCGGTCGCGGACAGCGACGTGCTGTTGTTCGTGGTGGACGTGGAATCGGGCATCCACCCGATGGACCTCGAGATCGCGCAGTACCTCCGCAAGGTGAAACGCCCATTGATCCTCGTGGTTAACAAGGCCGACAACCTCCCGGACGAAACCCGCCACCTCTCGTTCTACGAGCTTGGCTTGGGTGATCCGTTCCCCGTGTCAGCCGCGGTGGGGAAGAGCAGCGGCGACTTGCTCGACCAGCTCGTGTCCCTCTTGCCCGACACGCCAGCCGCTGACGAGGCGGAGTCGATCGCTGTGGCCGTCGTCGGCCGGCCCAACGTCGGCAAGTCGAGCCTCGTGAACAAGCTGTTGGGCCAGGACCGGCTGGTCGTTGCCGCCGAGCCGGGGACGACGCGCGATGCCATCGATACGCCGTTCGAATACCAGGGCCGCACGCTCGTGTTCATCGACACGGCGGGACTCCGCAAGCGGAGCAAGGTCGAAGAGGACCTGGAGTTCTACTCGACACTCCGGACCACGCGCGCGATGGAGCGCGCCGACGTCTGCCTGCTGGTCGTGGATGCGAAGGACGGCATGCATGCCCAGGACCTGAAGATCGCGAACGAAGCGTGGGAACGCGGCGCGGCCGTGATCGTCGTGGTGAACAAATGGGACCTGATCGAGGAGAAGGAGACCAACACGGCGCGCGACGGCGAGCGGGACATCAAGGCGCGCGCGCCGTTCCTCGAGTTCATTCCGTTCTTCTACGTCTCGGCCAAGACGGGGCAGCGGGTCAACAAGCTGCTGGACGCGATCGTGGCGGTCGCCGATGAACGGGAGAAACGCGTCCCTACCGCCGAGGTGAATCGCGTACTGGAGGAGCTGCTCGCGCGACAACAGCCACCGCAACCCGTGGGCGAGTCGGTGCGGCTGTTCTACGCGACGCAGGTGGGCACCGCGCCACCGCGGTTCGCGGTCGTGGCGAATCGTCCCGAGGCGATTCCCGAGTCCTACAGCCGCTACCTGCACAACGGCTTCCGCGAAGCGTGGGAGTTCACTGGTGCGCCACTGACGATCAAGTTTCGGCGCAAACGAGGCCGTCGCTGAGTATCGTCCTCGCGATTCTGGCCTCCTACCTCCTCGGCGCGACGCCGACGAGCTACATCGCCGGCCGGGTGGGGCGGGGGATCGACCTGCGCGAGCACGGCTCCAGGAATCTGGGCGCCACCAACGTCTACCGGATTCTCGGTTGGAAGTACGCGATACCCGTCGCGCTCGTCGATATCGCCAAGGGAGCGATTCCCGTGCTCTTCTTCGCCACGTGGGCCGGCGCGGCGGAACACCCGTGGCTCCCGGTCGTCCTGGGCGGCGCCGCGGTCCTCGGCCACATGTTCTCGCCCTATGTGAGCTTCAAGGGTGGGAAAGGCGTCGCGACAGCCGCGGGGCTGTTTCTGGCGCTCGCCCCCGTCGCCGTGCTGCTCGCCATTCTGGTGTGGGGATTCTGCCTCTGGCTGACGGGCTACGTATCGCTCAGCTCGATCGTCGCCGTGCTGACGGTGCCGGTTTGGATTTCCCTCTTGCAGCCGGGTTCGCCGTACACGTTCTGGGCGAGTGTCGCGCTCGTCGCCTTGATCATTTTCGCTCACCGTCGGAACATCAGCCGGCTCATTGCGGGCACCGAAAATCGGTTTCGTACCCGACCGTCCGGCGGTCCGACCGTGCGACCGTCCGACCAATGAAAATCGCGGTCGTGGGTGGCGGAGCATGGGGGACGGCGCTGGCGGATCTACTCGCGCGCAAGGGCGAACAGGTCACGCTCTGGGCCCGGGAAAGCGAAGTCGTCGAAAGCGTGAACCACCGGCACGTCAACGAAATGTTTCTCCCCGGTGGCTCGCTGGCGTCGTCGCTCCGTGCGGAGGCGGACCTGGCCGTCGCCATTCGCGGTGCCGAAACGGTGGTTTCGGTGGCGCCGTCGCACGCGGTGCGGCCCGTGATGCTTCAAGCTGCGGCGGCGCTCGGTGGGGCGCGGCCGCTCGTCGTCAGCGCGTCCAAGGGGCTCGATCCGGATCGGCTCGAGCGGCCGTCCTGCGTCCTGGCCGAGGTCTTACCGCCCGACGTACCGGTCGCCGTGCTCTCCGGACCGTCGTTCGCGTGGGAAGTGTTCCAACAACAGCCGACCGCGGTCGTCGCCGCCGCCACCGATCACAGCGTTGCCCAACGCGCCCAGCGCGTGTTCTCGACCAGCTACTTTCGCGTGTACTCGCACACCGACGTCGTCGGCGTCGAGCTGGCCGGCGCACTGAAAAACGTGATTGCGCTCGCGGCCGGGATCCTCGAAGGGCTGGGGCTCGGCTTCAATACCCGGGCCGCGCTGATCACGCGCGGGCTCGCGGAGATGACGCGCCTCGGCGTGAAGCTGGGCGCGCAGCCCCTCACCTTCGCGGGTCTGGCGGGAATGGGAGACCTCATTCTCACCGCGACCGGCGCGTTGTCGCGCAACCGCACCCTGGGGGTGGCGCTGGGGCAGGGCAAGACGCTGGAGCAGGCGCTCGCGGGGAAGCCGGCCGTCGTGGAGGGGGTCAACACGACTCGGACGGCTGTCGCGCTGGGTGAGCGCCACGGCGTTGAGCTGCCGATCGCCTGCGAAGTTGCCAACGTGCTGTTTCACAACAAGCCGCCGCGCCAAGCCGTGAGCGACTTGATGGAACGCGAGCTGAAGGCGGAGAGCCGATGAGCAGCGGCACGCCCGCCCAGCCCGTTCAAGAGTTCTTCTCGATCGGGGAGGTCTGCCAGCTCACCGATCTCAAGCCGCATGTGCTCCGGTACTGGGAGAGTCAGTTCCGCTTCCTGAATCCCGCCAAGAACCGCTCGGGCAATCGTGTCTACCAGCGGCGCGAGATCGAGCTGATCATGCTCGTCAAGCATCTGCTGTACACCGAGAAATACACGATCGAAGGCGCGCGGCAGAAGATCGAGCAGTATCGCCGCTCGGGCGAGCTCAAGCCCGAAGCGCGGCGGGCCCTCGCCACCGAAACGGTCAAGGAGCTCCGCGCCGAGCTCAAATCGGTGCTCGGCATTCTCGAAGGGAGTTGACGTGCGGGTCGCGGTTATCATTCCCGCATTCCAGGCAGCAGCAACGATTCGCGATATCATTTCCCGCACTCACGCGACCGTGTCCGCGGCGGAGATCATTGTCGTGGACGACGGCTCGACTGATGGCACACGAGCCTCAGCCGGCGATGTCGCGATTGCTCATGACCAGAACTGCGGCAAAGGCGCGGCGCTCCGCGACGGCGTGCGCGAGGCGCTTGCGCGCGGCGCGTCGGTTCTGGTTACCATTGATGCCGATGGCCAGCACCCCCCCGAGGAGATTCCACGACTGCTGCACCCGATCCAGGAAGGACGAGCCGATCTCGTGTTAGGCGCGCGCAAGCGTGACCGCGTCATGCCTCTGTCTCGCCGCTTCACCAACTGGCTTTCGGCAACGCTGGCGTCGCGCATCAGTGGCCAGCAGGTCCGGGATGCGCAAACCGGGTTTCGAGCCTTTACGCGTGACGTGGCGCAGCAGGTGCAGCCGGCAGGGGATCGCTACGAATACGAGGCGAACTTCCTGCTCGACGCGCTGCAAGCGGGCTACCGGGTGGCCTCGGTCGAGGTGCCGACGATCTATGGATCGCACAGTCATTTCCGGGGGTGGAGCGATACCTGGCGCATGGCGCGCGCATTCGCGCGCCATGCCGGCCGGATCGTAGCGGGAGCGACGTGACGGCACCCGGGAAGCCCGGCTTGCGGATCCTCGTCTCCAACGATGACGGCGTGCTGGCGCCGGGGATCGCGCTGCTCGCCGATGTCTGTTCCACGGTGGGGCAGGTTACCGTCGTCGCTCCCGACCGCGAGCAAAGCGGGACATCGCATTCTCTCACGCTGCACCGGCCGCTGCGCGCCCATCGGCGATCCGACGGGGCGTTTCAAGTCGACGGCACGCCCACCGACTGCGTGCTGCTGGCGCTCGGCGCGCTCATGCCTGACGGCCCGAATTGGGTGATGTCGGGCGTGAACCACGGTCCGAACATGGGCGAGGACGTGCTCTATTCGGGCACCGTCTCGGCGGCGATGGAGGGATTGGCCGCCGGCGTCCCCAGCATCGCGATCTCCTACGGCAGTTTCGACCTCGAGCATCTCGAGAGCCACCGCACCGGGCTCGAGCGCCTCATCCAGCGCATCGTGCGCGTCGAGAATTTTCCGGGGGAGACGCTGCTCAACATCAACCTCCCGCCGATCCCGGGCGATCAAGTGAAAGGTGTGAAGGTGACGAATCTGGGGAGCCGAGTCTTTCACGAAGAGATCGCGACGATGAAAGACCCGTGGGGACGGGAAGTCTTTTGGATCGGTGGGGGACGCGTCACCTGGTCGGGTGGCTCCGACTCGGACTTCCAGGCAGTCAAGGACGGGTACATCTCCGTCACGCCGCTGCACGTCGACCTGACGAACTACAAGCTGCTCGAAGTCGTCGGGAAGTGGGACCTGGGCAAGTGACCGAGGGAGCGAGCCGTGACACCTATGGCGGCTATCGCGCCCGGCTCGTGGAGCAGCTGCGCGCTCAGGGTATTCGTGACCTCGCCGTGCTCCGCGCCTTTGCGGCAACGCCTCGTCACCTGTTCGTACCCGAGGCGGTACGGCATCGCGCCTACGAGGACGCCGCGCTGCCGATCGGTGTTGGGCAGACGATTTCGCAGCCCTTTACGCAGGCCCGCTACCTGGAGGCCCTCGGCCTCTCGGGCAGGGAGCGCGTGCTCGAGATCGGCACCGGGTCGGGGTACCAGACGGCGTTGCTGGCCGCGCTCGCCGATCAAGTTTTCACGATCGAGCGCATGCGCCCGCTCGCCGAAGCCGCCCAAGCGGCGCTGCGCGCCGCAGGTATCACCAACGTGTCGGTGTTGGTTGGCGACGGCACACTGGGATGGAGCGCCTACGCCCCATACCACGCGATTCTGGTGGCTGCCGGAGGTCCCGAGATTCCCCCGCCGCTCGCCGAGCAGCTCGCGTCCGGCGGCCGCATGGTCATCCCCTTAGGCGCCAAAGGCGCTCAGACGTTGACGTTGGTGCGCCGGACCGCCGAAGGAATCCGCACGTCGCCGATTGGCGAGGCCCGCTTTGTCCCGCTGGTCGGCGAGCACGGCTTCGATGCTTGAGCGGTTCATCGAGTGGCTGCTTCACACGCTGCTCGATCTCGGATATCCCGGCATCATTGCGCTCATGGCAATGGAGTCGTCGATTCTGCCGGTGCCGAGTGAGTTGGTCATGCCGCCGGTGGGGTATTGGGCCGCCAAGGGCCAGATGAGCTTCCCGCTGGCCCTGCTCTGCGGTGTCGTGGGGAGCGTCATCGGCGCGCTGGCGAATTATTACGGCGCACAGCTGATCGGCCGGCCGCTGATCCAGCGGTATGGCCGATACGTGCTGCTCACTGAGAAGAATTTGCTGCGCTCCGAGAGATTCTTCGCGCAGCACGGCGAAATCAGCACCTTGATTGGCCGGCTGTTCCCCGTGATCCGGCACCTGATTTCGATCCCGGCGGGGCTGCATCGCATGCCGTTACCGAAGTTCATCGCGTACACGGCCGCCGGCGCCGCCGTGTGGTGTGCGATTCTCACGTGGATCGGCTACTTCCTCGGCCAGCATGAAGGCGTGCTGCAGAGCGAGGAGATCCATCGTTACGCCACCTGGGCGCTGCTGGCGCTGATACCGCTCAGTCTGGTGGCGATTCTCATTTACGTGCGACGTCGCAAGTGAGCCTCCGCTGCTGGATCATCCGAGGGCGGGTTCAGGGAGTGGGGTTCAGGTGGTTTGTCATGCGCGAGGCGCAGCGGCTCCAGCTCGGCGGCTTCGCGTGCAACCTCCCGGATGGATCGGTTGAAGTCGTTTCTCAGGGACCTGAGGCGGCACTCGAGCAGCTCGAGGAGCGGCTGCGGCGCGGTCCCTCGCACGCGCGCGTCGACGACATCCAGCAAGTTCAAGTTCCAGGTGAACTGGATATTCCGAGGTCCTTTGATATCAGATAAATCGACGCTGGTCGACGAGCTCAGGCGCACGATTCGCGACGTCAACAACTTTCCCAAGCCGGGGATCGTCTTCAAAGACGTGACGCCGGTGCTGCTCGATGTCAAGCTGTTCGCGCAGACGGTTCAACTCATGGCGGAGCCCTACCGCGACGCGCGCGTCACGCGTGTGGTCTCGATCGAATCGCGCGGTTTCCTGTTCGGAGCGCCGATCGCGCTCGAGCTCGGGGCAGGGCTAGTGCCGATCCGAAAGCCGGGGAAGCTCCCCGCGGCCACGCAGCGGATCGAATACGCCTTGGAGTACGGCACCGATGCCCTCGAGATGCACTATGATGCCGTCCAGCCGGGGGACCGAGTGCTCATTGTAGACGACGTGTTGGCTACGGGGGGCACGGCCAACGCGGCGGCGCAGCTGGTGGGGGGCACCGGTGCGGCGGTCGCCGGATTCAGTTTTCTGATCGAGCTGGACTTTCTGAAGGGGCGGCAGCGCCTGCAAGGAAGACGCGTCGAGGCCTTGCTGCACTACGCCTAACTCGCGTAGATTTGGTCGTTTACGCCCCCCCCGGACGAGCCCCTGTAGCTCAGGTGGATAGAGCAGCGGTTTCCTAAACCGTTGGCCGGGTGTTCGAGTCACCCCAGGGGCACTGCGACATACGAATGTCCAATGATCAATTGTCGAATGATCATTGAACATTGAACATTGAACATTCTCCGAAGGAGCCGATGGCAACCGCAACTCGCACCGGCGTCACTGGAAAACCGACGAACCTCGCGACGACCGCGACCGCGGCGGCCGCAGCCCCAGGCATTCGGAAACCTGCTTTGTCCGATCGCGTTGGCGCGTGGATCCAAGGGCATCGCCGCCTCACGTCGTGGGCCGGTACGGTGCTGGTTGTGGGCGCGCTGCTGTTCACCTGGACCCTGTCGACGAAGCGGCGAGCCGAGGAGATCGCGAGCCGTAACCTGGCGGGCGCACGTTTCGCGTTCGACAATCAAAACCTGCCACTCGCGGCCAGCGAGCTGGCCAAGGTGATCGAGGACTACTCGGGGACCAACTCGGCCCAAGAAGGCCGGTTATTGCTCGCCAACGTGCGGCTGTTGCAGGGGCAGCCGCAGCAGGCCGTTGCGGTCCTCAAAGACTACGCTCCGGGAGCGGGGCGGGCCTTCCGGGCCCAGGCCTACAGCCTGCTGGGAAACGCTTTCGAGAACATGGGGCGCACACGGGAGGCAGGGGACGCATACGAGAAGGGGTCGGCAGCCGCCGCGCTGGATTTCCTGAAGGCGCAGCTCCTCGCCGACGCCGGGCGCGCGTGGACGAGCGCGGCTGACACCGCCCGAGCCACTGCAGCATACCGCCGCATCGTGAACGAATTCCCCAAAGAGACAGCGGCGACCGAGGCGAAAGTGCGGTTGGCCGAGCTCACGAAGGGCGCAGTAGCGGCCACCCAGTAACTTCGTATAATAGATGTTATGTTAAGTTGACATGTGTGTGAATGTGGACAAGCGGCTCACGTAATCACACCTCGAAACACCATTCTCCCCTCCCCAACAAGCCAGACGTCCTCGTAGCGCCCGCTGTGCGCCTTCGTGGCTCGTACGCCAATGATCCGGTCGCTACGGCTCTGAATGTTGATTGGCGGCTGTCCCAGGCCCCATTCCTGGATCGCACAGCCGGCGCCGACGGCCCCGGTTCCGCACGCCAATGTCTCGCCTTCCACGCCACGCTCATAGGTCCGCATCCGCCAGCTACCGCTCGCATCAGCCGAAATGAAGTTGACGTTCGCCCCCTCGGGCGCGAGCGCTGGATCGAAGCGGAGGGCGCGGCCGCGCTCCATCAGGGCGACCTGGTCAACATCATCGACCAGCACGATGAGATGTGGAACGCCGACGCGACTGAGCACCGCTTGGCGTTCACCGGCGGCGAGCGCGAGACCACTCACGGCGGCCGGCGCCTCGACGGGCGCGAGATGGAGCTCGGCGCGACCTCCCTCGAGGCTGCGGCTGCGGTAGGTCCCGGCATCGGTCTCGAGCTCAATCCCCTCGGCGGGCCCAATGGACAGATGCGCCGCGAGCGTGGTGCTGCAGAGCGCGGCATTGCCGCACATGGCAGCGTGGGAGCCGTCCGCGTTGTAGTAGATCATGCGTGCCGCACCCGCGTGCGAACCCGGTCCGACGAACACGACGCCGTCCGCCCCGATGCCCGTCCCCCGCGCGCATACCGCCTGCATGTCCTCGGGCGTCCAGTCGGCTGGCGTGGACACACGCGCATCGAGCATGACGAAATCGTTGCCCGATCCCGTCATCTTGTAGACCGGCAGGCCGATCAGATGCGGCCGAACCAGGCCATGAGCCGGAGGCGAGGCACCTTCCAGACCGCCTCGCGGACGATGGCCCGATTCATCTTGCTTTGCCCCTCGGTCCGGTCGACGAACACGATCGGGATTTCGCGGAGCTTGAACCCTTTTCTCCATGCGCGAACGCTCATCTCGATTTGAAAGGCATAGCCGTTGGAAACGACTTGCGAGAGATCAATCGCCTCGAGCACACGCCGGCGAAAGCACTTGAACCCCCCCGTCAGGTCCCAGATCCTGAGGCCTGTGAACCAGCGCGCGTAGATGTTGGCCAGATACGATAGCATCAACCGGCCCATCGGCCAATTTACCACCGTGACCTTTCCGTTCAGATAGCGCGAGCCCAAAACGAGGTCCGCATCCCGAATGGCCGTGAGAAACTCCTTGAGGTGTGCGGGATCGTGCGAGAAGTCGGCGTCCATCTCGAATACGTAGTCGTACCCCCGCTCGAGCGCCCACTTGAAACCGGTGATATACGCCGTCCCCAGCCCGAGTTTCGATTCGCGGTGGAGCGCATGCACGCGCGGGTTGGCACGCGCCATGTCGTCGGCGATCTGCCCCGTGCCGTCCGGTGATCCATCGTCCACGATGAGAACTTCCAGCCGCGGATCCTGCTCCAGCACTTGCAGCACGAGCTGAGGGACGTTAACGGCTTCGTTGTACGTCGGTATGACGACTAGCGCGCGCTCAGGCACTCGGCCGTCTCCGCTGCCAGGCCGGCGGTACGAGGAAGCCGGCAATCACGATCAGCAGGCTCACGAGCCCGATCGCCAGGCCTCGCGCGATCGCGCGCGAGTGATAGCTCAGCTCGAGCCGGCGCGTGCCGGCGGCTACGGGAATCGTCAACAGCGAATTATCTCCACGTAGAACCCGGGCCGGCCGCCCGTCGACGGCGACCGACCAGTCGAGATACCAGTTCTCGGCGATCAGGACGTAGCTCGAGTCGGTCGGAGGCGGATCGAGGGTGATCGACATTCTGCCGGCAGTCCACGACGTGACGCGCCCGCGGGATGCCAAGGGCGGCGGAAACGTCGTCACCGGTCGCGGGTTCAGCGGCGCAGTTGGTGGGAACAGCACCACGCGGTCGTACCCTGGTAAGCGGGGATCCGCGAGCGTGGCGGGAATTGCCTGCTCATCGATCTTGGCCGCCGCGGGAACGACGCGGACGTAGGGCGGGAGCGTGTCCGCCTCGTAGAGAAATCCCCGCGCGCCCGACCCCGTTGTCACCGGGCCGAGGACTCGATGATAGCCCGGCAGATTGGCGGTGTCGGGGATGATCACATAGCGGACGGCGAGCAGGTGCCAGAGCCGGGTGGATGTCAGCAGATAGCGCGCGGCATCCGGCCCCGTGCCCGGCCGCCCACCGATGAGATCGTCGAAGTATCTGAGCTCGCTCCCCTGATATCCCAGCACCTGGGGAATCCCAAACGCCATCAGGACATTGTGCGGATAGACATCGAAGTTCAGGACTCGCAGCGGCGCGGTGTCGGCCTGAAGTCGTGAGACAAGGGCGTCGGTCCGATAGAGGCCCTCGTTCGGGCTGGGCGAGTACGTCCAGAAGTGCTGGCCGTTGCGCCACAAATCCGCGCCCACGAGGAGCGGTAGACCCACCGCGAACAGCATCACCGGGACTCGACCCTTCAGCCATCCCCACGCGAGCGCACCCACGGCCGCAAACAGCACCGCCCCGACGATCGTCGAGAGGCGAATGAATGATCCCCGAGCGATGGCGACGGCGAGTCGCTGCGGCCAGATCGCGACAGGCGCCAGCGATTGGGCGAGTTGGCCGAAGACACCCACCAAGCCAAGCAGCACGATCACACCGGCCGCGATCAGCCAGGCACGCGCATGTTTGGTGGCCACGACCTCGCGACGCTCGAGACGGTCCACGCCGAATGCGGCGAAGGTCGCCGTGCAGAACGCGACGATGAAGAACACCATGCCCGGCGCGCGCGTCTTCTTCACGTACGGCATCACCAGCCACCATAGGTGGTAGAACGGCGTGGACGCCCCCAGTGCGATCAGGAGAAACAGCGCGCCGATCCCGGCGGTCCACCATACGAGCCGGCGGCGCCGATCTCCCATTCCGAGAATCGCGAGCGCGATGACCGGAAGCCCGAGGTACTCGGAATGCAGTTTGAGCGGATTCGAGCCCCAATACGTCTCGAAGGAAGTGCCGGTGAAGCCGGCGATGATGAACTCTGGGACGTGGTCCCAGGGGATGCCGTACGACGTCGATCCCTGATAGCCGACCGAATACCCCCCTGCCCGGGGCGAATGGGGGATGTACTGAATGAAGGGCAGGATCTGCGGCATGGCGATGCCAAAGCCCACGATGACCGCTGCCATTGTGATGGCGAGTCTTCCCACCCGCTGCCCCACTGGATCGGAACTCGGCTCTCCAAACGTCAAATAGAGCGCGAACAGCGCAGCGGCGATCAACAAGTAATACGTCGTCTGCACGTGCGGGCTGAGCAAGCACAACGCGACGGCGATCGCGAGCAACGGGTACCCCCACGCCCGTTTGTCACGCAGTGCGGCGAGCAGAGCCAGGAGGGCAAGCGGGAGCATCGTGGAGACGAAGAGCTTGCCGTCGTGACCTGGATGCACGTACGAGATCATGATTCCGGACAACTGATACGCGAGTGCGCCGGTGACGCCCCCGACCCACGCCGCTCCCAATCGCCGCAGGAACAGGTACATCAGAAAACCTGCGAGGATGTAATGGATGACGAACGCGAGGTTCATCGCCTGGTACACCGGCATCACCAGGCGCAGCGCGGACGTGGGATAGAGCACGTCGCCGTGCGTCACCACGTCGATGTGCGGCAATCCGACCATGATCATCGGATTCCAGAGTGGGAACTGTCCGGTTTGTTGGTAGGTGTTCTTGGCCCAAACCTTCACGGCGTAGCCGCTCGCATACTGATCGCCGTCAGGCGACGCCAGCCAGCGGCCCGAGAGCATCGGTAGCGCGAGGATGACGATGAATAGCGACACGACGCCAAGGGCGGCGAGATGGGGACGACGTGGCGTGTAAGAACTCGATGGGGGCGCTGCCGTGGCGGTCATGAGTGGGCTTTGGTCACGGTGATGTTGCGCCAGCGGGGCCCGGATGAGCCGGCGCCGGCGGAATGGGAATGGTGAGGACGGCCAGCCCCGACAGCAGCTCGAGCGCGGTGTGCCAGATGCGCGCCCCCACCGCGAGAATCACCGCATCGGCGCCGCCCAGCACGGGCGTCAGGATGCTGATGAGCGCGGCTTCGCGAACCAGCAAACCTGCGGGGGCAAAGACCGCAATGACGCCGGCCAGATAACTCTCCGTGAATGCGGTGATGTAGAATCCCCAGGAGCCCTGGGCTACGCCTGCATCCCCCAAAAGGCCGATGGCGAGGAGCCGGAATGCGGCGCCATACGCCAGCCACTGCATGGCGAGCAGCAGGGCGAAGCCGGGCAGCTGCGCCGGTCGCACCTGCGACCAGAGCCGGGCGAGACTGGGCAGCCGCCGTGTGAGTCGCGGCAGCAGCAGTAAGATGCCCGCCCCCAGCACCAGCGCTACCACGAAGGCTCCCTGCCACCATCCCTGGTGCAGCACGATGGGGGTGAAACCGGCGACGATGATTAGTCCGGTCAAGAGCAACACGATTTGCTGGAGCAGGACGGTCGCGGTTGCCGCGGTCGGTGACACCCCGTAGCGCGTCGCCATCAATGCCAGGCTCGCGAACTGCAGGACCGCTCCCGGGAGAAAGCGCGCGAGGTTGGCGGTGAACCAGATCCGGGCGGCGTCCCAGTAGCGCAGCCGCGCCGCGCACCAGCGCAGCGTCATGTTCCAGAGGGCGATCATCCATGCGAGATTCGCGACGATGAGCAACGCGCTGAGCGCCAGGGGAAGGCCATGCCAGGCCAGGCTGCGCGCGCGGATGGCGGGCCATTGAGGCGCTGCCACGCGAACCAGATAGACGGCCGCACCGGCGAGCACGACCGCCTGCAGCACCCGAAACCACCATGCTCTACCCAATGAGCCTCCAAAATACCCAAGCGTCGGCTATAGTACAGCACTCTTAATGCGTGTTCTCCATGTGGTTACGGCATTTCCGCGCGGCCCCGGGGACATCATCGCGCCCTGGCTCATCGAGCTGCTCAGGCGGCAACGGGCCGCGGGATTGGAGGTGGAAGTCTTCGCTCCCGCCTACCGCGGCGGCGGCAATCAAGAGTTCGAAGGCATTCCGGTACACCGCTTCCGTTACTTCCCCGCCCGCTGGGAAGATCTGACCCACGACCAGGGAACCGTGGACCGCGTCGGTCACTCCATCCGCTACAAACTGATGGCGCCGTTCTACGTGCTGGCCGGGATGCGCGCGGCCTGGCGTCTCGCGCGCCGCCGGCACTTCGACATCGTGCACGTGCATTGGCCGGTGCCGCACGCCCTGTTCGGCTGGTCCGCGCGCCGGGGGGCGGGGGGCGGGACTCGACTCGTCACACTGTGGTACGGCATCGAGCTGCGTTGGGTCAAAAGCCGGCTGCCATGGTTGAAGCAGTTCCTCAAGTGGGCGTTGCGCACGTCGGACCAGGTGGCCGCGATCTCATCGTACACGGCGCGCGAAATTGCCGAGCTGGTGCACGTTCCCGTGCGCGTGATTCCGTATGGCTTGGGGTTCACTGAGTCGCTGCCCGGGACTCGGGACAAGGGGCTTGGGAATCGGGACTCCTTCCAGATTCTTTACGTCGGCAACCTGATTCCTCGCAAAGGTGTGCGGTACCTCATCGATGCGTTGAAACGGCTGCCTCCGACGATCCCAGCGAAGCTGCTAATTCTCGGGGAGGGGACCGACCGGCCGAAGCTCGAGGCGCAGGTGCGTGACCTCGGTTTGAACGGGCGTGTCAGCATGCCCGGCCGCGTGCCCGATCCCGATCTGCATCGCGCCCTTCGCGAGGCGAACGTGTTCGTACTCCCCTCGATCGTCGACAAGCGCGGCGACACCGAAGGGCTCGGCGTCGTGCTGCTCGAGGCCATGAGCTATCGCGTCCCGGTGATCGGCAGCGCGATTGGGGGCATTACCGATATCATCTCTGACGGCGAAACGGGGCTGCTGGTCCCACACGAGGACTCGGCCGCGATCGCCGCGGCGGTCCAACGGATCGCGGGTGATCCCGCGCTCGCCGAGCGGCTTGCCGACGCGGGAAGTCGTCGCGTACGCGAGCGGTTTGGGTGGGACGCGATTACCGCGGCGTGGCTTGAATGCTATAACGCCGCGCTCCGGAAGGCTCTTCGAGCGTAAGCGTATCGTGGGTTGCCGTCGGCGCGGTGGTATACGCGTCCGGCCGTCCATCGGGCAGGATCCCGCGTACGCGCACGCCCCGCCGCGCGACGCGCCACTCGACCAGCCTGCCGAGCGGCGCCATGAATGGCTCCTCGGCGACTAAGCCATCCAACAGCTTCGCGAACGCAGCTGGAGCATCGGGGAATCCGAGCGCTGCGGTGAGGTTGGGGTGCCAGACGCCGACCCAGAGGCCTGCGACGTCACGGCAGGTCCGCGCCAGCGATAGCCCTTCGGCGATCCAGGCATTCGGATCCTCGACCCGCGCGTACTTGCTCAACGCGCGATCCATCCAGATCACCGGCGCCTCCTGCAGCTCGAGCGCACGCTCCCCTGCCCCGTCCCAGGCCGGGATCACGTCCCCGACGCCGAGGCGAAAACCGTTGCGGTCGGGAAAGCCCCAGCTGGTGTCATAGCGGAAGCCGGCGCCAGCCATACCGAGCGACGTGATGCCCGGCCGCAGGCGCAGGAAATGTTGTCGCACGCCGAGCACGGGTTGCTGGACGAGTCCCGCCAGGCGGCGCCGCTGTTCGGCGAACACCTCGTGATGTTCGCTGGTGACGAAGCTGCCGTGGAGGTTGATCTCACAGCCGCGCTCGCGCAGCGCGCGCAGTGCCGCGGCCGCGCCGCGTCCCTCAGGCAGATAGGTGAGATCGCCGGCGCGCATGGTTTGCAGCGTGGGGGTGCCGCACAGAACGAACCAGCTGGAGACGATGCCGCGCGCCCGCTCGTCTTCCAGCAGCGCGTGCAGAGCTCGTTGGACAGGGTTTCTGCTCACCGCCGCAAACGCGGACCCGAGCGTGCGTGCCACGCGGCGAACCTCGCCTTTACCTGCCAGCTCGGCGATCCGGAGCGCCGTGAACACGGGCCAGCGATCGATGACATCGAGATCATGCGTGATCGCCGCCGCCCAACGCCGGCCGTCGGGCCAGGGAGCAACCAGTGTCACGGCCCGCCGGCCGGCGCTGGCGATGACCGCGTCTCGCAACTCAGCAGCCGCGCGCGCAACAACCGGCTCCGCGACGAGGTTCTGCTGCACCAGCACGTTTTCGGTGGAAGGAACGCGTCCATGACGGTCGCGGGCCGTGGAACGCTGTTCGGCCGCGCCGGTCGCGATCTCGCCGAGGCGGCGCAGGACCGGGCGCGGGACGCGCACGACGCCATCCCCCCGCTCGATGTGCCAGCGACGCGCGGCGCATTTGCCCACGTCGGCGACGCCGGGGTCGGCTTCGGTAATCTCGAACCGGACGACACCAGTGCCCGCGTCGTCGACCTCCGGGCAGCGCGAGAGGTCGAGCAAGACATCGAGACCGTAGCGCTCTAGTGGATCGAGTTTGCTTCGAGTCGGGAGTGTGATCACGCGGGTTCGAATATATCTTACCGAGCCATGAGCGCGTCACTGATCCCCAAAGATCGAATCCCGTTGCGACATCTGCTGGTGTTCGGCTGGTTACCCAGTCCGCTCAAGCGTCTCGCCTACCGCTGGCTGCTCGGCTATCGCATCGGCAAAGGCGTGCGTTTCGGTTTCGGCGGCATCGTCGTGGGGAAATCGGTGGACCTCGGCGATCATGTCGAGATCGGTCTGCTCGCCATCGTGCAGGGCCGCAACATCTCGATCGGACGCCACTCCAGCGTCGGGACGATGAGCTACGTCTCCTGCGAGACGATCCGGATCGGCGAGGACGCGAAGATTCGCGAGCAGGTGTACGTCGGCGGCCCGCAGCTTCCCGAGTCGCGCTTTGAGCTTGGCAGCCGCACCATCATTCTGCAGCTCGCGTTCATCAATCCGACCAAGCCGGTGGTGATCGGCGATGACACGGGGATTGGCGGCCACTGCTTGATCTTCACGCATGGCGTGTGGCTCAACGCCCTGGATGGCTATCCGGTGAATTATGAGCCGGTCACGCTCGGCAAGAGTGTGTGGCTGCCGTGGCGCGTGTTTGTCATGCCCGGGACGACGATCGGCGACGGCACGGTGATCGGCGCCAACTCCCTCGTCTCCGGAAACATCCCGCCGTCCAGCCTCGCGGTTGGCTCCCCCGCCAAGGTCATTCGCTCGGCGCCCGATTTTCCCAAGCAATTGAACGGCGAGCAGCGCGCGGCGCTCGTCTCCCAGCTCATGAAGGAGTTCGACGAGTTCGTACGGTATCATGGCGGCGCGATTACGGAGGAGCCGCCATTCCGGCGCTATCGGGTAGCGGGCAAAAGCGGCCGGTTGCTCTGGCTCCGCGGAGCGACGCCGTTGCCGGAGCCCGCGCTGCGTCGGGGCGACTGCGTGCTTGCCGAGTCGGCGCTGCCGGAGACGGTGTGTGAAAAGCTCCGCGCCCGCGGCGTGGATTGGCTCGATCTGGGCGGGAAGTCTCGCAGCCGCGACGGCTCGCCGCTCACCGAAGAGCTGGCGCTCTATCTAGGTCGGTACGGCGTGCGACTGGCGCGCGAGGCCTAAGATGAACACAAACTGATACTGCCAGCGCAGCGGGATCAGACGCCAGGCGGCTTCGAGCACGGGTCCGGTCACGAAACGGAGTGGGCTGCCGGCGCGAGTCGCGCGCCAGCGCACCGCGTGCCAGCGATCCGGGACGACGCGCAGGACCGCAAAGCCATGGCGCTCGAACAGAATGCGCCACGCGGCGAGCGGCAGCAGATGCTCGTTGATGTCCTGCTGGGCGGTGCCCTGATGGCCCAGCATTTTCCAGCCGATGAAGTCTTCGTTGGGCACCATGATACAGAAGCGCGCGTCGGGCTTGGCGACGCGTTTCATCTCTTCCAGTCCGCGTCCCATGTCCAGGAAGTGTTCGAGCGAGCCCAGGCAAGTTACGTAGTCGAATGTCCCAGTCGGGAAGGCGAGTGCCTCCCCTGCCCCGACCGCGACCTCCGCCGTGGGCGCGACCCGCTTCGCGAGTCGGACTGCCTCGTCGGAGAGATCAACGCCTACCGACTCCACTCCACGTGCGTGTGCCGCCGCCAGCAGTGAGCCAGCGCCGCAACTGACATCGAGCAGCCGGCTCCCGGCCGATGCGCCCAGAAGATCCAGAAAGACGGGATACGCCGCAGCGGGGCGCATCGTCTGCAGTCCCTTGGCGGCGTAGTGCTGGTTGTACCACTTCTTGACGGTGTCGGCGGTCGGGTTGGGCATTGGCTGGAAGAATAATACGGGGGGCCAGTCCCGACTCCGGGCGATGCGGGCTACTTGATGAAATCCACCCAGCCGGATTCGTTTGGCACGAACCCGATGCCGTTGGCAGCGAAGACAACCTCTCGAGTCGATCCGCCCGTGATCACGCTGTTGATGATGGCGTGCGTAGTCGGGTCGATGACGTAGATCCCGCCGCCACCGAAGTACGCCGTGGTCACGTAGAGTTTTCCGGTCGTGGGCCGCAGCGCGATGCCGTATCCCGCCGATCCGGTAAGCAGTGTCGGGCTGCCGATCTGGAGTCCCGTGATGCGATTCCAGAACTGCACATACCCTGCCTCATTCGCGATGTAGAGGATGTTTCCATCGGTCGAGATCGCCATTTTTTGCGGCGTTCCGCCAACCGTAAACGTACGCGCGACGGTGCGGGTCTTCAGGTTGAACTCGATCACCGTACCGCCCGAGTGCGTACTGACATAGAGCAGCGTGTCTTTGATCAACATCCCGTTGCCGATGGCGGGCGTCGGGAACGAATCGACGAGTGCTTTCGTCGCCACTCGAATGCCGTAGACCCGGTTGACGTTTGTCGACACATAGATGATCGAGTCGCCCGGCTGGACGATGACGACAAATGGATCGCCGTTGACCGGGATGACATCGGTTTGCGTATTCGTTGCCACGTCCACGACGCCAAGGTTCTGACTCAGCTGGTTGGTGACGTACGCGATCGTTCCGCCGGAGTTGAATGCGACCGCCGTCGGCACCGAGCCGACGGCAACCGCCGGAGCGAAGGCCTGGGACGGCAAGTTGGTACGCGCTAGTTGGGCGGCCGACCCGAGCGTCACGTACGCGACCCCGGTGGAGGAGATGGCGGCGCCATAGGGTTGCCCGCTGAGCGTGACACGATTGCCAAGAATCACGGTGTCACGGACGATGAGTCGCGCCTGATTCGACAATCCCTGATAACGGGCCTGAATGAATGTCGTGCTCGCCCGACCGGCCGAGCGTGCCAATCCCGAGGTGGTCACGGTGGCGATGGTCGTGTCGGTCGAGCTCCACGTGATCGGCAGGCTGCGAATCGTGTCGCCAGTGATCGCCAGGACCACCGCCCGGAATCGCGCGGTGTCATACTGGAAGATGGTCGTATCGGCTGGTGAGATGGCGACCGACGCCGGGGTCGGGATGACTCGCACCGGCACGTCCCGAAATGCGCCAGCACCACGTACCCGGATCGTTGTGTTTCCCACGCTGTCGTGCGACTGAACCAAACCAAGATTCGTGACCGTCACGATCAACGTGTCGTCCGAGTTGAACTCGACCGCGACACCGGTGATGTGGTGGCCGGCGGCGTCCAGGGCCGTCACGCTGAGCTGCGAAGTGGAATTGCGGTTGAGCAAGATCGAATCGGGAGTGACGACGAGCGTTGCACCGGGTCCCGACGATCCGCTGCAACCGAGCGCCGCGAGAACACTCGACACCAAAGCGGTGTGCAGAAGAGAGGTTGATCGCATCGGGGAAGTCATACACCGCAGCACTAGCTAGTGGATCCAGTCCACCCAGCCTGCCTCGTTCGCGACGAGGACCGGCCCGTTGCCGTGCGCGGCGATGAGGCGGGGCATGCCGCCGGTGTCCAGGGTGGTCCGCAGTTCCAGCGTGTGGCGATCGATGATGAGAACCTTCCCGGCGTGCAGGAGCCCGACGATCACGTCCCGGTCGTCGGCACTCAGCGCCAGACCCAGAGCCGCGGTGCCGAGTTTGAGCGTCGCGCTGCGCTTGCCGGTCGGCAGGTGCACGACATCAAGCCAGCCTGCCTCGTTGGCGGCATACAGGCTCTGTCCGTCCGCAGTCACGGTGACTTCCTGGACGACGCCGCCGAGATCGAAGGTTCGCAGCAGCCGCAGCGCCGGGACTTCAATCTCCGCGACGACGCCGCTGCGCCATCCCGACGCGTATAAACGACGCCCCGACGGGTGCCGGCACAGCTGCGGGCTGCCGTGCGGGATCGGGATCTCGGCGACGATGGTTTGCCGCGACAGCGACAGGGCGACGATGCGATCGCGATTGGTCGACGCGTACAACGTCTTGCCGTCATTCGACAACACGGCGCCCAGCGGGTGCCCGCCGACGTGGATGGCGGCGATCTGTTGCCCCCATTGGATGTCGATGATGTCGATCGCTTCGGAGAACTGACTGGTCACGTAGGCCCAGTCGCCTTGCGGGCTCGCCACGACTCGCGTGGGCACTGGCCCGACGGAAATCGTCCGCGTGACACGCGGGCGGTCGAGCGCCACCACATCCACCGCCGCCGCGTGACCACGCGTGACAAGGGCTACGTTGGATAGCGCGAGGGCGACGTCGAACGGGGCTCCCGAGATGGCCACGCGGTCAGCCAGGATTCCGCGCAAGCGGACGGGAGCAAGGGGGCGTGATCGGTCGATCTCGAGTTTCGGGGGCGTACCGCGCGTCTTCGGAGCGTGTGCGGAGCCCGGTCGCACGGGGGACGGGGCGTGCCGGATCCGCGCCGCGCCGGCGCAGCGGCGGCAGTGCTCGCGAAAGCTGAGCAGTGTCTCTTGCAGACCTGCGTGTCGGATTTCGGACCACCGCCGCCCAGTGATCCGGCGGACGAGCCGGTATGCCACTGCAGGATCGAGCCGCTCGCGTCGCGCCAGCTCTCGGAGCGTGGCGCCGGAGGTTTGGGATTCGATGATCCAGTACAGCGTCCGCGTCCAGCCGCCCAGGGTCTGCATGGGCGGCAATCCTTCGCGCTTCAACGCGCGAGCGAGCTGATACCGATCATGAAACCCGAGCCATTCCGCGAGCTCCGATATCGACGTGGGTCTGCCGTTGACGCATCCGAGCGCACTCAACAGCGCGCGCCCGTTCACGGACAGGTGCGGGAGCGTCTTATGGAGCAGATTCGTCAGCTGCAGTGGGGGCATGTGAGGAATTAATACCTTCGATGTTCCAATCTGCTCCACGACCGGCAGGCTACTTATCGACCTTGCGCTGCACCTCCCGCTCGAGCGAACGCAGCTCTTCACGCATCCCCGCCAGCATCTCTCCCACGAAGCCAAAGCCGAACAGGACAACACCGGAGATCACCAGCACCATGATGAGGTCGAGGAGGGGCCGAAATCCGACATGCGGCGGGCCGAATCGCAGATAGAGGGCGACGCCACCCACCAGCAAGCCGAGCAGAAACAGCATCGCGCCGATGATCCCGAAGAACAGCATGGGTTTGCGGCCGAAGCGGAGCTGGAACCAGACGGACATCAGGTCCAGGACTCCGACCGGAATACGCCCGATCCCGAACTTCGAGGCGCCCGCCCGCCGGGGATGGACGGGGATCGGCCGCTCCGCCAGACGAAATCCCTGCGAGGCCGCGATCACCACCATGAAGCGGTGCCAATCGGGGCGCATCGGCACGGCATCCATGATCTCGCGCCGATAGGCCTTCACCGAGTTCAGATCCTTGACCCGAACGCCGAAGAGCCAGCGCGAGAGCGCATTGTAAATGCCCGACACAAAGCGCTTGTTGTAGCCCCCCTGCTTGATGCCGGTCACGACGTCGGCCTGCCCGTCCAGGATCGGGCCGACGAGGGCCGGGATGTCGGACGGGAGGTACTGCAGATCGGCTGGATAGTAGACGAGGACCCGTCCGCGGGCGACATCCGCCCCGGATTTCAGGGCATCGGCGATGCCGCGCTGCGCGCGATGCGTGACGACACGCACGAACGGATGCTTCGCGCTCAGCTCCTCGAGCATGCGCGGCGTCCCGTCGTGGCTGCCGTCGTTCACGATCACCAGCTCGCAGGCGTACGGCAGCGGCAGCAGCGCTTCGCGCGTGAGGCGCACGAACTCGGCGAGATTCTCGGCCTCGTCCTTGGCGGGAACCAGGACGCTGACGTCGGGGAGTGTGGAGTTGGTGGCGAGGCTCATAGGCGCTTGCGCATGCGCGCGGGCAGAATGCCCAGCTGGTCGCGGTATTTGGCGACGGTGCGACGGGCGATCTTGACGCCTTTGCGATCGAAGAGCTCGACGATTTGCTGATCGGTGAGCGGATTCTTGGGTGGCTCGTCGTCGACCATCTTCTGGATCTGCGACTTGATGGACCGCGCGCTGGCGTCCTCGCCCGTCGTGGTACTCAGGCCGCTCGAGAAGAAGAACTTGAGGGGCAACAGGCCGCGTGGGGTCTGGACGTACTTTTCGTTGGTCACGCGGCTCACCGTGCTCTCGTGCATGCTGATGACGTCGGCGACTTCGCGCAGCGTGAGAGGCTTGAGATAGTCGATGCCCTTCTCGAAGAATTCGCGCTGCCGGTCCACGATGAAGTTCATGACCTTCAGCATCGTCTGGCGGCGCTGCTCGATGGCTTGGATCATCCAGTGCGCGCTGTTCAGGCGCTGGTTGATGAACTCCTTGCTCTCGCCGTCGTATTTCTTTTTATCGCGCGCGATTTCCTGGTAGGTCTTGGAAATCCGCAGCCGCGGCAGGCCGCTGTCGTTCAAAAACACGTGGTACTTGTCGTCGATCTTCTCGACGATGAGATCCGGAATGATGTAGGCATCGTTCGCGGCGGAATACTGCAGGCCGGGCTTGGGATCGAGGCGCGCCAGCTCGTCGGCGGCGCGCTGTACCTCCTCCGGCGCCAGCCCGAAACGCTTGCCCAGATCGCTCCAGCGGTGGGCGATCAGGTCGTCGAAGGCTTCCTTGACGAGCCGGTAGACCAGCGTGTCGGTGCGCTTCTGGTTCTCGAGCTGCAGCACCAGGCATTCGCGCAGGTTGCGGGCGCCGATGCCCGGGGGATCGAGCTGCTGGATGACGTGCAGCATTGCTTCGACTTCCGCGATCGTGAACGCCGGCACATTCAGGTCGAGCTCCGACTCGGCCTCGTGCTCTTCGAGCAGCTGGTTCGCGCCCTTGAGGATCTCTTCGAGGCTGTGCTGCAGATAGCCATCTTCCCCGATGTTGCCGAGGAATTCCTCGGCGAGGAGCTGTTGGCGCGGGTTGAGGTCGAGCATCCGCGTCTGGTCGCGCAGATAGTCGATCAGGTCCTTGCCCTCGACCGTGACTGGCTCCACGTATTCGCGAGCATCGCTGTAGCTGCCGCTCGGCACACCGTGCTCGGTGCGGTCCTCGAGCAGGATGCTTTCCCAGTCGGGCTCGTCCTCGGCCTTGGCCTCCTTCTCGGGCTTGTTTTGCTGCTGCTCGGCGGCCGTCGCCTGAACCTCTTCCTCCGGCTCGATCATCTCGAGGAACGGGTTGCCGAGCAGCTCCTGTTTGAGATGCTGCTCGAGGTCGAGCAGCGGCATGTACAGGAGATCCATCGCCTGGTACAGGCGCGGATTGATGCGCAAATCCTGGCGCATGCCGACGTGCTGATGCAGGCCGGTCTTCATGCCGCGGACGACAGCCGCGCCCGTAGACGCGTGGTGAGCGTGGGGCCGAGGTACAGCGAGGCGACGCGGTCGTCGAAGACGAGCTGCCGCACCGTGCCCGCGACCTGGACTCGCCCTTCGAACATGATATAGGCGCGGTCCACGATATCGAGCGTCTGCTCGACGTTGTGGTCGGTGATGAGCACGCCGATGCCGCGGTGGCGCAGCCCGGCGACAATGGTTTGAATGTCATTGACCGCGATGGGGTCTACGCCGGCAAACGGCTCGTCGAGCAACAGAAACTTCGGCTCCGTCACCAGCGCGCGCGTGATCTCGAGCCGACGCCGCTCGCCGCCGGACAGCTGGTAGGCTTTCTGCTTGCGCAGGTGCTTGATGGCCAGCTCATCGAGCAGCGACTCGAGGCGCCGCGCGCGTTCCTCGCCGTCGACGTTCAAGGTCTCGAGGATCGCGAGTACGTTTTCTTCGACGGTCAACTTGCGGAAAATCGAAGGCTCTTGCGCCAGGTAGCCGATCCCCGACCGGGCCCGCTGGTACATCGGGAGCGCCGTGAACTCGCGACCGTCGAGCACAATCTGGCCTTCGTCAGGGCGGATCAGTCCGGTAATCATGTAGAACGACGTGGTCTTCCCTGCCCCGTTGGGGCCCAGCAATCCGACGATTTCGCCCTGGGCGAGCTCGAGCGACACGTTGTCCACGACGCGCCGGCCCTTGTATGCCTTCACGAGATGCCGCGCTTCGAGACGACTGCCGCCGCCTACGACGGGATGCTCCGCGCTGACCGATTCGCTGCGCACCACGGTTTCCTCGGCGAGCATGAGGAAATGCTGCTCGGCCGCCACGCGGTCGGGGGGCAGGCTCGTCCGGACATCAGGAGCAAACGCGACCGGCGAATCCCCCCACAGCGCGCCGATAGGCAGGACCAGCACTTTGAGCATCGCCAGGCGTGGCAACACCGACGTTGCCAGATACGCGCGCGCGTCGTCCACCGAGAGGCTACCGGTGTCCTGGACCTCGCCCTTGGCATGGGCGCGGAACTTGAAGAACTCCTCGCGATAGGCCACGGCGAGATCGCTGAACGAGGCGTGCCCCTGCTCGTCGGCGATGCGCGCCAGCGCCGCCACCGCCAGCGCGAGCGAGGAGTCGCGCGTCGCAAACAGATCGGAGAAGCGGTCGAGCCCCGTCATGGAACCGCGGTCCACAACGGTGGAGGGGGTGGGGGGGGCGGTTGGGAGACGGGCAGCGATGCCGGTGCGCGTCGCGTCGTGTCCGCTTGCGCGCGCTTCAGGCTGTCCGCTTCCACCGCCGGCCGGGGTTCCAGGTGCACGCCGTCGGCGCTCCCCACGACGACAACGCGGTCGATGCGATCGCGGAGCATGGAGAGCGTGATCACATGCCCGCGCGAGTAGTTGATCGCGGGCCCCACCTTCGTGGTGTCGGTCTTGTCCGAATGATGCGTGAGGGCTCGCGCGGCGCCGCGCGCCACGAGCTCGCGCAGCCGCGAATGCTTGCGCTTGGTGATCGAGTCCTCATCCTGCGTGAACCGAATCGTAATCGAGTCCCCGGTCACCCAGTCGGTCTGATTGGCGGGAGTGATGGAATCGCGTTTGGCGGTCGCAAACGCCTTGCCGAACGCCCGTGATTCCGTGAGCACTTCGCCGGGCGAATCGATGGCCAGCGAATCGGACCGAATCGTGTACAGCGCCGAGATCGCATGGGGGCGTGCCGAGTCGCCCCAGGCAAACGTCTGTTGCAGTGAGCGATCGGCGATCCGGAGGTCGATCGTGTCCGCCGTGAGCGACCAGTCGGCGCCGGTGGCCTTGCCATGGCCGAGGGCTTTGACGGCGCGGATCTCGCGCTGGGTCAGCGCCAGCTCGATCCGCGTGCCGACCAACGTGTAGCCCTTGCCGGAGTCGGCCGTGGCCGTCCGGCCCCTGCCCTCGACGCTCGGCTTCCCGACCAGCACGCCGAATCCTGAAAGCTGATCGAGCTGCATCGAATCGGAGCGCGACGCGAAGTCGCTGCGATCGACGGTCACCTTGCCACCCGCCCACATCCGGTCGTCGCCTTTGAGGTGCAGCCGGTCGGCGACGATGATGTAGGGCTCCTGGGGGCCGGAGTCAGCCGGTTGCGACTGGCGGTATTCGACCGTGGGGCGTTGCGTGGCGTACATCTCGACGGTGTCGCGCACGCCTTTGACCGCGCGCCAGTATTTGAGATTCGGGCCGCGCAGCACGGAGCCCGTGCGGCGATTTACGGCGATGACGTTGTTGTGCGCCTCGAGCCGCTCGTCCTTGAGAAAGTACGAAGCGTAGTGCGCGTCGAGCGCCAGGGCCGTGTCACGAATGACGACGCGTCCAATCAGGTCGAGGCGGCCAAGCGCGCCATAGTGCGCGAAGCTATCCGCGGAGATGGTGGTGTTCGTGCCGTCGCAATGCGCGAGCACGCCGCCGCCGCCGTGGATCGTTTTCGTGCCATCGGAGTTGGGGATTTCGGCGTAATGACCCATCGAATCGACGGCGACTCGGCAGGGGCGACCGGCAACGGTGTCCCGGGTCGCGGGGACACCTTGCAGCAGCACGACCACGGCAATCACCGGATTCATTGACTCGGGAGAACAAACTGCCCGCCGGTGCCGTGCGGACGTTTAGCGGTGATTTTCTTGAATTCTGGATCGGAGGTGAACCCGTCACCCTCGACGTGGCGCCCGGGCTCGTCCCACACGAAGCTCTTGTCGGAGCTCACTTCGTTCTTCGCCTGGTTGTAGGCCATCACCTCGGTCTTCATCGTCGCACCATCTTTGTCGCGCACCACGATGACGTTGCCGCGCGCTTCCATGTCGCCCGTCCGCCAGTGATGCGTCCCTTCTTTCGACGTCAACGTCGAGGTAGCCCTTCCCGTCAAATCGTAAAACGTCACGTGCACGTTGCGGAGCTCGGCCCGCTGCGCATTCGAGAAGAAGTACGCGGTATCGGCCCGCACGCGGGCGCGGAGGACCCCGGACTCCGTCACGTAATGGCTCATCCCGAGCAGCACCTGATCGGCACTGTCGAGCACGGCTTGGGTGGCCGTGACGGGCGTTCCGCTCTTGCAGGCTCCAGAAAACAGGAGGATGAGCCCGACCAGGATTCCCAGCCTAAAGGCTGGGCTCGGCACAGCATTGTGCTTCAGGACAGTGTTCCGCCGAGCACACCCTTCAGGGTGTGAACTCATACCGCGCCCGCTTTCATCAAATCATGCAGGTGCACGATCCCCACGACGTTTCTGCCACCGTCGAGTACCGGCAGCGCCATGATTCCATGGCGCTCCATCAGACTGA
Organism: Gemmatimonadota bacterium; assembly: GCA_003222195.1. GTDB lineage: Bacteria > Gemmatimonadota > Gemmatimonadetes > Gemmatimonadales > GWC2-71-9 > 20CM-2-65-7. The sequence continues at coordinate 13,251 of QHVB01000033.1, read as the reverse complement.
CGGCCGCGCTGGCCAGCTCCTCAGCGATCGTGGTCTTGGGTATCTTGGTCATGACGTCGCCGACCGGCATGTCCAAGAACTTGTCCGTGCGCTCCATGAGCCGAGTGAGGTCGCCGGAGGTGACGACGCCCGCGAGCGTGCCCTTCCCCTTCTCGACGACCGCGACCGTGCCGCGCTTCTCGGCAAGGAGCACGACGCATTCCCGCATCGGGCGGTCCGGCGTGAGGATCGGGATATCCTGCGTCAGCATCACGTCGGCGACCCGCAGCAACAGCTTGCGGCCGAGCACGCCGCCCGGATGCAGCGCGGCGAAATCCTCGCGCCGGAAGCCTTTGACCTCGAGCAGCGTCACAGCGAGCGCGTCGCCCAGCGCCAGCGCAACGGTGGTGCTCGCCGTGGGCGCGAGGGTCTCTGGGCAAGCTTCCTCGGCGACCGAGGCGTCGAGGACGACGGTCGCTTGCCGTCCGAGCGGCGCATCGGCATCCCCGGTCAGCGCGATGATCGGGACTCCCAGGCGTTTCAGCTGACTGACGAGACCGAACAGCTCGTCGGAGGCGCCGCTTTTCGAGAGGACGATGGCGACGTCCTCACGAGTCACGATGCCGAGGTCGCCGTGCAGCGAGTCCACGGGATGCAGGAACGCTGCCGGTGTGCCGGTGGATGTGAAGGTCGCGGCGATCTTGCGTGCGATCAGCCCCGACTTCCCCAGCCCCGAGACGATCACTCGTCCCTTGGCGCCGGCGAGAATCTCGATCGCGCGCGCGAAGGCCGGGCCGAGCGTCTCGGCGAGCCGCTGGACGGCTGCCGCCTCGAGCGCGAGCACCCGCTTGCCGCGATCGACGAGCTGCTTACCGCCGGGCTGCGACGCGGGAGCGCGCTGCGGCTTATGCACGGACGGTCTCCCCCCCCCGGACACGATGCCAGACGTCCACCGCGAGCCCCACGATTCCAGCAAGCTGGTCGAGCGGGACCATGTTCGCTCCGTCGGACGGCGCGCGCGCCGGATCGGGATGGGTCTCGAGGAAGAAGCCATCGGCGCCCGCGGCGGCAGCGGCGTACAGCAAGGGGGGAATGAAGCCGCGCTCGCCCCCAGTCGAGCCCTGTGGGCCCTGCCCCGGCTGCTGCACCGAATGTGTCGCGTCGAAGATCACCGGCGCGTTACAGGCCGCGCGCAATCGCGGGAAGGCGCGCATGTCCACGACGAGATCGCCGTAGCCAAAGAACGTCCCACGCTCGGTGACCGCTACTTCCGGCGCTCCGCCGGCGCGGACCTTCTCGACGGCGCCGCGCATCTCTTCGGGCGACATCCACTGACCCTTTTTGATGTTGACGGGCCGGCTGGCTTTTCCCGCGGCGACAAGCAAATCGGTTTGGCGGCACAAGAACGCGGGGATCTGCAGGACGTCAGCCACGCGGGCGGCGAGCGGAACGTGTCCCGGCTCGTGGACGTCGGTCAGGATCGGCAAGCCCGTCGCACTGCGCACTTTCTCGAGCGCGCGCAGCCCGGTTTCCAGGCCCGGGCCGCGCGGCGCGTTCAGCCGCGAACGATTCGCCTTGTCGTACGACGCCTTGTAGATGACGCCGATGCCGAGCTTGACCGCGAGCTCGGCCAGCGCTTCGCCGACGCGCACGTTGAGGTCGTCGGATTCGACGACGCAGGGTCCCGCGATGAGAAACGGGCTGCTCTCAGCCGCAAACCGCTGGGCCATGTCAGTCGGTGAGCTCTGCCAGTTCGCGCGACGGCTCGGGGCGCGGATGGAGCTTCTTGTGATCGAGTGCGGCGCCCACGAAGCCGGCGAACAGCGGGTGCGGGCGCATCGGTCGAGACTTGAGCTCCGGATGGAATTGGCAGCCGATGAACCACGGATGATCGGGAAGCTCGATCATCTCGACGAGGGAGCCATCGGGCGACAAGCCGGAAGCCCGCAGTCCATACTCTGCGAGCACATCGCGATACGCGTTCGAAACTTCGTAGCGATGGCGGTGCCGTTCGCTCACTTCCGTGGCGTTGTATGCCTGTGCCACCCGGGAGCCCGGGCGGAGTCGGCAGGGGTACGCGCCCAGTCGCATCGTGCCGCCCATCTCCTGAATCCCCTCCTGCGAGCGCATCAACGCGATTACTGGATTCTCGCACTCGGGCGCGAACTCGCTCGAGTTCGTGTCGGGGATCTTACAGACGTTGCGCGCGAACTCGATGATGGCCGTTTGGAGACCGAGGCAGATCCCGAAGAACGGCAGCTTGTGCTCGCGCGCCCACCGAATCGCCTCGAGCATCCCCTCTACGCCCCGCACGCCGAACCCGCCGGGCACGAGCAGCCCGTCGTAGCCGCCGAGCAGCTCCCCCGCCGTCTCCTGATCGGTGAAGCGATCGGACCCGATCCACTGAATCGAGACGCCGGACTCGTTGGCGATGCCGCCGTGCACCAACGCTTCATGAATGCTCTTGTAGCTGTCGGCCAGCTCGGTGTACTTGCCCACCACGGCGATCCGCACCTGGTGCGGCGGCTTCAGAATCTTGTCGACCATCGCTGCCCAGGCACGCAGATCGGGGTCTTTGGTGTCCAGGTGGAGGCGCATGCAGACTTCCTTGTCGAGTCCCTGCTCGTGGAGCTTCAACGGGATCTCGTAGATCGACTTCACGTCTGGACTCTCGACCACGCAGCCGAAGTCCACGTTGCAGAACTGCGCGATCTTGCGCTTCAAGTCTTCGGACAGAGGCCGCTCCGTGCGGCATACGAGGATGTCGGGTTGGATTCCGATCTGCATCAGCTCGCGCACTGAATGCTGCGTCGGTTTGGTCTTCAGCTCGGCGGTCGCCGCGATGAACGGCACGAGCGTCAGATGAATGAACAGCGTGTTGTCCCGCCCGACTTCTTGGCGGAACTGGCGGATGGCCTCGAGGAACGGCAGGGATTCGATGTCGCCGACCGTGCCGCCGATCTCGGTGATCACCACGTCGTGGTCCGGAGCCAACCGGCGAATCGCCCCTTTGATCTCGTCCGTGATGTGCGGGATGACCTGCACCGTCGAGCCGAGGTATTCGCCACGCCGCTCTTTGGTGATGACGGAGAGGTAGATCCGTCCGGTCGTGACATTGTTTACCTGCGACAACGAGCGATCGATGAACCGCTCATAATGGCCGAGGTCGAGGTCGGTCTCGGCGCCGTCGTCGGTCACGTACACTTCGCCGTGCTGGAACGGCGACATGGTGCCGGGGTCGACGTTGATGTAGGGATCGAACTTCTGGATCGTGACCTTCAGGCCACGCTCGGCGAGCAGGCGGCCGAGCGATGCCGCGGCGATTCCCTTCCCCAGGGAGCTCACCACGCCTCCAGTCACGAAGATGTACTTGGTCGAGCTCACGGGCTCACCTCTTTGAGGTGTCGGGTGATTTCCGCTTCAGCCCACTTGAGGTCGGCCGGCGTATCGATGCCTGGCGCAGCCGGTCCGTCGAAGAACGTCACGCCCATCGGAATCCCATGCAGCAGCGGACGCAACTGCTCCAGCCTTTCCCATTGCTCTTCAGGAACGGGCGGCAGCCGCACCCATGCCTCGAGCGCTTCACGTGTATACGCGTACACGCCGACGTGCTGGTGGTAGACCACGTCGCCCTGGCCATCACGGTCGAACGGAATCGGCGCGCGAGAGAAGTACACCGCCCGCCCCCGGGTATCGACGACCACTTTGACTCGGCTCGGATCGTTGACGAGCGCAGGCTCGAGCGACCCGGCCGCGGTGCCGAGCGGATCGCCACCCTCGAGACAGGCGAGTGCACCACGGACGGCCGCGGCCGCGACGAAGGGCTCGTCACCCTGGACGTTGAGGATAGAATTGAAGCTGCTAAATTCTTGGTTGGCAACGACTTCCGCGACGCGCTCTGTTCCCGTCGCGTGATCGGACGACGTCATCACTGCTTCGAAGGCCGCTTCCTGGACGACGTTCGCGATCTCCTTGGCGTCCGTGGCGACGACGAGGCGGTCGCAAATGCCGAGCTCGGCGAGACGGCGAGTGACAACGATGATGAGGGGTTCGCCACCCAGTGGCAGGAGTGGCTTGCGAGGGAGCCGGCTGGAGCCCAGCCGTGCAGGAATCACGCCAAGGACGGGCACGGGGGAAGATACAAAATCCGTGCCGTTGAGTCTACCCCTGAGCTACCACCTTGCCCTGCGGTCTCTTATGACCGCACGACGCGGAGGAAATTCTCGAGAATCCGCTTCCCGTGCTCCGTCCCGATGGACTCGGGATGGAACTGGACGCCGTAGGTCGGATGATCGCGATGCTTCATAGCCATGATCTCCGCAGCATCCCCCTGGCGGTCGGCGCTCATGGCGGTGACGACCAGCGCGGGGGGGAGCGAGGCGGGATCGACGACGAGCGAGTGGTAGCGCATCGCCGTAAACGGGCTGGGAACCCCATCGAACAGCTCGTCGTCGCTGTGCACGATGGGACAGGTCTTGCCGTGCATCAGCCGTGGCGCGCGGACGATCTTCCCGCCGAACGCCTCGCCGATCGCCTGATGGCCCAGGCAGACGCCCAGAATCGGCACCTGCCCGGCGAGCGCCCGCACGAGGGGGACTAGGATGCCCGCCTGGGCGGGCGTCTTGGGACCCGGCGAGAGCACCGCGGCGGTGGGTTTCAGCGCCTGCACGTCGGAAACGCTCAGCGCGTCGTTCCGATAGACGACCGGCTCCTCGCCCAGCTCGCCGAGGTACTGCACGAGGTTGTACGTAAAGGAGTCGTAATTGTCGAGCACGAAGAGCACGCGGAATTCTACACTGCGGCAATAAACCGCGGGAGGCGTGCCGGCATCCTAACAAGGGTCGGTTTGAGGACACACCACAAGGCCGCAGGAGGCACCTCATGCTGAAGCTCGCAGCCGCACTCATTGCAGGCTTCGTCACAATGGGCGGATGGGCGGTGGTCACGGTCAAAGATCTGCCGGAGTACTTCGTCGCGGGACAGCAGTACACCATCGAGTTTCAAGTGAGACAGCACGGCAGAACGTTGCTGAATGACCTGCATCCCAGTCTGCTGATAGCGACATCCGAGGGTAAGCACGAAGCCACGGTACCGGCCGTCGCGCGGCCGTCTGCGGGGACCTATGCCGTTACCTTCACGGCCCCGAACGCCGAACGCGTATTCCTCACGATCAAGACCGGATTCATGAACAACCAACTGCGACTTTATCCTCAGAGCGTGGTCGCCGCTGGTGGCTCACGACCTGCCATGACCGCCGGCGAGCGCGGCCAGATCCTGTTCGTGGCCAAGGGCTGCAACACCTGCCACTCGAACATCGACCTGTCCGGCCGCCCGGATAACCAGTTGATCAAAGTCGGGCCGGAGCTCGGCGGACGGCATCTGGCGCGCGAATATGTGATTCAGAAGATCAAGAACGCCGCGTCCCAAATCATGCCGGATCTCGGCCTAAGCGATGCCGAAACGGCGGCGATCGCGACGTTCTTGAGCGGGGAGCGCACCGCGGCGACCGGCAGCGGGCACTAGGTCCGTCGGGGCGTTCAAGCGCGCGGGTGGTAACTCCGATGCACCGTCTGGAGGTAATCCCGGTCGATATGGGTGTAGAGCTGGGTCGTCGCGAGGTCCACGTGGCCCAGCATCTCCTGCACCGCCCGCAGGTCCGCGCCTCCCTCCAGCAGATGCGTGGCGAACGTGTGCCGCAGCGTGTGCGGCGTGACGCGCTTGGCGAGCCCGGCGCGCCGCGCGTTTGCCTTGATGATGCCCCACGCCCCGACCCGCGACAGCGGCGTGCCGCGGGCGTTCAAGAACAGGAAGCCGCGACCCTTCCCACGGTCCAGGGCTGGCCTTACTTGTTCGACATACATCGAGACTTCGCCAATCGCCCGCCGCCCGACGGGTACGAGACGTTCCTTTCCTCCTTTCCCGAATACCCGGGCGACCCCTTCCTTGAAGAACAGATCCTGAAGCTTCACGCCGACGAGCTCTGACACGCGTACCCCGGTGGCGTACGCGAATTCCAGGAGTGCGTGATCGCGAATCGCTAGGGGTTGGTCGGGGTTGGTGGCTTCGAGCAATTTCTGCATCTCGGCTACGCTCAAGACCGCCGGCAGCGTACGCCACCGTTTTGGGGATTCGATCCGCTCACTGGGATCTCGGGCGGCGAGACCCTCCCCCACCAGGAATTTGTAGTACGTGCGGATCGCCGAGATCTGGCGGCCGATGGTCGTGGGCGCGAGTCCCAGGTCTTTGAGGGAGTAGATGAAGTCCCGCAGCTGGGCCGCGGAGAGCTGCTCGGGGGATCTCGCGCCGTGACTGGTCGCGTACTCCGCGAGGCGCGTGATATCGCGGAGATAACTCGCGACGGTGTTCGCACTATTCCCGGCCTCGAGTCCGAGGTAATCGCGGAACTGCTCGAGGCGAAACGCTCGGGCTATTGGGGAGGATGGCGCCGGCGCCGAACGATCCATATCACGATCACTACGACGAGTACCCCCGCGACGATGGCGAGGACCGAGTTGACACGCCGGATCATGCGCACCACGTCGTCGAGATTCGTTCCCAACCGACTGACGAGAAACGTGAGCGCGCCATAGTACACCGCCGAGGCGAGCGCCAGGGGAATCAGGGCGCGCCAGGGAGGAACGCCGGCAATCCCGGCGAAAGGCATCACGACGCCGCGCCAGAGCGGCAACAGGCGTGACAGAAAAATGCCGTACGTGCCGTGGCGGCGATACTGCTCGGCGATGTGCGCGACGATTTGCGGCGTAAAGATATGCCGTCCCAGGAAGCCGCGAGATACGAGAGCGCCGTGACGCCGCGCGAGCCCATAGACGGCCGCGCCCGATCCCACATTCGCCACCCAGGTCAGGATGAAAACCAGCCACGCGTTCATCACGCCGCGACCCGACAAGAACGCGCCGAGTGAGACGGCCACGTCGGCGGGAACCGGCGGAAAGACGTTTTCGACGGCGGCCAGCACCGCGATCAGCGCGTACAGCGGGCCGGTGGGAAGCTGCTCGAGAAACGCGAGAAGGTCCGTCAGGTGACCGAATGCCCTCCGCTCAGCCGCTGGGCGCTCGGCCCGGCCAGCGTCGCGACCGCGATCACGGCGATCCCCTCGCCGCGGCCAATCCACCCCATGCCCTCGTTCGTTTTTGCTTTCACCGAGACATGGGCCGGCCCTGAAAGCAGCGCCTCAGCCAGCCGTTCCTCCATCGCGTCGATATGGGGGGCGAGTTTGGGCTTCTCGATAATGACGGTGACGTCGGCGTGCACGAACTGGAAGCCTGCCTCGACGACTTTGAGAAATGCCTTATTCAGCAGATCGATCGAGCGTGCACCCTTCCATTGCGGGTCGTCGTTCGGAAACATCCGTCCGATGTCGCCGAGCCCCGCGGCACCGAGAATCGCGTCCGTGACGGCATGCGCGATCGCGTCAGCGTCGGAGTGGCCGGCCAGACCCTTGGCATTGGGGATTTCGACGCCGCCGAGGATCAGCTTTCGGCCGGCGGCAAAGGGGTGTGAGTCATAGCCGATGCCGACTCGCATGAGGAGAGCAAAATAACTCTAAAAGCAGATCCTTCGCTGCGCTCAGGAGATCCTTCGCTACCGCCCGCTGGCGCGGGCTTCGCTCAGGATGCCATGCGTGGTTCGCGTTTGTAAAAATGGATTGCAGTTTCCCGCCTCAAATCCCGCTATAGAAGGTATGAAAGTCTTGATGACGCGATGCTCGTGCATCGCAGCGTTGTTCCTCATAGCAGGCTGCTCCTATTGGGGACGGCGTCCCGTCGATGAGCTGAAGCCGATCGCCCCCGACGCCCCCGTTTGGATCTGGACCAAGAGCGTGGTCGAGCAATGGCATTGGGTCGAAATCACTCCAGACTCGGTCTCGGGCATCCCGTGGAAATTGCAGGTCACCGAGGGGTACTCGTGCCCGATGTGTCGTCGTAGCATTCCCCGGACCCAAGTGGACTCCATGAAGCTCGGCTACACGACGTGGGTCGAATACATCTTCAATACCGTATTGGGTGTTGCCTTTCTCCTGGGGGCGTGTTGTTACGGTCACTGAGGGAACCTCCATAGATCGGCTGGTCAGGCAGCGGGCTCGGTGCTAGTGTCACGCCATGACTACGTCCACGTTTTGCGTCCCCGCCCTGCTCCTCGTTCCCGCGCTCGCCACAGCCCAGCGTCCTACGCTGTCCACCGCCGTGAAGCAATACGTCACGGTCGACACGCCCGTGGTAGCCCTCACCCACGTGCGCGTCATCGATGGCACCGGCGCCGCGCCCAAGGAAGATCGGACGCTGATCATCCGTGACGGGAACATCATCGCGCTCGGCGCCGCCCGCTCGACCAGAGTGCCGGAGGGCGCGCAGGTGCTGGACCTCACGGGGAAATCGGTGATCCCCGGCCTCGTGATGATGCACGAGCACCTCTACTACCCGACCGGCCCGGGCGTCTACGGCGCCGATTACGTGAGCTTCTCGCGGCTGTACCTCGCGGGCGGCGTCACGTCGATGCGGACCGGCGGCAACGTCGGAGGCTACGCCGACCTGAACCTCGCGGCGGCGATCAAGGCCGGGAATCAGGTGGGACCCTGGATCGACGCCACCGCACCGTACGTGAACGGCCCGTCCCCATTCACACAGATGTACGCTTTGAAGGACTCGGCCGACGCGCGCCGCTTCGTGGCATTCTGGGCAGACGCGGGCGCGACGTCGCTCAAAGCGTACATGAACATCACCCGCGCCGAGCTCGCCGCGGCGGTGGATGAAGCGCACAAGCGCGGACTCAAGATCACGGGCCATCTCTGTTCGGTCACCTACCGCGAAGCCGCCGATCTCGGCATCGACGACCTGGAGCACGGCTTCTTCGTCGCCACCGACTTCGTCAAGGACAAGCAACCGGACCTTTGTCCCGGACAGAACGCGGGGATAACCGCCCTCGGCGCCGTGGATCCGAAATCGCCGGAATTCACGTCGCTCGTGCAATACCTGATCGCTCATCACGTCGCGGTCACGTCGACGCAGACCGTGTTCGAGACCGTCACGCCAGGGCAGCCGGTGCCCCCCGGTTTGGACGTGCTCGATCCCGTCCTCAAGACGCAGTTCGAACAGCAGTACGCGCGGGTGCAGCAGAACACGACGTCGCCGTTCGCGAAGCTGCTGGGGCTGGACCAGGCGATGGAACTGGCGTTCTTTCGCGCCGGCGGATTGCTGCTGGCGGGGACGGATCCGACGGGCGCCGGCGGTGTGATCCCCGGGTACTCCGACCAACGGGAGGCCGAGCTGCTCGTCGCAAGCGGCCTGACGCCGCTCGAGGCGATCAAGGTCTGCACCCTGAACGGGGCGACGTACCTCGGCCGGGCGGATCGCATCGGCTCCATTGCGGTGGGCAAGCAGGCCGACCTCGTCGTGATCGACGGCAATCCTGCGGCCGGCATTGCCGATATCCGGCATGTCAGTCTGGTTTTCAAGCAGGGAGTCGGGTATGACCCAGCCAAGTTGATCGAGTCGGTCAGAGGGAAGGTGGGACTCTTCTAACCATTCCCTCTTTCTTGTTGTCGCAACGACGCGCGCAGATGTCATCCTGAGCGGAGCGAAGGATCTCCTTCAAAAGCAAAAGCAGGTCCTTCGCGCCTGCGGCGCTCAGGATGACATGCGTTTGGCGCGCGTTGAAAAAAAGAAGAAGAAGTGCCTAGGTCACGCCTTGAGAATGCGGATCGCGAGGTGTGCCGCGTTCTTCGCGTTGTCGATGCCCACGGTGGCCACAGGCACACCCGGCGGCACCTGCACAGTCGCTAGCAAGGCATCGAGACCGTTGAGCGGCCCGACGGCAAACGGCACGCCAATCACGGGCAGATCAGTGAGGGACGCTGCGAAGCCCGGCAGCGCGGCCGAGAGCCCTGCGCCGGCGATCACGACCTTGAAGCCCTTCTTGCGCGCGTTCTTCACCAGATCACCGGTCTGCTCGGGTTGCCGGTGAGCGGACGAGGCGTAGAACTCGTATGAAAAGCCGGCTTTCGTGAGGATTTCGAACGCCGGTTCAATTCGAGGCTTATCGGATTCTGATCCGACGAGAATGAGAACATCAGGCATTCCCCGGCTCCTGGCTCCCGGCTCCTAGCTCCTGCATCACGCGGCATCCTCGAGAATCGTATAGTCCTGCCTGCGTTGCTTCGGAGTGTAGCCGGCGTCGGCGATCAACCGCTGCATCTCGCTCAACGTCGTGCGGTACGTCGTGCCCGCTGCCGAGACGACGTTTTCCTCCATCATGAGCGAGCCGAAATCGTTCGCGCCGAACCGGAGCGCCACCTGTCCGACCTTCATCCCCATCGTCACCCAGGACGCCTGGATGTTCGGGACGTCTTCGAGCACGATGCGCGCGATCGCCTGCGTCTTGAGGTACGTGACGGCATCGGTCTTCGGCAGATGGGCCAGCTCGGAGTTCTCGGGCTGCAGCGGCCAGCAGATGAAGGCGGTGAACCCGTGCGTCCGGCGCTGCACCTCGCGTACGCGGAACAGGTGCTCGATCCGGTCCGCCGCGGTCTCGCCCAGCCCGTACATCATCGTGACGGACGTGCGGAGCCCCAGCCCGTGCGCGATCTCCATGACCTCGAGCCAGCGATCCGCACCGGCCTTCTTACGCGCGACCTGATCGCGCACGCTCTGCACGAGGATCTCGCCGCCGCCGCCCGGGATCGAGTCGAGCCCCGCCGTCATCAACTCCTTGATCACGTCGGCGATCGTCATGCCGAAGCGGCCGGCAAAAAAGTCGACCTCCGACGGCGAGAAGCCGTGGATGTGGATCGGATGATGGCGCTTGATGTAGCGCAGCAGATCGAGATACCACTCGAATGGGATATACGGGTTGTGCCCGCCCTGCATCAGAATCTGCACGCCGCCGATCGCCTTCAACTCATCGATTTTGCGGCCGATTTCCTCGAACGACAGGAGGTAGCCTTCGGGATGTTTCGGCCGGCGATAGAACGCGCAGAACTTGCAGTCGGCAACGCAGACGTTCGTGTAGTTGATGTTCCGGTCGATGATATAGGTGACCACGTTCTCCGGATGCAGCGTCCAGCGCACGGCGTCGGCCTGCCGGCCCAGCTCGAGCAAGGAGGCGTGCTCGTAGAGCTCGAGATAGGACCGGAACTCGGGGCTGGTGCGGTCGACCATCAGGCTACCTGGACGAATTGCGGTGAGCCGACGCGACGCAAGAAATCAGTCAGCGCCGTGCGATGCTTGTCGTTGAACGCGTAGTCCAGACCGCCGAGATACTCGCGGCAGACCGGGACGGCGACGCCGGTCGCGCGGGACGCCTCGGCCGCGAGCGCATCGAGGTGTTTGAGGCCCCAGGCCCGGGACGCAAGCAGCGCCTTGTGAGCCTGGCTAAAGCTTCCACCGCGGCGGCTCGCCCAGACCGCAAAGACGAACGGAAGGGCGGTCCACCGCTTCCACTCCTCACCGAGATCGTAGCGGTGCTGGTACGCTCCGGCCGCCGCGAGCGTGAGCGCCGCGTCGCCAATGACGAGCACAGCTTCATGGGGCAGGCCCGCGAGCAGCTCGAGATCCTGGGCTTCGGCGCGCGCCTCCGCAAACTTCGGCCGAATATGCCAGACTTCCCGGCACAACAGCTCCAGCAATGCGACCGACGTCCGCGATGACGCCGACAGCAGTACGGTCCGACCGTCCAACTGTCCGACCGTCCGACGACTGAAGAGTGCAACACTGCGCACCGGCCCATCACAGGAGATGGCGAGCTCCGGCAGGAGCACGAGGTCCTTCGCATGGCGGGCGTATTCGACCGCGCTGATCACGCTGACGTCGAGCTCACCCGCGACCAGCAGGTCGTTCAGCTCGGCGGGTGTGCCGGTGACTAGCTCAGCACCGTGGGGCAGCGACACGATGCCGCGGTCGATCGCGCCGTAGACCGGCGCGCAGTTGATGTAGCCGATACGGCCAATTCTCATCGGAGTTCACACGCTAAAGCGTGCGCTCGGCGCCCTGTCCATACATACAAGGACAGTGTCTGCCGAGCCCAGGCTTTAGCCTGGGAAGTCATTCTGCGCCATCCACAACCGTGGCGACCGGTTGCTTGTGTCGAGCCGCCGCGTGGGCGCGAGGCTCGATCTGGAACAACGCGCCCTGCGGCGCGGGCCCCTGCGGCCGTACCGGCGCAGCCTGGGGCTTTGGCACGTAGCCCTCGAACGTTCTGACCGTCTGGTACAGTGAGTCGCGCTCGACGGGCTCTTTCCCCGCCCCGCGAATCAGCGTGACGATCTCGTCATACGAGAGCCACATGGGCGTCGGCGCGCCGGCCTCATGATAGACGCGCTCGAACACCACCGTTCCCTCGAGATCGTCGCAGCCGAAGGTGAGGGCGACCTGCGAGATGAAGGGCGTCACCATGGGCCAGTGCGTCTTCACGTGCGGGATGTTGTCCAGCAGTAGTCGCCCCACGGCGATGTTCTTGAGATCATCGAATCCGGTCGTTGCCGTCCCGGTCCGGCCCAGCGTTTCGCCGAGCTCGTTGTGGTCCGGGTGGTAGGCGAGCGGGATGTACGTCAAGAAACCGCCCGTCTCATCCTGCAGCGCACGCAGCGCCAGCAGGTGATCGACGCGGTCCTCCATCGTCTCGACGTGCCCGTAGAGCATGGTGCAGTTCGACGGCATACCGAGCTGGTGGGCTTCACGATGGACGGCGAGCCACTCGTCGCCGGTCAGCTTGCGATCGGCGATGGTGGCGCGCGCGGCGGGCGAGAACACTTCCGCTCCGCCCCCGGGCAGCGTGCTGACACCCGCCTCCTTCATCGCGAGCAACACGTCGCGTGTGCTCATGCCCTCGATGCGGGCCAGATGCGCGACTTCGACCGCCGTCAGGGCTTTGATCATCACCTGCGGATGGCGCTCCTTCAGGCCCCGGAACATGTCCACGTAGTACTCGAGCCGCAGCTTGGGATGCAAGCCACCGACAATGTGGAACTCGCGGGTTGGATTGTCGCGCGCGGCATCGGCCTCGGCGAACACCTCGTCCAGGCTGCGCGTGTACGCGCCGTCTTCTTTCGGCATCCGCGCGAAGGAGCAGAACACGCAGGTGTTGCGCAGGATGCAGACATTCGTCGGATTGATGTGCTGATTGGCGGCGAAGTAGACGCGCTCGCCGTTCTTGCGCACGTTCGCAAAGTTCGCGAGGCGACCGATGGTCAGGAGGTCGTTAGATGCAAAAAGCGCGAGGCCATCCTCGCGCGTCAGCCGCTCGCCGCGTTCGACCTTG
>QHVB01000032.1 GCA_003222195.1 Gemmatimonadota bacterium | reverse complement strand
GATGCGATTGAGATCCATCTGCCGCCCAATATATCGTCGCGGCGAGTGCATGCTAGATTAGGGCCCGATGACGAGGCGTCCGTTGTTCTACGGCCTGAGTCTGTTGATCGGCGTGCTGTTGTTCGGGATCGCCGGCCTGAATCACCCATTCCTGTCCGGCGACGGTGCGGCGCAGCTGAGCACCATCGCGCACAAGAGTGGATGGCGCGTCATCCATTGGTCGCTGCTCTTCGGGCTGGTGTTCCTCTACGTCGGCCTGATCGGTGTGGCGCTGCGCCACGATGGAACCCCGGGTGCCACTCCTGGCAGGGCAGGCGTATTCCTCGGGGCGTTCACCTTCGCGGTCTGGTCGCTGAACATCCTGTTCATGGTCGGAGCTGGCTGGCAGCTGGCACACGCGTTTACTGCCGCGGACACCGGATTGACCGGCACGCACGCCGTGTTCGTCTACGACATGCTCCATCCCACGGGCTTGGCTGCTGAGCGTCTCGCGACGTTCATGCTGGGTCTCGTGGCCTACATGTTCGGCTGGGCGATTCGGAACGGCGGGGTCTGGCCGCGATGGCTGGCCTGGGCGGCGTGGGGAGTGGCGCTCGCGAACGCCGCCGTCGCGTTAGTGTTCGACGAGTTTTCGTCGAATCTGTTTGTTGCTCAGGGAGTGTTCGTGATCTGGCTGGCGGCGACCGCGGTGGTGATGCTCGCGGAACGCCGCCGGGAGCCTAGGTAGAGTAGGGGCGCAGCATGCTGCGCCCCTACAATCCCGTCATTTCGCCCCTACAATCCCGTCATTTCGCGCGCACGCGCACGATGCGCTGTTGCCAGCCGTCCGGCGTGCTCGAGAGAACCGTCAACGTCACGATCTGCCCGGACTTCACGCCGGACAAGGCCTGCCGCAGCTCCGCGCGCGTCCGCGTCGGCTCACCGTTCACCTTGAGAATGATGTCCGGATAGCCCTGACTGTCGTCCACCAGGTGCGCATACGACGGTCCATCGGGCGACACCTGGGACACGACGAGACCGCCGCCCGAGCGCATCACGGCGCGCAGGCTGGGGTCGCGTGCGTTCTCCTGGGAGAGCGGCTGCACGGATATGCCGAGCGGCTCCTCCATCGGAGCGGAATCCCGCCGGTTTGCGCCCTCGTCGGAGTCCGAAATCTCTTCGGGCTCAGCCGATGGCGCCGCTACCAGGCGCACCGGAATCGTTTTACGCACGCCACCGCTGCGCACGACACTGACCTGCACGGTCTCGCCCGGCTTCTTGAACCCGACGCGCTGCTGCAGCTGCGCGACCGATTCGATCGACTGTCCGTCGACCGCGACGATGACGTCACCGGCCTGGATCCCGGCGCGCTTCGCCGGTGAATCATCACCGCTGTAATCGTTGACCACCACACCGTGGATATCCGTCAGCTTCGCGTCCTCGGCGTCCTCCGGTGTGATGGGGCGTATCGACACGCCGATCACGGCGCGCTCGACGTGTCCGGTCGCGATCAGCTGGGTCATCACGGTGCGGGCGAGGTTGATCGGGATTGCAAACCCGTACCCGGCATAGAACCCGGTCTCACTGGCGATGGCCGAATTGATGCCGATGACCTCGCCACGCACATTGACCAGCGGTCCTCCCGAATTACCCGGGTTGATCGCAGCGTCGGTCTGAATGAAGTCCTGAATGGCGTACCGGCTCGAGTTCAAACCCTGAAGCAGCCGGCCTTTCGCGCTGACGATCCCCGCCGTCACGGTGAACGTGAAGGCTTCTCCGAGCGGATTGCCGATCGCGAGCACCCAGTTGCCGATCTTCGTCGAGTCGGCGTCGCCGAGGTGCACGGTGGGCAATCCCGTTGTCTGGATCTTGATGACCGCGACGTCCGTGCTCGGGTCCGTACCGACCGTCTTGGCGGTGAATTCACGATTGTCGAGCAGCCGGACCGTC
Organism: Gemmatimonadota bacterium; assembly: GCA_003222195.1. GTDB lineage: Bacteria > Gemmatimonadota > Gemmatimonadetes > Gemmatimonadales > GWC2-71-9 > 20CM-2-65-7. Next base: position 154,544 of record QHVB01000032.1, on the reverse strand, counting down.
ACGCGGTCCGCACCCTGGACGACGTGGTTGTTCGTGAGGATGTAGCCGTCCTGCGAAACGATGAAGCCCGACCCCGAGCCCTGCTCGATCTGGGGGCGGCGCGGGATCTGGAAGAAATCCTCGAAGCCCGGAGGCAAGCGACGATTGGTGACCCGCTCCCGCCGCTCGGACTTGATGAATACGACCGCCGGCTTCACATGCTCGGCGACATTGGCGAACGCTTCGCCCAGGTCGACTGCCGCCTTCGCCTGCGGCAGCGGCCGGCTCGTGTCCTGCAACACCGACCGCACCGCCGCTTCACCGCGCGACGGGAGCCGAAACGCCGAGGCGAAGGCCAGGCCCAGCGCAAACGCCAGAGTCACCAACGTACCGAACTTCAACCAGTCCCGCGTCTTCACCGACATCAGCGCCCCCTTTTAAGACTTCTTGGATTTATCATCGTCCATGATTTCGTAATCGGCATCGACGACCTTCTCGTCCTTCTTCGCCTCGCCGCCAGGCTGACCGTCAGCGCCGCTCGATGGGCCTGCCCCTGCTTCGGCTCCCGCTCCCCGGGCAGCATACAGCGAGGCACCTGCCGCTGAATATGCCTGCTGCAGCTCCTCGAGCGCTTTGCTGATTTCGTCAGCGTTGCCGCTGCGCAGCGCCGCCTGCGCCGACTGGATGGCGGCATCGAGCCGCGACTTGAGACCGGGCTCGAGCTTCTCGACCCAGTCTTTGGACTCCTTTTGCACCTGGTACACCATGTTATCGAGCCGGTTACGCTGCTCGATGACATCGCGCCGCTTCTTGTCCTCCGCCGCGTGCGCTTCGGCGTCCTTCACCATCTTGTCGATGTCCTTGTCGGCGAGCCCGGATGACGCTTCGATCCGGATCTTCTGCTCCTTGCCCGTCGCCTTGTCCTTGGCGGAGACGTGGAGGATGCCGTTGGCATCGATATCGAACGTCACTTCGACTTGCGGCACGCCGCGCGGAGCCGGCGGAATCCCGGTGAGCTGGAATTTCCCGATGGTGCGGTTGTCCTGCGCCATCTGCCGCTCGCCCTGCAACACGTGAATCTCGACCGTCGTCTGAGTGTCCTCGGCCGTCGAGAAGACTTCCGACTTCTTCGTCGGAATGGTCGTGTTCCTCGGGATGAGCACCGTTGTGACGCCGCCGAGTGTCTCGATACCGAGTGACAATGGCGTTACGTCCAGCAACAGCACGTCCTTCACCTCGCCCGCGAGCACGCCACCCTGAATCGCGGCCCCGATCGCCACCACCTCGTCGGGGTTCACGCCCTTGTGCGGCTCCTTGCCGAAGAAGCTCTTGACTATCTCTTGGACCTTCGGCATCCGCGTTTGGCCACCGACCAGGATCACTTCATCGATGTCGCCAGGCTTGAGGCCGGCGTCGGTCAGCGCCTGCTGCATCGGCGGAAGGGTCCGCTTGACCAGATCGTCGACCAGCTGCTCGAGCTTGGCGCGCGTGAGCGTGAGGTTTAGGTGCTTTGGACCTGACTGATCGGCCGTGATGAAGGGGAGATTGATCTCCGTCTGCATGACGGTCGACAGCTCCATCTTGGCCTTCTCCGCGGCTTCCTTCAGCCGCTGCAGCGCCATCGGGTCCTTCGAAAGATCGATCCCCTGATCGCGCTTGAACTCGCCCACCAACCATTCCATGACTCGGGCGTCGAAATCGTCGCCGCCCAGGTGGGTGTCCCCGTTCGTGCTCTTGACCTCGAAGACGCCTTCCGCGAGCTCGAGGACCGAGATGTCGTAGGTACCGCCGCCCAGGTCGTAGACCGCGATCTTCTCTTCCTTCTTCTTATCGAGTCCGTACGCGAGCGCCGAAGCCGTCGGCTCATTGATGATGCGGACCACGTCGAGGCCCGCGATCTTGCCGGCGTCTTTCGTCGCCTGCCGCTGCGAATCGTTGAAGTACGCGGGGACGGTGATGACTGCCTTCTCGACCTTGTGGCCGAGGTAGTCTTCCGCCGTCTGCCGCATCTTCTGAAGGATCATCGCCGAGATCTCGGGCGGCGAGTACTGCTTGCCGCTGACCTCGACGACGGCGAGGCCGTTTTGGCCTCGAATGACTTTATACGGGACGCGCTTGATCTCCTCGCTTACCTCTTCGTACCGCCGTCCCATAAACCGCTTGATCGAGAAGATCGTGTTCTGCGGATTGGTCACTGCTTGCCGTTTCGCCACCTGCCCAACGAGCCGCTCGCCGTCCTTCGTGAAGGCCACCACGGAAGGGGTTGTGCGTCCGCCTTCCGCGTTGGGGATGACGACGGGATCGCCACCTTCCATGACCGCGACCACGGAGTTGGTCGTCCCGAGGTCAATACCGATGATCTTCTCAGCCATGACTTTCAGCTCCTGATAGGGATTTGATGCCGGCCAGATGCCGCGGGTCGCAGAAGGCAAGCATCGTGCCCTGATTCGCTGCCAAAGAGGCAGGAACGACGACACAATTTATACCGAAACCGGGAACGGGTCGTAAGCGTTTGTCTGTCAATTCCATGAGCACAGCTCTGCGTTTTACTCGCGCCGCGTTCGGGGCGGTTCAGCGTGCATCGCCGGGGCTCGCGGCGCGGTGGGCGGAACGGCTGTTCTGCTCGCCGCCCCGCCGCGCGATCAGCGAGCGTATGGCGGCCTGGCTGGCGGGCGGGCGCCGGTTCGACCTGATGGTAGGCGGCCGACGCGTGGCGGCCTGGTCCTGGGGCGACCGCGGGCCAGGTGTGCTGCTCGTCCACGGATGGGGCAGCCGCGGCGCGCGGTTCGTCGATCTCGGCGGGGCGCTGCTCGCCAGCGGGTTCCGCGTGATCACGTTCGACGCCCCGGGACACGGAGCCTCCTCCGGCCGTCTCAGCTCAGGCCCGGAATTCGCCCGCGCGACGCTCGCGGTCGCCACAGCCGTCGGTCCCGTGAGTGCCGTCGTAGGTCATTCGCTCGGCGGCTTCGCATCCGCGCTCGCGATCGAGCGTGGGCTTGCCGCACGCCGGGCGGTGTTCATTGCACCGTCTGCGAACGTGAATACCTACAGCGTCCAGTTCGCGTCGCTGCTCGGGGTCCGAGATCCCGTGATGGCATCCATGCGAGAGCGGCTGGAGCGCCGCCTGGGCTTCGAATGGAGGCGAATGGATGTCCCGCGATTTGCGCCCGCAATGCAGATTCCGCTGCTGGTGATTCACGACCGTGATGACCGGGAAGTGCGCTGGGACGACGGCGCGGCGATTGCCGGTGCGTGGCCTGGCGCGCAGCTCGTGACGACGATGGGACTGGGGCATCACCGGATCGTCAGTGACGGCGGTGTCATCCAGCAGGTGCTCGCTTTTCTGAAGTAGTCCCGACCATGGAGACACGATGACTCGAACACCCAAGCGGGCGCCCGACTTCCAGCTGCCGAGCGCGCCTGATAAACAGCTGTCGCTGGCCGCACTGCGCGGTCGCCCGGTGATTCTGGCGTTCTATCCGGCCGATTGGAGTCCGGTCTGCGGCGATCAGTTGGCGTTGTACAACGAGGTTCTGCCCGAATTCGAGAAGTACGGCGCGCAGTTGGTTGGTATTTCCGTGGACGGTCCGTGGTGTCACGCGGCCTACCGCGACTCCCGCAAGTTGCGGTTTCCTCTCCTCGCGGATTTCGAGCCGAAGGGTGAAGTCGCGCGGCGCTATGGGGTCTACGATCGGCAGTCCGGAACCACCCAGCGCGCGCTGTTCGTCCTCGATAAGGATGGCGACATCCGGTGGCACTACGTTTCTGATCCGCGAGTGAATCCGGGCGCCGACGGGATTCTCGCGGCTCTCGAGCAGCTCAACCCAAAGGGAGCAGCGCATGAGCCGGCGTGACGATCGAGCGCAGCTGACACCCTCGGTCGGATCGCGCGACCACGCGTCCGGTCCCAAAGACGCGCCGCTGACATTGGTTGAATACGGTGACTTCCAGTGCCCGCACTGTGGCAAGGCGTACCCGATCGTCAAGGATGTGCAGCGGGCGCTCGGCTCCGAGCTGCGATTTGTGTTTCGCAATTTTCCTCTGACCAAGATCCATCCCGAAGCGGAGCACGCCGCGGAGGCGGCGGAGGCGGCTGGTGCGCAAGGCGCCTTCTGGCAGATGCATGATCGCCTTTTCGAGCGCCAATTCGCCCTGGACGACGACCATCTGCTCGAGTACGCCACCGAATTGGGCCTGGACGCCGACCGGATCCGCGGCGACCTCGAAGCCGGAACGTATGCTGCACGGGTACGCGAGGACTTCATTAGCGGGGTGAAGAGTGGCGTGAACGGCACCCCGACGTTCTTCATCAACGGCGTCCGGTACGACGGGAGCTGGGATCGCGACTCGCTGCTGGCGGCGTTGCAGACTCTCGTTCCCTAGATTGTCGGCATGTTTCCGTACCGCGACGAGAACCCCACCGAGCGACCCGCGATCATCACGGTCGCGATCATCATCGCCAACGTACTCGTCTTCCTTCTGCTGCAGGGCGCCGGTGCACAAGGGCCCCTCGCGCGATCCGTCTGCGAGCTCGGCCTCATCCCCGGCGAAATCCTGCAGAGTGTGAAGCCCGGCAGCGGCGTCGCACTCGCCCCGGGCATCGTCTGCATGGTCGGGACCGCGCCGAAGTACTTCACCATCATCACGTCGATGTTCACGCACGGCGGCTGGTTTCACTTGTTCGGCAACATGCTGTTTCTGTGGGTGTTTGGAAACAACATCGAAGACGCGACGGGCCACGGGAAGTTTCTGATTTTCTATCTCTTGTGCGGGATTGCCGCCGCGGCGACGCAGACGCTCATCAGCCCGCATTCGATCGTGCCGATGGTGGGGGCCTCGGGGGCGATCAGCGGGGTGTTGGGAGCGTACCTGCTGCTGTATCCCCAGGTGCGCGTTCACACGCTGATCATCCTGCCCATCTATATCACCACCGTCGCTCTCCCCGCGTGGGTCATGCTCGGCTACTGGGCGCTGCTGCAGCTCCTCAGCGGGTTGGGAAGCCTCACGCAGGTCGAGCAGGGTGGGGTGGCGTTCTTCGCGCACGTTGGCGGGTTCGCCGCGGGACTGCTCCTGGTGCGCGTGTTCGCCTCCGATGACGTGCTCCGGCGCCGGCCGACGCAGCCGGCGTCGTACTATCGCTATCGCACCGACTAGCCTTCCGCGTGGTGTTTGATCGACTTCCCCTCGACCAGGAAGACGACGTCCTCGGCAATGTTCGTCGCGAGGTCCGCGACCCGCTCGAGGTTCCGGCTCACCAGAAATAGCTCCATCGCCGTCCCGATGATGTGCGGGTCCTCCATCATGTGCGTCAGCAAGATCCTGAACATCGACTGGTGCAGTGCGTCGACGCTGTCGTCGCGGCGGCAAATAGCGCGACCGGCCTGGGCGTCGCCGCGGACGAACGCGTCCAGCGCGTCGGCCAGCATCGTGCGTGCCTGACGCGCCATCTCGAGGAGTTCCGGCTCGGGCACGATCGGCCGGGCCGCCAGCAGGCGCTCCGCCGATTGCGCGATGTTGACCGCGTGATCGCCCACCCGCTCCAGATCGTTGGAGATCTTCATCGCCGCGGTGAGGAAGCGGAGGTCGCGGGCCATGGGCTGCTGGGTCGCCAGGAGGCGAATGACCGTTTCCTCGACCTCGAGCTCGAGATGATCGATCTCGTTGTCGCCCGCGATCACCGTGCGCGCCTTGTCGCCGTCGCGCTGCAACACTGCTTCGACCGATGCCGCGAGCGCCGCCTGCGCTTCGCCCGACATGTTGAGCAGGGCGACTTTGAGCTCGGAGAGCTCGTCGTGGAAATGGCGATGACTCGTCGCTTGCGCGTTCATCCGAACCTTCCTGTGATATAGGCCTCGGTCCGATCGTCGATCGGCCGAGTGAAGACCTGCTCTGTTTCGCCGAATTCGACCAGATGGCCCACGTAGAAAAAGCCCGTGTAGTCCGAGACACGTGCCGCTTGCTGCATGTTATGTGTCACGATGACGATTGTGTAGGTCTTTTTCAGCTCGACGAGCAGCTCTTCGATCCGCTGCGTCGCGATCGGATCGAGCGCCGAGCAGGGCTCGTCCAGCAGCAACACTTCCGGTTCGTTCGCGAGCGCGCGCGCGATGCAGAGGCGCTGCTGCTGACCTCCGGAGAGCGCGGTTCCCGGCTCTCGCAACCGACTGGACACCTCGTCCCAGAGAGCCGCCTGGCGCAGCGCGCGCTCCACGCGGTCCGGAAGCTCGCGCGGCGCCGCCATGGCGTTCAGGCGCGGGCCATAGGCGACGTTATCGTAGACCGATTTGGGGAAGGGATTGGGTCGCTGGAAAACCATGCCGATCCGGCGGCGCAGGGAAACGACGTCCGTGCCCGGCGCGAAGATCGATCCGCCGTCGAGCAGGATATCGCCTGCATGGCGCGCCCCCGGCGTCAAGTCATGCATGCGATTGATCGACCGCAAAAACGTCGTCTTGCCGCAGCCCGATGGCCCGATCAACGCGGTGATGGCATGCGGCGGAATGGCGATCGTCACGTCGTGCAGCGCGTGGTTGGCGCCGTACCAAAAATTGTAGGCGCGGGACTCGACGACAGGCGTCGGACTGTCGGACTGTCGGACGGTCGGACTGACAGACGCAGTACGGCCCGACCGCCCAACGCTCCGTCCGTCCGACGCCATCGCTTTCAACCGAACCGTCCGGTGATATACGCTTCAGTCTGCTCGACCTTCGGCTTCGTGAAGAGCTCGTTCGTCTTGCCGACCTCGATCAAGCTGCCGAGATACATGAACGCGGTGTAATCGGACACGCGCGCGGCCTGCTGCATGTTGTGCGTCACGATCACGATCGTGTACAGGCGCTTCAGCGCGTGACAGAGCTCCTCGATGCGCTGCGTCCCCGCCGGATCGAGCGACGCCGTCGGCTCGTCGAGCAGCAGGATCTCGGGTTGCGGAGCCACCGCTCGGGCAATGCACAGCCGCTGCTGCTGGCCGCCCGAAAGCGCCAAGGCGCTGGTGTGCAGCCGGTCCTTCACTTCGTCCCAGAGCGCAGCTTGCTGCAACGCTCGCGCAACCGCGTCGTCGACGTCCGAGCTCTTCTGACGGCCATTCACGCGCAGGCCCGCCGCGACATTGTCGGAGATCGACATGGTGGGAAACGGCGTAGGGCGCTGGAACACCATCCCGATGCGTCGGCGCAGCTCGATCGGACTCACGTCGTCCGCATAGATGTTCACGTTGTCCAGCAGCACGTCACCCTGGACGCTCGCCCCGGGGGTCAGCTCGTGCATCCGATTCAGGCAACGGAGCAGGGTACTCTTGCCGCATCCCGACGGACCGATGATCGCCGTGACGACATGGGCGGGAAACAAGAGTGAGACGTCGCGCACCGCGCGGTGCTGGCCGAACAGCGCGGTGAGATGCGCGGCCTCGAGGCGCAGCCGGGTATTAGCGGATGCGACCATAGCGTTGCCGCGTGACCCACCGGGCGGTGATGGAAATGATCAGCACGAGTCCCATGAGCACGAGCGCGGACGCCCACGCCAGACGATGCCATTCCTCGAACGGGCCCGTCGCATATACGTAGATCTGCAGTGACAGGGACTGCATCGGCTGCGTGATGTCCACGGAGAAGTTCAGATTGCCCAGGGCGGTGAACAGGAGCGGGGCGGTCTCGCCGGCAATTCGTGCGATGCCCACGAGGCACCCCGTGACGATTCCGCCGAGCGCCGTGCGGGCCACGATCTTGAGCGACGTGCGCCAGCGCGGGTACCCGAGTGCGAGCGCCGCCTCACGCAACGAATGCGGCACCAGGCGCACCATCTCCTCCGTCGTACGCGCGAGCATCGGAATCATCAGAATCGCCAGCGCGACGCTGCCCGCGAGCGCCGAATACCCGTGGGTCGGCCGGACGATGAACGTCCACGCCACGATGCCGACTACGATCGACGGGGTGCCGTTGAGCACATCCGCAATGAACCGCACCACGAAACCGAGCCGCCCGGACCCATACTCGGCCAGGTACAGCCCGGCTGCTACGCCGATCGGTACGCCGATCAACGCGGCGAGACCGACGATGATGCCGGTACCGACGATCGCGTTGGCGACACCGCCTCCCGACTGCCCGGCCGGCACGGGACTCTTCGTAAAGAAGGCCCAATCGATGGAAGACGCGCCCTTCAGCACGAGATCGCCGAGAATGAGCAGCAGCGCGAGCACGGCGGTGAACGACAGCACCACCACCACGGCGGTCATCGCGCGGCTGGCGAGATGACGGCGGAGCGCGCGGCCGCTCACAGCGCCCGGCTCCCCACCGCCTGGCCGCGCGCCACACGCCAGATCAGAACCCGCGCGATGGCGTTGACCGTGACCGTGAGCACGAAGAGGATCAATCCGACTTCGAACAGGGCCGACTGGTACAGGTTGGTGGTGGCTTCACTGAACTCGTTGGCGATCGCCGCCGCCATCGTGTACGCCGGTTGCAGGAGCGAGACGCCGATGTCGTGCCGGTTTCCGATGAGCATCGTGACGGCCATCGTTTCACCGAGCGCGCGACCGAGGCCGAGGATGACGGCGCCGATCAAGCCGGCGCGACCGTAGGGTAGCACGGCGGACCGCACAGCCTCCCAGCGCGTCGCGCCCATCGCGAGTGCCGCCTCGCGCTGGCTCGCCGGCACCGCGAGCAGAACCTCGCGGGAGACGGCCGCGATGTACGGGACGATCATGATGGCGAGAATGACGCCGCCGGCGAGCAGCGAGTTGCCATAGAACACGCCCTGCAGGAACGGCGTCCAGCCAAGCACCGCCTTGAGCGGCGGCACGACGTGAGCCCGCAAGAAAGGAATCAGAACGAAGATCCCCCAGGTGCCGTACACGACGCTCGGAATGGCGGCAAGCAGCTCCACGAGGAATGCGACCGGCTGGCGCAGCCAGCCGGGCGAAAACTCGGTGAGAAAAACCGCCACGCTCAGCGCGAGCGGGACGGCGATCAGCAGCGCGAGCAGCGACGACGCCAGCGTCCCGAAGATCATCGGTGCCGCGCCGTAGACCTCGGCGACCGGGTCCCAGGTCGAGGTCCACAGGAAGGTCGGACCGAATCGCTTCAAAGCGGGCAGTGCGCCGGTAAACAGGACGCCGAGAATGATGAGGATGAGAAGCGGCAGGCCGAGCGCGAAACCAGTCAGGACGGATCGATAAATCCGGTCACTGCGATCTGTGGCGTGTAGCGACTGCGGGCGGGGACGGGTGAGGCGCGGGGGGCGGGGGGGGCTTTCGATCGGGAGGCTGGTCATCGCGCGGGGAAACCTACCGGCGGTGCATCCGGTGTCCGTCACAACGGTGTAACGGAATTGTCACCGTGAAACCGAAGCACCCCCCGGCGCCCCCAACTACACACCGGGAGGTGCTCCGTTATGTCAGGACTTATTACTCAGCGGCTTTCCAGACTGCCCGCCCGCCGGCGGTGACGCTTTTCAACCGTGCTTGAATCCACGGGTGCAAGTCCCTGGGAAGCGGGGCATAGCCGAGCTGTGGGGCCTTGGCTTGCCCTTCGCTCTCGGCCCACCAAATGAACTGGATGAGCGCCCGAGCCTTTGCCGTGTCCGCGTAAGACTTGTGAACCAGGAACCAGGTAAAGCTGGCGATCGGATAAGCCTGGGGTCCCGTCGAGTTGGTGATGGAGACGCGGAAATCGGTGTTCGGGCCCATGTCCTTCATCGCGCCCGCCGCGGCGGCCGTAACCGACTCGAGGGACGGCGTGATCCAGTTTCCGGAGCTGTTGCGCACTGTCCCGAACGGGATCTTGTTGGCGGTCGCGTAGCCAAGCTCGATATAGCCGATCGCGCCGGGCGTCTGATTCACAGTCGACGAGACTCCCTCGTTCCCGCGCCCACCCAGGCCCACCGGCCAATTGACGGACGTGCCTTTCCCGACCTTCTGCTGCCACTCGGAGCTGACCTTGGAGAGATAGTCCGTGAAGACGAAGGACGTGCCCGACCCGTCGGCGCGATGCACGACGACGATGTCCGTCGCGGGGAGGGACAGACCGGCGTTGATGCTCGTCAGCCGCGCATCGTTCCACTTGGTGATCTTCCCGAGGAAGATGTCGGCGATGACGTCGGGCGTGAACTTCACCGGCTGCGCAAGCCCGGGCAAGTTGTACGCCACGACGACGGCGCCCAGCACCGTCGGAATGTGGAGCACGTTGCCACCGATCGCCGCGATCGCCGAATCGGTCATCGGCGCGTCCGACGCACCGAAGTCGACCGTGCCGTCGGAGAACTGACGAATGCCGCCGCCCGAGCCGATCGACTGGTAGTTCAGCTTCGCGTCGGGATGCGTCTGGTTATAGGTCAGGATCCAGTCCTGATAGATGATGTTCGGAAACGTCGCCCCGGCGCCGTTCAGCTGGACTTGCGCGAGAGCTGCCGCTGGTAACGCGGCAAGCAGGAGCAGAAGAGACTTCATGAGTTTGTGTTCTCCGTGTGCGTTAGAACGTGAACTGCGCCTGGAAGTAAGCCTGCGACCGCGTTGCCTCGAGCGCCGGTGTCGGCGTGCCGCCCTGGTACGTCAGCAAGTCGACATCGGCGAGCAGCCGAAGGTTCGGCGAGAGCTGATACGAGGCGCCGCCGATGACGCGGGTCAGCCGGTTGTTGCCGACGTTGGTGTTCGGGTCCGTCAGGTCTACGCGGGCCAACACCGCCGCCTTCGAGTTCGTGAAGCGATAGACACCGAAGAAGCTGGCGACTGAGCCGGAGGCCTTGGCGACCACCGGTGGCCCCGCGGTGCTGTCCTTCGTCACTGCGTATTCGCCTGCCAGGGTGATCAGCCTCGTCCGGTACGACACCATGCCGAGCAGCCGGCTGCGTTCGCCGCCGGTTGTCGGCTTGCCGTATTGGCCATACGCGGTGATGCGCAGTCCACCAACGCGGCTGGCGTCATCGGTCGGCTTGACGCGTACGGAGACGCGACCCATCAGGTCCTTGCGCTTGTCGCCGGTCCCGCCGCTGTAGCTCTCCCCGTTGTAGATGCCCACCTGCATGTTGACGCGGTCGGCGTTCCAGTTACCGTCCACGCCGAGACCGAAGTCCGACGATGAGAGGTAGCCGCCACGCTCCATCGCCATCTGCCCCTGCATGCGGTAATCCCACAGCGCCTCTTCCCAATCGATGAAGGGTGTATGGATTTGGCCGAGTTTGTACGTGAGCGAGCTGCCCTGCGGTGTGTAAGCGACAAACGCATACTTCAGGCGATAGCGCAAAGAGTTGTCACCGGCGGGCCGGTTGACGTCGGCCGTGATGCGCGTGCTGACGCCACCCGAGAACCGGCCAATCACGTTGATGTAGGCCCGGGTCACGTCGAAGTTGTTGTTGTGGTTGGCAGTGTCTTTGAGCTGATAGAGGTATTGCAGATACGAAACGCCGCTGACGGTGACCTGTGGTGCCTGTGGGGCCTGAGCCTGGGCGCTAAGGCCGGTCGCCGACATCGTGCTAAGGGCGCCTGCCGCAGCGAGGCTCAACAGTGGTCGTACGTGCACGGTGTGAGCTCCTCGAAAGGGGTGATGTAACCAGGTAACGAAGACTCGCTTGCCCGCATCACCAAACGCCTTTTCTAGTGTCACGAGCTTGTAACAACGAGCCTCCGCTACCTGGGCACCCGAACGGACGGCCGTGCAATCCGCCGCCGGGCACCTATTCGCGCGACTAACGCAGTATGAGAAGCGCGGCGCCGATGGCGCCGATCAGGCCGAGCAGGGCTCCGCCGACCACGTCGCCGAGGTGATGGACCCGCAGGCTCACGCGTGACCCAGCGATCAGCGCCGCCAGCGGCAACAGCACCGGGGCGAGCGCTGGATGCGCGATCGCGATCGTGCCGCCCACCGCGCTCGCCGCGGCGGCGTGCCCCGATGGGAAGGAGAACGGATCGGGCAGATCGATGAGCGCGAGCGGGCGGCCGGTGGCATCGCACGGCCGCGGACGCGCCACCGCACGCTTGAGCACTTGGACGGCCAAGTGCGATGTCGTCAGCGCGAACAACGCCGCCAGTCCGAGCAGCTGCTCGCCGACGGCGATCAGGCCGAGGCCGATCCCGATCGTCACCCGCGCGCCGCCCAGGTGTGTGAGCCAGCGCATCAAACCCCCGCCTCGACCGGCTGCGCCGTCCGCGTGAAGGCTCCCGCGGCGGTGTGGCCCGCCGCAGCCGCATACTGTTGCAGCAGCGCGAGGTTCTCGGGCGCGACGTCGCGCGCCAGCGCCGCGGCGCGCGCAGCCGTCGCGATTTCGGCGCGACGCTGGGGCGCGATCACAAGCGAAAGTATCTCCGCGGCAAATCCGGTCGCATCGTCCGGGGCGACGAGGACGCCGCTACGTCCATGGGTAATGCTCTCGCGGAAGCCGCCGGCATCCGCCGCCACGACCGCAAGGCCAGAGGCCATCGCTTCGAGCGCCACGAGACCACACGTCTCGGTCTTCGAGGGCAGGACGCAGATGTCGGCGCTCGCGTAGACATCCGCGAGGCGGCCCCGGTCGAGAAACCCGAGCTGCCGCACCCACGGCAGCCGGGTCACGAGCCGCCGCGTTTCCGGGCCCTCGCCCGCCACCACGAAGGTGGCGCGCGGGCCCACGCGTTCGTGCGCCGCCGTCCACGCCTCCATGAGGACATCGATGTTCTTCTCGCGAGCCAGACGGCCGACGTGCAGGACGACTGCGGTATCATCCCCACCGGCGAGCCAGCGGCGCCAGCCGGCGCTGCGCCGTCCCGGATTGAAGTGCGCCGTGTCGACGCCGCGACCCCAGACGATCGGGTTGCCGATGCCGCGGCTCTTGAGCTCAGCGGCGACGGCCTCTCCCGGCGTCTGCGTGAGAACCGCGGGCCGGTGGAACCAGCGCAGCCATTTCCACACGAGTGGCTCCAGCGCCCCGGCACCGTAATGCCGCGCGTACTGGGGGAAATTCGTGTGATACGACGTCATCAGCGGGATGCCGCGCCGCTTGGCGTAGCGGCGGCCCATCAGTCCCAACGGGCCTTCCGTCGCGACGTGCACGAGCTCGGGCTCGAACGGATCGAGAAAGCGAGCGACGGCGCCGAACTGCGGCAGCGAGAGCCGGATCGCGGGATATGGCGGAAAAGCCGCCGATGGAATGCGCAACTCACCGGGCGCTTCAGCGGCGCGGCCGGGATAGCGCGGCGCAACGACGGCGACCTGGTGGCCGAATTCGCGCAGTACATTCGCGATCCGGGCGACCACTGTCGTCACGCCGTTGACCTGCGGCATGTAAGTGTCTGTTACAAGTGCAATTCGCACGAACGAACGATACCCGCCCAAGGTCAACCGGTGATGACGGCTGCGTTACGGCCGTGTAACGGGACCTAAGTCGGGAAGTACAAACGGATTGTGGTTCCCCGCCCAAGCTCGCTGTCGGCTTCCACACGCCCGCCGTGCGCCTCGACGAGGTGCTTCACGATCGCCAGGCCAAGTCCGGTGCCGCCTTCCTGGCGCGACCGGCTGGGGTCTACGCGGTAGAACCGCTCGAAAATCCTGGGAAGGTGCTCGCTTGGAATACCCGATCCCGTGTCGCTTACACGAACGACCGTTTCATCGCCGGCACGATCGGCGGTGACACGGATGCCCCCGCCCGCGGGGGTGTGCCGGAGCGCGTTGTCGAACAGGTTCGTGAAGATCTGACGCAGCGCTTCGGGATCGCTGTTCACGGCTGCCGAGTCGGTGGCGGTTTCGAGCTCGATCTTGCGGCTGGACGCCCGCTCCGCAAACGGGCGCCACGCCTCGCGGGCGGCGGCATCGACGCCCAGCATGCGCGGCTCAGGCCGCCAGCCACCCGACTCGATGCGTGACAGATCGAGCAGATCATCGACCAGATGCTGCATCCGGCGGGCGTTGTCCACGATCGTCTGCGCGAAGCCGACGGCCTGCGAGTCGAGGGCTTCGGCTGCGAGGGTTTCGGCGTATCCCGCGATCGCCGTCAGCGGGGTCTTGAGCTCATGCGAGACGTTGGCGACGAAGTCGCGCCGGATCGTTTCCAGCCGCCGCAGCCCAGTGACGTCATTCAACACGAGCAGGGTCCCGCCGTCCGCGAGCGGTCGCGCGGATACGAGGACGGTTCGGTCCCCGAGATCGAGCTCACGTCGCTCGAGGACAGCGCCGGTCAACACCTCACGCATCAGCGTCCGGTGCGCGCGATCGTGGAATAGCTCGCCGAGTGGCGGCAGCGGCTCGGTTGCGCCATAGCCGAGCAGGCGTCGCGCGGCCGCGTTCGTCGAGATGACCGTGCCGCGGTTGTCGGCGGCAAGTACGCCGTCGGACAGCGCTTCGACGAGGGTGCGCGACTCCTCGCGCTCACGCCGCAGGTCCTCGAAGCGGCGTTCGAGCTCGTGATGCATGGCGCGGAGCGCGTCGACGTGGTGCGCGAGCTCGGGGACATGGACGTCGGGGAACTCCGCTACGCGGCCAGCGGCGATGTCACGGGCGGCGTCGGCGATCCGGAGCAAGGGACGGGCGAGCGCGCGAGCGAGCAGCCATGCGACGAGCCAGGCCGCCAGCAACAACAGCAGCCCCGCGGCGGCCACTGCGCGCTGTACGGCGTGGACCTGCGCATCGACGACGACCAGAGTCGTGGATACGCGGACCACGGCAAGCCCGGGGGGGCCGTCCTTGATGGCGACGTACAGCTGCGGTTCGTTGGTGGACGCGCTCACCCGCTCGTTCATTCCGACGGCCCGGGCCGAGTCCAGCACGGCTCGGACCTCTGGCCGCGTGCGATGGTTCTCGAGCCGTGCCAGCGATGCGCGATCGAACTCGGTGTCGCCGCGGACGTGGCCGTCGGCATCGATCAAGGTCACGCGGCGTCCCAGGCGCGCGCCGGCGAGCACCGCGAACTCCGGCCAGCGAGAGGAGTCGGCCGGCGTGAAGGCGGCGACCAGCCGCGCCTCGCGCTCCAGCTCGCCGGCGATTTGCTGCTCGAGATGCCGGCGGAGTAACACGTCCGCGGCGATGATCGATCCGATAACCGCCGCGGCCACGAGCAGCCCCATGCTCGCCAAAAGCCGCGTGACGAGCTTCATGTGCGGCGGCGGCGAGTGCCCGTGGAAGACCGCGCTGGCGCTGCCGGCTCCCGGAACCGGTATCCCACGGCGCGCACCGTTTCGATCCAGTCACCAGAGGCGCCGAGCTTGGTGCGGAGGCGCTGCACGTGCATGTCCACCGTGCGCGTCTGGATGTCGGGCTGCGCCTGCCACACCGATTCCAGGAGTTGCGAGCGCGATTGCACGCGGTCGCGGCGTTCGATCAAGCGCTCCAGCAGCTTGAACTCCGTGGCCGTCAGATCGACCTCTTTGCCGTCGGCGGTGATGCGGTGCGCGGTGCGGTCGAGCACGATCGGACCGCCGACCAGGCGACCGCCGGCCGCCACCGGCGGTGCGGCGAGGCGACGGAGAATAGCGCCCACGCGCAGCACGAGCTCTTTCGGGGAAAACGGCTTGGCCAGGTAGTCATCCGCACCGAGGGAGAGACCCTTGATGCGATCGGGCTCGTCTTTGCGCGCGGTCAGCAGCAGCACGCCGACGTCGCGCGTCTCATCGCGCCGCCGGAGCTCGGCGAGCACCTCGAATCCTGAGTGGCCGGGCAGCATGAGATCGAGCACGACCATGTCGGGCCGCTCTTCCCGTGCCGAGCGCAGCGCATCGGCGCCGGTGCCCGCCGTGGTGACGCGATAGCCCTCTTTCGCGAGGTGGTATGCGACGAGCGCCGTGATATCAGGCTCATCGTCGACGACGAGGATACGTTGTGGGACGGCTGGGTTGATCGAGTCAGGCATGCGCAGGCCGGAAGGTAGCGCGGGCGGCGCTCATTTCGCAATTTTGTGCGCACTATGCGGCTCCTCTGCACCCTGCTGCTCGCGCTTCAAAACCCGGCTGGTTCGCTCCCCGATACGGCGCACATCGTCATCGTCGCGACGACCGACATTCACGGCCGAGTCCTGGGCTGGGATTATGTGCGCGATGCTGCCGCTCCGGGGGGCCTGTCGCGCGCCGCAACGGCGCTCGAGACCCTCCGCGCCCGATATCCCGGCAACCTGGTGCTGTTCGACGCCGGCGATCTGCTGCAGGGCAACCCCTTCGCCACATTCTTTGGCCGCTACGACAAGCGCCAGCCCCAACCGATCGTCGACGCGCTGAATGCGCTGCAGTACGACGCCGTCACGCCAGGCAATCATGATTTCGATTTCGGCGTCGATTTCCTGCGGCGCGCCGCGACCGAGGCGACCTACCGCTACGTCGCGGCGAACGTGGTCGACGACAGCGGGAAGGCCCTGTTCGCGCCGACGGCCGTGATATCGCGCGGGGCCATCAAGATCGGTGTCACCGGGCTGACCACCCCCGGCGTGATGCTGTGGGATCGGGCCCAGCTCACGGGCCGGGTCAGAGTCGGCCGCATTGCCGAAGCGGGGCCAGCTGCGTTGGCCGCCCTCGATCGCGCCGGCGTCGATCTGAAGGTGGTGCTCATTCACAGCGGCTTTGGCGAATCGAGCTATGACACGTCGGGCGTCGGCCCGGAGAATGACGCGGCGGCGCTCGCGGCGATGACCCCGAAGCCCGATCTCGTCATCGTCGGTCACACGCATCGGGAGATCCGCGATACGGTGATCAAGGGCGTCCACTTCGTGCAGCCCAAGAACTGGGTGCAGAGTCTCGCCGTGGTGCATGTGTCGCTCGCGAAGGACACCGCACGCGCGGGGCGATACCGCGTCACCGCAGTGCGCTCGGACCTGATCCCCCTCGCGAATGTCGCCGAGTCACCGCGGTTCACGCAGCGGGTCCGGGCGACGCACGAGGCGGCGCGACTGTGGGCTGGCACCCCGATCGGCAGCGCGTCGGCGGGATTCGACGCCCGCTACGCGCGCGCACAGGACACGCCGCTGCTCGACTTCATCAATGAAGTCCAGCGCCGCCGCGCCGGGACGCAGTTGTCGGCCGCCGCGGTCTTCGATGTGCAGACGGGAATACCCGAGGGCGATGTGCACCAGCGGGACCTCGTGGGGATCTATCCGTACGAAAACACGCTGCGGGCGGTGAAGATCTCGGGCCAGCAGCTGCGCGAGTATCTCGAGCACTCCGCGCGGTACTTCAACAGCTATGAACCCGGCCGGCCCGTGATCAATGACAGCATCGCGGGCTTCAACTACGACGTCGTGAGCGGCGTCGTGTACAACATCGATCTGTCGCGACCCGCGGGACTGCGCATCCGTGGCCTCGCCTATAACGGCAAGATCGTGCAAGCGGGCGACAGCTTCACCATGGCGGTGAACAGTTACCGGCAGGCGGGTGGCGGCGCGTACGCGATGATCGCCCGCGCGCGAGTGATCTACGACAAGGGCGAAGACATTCGCGAGCTGCTGGTGGACGAGGTCCGCCGCGCGCGCACCATCCAGGCCGCGACCTATCTGCATCCGAGCTGGGCGATCATTCCCGATGCCGCCCGCGCCGCCGCGCGTGCGGCCTTCGGCCCGCCCCCAGCGGCGGCCGCGGTCGTGCGCGACAGCACGCTGCTGCGCGTGCTCGCGACCAGCGACCTCCACGGCCAGCTCGAGTCGCGCGTGTGGGACTGGTCGCAGGGACGGCCGGTCGGCGGCGTGGCGGCGCTCAGGCCCTGGCTCGACAGCCTGGCGCGCACCTGCGGATGCGCGTCGGTGCGCCTGGACGCGGGTGACGAGATGCAGGGCACTGCGCTCTCGAACGCGACGTACGGGCGCGGGACGATCGACGCGATGAACCGCCTCGGCATCGACGCCGCAGCGATCGGCAATCACGAGTTCGACTGGTCGCTCGACACGCTGCGCGCCCGCATCGGCGAAGCGAAGTACCCGTTCCTCTCCGCCAACATCACGAATGCCGGGGGGACTGCTCGACCCGATTGGGCGACGCCCTGGAAGCTCATCACGAAGAGCGGCGTGAAGATCGCCGTCATCGGGTTGACGACCACCGAGACGCCGACCAGCACCGCGACGCGCAACGTCCAGGGCCTCGCGTTCGGGGACGGCGCACAGGCGATCAAGCGCTATCTGCCCGAGGCGCGCGCCGCAGCCGACTTCGTGATCGTGGTCGCGCACGCGGGCGCCGTGTGCGACTCCAGCACGGGTGGCGGCAACATGCCGGTCTGTCACGGCGAGATCATCGACCTCGCGCAGCAGCTCGACTCAGGAGCGGTCGATCTCATCGTGGCGGGCCATACGCACCTGCGCGTCAATACGGTAGTGCACGGTATCCCGATCATCGAGGCACAATCGAGCGCCCGCTCGATCGGCATCGTGGACTTCGTGCGCGTTGGAGGCCGGCGCGAGGTGCGCACCCAGCTCGTGACGCCGTACGCCGACCAGGTGAGGCCCGATACCGCGCTGACCGCGGCGCTAGGACGCCAGCAGCAAGCGGTCCGCAACATCACCGAGCGTGTGGTGGCGCGGCTCAAAGTGCCGCTCAAGCGCGAGGGTGACGAGTATGGTCTCGGGCGCCTGATCGCCGACGCGCAACGTGCCGCGGGGCGCGCCGATGTCGCGATCATGAACAACGGTGGTATCCGCACCGACCTTCCGGAGGGCGTGATCACGTGGGGTCAGGCCTACCAGGTACAGCCGTTCCAAAATCGGCTACTGCGACTCACGGTCAAAGGGGACGTCCTGCTCGCCGCGCTGGAGCAATGCGTCGCCGGTCGCGATCACCTGCCCGATTGCCACGTGGCCGGGGTGGAAGTCTGGTTTGACGCCAGCAAGGCGCCGGGCCAACGGGTCACGCGGACGCGACTCGCGACCGGAAAGGACATCGACAAGGGCGCCACCTACACCCTGGTCGTCAGCGACTTCATGGCGACAGGTGGCTCGGGATTCAAGATGCTGGTGGGCGCGCCGAAGGAAGATTTGGACGTGCTCGATATTGATGCCTTGACCCGCTATCTCGGTGTGCTGCGGTCTCCCGTGGAAGCGCCCAACGACGTGCGCTTCCATCGGACCGATCGCTGATGCGGGTTTTCATCAACGACAAGGCGGTCGAAGTCCCGCGGGGTGCGCGCGTGCGCGACGCCGTCGCGCAGGCGGATGACGGCCTGGCGCGGTTGCTCGACAGCGCGGCCTACGTTACGGACGCCGCCGGCCGTACCATCGACGCCGGCGATGCGGTGGGCGAGGCGGGCTCCGTCTATCGCGTGGTCGTCTCGGCGCGGCGCGAGGGCAAACCGCGGCTCACAAAAGACGCCTTGCGCCGCTGGCCCAAGGTGGAGCTGCACGTGCATCTCGACGGCGCGCTCCGGCCCGCGACGATGCTGGAGCTGGCGCGTGCACAGGGCATCCGCCTCCCGGCCGACACACCGGACGCGCTGGCCAAAGCGATGCTGGTGCGCGACGCCAAGAACCTCGAGGAATATCTCCAGAAGTACGAAGTCACGCTGTCCGTCCTGCAGACCGCCCAGGCGCTTGAGCGCGTGGCGTATGAATTCATCATCGACAAGGCCGCCGAGAATGTCCGCTATGTCGAGGTGCGGTATTCGCCGCTGCTGCATCGTCCCGCGTTGACGCTGGCGCAGGCGATCGAAGCGCCGCTGGCCGGAATCCGCCGGGCCGTGGCCGAGACGGGGACGCGCGTGGGACTCATCGTCTGCGCGATGCGGACCAAGCCGCCGGCCGAATCGCTCGAGTTGGCGCGTGTCGCGGCCGAGTATCGCTCGGCGGGCGTGACGGCGTTCGATCTCGCCGGTGCCGAGCGCGGCTTCCCCGCGCGAGACCACCGCGCGGCGTTCGAGTACGCGGCCGCGCACGGCATGGCTTGCACGTGTCATGCGGGTGAAGGAGACGGACCCCATTCGATCCAGCAGGCACTCCACGACGTGGGTGCCCAGCGGATCGGGCATGGGACGAGGCTCGCCGAAGACCCGGCGCTCCTCGAAGAAGTGGTGGCGCGGAAGATTCCACTGGAGATGTGTCTGACGAGCAACGTGCATACGCACGTCGTTGCGTCGGTGGCGGAGCATCCCTTTAAGCGCTATTTCCAGCAGGGCGTCGTCGTCACGCTGAATACCGATGGCCCGCTGACCGACGGCATCACCCTGACCGACGAGTATTTCCTGGCGCACGCCGTCCTGGGTCTCTCGCCTGACGATCTGGCGCAGGTCGTCCTGAACGGGTGCGAGAGCGCGTTTCTGCCGGAGTACGAGAAGGTCGCGCTGGTGTCCCGCGTGCAAAGTGAACTCGATCGAGAAGGGGGAACTCCGTGATGCCCTGGCGCCGGGTCGTCTTCGCGTTCGCGATTACGTTCGTCAGTGCGCTCCTGGTTTTTACGCTGCCCCGCTTCGTCTTCAACACGCTGCGCGGCGCGACCGTCCAGACGCCCGCGCAGGACACCGCCAAACCCCAGCCACAGCAACCCACGACCCCTCCCCCCGTCACGGCAGCCCCGCGCTCGCTCGGCTCGCGGCTGACGGGAATCTTCGGCTTGGTCCTGATCCTCGGCATCGGCATCGCCCTCTCGCGCAATCGGCGGGCGATCAGCTGGCGGGTGGTCGCGTGGGGCGTCGGCCTGCAGCTCGCGTTCGCGATCTTCGTGCTGCGGGTCCCGATCGGGCAGACCATCTTCGGCTGGCTCGGAGCTGTCGTCACGAGGATCCTGAGCTTCTCCTACGCCGGCTCGGAATTCGTGTTCGGCGAGATCGGCAAGCAGCACTCGAGCCTGGGCGTCGTATTCGCGTTCCAGATCATGCCCGCGATCATCTTCGTCTCCGCGCTGTTCGCTATCCTCTACTACCTCGGCATCATGCAGATCGTGGTGAAGGCGTTCGCCGTGGTGATGAACAAGATCATGGGCGCGAGCGGGGCGGAGAGCCTCAACGTCGCCGCGTCGATCTTCATGGGGCAAACCGAAGCGCCGCTGACGATCCGGCCGTTTCTCCCACGCATGACTCGCTCGGAGCTCATGACCGTGATGACGGCGGGGATGGCGCACGTCTCCGGGTCGATCATGGCGGCCTACATCGCGTTTGGCATCGAGGCGCGCCACCTGCTCACGGCGGTCATCATGACCGCACCGGGCACGATCATGATGGCGAAGATCCTGGAGCCGGAGACGGAAGTCCCCGAGACGCTCGGCGGCGTCAAAGTGGATATCCCGCGCACCGATGTGAACGTCCTCGATGCCGCGGCGCGCGGCACGAGCGACGGCCTGTATTTGATGCTCAACGTGATCGCGATGCTCGTCTCGTTCATTGCGCTCATCGCTTTGATCAACGGACTGTTCGGCTGGATCCACGGAGGTGTAGCCTGGTTCCCCGCCACCCTGCAGACGGTGCTCGGCTGGATCTTCCGTCCCATCGCCTGGGTGATGGGCGTGCCGTGGCATGACAGCGGCGCGGTCGGCGCCCTGCTGGGCGAACGGATGGTCATCAACGAATTCATCGCCTACGCGCACCTCGGCCCGCTCAAAGGCAGCCTCGATCCGGTGTCGTTCACGATCGCGACCTTCGCCCTCTGCGGTTTCGCGAATCTGAGTTCGGTAGGCATTCAGATCGGCGGCATCGGTGCCCTTACAACACCATCCCCGGCTTTCCCGAGCCCGGCGTCGCCGGACACAAGGGAGTGCTGGTCGGTGGAACGCTTGAAGGCGTTCCGGTCATCGTGCAGGCTGGGCGCTTTCATCTTTATGAGGGTCATCCCGCGCGGGTCGCCGGGCTGCCGGCGCGTGTGTTTGCGGAGCTGGGCGTGGAAATCCTCATCGTCACCAATGCTGCCGGCGGCGTGCGGCGCACGTTTCCGGGCGGCACGCTGATGCTGATCGCCAACCACATCAACCTGATGTGGCGCAACCCCCTGATCGGGCAGCCCGAGCCCGGCGAGCAACGTTTTCCCATCATGCACGAACCGTACGACGCGGAGTTGCGCACGCTGGCCCGGGGCGTGGCCCGGGACATGGGCATCCGGCTGGAGGAAGGCGTGTACGTGGGTTTGCTCGGCCCTTCCTACGAGACCCCCGCCGAAGTCCGAATGCTCGAGCGGCTTGGCGCCGATGCGGTCGGGATGTCTACGGTTCCCGAAGTGCTTGTCGCACGCTCGCGCGGCATTCGCTGCCTCGGCTTTTCCATTATTACCAACCCTGGGGCCGGGATTACCGGGGAGGCGCTCTCGCATGAGGATGTGCTCGCGGTGAGCGAGCGGGTCGCCCGGCGGTTATCCGTCGTCCTGAAAGGAGTGCTCCAGCGTCTCAACTTGGCCTGATCCTGACGTTCGTTTTGCAACCCTTTTCCCACCCGCTCTGTCTTATGAACCGATAACCGCCGCGCGCTGGCCGTCAGCGTTCGCGACCGGGGTCCACCCTTCACCTCAGCACCCGGACGCATATGCCGACCATGCTCCAGCTGCTCCTCGCTCTGGCGGGAAGTCATCCGCCGCTTGTTGCGGTCGATTCGCCACCTCCCGCGCCCGCGCCTCCCGCGTCGCAGCAGCTGCGCGCGGTTCGGCTCGCCGGCGGCCAAGCCGTCAGCATCGACGGCACGCTCGATGAACCGCTCTGGCGGACAGCGGAACGGGTCACGGGCTTTACCCAGCGTGACCCGACGCAGGGGGCGGTGCCAACGGAGAGTACCGTCGTCTACATCGCGTACGACGACGCGGCGCTGTACATCGGCGCACGGCTGTACGACGCGCATCCCGATTCGATCGTGGCGCGTCTGGCCCGTCGCGATCAGGGCACAAACTCCGACCGCTTCCAGGTCTACATCGACTCCTATCACGACAAGCGCAGCGGCTTCTATTTCGGAATCAACGCCGCCGGAACGCTCTACGACGGCACGCTCTTTAACGACGACTGGGACGACGACACTTGGGACGGCGTGTGGGAAGGGAAGGTGACGCGGGACTCGCAGGGGTGGACCGCGGAGCTGCGGATTCCCTACTCGCAGCTGCGGTTCGTCCGACAAAGCCAGTACGTGTGGGGCATCAATTTCCGGCGTGATATCGCGCGCAAAAACGAGTTCGATTACATCGTCTACACGCCGCGGGATGGCCGCGGCTTCGTGTCGCGATTCCCCGATCTCGTGGGGATCGAGCGGATCGAGCCGCCACGGCGACTCGAAATCCTGCCGTATGCGACGAGCCGCGCCGCATTTACCCGCCAGCCTGTTGGCAATCCGTTCAACGACGGCTCGAAATTCGACCCCGGGTTCGGCGCCGATGCGAAGATCGGCCTCGGCTCGAATCTCACGCTCAACGCCACAGCCAATCCGGACTTCGGGCAGGTCGAAGTCGATCCCGCCGTCGTGAACCTGAGCGACCGCGAGACCTTCTTCAACGAGAAGCGGCCGTTCTTCGTGGAAGGCGCGTCGATTTTCGAGTTCGGGTTCGGCGGCCAGAGCAACTTCTGGGGATTCAACTGGTCCGGCCCGAGCTTCTTTTACAGTCGGCGCATCGGTCGGTCACTGTCGGTGCCCGGTGCCCCTGCCAACGGATACGTCGACGGACCCGACGGCGCGCACATCCTCGGTGCGCTGAAGTTGACCGGTAAGGTCGCGGGCAGCTGGAACGTGGGTGGCCTGACCGCCGTGACGGCTCGTGAGCGCGCGACGCTGCAGGACAGCCTCGGCGTCCGCTGGGGTCAGGAGATGGAGCCGCTCGCGGCGTACGGGGTCTACCGCGCCCAGAAGGAGTTCGACAAGGGGCGTCAGGGGCTCGGCTTCATTTCGACAATCGCGGGCCGGTCGTTCGACGATCCCGTCCTGCGCGATGTCCGCAACAGCAATTCGATGACGCTAGGAACGGACGGCTGGGTCTTTCTCGACTCGTCCAAAACGTGGGTGACGACCGCCTGGGTCGCGGGCTCGCGCATCGCCGGATCGCCGGCGCGCATGACGACCGTACAGCGGAACTCGGTGCATTATTTCCAGCGACCGGACGCGCCGAGTGTGCGGGTCGATTCGAACGCCACCTCGCTCACGGGTACGGCGGCGCGCTTCACGCTCGCCAAGCAGCGTGGCAACACGTTTGTGAACTCCGCGTTCGGAATCATCTCACCCGGATTCGACGTGAACGATCTCGGCTTCCTGTCGCGCACCGGGTACATCAACATGCATCTGGGTGGAGGGCGAACCTGGAGCAAACCCGGCAAACATTTCCGCTATGCGGAAACCGGCGGCGCGTTGTTCAGGAACTACGATTGGGACGGCAACATCAACTGGTCGGGTGCGTTCAACTTCGGCTACGTGCAGTTCAACAACTACTACTGGGTCAACTGGAACGTCGCCTACAATCCCTGGACGGTCGACAATCGCCGCACCCGCGGCGGGCCGCTGATACTCCTGCCGCCGGGCTATCAGTTCGGGCTCGACATGGGCTCCGATAGCCGCAAATCATTGACGCTGGGCATGGGGGCGTTCACCTACTTCCGCTCGTCGCAGGACGTCGAGTGGTCCACCTACGTCAACGTGCAGTATCGTCCGGCTGCGAATGTGTTGTTGAGCGTGGGGCCGAACCTATACAAGCAGACTCAGCCGTACCAGTACATCACCGCGATCGCCGACACGACGGGGGGTGCGCCGAACACGTACAACAGTCACTACGTCTTCGGCGGGCTCAATCAGACGGAGCTGTCGGCGGCCATCCGCCTCAACTGGACCTATAGTCCGACGCTGTCCCTGCAGCTGTACGCTCAGCCGCTCATCTCGGCGGGCCGGTACGACTACTACCGCGAGCTCGCGCGCGGTCGTAGCGCCGCATTCATCCGGTACGGCCGCGACAACGGCTCGACGATCACCTACGTCGATTCGACCAAGTCATACAACGTCGATCCCGACGGCGCAGGTCCGGCGCAGCCGTTCTCCTTCGGCAAGCCCGATTTCAATTTCAAATCGCTGCGCGGCAACGCCGTGCTCCGCTGGGAGTATATGCCGGGTTCGACCCTCTACTTTGTATGGACGCAGAGCCGGTCGATCGCCGACGATAACGGAGATTTCAGGTTCGGTTCCTCGATGGGGAGTATGCTGCGCGCGCCGGCGGAGAACATCTTCATGATCAAGGCGACGTACTGGTGGAATCCGTAAGCTAGAGACCTTCGGTCGGTGGTCTGGGGGGCGCGGGCACGAAATGGTTCAATGGCCCGTGCCCCCCGCTGCTTCCAAGCCCCGGCGCAGCGGCAATCGCGCGATGCACGAAATCGAGTGCGTCCTCCACGGCCCGCTCGAGCGGACGGCCGAGCGCCAGGCCTGCCGTGATGGCGGCGGAGAGTGTGCAGCCCGTCCCGTGGGTGGATGTGGTGTCGATGCGCGCGTGTGTGAAGCGGCGCGTCGCGCCGTGCTGGACCAGCACGTCCATCAGCGTGTCGGTATCCGCGAGGTGGCCGCCTTTGACGAGCGCGGCGCGCGCGCCCATCGCGAGTAGCGCGCGACCCGCTCGCTCCATTTGATCCGGCGTCCGCACCGCTTCCTCGACGAGGATCTCGGCTTCGTTGAGGTTGGGCGTGATGAGCAGCGCCAGCGGTGCCAGCCGGCGCCCGATCAGCTGCTCGGCGGCGCGATCGAGCAGCCGGTCGCCCGACGTGGCAACCATCACGGGATCGAGCACGTAGGTGGTGAGCCGATGCTCGGCGATGCGTCGGGCAACGGTCTCCACGATCTCGGGAGATCCCAGCATCCCGCTCTTGAGGGCGGCGGGTCGCAAGTCGGCCACGAGGGCGTCGATCTGCTGCGCGACGAGCGCCGCCGGGAGCGCCTGCCAGGCGAGCACGCCGAGCGTATTCTGCGCCGTCACCGCGGTGAGCGCGGTGGTTCCGAACACCCCGAATTGATGAAATGTCTTGAGGTCGGCCTGAATCCCCGCCGCGCCACCGGAGTCCGAGCCCGCGATCGTGAGCGCGATTCTCATGTGTTTGGCGGGCGTGGCTTGGCGAAAGCAACGGCACAGGCAATTTTACTGGCACCTGTGACCGGCACGAGGACGCACATCCGCAATAATCTGCAGTCGACCGTCCGCGATCTCCAACGTCGCAAGGCGCGAGGCCGTCGCGGTCTGGCGGTCCTGGAAGGCGTGCGGCTGGTGGAGGAAGCACTGGCCGCCGGTCTCGAGTTCAAAGGCGCACTCGTTTCTCCCGACCTCGCGCGCACGACCCGCGGGCAAGCGCTCACGGCCGAGCTGGCCAGCCATGCGATCGCGGTGGAGGAGGTCGGGTCCCGGACGTTCGGGGATCTCGCGGGGACGGACACCCCGCAGGGGATCCTCGCGATCGTGCAGCCCCGCCTGTGGGCGCTGACCGATATCGCCGGCGGACCGATGCTGGTGGTCGACGGTGTCCAGGATCCGGGCAACGTCGGGACGCTCATCCGGACGGCGCATGCGCTCGGGGCTTCGGCGAGCCTCCTGCTGCGCGGCAGTGCGGATCCGATGAATCCGAAGGCGCTGCGCGCGGCGATGGGAGCGACGTTCCGGCATCCGGTCGTGCAGCTCGACGATGGACCGTTCATCACGTGGGCGCGCGAGCGCGGCATCGAGTTGTGGGCGGCGGCCGCGGACGGCGTTCCGCTGAATCGGGCGATCGATGCCCGGACCTCACGAAAGGAAGAGGGGCTGATTGCCGTGATCGTCGGGAACGAAGGCGCAGGGATCAGACCGCAGCTCAATAGCATCGCGGCGCAGCGCGTCGCGATTCCCCTGGCGCGCGGCGCGGAATCGCTCAATGTCGCGGTGGCCGCCGGCATCCTGCTCTACGAGGTGGTGCGTGGGCGCTAACGTCGTCATCATCATCGGCGCCGTGCTGCTCGGCCTGTGCTTCGGCAGCTTCCTCAACGTCTGCATCCTGCGGCTGCCGCGCGACCAGTCGCTGCTCAAGCCGCGCTCGACGTGCCCGAACTGCAAACAGCCGATCGCGTGGCGTGATAACATCCCGCTGTTTTCGTGGCTCTGGCTCCGCGGCAAGTGCCGCTGGTGCCAAAAGCCGATCTCCAAGCAGTACCCGCTCATCGAAGCCCTCGTCGGGCTGCTGTTCGGAGCGTCGGTCCTGGCGTACGGTCCCACCTTGCATGCAGTCGCCGCCGCGCTGTTTGGAACGATCCTGCTCGGCATCGCGATCACAGACGCGCGCCATTACCTCATCCCCGATGAATTCACGTGGGGAGGTCTCGTGATCGGCCTGCTGCTCGCGCTCGGGGGCGGCGTCCAGGGATTCGTCCAGGCGCTGCTGGGCGCGGCGGTAGGGTTCGTACTGCTGTGGCTCGTGGGACTGGCGGGGACGTGGGTGTTCAAAGAGGACGCGATGGGCGGGGGCGACGTAAAGATGATGGCAATGGTCGGCAGCTTCGTCGGGTGGCGCGGCGTGTTGCTCACGGTGTTCGCCGGCGCGGCACTCGGCTCGCTGATCTTTGTCCCGCTGTCCATCAAGAAGAAGCGACTGGTACCGTTCGGGGTATTCCTGGCTGTCGGCGCGGTGGTGGCCTTCGTCTTCGGTGACGCCATCATCGCCTGGTACGGGCATTTTCTCAAAGGCGACTGACGAGCGATGGGCAATCCCTTCGAGGGACTCTTCGATTCCGGTGACGTGCTCGAGCGCGTCGGCATCGACATCACGGCGCAGGCGCGCCGCGGCGATCTCGAGCCGGTGCGCTGCCGCGACGCCGAGGTCGCCCGCGTCGTGGATATCCTGCTCAGGCAAGGGAAGAACAATGCGGCGCTCGTCGGGAAGGCCGGCGTCGGCAAAACCGCGATCGTGGAAGGTCTCGCCCAACGCATTGCCACTGGAGACGTCCCGCCCGCGCTCAAGGACGCCCGGATTCTGGGACTCGATCATGTCTCGATGCTGGCGGGCACCTCGTTCCGGGGTCAGTACGAGGACCGCATGCGCCGTCTCGTCCAGGCACTCCAGGCCGACCGCAATCTCATTCTCTTCGTGGACGAGCTGCACAACCTCATCGGGCAAGGCACGGCGATGGGTGCGGCGATGGACGCCGGCAACATGCTGAAGCCCGCGCTCGTCCGCGGCGACATCCGCGTCATCGGCGCGACCACCGGAGAAGAGTACGCCAAGTGGATCAAGACCGATCCCGCGCTCGAACGCCGGTTCCAGCCGGTAACCATCGAAGAGTTGGACGCGATTCAGACCTGGGAAGTGCTCGTCGCCCGCCGGCCGCGGCTCGAGCGGCATCACGCGGTCGCGATTTCGGACGATGCCCTGAAGGCCGCGATCGTGCTTACGGATCGCTTTGTGCAGGACCGCGCGCGACCCGACAAGGCGATCGACGTGCTCGATGAAGCCTGCGCTCATGCCCAGGCGACTGCGCACGTCTCACCGGAGCTCGACAAGCTGATACGTGACCGCAAGAAGGTCGAAGCACTGATGCGGCGCGGGCTGACCGAGGAGACGGTGCCCGAAGAGCCGATGCCGGATCTCGCGACGGTGCTGCAACGGTTCGGCGAGGAGCTTGAGCAGCTGCTTGGTGGCGGCGAAGGACGCCGGAAGACGCCGCCTGCGGAACCTCCGGCGTCCTCCGGCGACGTCCGGCGTCCTTCGTCACTCGAAGAGCAGCGGGTCGATCTCGACGGACGCTTACGCGCCGAGCTCGAGCGCCAGGGCATCGTTGTGACAGGGAAGGAGGTCGCGCGCGTGGTTGGTTTCGCGGTGGGGAAGGGGATTGAGTGGGCCGGCTGACGCGATCCGCGGGCTGGGTCGCGATCCTCATCCCCTTCGTAGCGTGCCGCGAGCGCGCGCAGGCGATCCAGAGCGAAGCGGAGCTGAAGGACATGGTGCATCACATGATGCCCATCGTCGCGCAGACCACAGGACTGTCCTTCAAGCGCGAACCGCTCGTACTGCGCCGGACACGCACGCAGGTTCGGGACTACCTCATTCACAAGATCGATCAGGATCTGCCACCCGCCGAGCTCGGCGGACTGCAAGCGGCGCTCCGCTTGTTCGGGCTGATTCCCGATACGCTCGAGCTGCGGCCGACGATGATCGACGTGCTCACCGAACAGGTTGCCGGCTATTACGATCCCGATTCGAACGCGCTCTACATTCCGGAAGACGTCGAGCCGCTGCAGCTCCGCGTGGTCGTGTCCCACGAGCTCGTGCATGCGCTGCAGGATCAGTACGTCCACCTCGATTCGATCATCGAGCAGCGCCACGCGAACGACCGGCGGTCGGCGGCGCAGGCGATTCTCGAGGGCCAAGCGGTTGTCGCGCAAATTCCGGTGCTCATGCCGGAACAGAAGCCCGACACATTCCCGCTTGGCTGGTTCTGGCAGCAGCGCGCCGCGATGGCGGCGCAACAGGCCGGCATGAAGCAATTCGCGCGCGCGCCGCTCTGGCTCCGCGAAGGCCTCATCTTTCCGTATCTCGGCGGCGCCGACTTCATCGTCTGGTTCCGCCACAAGTACTTCGGCCGGTCCGTGCTCAACGCCATGCCGCACTCGACGGAGCAGATCCTCCATCCCGAGCGCTACGCGGCACACGACGAGCCGACCGAGGTGAGGTATGCCTCCGGCGAAGCGGACACCGTGCAGTGGGAAGACAATCTGGGCGAGTACGAGACGCGGTTGCTCTTTCAACAATTGCTCGGCAATGAAGCGGAAGCGACGAGTCTCGCAACCGGATGGGACGGCGACCGCTACCAAGTGCTTGGTCCCAGGAGCGATGCCCTGGTGTGGTACAGCGTCTGGGATGACGCTCCGGCCGCGGGACGGTTTGCCCTCGGGTTGCAGCGCGCCTGGGCAAGGCGAAAGGCGGGCGCGTCGACAGCGGGGGGCCGGCGGTCCGAGGTGAAACAGTTGACGATCGACAACAGACCCGCGGTGCGACTCGTCGACGCGCCGGCGGACTGGAAGGGGTGGCGCGCGCTCCCGACCGTGCACCTCAGCGGAGGAAACGAGTAATCGTGTAGATCAGCAGCCCCACGAGCCCGCCGACCAGTGTGCCGTTGATGCGCACAAACTGCAGATCCCTCCCCACCGCCAGCTCGAAGCGCCGTGACGTCGCGGCCGGATCCCAGCTCGCCACGGTCTGCGCGATTAGGTCACCAATCTCGTGGCGATACTTCTCGACGACGCTGGCCGTGAGGTCGATCAGCAGATCGTCGATCTCGACGAGCAACGTCGGATTGGAGAGGAGCGCGACGCCGAACTCGCTCAGGCCGCTGTCGAGCGGGCTCGGGTTGCCGTCCTTCCCGCTCCCGTAGTTCGCGATCGCTTCTCGAATGCCCTCCCACAGCCGGCGCGACATGTCGTCGCTCGCCGCGCCCATGAGCCACTCTTCTTTCAACGCCTCCGCGCGCGCGATGACCTCGGGCGAATGCTGCAGCCGATCGATGAAGTCCCGAATCGCGGAGTCGAACGCGCCACGCAGCGGATGAGCCGGATCATTCACCATGTCGTGCAGCAGCCGCTCCACCGCCACGATGATCTTCTGGTAGATCTTGTCATCCAGCACCGGCGGCACCCACCACGGCGTTTCGGCGCGCACGCGCTCGCGAATCAGCTCGCGGTTGTTACGCACCGCGTCCGCCGCGAGCCGGACCGCCGCGTTGAGCAGCTCCTCCTGGCGGTTGTCGCCAAGCGCCAACGCCAGCGTCTTGCCGAGCGCCGGCGCGACGCGGAACGACATGACGCGATTGCGCACGACCTGCGTGATCAGATCCTGCAGCTCGTTGGGGGGGAGGGAGTCGAGGGTCTTCACGAGACCGCTCGCGAACTGCCGTGAGATCTGGCGCGCGTGCTCGCGGTCGGCGAGCCATTGCGCGCCCCGCTCGGCGGGGTGGACCCGGCGCAGATTCGCGGCGATGACCTCGCGCGACAAAAAGTGGTTCTGTACGAAGTTGCCGAGGATCTGACCGATACGCTCCTTGCGCGTGGCGACAATCGCGGTGTGCGGGATCGGCAGGCCGAGCGGATGGCGGAACAGCGCGGTCACGGCAAACCAGTCGGCCAGGCCGCCGACGAGCGACGCTTCGGCGGTCGCGCGCACGTAGCCGAGCCAGGGGTACAGCGGCTCGTACATGCTTGCCGCCACGAATACCAGTAGCGCGACCCCGAGTAACGCGGTCGCGCGCCGCTTCATAGCGTCCAGGCGGGCTTGCCGCTCGGCGTCGTCCGGCCGCGACCACTGCGGTGTGATGGGCGGTGTCATCTGTGCCACAGTAGCCAAAATAAGACCCCCACTTGGTTTGCGGGTACTCGCCATTTAGCTTGCTACGCTTATGTTTACGGCCCTTTCCGAGCAGCTGACCGGGGTACTGAACCGGCTCACAGGTCGCGGGGTGCTCTCGGAAAGCGACGTCACCGACGCGCTGCGCGAGATCCGCCGCCACCTGCTCGAGGCGGACGTGAGCTTCGAGGTCACGCGCGGATTCGTCGAGCGAGTGCGCGAGCGGGCCGTCGGCGCGCTGCAGGTCAAGGCGGTCAGCCCCGGCCAGCAAGTCGTCAAGCTGGTGCGCGACGAAATCGCGACGCTGCTCGGCGGCACCAGGTCCGGCCTCGAGTTTGCCTCCGTAGGTCCGACGGTCATTCTCCTCGTCGGGTTACAGGGATCGGGGAAGACAACGACGGCAGCCAAGCTCGCGCGGCGGCTGAAGCTCGAGCAGAAGGCGCCGGCGCTGGTGGCGGCCGACATCTACCGGCCCGCGGCAGCTGAGCAACTGCGGCAGCTGGGGCAGCAGATCGACGTACCGGTGCTGGGGACGGGGGAACAGGGAAGGGGGAAGGGTGTGCCGGCGCTGGTCCGGGATGCTCTTCGCGAAGCCGAATCGGCGCGCGCCCGGACGGTGATCGTCGATACCGCCGGCCGGCTGCAGATCGATGCCGAGATGATGGACGAGCTGAAGGTGCTGAAGGCGGCCGTCCCCCCGAAGGAAGTGCTGCTGGTCGTGGACGGGATGACTGGGCAGGACGCGGTGAAGATCGCGCGCGGGTTTCACGAGGGCGTCGGGCTCACCGGGGTGATCCTGACGAAGCTCGATGGCGACACCCGCGGCGGCGCGGCGCTGTCGATTCACGGCGTGACCGGCGTGCCGATCAAGTACATCGGCGTCGGCGAGAAGACCGAGGCGCTCGAGCCGTTCGATCCCGGCCGGATGGCTGGACGGATTCTGGGGCAGGGTGACGTGGTGGCGCTGGTCGAGAAGGCGGCGGCGACGGTCGATGCCGAAGCCGCCAAGCGCCTCGAGAAAAAGGTCCTGTCCAAGAAGGGCATGGACCTGCAGGATTTTCTGGTCGCGTTGAAGCAGATGCAGAACATGGGTCCCTTGAAGCAAGTGCTCGGGTTATTGCCGGGGATCGATGCGAAGGCGCTGCAGGGTGTATCGATGGACGACAAACGTCTCAAACATGTCGAGGCAATCGTACTCTCGATGACCCCGCAGGAGCGCGCCGATCCGAGCGTGCTGAATGGCCAGCGCAAGTTGCGGATCGCCAAGGGCGCCGGGCGGCCCGTGCAGGAAGTGAATCGCCTGCTGGAACAGTTCCAGCAGATGCGCAAGATGGGCAAGTTCTTAAAAAGGATGTAGGGAACGCTATGGCAACTCGAATTCGGCTGCGCCGCGTGGGACGCAAGGGACAGTCCTATTTCCGGATCGTCGTCGCGGACTCCAAGTCGCCGCGCGACGGCCGCTTTGTGGCCTTGATCGGCAACTACAACCCGCGCGCCAATCCAGCGGTGATCGAGGTGAACGCGGAGCAGGCGCGGGCCTGGCTCGAGAAGGGCGCGCTGCCGACCGATACGGTGCGCTCGCTCCTCAAGAAGGCCGGCGTACTAGGCAAATCAGCACCGCCCGCGAAACCCACCGCGTAGTCGGGCGGCTGCGCAAGCCGCACGGACAGCACGGGGAGGTGGCGGTGGTCCCCCTCGTGGAGCATCCGGGGACGGTGTTCGTGCCAAAGGCACGCGTGTACGTCCTGAACGACGCACGAGAGGTGCTGGCGGGTCCCTTGGTCGTAACGCGCCGCCGGGCGTATCACCGCGAATGGCTGCTCGGCTTTGAAGGCGTGACGTCCCGCGCCGCGGTCGAAGAGTGGCGCGACCAATTGGTCGCGGTGGACGAGTAGCGATGCTCAGGATCAACGTGGTGACGCTGTTTCCGGAATGGTTCGCGGCGCCGCTCTCGTCGAGCATCCTGGGGCGCGCGGCAAAAGCAGGGCTGGTGCAATATCGCGTGGTGCAGCTGCGCGATTACACGCACGACAAGCATCAGACGGTGGACGACGCGCCGTACGGCGGGGGCGCGGGCATGGTGCTCAAGCCCGAGCCGTTCTTCGAGGCGGTCGAGGACCTGAACGCGAAGCCACCGATCGTGTTGCTGTCGGCGCGGGGGCGACCCTTCAGGCATGACACGGCGGTGCGGTTCGCGGTGGGCGGTGAGCTGACGTTGCTGTGCGGGCATTACAAGGACGTCGATCAGCGGGTGGCAGAAGGCCTGGGCGCGGAAGAAGTGTCGATCGGCGATTTTGTGCTGTCGGGCGGAGAGCCGGCGGCGCTGTGTGTGGTCGACGCGGTGGTGCGGCTACTGCCCCGCGCGCTGGGAGATCATGAGTCGGCCTCGAGCGACTCGCACTATGACGGTTTGCTGGCGCCCCCCAGCTACACGCGGCCGCCCAGCTATCGCGGGCTCGACGTCCCGGACGTATTGTTGAGTGGCGATCACGACGAAATTGCGGCATGGCGTGCGGCGCAGGCCGAGCGCCTCACGCGCGAACGCAGACCAGATATTTGGTTGAAACACGGGGAATAGCTTATGGAAAAGCTCAGAGCGGTCGAGCGCGAAGGCCTGAAGACGGATATCCCGGCTTTCGCTCCCGGCGATACGCTGCGCGTCATGGTGCGGGTGCGCGAAGGTGAGAAGGAACGCCTGCAGGCGTTCGAGGGCATTTGCATCGCCCGGCGCGGCGGCGGCATCAACGAGACCTTTACCGTTCGCAAGATTTCGGCCGGCGTGGGCGTCGAGCGGATCTTTCCGCTGCACGCGCCCTTGATTGCCGAAATCGGGTTGCTGCGGAAAGGCCGCGTGCGGCGCGCCAAGCTGTACTTCCTGCGCCGGCTCGCCGGCAAGGCCGCGCGCATCCGTGAGAAGCGCGGCGCGGGGCAGGGGCTCACCGTCCCCAGCACGCCGGAACCGGAGCAACCGCAGACGTGAGACACCGCCGCCCGTCGCTGAAACGCGAGGCGGCGTTGTGGAGCGAAGGCTGCAGCATCGTCGCCGGTATCGATGAAGTCGGCCGCGGTCCCCTGGCTGGTCCAGTGGTCGCCGCGGCCGTCGTCTTTCCGATCGGTGTGAAGCCGATCCGTGGGCTCGATGACTCGAAGGTGCTCAGCGCCGCGCAGCGCGAGAAGTTCGCGGTCAAGATCCGCGAGCGCGCCTTCGCCCTGGCGGTCGGCGCCGCGAGCGTCCGGGAGATCGACCGGCTCAACATCCGGCGCGCGTCGATTCTCGCCATGGCGCGCGCGCTGCGGCGCCTGCGCCTTGCGCCGTCGCATGTGCTCATCGACGGGTTGCCCTGTCCCGAGCTCGGCTGCGCGCACGAGGCGATCGTGGATGGCGATGCCCGGTGCCATTCGATCGCGGCGGCGTCGGTGATCGCCAAGGTGCTGCGGGATGCGCTGATGGACCGTCTCGCCGCCCGGTATCCGGGCTATTTCTGGGAGACGAACAAAGGCTACGCGACCCCTGAGCACCTCGACGCGATTCAACGGCTCGGCCCCACGCGGCATCACCGCTACAGCTTCGAGCCCGTCGCGCAGATCGAGCTGCTAGCGGTTTCGACCGCGACGTAACCCTTTCAAGAAGTCCGGGAGCGGCCGCGTATTGAGGATGTCGGACGCCGTCAGCCAGGCCCGCCGGGCCACGGCGACCGCGAACCGCATGAACCGCAGCTCGCGCGTGTTGTGGGCGTCCGTCGAGAGCACGAACCGCGCGCCGTGCGATTTGGCGGCGGCTGCCAGCGTGTCCGGCAGGTCCATCCGCTCGCTGCCGTTGATCTCCAGCAGGCATCCCGCCTTGGCCGCGGCTGTCGCGACGACGTCGAAATCGAGCGGATATGAGGGACGCACCGGCACGATGCGGCCGGTGGGATGGCCGATCGCATCCACCCAGGGGTTGTCGATCGCGGCGAGCAGGCGGTCGGTGAGCTGCCGCTCGCTCTGCTTCAGACCGTAGTGGATGGTCGCCACGACGTAATCCGCTTCCGCGAGCACGTCGTCCGGCAGGTCGAGTTTGCCGCTTTCCAGAATGTCCATCTCGACGCTCTTCAGGACTCTAAGCCCTCGCATTCCTTTATTAAGCCGGTCGATCTCTTTCCACTGCGCGCGCAGCTCGGCGGGAGTCTGCCCGGCCATCGAGGTGCGGGGGGAGTGGTCGGTGATGGCGACGTATCCATAGCCGAGCGCGCGCGCCGCTTCGATCATCTCCGGAAGCGTGGCTTTGCCGTCGCTCGCGTCGGTGTGCATCTGCAGGTCGCCGCGCATCTCCTCCAACGTCACGAGCTTGGGAAGCTTGTGCTCTTTGGCGAGCGGGATCTCACCGCGATTCTCGCGCATTTCCGGCGGGATCCAGTCGAGGTCGAGCGCCCCGTAGACCGCTTCCTCCGTTCGTCCGGAGATGCATTTCGAGCCGCGGAAGACGCCGTACTCGTTCAGCTTCAGCTTCTTGCCCTGCGCAATCTTGCGCAGCTCGATGTTGTGCGCTTGCGAGCCCGTGAAGTACTGCATCGCGGCTCCGAAGCACGAGGGCTCGACGACGCGCAAGTCGACTTGCAGTCCGCTCGAGAGTCGCACGGTCGATCGCGTGTCTCCCTGCGAGGCGACCTGAGTGACGTCGCCGAATTTTCCAAAGCGAGCGATCACGTCGGGCGCGTTGACGCAGCTGACGACGATATCGAGGTCGCCGATGGTCTCCTTGCGCCGTCGAAAGCTGCCCGCCACGTCGATGGCATCGATCCCGCCGCCCGCCTTGAGATACTCCACGATCGCGCGGGCATACTGCTCGGCCTCGTGCAGCACGATGCGCTGTGGCCCGGTGTCGGCACCCGCGACGCCTTCGCGGATCTTTTCGAGCAGCTTGGGTCCGAAGCCGCCGAGCTTCGCGATCTTGCCCTTCTCGAGCGCGTCTTTGAGATCGGCAACGCTGTTTACTTTCAATTGGTCGTGGAAGAGCTTGACGCGCTTCGGGCCCAGGCCCGGAATGCGCAGCAGATCGAGGAGACCGGGTGGGACCGTCGCGACGAGTTGTTGACGCT
The DNA here is from genome assembly GCA_003222195.1 of Gemmatimonadota bacterium. GTDB lineage: Bacteria > Gemmatimonadota > Gemmatimonadetes > Gemmatimonadales > GWC2-71-9 > 20CM-2-65-7. The sequence continues at coordinate 118,352 of QHVB01000032.1, read as the reverse complement.
GTGGCATGCTGCCGGTCTGTACGAGCGCCGTGATCTCCTTCGCAATGCCGCCGCCGATTCCGGGAAGCTCGGTGAGGTCGAATTCGCCACCCGCGACGAGCTCGGCGATGGGGTCGGGGTGATCGGCGACCGTGCGCGCCGCGTTGCGATACGCCCGCACCTTGAACGGATTGCCCGCGGAGATTTCCAGGAGATCGGCGACTTCGCCGAGGGCGCGCGCGATTTCCGTGTTCTGCATGGCGTGAAAACTAAGGCTTGCGGAGCCTTGTCAGGGGTGATAGGCTAGCCGCTCCGAAGATATCTTTCCCACCCAGTCGGAGGCCGAAGCAATGGTGCGCAAGCTCCTCGGACCGGCCGCATTCGCTTTCGTATTCCCCGTTCTCCTCGCCGCGCAGTCGCAAGCGACAACCGGAATCATCCGCGGCACCGTCACCGATCCCGCGGGGGCGCCCGTCGCGGCAGCGACGGTCACACTGCGCGAAACCCAAACCGGGTTCCAACGCCAGATCACGGCCAACGAGCGCGGCATCTTTATCGCCTCCCTCATGCCGCTGGGCACGTACGACGTGACCGCGCGCGGGGTGGGCTTCAGTGAGACGCGGGCCACCGGCGTGCGGCTCGGGGTGGGCGAAACGGTCGACCTGACACTGGCGCTCGCCGCGGTGCAGCTGCAGGCGGTCGTCATCGAGACGACGCCCTCGGTCGTCGAAGCCACCAAGACGGAGAACTCGACCCGCCTGCCGACTGCCGCCGTCTCCGGCCTGCCGAACAATGGCCGGAACTACCTGAATCTGACGCTGCTCACGCCGCAGGTCGCGCTCGTGCAGGGACCGGACGGCGACGAGCTGACGATCGCCGGGCAAAAAGGCATTCACAACAACGTCGCGGTCGACGGCGCCGACTTCAACAATCCGTTCTTCGGTGAGCAGCGCGGCGGGCAGCGTCCGGCCTTCACGTTCAATCTCGACGCCGTGCAGGAGATCGTGGTGCTCCCGGGCGGCGCCAACCCGGAGTTCGGCCGGTCCTCCGGCGGGTTCGTCAACGTGATCACCAAATCGGGCACCAACCAGCTGCGCGGCTCGCTGCACTATTTCGGGAAGAACGACGCCCTCTCGGGTACGCCGGTGCACGCGGGCGTGACGTACCAGCCAGACTTCAGGCAGCACCAGTTTGGCTTCACGCTCGGCGGGCCGCTGAAGCGCGACAAAGCGTTCTTCTTCCTGGCCTACGACCAGCAGATCTACGATGAGGTGAAGCAGCAGTCGCGGCCGCAAAGCGCCGCCTTCGATTCCCTGCGAAACTGGATGAACACGGCGTATGGCGGTGCGCTGGCGGGCGACTTTGGCCCGATCTCTCGGACTAATGATGCGCGTGCCGCACTCGCCAAGTTCGATTTCCACTTGTCCGACCGGCACACCTTGTCGCTCAAATACAACTACACATGGTCCGAGCAGGTGAACGGCACGTTCGACGTGGATTCCTGGGCGCGCAGCGCGAATGGGTTGGAGCGTGATCACTCGAATGCCGTGAACGGCAGCCTGGTGTCGTACCTGTCGTCCAGCACGTCGAACGAATTCCGCTTCCAGTACTCGCGCGAGGATCGGCCGCGTCCATACGACGGCGCCCGCTCAGCGTTGCTCGGTGCGAATCGCGCCGATCCGCCGGCCGCCCGGCCGTTCCCGGATGTCGCGATGGACTTCGCGAACCATTTCCGGTTCGGCATGCCGTTCTTCCTGCCGATCGATTATTACGACACGCGGGTGCAAGTGCTCGACAATATTTCGCTCAGCAAGGGCAACCACTTCTTCAAGCTGGGCGGCGAATACAACCGGGTGAACTCGGTCCAGACGTTCATCGGCTTCGCGAACAGCCGATACATCTTTGGCTCGGTCCATGGCTTCCTGAGCTATCTCGCCGATTCTACCTTCGTCGAGTGCTCGGGAGGAGGGATGGGAACCAACCGCACCTGTCCGGCCGGCCAATCGATCACCGGGCCGGTCCAGCTGTACCTGCAGCAGGCGGGCGTCGGTCAGTCCGTGCGGGCCTCGGGCACGCAGCAGATTCCGCAGAACGAGCTGGCGGTCTACATCCAGGACACGTGGAAGCCCGATCCACGCTGGACGCTCAACTACGGCCTCCGCTGGGAGGCGCAGGTCGAGCCTGATCCGATCACGCCGCCGAGTCAGGTGTTCTTCGCGCCGTTCATCGGGAAGACCGTGACCAACTCGACGGGCACGTACGCCTTCCCGTCGAACGGCACGATTCCGTCCGACAAGAAGATGTGGCAGCCGCGGTTGGGAATCGCCTTCGATCCTCAAGGGAACGGCCGTCAGGTCTTCCGCGCCAACGCCGGGCTGTACTACGCGCGCATTCCCGGCCTCAACCTGGCGTCGACGCGCAGCACCAACGGATCGAATGGACTGACCTATTTCCGCAACAGCGCGCTCACTGGGGTGCTGGGTCCCGTTCCGGGGTTCGGCAACCTGCTGCCCGACGCGGTGCCGGCGAGCTCGGTGTTCTTCCCCGACGTCTTCGTGTTCGACAAGAATTTCCAGAACCCGCGCACGCTCAACGTGACGCTGGCGTACGAGCGGCAGCTCGCGGCCGACCTCGGCCTGCTGCTCAGCTACACCTACGCGCGCACCGACCATCTCACGCGGTTCATCAACCGCAATGACGCCGTCTTCGGGAGTCCCTGGTCCACCGGGTTGCCGCCCGCCGGATCGAACGGGATTGGAACCCTGACCACGGTCGAATCATCGGCATTTTCACGCTACAACGGATACACGATCGGCTTGAAGCGCGTGCTCGATCCCAACTTCCAGTTTCAGCTCAACTACACGCTGTCGTTCGACAAGTCGGACGACGACAACGAGCGCGACCCGTTCACCTTCCGCTACGCAAAGGCGAACAATCTCGCGCCCGAGTACAACTGGAGCGACCGTGACCAGCGGCATCGCTTCAACGGCTGGGCCTTGGTGAAGCTCCCGGCCGACATTTTCATGGACAACCGCGTGAGCTACTACTCGGCGCAGCCGATCTCGGCAAGCTGCGGTCCCTGGTCCGGAAATCCGTTCGCTCCGCCCGCGGGCCAGCGGGCCACTGGTCCGGCGGACCGGATCTGCGGCCCCAGCGGTGCGACCGTCGTGACGCGCAACACGCTGCGCAAGGACAACGCCTACTTCTCGTGGGACGTGCGCTTCTCGCGCCCGTTCCCAATCGGCGCGCGGAGCCAGGTCGAGGCGCTGGTCGAGATCTTCAACCTGACCGGGAAAGACAACTTCCGCGATCCGTCCTACGGCAATCTGGTCTTCAACTTTGACGGTACGATTCGCAGCGGGCTCGGCGATCCGCGCCAGGTGCAGGCGGGGGTGCGCTGGTTGTTCTGAAACGAGGGTAAAAGACGGTAACGGAAGGTAAGGGACGGTAGGGGACGGTAAGAGTTACCGTCCCTTATTGTTTTCGAGTAGCACAATCCCGGAGAATCGTTTGAACTGCGCGCGCCGCTTTTTGGACGCGAACAGTCCGAGGAATCTCCAGAGCCACGCCATTTTCGGTGCGCGCTGCAGCCGCAGCGCCTCGTCGAGCATGGGGCGGTACTCCGCCTCGCGCCATCCGGACGGCGCAAAGAAGGCCGTGCCCTCCTCGGGTGCGAACCGCATCGGCGCGTTCCCTGAGCGGAGCTGATTGCCCCACGTCCGGCTCAGGAACTGCAGCAGCGCCGGCGAGCCGAGGTCGATCAGCCACCAACGGAACGCGGGCTGCGCCGAGAGATCCCGGGCGAGGGACGTGACGTCCTCAGGCGTCAGATACACGAGCAACCCTTCCGCGATGACGAGCGCGCGCCCGGCCGTGGCGGCCACGTGCTGGAACAGCGCGCGCCGCGCCGCGTGATCGATGAGGTCGGCCCGGACGAACTCGACGCGGCAGCGCGGTCGCTCACCCGCGAGTGCGCTTTCCTTATACGAGAGGATTCCCTCGAGGTCGACATCGACCCAATGCAACCGCGACGGGAGATCGAGACGGTAGGGGCGCGCGTCGAGACCGGCCGCGAGGTTGAGGACGGTATCGACGCCTTGCTCGGCGACCAGGCGGATGATGATTTCATCCATCACCGCGGTCCGCACGATCATCGGCCACGCCCACCTTCGGCCTTGAGGCATGCTAGAAAGGATCTGCTGGCCGGTTTCTCCAGCTAGACGGCGTGCATAGGGATCATGGAAGAGAGCGTCGGGACGCTCGCTCTCCATCGCTCTGTACATGGCGACCCATCTGGCGGTATCGGAAACACTGGTAATCGGGGAGGGCATGGGCTGGAAGGTAAAGACGTCGAACGAGAGGCGTCAAATGAGAGGCGTCAATTGGAAAGGCGTCAATGGAAAGACGTCGCAAGAGACGTCGCATCAAAGACATGTGAACGGCGTAATCATTTGTCGGGTGGGGGGTGATCGTAGAGGCGATTCAGCATCTTGAGTACGAGCACGGTCCGGCTCTGCAGAGTGCTCACTTTCGCACGTTCTTCGTTCGTCGTCACATTGACCCTGCGAAGCTGCGACAGCGTTTCCTGAGCTGAGCCCCGAGCCTGAAGCAGAAAACGCCGGAAGTCCGCAACGCTGCCCGCGACCACAGCCTTCGACGATGTTCGACGCAATTGATGACGACGCGCGCACCAATTGATCGGCCTGCGCTCTCGATCCCGGACCGAAGAAGCCTTTAGCAAGGGTCGCGCACGTACGAGCGAGGCTCTCAGCAACCTGTACCACCCGGAGCGTGCCGGGATTCGCACGGAGCACCATGTGCCATCATGCTCCGTCCCATCTGGATAGTGTCACCGTTTTCCTGCCTTAACGGTCTTTTTTGACGCCTGTTGCGACGATTTCCCAATTGACGTCGTTATTTTGACCCCGTCTTTCGACGGTTTACCTTTGACGCAGTAAATGGGAGGCGGTAGCTCAGTTGGTAGAGCAACGGACTTTTAATCCGTAGGTCCTGGGTTCGATCCCCAGCCGCCTCACTGTTTCGTCGCCCCCGGTTGTCATGCCGGTACTTAGGAGGCAGATTCCTCCGATGCCCTCCATCGTGTGGATCGATGGGACGTGGTACGACCGCGGCAGCGCGGTCGTTTCTGTATTCGACCACGGCCTCCTGTATGGCGACGGCGTATTCGAGGGCATCCGTGCCTACGGCGGCCGCGTCTTCCGCCTCGATGCCCACATCGATCGCCTGTACGGATCCGCCAAGGCAATCTGGCTCGAGATCCCCATGACTCGAGAGGCCATGACCCGCATGGTCGAAGAAGGGGTCGAGCGCAGCGGGATCAAGGACAACTACATCCGGCTGGTGGTCACGCGTGGCGTGGGCGATCTGGGGCTGGATCCCCGGAAATGCGCCAAGCCGACCGTGTTCTGCATCTTCGATACGATCAAGCTGTGGCCGCAGGACCGGTACGAGAAAGGGCTGACGGCGCTGACCGCCGCCACGCCCATTCATCACCGCGAAGCCCTCTCGCCCCGTGTCAAATCCCTGAATTACCTCTCCCACATCCTCGCGAAGGTCGAAGGGATCGCCGGTGGCGTGGACGAGGTGATCATGCTCGACTCCGCGGGTTATGTCGCGGAGGCGAGCGGCATGAATCTCTTCGCCGTGTCCAACAGCACACTGCGCACACCCCCGCCGTACACGGGCATCCTGCGCGGCGTCACGCGCGACACCGTCATCGAGCTGGGCCGCGAGGCGGGATACGGCGTGGAAGAGCTGCCGATGAACCGCTACGATCTCTACACGGCCGATGAAGTGTTTCTCACCGGCACCGCTGCTGAAATCGTGGGAATCTCCAAACTCGACGGCCGCGCGATCGGTAAAGGCGTGGCCGGACCCGTCACGCGAGACTTAGCGACCCGCTTCCGCGCCTACGTCACTCGCGACGACTAAAAACAGCCTAAACTATTGACCGGGAAGCATCTAAGCCTCATATTGGGGGCCCTTTGCGCCCTTTTCCGGGCTCGAGGTGAGCCATGTCATGGCGAGTAATTGCGCACGGGGACCAGGTTTGGCACGTGGATGCGGTCGCCGAGCGTCACGCGAATACCGCCGCCTGGCAGCTCGTGCTGTCGTTTCGCGTCGCCGCGTCTGAACCACTGGCGGGTCGGCGCTCGTTCTGGACGCCGTATCCGCTGGAGGCCACCTCGAAGTCGTCGCTGTTCATCCAGGCCGAGCGCATTTCCGACGCTGCGCTCTCGCAGCTGCTCGCGGAGCGTCTGGCGTGAGCACTGTCGATCTGCAGGATCTGCGTCGCGTGGTCGGAGCGGTGACGCGGCTCCGCGGCGAGACGGTCAAACATGTCACGGTGCGGTCGGACGTGCGGCACATAAAGGTGGAGTTCGATAGCGGGCTGATCCTGCTCATTTCGGCGGAGCGCGACGCGCAGGGGCGCCCGCGCCTCGAGGTCGACGTGGTCGAAGCCATGCGGGACACCAGTGTGAAGCAGCAGATCGAAGTACGCTTCGACTGAGGTCCCCGGACGTGCCTGACGAGCGGCTGCGGTTTCAGGAGTTTGGGTTTCAGCGACTGGCGAACGGCCGGTGCCGCGCCAAGGTCGTGTTGACGTGGTCCGATGGCCGGCGGTTCGAAGGTTCATCCGACGGCGTGTCGTCGCAAACCGGCGAGCTGCGCTGTTGTGCTGTTGCTGCCGTGAACGCGCTGGAGCAAGCGGTACAACCGCGACTCACGTTCGAGCTGTTGGGCGTGAAAGCGGTGCGAGCGTTCGATGCGACGGTGGTGATCGTTTCGTTGTCGGCGCGCGCAGAAGAAGCGACGCGGCTGGTGGGATCGTGCTTGACGGAGGTCGATCCTCCCCGTGGCGCGGCGCTTGCAGTCTTGAATGCGACAAACCGTCTACTTGGGAATTACTTGGCGACACGATGAAACGCTGGACCGTCTTTGGGCTCTCGATGATGAGCGCAGCCGCGATCGCCGGCTGCGCCGGGCACGCCATTGTTCGAGCGGCCGCTCCACCAGTGCCCCCTCCCATGCCGACACAGCTTGCCGCGCGTGACAGCTCGGCGGTCCAGCTCGGCACAGCACTGGCCAGGGTGGAGCAGGACTCCGCCGCCGATCAGACCGCGCTGGACAGCCTCCACGAGCGCTCCCCCGACACCCTCACCCCCCCTCGCACGAACGTGTCGGTGCGCGGCGAAGACGTCCGGCAGGAGGCGGAGAATCTGTTCGGGGCCGACGCCAACGCGACGTTCGACATCGACGTCACGAAGTTCGTGGGCAACCGCCGCGTGCTCGAGTACCTCGAGTTCTTCCAGCTCGACGCCCGCGACCGTTTCGAGATCTGGCTCTCTCGTCTGGGACGCTATGAAGGGATGATCCGCGAGCGGCTGCGCACGCGTGGCCTGCCCGAGGACCTCGTGTACCTCACGCTCATCGAAAGCGGGTTGTCGAACACCGCCGTCAGTCGCGCGCGCGCGGTCGGAATGTGGCAGTTCATGTCGACGACGGGACGCGGCTACGGTCTGCAAATCGACCCGTGGGTCGATGAGCGGCGCGATCCGTTCAAGGCAACAGACGCTGCCGTCAATCACTTGCAGGATCTCGTACAGCGTCTGGGAAGCGTCTATCTCGCGGCGGCTGCCTATAACGCGGGCGCCGGCCGCATCGAGCGGGCGATCCGCCGGCTGCCGGGCGTGCCCGATTCCGTAGACGACCAGACGTTCTTCGAGATCGCGGGCCGCCGCAACCTGCGCCGCGAAACGCGGGACTACGTGCCAAAACTCATCGCCGCGGCGCTGATCGCCAAGCAGCCCTCGCGGTATGGCTTCACCGACATCCAGCGTCTGCCGCCGCTCGTGTTTGATGAAGTATCGGTGCCGGACGCGACCGGCCTCGACGTGCTGGCGCGCCTCGCGGACACGAGCGTCGCCGCCCTGCTCGAGCTCAACCCGCAGTTCGTGCGCGGGATCACGCCGCCCGGGCGCGGTGTCGTCGTGCGCGTGCCGCGGGGCAGGGGCGCCGGCGTGGCAGAGCGTTATGCCGATCTCCCCGTCACCGAGCGCATCACGTTCGTGGACCACTACGTCACCTACGGTCAGACGCTCTCGACCATCGCACAGCGCTACAAAGTGACCGTGACGATGCTGCAGGCCGCGAATCCCCGCCTGCGGGCGCACGCCCTGCGCGTGGGCCAGCGGGTGATCGTGCCGATGAGTGGGCGCGTGGTCCCGCGCGGCGCCTGGAGCAATCCACCGGAGCCCAGGGTCCGCCGCGCGTGGAGGCGCTACAGTTCGGTCAGCGCTGCTCCCGACTCCGACGGCAACACACGCCATCGCGTCGCGCCTGGCGAAACCGCCAGTGGAATCGCCCACCAGCACGGGATCGGGCTGACGGCGCTCCTGGAAGCGAATGATCTGACGATGCGGAGTGTGATCCGGCCCGGCGACGTCCTGCTGATTCCAAGCCGGTAAGTCAAGCCGGCACCCGAGGTTAGTGGTGCCGGAATCCCTTCATAACTTCAGCTTCATACCCGTTCGCAGGGTTGCGACCGGCGCCCAGCAGCTGTTCGACCTTCGCCGGGCCGCGATTATAGGCAAGCAGCGCCAGCGACATGTTCGCGGGATAGCGATCCAGCAGGTCCCGCAGATACCGGAACCCGATCCGCAAGTTCGTATCACGGTCATACAGCTGCTGAGTCGTCAGCCCCGGCTCGTAGAGACGAGCGGTGCTCGGCAGCACCTGCGTGAGGCCGATGGCGCCGACGTGACTGACGGCCCGCGGGTTGAACCCGGACTCGACCTTCACGAGACGGAACGCGAGGCCAGGATCGATCCCTTCGCTCAGGGCAACGTCGTAGACCGCCGTCGCCATGTCGGCCGGCAGCCGGTAGTGCGTCGAATACTGCATGATCGCGTTGACGCGGTCGAGCTGCAGCCGGGCGACCTCGAGCTCGCCCTGCTTGGCATCGAGCTGCTGCCGGAGCGACCGGAGTTCGCCGAGGAGCTCTGACCCGGAGGCTGGAGCCCGGTCGGCATCAGTCGTCGTGCCGCCGGCCCATCCGCCCACGGTACTAACGAGCAGAGCGGCCAACACGATGATTCCGCCGCGCACAACCAGACGTTGAGTTTTCGTTTGCATACTCCTCCCTGTTGCACTTTCTGTGAGTCAAGCTGTAGCCACTACGTCAAGCGTCCGTCAATCATCACGTGGAACCTTTTGCTTCTCCACGAGCCGTATGTCGCCGATCACCATCTCTGCGTCGACCGCTTTCGCCATGTCGTAGACCGTCAGCAGCGCAACGGCGACCGCGGTCAGCGCTTCCATCTCTACGCCGGTGCGACCAACCGCCCGCACGCTCGCCCGGACCCGCACACCCGGCAGCGATTCTGCCAGGCTGGCCTCCACCTCGACATGATCGAGGCCCAGAGGATGGCAGAGCGGGATCAGCTCCGCCGTCCGTTTCGCCGCCAGCGTTCCGGCGACCTCGCTCACCGCCAGGACATCGCCCTTGGCGATCGCCTGCTCGGCAACCTGCCGATACGCGTCGGGCGACATGCGAATCGTTCCCGTCGCGACCGCCGTGCGATCCATCAACGGTTTGTTGCCGACATCCACCATCCGGGCGCGGCCGGCCTGGTCCAAGTGTGACAGTTTCACGACAGCCGTATCTGGTGCAGGTCCTCCGCCAATACGGCAGCGAGGAGCTGCGGGTTCACATTGCCTTGCGCCATGTCGCGTGCGTCCAAGACCAGCGCGATTGCCTCGACCAGCTTCCCCGTATCGCCGCCACGCTGGGCTTCGCTACGCAACCGACTCGCCAGCGAATCGAGCATGTCGGTGAAGCCCCCACGCGCCTGAAACGGTACCTGACCGAGCGCGAACAACCAGGGAGCTTCCAGAAAGCGGGCTGCTTGATCTCCTCCAGGCCCCCCCGGCAATCCGGAACGCACGGGTATCGTTGCAAAGAGCTTGCCAATGCACCCTTCAGCTGCTGTAACTCGTTGTGCAAGTTCAGCTTGGTCCGTAATCCCGAGCCTTTGCTGCGCGAAAACTGTCACGTCACTGTCGCTGATTCGTGCCAGACGAACCAGCACAACACGCGACAAAATCGTCGGAAGCAGGGCGTTGGGATCGGCCGCCGTGGTAATGATGATCGAATCAGCCGGCGGTTCCTCCAGCGCCTTCAAGAGCGCGTTCGCGGCGACTTCCGTTCCCAGCTGCGGTATGAGCCGCTCCGCATCGCCAAGGATGAAGACTTTGCGCGTCCCCGTCGCGGGGGTCATCGCCAGGCGCCTCAACAGGAGGCGCACAGCCGCGACCGGATGACTCGCCAATCCGGCCGGCGGTCCATAGAACGGTTGCTCGCGCCGGGCCGCCATCTCTTCGGCAAGCGCCTCGGCAACGAGTTCGACTTGCTTGTCCGCGTCGATCCCGCCACCGCGTTTTCCCAGCTCCAGCGGCACAAACCAGTGCACGTCTGGATGCTGCAGCGACAGCACGAGCCGGCAGGAGCGGCATTGGCCGCACGGCTCCTGGGTAGAGCCCGGTGCCTCGCAGTGGATCAGCTGGGCGAGCCAAAGCGCGAGACGCTGCTTTCCGACGCCTCGGGGGCCGGCAAGCAGCAGCGCTTGTGGCAGTTTTCCGGAGGCGTGGGCGCCCGCCAGTCTGGTCTTAACCCTTTCGTGCCCGATGAGGGGCGGTAAAGGCATGGCGCAATCTAGCTGGGGGGTCAGTGCGCGGCGCCACGTACGGCTGGAAGTCCTTATAAGGCAAGCAAGTACAATTGTACAAACGGGCTTGCGCCAACTTAACACGAAGTCACCAAGTGACTTATACTGTTAAGTGAGCACGCACTCGCTAGATAATATCGATATTATCGATTTTTTTCGGGACTTGTTCGGGGCTCTGCGAGCGGCTCTGTAGGACGTCCCGCACTTTGCGACGCAGGGCGGTTGGGCGAAAGGGTTTTTCGAGGTACGCGAGACCGGGCTCGAGCATCCCGTGCCGGACGACGGCATCATCGTATAGCCCGACATGAAGAGCACGCGCAGGGGCTCGGAGGTCACGAATTATTGCGGCGGGTGGTTGAGCAACAGCCAGTACAGGCCGACGTCCGAGACCGCCCGAGCGAATGCCTCGAAGTCCACAGGTTTCACGATATAGCTGTTGGCGCCGAGCGCATAGGCCCGTTCGATATCGGGCTCCTCGCGGGAGGACGTCAGGACCACCACGGGAATGGTCTTCGTGCGCGCGTCCTGCTTGAGTCGCCGCAGGACGTCGAGACCGTCCACTTTGGGCAGTTTGAGGTCGAGCAGCACGACTTTGGGAACGGGGCTGGCGCCGTTGGAGAAAAAGTCCAGCGCTTCGGCGCCGTCGCGACAGAGGAACACTTGATTCGCCAGATTGCGCTGTTTGAGCGCCCGCAGCGTGAGCTCCGCATCGTTCGCGTTGTCTTCGACGAGCAGGATTTCGACGCCGGTTGGCATCAGCGCGCTGCGCTTGGAAGGGTGAAATAGAAGGCTGCGCCGTGATCCACTTTGCCCTCCGCCCAGACCCGACCGCCGTGGCGTTGGACGATGCGCTTGACGATCGCGAGCCCCACCCCCGTTCCGTCGAACTGCTCCGTGCTGTGCAGCCGTTGGAATACTCCGAACAGTTTGTCTGCGTACCGCGCGTCGAATCCGGCGCCGTTGTCCTTTACGAAGTACACCGTCTGATCGCCGTTCGGCTGTGACCCGACTTCCACGTGGGCGTCAGCGCGATCGCGGGTAAACTTCGCGGCGTTCTGCAACAGGTTGTTCATCACCTGGCGCAACAACGGCCGATCGCCGTGCGCGGGTGGGAGCGGATCGATCTGAATCACGAGCGAGCCCTTTCTCCCCGCATCGGTGCGCCGGACCTCGTCGGCGACGGTACGGGTCAGCTCCTCCATGTCCACGAGACCGGTCGCGATCTCCTTGCGGCCGAGCCGGGAGAACGCGAGCAGGTCGTCGATGAGCTGGCCCATGCGGCGGGTGTTCTGGTCAATGACGCCGAGTAACCGCTGCGCCTCGGGATCGAGCTGGGCCTGGTGGTCCTCGAGCAGGATGCGCGCGAAACCATGGATCGCCCGTAGCGGGGCCCGCAAATCGTGGGATACGGAGTAGGAGAACGACTCCAACTCCGCATTGGTCCCTTCGAGCGCCTGGGTGCGCTGCGCAACCTGCGCCTCGAGATGGTGGTGTGAGCGAGCCACCTGCTCCGCCATGGTGTTGAACGACCGCGCCAACCGGCCCAGCTCGTCGTCGCGCCCGGCCGGGACCCGGGGCTCGAGATTGCCGGCGGCGATGGCTTCAGCGGCCCGCGTCACGCCCACCAGGGGCTTGGTGAGCCGGCGGCTTGCCCACCAGGCGATCAGGACCCCGGCGATGACAATCAGGAACGCGAGCGGCGCCACGGTTTTCAGGTACGCGCGCGCGGGCGCGACAATCACCCGGCTGGGCAGCTCGGCGACGACCATCCAGGGTGTGCCTGGCACGGGCGCCGCGCTCGCGCGTCTCACCTCGCCTCGTTCGTAGCGGACCGGCGTGCGGCTCGTGAGCACGCTGGGCGGTGGCGCGGGAACGATCGTCGCGAAATCCGTCCACGGGTCACCCGCCGCGTTGCCCAGCAGCAACGTGACATCGCCGCCGGCGAGACCGGTCAACGTCGCACGGGTGCGCTCGCTCAGGCTCAGCCGCGCGACTTGCTGCACGATCCCGCCGCCGGCGCGTTCCGCGTCGCCACTCGCGGCCGCGACCGCAATGAAGAGCGTCGTATCGCGGCGCAGCAACGGGCCGTACCGTGCCGAGTCCTTCCCGGGTGAGACGAGCACGCTATCGGCGATCGAGAATCGGCCGGTGCGGAGCAGCAGCTTGCCGCTGAAGTTCCGCAGCTCGAGGCCGGCGTTGCTGGCCGTGTCCGTGGTAATGCGGTGCATCGCCGCGAGCGCCGCTTCGCGGCCGCTGCGTCCGCCGGAGCGCAGGAACGCGACGATCGCGGGATCCTTCGCCAATGCCGTGATCCGTACGCGTCCTTGCCCTGTCTGAAACAGATCGGCGAGGACCTTGGTCGCGAGCGGAAGTCGTTTGTCCGCGAGCGCCAGGGACGCCTGCCGAACCTCACCGTATCCGATCGTCAGCTGCGCGATCGCCACCGCCACCAACAGGATCGTCGCGAACAGCGGCAACTTATGCTCGATGGACCACCGCATCAGGCCGCCCCCGCGTTCAGGACCTCGCGGACTTTACGCGCAACCGCGTCGGTTGTGAACGGTTTGGCGAGATAGGCGACGCCCGCCTCCAGCATGCCGTGATTGACGATCGCGCTGTCGGGGTACCCGGACATGAACAGCACTCGCAATCCGGGGCGCGCGGCGCGCAACGCGTCGGCCAGCTTGCGGCCGTTGATGTCGGGCATCACGAGGTCAGTCAACAACAAGTCGATCGGCCCGTTGTGCCGCCGGGCGATGTCGAGTGCCAAGCGGCCGCGGTCGGCTTCCAGCACGACGTATCCCTGCGTCGCGAGCGCGCGGTGCGTCAAGCGGCGGAGCTGCTCGTCGTCCTCCACCAGCAGCACTGTGCCGCTTCCCTGGCGCGCCGCCTCGATCGGAGCGGTCTTCCCGATTTCCTCCGGCAAGGCGTCCAGCGCCGGTAAGTAGATCTTGAAGGTGGTCCCCTTGTCGGGCTCGCTGTACAGCCAGATGTTCCCGGCGCTCTGCTTGACGATGCCGTAGACCGTGGACAGGCCCAGTCCGGTGCCGCGCCCGGCCGGCTTGGTTGTGAAAAACGGCTCGAAGATACGCGTTTGCGTCGCTTCGCTCATGCCACAGCCGGTATCGGTCACGGCGAGCATCACGTAATCCCCGGGAATCACGGAGACGTGCGTGGCGGCATAGTTCTCATCGAGGGTCGCGTTGGCGGTTTCGATGGTGAGCGTGCCGCCGTCCGGCATCGCATCCCGGGCATTGATGGCGAGATTCATGATGACCTGCTCGAGCTGATTCGGGTCGACGCGCGCCGCGTCCAGATCGTCCGCGAGCTGGATCTTGAGCGCGATATTCTCGGAAATCAGCGATCGCAGCATTTTGTCCAGGTTCATGACCACGCCATTGACGTCGACGATCCGCGGCTCGAGCACCTGCTTGCGGGAAAATGAGAGCAGTTGGCGGGTGAGCGCGGCGGCACGGCGCGCCGCCTTGCGAATCTCTTCGAGGTCCTCGAGCTGCCGGGAGTTCGCACCCAATTCCGCGGTGAGCAGGTCGGTGTAGCCCACGATGGCGGTCAGAATGTTGTTGAAGTCGTGAGCGATGCCGCCGGCGAGCTGACCGACGGCTTCCATCTTCTGTGATTGCAGCAACTGCTCTTCCAGCTGCTTGCGGTCCGTGATCTCGGTGGCGATGCCGAGCAGGGTCGGCGTTTCGTCGCCGGGCATGTGGAGCGGGATCTTGATGGTTTGAAACCAGCGGGTTTCGCTCGTGTGGGGATTGGTGACGGGCTCTTCGGCAATGAACTTGGGTTGGCCGGACGACAACACTTCGCGGTCGTCGCGCAGAGAATGCGCGACTTCGTCCGCATTGGCATTGAAATCGGCGTCGGTCTTGCCGAGCAGCCCTTCGACTGTGGTGCCGTAGGTCTCGGCCGTGGCCTGGTTCACGAGCACGAAGCGACCGTCCCAGTTCTTGACAAAAATGAGACTGGGATTCGCATCGATGATCTGATAGAGGAGACGTTCGTGACGGCGCAGTGCCTCTCGCTCTTGTGCCCGTTCTAGGGCCTCGAGCACGGCAGGCCCGAGACGAACCAGCCGGTCCTTCAGGATGTAGTCGGTGGCTCCCGCTTTCAGATAGGAGACGGCCGTCTCTTCGTTAAGCGATCCCGTGACGAGAATAAAGGGCGTATCGGGCTGCAGGTGCCGCGTTTTTTCCAGCGCCATGCGGCCGTCGAACGTGGGGATATTGTGATCGCACAAAATGACGTGCGGCGCAAAATCGTTCAGCGCGGCAACAAACGCGGTTTCGCTGGTGACGTGAAGGATGGTGGGCGCGGGTGTGAGCCGTCCGAGCTCGCGGCGAATGAGCTCGAGATCGTTCGGGTCGTCCTCCAGCATAAGGACCCGCATCTCTTGCATGCACACAGTTTTGATGATGCAGGAAAGCGTGTCTGTCGGCGGTGGGCAACTCTACTGGTAGGGCTTTGCCTACGAGAGATTTACGAGAGCGACCGCAGTGCTGCGGGACTGACGAGCCCGTGCTGCGTCGCGTAAAACGTGAGCTCGGCGTTGGACCGCATCCGAAGTTTGTGCAGCAACCGGGCGCGATAGGTGGTGACGGTCTTGGGAGAAAGGCCCAGCTGCCGGCTGATCGCGGTAATGGGCCGACCGGCTGCAAGCAGCCGCAGCACCTCCAGCTCTCGGTCGGACAGCTGCTCGTGCGGCGCGGGGGGTGGGCCGCCGAGGCCGTCCGCAACGGCTTGCGCCATCGCCGGGCTCAAGTACTTGTGCCCCGCCATGACGCGCTCCAGGGCCCGCAGCAGCTCTTCCGGCGCCGATTCCTTGGTCAGGTAGCCTGATGCGCCCAGCTCCAGCATCCGCAGCGCGAGCTGGTCTTCCGGGAACATCGTCAGAATCAGCACCGGCAGCTGTGGTCGCGTGGCGTGGAGCTCGCGGAGGACCTCGAGTCCGTGTCGGTCCGGCAAGCCGAGGTCGAGCAGCACGACGTCCCAGCGGTCGCTCGCCGCTAGCGACATCGCTTCCGCGGCGGTGCCGGCCTCTCCGAACTCCACGCCGTCCGGAAGTGCCCGCAGGATCTGGATCAGCCCGCGCCGAACCAGGGCATGGTCGTCGACGACGAGGATCCGAATCATTGGCGGGCTCCTGACCCCGCGGGCGGAAACCAGGCGGCGACCCGCGTCCCGCCCTCCTGGCGGGGCACGACCTCCAGGACGCCCCCGTGCGCGGCGGCGCGCTCGCGCATCCCCAGGATGCCGAGTGAGTCGGGTCCCATCGTGCCCGCTTCGGTAATGCCGGTGCCATCGTCGTTGATCTCGAGCGTCAGGCATCCGCTCTTCGTGCCCAGCTCGATGTCCACTCGCGTGGCCCCCGCGTGGCGCAGGGCATTTGTGAGGGCTTCCTGAACGATTCGGAACAACGCCGTCCCGAGCTCCCCATTGATCTCGTCATTCGCTGCGTCGATCGTTGCCTTGCAACGGATTGCAGTACGCTTGGAAAAATCTTGCGCCAGCCACTCCAGCGCAGCCGGAAGGCCCAATTGGTCGAGGATGGGCGGCCGCAAGTCGGTCGCGATACGGCGCACGCTCTTCACCAGGTCGTCGACCATAACCGCGGTCTCATGCAGGCGGGTGCCGAGACCAGGCGCCTCCTTCGACGCGGCGTCCTGAGCGGCGGAGAGCTGTAGCTTTAGTGCTGTCAGCGCCTGCCCGAGGCTGTCGTGAATCTCGCGCGCGATCCGGGTGCGCTCGTCTTCGCGGATGTCTTGTTGCCGAGTCGCGAGGCTGCGGAGCGCCGCGCGGGAGGCGCGCAGCTGCTCCTCGGCGCGCTTGGCTTCCGTGATGTCGCGAAATGTCCCGAGCGTGCACTCCTGGCCGCCGAGCACGATGCGGACGACCGAGAGCAGGCCAGTGCGCGGCGGACCACCGGCAGACCGCACCTCCAGCTCGACATCCGTCACCGCACCCGTTTTGGTGAGGAGGTCCATCAGCGTCGCCCGGCGGGCGGCGTCGATGACACCCAGCTCCACAGTCGTGCTGCCGACAATTTCGTCGCGCGGGCGATTCACCAGCCGGCTGAAGGCTTCATTCGCATCCAGGATCAGGCCGTCCGACAACCGCGTAATCAGCAGCGGCAGGGCATTCGCGTAGAACGCCTTACAGAAGCGTTCTTCCGATTCGACCAATGCTCGCTCGGCGATCTTGCGGCGCGAGATGTCGCGCGTGATTCCCAGCGCCGCTTGGACGGAGCCGGTTGCGTCGCGCAGTGGCACCGCGTTGGTCGAGAGCCAGCTTCGTTTTCCCTTCAACCCGATGATTTCAAACTCGAGCGTAGCGGATTCGCCGGCAAAGACGCGGCGGTGCAATTCGGTAAATGCGGCGCGGTGCCCGGGAGCAATGACGTCCACGATCGGACGGCCGCGCACGGCGTCGAGGCTGTCGGCCTGGACCATCGCCAGCCCCGCGGGATTCATGTCCAGCAATCGGCCCTGGGCGTCGAGGAGCTTCACACATTCGGGCTCGCTCTCGATGATCGTGCGGAGCCGAGCTTCGCTCTCCCGGAGCGCGTCTTCCGCGCGACGGCGCTCCGTGATATCGAATGCGAAGCCGACCACTCCCACGATGGGCCCGCTGCCGTCACGGAGCGGTTCGACACGCGCGCTGAAGATCCGGCCCTGGAAGCGCGTTTCGTAGGATGCGGACTCGCCCCGGAGCGCGGCGCGATGGGCCGCGAGGACGATCTCCCGGTCCGGCGAGTCGACAAACGTGCCGATCGCGATGCCATCGACGGTCGCCGGCAGACCAAACTGCGCAACGACGCCGCCGCACCGCCACGTGAGCAGGAGGTCCGCGTCGGTCGACCACATGACGGCAGGCATCTGGTTCACGAGCCTGACCAGGTGCTCGGTCGCGATCTGTGTCGCGGCGTGTGTCACGATGCTACGGTACCCCTTTCAGCCTCACGCGTCCAGCACGTCGCGCACCTTACGCGCCAGGGTGTCGGCCGAGAACGGCTTCTGCAGGAAGGCGCTTCCCGGGGGCAGGCCGCCGTGTTGGACGACGGCGTCGCCCGGATAACCGGACATGTACAGCACACGGATTCCCGGCCGTTGCGCTGCCAGCTTGTCGGCGAGCTCTGGGCCGGACAGGCCCGGCATGACTACATCGGTCACGAGCATGTGGATCGTGCCGCCGTGGCGCTCGACGACGCGCAGCGCGGCGGCGGCGTCGGAAGCGCCCAGCACGACGTACCCCTGCGCCTCGAGCGCGCGCCGGCTCAGACTGAGCACGGCAGGCTCGTCTTCGACGACGAGCAGGGTCTCCGTGCCGCGGGCGGGACGTCCCCGTTGCGGACTCGCCGGCGCGTCGGCCGGCTTCTCGATCCGGGGCAGGTAGATCTTGAAGCTCGACCCGCGTCCCACCTCGGAGTACACCGAGACGTACCCGCCGCTCTGTTTGACGATGCCGTACACCGTGGCGAGGCCGAGCCCCGTCCCGCGACCGACCTCTTTGGTCGTAAAGAACGGCTCGAACACATGGGCGCGGACGCTGGGGTCCATCCCCACGCCGGTATCCGTGACGGCGACCATCGCGTAAGGGCCGGGAACCGACCCGAGATGGGTCTGCGCGAAGGCATCGTCGAGATCGACGTTGGCGGTTTCGATCGTGAGCTTGCCGCCGTCCGGCATCGCGTCGCGCGCGTTGACCACGAGATTCACGATCACCTGCTCGATTTGATTGGGATCGGCCCGCACGTGCCCCAGATCGGGTGCCAGGACCGTAACGAGCGCGATGTGCTCGCCAATGAGCCGGCGCAACATCTTGTCCATCTCCGCGACGACGACGTTGAGGTCGAGCACCTCCGGCTGGAGCATCTGCCGCCGGCTGTAGGCGAGCAGCTGGCGCGTCAGCGAGGCCGCGCGTTCGGAGGCCTTGCGGATCTCCTCGACATCGCCGCGGTTGGCGTCCCCCGGCGGCAAATCCCGCAGGAGGAGCTGGGTGTTGCCCAGGATCGCCGTCAGCAGGTTGTTGAAGTCGTGGGCGATGCCGCCCGCGAGCTGGCCGACGGCCTCCATCTTCTGCGACTGGCGGAACTGCTCTTCGAGATGCCGCTGGTCGGTGACATCGCGCTGCGTGCCCCACACCCGCACCAGATGGCCGTCTTCGATGAAGCCGACGACGTTATTAAGGAAGACGCGGACTCGTCCTTCCCGATCGTGCTCGCGCGTTTCAGAGTCGGACACGCGATAACCGGCGCGGAGGAAGGCGCGGATCTGTTCGCGGTTGGCGGGATCGGTCACGTTGTGCAAGTCGGCAAGGCGCGTCCCCACGAGCTCACGGGCTTCGCCGTAGCCGTACATGCGCGCCATGGCGTCGTTGCATTCCGCGATGCGCGCGCCCGCGTACAAGCGATCGATCTGCTCCTCTTCCGACAGCGTGATCGGGACGGGGGGATCGATTTCCAGCCGCGACACCCCTTCTGAGCTCTGAGCAATGAACGAGCGATAGCGCTCCTCCGCGCGACGGCGGTCCGACACGTCCATCCCGATCGCGAGCCAGGCGCCGCCCGCGAGCGGCGCGTTGGCCCAGATCGTATCGAGGACCGCGCCGCGTCTGGTGCGCGTGCGAAAGTCTGTCCACTGGCCAACCGGTGCCCCGATGGAATCGCGCAGCCGCTGGCGCTCCGCAGGGTCGGGATACAACTCGGCGAAAATGTCGCGCTCGCGCGCCTCAGCGATTTCGTAGCCGAGCGTCCGGGTCCATTCGCGATTGCCCCACTGGAGGCGACCCTGATCGTCCAGGAAGACCAGCATCACGGGGATATTGTCGACGATCCGCTGCAGCAGCTCGCTCTGCTCGCGCCAGGCGTCCTCGACGCGCTTGCGCTCGATCGCCATGGCCATCTGCGAGGAGACGAACGTGAGGATGTCGCGCTCGCTCTCCCCGTAGCGCACGCCCTGGGAATAGGTCTGCGTCACCACCACACCGATGGTCCGGTCCTTGACCTTGAGCGGCACGCCGAGCCAGTCGATCGAGGGGGCACCGATCAGCTCCGCTTCACCGGCGGCCACAAGCCGTTCGTACACTTCGGGAGTGGCGAGCAGCGGTTGCCCGGTGCGCAACACGTACTCCGTGAGTCCCTTGCGCAGCTTGCGCGGCGGGATGTCGCGAGCGGTATCGTATTCATCCACGAAATAGGGGAACTCGAGCCGGTCCTTCTCCGCGTCGTAGAGCGACACGTAGAAGTTCTTGGCGGGCATCAGCTCGCCCACGATCTCGTGAATTGCGCGGAGCAGCTCCTGCAGGTTGTCGGCCGTGTGGGCCGTGTGCGAGATACGGTAGACCGCTTCCTGAACGCATTCTGCGCGGCGGCGCGCGGTCACATCGCGGAAGCTCCACACCCGACCCACCGAGCGGCCGTTCAACCGCAGCGGAATCGAGTACCGCTCGAGGATCCGGCCGTCCTTGAAGGTCAGCATGTCGAAGCTGTCAGACTCAGGCTCGGCGTAGCGCTCCTGGATTCCATCCACGAACAACTGCGGATTGATGAGCTGGTCCTGGACATGCTGGATCAAACGGCGGCGACCGGCGGCGTCGTTGTTGGCGGCGATGAACGTCGCAGGCAGCTTCCAGATCTCCTCGAAGCGGCGGTTGTGAGAAACGATCTTCCCGTCGAGGTCGACGACCAAAATGCCGTCGGCGGTAGACTCCAGCGTCGCCTTCAGGACGGAGACCGTCAGCGAATCGACGACCCTACGGGGTTTCTTCGCCCTCTGGTTTGCCTTCGGACGGCGGTCTGGCATGGGGCGAATTTACGGGTGTCAGCCCCGGTGACCAACCTCACGGGCGCCCGGGCGTATCGTGTCTAGCTTTGGCACCCTTCCTTCCAGCACGGAGCGGGGTTGCGCCCCAAGCGGTTTCAGTGGCTCGGCGTCGCGGAATCGAGCCGCGCGGAGCAGCAACTGCGCGCGGCGGCGCGGCAGCAGGAGGCGGTGGCGCACCTCGGCCAGCAGGCGCTCGCCGGCGCGCTGCGTGCCGACTTGTTCGACACCGCCGCCAAGCTCCTCGCCCGCGGCCTCGACGTCGAATTCAGTGAAATCCTCGAGCTGAAGCCCGAGCACCGCAGCCTGTTGCTGCGCGCCGGGGAAGGATGGCAGGACGGCCGCACCGGGAGAACGCTCGTCACCGCGGACCCCGGAGCACTCCCAGGCTACGCGCTCCACGCGGCGGGGCCGCTCGTCGTTCAGGATGTCTCCGCCGAAATCCGCTTCAACATCCCTCGGCATCTCGAAGAGCATGACGTTGCCAGCGGTGTCTGCGTCGTCGTCCAGGGCCGCGAGCGTCCCTGGGGTGTGGTGGGCGCCTACAGCGCGCAGCCGCGAGAGTTCAGCGGCCCTGACGTCCTGTTCGTCCAGGCGCTCGCCCACGTGCTCGCGACCGCGCTCGAGCGCGCCCGCGTCGAGGACGCGCTGCGCAAGAGCGAGGAGCACTTCCGCTCGCTGACGGAGAATGCCTCCGACATCGTCACCATTCTGGGGGACGACGGAATCCTGCGGTATGTGAGCCCGTCGGTGCAGCGGTTGCTCGGCTATGGCGCCAACGAGCTGCTGGGGCGCAACGCGTTCGAGTTCATGCACCCCGACGACCTCGGGCCGGTGATGGAAGCGCTCGCGGACGCGATTCAGCGCCCGGGCTCGCCCCAGACCGCCACGTTCCGGTTCAAGCATGCCGATGGCTCGTGGCGGATCCTGGAGTCGATCGGTCAGGCCAAGCTCGACCAGCCGAACGCGTACAGCGTTATCGTGAACTCCCGTGACGTCACCGAGCGCGTCCGCCAGGACGAGATCCTGCAAACCAGCAAGCAGCGGCTCCGCACCGTGGTCGCCGGCGCGCCGGTCATTTTCTTCTCGCTCGATCCCAAGGGTGTGTTCACGCTCGCCGAAGGGAAGGGGCTCCACTCGCTCGGGGTCCGGCCGGGAATGCTGCTCGGCAAGTCGTTTTTCGAGCTGCTCGGCGACGTGCCGCAGGCAGTCGCCGATGTGCGACGGGCACTCGCGGGGGAGTCGGTCACGGCGCGGGTCGAGCTGTTCGGCTTCGAGTTCGAAGCGCAGTACTCGCCGGTGCGCGAGCGCGACGGCAGCATCACCGGCGTGGTGGGGGTGGCGACGGACATCACGGAGCGCCGCCGTGCCGAGCAGGCAGCGCGCCGCGCCGACGCCGCCAGCCGCACGCTGGTCCAGCAGGCGCCGTTCGGCATTTTCCGCGCGACTCCTGAAGGCGCGCTCCTGTCCGTGAACCCGGCGCTCGTGGAAATGCTCGCATACGAAACGGAAGCCGAGCTGCTGAGCCGGCACCTGGACCGAGACGTCTTCAAGGAGCCGGCGGCGCGCGCGCGCTATTTGTCGGAGATGAATGACGTCCAGGGCGCGGTCGAGGCCCAGGCGGTATGGCGGCGCAAGGACGGTGAGGCGATCACGGTCCGCATGTACGGCCGCGCGGTGCGCTTTGAAGATGGCCGCGTGGAGTGTCACGAAGTCTTCGCCGAAGACGTGAGTGAGCGGCGCGGCCTGGAGGAGCAGCTCCGGCAGGCGCAGAAGATGGAGGCGATCGGCCAGCTCACCGGCGGCATCGCGCACGACTTCAACAACCTGCTGACGATCATTCTCGCGAACGCGGAGTTGTTGTCTCGCGGTCCCGATGAAGCCAGCCTGCGCGACATCATTTCTGCCGCGGTCAGCGGCCGGCTGATGGTGAATCAGCTGCTGGGATTCGCCCGGCGCTCGACCCTGACACTCGAGCCGCTGCACCTGGGGCACCTGCTGAACGATCTCGCCGCCGTGCTGCGGCGCGTGCTGCCGGCAGACATCGAGCTGCTGGTGTTCGCCGACGAAGACCTCCCCGAGGTATCGGCCGACGGCCACGCGATCGAACAGATCCTGCTCAACCTCGTCAACAACGCCCGCGATGCGATGCCGGACGGCGGTGTCCTGCGGCTGGAGACGAGCTGCACGTGGATCAGCGACGCGCAGCGCGCGGTCGTGGGCCCGGGAGCGGCGTCGGAATACGTGTGTCTGGCCGTGGACGACACCGGTATGGGAATGGACGAAGCGACGCGGCAACGCGCCTTCGAGCCGTTTTTCACCACCAAACCGGTGGGAAAGGGGACGGGCCTCGGATTAGCGACGGTCTACGGATTGGTGAAGCAGCACGGCGGTTTCGTGCAGATCGACAGCGCGCCCGGAGCCGGGACGCGGCTGCGCATCTACTTCCCCGTGGCGGACGAGACGAGCCGTCGCCGGGCTTCCGGTTCACATGAGCAGTTGACTGTTCCGACGGAGAGTGGGAAGGAGACGGTGCTCGTCGTCGAAGACCAGGCACAACTCCGCCGCGCGACAGTCTACACGCTGGAGCACGCTGGGTACAACGTGCTGGCTGCCGCTGACGGGATCGAAGCGCTGCATTTGCTCCGCCACCACCCCGCGCCGATCCACCTCGTCTTCAGCGACCTGGTGATGACCCGGCTGGGCGGTCGCGGCCTCTATCAGACCGATCGCCGCGAGGGGCGCGAGACGCCTTTCCTCTTTACCAGTGGTTACGCCGGGCGGGGGGAAGACCCGCTCGATCCCGCGTTGCCGTTCCTGGCGAAGCCGTGGACGAGCGCCGATCTGTTGGCGCGGGTGCGGAAGGTCCTGGATGGAGTGAAACGCACTTAGGCTCCCAGCGTCGCTAGACCGGTGTCGCGAGCGCAGCGACCGCGACGAAATAGCGTAGGTGGCGTTAATTCCATTGCGCTTTGCTCATCTTTGATATACACTGATATGCACGACCACACAAGACCGATCCACGTCAGACCTGCTCGATATTCGCGAGGCCGCGGAGTTTCTCCGCGTGAGCGAAACGTCATTGCGCCGCTGGACCAATGCGGGACGGTTGCCATGTCTGCGCATCGGCGGGCGGCGGGAGCGACGGTTCCGGCGCGCCGACTTGCTGGCGTTCATGGGCGACGCGGGCGCCACGGCCCCGGCACTCCGCAATCACTTTTGCGACCTGTATACCAGCGATCTCATCCGAGCGCGAGCGGCGGCGGCCTTTCTCCGCGTGGGTTTGCAATCCGACGCGCTCTGCCTGCTGGCCGCTGAAAGACCGGTGCAGCGCGCGGTCATCGCGCAGCTCGAGCACGATCGTCCCTCGATCCGGACCGAGCTGAAAGCCGGGCGGCTCGTCGCCGCGGAGTATCACGCCTCGGGGGCGGCGCAGCTCGCGTACTGGCGCGCGCGTATGCGTGCGGCCCTCAAGAGCGGCGTTGCGGCTGTGTATGTCGTCGGAGACCTGTCGGCCGGGTTCAAGCGGCTGCCCTTTGCCGCGACGTTGGCGTACGAGGCCGATTATGGCCGCTCCATTACGCTGGCCTTTCCGGTGACGACCCTCTGTCAGTACGACGCGCGCAAGATTTCGGGACTCGCCGCCGCGGGGCTGCTCCAATGCCACGATGGTCCGCTCATTGAGCGCTATCGCTCGCAGCGCTGGCTCGGTGAGCAACAAAGTATTTGACGGCGCGCGCGCGCGCCTGGCGCGTGCGTGAACGTATTCGCGGGCTGTAGCGAGTTGCCGACTACCGGGACTGCGGTGCGAGGAGGAGGTTCACAACGTGGCGCGCATCCTCGTGATCGATGACCAAGAGCCGATTCGCCGCGTCGTGCGACGGGCACTGGAACAGGACGGACACGAGGTGTTCGACGCGAGTGACGGCGAAATTGGGATGGAAATCCTCGAGAGTCAGTCCTTCGACATCGTCATCACGGATATCTTCATGCCGGGCCAGGATGGGATCGTCACGCTGCGGCAGATCCGGAAACGGTTCCCCGCGGTGAAGGTGATCGTGATCTCGGGCGGGGATTCGAGCGGCTTGCTGGACCTGCGGCAGGATGCCGAGCTTCTCGGCGCCATCAAGAGTCTGCAGAAGCCGTTCAACGCCCGGGAAATCATGGATGTGGTACGGGATGTCTTGAAACGAAAGGAAAGCGGAGACCGCGGCGGCTGACGAAGCTCCCGACGCAGGACTCGAACCTGCGACCCGTAGCCTGAGCGAGCCGGGCGCGCCTCCCGCAGACAGTGCAACTGAGGTGAAAACAGGGGCGGAGTCTCCACCAGTGGCGCGGCCGAGAGGCGAAAAGTCGGCCCCGAAACCGTCACCGAAACCGTCACCGCGCAAGCCGCGCTCGTGAGCTGTGGCGTCGGCGATCGGTCCGCGACGCGGAGCGTAGAGCGGGGGTCTCCAAAGACGGCGGGTCCATGCGGGCCCGCTGTTTTTCTGCTCAGGCCGCGCCCTCCAGGATCCCAAATCCCTCCACGTCCGTCTGGGACCGGCAAACACGACGGCAAACAACTCAGCTACAGGTATAGGGTTCAGGAGGTCGCGGGTTCAAATCCCGCCGTCCCGACTGCTTGAAGATCAAGCCCTGCGGCGACTTTCGCTGCGGGGCTTGTTCTTCGGTTGCGCCCCGTGTTGCAGCACATCGGAAGGCGCGGTAAAGAACCGAGGACGGCTACCGTTGACTATTGCGTCAAGAGCCTGGTGAACGAGAGCGAGCCCAACTTCCACTTCCCGTTTTGCTGCACATAGACCTCCGTCACCAAGAATGGATTGGTGACCTCATTGCCGCCGACCACGGCATCCAGGCGAATCCTGTTCAGCACAATGGCGGTCGTCCCGATGAACCGCACCGAGGTTTCGAAGATCTCCGCGTGCTTGTAGTGGATCCCTCCACTTCTGATGATCTCGAGCTCGCGATCTGTTCCCCAGGATCCGCCCATATGGACAAAGATGGCCTGGTCATCGAAAAGCGCAGCCAGTGAATCGACGTTGCGGTCTGCCATCCAGCGCCATTTCGTCTTCGAGAGATTCAGTACTTCCTGTTCCGCATTCGTCTGCACCGTCGCGGGCGCAGGGGGATTCTGCGCTCCGGCGGGCGCAAGCGGATACGGTACGACAACGGCTCTAGTGAGCTCGACGAGCACGAGGGCGGTGTTTCCGACCACGGTCACACCGGACGCGCGCGTGAGCCCGTCCTGCACCACACGCACCTCCGCGCGATCGCCACTGATCGTGAGCTCGGCGACACGTCCCTGTTGCTCGGCCTGTATCAACGTCCGTGGACCCGCGCTCCGCAGTCCGTCGGGGCGAACCAGCGGCAGTGACGTCTCGATCGGCACGATCGGGCCTGCGCTGCCGTCCGGTTTCACCGGAATGCGAAAGAGCCTGCCGGTGTCGAAGGTGTTCACGTACAGCGAGCCATCGGCGAGGAAGGCAAGACCGTCGATGACGTTTAACTGCTCATCGCTCGCCCACACTTCAAGTGCGGTCGCACCGGGCTTCAGTCGGTGCACGCGGCCGCGAAACGACTCGGATACGTAGGCCGTACCGTCGGCCGACAGCGCGATGTCGTTGCACACGCCGCTGTTGGGGGGGAATGGGTAGGTGCCTTTGGCGGCCCCGCTCGTCAGGTCGAAAGATCGGAGCGCAGTCTGTCCGGCCACCGGCGTCCCGTCACGGCCGCCTGTGGAATTCTGGCAGACCCACAGCGTGCGGGTTTTGTCGTCCGCGAGCACGCCGAGCACCCTCGTCAGGCCGGCGGTCGATGCGAGAATCCACGGCTCAGCTTGAGCAGCGCCCGGTGCGGCGCGATAGATCGTCCCTTTCGCCATACTGCCGAAATACACCATGCCGTCTCTGCTCGATGTGAGATTCTCCGCCACGACGCCGGTGTCGTTGATCGTCACCTGCGTGCGGTTCTGCGCTCGCGCGCGCGGTGCGAACGACGTGAGCGTGACGACTGCGCCGATCAGGCTACAGGCGATTCCGTGAGTGTTCCGCACTTGGGACCCCGTTTGAATTCGGTGTGAGGAGAAACCCGCACCCAGGTTTGCTTTCTGCTACCGAGCGTAGCTGACACGGAGGAGGCGATTGCCAGTGTCGTCGCTTATCAAAACAGAGCCGTCCGGCATCTGCAGCACATCGACCGGCCGGCCGAGTGCCGCCGTGGTGGCTCCCCAGCCGCCTGGCGCGCTCGCTCTGTTGGGCAGGAAACCGTCGAGGAACGTTTCGTAGCTGGTCACACGGCGTCCATCCGTGCGCGCCACCATGACGCGATAGCCGCTCGGAACCGACCGGTTCCACGAGCCATGCTCTGCGATGATCACAGCGTTCTTGTAGGTCGCGGGGAACATGTTGCCTGTGTAGAACGTGATGCCGAGCGCCGCCACGTGGGCGCCGAGCTTCAGCACCGGTGGCTCCCTCGTGGAACAGGCCCGCTGCGCGCCGAACTGCGGGTCGGACACGTCACCCTGATGGCAGAACGGGAAGCCGAAGTGCAGGCCGGGTTTCCAGGCAACATTGAGCTCGTCGCTCGGCACGTCGTCGCCGAGCATGTCGCGACCATTATCGGTGAACCACAGTTCCCCTGAGACCGGGTGCCAATCGAATCCGACGGTGTTGCGCACGCCCTCGGCGAAGACCTTGAGGTCCGATCCGTCGGGCTTCATCTGCAGAATCGTCGCTACCAGGGGCGGCGGGATGCACACGTTGCATGGAGCGCCGACCGACATGTACAGCAAGCTGTCGGGTCCGAACGCGATGAACTTCCACGTGTGTCCGAGCGTCGAATTCGGCAAGCTATCACGGACTACGACCGGGGCAGGAGGGGAGTCGAGGTGCCGCTCGATATCATCGAACCGCAGGAGCTTGCTCGCAGTCGCCACATAGAGCGCGCCGTTGTGTATCGCGACGCCATTGGGCTCATCGAGGCCGCTGGCGATCAGCACCACCCGGTCGGCCTTGTGATCGCCGTTGCGATCGATGACTGCGTGCACCTTGCCGGCCCTCATCGATCCGACGAACACGGTGCCTTGCGGACCCAACGCCATCTCGCGCGCGTTCTCGACGCTGTCCGCGAACACGGTGACGTGGAATCCCGCGGGGACCACCCACTGCGGCTGCTGTGCCAGACCTGCAGCGATGATAAAGAGCGTCAGCGTAGTCATGATCTTCCCCTCACCCATTGGTGAACTTCAGCACAGCCTCCGGCAGCCGCTCTCCCGTCACGTGGATCCTGGACGTGCCCTCCTCGATGTCGCGCAGGTCGCCAGGCGTCAGCGGCGCGTTCACGGCGCCAAGGTTCTCCTCGAGGCGCGACAGTTTCTTCGTCCCCGGAATCGGGACAATCCAAGGCTTCTGCGCGAGCAGCCACGCGAGCGCGATCTGCGCCGGCGTCGCGCCTTTCCGCTCCGCGATCCGCTTCACGAGGTCGACCATTACCATGTTTGCCGCACGGGCGTCCGGGGCGAAGCGCGGCGATATGCTGCGAAAGTCTTTCGGGTCGAGCGTCGTCGTCGTGTCGATCGTTCCGGTGAGAAAGCCAGCGCCCAACGGACTGAAAGGAACGAAGCCGATGCCAAGCTCCTCGCACGTCGCCAGCACGCCGTTGCGCTCCGGGTCGCGCGTCCACAGCGAGTATTCGCTCTGCACGGCGGCCACTGGTTGCACCGCGTGAGCGCGGCGGATGGTTTGCGCGCTTGCCTCCGAGAGACCGAAGTACCGCACTTTGCCCTGCGTGATCAGCTCCTTCACCGTGCCGGCGACGTCCTCGATGGGGACCTTCCGATCAACGCGGTGCTGGTAGAGCAGGTCGATCGTCTCGACCTTGAGTCGACGGAGCGAAGCCTCGGTCACGTCACGGATGTGCTCGGCCCTCGAGTCGAGGCCGTAGCGCGTGCCGTCCGGGTTGATGCCGAAGCCGAACTTGGTGGCGATGACCACCCGGTCGCGCACTGGGCGCAGCGCCTCGCCGACGAGCTCTTCGTTCGTGAACGGGCCGTACGCTTCGGCGGTGTCGAAGAGCGTCACGCCCCGCTCGACGGCCGCGCGAATGATCGTCATGCCTTCCTGCCGACCGGCCCCCGGCCCGTAGACACCTTCGAGGCCCATGCAGCCGTAGCCGACGGCAGAAACGACGAGGTTGCTGGTACCGAGTGTCCGTGTCTGCACCCCAAGACTCTACCGAGCTGAGGCGACAACTGATATGACGATCGTGCTCAGTCATTGTACAATTCTGCAAGCCTCGCTCGTCGATTGTGCGAGGGGGTGATAGAATTCCGGAGACTCTGGATGTCGAACCAGGCGACCGGAGGATCATCGGTGGAGACGAAGCCTCAACGTCAGCACGGCGTCGAACGCATGCGAATGAGCAGAGACGAGCTCGCTGAACGGATCGCGCGCCATGTCGCGGAGGACAGAAGCGTCGAGGCGGCTCCTGGTCTCTTCCTGTACCGCTTCTCTTCACCAACCGGGCCGCGCTACGGCGTCACCGAGCCGTCCTTCTGCGTCATCGCCCAGGGAAGTAAGGAGGTGCTCCTCGGCAAGGAGCGGTACCGCTATGACGCTTCCCACTACCTGCTCGTCTCGGCCGAGCTGCCCGTGGCGGGCCACATCGTCGACGCGTCGAAGGAGCAGCCGTACCTCGCCGTGCGCCTTGTGCTCGACCCCGCCGTCGTTACGGAGGTCCTGATCGAGGCTGGGCTCCACACCTCGGGGATGGATGACGCGCTCAAGGTGATGGCCGTGAGCCGGCTCGACGCAAGCCTGCTCGATGCGGTGGTCCGGGTAGTCCGCCTCCTCGATTCGCCGGGCGACTACGGCGTGCTTGCGCCGCTCGTCGCCCGCGAGATCATCTATCGGCTTTGTCTCGGAGAGCAGGGCGGTCGGCTTCGTCAGATCGCCGTCAGCGGCGGCCGCGCGCATCGGATCGCCAAGGCGATCGAGCTCCTCCGCACGAATCACAACAAGCCGCTCCGCCTCGCCGGCCTCGCCCGGCAGCTAGGGATGAGCGTTTCAGGCTTGCACCACCACTTCAAGGCAGCCACCGGGATGAGCCCGTTGCAGTTTCAGAAGCAGTTCCGGTTGCAGGAGGCCCGGCGGCTCCTCCTCGCCGGCGATGTCGACGCCGCGACCGCCGGATACCGGGTGGGCTACGATGATGCGTCGCACTTCAGCCGGGAGTACAGGAGGCTCTTCGGCGAGCCGCCCTTGCGCGACGCCGAGCGGCTGCGCGGCTCAGCTGCGAGCCGGCGCGAACCCGCGGCGGTGTGATGCTCGACCGGGCCGTGGGCCGTCCCGACCCCCGAAAGGCAACCCGAAACCGTCACCAGCGCCGGGGGGCGAAAACTGGGCGTCTGAAAGCGATTGGAGCGCTGAGGGTTGGGAAGCTCCCGAGGCAGGACTCGAACCTGCGACCCGCCGGTTAACAGCCGGCTGCTCTACCAACTGAGCTACTCGGGAAGAGCGGCGAAATATAGGGGTGCGGCAAGTTAGGGAGAAGCTTTAGGGATGCTGGTGCCGCCCCCCAATCCCGCGCCGCTCATTTCGTGTCCAGCACCTCGCGGACCTTACGCGCGAGGGCTGTGGGCGTGAAGGGCTTCTGGAGGAAATTCAGGCCGGGCTCGAGCATGCCGTGGTGAACAATGGCGTCATCGGTATAGCCCGAAACGTAGAGGACCTTGATTTGCGGGCGGGGGTTCTCGAGCTGCCGGGCGAGCTCGCGTCCGCTCGCGCCGGGCATGACGACGTCCGTGAGGAGCAGGTGGATCACCTCGGGGTACTGTCGCGCCGCCTCGAGCGCCTCCTCGGCATCTGCGGCGTCGAGGACCGTGTAGCCGAGTTTCTCGAGCAACCCCCTGGCTAGCGGACGCAGCACCGCGTCGTCTTCCGCCAGCAGGATCGTCTCCGTGCCCGCGACGGTGGAAGGCTCGCGGGCAGGCAGCAGTGTATCCGGGGCGGCGTCGACGCGGGGGAGGTAGATCTTGAACGTGGTGCCCCGCCCGAGTTCGCTGTAGACCCAGACGTAGCCGCCCGACTGCTTGACGATTCCATACACGGTGGACAAGCCGAGCCCCGTGCCCTTGCCTTTCTCTTTGGTCGTGAAAAACGGCTCGAAGATGCGCGCCCTCGTTTCCGGCGTCATGCCCGTTCCAGTGTCGCTCACCGCGAGCATGACGTACCGGCCCGGCACGACCGGCTGGTGCAGCTCGGCGTACTGCTCGCCGAGCTCGGCATTCGCAGTTTCGAGAATGAGCTTCCCGCCGGTCGGCATCGCGTCGCGGGCATTGACCACGAGGTTCATGAGCACCTGCTGCAGCTGACCGGGGTCGGCTAGCACATTCCCGGCGTCCCCCGCAAGCGAGAGCCGCAGCTCCACATCCTCGCCGATCAGGCGGTGCAGCATCTTCTCGAAGTCTTCGACCAGCGCGTTGGGGTCCAAGACCACTGGTTCGAGCACCTGCTGGCGGCTGAACGCCAGGAGCTGCTTCGTGAGCGATGCCGCTCGCTCCGAAGCCTTCCGCACCTCGGCG
Organism: Gemmatimonadota bacterium; assembly: GCA_003222195.1. GTDB lineage: Bacteria > Gemmatimonadota > Gemmatimonadetes > Gemmatimonadales > GWC2-71-9 > 20CM-2-65-7. The sequence goes on along the minus strand of QHVB01000032.1, from coordinate 87,207 downwards.
AGATCCCGCTGTGCCGTGCTGTCCGCCGGCATCTCTTCGCGCAAAATGTCGACGTAGCCAAAAATCGCTGTGAGCACGTTGTTGAAATCGTGCGCCACGCCACCCGCGAGCCGGCCGATCGCCTCCATCTTTTGCGCCTGCCGCAGCTGACCCTCGAGCTGCTTGCGCTCCGTGACGTCCTGGAAGTGGAGCAGAAAATGGGGCTCACCGGCGAACGCGATCACCTCAGCGGACAGGAGGCCGGTGCGGGTCTCGCGCGAGCGGGTCAGCCACTCCACCTCGACATCGCGGAAGACACCCCCGGCCCTGAGCTGCGCCAGCATTTGCTGCCGCAGCTCGTCGCGCCGCCAGATGCCCAGATCGTGTCCGCTCCGCCCGACTGTCTCGGCCCGATTCATGCCGAAGAGACGCAGCAGGCTTTCGTTCACGTCGACCCAGCGGGCGTCGGCCAGCCTCGCGATAGCCATCGGAGAAGGGTGTGCCTGGAAGGCGCTGCCGAACTTTTGTTCGGACACGCGCAACGCCTCGTCCGCCGCCCGCCGGGCGGTGATATCCCGCACGAATGCGCTGAACAGCCATGTCATCCCGATTCGCACAGGGGCTACGGCGAGCTCCACCGGAAACTCGCTGCCGTCGCGCCGCAGCGCGGTCAGCTCGATGCGCTGGTTGAGAATGGGTCCCTCGCCAGTGGCGAGGAAGTGGCGCAAGCCGGCCGCATGGGCCTCGCGATGGGCGAGCGGCACGATGATGTCGGCGAGGCGCTGGCCCAGGACGTCTCGCTCGGCCCATCCGAACATCGATTCGGCTTGCTGGTTCCAGCTCGTGACCCGACCGGCGTCATCCATGGCGACGTGGGCGTCGAGCGCCGAGTGGAGGACGGCTTTGAGCTGGGCCTCCGAGGCGCGCAACGCCTGCTCGGCGCGGGTGCGCTCGATTGCCGCCTCGACCTGCGTCGAGACGAATTGGAGCATGTCCTTGTGGTGCTCCTCGTAGCGAACGCCCGCGGTGTAGGTCTGCACGGCAAGCACACCGACGGTGCGGTCTCCCTGTTTGAGGGGCACGCCCAGCCAGTCGACTGACGCGGTGCCAACCGCTTCGACCGCGCCGAGGTAATCGAGGTCAAGCTGAGACTCTGGCTTCACCAGCAGGGGTCGGCCCGTGCGCAGCACGTACTCGGTGATGCCGCGACCGGGATGGCGGGGCGCGGGCGGGGGATCGACCTCGTCGACGAAGTATGGAAAGGTGAGCAGGTCGGTCGCTTCGTCGTACAGCGCAATGTAGAAGTTCTTCGCCGGCATCAGCTCGCTCACGATCTGGTGGACCGTGGGCAGCAATTCCTCGAGTCGCGGCGCGCTCATCGCCACCTGGGCGATGCGATAGGTCGCGGCCTGAAGTTGCCGCGCACGCGTCTGCGCCTCCCGGCTGCGCTTGATGTCGAGCGCGCGAAGTACGGCGGGACCGAGGCGATGCAGGTGATCCTTCACAACGTAATCCGCCGCACCGGCCTGCAGGTATTGCACGGCTGGCTCATCTCCCAACCGTCCGGTCACGACGATGATCGGCGTGTCCGGCGAGAGCTGCTGCCCGAGCTCGAGCGCGTCCTGCGCCGCGAACGTGGGCAGCGAATGGTCGGTCAGGATGACGTCGGGGACGAAATCGTGCAGCGCTGCGACCATTCCCTCGCGCGTGTCGACCCGCAGGAACGTGCACGCGGCCTCGACCCGGCGGATCTCGCGCTCCTCAAGCTCGGCGTCCTGCGGATTGTCCTCGATTAGGAGGATGCGAGTCGTCGCGGCCACGGTGCTCAGGGACCTCGGGGGGGCGGCGGGGTCCGATTCATCAGCAGCCAGTACAGGCCGAGTTGTTGCGCCGCCTTGGTGAACTCCACGAAGTCGACCGGTTTACGGACGTAGCTGTTCGCGCCCAGGCTGTACCCGTCGATGATGTCGCGCTCCTCGTCCGAGGAGGTCAGGATCACGACCGGTAAGAGCCGGGTGCGCTCGTCCGCGCGGATGCGCTGCAGGACCTCCATGCCATTGATCTTGGGGAGCTTGAGGTCGAGCAGCACGACAGCCGGCAGATCGGTCGGCGCGGGGCGGCCCTTCGTGCCAAAGAGGTAGTCGATGGCCTCGACGCCGTCCTGCGCGACGATCACGTCGTTCGTGATGTTGTGACTCTTGAGCGCCCGCATCGTCAAGGCTACATCGTCGGGATTGTCCTCCACGAGCAGAATCTTTCCGGCGTTCACTCGAGCCTCCCATCACAGCGTGAAGTAGAATGTCGCGCCCTGATCGACCACGCCCTCGGCCCAGATTCGGCCGCCGTGCCGGTCGATGATGCGGCGCACTGTGGCGAGCCCCACCCCGGTGCCCTCAAATTCGGCCGCCGAATGGAGACGCTGGAACACGCCGAACAGCTTGTCGGCGTACCGCATGTCGAAGCCAGCGCCATTGTCCTTGACCACGAACACGCGCTCGCCGTTTTCCTCGAGCGCGTTGAACTCCACTCGCGCTTGCGGCCGTTTCGAGCTGTACTTCCAGCCATTCCGCAGGAGATTGTCGAGCACGACCCGGAGGAGCCGGGAATCGCCCTGGGCCTCAAGGCCGGGAGTGATTGCGAATTCCACCGGGCGGTCCGGTGCCGCGCGCTGGATATCGACTACGATGTCCCGGGCCATCGCGCTTAAATCCACGGGCTCCGTCCGCATTTCCGCCCGGGTGACGCGGGCCAGCTTCAACAGATCGTCGATCAGCGTAGCCATCCGCTGGCTCGCGGCGCGTACACGTTGCAGGGAATCCCGCCCCCCGTCCCCTAACTGGGTCGCGTAATCTTCCAGCAGCACCTGGCTGAAGCCGTCGATGCTGCGGAGCGGCGCGCGCAAGTCGTGCGAGACGGAGTAGGCAAAGGCGTCCAGCTCGTTGTTCGCGGCGAGCAGCTCGGCGGCATTGCGCCGGAGCGCCTCGTTCCGGTGCTCCAGTTCCTTGGTGCGGTCCGCGACCCGCTGTTCCAGCCTCGTCGCGTGCTGTTGCAGCTCCTGCTTCTGGTCCTCGATCCGGCCGAGCATCTGGTTGAAGGCGTCGGTCAGCGTGCCCAATTCGTCCTCGCCAAACTTGGGCGCGCGCAGGGAATAATCCTGACGGGTCGAGGCCGCCGTCGCGGTTTCCGCAAGCGCGAGGATCGGGGCTGAAATCCGTCCCTGCAGCGCGGCGGCCAGCGCATAGGCGGCCAGCAGCGCGATCGCAAGGACGACAATGGCGATGATGCCGGAGAGCCGGATGGCGTCCGATACCGCCTTCGTGTCCGACGCGATGTAGAGAGTGCCCAACCGCTGGTTTGCTCCCTGCGCTACGGGCGTAAACGCCACAAGACGGCCGCCCTCGAAGCGGTAGCCGTCCGGCTCTGGCGCTCCGGGGATCAGATCGGCGGCGGCACGGGCCGGATAGGTCGCGAGGACTCGCCCGTTCCGGTCATACAAGGCCCCGGCAACCGTGTGCGGGTCGTACCTCAGGGCAGCGAGGATTTCTGTGGCGTCCGCCTCGTTCGCAAACGCCAGGGCGGCGGTGCTGTTGGCGGCAAGAATGCGGGACCGTGTCGCGAGATGAGTCTGGATCGTTTGGCGAAACGTCACGACCTCATAGGTTACGAACGCGACCGACGTCAACACCAACACCAATCCGCTGATCAGGAGAAGGATCGCCGTCAACTTCCGCTTGATCGGCCAGTCGCGGATCGACATGCTCACGGTCGTGGCGTTCGGACGATTTCCGCGACCCGCAGCAGCTTCGAGCTGATCGTGACATTGGCGGCTTGCGCCGCCTCCAGGTTGATCCTCAGGCGGATACGATTCTTGTCATTGACGAACTGAATCATCCCGCCGCGCTTCGCGAAATCGTCGCCGTCGCTCACCGTCAGGATGGGCCGCTTCCCGAGCGCCGCGAGAATCTCTGCAACGCGCTCGCTCTCCGAGCGGCTGATGAAAAGAATGTTACACGCCGTTATGTCCGTCAGCTCGCGATACCGGCGGATCTCGAATGGCCGGAGCCCGAGGCGTTCACCCCGTACGGTCTCATCGAGGAAGGTGCCGAGCGGGTCCTCCCCGAGGATGCCGATGATCACCGGCATCTGCGGGTCAGGCGCGGCCACCGCCGGCCACTCGACAAACTGCGCGAAATTGAACAGAAACACGGCCTTCACCTGATACTCGGAAGCCCGCGGGGTCTGCACGAGGAGCAGCGCGGATGTCAGGACGGTGAACGCCGCCTTCAATAGTGCCATTGCGCCATTCCATACACGCCGCGCTCAATGTCTCGGCGCGCGGCGGGCGTCCCGAACTCCGCATGGTGCTCGTGCAAGAGATTTCGGCCGGCGACTGACAGCTCCAGAGCGGCGACCGGTCGCCAGCTGAGTCGGGCATCGAGCTCGGCGTACGCGGGCAGCTGTTGGTTGGCGATCTCAGCGAGATAACGGAACCCGCCGTCCACACTCCACTGAGCGCCCAGGCGCAGCGACGAGCGCAGGCTCAGCTGTCGATTGGGAGTATGCGACTCTGCTGTGCCTCGGCTCGTGTCGGTGCTGCCGGGATTGGGCCAGATGTGGATCCGTAACTCGGTGTAACCGGCATGCACTTGCCAATCATCTGTGATGCGATAGCTCGCGGTGGCCTCGCCGCCGTACGACTCGCCATCCTGACCGTTGGCGATAACGATCGGGGTAGGCTTGGGGGGATTGACCTGCTCCAAGCTGCGGAGGCCGCGGTAGCGGCTGTAGAAGCCCGCAAATGCGAGCACCAACGCGCCCTCCTGATGGCGATATCCCAGCTCGTACGCCAGCTCTGTCTCGGAGCGAAAGCCCGGGCCGCCGGCAAGGAAGTAGGGAGGTTGGCCGGGCGCGTACAATTCCCGGTCGATGCGCGACGGCGTGCGCACCGCGCGCGAAATCCCCGCCCACAGCGTGCGGGACGGGCTGAATGTCCAATTCACGCGACCGCTGGGCTGGATCTCAAATCCGGTGTAGTCGTTGTGCTCGATCTTTGTGCCGAGCGTGACGTGAAGCCGATCGGACGCCAGAGCGATCTCATCCTGGGCGAACGCGCTGAACCACTGTCGCGCGACGTGAGGCGGCAAGAAGGCCAACGCCGCGGTATTGACGACGCGATCGTTGATGAGTCGGTAACCGAATCCCCAAACAACGTCGTGGCGGGTCCCCACCACGGTGCGATGCTGCAGGTCGATGTCGTAGATGTCGAGATCTTCACCAAAGGTGCCCGGAATGTCCCGGTGCGTGCGGTCGTAGTAGGCCTGCACCGTGAGATTGGACCTGGCGGAGAATGGATGCGCCCATTTTGCCATCACATTCCCACCGCTCACGCCGATGTGGCCAGGGCTCGCTTGGGCGATGCGGCCATCGTACCAATCGCCATGGAGGCTGAGACGGTTGCTGTCGGGCGCATCCCAGTCCAGACGAAATCCACCCTGTCCCATGTGCCAGCCATCGGGAGCGGCTTGCCCATTAGAGAGCAACGTGGGATCACGACTGAAGGCCTTGCCGTAGATCCGATAGTTGCCGTGCGCGCCGAGCCCGCCGCCGTAGCGGGCGGATCCCAGGCCGCGCAGCTCGGTGCCGCCACCGCCCGTAACCAGGAGTCCCCCCGTGTCTTTCGCGTCCTTCGTGATCACGTTGATCACGCCATTGACCGCGTTGGCGCCCCACAGTGTTGCCCCTGGTCCGCTGATCACCTCGATCCGGTCCACGTCCGAGAGAAGGACGTCTTGCACATCCCAAAAGACGCCCGAAAAGAGCGGTGTGTAGACAGTCCTCCCATCGATGAGCACGAGGAGTTTGTTGGCGGTGGTACCGTTGAACCCGCGGGCGCTAATGGCCCATTGCCGCGCATCGACTTGCGCAACCTGCAGATTCGAAGCGAGGCGCAACGCTTCTGGAAGGCTCGTGGCGCCTGACGCGCGAATGTCGTCTTGCGTGATGACCTGGATCGCTGATGGCGTTTCGAACAGGCGTTGCGGGCGGAGGGAGACGGACATGACGTCGATGTTCATCAACTGATCGAGGGTGAGGTGCTTCAAAGCCTCGATGGAATCGCGTTGTTGAGCTCGGGCGGGGGGTGCCGAGACGGCCAGAACCACAAGCAGGAAGAGCGTGCGCCTAGGGCTCATGCACTGTCCTTCCTAGTGGGCGGGGGCGGAACTTGATAAGGTGCCCCCACAATAGGCGAACTCGGGCCTTAGGACCTGTCGGCCTTTGTCCCGACGCCGCCTAGGACTTTGCCTACAGGCCAGGGCCTCACCGCGCGTCGAGGACTTCGCGCACCTTGCGGACGAGCGATCTTGGCGTGAACGGCTTTTGCAGGTACGCGATGCCTTCCTCCAGGATGCCGTGGCGCACCACGGCATCGTCCGTGTACCCGGACATAAACAGCACTCGCAGGCGCGGATGCAGTTTCTGGAATTGGGTCGCCAGATCACGGCCGTTGGCATCCGGCATCACGACGTCTGTGAGGAGCAGATCGATCGGCTGGGCGAGCGCCTGCGCGAGCTGGAGCGCCGTCGTCCCATCAGCCGCGTCGTGAACCGTGAAGCCAAATCGTCGCAGCATTTCGCATGTCACGGCTCGAACCGCCGCCATGTCTTCGACCACGAGCACGGTCTCCGTCCCACGCAGGAGGTCCCCAGCCACAGCTTCGGCCTTCGACGGGGGCGCATCGACGCGCGGCAAGTAGACCTTAAAGCATGTGCCGTGGTTGGGCTCAGAGTAGACCCAGATAAACCCGCCGGACTGCTGGACGATGCCCTGCACGGTGGCGAGACCGAGTCCGGTGCCTTTCCCGACTTCCTTCGTCGTGAAAAACGGCTCGAAAATCCGGGCCTGCGTTGCGGCGTCCATGCCCATGCCTGTGTCCGTAACCGCGAGCATCACGTAGCGGCCAGGCGCCGCCAAGGCATGCGCCTGCACATAGGTCTCGTCGATGTCGACGTTCGCCGTCTCGATCGTCACGCGACCGCCGTTCGGCATGGCGTCGCGCGCGTTGACCGCGAGGTTCATGATCACCTGCTCCAGCTGGCCAGGATCCACTTTCACCGTCCCGGCATCCGGAGCGAGGCTGCACTCGAGATGAATGTCTTCCCGCAAGACGCGGCCGAGTAACCGTTCGATGCCGCTGACAGCCGCATTGAGATCGACGACCTTCGGCTGCAAGACCTGTTGGCGGCTGAACGCAAGCAGCTGCCGTGTGAGCTCACTCGCGCCGTTGGCGGCCTTGCGGATCTGCTCGATGTCGTCCCGCGTCGGTGCATCCGATGGCATGTCTTGGAGCAGCAGCTCGCTGTAGCTCAGGATGACCGTGAGCAGATTGTTGAAGTCGTGCGCCACCCCACCGGCAAGCCGGCCGATGGCCTCCATCTTCTGGGCCTGGGCGAGCTGCGCCTCCAGCTGACGCTGACCGGTGATGTCGCGCACGAACGCTTCGTAGTACTCGACTTGTCCGTGGGCGTCGCGGCTGGCGCGGACGCTCAGCTGCACCAGAATGCGCGTCCCGTCTTTCTTTTTCCACGTGGCTTCCAGCTCGTCGTACACGCGGTCGGTATAGGTATCCTGCTCGATCAGGCGCCGTCTCTCAGCTGGATCGGCATAGACGTCGCGCGCCATGTCGAGGGTCAACACGTCGGCGGGCGACGCGTAGCCGAGAATGCGAGCGAGTGCGTCGTTGGCGGCAACGAATCGGCCCGCCGGCGTCGACCGGTAGATGCCCAGCGGGGCTTTTTCGACCAGCGTGGCATGGCTGGCCTCAGACGCGCGCAGCGCGGCCTCGGTGTCACGGTGAGCGCGTCGCTCCTCGGCCTCGCGTAGCTCGCGTTTAATGACAGGGATCAGGCGCCGCAGATTGCCCTTGGGCAGCGCGTCCCCGGCACCCGCCTCGAGCGCGCGCGCGGCAAGATCCTCGCCCATCGTGCCGGACACAAAGATGAAGGGAATGTCCAGGCCGCGAGCTCGAACCAGCGCGAGCGCTTCGCTCCCGCTGAATCCCGGCATGCTGTTGTCGCCGACGATGATGTCCCAGCGGCCGCGATCGAGCGCTGTCTCGAGGCCCGCCCCGGACTGCACGCGCTCCCAGGTGACGTCAAAGCCGGCGCGCTTCAGCTCGCGCGCCAGCAGCTCCGCGTCGGCTTCGGAGTCTTCGACCTGCAGAACTCGCAGCGGGCTATTCATCGGGGGTCCTACACTAAACAACTGCCTGTCTCGATGCACGTCGGTGATGCTTGTGACACGCGTAGGGCTTGCCCTACAACGCGACGACAGACGCCTCGGCGCGCGCCTCCCCGATGACTGCGAGCACCATCCCCACGAGAATCAAGCCGGCGCCCATTCCCTGCGCGGCTGAGAACCTCTCCCCCCAAAACAGCCACGACGTCAGCGCCGCGAACACCGGCTCGAAGCAGAAGATCAACGATGCCCGCGCGGAGGACATCTCGCGCTGGGCACGCATTTGCCACACGAGCGCGACCGCCGTGGACATCACGGCGAGGAACAGCAGCGCGGCGCCGAGGCTGAGCGACCAGTCGAACCGCAGATGCTCCAGGAGCAGCGCGGCGATGAGCGTCGCAATTGCCGTCCCGGGGAGCTGCAGCCAGACGAGCCGCCGCGCGTCGAAACGCTTCGAGAACTCCGAGACTGCGACGATGTGACCGCCGAACACCACGGACGTCACAAGTGTCCACAGATCGCCACGGTTCAACCCGCCCTCGTCGGGAGCTGTGAGGAAATAGATTCCCGCACCCGCAATGACGAGCGCGAGTACCACCATCAACCCCGTCCGATGTTTGAGCAGAACGAGCGCGATGAACGGCGCCAGCACCGACGACATCGCGACGATGAACGCCGAGCGCGCCGGCGTCGTGTACTGGAGCCCATAGGCCTGCGTCGCGAAGCCCGATGCCAGCAGCGCCGTCAGGACCGCGCCCGCGCGGAGTTCGGCGCGTGAAAAACCGCCGCGCAGGTTCACAAACGGGGCGAGCACGATCGTCGCGATCGAGAAGCGGACCCCGAGAAAGAGCAGGGGAGACGCGGACGCGAGCGCTTCTTTGACAACAACGAAGCTCACGCCCCAGACGGCAGCTGCGGTGATCAACAACAGATCGGCGCGCCGCTGCGTCATGCCAGATCCCGCAAATATCTTCCCGTGACCGAGTCGGCGATCTGCGCGACATCCTCGGGCGTACCCGCGGCAACAATGCGGCCCCCCTGATCCCCAGCCCCTGGGCCCAAATCAATCACCCAATCGGCGCGCTTGATGACGTCGAGATGGTGCTCGATCACCAGCACAGTGTGTCCCGCATCCACCAACCGATCGAGCACTCGGCACAACACGCGCACGTCGTCGAGATGCAGGCCGGTCGTCGGTTCGTCGAGGATGTACAGCCTTCTCCCGCCCTTTGCTCGCGCTAACTCCCGCGCGATTTTCAACCGTTGCGCCTCGCCACCGGACAGCGTGGTGGCCGGCTGGCCGAGCCGCAGGTATCCGAGACCAACCTGCTGCAGATACCAGAGACAGCGCGCGAGCCGCGCGTGGCGATGCAGGCGCCTGATCGCCTCGTCGACGGTCCACTCCAGCGCCCGCGCAATGCTGGCGCCCTGGAGCTTCACGTCGAGCACCTCGCGTTTGAAGCGCGAGCCGCCGCACACCTCGCACGGCACGAACACGTTGGCGAGGAACACCATCTCGATCAGCACGTGCCCGGCGCCTTCGCACGCTTCGCAGCGGCCGCCCGCAACGTTGAAGGAAAACGTGCTGGGCTCGTAACCGCGCGCTCGCGCCAGCGCTTCATTCGCGAACAGCGCGCGTAATTCGTCGAAGGCCTTCACGTACGTCACCGGATTAGAGCGCGGCGTGCGCCCAATCGGGGCCTGATCGATGAGCACGACGTCCTCGAGGTGCTCCCATCCCTTCAGGGACGTCACCTCGCCGACCGGCTCGCCGAGGTGCTGCTTGGCGCTGTGCTCGCCCCGCAGGCGGCTCTCGAGCTGGCGGTACAACACGTCATGCACCAGCGTCGATTTGCCAGAGCCGGAGACTCCCGTCACCGCCGTCAGCGTGCCCACTGGGATACGCACGTCGACGCCCTTGAGGTTGTGGAGCCGGGCGCCCTTGATGTCCAGCCACCGGACTGCTGGCCGGCGCGCCGACGGCACGCCGATCCGTTTCTCGCCCGAGAGATACTGGCCGGTCAATGTGCCGGCCTCGCGGACCGCGGCCGCCGGTCCCTGATAGACGAGCTGTCCACCGGCGTCGCCGCTGGCGGGGCCGAGCTCGACCATCCAGCTCGCCGCAGCCATCGCGGCGGGATCATGCTCGACCACGACGACGGTATTGCCCGCGTCGGCGAGCCGCCGCAGCAATCCGAGCAGGCGATCCATGTCCGCGGGATGCAGCCCGATCGACGGCTCGTCGAGGACGTACAGCGTATCGACGAGATGCGAGCCCAGGGCGTTTGACAGCGCGATGCGCTGGGCTTCGCCGCCCGACAGCGTGCGCGTCTGACGGTCGAGCGTGAGATACCCTAGGCCGACGTCGTTCACGAAGCTCACTCGCGCGCGCAACTCCTCGAGCACGTGATTGGCGACGGTCTGCTGAAACGTGGGTAGCTCAAGATGCTCCAGCCACTCGGTGAGATCGGCGGCGGTGAGCGCGGCGACTTGGGCGATCGTCTTGCCCGCGACACGCACCGCGAGCGCTTCGGGCTTCAGTCGCGCGCCGCCGCACCCCGGACAAGTCTTGGCGAGCTGGTACTGCCGCAGAAAGACGCGGATGTACTGCTTGTAACGCTTCTCCTCGAGCCGCTCGAGGAATGGAAAGATGCCGAGATAGCGGCCGACTTTGTTGTGGAGCAGGAAGTGCCGCTCGCGCGCCGGGATATCCTGCCACGGTGCATCGAGATCGATGCCACGGGCCCGCGCCGTCTCCCGCAGCAGGCGCCGCCTCCCCTCGTAGCGTGGCTTGGTCCACGGATCGACGGCGCCCTGCACAAGAGAGCGCCTCGGATCGGGGAGGATGAGGGACTCGTCATACTCCAGGACCGCACCGAAGCCGTTACACGCGGGGCATGCGCCGCGCGGGTTATTAAAGGAAAAGAGCGTCGGCGTGAGCACCGGCGCGGCACAACCGCAGGCCGAGCAGGCGGGGTGCTCGGAAAACCGCCTGCGATCACCGTTATTCAGCGCAACTGCAATTCCTTCTCCTTCACTGAAGGCTGTGGCGACCGCATCCGCCAGCCGGCCGCGATTCTCCTCCGTCAACGCGACACGATCAACGAGCACGAGGACGTCTTTGCCGGCCCGGACCCGTTCTTCGGCGCCCACTTCATCCAGGCGAACTGTATCGCCATCGACTTGGGCGCGAACGAATCCGGCGGCGCGCAACTGTGCGGCGATTTCTACGTCGGGACGGTGAGCCGAGGCTGGCAGCGGGAACGACACTACAACTGGATACGCCGCACTCGGCACGCCCCACGCTTCACGGACGGCATCCACCACCTCCTGCACCGTATCCCGTTTCACGTCCTTGCCGCAGTGCAGGCACGCCTGTGTCCCCGCCCGGGCCCACAGCAGGCGCAGAAAGTCGGCGATTTCGGTCGCCGTACCGACGGTCGAACGGCTCGAGGTCGTGGGGTTCTTCTGCTCGATCGCGACGGCGGGCGAGAGACCCTCCATCGCATCGACGAGCGGCTTCGGCATCCGCTCGAGGAATTGCTTGGCATAGGTCGACAGCGACTCGATGTAGCGCCGCTGTCCTTCGGCGTACAGCGTATCGAAGGCGAGTGAGCTTTTCCCCGAGCCCGACGGGCCCGTCACGACCGACAGCGCCCGGCGTGGGAACTCGACGGTGATGCCCTTCAGATTATGCTGGCGTACGTTGCGGAGAATGACTCGCTCGGGGGGATGGCGCATAACCCACAAAAATAACAGCTTTGCCCCCTAGATGGCCCTCGCCCTGACCCCGCGGCTGCTTCGTCGTGGCCTAGAGCTGTTCGCTGCCATCTCCCTCGGCGGAGTCGCACTCCTCGTTGGCTATTACCTGATCTTCAAAGGCGACCGCGCCGCCGTCTTCCTCGCGCCGTTTGGGCAGCTGGACTGGCGCTGGGTCCCGGTTGGGCTCGTCCTCGCGTCCATGGACTGGGTGGGAGGCGGATTCCGGCTGTGGATTTGCACCCGCTACGTCCATCCCGGCGTCAGGCTGCGGGACATGATTCTTGCCGGGGGCTTCGGCGCCTGGGGGTCGTACCTCACGCCCTTTCAGTCCGGGTCGGCCCCGATGTCCACGTGGGTCATGAAACGGGCGGGCGTGCCGGTTCCGGTTGCGCTCAGCTCGATCTTCGTCACGTTCATGGCGACCGTCGGGTTCTTTGCGATTGCCGGACCCCTCGCCGTCTGGTTTGGGGCGGGAAAATCGCTCGCCCAGCACGGCCTCGTGCTCGGCATCACCCTCTACGATCTCTTCAAGACCAGTCTGACGATTTTCGGCATCATCGGTCTGCTGATGCTGACGGCGGTCGTTTTCCCCGGCCTGGTCAAACGCCTCATTCAGCGTCTCGCGGGGCGCATCGCGCGCCGCAGCCCGCGGGCCGCCGAGCGGATGGAGAAGCTCTTGGCCGGCGTGGATCGCGCCCATGATTGCATGGTGGCATTCGGCTCACCGCGTGGCCTGCTGACGCTGTTGCTCGCGATCGTTGTCTCCGCCCCCTCGCACGCCAACAAGCTGTTGGCCGGATACGTGAGCCTGCGGATTCTGGGGAAGACGCCCGATTTTACCGATATCCTCTTGCTCCAAACGCTCGTGTCGTTCCTCCTGTACTTCGCTCCGACGCCGGGCGCCTCGGGACTGGCGGAGCTCACCTCCGCGGTTGTCATGTCTGTGTACGTTCCGCGCGAGTTGACGCCGAGCTACACCTTGATCTGGCGGTTCATCAACAGCTACGCGACGGTCATCGTCGGCTCGTTGATCTTCTGGTACTGGCTGCGCCGCGGCCTGATCGGACGCGAAGAGGCCGTCGGAATCACCTAACTGCTGCTTCCTTGCCCGGTTACAGGGCCGGGCGTAACTTCACGGCCTGGCTACAGCTACGGGAGTGCGTGCGCATGGCGTTGCTTGAGATGGGGGGGCGGAGGTTCACGCTTCCGCAGGGTGACGTGCTGCTCGGCTCCGATCCGAGCAGCGCCATCCCCCTCAGCGCGCCCGGTGTCCTCCCGCGACATGCGAAGTTGAAGTCCCTGCCTGACGGCCAAGTCGTCATTACCAAGGCAGTCCCGGAAGCCGAGGTCTTGATCAACGGGGTCCGCCTGGGCGCCGAACCGACGCCCCTCCTGCACGGCGATAAGGTGGAAGTTGCGGGGCAAGAGCTGACCTTCGTCGACGAGCGGCGCAGCGGTAGCACGCAGTACGTCCAGGCGATGAGCCTGCCGCAGGCGATGGCACAAGCGAAGGCGGACGCCAAGGGGGGAAAGGCCACCGTCAACACCGGTGGCCGCGTCGTTTCACTGACGGACGGGAGAGAGTACGCGATTGCGGGCACGTCGCTCGTCTTTGGACGGGACGCGTCCTGCGATGTCGTCGTTGCTGGAAAGGACGTTTCCCGCCGGCACGCCGAAATCGTCCAGACACCCAAGGGCTATCTGCTCGTCGATTCCAGCACGAACGGCACATCGGTGAACGACGTTCGGGTCGAGGGACAGCGCCTGCTCGCCCGGGCCGACGTGATCACGATCGGCGAAGAGAAATTTCGCTTCTATGCCGACACGGCTCCGGCGCCGCCTCCGTCGGCAAACCCTTCCCCGGGGCCGGTCGCTAGCGCGCCCTCGGCCGCATCCTCCCTTCCCCCAACCAAGGGCTCGCCACCTGCGGTGGTCGATAGACTCCGGGAGACCGTGCACGGCGTGCCGCAGGGCCCCCAGCCCGCTCGGCCGTCCGGGGCTGTCCTGGCGAATTTTCTCGTCCGTGCCGGCGCGCTGAAGGGGCAGCGGCTCATCGTCAAAACGCCCGTCGTCAACATCGGACGAGCTGACTACAACGACCTCGTCTTCCCCGATGAATCCGTGTCCACCACGCACGCGAAGCTGCAACGGCGCGAAGGCGTCTGGGTGCTGGTGGATCTCGATTCGACGAACGGCACATTCATTGACGGGGACCAGGTGAAGGGTGAGGCGCCGCTCGCACCGGGAGCGACCGTGCGGTTCGGGGATGTCTCTACCGTGTTCGAGCCGACCGACGACTCTGCGGCAGTGAAAAAGGGAGGCAGCACCCGAGTGATCGAGGTGCTGACAATGTCAGCGCAGCAGTCAAAAGCTGCCCCTCCGGCCCCCGCTCCCGCGCCAGCCGCGAAACCGGCGGCCCCAAAACCAGCGCCGAAACCTGCGACGGCGAGACCAGCGGCGGCGAGTCCAGCGGCGGGAAAACCCGCGCCTGCCAAGCCGAAAGCAGGCGCCAAACAGCCCGTTGCGCAGCAGCAGCCCAAGAAGGGCAAGGGCTGTGGCGGCAGTGCGGCAGTTCTGCTGCTCGGGATCATTGGACTGGTGTACTGGGTGTTTATTTAGAGATCACGTGCACATCACTTCCGCAGGTCGTACCGACGTCGGCGTCATCCGGTCGGGGAATGAGGACAGTTTCCGCATGATTCCCGACCGGGGGATCTTCGTCGTGGCCGATGGCATGGGCGGACACGCGGCGGGGGAAGTCGCGAGCGAGATGGCGGTGCGCATCGTCGCCGACGAGATCCATTCCGTGCGCGGTCTGGGCGACGAGCAGGTCGCCGAGCGGATGCGGGCGGCGATCCGGACCGCGAACGGCGCGATCTTTCAACGCACGCTCACCGAGCATGACAAGCGCGGGATGGGCACGACGGTCACGGCGCTCACGTTGTACGAGTCGCGATTCTTGATCGGCCAGGTCGGGGACAGCCGGGCGTATCTGTTGCGGGACGGCCGTCTCAGCCAGCTGACGAAGGACCACTCCTACGTGCAGGAGCAAGTCGACGCCGGCTATTTGACCCCCGA
The DNA here is from genome assembly GCA_003222195.1 of Gemmatimonadota bacterium. Lineage (GTDB taxonomy): Bacteria > Gemmatimonadota > Gemmatimonadetes > Gemmatimonadales > GWC2-71-9 > 20CM-2-65-7. Next base: position 72,153 of record QHVB01000032.1, on the reverse strand, counting down.
GCAGGCGCGTACGCATCCCTACAGCAACGTGATCACGCGCTGCGTCGGCGCGAATAGCGACGTGATGCCCGACATTTATGCCGGCACAGTAAAGGCCAACGACGTGTTCCTTTTGGCGTCGGACGGATTGACCGGTATGCTCGAGGATTATCAGCTGGCGGAGCTGTTGTCGCCGGAGCGGATGCCGCAAGACGAGGTCGATGCGTTGATTGCTGAGGCGAACCGCCACGGTGGTCTCGACAACATCACCGCGGTCATCGTGCGGATCGATTCGGTCGAGGCTCCGGTGCCGGACGAGGTAAAGACGCAGCAGACGGTCACGCGGCCGCGATAGTCCTACCCCCGACGAGCCGCATCCCGCAGTAGCGACCCACCACTCACCAGACGTGCCGCCACTTCCTCGCGCGGCAACATGATCAACTCGATGATGGGCCGCGCCGCGACTTCGACGGGCTCGAGCACGAACACGCGTAACGCTCGCGCGGAGCGGTGCAGCTCGGCGGCGACGCGCGGCAAGCCCAGGTGGTCCGCGGCGGTCCCGCTGCGTCCCGCGACGGGCACCGCGACGTCGAGCATGTCCGGTTTGGAGGGGAAGTCGAGAAACAGTTGATCGACGTGCAGGCCGAGCTCGCGCGCGAGGCGCTCTTCCACGCGCTCCAGCAAATCCGGATCGCGAGACGGCCAGTCTGCCGTATCCCGCGGCAGCTCCGTCGCTGGAATGTCGAGCGCGCGCTTCGCGAGGCGGCGCTCGCGCAAGGCGCGAGCCAGGCCGGTCTGATCGCTTCGCTGCAGATCGTGGCTCAGCGCGTCGTCGGTTGCGACGGCGACATCGTCGGGCGCCAGCCGGCGCGCGGCGATCGCCCGGCGCACCAGTCGCTTGAACATCGTCGTCGCGCTCCGGACGGCGTGATGCCAGTAGACGTTGCGATACATCTGATACTTCGCGAACAGCAGCGACTCGAGCGCCGCCAGGCCCTTGGGGTGCAACGCCAACCCATCGGCGGACACCGTGAGCGACGTCAGGAGCCGGTCCACATCGACGACGCCGTACGGCACGCCACACATCGTGGCATCACGCGACAGATAGTCGAGCTTGTCGACGTCGATTGACCCCGAGACGAGGCCCGCGAGGCGCGAGGCGCTCGATCCTTGAATCAGCTGGAGAAGCGGCTCCGTCGAGATCCCCACCTGGTCGAGCGCGGCGGCGAGTTCCCCCGAGCGCAGATGACGGGCGGCGAGACTCTCATGGGGGGGGAGGCCCGCTTCTTCGAGCGCATGGGAGAACGGATAATGGCCGATGTCGTGAAGCAGCGCGGCGAGTTGGACCTCCGGCTCCTTGGTGACACGGCAGGCAAGATGGTATGCACCCAGCGCGTGCTCAAACCGCGTGTGCGTGGCGCCAGGATAAACGAGAAATGCGTGACCGAGCTGCCGGACGTACCGCAGACGCTGGAAGGCCGGCGTATCGATGATCGCGAGCGCCTCGGGCTCGAGGCGGATATTGTTCCAGAGCGGGTCGCGAACTACTTCAAACGAGCCCGTCGAATTGCTCAAAATTCTTTTTGAATAGCGCGACGAGGCGTGCGGCTTGGGCGTCGTACGCGGCCGTGTCCTTCCAGGTTGTGCGCGGGTCGAGCAACTCGTCCGGTACGCCCGGCACGTGCAGCGGCACCTGCAAGCCGAAGACGGGCTCGCGCCGCGTCCGTACCGTATCGAGCTTCCCCGCAAGCGCCGCGCGCACCATGGCGCGTGTCAGCTTGAGATCCATCCGATGTCCCACACCGTATGGGCCACCGGTCCAGCCGGTGTTTACGAGCCAGCACTGCACCGTGTGTTTCGCGATGCGCTCGCCCAGCATTTTGGCGTAGACGGTGGGAGGCAGCGGCAGGAACGGCGCGCCGAAGCACGCGGAGAACGTTTCCTTGGGCTCGGTGACGCCGCGCTCGGTGCCCGCAACCTTTGCGGTGTAGCCTGAGAGAAAGTGATACATCGCCTGCTCGGAGCTGAGCTTCGCGATAGGCGGCATCACGCCGAAGGCGTCGCAGGTCAGGAAAACGATATGCTTGGGATGACCGGCCATCCCTTCGGGCACGTGGTTCGGGATGTAGTGAATTGGGTATGAGGCGCGCGTGTTTTCGGTGATCCGCTGGGAATTCAGATCCACCGCGCCAGTCTCGGGGTTCACGTCCACGTTCTCGAGCACCGTGCCGAACATTTCGGTCGTCGCGTAGATCTCCGGCTCGCCTTCGCGCGACAGCCGGATCACCTTGGCGTAGCACCCGCCCTCGAAGTTGAAGATCCCCGCGTCGGACCAGCCGTGCTCGTCATCGCCGATCAGCCGTCGCTCCGGATCGGCGGACAGCGTCGTCTTTCCGGTACCCGACAGACCAAAGAAGAGCGCGCAGTCGCCCTGCTTGCCGACGTTGGCGGAGCAGTGCATCGACAGCACGCCCTTCAGGGGCAAGAGGTAATTGAGAATCGTGAAGATCGATTTTTTGAGCTCGCCGGCGTAGCGCGTGCCGCCGATGAGAATCGTCCGTTGCGCGAAGCTGACGACGATGAACGTGCCGGACTTCGTGCCGTGAATCCGAGGGTCCGCCTGGAACTCGGGCGCGTGCAGCACCTCGAATCCCGGCGCGAAGTGCGACAACTCGCCGTCCGCGGGCCGCAGGAACATGTTGTAGACGAACAGCGCGTGCCACGCGTTCGGGGTGATGAACCGAATCGGCAGCCGGAAGTTGGGATCGGCGCCAGCGTACACGTCGCGGACGAACAGCTCCTGGCCCGAGAGGTGCGCTTGCACATCCGCCTTGAGACGATCGAACTTCTCCGGCGCGATGGGTTGATTCACCCTCCCCCACCAGATGCGGTGCCTGGAGTCAGGCTCCTGGACGAGGAACTTGTCGTTCGGACTGCGGCCGGTGTGCGGCGAGGTGACGGCTGCAAACGGCCCGCTGTTCGTCACGATCCCTTCGCGACGGCGAAGGGCGTGCTCATATAGCTGGGACGGCGTCAGATTCCGGTGCAGACGCTGTTCGGTCGATATGCCCATGGGCTATTTGGTTGACCGCGCGAGACGGCGATGCTCCAGGGCGTCCACGGCGGCTATCACCGCCATATTCACGATGTCGGGGACTTCTGACAACCTTTGCAGGACATGGACCGGTCGGTCCATCCCCACAAGGATGGGCCCAATGGCCTGCGCGTCGCCGAGGCGCGCCAGCAGCTTGTACGCGATGTTGGCGGCGTTCAAGTCTGGGAAAATCAACACGTTAGCCGGGCCGCGCAGCTTCGCGAACGGATACACCCGCGTCAGGATCCGCTCCACTACGGCAGTATCAGCCTGCATTTCCCCATCTACCTGCAGCTCGGGCTCTCGTTCGTGCAACATGGCGACCGCCTGTTGCACCTTGGTTGCAGCGGGATGTTTCACCGAGCCGAAGTTCGAGAACGACAGCATCGCGATGCGTGGTTCGATGCCCAGCCGCGCTACGAATCTCGCCGTCGCCGTCGCGATCTCGGCCAGGGTCGCGGCGTCGGGCTCGATGTTCACGGTCGTGTCGGCGAAGAAGAAGGTCTGCTGGCGGAAGATCATCATGTAGATGCCGCTGACGTGCTTGCGGCCGGGCTCCACGCCGATGACCTCGAGCGCCGGGCGAATCGAGTCGGGATAGTCGATTTCCTCGCCGGCTACGAGCGCGTCGGTGCGACCCGCTCGCAGCAGCAGCAGGCCGTAGTAAATCGGGTTCAGGACGCGCTCCTTCGCTTCGCGCAGCGTGATCCCGCGCCGCCGCCGCAATTGCCACAGCTCCTGGGCCAGCTTCTCCCGGTCGGGCGCGGAGCGCGGATTCATGAGCTCGATGTCCTCGAGTGTGAGCGAGGCATCGTCCGCCTGCCGCCGGATCGCGTCGAGGTCGCCGAGCAGGATGGGGCGGGCGATGCCTTCGTCGGCGAGGATGCGTGCCGCGCGCAGGATGCGGGGATCGTCGCCTTCGGGAAAGACGATGCTGGGCGGATCCTGCTGCACGCGCGCGATGAGCCCGCGCATCACCTGCCGTTCCGGGCCGAGGCGCGCTTCGAGCTCGGCGCGATATTCTTCGACGTCGATGATACGGCCCGCGATACCCGATGCCACTGCGGCCCACGCCACCGCGGGTGCGACCCACAGCAACACGCGGGGGTCGAACGGTTTGGGGATCAGATAGTCGGGCCCGAACTTCAGCTTCTCGATGCCGTACGCGCGCGTGACCGATTCGGGGACTTCTTCTTTGGCGAGCGCCGCGAGCGCGCGGGTCGCCGCCATCTCCATTTCTTCATTGATCTGCTTAGCGCGGGCGTCGAGCGCGCCGCGGAAGATGAACGGAAATCCGAGCACGTTGTTGACCTGATTCGGAAAATCGGAACGGCCCGTTGCCACAATCGCGTCGGGCCGCGCCTTCCTTGCTTCCTCCGGCATGATCTCGGGAGTGGGATTGGCGAGGGCAAAGATCACCGGCTGCTTCGCCATCCCCTGGAGCATGTCCCCCTTCACGATGCCCGCCACCGAGAGTCCAACGAACACATCCGCGCCCTGAAGCGCCTCCGCGAGCGTGCGCGCCTTCGTCTCGACCGCGAAGCGCTGCTTGAACTCATCAAGTCCGTCGCGGCCCTTGTAGATCACGCCCTTGTGGTCGGCCATGACGATGTTTTTCCGGACGACGCCGAGTCGCACGTAGTGCTCCGCGGTGGCGATCGCCGCCGCGCCCGCGCCAGCGAACACGATCTTGACCTTGTCGATGTCCTTCTTGACGAGCAGCAACGCGTTGAGCAGGGCGGCCCCGGAAATGATCGCCGTGCCGTGCTGATCGTCGTGGAACACGGGAATCGCGAGCGTCTCGCGCAGCCGCTGCTCGATATAGAAGCAGTCGGGGGAGCGGATGTCTTCGAGGTTGATGCCGCCGACCGTCGGTTCCAGCAGCTGGCAGAAGCGGATGACATCGTCGGGATTCTCGGAGCCGACTTCCAGGTCGAACACATCGATGTCGGCAAAGGCCTTGAATAGGATGCCCTTGCCTTCCATAACTGGCTTCCCGGCCAGCGCGCCGATGTTGCCAAGGCCGAGCACCGCCGTCCCGTTGGAGACGACGGCGACGAGGTTGCCTTTGGCGGTGTAGAGGTAGGCATCCTCGGGGCGCTTGGCGATCTCCAGGCAGGGCTCCGCCACGCCGGGCGTGTAGGCCAGCGACAGGTCGCGCTGGTCCTTGAACGGCTTTGTGGGAGTGACCTGGATCTTCCCGGGCCGGCCCTGCGCGTGATAATCGAGGGCCTCCTGGCGGCGGCTCGGCGGGGCCAAGGACAGAAGTCCTTTTTGGAGAAGGGCTTATGCTAAGCGAGGGTGACGGAAGCTGTCAAGTTGGAGTCGTGCACTGTAATATGTCCCCCATGCGGAAACGCTCGGTGTGGATGCGGACGCCGCTACTGCTCCTCGCGCTGCTGCAGCTCAGCGTGCCGGCGGCTGCGGCCTGGGCCGATGCTCGGCTCGGTGAAGCGACCGGTCCGGCGCACATCGAGTCCCACTCCACCGCGTCGTGCCCTCGTGTCCACCCGGCGGATTGCGCCTTCCATCGCTTCCTCGCAGCACCCCTCGCCCGTACGACAGCGACGGTGTTTCGCATTCGCGAGGGTCAAGGGATCCGCTGGACGCCGTCCGCGATTGAACGCTCGGCGATCGCCGCACATCTCAATCTTGCCGATTCCCGCGCTCCTCCGCCGCTCTCCTGAGTAACGGCGCCGCGCATCGCGGCGACCGCAATTCCACAACTCGAGTCGACGCGCCGCTCTCCTCTCACGAGGAGTGCGTGTTCGTGGGCCTATATCAGGAGACGTCATGCATTTCCTTCCCTTGCTGGGTGCACTCTTGTCCGTCACTGCGGGCGCGCCGCTCGACCGCCCGTCAGCTCCGATCGATTTACCCGCGAGCGGCGACATCGGCGGTACGGTCACCGACAGTGCGACCGGAACGCCGCTGGCTGGCGGCGAGGTCCGAATACTTCAGGCCGGCAGTGTCATCGCGGCTACCGTGACGGACGCGTTCGGCCGCTACGTGGTCCACAACCTTCCGGAGGCAGCGTATCGCGTCGAGGTCCGTTATCTGGGATATCGCGCCCAGACACGCGACCTCTCCGTCGGTGCGACTGAAGGGTTCAGTCGCGGCGACTTCAAGCTCACGCCCTTGCCGATCAACCTCTCGGCGGTCGAGGTGGCCACGGCAGTGCCACTCGCAGTCGACACACGCACAGGGAATCAGATCTTCAAGCAGAACGACTACCACGGGGCTCCCAACAGCACGACGTCGCAACTCTTGCAGCAGTCCATCGTGGGCGCGGCCCGCGCACCGACCGGCGAAGTGCATATCCGCGGGCAGCATGCCGAATACACCTACTATGTCGACGGCGTGCCCGTGCCCTCCGGCATCTCGGGGAGCTTGAACGAGCTCTTCGATCCCCAGGTCGTGAATCAGATCGATTTTCAGACCGGCGGATGGGATGCCGAATACGGCAACAAGAACGCCGCGGTCGTCAACATCAACACCCGTATTCCCACCGGCGGCTTCCACTTCGACGTCGCAGGGTTCGGCGGCTCCTTCAAGACCGGATTCCCAGCGAAAACCGAAACGACGAACGGACAATCGCTGACGCTGAGCGCCAATTCGGGGAAGTGGGGATTCTTCGCTTCAGGATCCCGGCAGGGAAGCGATATGCGGCGCGAGCCGGTAGTGTTTGACACGGTGCACAACGCCGTGGAGAACTTCCACAACGATGGCACCGATGTCTTTGGATTCGCCAAGCTGCAGTACACCGCGACCGACCAGGATGTGGTCAACATCGAGGTGAACCGTTCGCGTACGCGTTTTGCGGTTCCCTTCGATTCAGTGGAAGGGATCATCGACGATCACCAGCAGGACGTCAACGGATTCGTGAACGTGGGGTGGCGCCACCAGCTCGGCACGGAGAACCTGGAGCTCGGCAAGGCGTCAGAGCTCTTCATCGGCACGTTCTTCCGCGATGGCAGCCTCACGTACACGCCGGGGCTCAGTGATTCGGCGACATTCACGTTCCCGGGCGACACGAATACCTACATCATCGCCGAGGATCGGAGCTTCCGGACGACGGGCGCCAAGATCGACTACACCGTGCGGGCGCACCACGGTCTCGAGTTCAAGACAGGTGTGCTGGCCCAGTTTACGAGCGGCCACGAGGACTTCTCGTCGCAAACCAATACGGGCTCGCCCGGACCGGCGTCCAACTCCAACCTCAACGGCAGCGACGTGGGTGTGTACGCCCAGACCGCGATCGCTCCAACCGACAGATGGGAGCTCCGGGCCGGAGCGCGGTTCGACAATCACAACGCTCCCTTCGCCGGAAACCAGAGCCAGGTGAGCCCTCGCGCCAAGCTGAGCTTCTTCCCCGACCCGGCCAACACCTTCTGGATTTACTACGCGCGCCTGTTCCTGCCCACGAACGTGGAGGATCTCCGTGCCATCACGAGCACATCGCAGGGCGGCGTAGTCGCGGCGCCCACGTTACCCGAGCGGGACAATTTCTTCGAGGCGGGATACGTACACCGCTTCCCGTTCGGCTTGGTCACAAAACTTTCCGGCTACCGGAAGCAGAGCACACCCGGTATCGACGACGCGACGGTGGCGGGAACCGCGATCGTTACGTCCGTGAACATCGCGAAGGTCAGCATTATGGGTCTCGAAGGCGTGTTGGAGATCCGCCCGTCTGGACCGTTCTCGGGCTACGTGAACCTCGCGATCAATCACGCCTACGGAAGTCACCCGATCACCGGGGGCTTCTTCCCGCCGGACTCCTCGCCCGGATACTTCGACTTGGACCACGACCAGCGGGTCTCAGGGGTGGCGAGTGTGGTTTACTCGAGTCGCGGGCTCTATCTGTCTGCGACCGGCATTTATGGAACCGGACTCACCAACGGCAACGATCCCGACGCGACGTATGGCCGTGGCCTGTTCGACTTCAACAGGCACACGCACGTCGATCCCAACTTCATCGTCAACGCGAGCGCGGGATACGCGTTTGCAGTGGGTAGTGCCCTCATTCGTCCGCAGCTATACGTCGACAACGTGTTTGATCGGAAGTACCTGCTAAAAGGCGCGTTCTTCAGCGGCGCTTCGGTGGGACGCCCCCGTAGCCTGCAGTTGAGGGTGACCATCGGTACGTGAGGAAGGTTACATCGGGAGGGACGAGAGATTGCGCATGCTTTTTGCCGATCGGGGTATCAATCTCGTCCCCCCCGGTACCGATGGCACGTAACGAGGAGCGTTAGCCCGTGAATTGGCAATCTGGTTTGACGATGAGCACCATTTTCGGAAGCCTGGCCTTGACCGCGGCGTGCAGCAACTCGGCGGGCCCAGGAGGCCTGCCGTCGTGCGGCGCTCGCGGCACGCAGCTCTCCCTTGCGGTCGCCGCCGCCTATACGTCGATCGATCCGGCGACCGATTCCGGGTGCGTGACCTTCCCCGCCAACACGGCCGTCGACACCGCGGAGTATCTGGTGTTGCCGTGGTCAGGCGGCGGCACGCCGGGATCCTCGACGCAGTTCACGCTGCAGTCGGCCACGCCGCTACCGACAATAGCGATGCAGTCGGTTTCGTCGCTGGAACCGTCGCTCTCGGGCGGTGCGCCGAGTCCCCATGGGCCGCTGGCAGTGGCGTTCGATCGCTTCCTGCGTGCATCAGCGCGAGCTCACCGTTACACCATTCCCGTACGCTCCGCAGCGGCGGCGACCGCGGTGCCCTCAGCAGCTCTAAGCGGTCCGCCCACGGTGGGGAGCGCCCGCACGTTCAAGGTGTGCGCCAACGTGAAGTGCACGTCCTTCGACAACGTAGGAGCAGTCGCGCGCTCTGTTGGCACGCACATCGCGATCTACGTGGACACGCTCGCGCCCTCCCCGGGGCTCACCACGGCGAATCTCGATTCCCTGAGAAACGTGTTCGACACCAAGCTGTATACCGTCGACACGGTCGCGTTCGGCCATGTGTCGGACATCGACACGAACACGGTCGTCATCGTGCTGATGACGAATACGGTGAACAAGCTCGTCACCAAAGCGGACTGCAACAGCACGAACTCCTACGTCGCCGGCTTTTTCTTCCCGGCCGATCTGGCTCCGGGCATCTCGCAGAACTACAACAACGGCGAAATCTTCTACTCCGTCGTCGCGGACTCGGCCGGCACGTTGAGCTGTGCCCACAAGCCTTCCGAGGTCAACGATGTCACGCCGGTCACGTTCACGCATGAGTTCCAGCACATGATCAACTTCGTGGAGCATGTGCTCGTGAAGGGCGGCAACACCGAGGAGGGCTGGCTGGACGAGGGGCTCTCGAAGTACGCGGAAGAGATCTCCGGCCGCAGCTTCGGCGACAACGCGCATTTCAGCCAGTTCGCCATCAGCGCGGTGTACGACGGCTATCAATACCTGCTGAATCCCGGGCGCTCGCCGCTGCTGATTCCCGAAGACACGGGCTCGCTCGCCGAGGTGGGGGCCAGCTGGCTCTTCACGCGCTATATCGTGGATCAGTTCGGCGATTCGCTGGCCGGGCGTCTGGTGCGGACGGCGATGACGGGGGCCGCGAACGTCGCGGCGCAGACTGGTCAGCCGTTCCCGCAAACGGTCAGCCGCTGGGCGCTCGCGAACTGGGTCTCCGACCTGCCCGGCTTCACGGCGCCGAGTGAGCTGCAGTACACGTCCTGGCACTTCCGCACGACGTTTGGCTCACTCCACAACCAGAACCCAACCAACTTTCCGCTCGCCTATCCCCTGGTGCCCACGTTCTCGGCAGGCAGTGCGGTCAACCTCAGCGGCACGCTCTGGTCTGGCTCAGGCGCATATGTGCGGGCGGTGCAGCCGCCCAACAGCGCGGCGTTTACGCTGCATTTCAGCGGCCCCTCCCCCGGCGGAGCGCCCGTTTCGCCCGCGATCGTGCCGCGGCTAATCGTGTTGCGGATTCGGTAAGGTCCGGCCGACGCCCGCCTTGCGCAGCACGGCCGCGCCGACGAGCAGCAGGCCGTACATGCAGACCACCAGTGGGCCGGTCGGCAGGTCCTTCGTATAGGAGACCCACAGCCCGAGGATGGACGCCAGCGCTCCCGAGCTCCATGCGATGATCGTGAGCCGCCGCTTGTCGGCGGTGAACAGGTTCGCGATCACCGCGGGGACGACGAGGAAACTGAAAACCATCAACACGCCGGCGATGGGCACCGCGAGGGTGATAACGACGCCGAACGACAGATAGAACAGGAAATCCCACGCCCGAATCTTCCACCCCTGGCGTTCGGCCTCGTCAGGATGGAAGGAAATCGTGAGGAAGCGGCGGCGTAGCACGAACTGAAAGACACCCAGCGCGGCGTATGCAATCGCCAGCTTCACGATTGTCGGCCAGGTGACCCACAGCAGACTGCCCACCAACGTCTTCTCCACCGCCTCACCGCCGCCGGGCACTTTGTTCGCTACCAGTACGGCCGCCGCCGACGCGACGACGTACACGATGCCGATGAACGCTTCCTGCGGCACTCGGCTCCGGCTGGCTCCGCCGTGCCCCGACGTCCGCGTCAGCGCGAACAGGAATGCGCCGATCGCGGTGGCGAGGAGCGCAAAGACGTACGTCATCGGGGATTCCGGCGCCACGTGAAAGAGCAGCGCCGACAAACTGCCCAGCGCGGCCATCTGCGCGAGCGAGAGATCGACGAAGATCACCTCGCGCGCGATCACGTGCAGACCGAGGTAGGACAGCATGGCCACCAGGATCATGCAGGCGACGAACGGCGGCAGCATCAGCTCAAAGCCGCTCACGGAACCTCCTTCGCGCCGAAGGCTTGAGCGAGCTCCGTGATCCAGAGATTCATGAGGTCGAAGTAGGTATTCACGCCAGCCTGACCTCCGGTGTTGGACGGCACGATGACTGCTTTCGCACCGGTACGTTGCGCCACGTCCATGACCTGATTGCGATCATAGTAGTTCGTCGACAGCAACACCTGAACGTGCTGGTCCCGCATGGCGGTGATGATTTCCTGCACGTGGCGCGGCGTGGGGGGAATGCCGGGCTTCGGCTCGATGTAATCGAAGCAGGTGACCTGGAACTCGCGCGAGAAATAGTCCCATTCCTTGTGGTAGCACGCGACCAGTTTTCCCCGGAACGGCATCCCCTGCTTGAGCCAGCCGCCCAGCCGGTTGATGAGTGGCGCGCCCTGATACTGCTGCTGGCCGAGGAAGTTGAAGAGCTTGCCCTGGCGATCGAGGTCGGCCAGCGTCTCGCCGCCGATCAACTTTACCAGGTCGTCGCCGAACAGCGCGCGGTACATCCGGTCCTCGAAATCCTTTTCGCGAGTCGTGAAGTAGTCCGCGTCCTGCGGCGCGACGCGCTTCAACCCGCGCAGGATATTGCGGGCGATGAGCACGGCGTTGAGCGGATCCGTCCAGATGTGTGGGTTGCCGTAGACGTGGATGTCGCCCTGTGAGCGCGACAGGTTGACAGGGACATCGAGCAGTGGCAAGCCCTGATACGCAGCGACGTATCCTGGTCCGCCTTCAGTGATCTTTGCGTTGTTCGCCTTGTCGAGCAGCGCCGGCACCCACAGCTCGAGGTCGAGCCCAGTCGTGACGAACAGATCGGCTTGCGCCAAGGTCGGCACGAAGCTCGGCTTGGGCTGCACGTAGTGCGGGTTCTCGTCGCCCACCGCGATCGAGCTGACTTTGCCACGATCACCCACGATTTCGATGGCGATGGCGGCGTACGTGGTGAGCGACGTGACGACCTTCACCGGCGCCGCCGGGGCTGCGGGACGCGCGGGCGACGGGCCGACGACACCCAGCAAGAGAGCAATGATCGATAGCATGTCAGTAGGTCTCGTGTTTATGAGGTCCAATGGCCCAGACAGCCTGAAGGGCGATCTGATGGTTCGCCGTAGCATTGGCGACTCGCTGCCACTGATATTGAGCGCGAAGGAAAACCCACTCGCTCTGCCACAACGTGAGGGAGGGGACGAACTGTCTCGTGATCACCCCGAAATCCGGTGACTCGACGTAGTCGTAACGAGCACCAAGGATGAATCGCTGGTTCAGCTTGTAGGTCGAGCTGACGTAGCCGCCGAGGCGCGTCGGCCCGGTGCCGGCAACCTGCTTCTGCAGCGCGAGCAGCTCGCCGCGCAGTGTCCATTCGTGGTACATCGCACGCAACGGCGGGCGCCACGTGAGGCGGAACTCGAGCCCGCCAACCTTGGTGCGCAAGGCCGAGTCCGGATCGGTGCCATAGAGCGCCGTGCCGCCGATCTGCATATACGTCGAATGATTGAGCTGCCAGAAGTTGAGCAGGTGCAGCAGATAGGTCGGTCTGCCGCTGTTCCCGAACAGCTCCGAGTCGCTCGCGCTCCGGGTCACCTGCGCGGTAAGCTCGTGAGTTCCCAGCCCCCCAAACGCGCGATAGAGCGAAAGCCCCGTCCCGGAGAGACCGTCCTCTCCGAGGAAGGTCGTGATCGCGAGTGGATACTCGGTTTCGGGCACGGCATGGAGATGCCAGCGGTTGAGCTCGCCGAATTGCTGCCGGTACTTGCCGACATCGAGTCGAGTGTGGCCGGGCAGCCCGGTCCAGTAGGCGTAGCCTTCCTCGACACTGATATGGCCGCCCTCGAGGCTGATGAAGATCTTGGTGTGCGAGTAGGGGTCGAGGGCGGATTGAAAGCCGACCTCGAACTCTCGCGGATCGAAGTTATCGCGCTGCACGCCGCGCCCGGTTGCGTAGCCGCGGATATCGCCCGTGACGCCGATCTCGGGATTGAGCTGGGCCTGGTTGCGCTCCCGGCCCACCGCTTGCGTCAGCGTATCAGCGGCCCGCGTGGTATCGCTCAGCCCGCCGCCCGCGGCCTGGCTCGCGGCCGCGCGCAACGCGGCGAGCTCGTCACCGACCGGCGCCGCCGCTGCGGGTGCGGCAGGCTGTCGGCCCAATACGCGAAGTAAGCTGTCCAGCCTGGCGCGCAGCTGCCGGACCTGCGCCGCCAGCGAATCCACCTGGCGCTGCGTCGGTTGCTGGCTGACTGCCGGGGCGGCGAAGAACGCCACCGCGAGCAGCAGCGCGCACAACGTGCGTCTCATGTTGAGTATCCTCTCCTGTGTGTGCGAAACCCGATCGCTCCGCCACGTGCGGAGCGGGTGCTGGTGCGTCAGGAGAGGAACAGCGGAGGTGCTCGAGCAGGGGCGGTGGGCGGGACGGCGGCCGCGACGAAAACGACCCGCTGCACGGGCGCGACGCGGACCGCGGTCGCAGGTGCCGCGAGGGTGAATGCGTGCTGCGTGACCACGCGCGCGCTCGCGTAGTGGCACAGCGCGCAGCGCATCTCATCGTGCAGGATCGAGCAGCGCGCCGTGTGACTCGCCTCGAAACCGGGTGGCGCGACGACGACGTCGCGGGCGTGCGCCAACGAAATGGCGCCGCCGCCCAGGGCCTGGAGAGCCAGCAGAATCGCGAGCGGGAGCCGTTTCAGCATGATCTCCTTCATACGCTGGCTGGCGCCCTGGTGTTGCCCCGGGCATAGGCCCGCAGCCGCCGCAGCATCCGGCGATCGTGCCGCAGCGGATCATCCCGCTTCGGCGTCTCGATAATCTTAACGACCTCGGCCAAGCGTGGGTCGCGCATGATCCGCCGGAACGGCTCCGGGCCGATCTTGCCCTCGCCGATCCACTCGTGCCGATCCACGCGCGATCCGGCGGCGGCACGAGAATCATTGAGATGTAGGCACTTAAGCAGCCCCAAGCCGATCACGCGATCGAACTCCTCCCACACCGCCTCCACCCGTGACAGGTCGTACCCGACCGCATGCAGGTGGGCGGTGTCCAGGCAGAACCCGACGCGCGTCCGGATTCCGTCCGGCAGCGCGTTGCGCAAATCCCGTAGCTCTTCGAACCGCGCGCCGAGCGCAGTTCCCGAACCTGCGGTTCCTTCAATCCACACCTGCAGGTCGCCGGGCACCGCCGCCAGGCACTCGGCGTATCCACGGGCATTGCGTTCGAGTCCCGCCTCGCGGTCGTCCATGTAATTCCCGGGATGCGAAACGACTGCGCGCAAGCCCAGCGCCCGCGACCGCTCCAATTCCATCGTGAAGCTCGCGATGCTGCGCGTGCGCAGCGCCGGGTCGGGCGACGCCAGGTTGATGAGATAGCTGTCATGCGCAACGACTGCCTCCAGCTTGTGACGCCTCACTTCGCTGCGGAATCGCGCGACGTCGTCCGCGTTCAGCACTTTTTCTCGCCATTGATTCGGCGTCTTGGTGAAGAGCTGAATCGCGGTGGCCCGCAGCGTTGCGCCGCGCTGCGGCGCGGCCACCACTCCGCCCTGGCTCGAGACATGCGCCCCCAGTATCACGGCGAGGGTTCCTCGGTGAACGCGAGCCGCGAGATCAGCGGGACAAAACGAACGCCCCCCGCGTAGCGTGGCAGCAGCTCGCTATGCGCACCGCGTTCCAGGATGACCAGCTCTTGCGACGCGAGGTCACCGACGGGGATCACCAGCCGGGCGCCCCGCGCCAGTTGGGCAGTAAGCGGCTCGGGGATCCGCGGAGCCGCCGCGCCAACGATGATGCCGTCGAACGGTGCTTCCTCCGGCCAGCCGGCGGCACCGTCGCCCAACCGCGTCGCGATGTTCGTGAGGCCGAGTCGCCGGAATCGTTCCTCTGCCTCCACGAGGAGATCCGGCAGCCGCTCGATCGTGAAGACTTTCCCATTTGGCGTGAGATAGGCAAGAATCGCGGTCTGATAGCCGGAGCCCGTGCCGATCTCGAGAATCCGGTGCGTGCGTTTCGGCGTGAGGCGCTCGGTCATCAGTGCGACGACATAGGGTTGCGAGATCGTCTGTCCGTTCCCAATCGGCAGGGGCGCATCGCTATAGGCGTCGCCGGCAAGATGCGGCGGGAGAAACCACTCGCGGGGCGCCCAGCGCATGGCGGCCAGCACGCGCGGATCCCGGATGCCGCGACCGGCGAGCTGTCGCATGACCATGCGGGTCCGCGGGCCGAGCGTCTCGGGTGCCGGATGTGCTTGCCGGGGCATTGGTTGAACTATACCTTGGCGCGGCCCCCAGCGCGGGAGACCGCTCCTGCCGGACTCGGTGCGTCACCGCATTCTTCTGATCGGAAATCCCGCCGGCCGTCCCGAGGGATTGGAGCGACTGTTGGTGCGCGGCGGTTTTCAGGTAACCGAAGCCGCCACACCGACGCCGCCCGATTTGGTGCTCTACACCCCAGGTCTCGACCTCCACAGTCTCGCCTCGGAGGTGCACGCGCTGGTGACTCGCCCGATGTATGGCGACACACCGGTGTTCGTGATCTTGCTGGAAGGCGGCCCGGAGGCAGCCGCGGAAGCGCTACTCGCGGGAGCACGGGATGTCCTCATTGCGCCCGTGCACCTGCCCGAGCTTCGCGCCCGGCTCGACGCGTACATCCGCGCGCGCTCCGATGTGCGAGAAGCCCAGGAAGCGTTGCGGGCGCGCGACCTGCTCTTCGACATCTTCCAGGAGGTGTCATCGGCGCTGCGGCCGGACGAAATCTTTCAGACTCTGGTGCGTCGCGTGGGCCAGGCGTTCGGACTCTCGCATTGCTCTTTCGTGCTGACCGCACCGGGCGAGGACAAAGGTCGCGTCGTCGCCGTGTACGAGAATCCTGCCATCCGCGATCTCCGCGTCGACCTCAGCCGCTACCCCGAAATCCAGGAGGCCATCCGCACCGAACGCCCCGTCGTGATCCAGGACGTGCACAATCATCCGTTGTTCGCCGCGATTCGCCAGCATTGGAGCCAGCAACAGATCGAGGTCAACGTGCAGGCGGCGGTGGCGCTGCCGGTGTTCGTGCAGGGACGCGCGGCCGGAGTGTTCTTCCTGCGGACCCAAAAAGGTGATCCGCAGCTTCGCCCGGAGGACGTCGCGTTCGCCAACACGATCGCGCAAGCGGCCGCCCGCGTGCTCGAGAACGAAGAGCGCCGCTCGGCGATGTACCGCCGCCAGATCAGCGCGGGCACGACCGACGAGCTGACCGGGTGTGCGTCGCTTGATGCGCTCGACCGGCGCCTGCGCGATGAGTTCGAGCGGGCGCGGCGCTACTCGCTCCACTTCTCGCTCGTCGTGATCGATATCGATCACTTGCACGAGATCAACGACCGGCTGGGACACACCGCCGGCGATCGCGTCCTGGGCGAGATCGGCGCTATCGTGCAGCGCGAGCTGCGCGCGCCCGACTTCGTGGCCCGCTATGGCGGCGACGAATTTGCCTGTGTGCTGCCCGAGACCGATGGGCCGGGGGGCCGGCATTTCATCGAGCGGCTGCGGCAAGTATTCGCGCGCCACACGTTCGGCGATCTCGGCCCCGCGAATGCGCCGACGATCTCGGCGGGCATCGTCGCGTATCCGCACAGCGAAGCGCTGCGACCCGAGGACCTATTCACCCTGGCCGAGAGCGCGCTGCAAAAAGCGAAAAGCGGTGCTCCGGACCGAATTGCGGTGATCGGCGAGAGCTAGGCGAGCAGCGCTACCGCCGTGGACGAGGGGAACGCAGCCAATTGCCGGGATCCAGCGCGATGCCGCCCTGGCCGCGAATTTCGAAATGGAGGTGCGGGCCCTCGTCGCTCGACTCACCGCCGACGTGTCCGATCAGCTGGCCGCGAATGACGCGGTCGCCCTTCCGGACGCTCGCGTCGTTCAGGTAGGCGTAGAACGTGTAGTAGCCCCCGCCATGGTCGATCAGCACCGAGGTGAGATAGAGGCCGAGCGGTCCCGCGAGGCTCACCGTACCCGCGGCGACCGCCCGCACCGGCGTGCCGACGGGCGCCTTGATGCCGATGCCGTGCCGCGGAATACGGGTGTTATTGGGGCCCGTCGTGGTCCCAAAGGGATAGATGATGGAGCCTTCGACCGGCCAGTCGAGACCGCCGAGATTGGCGGTCGTGATTGCCCCCGCTCCGGAGGCGACGCCGCGCAGCTCGGCCTCGCGCCGCGCGCGCTCCAGTGCTTCGATCCGGTCGTTGAGCGCTCGCTCATCGCGATCCAGGCGCGTCAGCCGCTGCTCCGCCTGGCGCGCGCTGCGTCGCGTCGCGCGCAGGTTGGTTTCGCGTTCGCGCTCGAGCGCGAGATAGCGGCCGAGCTCGTCGGTCCGCTCCTGCCGGCGACGGCCGAGCGTCTCGCGCGCATCCACGAGCAGCTGCCGCTGCCGCGCAACGCGGTCGCGTAGCTTGTTCATGTCGTTGGTGAGCAGGCGGTCCTGCCGGCTGACGAGAAACAGGTACTTGTAGCGCGACAGCAGGTCGCCGAAGCTCTCCGCCGCCAGCAGCACTTGCCAGCCGTAGAGCGCGCCGCGCTTATAGATGTCCACGAGCCGCCGCTCCAGGACCGCACGCTTCTCGAGCAGCGCGTCCTGGGCGATCAACAAGTCGATCGTGATTTGGTCGATCTGCCCGCCAAGTCCCGTGATCTGGCGGTCGAGCTCGTTCACGATGCGGTTGGTGCTTTGCTTCTGCTGCTCGATGTTGGCGATTTCGTCGGAGAGCGAATGGGCCTGGGTGCGCAGCCGTTCGAGCTCCTGTTCGACCTCGGAGCGCTCGCGGCGGATGCCTTCCAGCCGGTGCTGATTATCCTGCATTTGCTGCTGGTAGGTGGGGCGCTGAGCGGGAAGGGGGAGGGGGGAAGCGGGAAGGGTAAGGCACACCGCGACCGTCACAGCTCGAAGTACCCTTCCCCCGTCCCCCGTCCCCCTTCCCCTGTTTTTCATACGCGCTTCAAGTGCCGCCCCACGCTCATCGCGCTACCCAACAATCCGATGAGTGCCCCGAACGCCACGATCGCGGCCGCTTGCTCCCGTGTGAAGAACGCCGACTGGAGCAGGTACCGATTGATCAGGAGATACGCCGCGAACGACAGGCCGATCGCGACAGCACCCCCCAGCAGTCCCTTGATGGCGCCCTGCAACAGGAACGGCCGGCGGATGAAACCATCGGTGGCCCCCACGAGCCGCATGATCGCGATTTCCCGGCTGCGCTGCAGCACCGCCATCCGGATCGTCGTGCCGATGATGATGATCGCGACCACTGCGAACGCCGCGCCCACGACGATGCCGACGGCAGCCGCCAGGCCGCGCAGGCGGTCGAGTTTCTCGACCCAATCGCGTCCGAAACGCACATCGTCCACGAACCCGAAGCCGCGCAGCCGCTCCGCGACGGCGCTGACGTGATCCGTATCGCGAAAGCCCGGCTTGAGCTTCACCTCGATCGAGGCAGGTAACGGATTGCGCTCGAGCTCCTGCATCACATCCCGGAGCTCGACCAGCTCGGCGCGGGCGCGGGCGAGCGCGTCGTCCTCGGAGACGTACATCGCCGACTGAACCTCCGGAAAGGCTTCGATGTCCTTGAGCGCCTGTGCGACCGCCTCGACCGGTGCGCCCGGCAGCAGGTAGGCCACGACCTCGACGCGCTCTTCGACGCCGCGCAACGCATCCTGCAGGTTCACGACGACGAGGCCGAACAGTCCCAGCACGAACAGGGAAAACGCGATGGTGGTGACGGACAGCGCCGACAGCAACGGGGCGCGCTTGAACGTCAACATCGATTCGCGCAGCGTGAGGTTCATGACGCCCCCCCCCCCGCACCCCCACCCCCACCCCCACCCCCACCCCCACCCCCACTGGTCGCCTGGTCGTGTGTGCCCGCCTCGTCGACCGCGGAGTCGTACACGAGCGCGCCTTCCTGCAGCTCGATCACTCGGTATGGTGCCTGGCGCACGAGATCGAGATCGTGCGTCGCCATCACGACGGCGGTGCCGCTCGCGTTGATGTCTCGGAGCAGCTGGAAGACACCGCGCGTCGCGCGCTCGTCCAGGTTGCCGGTGGGCTCGTCAGCCAGGAGCACCGTCGGCTCATTGACCAGTGCCCGCGCGATGGCGACGCGCTGCTGCTCGCCGCCCGACAGCTCGCGCGGGTACGCCTGCGCCTTCGCCGCGAGGCCGACCTGCGTGAGCACGCGCATCACGCGCGCCGCGATTGTCGAGGAGCGCGCGCTCGTCACTTCGAGCGTGAACGCGACGTTCTCTTCGGCGGTGCGGTCCTCGAGCAGCCGGAAATCCTGAAATACGATGCCGAGCTTGCGGCGCAGCATGGGGACATCGCGGGGGCGCATCTCGTTCACGTTGTATCCCGAAACGCGCACCTCGCCCGACGTGGGGCGCTCGTCGGCGTAGATGAGCTTCATGACCGTCGATTTGCCCGCGCCGGAGTGGCCGGTGAGGAAGGCGAACTCCCCTTTGGCGACATGGAACGAGACGTCCTTGAGCGCCAGGCCGCCCTTGGGGAAGGCCTTGAACACGTTGGTGAACTTGATCATCTAGTGCCGCGCCAGGGCCTGGGCGAAGTCCGCGATGAGATCATCGGGATCCTCCAGTCCCAGGGAAAATCTCAGAAATCCGTCCGGGATGCCAGCCTGCGCGCGCTGTTCCGCCGTGAGACTGGCGTGTGAGGTGAGCCGCGGCTCCGAGACCAGTGTCTCCACACCGCCCAGACTGGGCGCGTGCGCCGCGATCGTCAGCGCCTTGAGGAACCGCTCGGCGGCGCGCACGCCGCCCTTCAGCTCGATGCCGAGCATGCCGCCGAAGCCGCCGAGGATGCGTTTCGCCAGCTCATGATCGGGATGCGACGGCAGGCCGGGGTAGTGGACCTTGGAGATCGCGTCCTGCTTGGCGCACCATTCCGCCACGGCCAGCCCGATCTCGTTCTGGCGTCGGACGCGCACGGTGAGCGTCCGCATGCCGCGATCGATCAGCCAGGCGGCGAATGGATCGATCGCCTGTCCCCAGACCTGCATCAGCCGGCGGACCTCTTCCACCACTTGATCCGTTCCCGCGACCGCTCCCGCGATCACATCCGTATGGCCGTTCAGGTATTTCGTCGCCGAATGGATCACGAGGTCGGCGCCGTGCTCCAGCGGGCGGAAATTCACCGGTGACGCGAACGTCGAATCGACGATCAGCGCGAGGCCCTCGGCCTTGCACAACGTCGCGACGGGCTCGAGATCGATCACACGCATGACCGGATTCGTCGGCGTCTCGAGGAAGACGGCGCGCGTCGTTTTGCGCATCGCCTTCTTCCAGGTGCGCTGCTGCGTGGGATTTACGAACGAGACCTCGATCCCCAGCTTGCCGAACTCTTCGCGGAACAGCCGGTACACGCCGCCGTAAATCCACTCGCTCGCCAGCAGGTGATCGCCGGGGCGCAACACGGCGAGGTGCGCCAGCGCGCAGGCACCCATCCCGCTCGCCAGGAACAACGCGGCGTCGGCGCCCTCGAGGAGCGCCAGTTTTTTGCCGATGTCGACCTGATTGGGATTGTTTCCGTAGCGGCTGTACAGGACTTCGGCGGTCGAGCCGACGGGATTGGTGAATGTGGCGCTTTGGTGGAGCGGGGGAACGACGGCCGACCAGTCGGCGCGCGCCTTGGGATCGCCGTGGATGGCGCGAGTGGACAGGCCCAGACGGCGGCGTTTCACGCCGCGGTGAGTCGGATGGAGCCTCCCGGAATGCGTGCCGCCAGCCGCCGCTCGATGAGCTCATCGAGCAGCGCCGGCGCCGGCTCACTGGCGCCGAGCCCCTCGAGCACGCCGTCGGCTCGCTCGCACAGCACCGCGAGCCCGGCACCGGCGAGCACCGGCTCGATCGCCTCGCGATGGGCATCCGTCAGCCCGCGCAGCAGCAGCACTTTGACCTTATCGCGGACGAGCTTGGCGACGATCTCATCTGCGCAGGAATAGTCGAGGCAGCCGACGCCGGTAAAGTCCATCACGGCGATCGTGCCGGCGGGCAGATCCCGCTCGATGTTTTCGCGCACCGCGCGCCCGGTGGGCCGCGTGACGAGGTCGGTGTAGAACCCGGCGACCGCTTGCTGCAGGACGGCATGCACCATGATGTGTGGAATCACTGCTTCGACGACCCCCCTGCTTTCTCCGACACCTGTTCCGGAATGATGAGCAGCACTTGCGACCCTGGAAACGCGGGCAACCCTTCCTTGAGCGGAACATCGTCGTCCCAGCGCGGCACGATCGCGATCCGCGCCGTACCGCTGCGAATGGCGACCTTCCCTTCCCAGCGCGCGAGGTAGCGACGGATCCCGGCGAGCCCCTGTCCGCGTCCCGGGTCGCGAAAGCGGCTGACGCCCTGAATCAACGCCGCCTCCAGCGCCGCGGCATCGCCCCAGCGCTCGCCGAACCGCTTGGCCTGCGTGGGTTCCAATGAATGCCGGAAGCCGACACCGGCGTCTGCGACCGCGATCACCACCACGCGGCGCGCCAGCTTGCGCCGCCAGTTGTACGCCTGCACCGCAACCCAGCCCCCGGTGCCGGCGTGCTCCACAATATTCTGACAAGACTCCGAAAGCGCCATAGCGAAACCCATGGTCGCCTTCGGATCGAGTCCCAACTCCGAGCTGAGAATCGCGGACGCGCGTTGCTGGATGGTGCTCACCACCGCGTGCACGTCCTCGGCCGCCCGGACCGGCGTGACCGGGAGCAGGACCTCACTCTCCGTCGCGACCTTCGCCTTCGGCACCTTGCCGTGTACCTCGAACAGGTCCGCGGCTTCGCGAAAGAAACCGGCGCGGGCCCAGTAGCTCACCACGTCCGGGTTCGCCGGGGCGGTGAGCAGCGGACGCTCCCCCTTGCGCGTGGCTGCTTCGCCCGCGGCGAGCAGGCCCACGAGACCGTACGGTGATGCCCACTCGGCCGCGTGTGCGTCGAACAGGAGACGCTCGTCCCCCCCATCGGCCGCCTGCGCGTAGGCCGCCGCGAATTGATCGAAGGAGCGGTCGTCGAACTGCGTGGGCACTTCGATGAGGCGGGTCATACCAGCGAGAGCTTGCCCAGCAGGTGATCGCGCAGCCCGGTCGCTCCGCGGTGACTCACATTGCGCGCGCCGAGCTGATTGCCGAGACGGATCGCGTCCTCGAGGCGGGCGCCGGCCAACAACGCCGCGGTGACCGCCCCGCCGAACACATCGCCGCACCCCGTCGGATCGATCACCTGGTCGAATGCGGGTGGGTGCATGGCCGGCGCGGGGATCAGCTCGGTCCGGATCGGAGTCCCGGTGAAGTAGGCCGCGCCGCGCTTCCCGAGTGTCACGCACAGGGTTGTGCAGCCCTGCCCCAGTGCATCGGCGGCGATCGCGAGCGGATCGGAGCCGAGCTGATGCATCTCGTCTTCGTTCAGCTGGACGATGTCGAAGCAGCCGAACCACGCCGGCGCCTGTGGAAGCGCGCGAGGGACGCGCAGGCCATCCGGCTCCTTGCCGAGAAAGAGGCTATGCAGGTCGGCGTAGATGGTGCGCGGGAATCCGTGCCGGAGCAGCCGGGCGGTTTCGAGACTCATTTCGAATCCCGAAATGAAGTTCAGGTATAGCGCGTCGAGATCCTGGACGAGGGGACCGAGCTCGCCCCAGGTCCACGGGGGCACGCCGCCGGTCATCTGCTCGCAGCGCCGCTCCGCCGATTCGTAGCGTAGCGTCACCCGATTGTTCGGCTGAGGAACTTCCAGGAATCGTACGTCGTGCGTCGTGCGTCGGAGGCTGCGGAGAAACTCGTTGGCTTTTGGCGCGAGGTCGCGCCCGACTTTGATCAACGGGACAATCTGCCAATCTTCGGGCAGCGTGGCATCGAGGGCGGCGAGCGCGTAGGAGATCCCGCCCCATTCTTGCACGGCGGGTTGGGCGGGATCGCGGCCGTAAATCGTGTCCCACACCATGGACCCGATGACGCCGAGTCGCTTCAGCGCAGTCCCCAATGTTTTTGGATGAAGACCGCTGCCGCGCCGAACACGCCCGCGGTGCCGGGGAGTGTGCCCGGGACGATCTTGCAGGCTTCCCACGCCGGCTTGAACGCGCGGCGCTTGACCTCGCTGCGCAGCGGATTGAAGAGCTTGTCCCCCGCCTGCGTGACGCCGCCGCAGATCACGACGACCTCCGGGTTGAAAATGTTCAGGAAGCTCGCTACCGCCGCGCCGAGCAGCGACGCGGTCTCGCGCACGACCTCGAGCGCCCATTCGTCGGCGTCGTTTGCGGCTTCGTACACGATCTGCGCGCTTATTTTTGAGAGGTCGCCCTTCACGTACTGCGACAGCGACGTCTCGACCCCCGATTCGATACCTTCGATCGCACGCTCCGCGATCGCCGGGCCTGACGCGTACGCCTCGATGCAGCCGTAGTTGCCGCATTTGCAGCGGCGTCCGTTGGCATCGATCGTGACGTGGCCGAATTCGCCGGCGACGTCGGTCACGCCGTGGTAAATCTCACCGTCGATGACGATGCCGCCCCCAATCCCCGTGCCGAGCGTGAGACCGATGACGTAGTTCGCGCCGCGCGCCGCGCCGCGCCACCATTCGCCGAAAATCGCGCAGTTCGCGTCGTTGTCGAGCGTGGCCGGAAGACCGAGCCCCTCGCCGACGCGATCGCGCAACGGCATGTTGGTCCAGCCGAGATTGGGTGTGAGCAGCACGACGCCGGTCTTGGTATTGAGCGGTCCAGGCGAGCCGATGCCGACGCCTTCGACCTTCTTACCGGACTCCGCAATCGATGCCTTGGCAAGCTTGATGATGCGAGAGGTGACGACATCCGCACCCTGCGCCGCGAGCGTCGGCTCCGAAACGACGCCATGAATCTCCGAGCCGTCCTCGGCGAGGACCCCGGCGACGAGATTCGTTCCCCCAACGTCAACTCCGACGACGTAGCGCACCAAGATCCTCGATCGCTCGGGTCACAGCTTCAACCGTGAGTTCACGCATACAGCGGTGATGTCCCAACGGACACCGCTGCGGCCCGTGTGGCGAGCAGGGCCGGCACTGCAGCCCGTCGAGCCCCAGCGCGACGTCTCCCGCGCGGAGCGGCCCAAACCCGAATTCCGTCACGGTGGGGCCGAACAGTGCGACGATCCGCGTCCCCATCGCCGTCGCCAGATGCAGCGGTGCGCTGTCGTTCGTCACCAGCAGCGCGGCCCGCGCGATGAGCGCCGCTGACTGGCGGAGGGTGAGCTGTCCGCACGTGCTTGTCGCCACAACGCGCTGTGCCGCCGCCACTGCCGCCACGATCTGCGATCCCTCGTCGGCGTCGGCCGGACCGCCCACGACCACCACCGGCATACCCTTGGCCGCTAACCGGTGCGCCAGCTCCGGATAATACGGCCACCTCTTGCTCCCCCAAATGGAGCCCGGCGCCAATGCCACGAACGGCACACCGCCGTCGAGGCCGATCTCCGCCAGCACGTCAGCTACGACCCGCTCGTCCTCTGCCGTGGGCCGCAGGTGGGGAGGATAGGCGCCCGGAGCCTCGTCCGCGAGGGCCAAAAGTCGGTCGCTCTCATGGCCTAGAGCTGGCTTTGGGCGAGCGACTGTATAGAGGAAGGACCATCTGCCCGAAAACCCGATCCGGGAGGGAATCCGCGCCAGCACACTGAGCGCAGCAGTACGTAACGAGCGATGGGGCAGGTAGGCACGCTTGTACTGCTCGGCCCTCAGCCGCCGCGCGAGTTTCCGGAGGCCCGTCCAGCCACGGTCGCCGCCGCGCTTGTCGTAGGCGATCACGTTCCGGACCGACGGGTGCGTTTCGAGCAGCGGCGCCGCGAGCGGCGTCGTCACCACGTCGACCGGACCATGATGGGCCGCGACGGCGGAAAGCAGCGGCGTCGTCAGCACGACGTCGCCCAGGAATGCGGTTTGAACGACGAGGGTGGCCGAGCTCAAGGGAGCTCAGCCACGGCCCAGACTCGTGTCACCGACCGGTTGCTCTCGGCGTGGTACTCGACGACGGCAGGAGCTGGCGCTCCAGGAACGCCGCCGCCGCCTTGTCGACCGCCAGAATGTTCGCATACCGCAGGAAATGATGCGTATCGTCCGGAATCACCAAAGTCTCGAACGGGACCTTGGCTGCCGCGAGGCGTCGGACGAGGTCGGTGCTCTGTGAGAATCGTACGTTGCGATCGTCATCGCCATGAATCAACAGTACGGGTGATCGCCAGCTGGCCACCGAAGAAACCGGTGACGAGTGCCATGCGGTGGCGACTGCCGAGTCAGCGTCGGGAGCCTGCTCATAACGCTGGCGGTCGAATGCTCGCGAATAGGCCGACCAGTCGTGCACACCGTGGATATCGACACCGGCGGCGAACAGATCGGAGTTGCGCGCCAGCGCCAACGCGGTCAGGTAGCCGCCGTACGACCCGCCATAGATGCCGACCCGACTCGCGTCCACGCGCGGCAGCGAACGGAGATAGGCGGCCGCGGCCTGGATGTCGCGATACTCGGCGGCGCCGTGCGCGCCTGAGCTGGGGGGTTGGTGAAAATCGTAGCCGTAGCCGATCCCCAACCGGTAATTCACCGCCAAGACGATGAATCCGCGGCTTGCGAGATACTGATTGAGCGCGTACGCGTTGGAGTAATAGTCCGAGTAGTGCCAACCGAGCAGCATTTGCCGCGGTGGTCCGCCATGGACGTAGACGATGGCGGGCTTGCGGGCACCCCCACCCCCTGTGCTCGATTCGAACAGCTGCCCATGAATCGTCAAGCCATCGGCGGAGCGGAAGACAACCTGCCGCGGAGTGACGAGGCCCGAGGGGAAGTCGCCAGGAAGGTGATCGGCCGCGATCGTATGACTCGGGCCGCGGGCGGAGGGGGAGCCAAACGCCTTGGTCGTCGGCAACGGTGAGCGCTGCGGTGTCGCGCTGATGAAGACGAGCGTCGTACCATCGCCGGTGATCGTCGGCGCCCATTCCAGCCCGTTGCCGGGTGTCAGCACTTCGGGGGCGGCGCGATCGACGGGAACGCGCACGACATGACGTCGATCGATATCGAGCGAGTCGCTCCCCATGTTGCCCGCGAACACGAGCCACTTGCCGTCGCTGCTGAGTGAAATGTGCTCGGCCATGTACCGGCCGGGCGTCAACAGCAGCGCTTGTCCGCCGGTTGCTGGAATCGAATACAGGTGGGGCCAACCATCCTGATATGAAAGGAAGACAATGCGCTCGTTCGCGCCCCACCCGAGGTTTGTGCCCCCGTCGGTGGTCGGCGCCGAGCCGGCGAGCGTCTCGGGCGATTTCCAGAGTCGCTCGGCTACGCCGCTCGTTGCATCGGCGGTCCAGATCTCCCACGGATTGGGCCGCGGGGGGAGCAAGGAATCCGGCGCGCCGCCGGCGCCTGGCAGCCGGACGAACGCAATCCGTTTCCCATCAGGCGACCAGCGCGGCGATCGATCACGGGCGAACGCCGGCCCGAGCCAAGTGACCGGCGTGCTGTCATTCGTATACACGCCGATGAAGGCGTGATCGCCGCGGTTCGCGACAAACGCGAGCCGCGAACCGTCCGGCGACCAGCGCGGGTCGCCGACTTCGCCGCGCACCGTGAACAGTTGTTTGCCTGGAGTGGATCCGTCGATCGGCGCGGTCCAGATCTGGCCACCTTTGACGAACGCGACCACTTCGCCGCGCGGCGAAACGACGGGCTCATCGCCGTCGGCAATGGCTTTCGCATCGCCGCCGTCGAACGGCACGCTGAAGATCTGGACCTTGGGCGGCGTAGGATTCGAGCCGACGTTTACCGGGAGCGCGTCATCCCAATTCGACCCGTGATCGCCGCCGCGAACGTAGACGACCCATCGTCCGTTCGCCGACACCGTGACGCTGCTCAGCTCCTGCCCGTCATCCCGGTCGTAGTGCGTGAGCTGGCGCGCCGAGAACGCGGGCCCTTCGGCGACGAAGATGTTGCGCCGGCCTTGCTCGTTGAACGCCCATGCGATGCGCTCCCCCCCTCCGCTGGCGCTGGCGGTCAGCTCGGTCGGGTACGGGTAGGAACGCACTTGCTCCAGCGTGAACCCCGCCGTGCGCGAGGCTTGAGCAACCGCGGACGACGAAAGCACGCCGAGAGCCGCTGCGAGGATTGCGCTGCGCATGAGACCTCCTAGTCGACCTGGAGCACTGCGAGAAATGCCTCCTGCGGAATCTCCACCGTCCCCACCTGCTTCATCCGTTTCTTTCCCTCACGCTGCTTCTCCAGCAGTTTCCGCTTGCGGGTCACGTCGCCGCCGTAGCACTTGGCCGTGACGTTCTTGCGCAGCGGGCGAATCGACTCGCGCGCGATCACCTTGGTGCCGATCGCCGCTTGGATCACCACTTCGAACAGTTGCCGCGGAATGAGCTCCTTGAGCTTCTCGGCGATCTTGCGGCCCCATTCGTAGGCCTTGTCCCGATGAATGATCACGCTGAACGCGTCCACCGCCTCGCCGTTGAGCAGCATATCGAGCTTCACGAGCTCGCCGGGGCGGTAGGCAAGAAACTCGTAATCGAGTGACGCGTAGCCCCGGGAGATCGTTTTCAGCTTGTCGTAGAAATCAAGAATGATCTCCGCCAGCGGAAATTCCCAGTCGAATTCGACGCGTGTGGGATCGAGGTACTGCATGCCGCGGTACACGCCGCGGCGCTCCTGACCGAGCTGCATGATACCGCCGATATACTCGGCCGGCGCGAAGATTCGCGCCTTCACGTACGGCTCTTCGATCCGGTCCACGGTGGAGCCATGCGGCAACAGGCTCGGATTCTCGACCAGCTCCATTGTACCATCGGTTCGATAGACGTGATACTCGACGTTCGGGACCGTACTGATCAAATCGAGATCGAACTCGCGCTCCAGGCGCTCGCGCACGATCTCCATGTGCAGCAAACCGAGGAAGCCGCAGCGGAAGCCAAAGCCCAGCGCCACCGACGTCTCCGGCTCATAGTGCAGCGAGGCGTCATTCAGCTGCAGCTTGGCGAGGGCGTCCCGCAGCTCCTCGTACTGCTCGGCGTTGGTGGGGTAGAGGCCCGCGAACACCATGGACTGGATGTCGCGGTAGCCCGGCAGCAGGTCGACGCCGCGATGCTCCGCATCGAGCACGGTGTCACCGGGCCGGGTCTCGCGCACGCCACGCACGTTGGCGACGACGTAGCCGACCTCGCCGGCCTCGAGCTGTTCTGCCGGCTTGTGCCCCAGCTGGAGATAGCCGACTTCGTCGACTTCGTAGACGTCGTCACGGTGCGCGCCGAAGGCGATCTTCATCCCCGGTTTGATCACGCCGTCCACGACGCGGATCGAGGGGATCGCGCCGCGATAGCGGTCGTAGTAGGAGTCGAAGATCAAGGCGCGCACGGGGGCTTCGTGATTGCCGCGGGGCGGCGGAACGCGGGCGACCACGGCCTCCAGCAGCTCCGGGACACCCCGCCCCTCTTTGGCCGAGATCCGCAGGATCTCCTCGGGCTTGATGCCGATGAGGTCGTGGATTTCGTGCGCCCGCTTGTCCGGCTCGGCGCCAGGCAGATCGATCTTGTTGAGGACGGGTATGATTTCCAGGCCCGCATCCATCGCGAGCAGCAGATTGGACAGTGTCTGAGCCTGAATTCCCTGGGATGCATCCACGACCAGAATTGCGCCCTCGCAGGCGGCCAACGACCGTGACACCTCGTAGGTGAAGTCGACGTGGCCAGGCGTGTCGATGAGATTGAGCTCGTAGAGCTGCCCGCTCTTGGCGTGGTAGCTCAGCCGGACGGCATTCAGCTTGATCGTGATGCCGCGCTCGCGCTCCAGGTCCATCGTATCGAGCACCTGATCGCGCATGAGCCGCTTGTCGAGCGTACCGGTCAACTCGATAAGTCGGTCGGCAAGTGTAGATTTGCCGTGGTCGATGTGGGCGACAATGCAGAAATTCCTGATGTGGTCTTGACGCATCGCGCGGAAATATAGCCTCCATGCTCCCCGTCACCGGATGGTTTGATCCCTCGCCCAAAGGCGGCGCGCTCCGTCTTGCGGCGAACAGTTATCTGCCCGCAAAGGGTGACCCGGCGGTGCGGGTGCCGGGCCTCCGTCGCGGCGACCTGATCGTCCTCGAAAACGGTCGCGTGACGACGGTCAACGGTCTCCCGGCGTCGCAGCTCGACGGGCGTCCGGAGTTCGCATCGCTCGGCGCCGTCCATCCCAGCCGGCCGCTGACCCTCGAGACGCCACGTGCCTCCAGCCCACGGACCGCGGATATCCAGCGCGTCGTCGATCTCATCTGCCCGTTTGGCTTCGGGCAGCGTGCGCTCATCGTCTCGCCTCCCAAAGCGGGGAAGACGATGATGCTCCAGGCGATTGCGGAAGCGGTGGCCGAGAATCATCCCCAAGCGCTGTTGCTGGTTCTACTCGTCGACGAGCGGCCCGAGGAGGTCACGGAGATGGTGGATTGGGGCAGGGGCGAGGTCGTCGCCTCGAGCTTCGACCTGCCGCACGAGCGCCACGTGGCCGCGGCGGAAATGGTGTTCGATCACGCCCGCCGCCAAGTGGAGCTCGGCCGGGATGCCGTCATCGTGCTCGACTCACTCACGCGGCTCGCGCGCTCCCACAACACCACGGGGCGGGGGAGTGGCCGCACGATGTCGGGCGGGCTCGATGCCAATGCGTTGGCCAAGCCGAAGGCCCTGTTCGGCGCGGCGCGCGCCGTACCTCAGGGTGGATCGTTGACCGTGATTGCGACGGCCCTCGTCGAAACCGAAAGCCGGATGGACGACATCATCTTCGAGGAGTTCAAGGGAACAGGGAACGCCGAGCTGCGGCTATCGCGCGCGCTCGCCGACCGGCGGATCTATCCGGCGGTCGACATCGCCGCGAGCGGGACCCGGCGCGAGGAGCTCCTCGGCGATGCCAAGACAATCGAGGCCAAGCAAAAACTCCGGCGGGGTTTGGTGGATCTCCCGCCGGAGCAAGCCATGCACAGTCTCTTGCAACTAATGAAGCGCGCTAAGACGAACGCCGAGTTGTTGAGCGTTTAGTGCTCTCACGCCGCACGCCGATGACGTGGCCACTCGCGGCATTCACCTGGACGTCAGTCAAACCGGGCCGGCCTTTCCGTTGAACCTTGAACGTATACACGAGTCGGGTTTTCATCTTCGCGAGCGTAACGCCCTGGACGTCGCCGGGGACGCGCTTGAGCGCAATCGCCCTGGCCGAGTCTTCGCTGATTTTCGCTTTGGCAACGAGGCTGTCAGGAACGTTGCGATCCTGAGCCGCGAGATTTCCGGCGGCGAGGGAGAAGGCGGCCGCCAGCATGAGTGAGGTAAGCAGGCGCATATTTCAGGCTCCTGAGAAGGTGGTCGTCGCTTGTTGAGACCATGCAATAGCCGCAGCCGTCACCGCAGCCGGAAGTCCGCACCCCTGATCGCGACAAGCAGGGTGGGCACGGCAAACAAGGTGATCGGCGTCGAGAGGACTAAGCCGCCGATGACGGCCAGCGCCAGCGGCCGCTGCAGCTCGCTGCCCGCGCCGATGCCCAGCGCCAGCGGCAGCAAGCCGAACAGCGTGCACAGCGTGGTCATCAGGATGGGCCGGAGCCGAACCCGCGCCGCTTCCCGAATCGCCACTTCCAGCGGCACCCCCTCGCCCCGCATCCGCAGGCGCGTGAAGTCGAGCAGGATGATGCCGTTCTTGACGATCAGTCCGACGAGCAAGATCAGCCCCATGAATGAGGCGACGTTCAGCGCCGTCTTGGTGAGCAGCAACAGGACGAGCGCGCCGACGAACGAGACAGGGGCGACGAGCAGCACGACGAGCGGCTCGACGAACGACTCGAACTGAACGACCATCACCGCGCTGACGCTCACCGCCGCGAGGAAGAGCACGAGGAGCAGCGCCCGAAAGGCTTGCTGCTGGCTCTCGTACTGCCCACCGAGGGCGAGTCGGATGCCCGGCGGTGGGGGCGCCGCCGCCAACACCCGGCGGACGTCCGTCATCACTCCACCGAGCGAGCGCCCGCTGACGTCGGCCGTCATGGCGATCATCTGCTGTTGATTTTCGCGCTCGAGACTCATGCGCGACTCGGCCGGCGTGAACGTGGCGACGCTGCCGAGTGGTGTGCTGCCCGTGATCGGCAGCGCGCGGAGGCGCAACGGATCGAAGCGCACGGAGTCGGGCGCCCGCACGCGCACCGCGACGGGTCGGTCCCCACTCCGGATCTCGCCCGCGTGCGTACCGAGCAGCGCGCCGCTCACCACATCGCCGATCTCCTGCGGCGTCAGACCGACGCGACCCGCCTCCGCCTGATTCACGCGCATCAAGAGCTCGGGCGACGGCTCGCTCACCCCGTTGTACAAGTCCGCCAGCCCCGCGACGCTGTCGAGGCCCGGTTCCAGCCGGCGCGCATAGGCTTCGAGCGAGTCCAGCCGTTCCCCGAACAGTTTGATCTCGACCGGCCTCGCGGCGCCCGCGAGGTCATTGATGACGTCCGAAAGAATCTGCACGAACTCGATGTGCAGCCGCGGCACGGCTTCGGTGACTTCGTCGCGCACATCGTCCATGACGGCGAAAATGTCCCGTGAACGCGCACTGGGCGGTTTGAGCCGGGCCACGATATCGCCGGTATTCTGCGACGTGGCGAACAGCCCCAGCTCGGCGCCGGTGCGGCGGGACGTCGCTTCGATTTCCGGCGTCGCCGCCAGGACTCGCTCGGCGATGCCCACCTCCCGATCGGTCTCGTTCAGCGCCGTACCACCGGGCGTGAAGTAGTCGAGCACGAAGGCTCCCTCGTCCATCTCGGGGAGAAAGCCGGTCTCGACCAGACGCCACAGTCCGATGCCGACGACGACGAGTGCGACCGCCGCGATGACGATCCGGCGCGTATGCCGCAGCACCGATCTCAAAGCCCCTTCATAGCGGTCGCCCAGGGTATCCAGTGCCGCCTGCGCTCTCGCGAGCGGCCCGGCGCGTGTCGGCTCGACTTCATGCGCAGTCACGAACTGCTCGGCCAGCAGCGGGATGATCGTGAGGGCGAGGATCAACGAAACGAGCACGGCGACCGTCAGCGTGGTTGCCAGGGCGGCGAAGAACTGGCCGACGACTCCCTGTAAGAGACCGAGCGGCAGAAACACGACCACCGTCGTGAGCGTGGACGTCGTGACCGGCCAGATGAGCTCCTGCACCGCGCTCCGAATCGCTTGTTCCCGATCTCCCGTCAGCCGCAGGTGACGGGCGATGTTCTCAGTGATGACCACCGCGTCGTCAATGACCAGGCCGATCGCGATAGCCATTGCACCCAGCGTCATCAGGTTGAAGGTCTGACCGAGCATCCGCATGACGAACACCGTGATGGCGAGCGTGAGCGGAATAGAGGTCGCACTGATGGCGGTAATTCGGCCGTGCCGCAGAAACGCGAGCAGGACCAGCACCGCCAGCGCGGCGCCGACGAGCATCGCGTCGCGCACGGAATGGACCGCGGCGCGAACGAGCTCGGCTTGATCGTAAACCGGCTTGAGGTGAACGCCCGGCGGAAGCGTAGGGGCGATCGCGGCCATGATCCGCGCGACGCTGTCGGCGATGGCCACGCTGTTGCCGCCCAACTGGCGCGTGATGTTGATGAGCGCAGCCGGCCGGCCGTCGCCGGCGATGATGCGCACATGGTCTTCGGTCCCGATCTGGACGGTGGCCACATCCCGCACGTGCAATCCACCACGCACGACCACGTCGCCGATGTCGGCCACGGCGTGCGCTTCCTGGTCCGTGACGATCAGATATTGCCGGTAGTCCTGGGCGACGCGACCGACGGCCTGAACGGTGATGGCCCGCCGGATCGCGTCGGCGAGCTCGCCATACGAGATGCCATGCGCGATCAGCCGGGCGGGATCGGCGATCACCTCGATCTCGCGCACGTCCGAGCCCTGGACGTCCACCCGGCCCACGCCGGGCACGCGCGAGATCAGCGGCTTGATGTCGTAGCGCGCGAGGTCATAGAGCGTTGCCGGTTCGCCGCCTTCGACGTTGTACGAAAGCACCGGAAAGAGGGACGGCGTCAGCTGCTCCACCTCCACGTCCAGATCGGTCGGCAACGAGCCCTGGATCTGATTGACGCGCGCGCGCACGAGCTGCAGCGCGCGATCCATGTCGGTGCCGGGGGCGAAGGTCACGGAGATCTCGGTTGCGCCGCGAATGGTGTGCGAGCGCACGCGGATGACGCCGGGAACGATGCTGACCGCTTCCTCCAACGGGCGGGTGACGCTGAAGACGATTTGCCGAGCGCCCAGCGTGGACCCCTGCGCGACGATGGTGATGCGCGAAAACCGTAGCTCAGGGTAGATGGCGGAAGGGAGCCGCAGTGCGGCCCAGATCCCGGCCGCACTGACGATGCCGACGACGAGATAGACGAACCGCCGCTGGCGGCTGAGCAGCTCGAAGAGCGTCACGGATGGTCGAGCTGGACCTTTGCGCTGTCGGTCACCCCATAGGCACCGGTCGTGACGACGCGCTCACCGGCGGCAAGCCCCTGCAGGATTTCCGCGCGCGCCTCAGAGCGACCGCCGACGACGACGGGGCGAGCGCGAGCGATGCCCGCCGAGTCGACGACGAACACGCGGAATCCCTCGCCCTCGGGGACGAGCGCCTCGACCGGCACGGTGATGGCCCCCGGGTGGACGCCGGTCACGA
This sequence comes from Gemmatimonadota bacterium, assembly GCA_003222195.1. Lineage (GTDB taxonomy): Bacteria > Gemmatimonadota > Gemmatimonadetes > Gemmatimonadales > GWC2-71-9 > 20CM-2-65-7. Next base: position 38,637 of record QHVB01000032.1, on the reverse strand, counting down.
TGCGCCCGAACACCGATTCGCCGATTCGCAGCACGCGCGTGGCTCGACCAACCCGTGCCCGGACCGCGACCGCGCGTGATGCCGAGTCCACGGCGACCGCTACACTGACGACGGTTGCCGTGCCAAGCGGTTCCGTTCGGGAGCCCTCGCCGGCGCTCAAGGAGAGCGTGTCGCCCGCGTGAATCCCTCCCGCCTCGCCGGGCGAAACATTGAAGAGGATATCGAGTGCCGTGGGGTCGGCCACCTCGACGACCGCCTGGCTCTGATCGACCGAAGCGCCGAGCACCGCCGTCATGCGCGTCACGATACCGCCCAGCGGCGCCCGCAAGGTCGCGAGCTCCTGCGCGCGCCTGGCGGTGACCTCCGCCGCCCGTGCCGCGGCGAGATCGGCGGCGGCCTGGTCGGCCTCCTTTTGCGAAAGGATGCCCGCCTGGGCGAGTCGCGCGGCACGCGCGGAGTTCCGCTCCGCGTTGGCCAGCGTGGCGGCGGCGCTCTGCGCCGCCGCATCGAACGGCGCACGCTCGAACTCGACCAGCGAGTCCCCCTTCGCAACCCGCTGGCCCGCGACGACAAAGATGCCGGCCACACGCGTGGGGCCTGGCGCCGCGAGGGCCGCATAGCGACCCGGTCGTGCGCTCACCATCCCGATGGCGCTCACGGTCTGGTGAAACGGTTCGCGGGCGGCGAGCGCAGTCCGGACGCCGACGAGTCCCGCCGCTTCGTTGGCCTGTTTCGCCTCGCTCCTGCAGCTCAGCGCGAGAAGGACGAGCGCCGCTAGCGACTTCCACGGACGTGTCATGGCTGACCTGATGTTGCCGTAAGCCAACGCAGCGTGCGCAGCGCGGCGTCGGCGGCGGCGAGATCGTCGATGTAGCGCGCGAGAATTTCGCGCGCGTTCCGTTGTGCTTCGAGCACGTTGGCCAGGGCGACTGCGCCTTCACCGTAGGCCTGCAGCGACATGGCGGCGATGCGATTGGCGCTCGCGACGAGCTGCGAGGATCGCCGCACGCGATCACCCGCAGCGATCAGCTCTCGGCGCGCGCGTGCCACCGCGGCGTTGGTCTCGCGGCGCGTCAGATCCAGCTCCACGCGCGCGCGGTCCCGCTCCGCGATGGCGCGGGTCACTTCGCCGCCGCTCCAGTTGAACAGCGGAAAAGGAAGCGAGAATCCGATCACCGGGAGCACTTGGTTGGGGTTCGGGCTCGTCGGATCTCCCTTGTCGAAACCGAACTCGAAGCTTGGCGCGAAACGGCTGGCGCGGGTGAACGTCAGCGAACGTTCGGCGGAGCGCAAGCGCGCCGTCGCCGCCGCAACCGGCAGATACTCACCGGGTGGGGGGCTCACCGGCAATGCCGCGGTGTCTTTCGCCGCCGCGAGCGAATCGGCGAGCGCGATCGCGGTACTGTCGCCGCTCAGTCCCATCTGTAGCTGCACGGAGAGCAGCGTCCCCAGCGCGGTCAGCGAGTCATCGATGGCGATATTCTGCAGCTGGCCCGCATTCACAGCCGCGAGCCGCACGTCCAGCTCGCTCACGTCGCCGACGTCGCGGCGCAGCTGGGCGATTTTCAGCAGGCTGTCGGCATCGTCCGCCGTGCGGTGCGACAGTCGGGCGTGCATGCCCGCGGCCAGTGCGCGGGTGTACGTGGTGTCGACATCGAACAGAATCGCCGCGCGGTCATACGCGAATTGATAGCGGGCGGCGTCGCGGGCGGCCTCCGCCGCTCCGATGCGCGGCGCCCGCAGCCACGGCAGGTCCAGTGGCAGATCGCCGAGCGCATGGTAGTTGGGGGTGTCCTTGCTATAACTGCCCGACACCGTGGGATTGGGAAACGCCCGGGCGGTTCGCACCGCCCCCAGCGCCGCGGTGGTATCCGCGCGACCCAGCGCCACGCGCGCGCCACGCGTAAGCGCGGCGGCAGCGGCATCGGCGCGCGTCACGGGCTGTTGAACGAGCAATGCCAGTAGCAACCGCAGCATGGCGGGAAACTAGTCTGGCGACCTTACAGGATGCTTACAACCCCGGTGGGAAATCGATCTGGACACGCGTGCCGGAGGAGTCGGAGGAGACCGAGATCCGGGCGTTGTGGAGGTCGGCGATCCAGCGCGCGATCGGAAGACCAAGCCCGGAGCCCTCTGCCTGGCTGCGCGCGCTGTCACCCCGATAGAAGCGCTCGAAAATCCGGGGCAATTCCTGGGCGGAAATGCCAACGCCGCTGTCGGACACAATCACGGAGCGCTTGCCGTCGCGAGCTGTAACGTCGAGCCGTACGCGCCCACTCTGCGGGGTGTACTTGATCGCGTTGTCCAGCACGATGAGCAGCAGCCGCTCGACGAGCTCCGGGTCGCCAAGAATCCGTGCCTCTTCAAACGATCCTACGACCAACGACACTCCCTTGCGCTCGGCGAGCGCGCGGGCGGCGGCGACCGCGTGTGAAGCGACGTCGTCCAGATAGAGAGCGCCCCGCACCACGCGGCGCTCTCCGGCGTCGGCATGCGCCAGCATGAGGAGGTCGCCGACAATCCCGCCCAGTCGATCCGCTTCCCGTTCGATGGCCTGAAAGGCGGCGGCATCGCCCGCCGGGTCACGCGGCTGGGCGAGCGCAACCTCCGTTCGCGTGCGCAGCAGGGTGACCGGCGTGCGCAGCTCATGCGCGGCGTCCGCCATGAAGCGCCGCATCTGCTCCATCGAGCGCTCGACTGGAACGGTGGACTGACGGGCCAGCAAGGAGCCGCCGGCGATTACGAGAATCAGCGCGCCCAGCGTCGCCGCGCCGAATGTGCCGATCAGCCATGCGTACTGATCCGCGATCTGGGGCCGCTCGGCAACCGCCGCCGCCACGTACGACGTGCCTGAGGGAGTCGTGAATCGCTCGGCATGGAGCCGGAATTGCCCGCCGTCGGGTGCCTGGCGCTGGAGGTTCACGCGACCCGCCACCGCCGCGCCGCGCGCCGCGGTGTCTATCCAGGCGGCGACCTGCGCGGGCGTGAGTGCCTTGCCCGTCGCATCGAAGAGGTACAGCGAGCGATCGGGGATCTGCAGCTCTTCGACCGCATCCGCCGGGCGGCCCGCGGCGCGCTCCGCCTCGAGCTGGGCGGTCGCGGTCTTCACCGCCGCGGTCGCCGCGATCAATGAGGCGTCCAGGCGCCTGGCGACCTGTACGCCAATGGCCACGAAGACGCCGGCGCCGAGCAACAGCAGAATGATGGCTAATGTGGCGGCGTACCAGAGCGTCAGCCGGACCCGCAGCCGTCCCAGCGTCACGGGAGCGCTCTCCCTGCCTTCCCCGCCGTCCCCTCGATCCGGTAGCCGGCGCCGCGGACTGTCACAATGAGCTTCGGCTCGAACCCATCATCGATCTTGCTGCGCAACCGGCGGACCAGGACCTCCAACACGTTCGCGAACGGATCGTGATTGTCGTCCCAGATGTGCGCTGTAATCGCGCCGCGGTCGACGACCTGGCCCGAATGCCGTAGCAGGAGCTCCAGCAACGCAAACTCCTTCGCGGTCAGCGCGATGGGACGGCCAGCGCGTCGTACCACGCGTGCTCCCACGTCCATTTCGAGATCCGCCACACGCAGGATGGCCGGTGTGACTGCCAGCGCGCGCCGGCGCGCGAGGGCCTGCAGGCGCGCGACCAGCTCTCGAAACGCGAATGGCTTGGTGAGGTAGTCGTCTGCACCGGCGGTCAAGCCGCGCACCCGATCGTCCACGGCGTCCAGCGCGGTCAGCATGAGTACGGGAGTGTCGACGGCGTTGCGGCGCAACTGCGCGCACAGGTCGAATCCGGTTCCCCCCGGCAGGCGGACGTCGAGAATGATGACGTCGTAGTCGCCTGCCTGCGCGCGCGCCTGTCCAGCAGCAAAGGTCGTCGCGACCGTCGGGTCGATGCGGTGCTCGCGCAGGCCGTCGCGCAGTAATCCGGCCAGCTCCGGGTCGTCCTCGACGATCAGCACTCTCACGCAGTCAAGATGCGCAAATGCGCGACGGCGGCGCCAGAGGCGCGGTTGGTAGGCTACTTGCTGCCGACGATGGTGCGGTAGCTGTCGGGATTCCATTTCGGGCGCTCGGCGGCATTCGCCACTTCCGCGCCGAGATAGAAGATGAGCTGCGCGACGCGCGACTCCTTTTCGGTGTCGATCTTATCCGGGGAGTCGCCGACCTGGTGGTAGTCTTCGTGGGTGCCGCTGAAAAAGAAGAGGATCGGCACGCCCTTCTTTGCGAAGTTGTAGTGATCGGACCGGAAGTAGAAGTTCTCCTGGGGCCAGATGTCGTCGATCGGCCGCATGTTCAGCTCGGGGTGGGCTGCGCCGACGCGGTTCAACGTCGCCCCGAGGTCTGAGTGCTCCTTGCCGATCGCGACGATCGTGTCGCGCCAGTTGCGCCCGATCATGTCGATGTTGAGATCGGCGACGATTTTGCCGATGGGGACGGCGGGATGGTTGGAGAAGTACTCGCTTCCCCACAGGCCTTTCTCCTCGCCACTCACGTTCAAGAAAATGAGCGAGCGCTTTGGCCGCGGGTTCATGGTGGCGAATGCTTCGGCGATTCCCACCACCGCCACCGTTCCCGAGCCATCGTCATCGGCGCCATTGCAAATAGAGTCCGCGCCTCGAGCGCGGCAGCCGCCACTGCCACGTGGTCCCGCCACCCCGATGTGGTCCATGTGCGCACTAAACACCACGTATTCGTTCTTGAGAGTTGGATCGGAGCCCTCGAGGATGGCGACGACATTCGGCGCGGAGCTCTTCGCAACTGTCCGCAGGCGCGCATGGACGTGGAACAGCGCATTACCCAGCGCTCTTGCCTGGAACACGGTGGACGATTGGGCAGCGGCGAGATCACCCCCGAGCTTGGAGAGAAGCGGCGTCAGCGCGCCTTCGCGGATCGCCATCTGGAGAGGCACGCCGGCTGGGCGGTTGGGGTCGCGCACCTGCGGCGGCGCGGCTCGCTCGAGCGCTCGCGCCCAGAGCGAATCCGGCTGCCGGCTGACATAGACGACACCAGCTGGTTTCCAGCCAAAAATGCGTTGGCGCTCTCCCCGATTGCGAGGTCCCGCGGCAATGATCAGCATCTTGCCCGTCAGGTTCGCCGTGTCGGCGGACAGTGCACCCGAAAGCGGCCCCGCAATCAGCACCAGCGGCCCGGCGTAATCTCCGCTCTCGAACGTATTGTCGGCGAACCGGAACTCCACGCCATGCCGCAGGGTCACCTCGTCTCCCGTGCCGTGCACGAACGCTACCGAGCTCTCGGCGAGAACCTGCACGCGATCGAGTGAATACCTCTGAATGAACGTGCCACCGTCCCCGGCCGGCTTCAGGCTGAACCGCCGATACTCACCGGCGATGTAAGCCGCGGTTTTATCGAGCTCGGGGCTCGGGGTATCCCGGCCCTTCATCGAATCGTCGGCAATGATGTTGATGCGCCGGCGGATATCGTCAGGGGAAATCGTCTGAGCCGCCCGCTGAAGGGAGGTGGGCGATTGCGTAAGCATGACCAGCAGCAGCGCGACCACGAGCGAACCTCTGAGGGAGTGAGGAGAAGGCAAAAACTAACGCGCCCGACCGTGTGCGACTACGATCGGGCGCGTCAGGTTTCAGTCTGAACGTTCAGGGCTTGCGCCGCCGCACCTCAGGCTCGTTACGCGGCTTCGAGGACTCGCGTGGCGGATCGCGACTTGGTTCCGCCCGCGGCTGCGGCTGGCTGCGCGGTTCGTTCCGGGGCTCAGTCCGCGCCGGCTGACTCCGCGGCTCATTGCGCGGTTCGTTCCGCGGCTCGACGCGCCGTGGCTCCTCACGCCGAGGCTCATTTCGCGGCTCGACAGTCCGCGGTTCGATGCGCCGTGGCTCGTCGCGCCGAGGCTCCACCGCTCGCAGTCCAGGATTCCCTCGCGCCCGGTCCGACGGAGGGAGCACCATGGGCCGATCCGAAGACCTGCTGTCCTCGGGCCGCTCGCGGCGACCCGGATTGTCCGGGTGCTGCGGGTGATCCGGGTGATCCGGATGCTCACGCCGACCGCGATCGTCGTTGCCGTTGTTGCCGTTGTTGCCGTTGTTACCGTTGTTGCCGTTATTCCCGTTATTCCCGTTGTTCCCGTTGTTTCCATTGTTCCGGTTGTCGCCGGGACGATCGCGGCGATCGCGCACATTGGGAGGCGGGATGATGCCGAGGCCACCCAAGTCGCGGCCTGTTACCCCGCGGCGCCCATTGTCGTTGACCGGGCGTTCACGCTCGCGCGAGACGAAGCCCTCGCGGCTGGGCCGCTCCGATCCCCAATCCTTGAAGATGAAGCGCGGCTGCGGGCGGTAGGGGCGCACGAACACGACACGGCCGCCGCCATAGTAGCGATATGGATAGTACGAGGGATCGTCGTACACGAACATGCGGAAACGAACGCACGAGGTGTAGTACGGATCCCAGGAGGAATAGCTCACATAGCTGTGGCAGTCGTAGCACAGGAAGCGGGGATAGTCGTAGTGCTGACCGACGTTGTACGAGATGACGTCATAGTCCCAGTCCGAGTACCCCTCCGGGACGATGCGCTGAGCGAGATCGGTCATCGCGACGTATGGATCGCCACGGACACGGCCATCTGCGATGGAGCGATAATCCCAGTGATCGCCGCTCTCGATCTGGTCGTAGACGAATGCGTCTGCCGACGCGACCGCGAACAGGTAACCGACGCCGGGATAGTCGTCGATCGTGAAGGCATCGCTCCCCAACTCGCGGCCGTCGACCGCGAGGTCCCGGCCGCCACGCGCGAAGTTGTCTTCCCACGGATCGCGCGGGAACAACACACGCACACGACCGTCCGTATCCACACGGAAGATCGTGACATAGGCGTCCTGATCGAGGCGGAAAAACAGCCGCACGCGCTCACCGCGGGTATAAACGGCCGCGTCGCCGCGGTTGGCCCACAGCTCGATGCGCGGGCGGTAGAGACTCGGCGCCCGAACGGCCGGCGTGGACACGAAGCCCAAGCTGAGTAAAGCGATGGTTGTGAACATGAAGCCTCCCGGCCCCGCCTAGGGCAGAGACTATGCCATAGGTCGAATACGCCTAAATTATATTGCTATAATGACTTGGCCATGTCACCATCCATCCCGGCTGTCCCACGGCAAGGACATTTCTTGGCTCAACGTCTAGATCTTCTCGATCCTGCCGAGGTCGCCCGCCTCGGCGGCATCGAAATCGTCGCTGAGGGGGTGGTGGAGGGCTTTCTGGCCGGCGTACATCGATCACCCTTCCGCGGATTCTCCGTCGAGTTCACCGAGCATCGGGCGTACCAGGCGGGCGATGAGCTGCGGTATCTGGATTGGCGGATTCTGGGTCGCTCCGATCGGCTATTCGTGAAGCAATTCGAAGAAGAAACCAATCTGCGCGCCATGGTCCTCGTCGATGTCAGTCGCTCGATGGCGTGGCAGGGGACGCCGGAACGTCTCACCAAGCGCGCATATGCCGACCGGCTGGCCGCCGCGCTGGCGCTGATCCTGTTACGGCAGCGTGACGCGACGGGCCTCGTCACCTTCGATGACCAGGTCCGTCAAGTGGTCCCCGCGCGCGTGAAAGCGGGTCAGTGGACGCGCATCGTGCGCGGCCTGCTGGACACGCCGGACGGGCAGGGGACTGCGGCCAATGCGGCGCTCCAACGACTGACCGCGCTGCTCACGCGCCGCGGGATGGTCGTGCTGCTCTCCGATCTGCTGTTTGATCGAGAGCTGGCACTCGCCGCGCTGCGCTATTTGCGCCACCGCGGGCATCAAGTCGTCGTCTTTCATCTGATGGATCCAGCTGAAGTGGACCTCAGTGGTCCGCCGGAGGTGCGGTTCCGCGACCCCGAGTCGTCGCTGAGCGTCGTCGTGCGGCCCCGGGAGCTGGCGCGCGCCTACGCTGAGACAGTGCGGCGAGAAATCGCGGCGTGGCGGAAAGCCTGCCGCCGGCATGGCATCAGCTACCATCACGTACAGACCGACATGCCGTTTGGTCTCGCGCTGCGCCTGTTGACGTGAGCTTCCTTCACCCGCTGGCCTTGTTGGGGCTCGCTGCCGCGGCGATCCCGGCGCTGCTCCACCTCCTTCAGCGCCGCGTTCCCCCGGAGCTCGATTTCCCGCCCGTCCGTTACCTGAGCGCGGCCGAGCGGGAAAGCGCTCGACGGTTGAAGCTGCGGCACCTACTCCTACTGGTTCTGCGGACCGCGTTGATCGTGATGATCGTACTCGCTGCGGCGCGACCGCTCGTGCCGCTGCGGGGCGGCGGGGCCCATCAACCGACCGCTGCGGTCATCATTCTCGACAACTCCCCGTCCTCCGGAGCGGTTGTGGACGGCGGCCTCGTGCTGGACCGGCTCCGCGTCGCGGCACGTTCCTCGCTCGCGCGGACGACCTCCGCCGATCGGTTGTGGCTGATGTTGTGTGACGGCGTGCTGCGTGGCGGCACTCGCGAAGCACTGCTCGCGATCGTCGACAGCACGCACAGTGGCTGGCAACGGCTGGACCTCGTGCAAGCCGTCGAACGCGCCGCCCGCATGGTCGACGCGCAGCCGCTGCAGGGACGCGAAGTACACGTCTTGAGTGACCTGCAGCGCACCGCGCTGATCTCAGGGCGTGCCGCTGTCCCACCAGGCGTGCGTGTCCTCGCCCTCGAACCAGGGCGTGCGGTCGCCAACCGGGGGATCGCGTCGATCACCGTGTCGGAAGGCGCGGCGATCATCGCGCTCAGCGGCTCGGGGGCAGGCGGCAACGACTCGCCGCAACCGGTGCCTGTCACCATTCACATCGGCGGCGGGCAACGCGACCGCGGCGAAATCGCCGCGCGTGGTCTCGCGACGCTGGGGTCGGCGGTCACTGTGTCCCTGCCGGCACAATCGCTGGCGCCGGGCTGGTGGATCGGCGAGGCGGCACTCGAACCCGACGAGCTGCGGGCCGACGACCGTCGACCTTTCACCTGGCGTGTTGCGCCACCGGCACGCGTTACGGCGACGTCGGGAGCGGGCTCGTTCGTAGCGGCTGCACTTGCCGTCCTGCAGGAGGGACGGCGGGTCAGCGAGGGCCGTGATGTCGTGATCAGTGGCGGCGAGGCGTCTCCCGCATCAGCAGGAGCTGCGATCGTGCAGCCGCCGGCTGATGCGGCGCTCGTCGGCCAGGCGAATCGCACACTCGCGTCGCGCGGAGTGCCCTGGCACTGGGGACAGCCGGGTACGCCGGGCAGCATTACGGCACCGCAGGTCCCGGTTCTCGACGGTACACCGGTCGCGCGTCGCTACCGGCTCGAGGGGGGAGGGGGAGGGGGAGGGGGAGGAGGGGGGGGCGCTTCAGACGGGGTACTCGCGACAGTAAACGGCGAGCCCTGGCTGGTTCGCTCCGGGAATGTCGTGTTGCTGGGCAGCCGGCTCGACACGGCCTGGACCACATTGCCCACGACGCCGGGGTTCGTGCCCTTCATCGACGCACTCGTCAATCGAATCGCGATCGGGCAGGCAGAGGTGAGTTCCGCGGAAGGTGCGCCGCACGTCCAGTTTCGCACGCGCGGCGCTGATACCGTGGGCGCGACGGTGTTTGGTCCCGACCCACGCGAATCGGATCTCACGCCCGCCACGCCGGCGCTCGCGACGGCGGCTTTGGGGGGAAGGGATCGCGCCGAGGTGCTGAGCGCGAACGACTTCGCCATCGAGCGGTTCTCGGGGACGCGGCGCGCGGATGCGAGTATGCTGCTGCTCATCCTCGCCTTGCTGCTCGCGGCGACCGAGCTGGTGGTCGCCACTCGCACGCGCTGATGGCACTCGACTTCCTGCTCGAGAGGTTCCAGGAACTTCCCGCCACGCGCTCGCTCATCGAGCGGCTGCCAGCTTCCGGGATGCGCGTCGGTGTGGGGGGGCTGCCCGGGTCAAGCCCGGCGGTGCTGGTCTCCACGCTGGCTCGCCGGCTGCCGCAACGCGTGTTCGCCATCGTGGCGCCCACGCCCGCGGATGCCGAACGCTGGCTCGCAGATCTGCAGACCCTGCTCGGATCCGACGTGACCGCGTTATATCCGCAACGCGAGTCGCTGGGTGCCGAAGAGCCGCACTACGAGCTCGCCGGCGAGCGCATCGAAACGATCGAGGCGCTACTGCGCGGAGCCGTTCGCGTTCTGATCACCACCGCACGAGCCACCGCTGAGCGGACCGCCGTCCCGGCTGCGCTCGAGCAGGCGCGCCTCGTCATCGAAGTCAGTAAAGAAGCAAGGAGTCTGTCCGAGACCGCGGAGCGACTGATTGGGATGGGGTACGCGCGTGTGCCGACAGTGACGGAAGTCGCGCAGTACAGCGTCCGGGGCGGCATTCTCGACGTGTATGGCTTCGGGATGGCGACGCCCGCGCGGATCGAATGGTGGGGCGACGAGGTTGCGTCGGTGCGCAGCTTCGACTTGGACACGCAGCGGTCCGGCGAGGTCCTGAGTCGGGTGACTATCCTCCCGGTGAAATCCGAACAGCTCAAGACGCCCGCTCCCACGGGATCGCGCCGCAGCAACCTCCTCGAGCTGCTTCCCACCGACACGATCGTCGTCACCGATCAAGAGTCGGCCGTCGACCGAGAGGTCGAACGCGCCTGGGCGGATGCGGCCCATCATCTCGAGGTCGCGCGCCGCATGGGAGAGGAACCGCCGGCGCGTGAGGATTTGCTCGAGGATCCGGCGCAGTGGCGAGCGAGACTCCTTACCCTCCCTCGCATTGCGCTGTCCGACGCCGAGACGGAGCAGCGGTTCCCGCTCGCTCCGCCGGAGCACATCGACCGCGACATGAAACGCCTTCGCCAGATTGTCGCCGAGCCACCGCCGACGGTGATTCTGTGCGACAACGAAGGCCAGCTCGAACGTCTAGAGGAACTGCTTGGCGCTGACCGGGCAACGCTCGTTGTGGGGGCGCTCGAGGGCGGATTCATCCTGCCGACGCTGCGCGTCCTGACCGATCACGAGGTCTTCCGGCGCGCGCGCCGACTGCGGCGCCCACGCCGTTACCGCAGCGCGGTCACGACGGCCGCGTCCCGGCCCCTGACCCCGGGCGGGTATGTGGTGCACCTCGAGCATGGGATCGGCATCTACCGCGGTTTGCAGACCATCTCCGTCGGTTCGGATGGCGCGACACTCGAGGTTGCGGTGGTGGAATACGAGGGGGGTGATCGCCTCAACGTCCCCCTCTACCGGATCGATCAGCTCGAGCCCTATCGCACCGCGGGAGATGGCGACGCGCCCCCGCCGCGTCTCCATCGTCTGGGCGCAACGACCTGGCAGCGTCAGCGCGACAAGACGCGGGCCGCGATTCGGGCGATGGCGGCGGAGCTGCTGGACTTGTATGCGCGGCGTCAGCTCGCCCACGGGTATGCCTTCCCGCCCGATACGCCGTGGCAGCGCGAGCTCGAGTCTGCCTTCCTCTATGAGGACACCCCCGACCAGCGGCGCGCGTCGGACGAGGTCAAGCGCGACATGGAGCGCGCCCGTCCGATGGACCGACTGCTCGTGGGGGACGTCGGCTACGGCAAGACCGAAGTAGCGGTGCGCGCCGCGTTCAAGGCGGTGCAGGCGGGCAAGCAGGTCGCGGTCCTCGTGCCGACCACGATCCTCGCCGAGCAGCACGGCCGTACATTCCGCGAGCGGCTGGCCGATTACCCGGTCCGCATCGAAGTGCTCTCGCGCTTTCGGAGCGCAAAAGAGGCCGGGCCCATCGTCCAGCGCCTTACCGGTGGGGAGGTGGACGTCGTCATCGGAACCCACCGGCTCCTGTCCGCGGACGTCACGTTCAAGGACCTGGGGCTGCTGATTGTCGACGAGGAGCATCGCTTCGGCGTTCGACACAAAGAGCGTCTCAAGGCACTGAAGCTGAGCATCGATGTGTTGACGCTGACCGCAACACCGATTCCGCGAACGCTGCATCTGTCGCTGGCGGGGCTGCGCGATCTCACGCTGCTCGAGACGGCGCCCAAAGACCGCTCACCGATTCTCACATTCGTGGAGCCCTGGGACGATGCGCTGCTCGAGGAAGCAATGGCGCGCGAGCTCGACCGCGGCGGCCAGGTCTACTTCGTGCACAACCGGATCGAGACGATCGACACGATCGCCGCGCGCGTGCAGGCGCTTGCGCCGCGCGCGCGCTTCGCGGTCGCGCACGGGCAGATGCGCGAACCGGATCTCGAGGCCGTGATGGGGCGATTCGTGCGCGGCGAGGTGGACATTCTCGTATCCACGATGATCGTCGAATCGGGGCTCGATGTGCCGAACGCCAACACCATGATTGTGGATCGCGCCGATCGGCTCGGGCTCGCGCAGCTCTACCAGCTGCGGGGACGGGTCGGGCGCAGCCATCGACGCGCCTTCTGTTATCTGCTCGTGCCCGACCTGGTCGATGACCAGGCAGAGGAACGTTTGCAGGTGCTCGAGCATCATACTGATCTGGGATCCGGGTACCGGATTGCGCTGCGCGATCTCGAGCTGCGCGGAGCCGGGAACCTGCTGGGTGGCGAGCAGTCGGGGCACGTCCAGGCGGTCGGCTTCGACATGTATCTCCGGTGGCTGGACGAGACAGTGCGCGGGCTGAAGAGCGGGGAGAGGGGACGGGGGAAGCGGGAAGAGTTCGCCCCTCCCGACGTGACATTGGATGCGCCGGCGCATTTGCCGGATGAGTACGTCACCGATGACGACACGAAGCTGGATTTCTACCGGCGGCTGGCGCGGGCGGAGCAACCAGGTGAGATTCAAGCCGTCCGTGACGAACTGCGTGACCGTTTCGGGCCGTTGCCGGCTGACGCGGAGCGCCTGTTGCTAGTCGCCGAGTTGCGCGCACTGGGCGCGCGGACGGGCCTGGAGACGGTCCTGATCAAGGGCGACGAGGCGCGGCTGACATTCCGGCGTGATGCAGCGCCGCGGCTGGCGGGCCTGCAGGTGGCGCTCGAAGCCGTGCAGTTCGAAGCGGATGTGCGGCGCGCGGTGCCGCTCTCCCTCAGGCTCCGCCGGCTCGGCGGAGAGTCGATCGGCCCCGGCCTCGTCCGGGCGCTCACGGCCGTACTCCGCGATCATCATCGTAATTAGGGAAAGGAAACGGATGCGACGTTCGAGTCTGGTGTTCGTGGCGTTGACACTCACGCTGGTTGGATGCGACGCGCTGCGCGACGCGTTCTCGTCGCGCGCCGATGTCGTGGCGCGCGCCAACGGCCAGACTCTGACGGTGGACCGGCTCGCCGGGTGGGCGGGTGTGAACCGAGATCTGCCGCTCGATCCGCAGACGCTTGGCCGCGTGTCGCACGCCTGGGTGGATTACACGCTCTTTGCGGAAGCGCTGGCAGGCGGAAAAGACCTCCACGATTCCGCGACCGCGGCGGCCACGATGTGGCCAATGGTGTCGCAGATCAAGTGGCAAAAGCTCCACAACCGCATCACCGCCCGCGAGAGTCTCACGCCGCAGCAGGTGGACTCGGCCTATCAGACAGGCCAGGTTCGCGTGTTCCAGCACATTCTGTTTCAGGTGCCCCAGAACGCCGCGGACAGCATCGACAACCGCAAACATCGGCAAGCCGAGCAGCTGCTGCCGCAGGCCCGCGCCGCCGGCGTGCGGTTTTCCCAGCTGGCCGTGCGTTACTCAGAAGATCCCAGCGCCAAGACAGCGGGCGGCTCACTGGGGCTCGCGACCCACGGCCAGTTCGTCCCGCAGTTCGAGGAGGCCGCATGGCAGCTCGCGCCCGGCGGCGTCAGTTCCGTGGTCAGAACGCAATTTGGCTATCACATCATCCGGCGGCCGCCGCTGGCTGAGGTGCGGGATTCGTTCCGCGTGGGCCTCGAGTCCCAAATTACCCGCGAGCTGGACTCCGTGTACGTCGACAGCCTCGATATCAAGCGTCGCATCCAGCCCGTGGGGCGCGCGCCCGACTACGTGCGCACGGCCGTGCAGGATATCGACGGTGCGCGCACCAGTACTCGCGTGCTCGTGAAGTTCCGCGGCGGCTCGCTCAAGGTCCGGGACTTGATGCGCTGGCTCGCGGCCCTCAACCCCCAGCTGCTGCAGTCGCTGCCATCGGCCAGCGATCAGCAAATCAACCAATTCCTCAAGGCGATCACGCAGCGGCAGCTGCTGCTGGAACAGGCAGACTCCGCGAAGGTCACACTCAGCCCGGACGACTGGCGGCAGGTTCGCGAAGAGCATGATTCCACGATCGCCACGCTCACGACGATTTTGAACCTCACGCCCGAGGCACTGCGGGATTCGGCCGGGACGTCCGCTCAACAGCGCGTCACCTTTGCCGCCGCCCGCGTGAACGACTATCTGGACCGCGTGCTTCATAAGCGGGCGCGCTATTTCCCGGTCCCGATGTTCCTGGCCGAGAGGCTGCGCGAGCAAGGCAACTGGAGCGTGGATCAAGCGGGGATCCGACGCGCTGCGGAGCGCGGTGAGGAGCTGCGCGCCGATTCGACCCAGGCAGGTGGAGTCGGGGGGGGGGCGGGGGGGGGGGCACCACGCATGACGCCGGCCCCTGGACCTCCGCCAATCGATACCGCCCGGCACCCCGCGCCGGGAAGAGTGCGGTCGCCGCGATGAGAGCTCTCGCCTTACTCCTCGCCGCTTCCATGCTCTCGGCGAGCGCCACGGCGCAGACGCTGGACCGGATCGTCGCCGTCGTCGGCACGCATCCGATCCTGGCGTCGCAAATCGATGAAGAAATGGTCCAGCAGCAAGCGCAGGGGCAGCCGCTCCCGACCGACTCCGCCGGTCTCGCGACGCTGCGGCGCCAGATTCTGGATCGCCTGGTCGAGGTAGAAATCCTCGTGCAGCAGGCGGAGCGCGATACGTCGATCAAAGTCACTGATCAGGAGGTTCTCGATCAGGTAGAGCAGACCTACCAGAATGTCCGTAAGCAGTTCACCTCCGAAAACGATTTCCGCGATCAGATCCGGCAGGCGCGGTTTGGATCGGTAGAGGAATGGCGGCGGTGGTTGAGCGACCAGCAGCGCCGGCAGCTCCTCGCGCAGCGTTTGATCGAAGCGCAACGGCAGAAGGGCAAGCTCCGGCCCATCCCGCCCACAGAAACGCAGATGCGGGAGTTTTGGCAGCAGAACAAGGATCAGCAGCCCAAGCGGCCGGCGGCGGTTTCGTTCCGGCAGATCGTCATCAAGCCGGTCGCGGATTCGGCCGCGCGGCTGCGGGCGTTCGAGCGCGCCGAGTCGCTGGTGGTCCAGCTGCGGCACGGCGGGGACTTTGGCGCCACGGCGAAGCGATTCTCGAACGACAGCGCGTCCGCGGCGCAGGACGGTGAGCTGGGCTGGTTCCGGCGCGGCGTCATGGTCAAGGAGTTCGAGGACGTGGCGTTCCGGCTCCGGCCCGGAGAGATCTCCTTTCCGGTGGAAACATCGTTCGGCTTCCACATCATCAATGTGGAACGGACGCAGCCGGCCGAGATCCTCGCGCGCCATATCCTGATCACGCCCGAAATCAGTCAGGGGCAAATCGCGATCGCTCGCCGCCTGGCCGATTCGCTGCATGGAGTGCTCGCGCGAGGGTCGCCCCAGGTGTCGTTCGATTCATTGGCGAAGCGGTACGCCGATCCGCTGGAGCCGAAGCTGGCGGAAGATGCTCCGCTGACAGAAATGCCTCCCGAGTATCAGAAGGCCGTTGCTGCCGACACGACCCTCGGACTGAAGCCCGTGTTCACAGAAGGGGCGGACACGCCGCGCATCAAGTTCATCGTGCTCGAAGTCACGGCGCGCCATGCCGCCGGCGAGCTGTCGTTCGACGATGTGAAGCTGCGAATCCGCCAGTCGCTCAGTGATCAGCTCGCGATCCGGCATTTCATCGATCAGCTGCGCCGGCAGATTTACATCGACATCAGACTGTAGCGGTGGCACTTAACCGGCCGCGCCTGGCGGTTGCTGTGGGGGACCCACGTGGGATTGGCCCTGAGGTCGTGCGCAAAGCCCTGCGCCAACCCTTGGATGCCGAAGTGCGGATCGTCGGGGGCGGAGGTTTGGAAGACGGACCGGCGAATGAGGTCGAGGCCGGTCGCGCGGCGGCGCAGGGCATCGAAGCTGCCGCCCGGCTCGCGCTCTCCGGCGAAGTCGATGCGATCGTCACGGGCCCGGTCAACAAAGCCGCGCTGCACGCGGCCGGGTATCGGTTCCCGGGAATCACCGAGTTCCTGGCACATATCGCCGGCGATATCCCGGTCGCGATGATGCTGACGACCGGCCGGCTGCGCGTCGTCCTCGTCACCACCCATCTCTCGTTGCGTGAAGCCATCGCCTCGGTGACCACTGAGCGCGTCGTGCAGGCGGGGCGTATCGCGCTGGACGCGCTGCAACGGTGGTGGGGTGTGGCCACGCCACGGCTGGCGCTGTGTGCGCTCAATCCGCACGCCGGGGAAGGCGGGCTGTTCGGCGACGAGGATGAGCGCATTCTGGAGCCGGCCGCGGCGGCGCTCGAGGCGGCGGGGCCGCTTCCCGCCGACACCGTCTTCGTGCGGGCGCTGCGCGGTGAGTTCGATGCCGTGCTCGCCCCCTATCACGATGTGGGGATGACGGCGGTGAAAGTGTCGGGATTCGGGACGGGTGTGAATGTCACGTTGGGACTGCCCTTCATCCGGACGTCACCCGATCACGGCACGGCGTTCGACATCGCGGGGAAGGGCATCGCGGACCCCGGTTCGATGCGCGCGTCGCTCGAGCTGGCGGTGCAGCTCGCGGCCGCGCGTCAGGCGAAAGGGAACTAGCTCGAGGGCTCCGGCACGTGGCTGGTCGCCGGCCACACCCGCACCCGCCCGACGCGCCGGCCGTCCATCTCTAGAATTTCGAACGTCGCCCCTTGCAAGTTCACGCGGTCGCCGACCTTCGGCAGGCGGCCCAGCCGTCCGAACAGCAGCCCGCTAATCGTCGTGTAATCGGTGTCGTCGAGCTGCAGCTTCAGCGCGCGGTTGACGTCGCTGATTTCCGTACTGCCGGCGAGAATCGGCACACCGCTTCCCGCGCCGCTCGCCGGCGCGGCCGATGCCGCCACGGGCGGCTTGTCGTACTCGTCGTAAATCGGCCCGACGATCTCCTCGAGCAGATCCTCCATCGTCACGAGTCCAGCGGTGCCGCCGAATTCGTCGAGCACGATCGCGAGGTGCACCTTCTGGCGTTTCATGTCGGCCAGGACGTCCTCGACCTCGCGCGTGCCCGGCACGAAGAACGCGGGCCGCGCGATGTCCTGCACCGGCGCGTCGGCGCCGGAGAGCAGCCCGCGCAAGATGTCTTTCGCGTGCACGATGCCGACGACGTCGTCGAGCGACTCGCCGGTGACGGGATAGCGCGAACGCCCCGCGGCCGCGACGCGGTCGGCCGCTTCCGCGAGCGATGCCTCCGCGGGGAGCGCGACGATCTGCGTCCGCGGCGTCATCACCTCGCGCGCATTCTTTTCGCTGAACTCGAAGACGCCTTCCAGGAGCCGCGCGTCGCCGGCGCCCAGGCCGCCGGTCTTGCGGCTCTGTTCGACCAGCATGCGGATCTCTTCGGGAGAGTGCACGCGGTCATGCTCGGTGCTGGTGCTTTTGATGCCGAGCGTGCGGACCAGGAGATTCGAGCTCCAGTTGAGCAGCTCGGTGAAGGGCCGCGTGATCCAAGAGAACACGATCAGCGGAGCCGCCACCCAGCGGCTCGTCGCTTCGGGGTAGGTGATGGCCCACGCTTTCGGCGCCTGCTCGCCGAACACGACGTGGAGGAACGAAATCAGCGCGACGGCGGTGACGGACGCGATGCCTCCGCGGGTCAGGAAGTCGAGGCTTTGCGGCAGCGACGAGAACCAGTCGCGGAACAGATGCGCCACCGTGTCCTCGGCGACGTAGCCGAGCAGAATCGAGGCAACCGTGATGCCAAGCTGTGCGGCGGAAAGCTGGCGGTACAGGTCGCGGAGGGCTTTGCGGACCGTTCGCGCCTTGCGGTCGCCACGTCGGACCATCGCTTCGATCCGCGTCCGGCGCGCCGCGACGAGCGCGAATTCCGCCGCGACGAAGAAGGCGTTGGCCGCGACGAGCACGACGACCGCCAGCAGGCGCAGACCGAGGCCGTTCACGGCCTAATACTATTAGATTTGCGCCGAGGACACATCCGTGCTGCCCGCTGAAGCCCACTGCACCTATCGCGCGCCGATCAACGTCGAGACTCGACGGCGCCTGACGCTCGCGCTGGCCATCACCGCCGTCGTCATGCTGGTCGAGCTGATCGGCGGCTGGCTGGCTGGCTCGCTCGCGCTGCTCGCGGACGCCGCCCACATGCTCGCCGACGTGGCGGCGCTTGGTCTGGCGCTGATTGCCGCGTGGATCGCGCAGCGGCCCGCCACGCCCGAGCGCTCGTTCGGCTTCATGCGTCTCGAAATTCTCGCGGCCCTCGTGAACGGCGCGGTGCTGTTCGCCATCGCGATCGGCATCGGTGTCGAAGCTTGGCACCGACTGCGGGCTCCGCAGCTGGTGAACGCACCGCTGCTGCTCGGCGTCGCGGCGGTGGGCTTCGTGGCGAACCTGGCCGCCGCGCTGGTGCTGCACCGCGGACATCAGCACTCCCTCAATCAGCGCGGCGCGTACCTGCACGTGCTGGGCGATTTGCTCGGCTCGGTGGGTGCTCTGGTCGCCGGCGTGATCATTCTCGCGTCCGGCTGGCTGCTCGCCGACCCGCTCATTTCGGTGCTGATCGGGCTGCTGGTGCTGGGGAGCGCGTGGCGGCTCGTCAAGGAAAGCGCCGACGTGCTGCTCGAGGCCGCGCCGTCGCATATCGCGCTCTCCGACGTGCACGATCGGATTGTGTCAGTTCCGGGCGTCGAATCGGTTCACGATTTGCATCTCTGGACCGTGACGAGCGGGGTGGTCGCGATGAGCGGCCACCTGGTGGTGAAGAATCCGACCGATAATCAGCCGGTGCTGGAGGCCGTGCAGCGGCGTATGCGAGCTATGGGAATCCAGCATGTGACGGTGCAGGTGGAGCGGGAGCCTATCTGTGACTGACGCCCTTGTTCCTGTCCAGCCACCCATTTATACTGCGCGCCTCATTTCGGGGACTGCACAGGACGTAATTCCGTGAAAATCCGTAACATCGCCATCATCGCCCACGTCGACCACGGGAAGACCACGCTGGTGGACCAGATGCTCCGCCAGGCAGGGGTGTTTCGCGCCAATCAGCAGGTGGCGGAGCGCGTCATGGATTCCAACCCGCTCGAACGTGAGCGCGGCATTACGATCCTGGCGAAGAACACTTCGGTTCGGTGGGGCGATACGAAGATCAATATCGTCGACACGCCCGGACACGCCGACTTCGGCGGTGAGGTCGAGCGCATTCTGCGCATGGTCGACGGCTTCCTGTTGCTGGTGGATGCCGCCGAGGGTCCAATGCCGCAGACGCGGTTCGTCGCGGGCAAGGCGCTGGCGCTGGGGCTCAAGCCGATCGTGCTGGTCAACAAGATCGACCGGTCTGACGCCGAGCCGCTGCGGGTGCACGACGAGGTGCTGGAGCTGCTGATGGATCTCGATGCGTCGCCCGAGCAGTTCAACTGCCCTTTCCTTTATACATCGAGCCGGGCGGGGACCGCGACGCTGGACCTGGCAAAAGAAGGAAAGGACCTGAAGCCGCTGTTCGAGACCATCCTCGGCACAATTCCGCCCCCCAAGGCGAATCCCGCTGGACCGTTCCAGATGTTGATCTCGACGCTCGATTATTCGTCCTACCTGGGACGGATCGGGATCGGTCGAATCGAGCGTGGACAGGTGCACGTCGGTGACACGGTCGCGTTACTGCCGATCGGCGAGCCGGGTCCTGTGGGCGATGGGGCGTTCGAGCAGGCCAAGATCGTGAAGCTGTTCGCCTTCGAGGGGTTGGAGCGCGCCGAGCTCGAGACGGCGGCCGCCGGCGAGATCGTCGCCGTGGCGGGCCTGGCCGGTGTCGAAATTGGGAAGTCGGTGACGGCGCCCGATCACCTCGACCGGCTGGCCGGCATCGCGGTCGAGGAACCGACGATCTCGGTCGACATGCTGGTCAACAACTCGCCGCTCGCCGGGCGGGAAGGCAAGTTCGTGACCGGCCGGCAGCTGCGCGAGCGGCTGTACCGGGAGCTCGAGCGCAACGTCGCGCTGCGTGTGGAGGACACGGACACACCGTACGCCTTCACCGTGTCGGGTCGCGGGGAGCTGCACCTCGGCATCCTGATGGAGACGATGCGGCGCGAGGGATACGAGTTCCAGGTGAGCCGGCCGCGGATCATCCCGCGCGAGGGGCCGAACGGCGAGCGGCTCGAGCCGTACGAGGAGCTGATGATCGACTGCCCGGAGGGGTACGTCGGGGTCGTGATGGAGAAGCTGGGCCCGCGCCGCGCGACCATGCTGGATATGAAGAACCCCGGCCTGGGGATGGTGCGGATGCGGTTCAAGATCCCGGCGCGCGGGCTGCTGGGGTATCGTTCGGAGTTCTTGACGGATACTCGGGGGACGGGAATCATCCACCACCGCTTCTTCGAGTATGATTTGTGGGCCGGTCCGCTGTCGGGGCGGAACCGCGGTGTCATGGTGGCGGACCGGGAGGGGGTGGTGGTCGCGTACGCCCTCTTCAATCTTCAGGAGCGCGGTACGATGTTCGTACAGCCGGGAGATCCGGTGTACGAGGGGATGATCATCGCGGAGCACGTGCGGCCGGGCGATCTGGACGTGAACGCGACGAAGGAAAAGAAGCTGACGAACATGCGTACGACGGCGGCGGACGAGATGATTATCTTGGAGCCGCCGCGCCAGATGACCTTGGAGCTGGCGTTGGAGTACATCGAGGACGACGAGCTGATCGAGGTGACACCGTCGTCGGTGCGGCTTCGCAAGCGCCTCCTGGGCGCGACCGAGCGCCGCAAGCTGGCCCGCAGCGAGAAGCGGGCGTTGTTGGAGGAGTAGTCCCGAGTCCCTGAAGTTCGGTCGTTCGGCGAAACCTCAGCCGGAGGTGGCAATGCTGGCCCGCGAGACGTCGATGGCCTGGTCGCTCAAGCGGAGGAGCGACGACGTCGACGAGGAGTTCGGAGAATTCGAAGAGGACAAGGAACTCGACGAAGACTTCGATGATGAGCTGGACGAGGATGAGCTCGACGAAGACGATCTGGACGAAGACGATTACGACGATCTCGACGACGAGTTCGACGAGGGGGATGAGGACGACTTCCGGCCCAAGAAGGGACCGAAAAGAGAATGGGAATAGGGACTCGGGGTTGGCGGTTAGGGAACACCCGAGATGCTGAGTCCAGCGGGTTTTCCCCAGCCCCGAACGCCAAACCCCTAGTCCCCCAGTAGGGCCTGTAGCTCAGGTGGTTAGAGCGCACGCCTGATAAGCGTGAGGTCGGTAGTTCAACTCTACCCAGGCCCATGGTCGAAAACACGAGCCCCGTCAGCCGGTCACGCGGTTGACGGGGCTTTGTGACGTCGTTCCTTTGTCTCACCAGGAATGCGCACTCCCCACGATAGCCTCGGCTTGAGCGAGCCGATCTCCCGCCGCGACTTTCTCAACGGCGCGCTCCTCGCCGGCGCCGGGTTCCTCCTCCCCGGTCAAGCGCCAACGATCTCCCCGGCCGACGCCTTCAACGGCTACGGCGGCATTGGCGACTACCGACACTCGAACGGCAACACCTGGGATGTCCTGAGCGCCGGACACGCGCTGCGCGATGGCGCGTTCGAAACGCGTGTCGCCAACGCCATCGACACCGGCGAGACGTACGACCTCGTCGCCGTCGGCGGCGGAATCAGCGGACTCGCGGCCGCGATCTTCTTCCAGAAATACAAAGGCGGTCGCTGCCTCGTCATCGACAACCACCCGATCTTCGGCGGTGAAGCAAAGCGCAACGAGTTCCTCGTCGACGGGCAGCGGCTGACCGCGCACCAGGGCTCCGCGATCTTCCTCGTCCCGGGGAAAGGTGGCTATACCGATCGCTTTTACGAGATGATCGGCATGGATCGCTCCACGTTCGCCTACCAGACGTGGGGCGGGCCGTCGCCCGAGATGCCGCTGGCTCACTCGCCGTACGAGACGCCGAGGAATTATGGCTTCTACTTCGGACCGCGGTTCGGCCAGCGACCCGGCGTATGGGTCCTGGACCCGTGGGGACGGAAGCTCGAAGGCGCTCCGATCAGTGAAACCACGCGAGCGGAGTTGCTACGCTGGCGGACGGGCGGCGTCGACGGACCGCGCCCACAGACCGAGGGCGACGCCATCTCGCGCCAGCTCGACGCGATCACACTGGAAGATCACTTGATGGCGCGATACAACCTCAGCCGCGAGACCGTGCGCACGTTTCTGTCGCCAGTCGAGGGCGGTGGCTACGGCCTTGGCCCCGACGTGCTGTCGGCCTACTGCAACTACGCCATCGAGAACCAATTTCCGGAGGACGGCGGCGACCAGCTCGGCGACCAGATGTTCCCCGACGGCAACGGCGGATTCGCGCGGCTGATGGTGAAGACGCTCATCGCCGACGCCTTCGCCGGCCCGCGCACCGTCGACGCGGTGTGGCAAAATCGGGTCAACTTCCGCGCGCTCGATCGCGCTGGCCAAGCGACACGGCTTCGGCTCAATTCCACAGTCGTCCGCGTCGAGCACGCCGGCGATCCCGCGAGCGCGTCGCACGTTGTCGTCACGTACGCGAAGGGCAAGAAAGTCTACAACGTCAGGGCGCGGTCGGTCGTCGTGGCGGGCGGTAGCTGGACCGCGAAGCATATCGTGCATGACCTCCCCGCCAGCCATCGCGACGCGTACGCGCAGTTTTATCGATCGCCGTGCTTGATGGCCAACATCGCCGTCCGGAACTGGCGCTTCCTCTACAAAATGGGATTGTCCGGCTGCCGCTGGTTCGGCGGACTCGGCGACTACCTCTCGGTACGGAAGATGGCGCTTGTCGGCCACGAGCCCCGCACCATCGGTCCTGACTCACCGACCGTGCTGACCATCAAGGTCCTCTTCGCCCAGCCCGGCCTCTCGATCGCCGAGCAAGGGAGCCGGGGACGCGCGCAGCTGCTCGGCACGTCGTTCGCGGAGTACGAGCGCGCATTCCGCGAGCAGCTCGCCGACATGTTTGCGCCCGGTGGGTTCGATCCGCGCCGGGACATCGCCGGCATCATTCTCAATCGCTGGGGCCACGCGTACGTGAATCCGCAGCCGGGATTCTTTTTCGGCATCAATGGCCAGCCGGCGCCGCGGGACGTCCTGCGGAATCGTCCGCACGGGCGGATCGCGTTTGCGAATACGGACCTCGCTGGGGCCAGCGATCATCGGAACTCGATTCGCGAAGCCGATCGCGCGGTGAAACAACTGCACGGCGTCTGAGCACAGGCCCATGGCTCAGGTTTCGAGAGCCCCGGTGACCAGTTGCATCGTTTCCAAGGCTCTGTAGTCTAGGGCACCATGTCATTGCTCCTGATTCTCGCTTGTTTGCGCACGGTTCAAATCCCTCTTCCCGAGCATCCACGCCCCGACTTTCAACGCGCCGATTGGCTGAGTCTCAACGGTACCTGGCGATTCGCTTTTGATCCACGAGACGAAGGTCTACGCCTCGGCTGGCCCGGGGGCTCGCTTCCCGGCAACCGCGAGATTGTGGTGCCGTTCTCCTGGGGTGCGCCGCTCTCGGGTGTGCCCGACAGCGCGAACATCGGTTGGTATGCGCGCGAGATTACGGTGCCGGCGGAGTGGCGCGGGCGCCGAGTCTTCCTCGTTGTGGGAGCGTGCGATTGGCGCACAACCGTTTGGCTCGACAGCACGAAATTGGGAGACTATCAGGGCGGCTACATGCCCTTCTCATTCGAGCTGCCGCGCCGGCTGCAGGGCGGCCCGCATCGGCTCGTGCTGCGCGTCGATGACACGCCGCACCCGTTCAAGCTCGAAGGCAAGCAGGGCTACGGCCCGGCACGCGGCATCTGGCAAACGCTGTACGTGGAAGCGCGAGGCAGCGCACCACTGGCGGCCGTCCACTTCACGCCCTGGCGCGACCTGGAGGGCGTGCGCGTCGATGCCCGCTTACTCGAACCGGCGCCGCGCGCGCTGACGCTCAGCGTCGCATTCGACAATCGGGAAGGGAAGCCGGTGGTCACGAGCCGCATTGCGCGCGGCGCAACGGCCGCACACCTCGAGGTCCCGCTTTCCAATGCGCATCGCTGGTCCCTCGACGATCCGTTTCTCCATGAGGTGACGGTGAGTGTCAGCGGGAACGGCGTGCTGCAAGATCGCGTGCATACGTATTTCGGCATGCGCACGATCTCGGTGGTCGACCTGCCGGGCACGAATTATCCCTACGTCGCGATCAACGGCACACCGGTCTTCCTGCAGCTCGCGCTCGACCAGGCGTACCATCCGAACGGCTATTACACATTCCCGACTGACAGCGTGCTGCGGGATGAGATCCTGCGGGCGCGACAGATCGGCCTGAATGGCCTCCGCGAGCACGTGAAGATCGAAACCCCGCGCAAACTCTACTGGGCCGACCGCCTCGGCGTGCTGATCATGGCCGACATCCCGAATTGGTGGGGACCGCCGGACTCGGCGGCGTTCCAGGAACACGATGCCGCCTTGCGTGGGATGATCGACCGCGATTACAACCACCCGGCGATCTTCTCGTGGGTGTTGTTCAACGAGACGTGGGGACTGCTCACGCGGGACAGCAGCAGCGAGCGGTATCTGCCGGAGACGCGGGCGCGCGTCGCGCGCGACTACGCACTGGCAAAGTCACTGGACTCGACCCGCTTGGTCGAGGACAACTCGCCGTGCTGTGGCCGTGGCCACACCGAGACCGATCTCAACTCGTGGCACGAGTACCTGCCTGGCTGGCGGTGGGAAGGACGCGTGCGGCAGATCAGCGATAGCACCTATCCCGGTTCGCAATGGAATTTCGAGACGCCGTGGCGGCAGGCGCACCAGCCGATGCTCAATTCCGAATTCGGCAATGTGTGGGGCTATAAGGGGAGTACGGGGGACGTCGACTGGAGTTGGGATTATCACCGGGCCATCAACGCGTTTCGACGCCACCCCAAGCTGGCGGGCTGGCTGTATACGGAGCACCACGACGTCATCAACGAATGGAACGGCTACTGGCGGTTCGACCGGTCACGCAAGGAGACCGGCTTCGGCGACATCGCCCGAGGGATGACGCTGCGTGACTTGCACGCTCCACTCTACATCGCCGTCGGTGATTCGGAGCTGAGTCGCGCGGTGTGGCCCGGGGAGCGCGTGGAAGTGCCGCTGTACGCGTCGTTCCTGACCGGCAGCACCGCGTACGGCGACTCGCTCACGCTGCGCACCGAGCTGCGCGGCTGGAATGCGCTCGGTGAAGAGAAGCGATACAGTTCCTCCACTTCCCGGATACCTTATCGGCCCTGGATGTCCCAGCCGCTGGCACCGTTGTCCGTCACGATGCCTGATGAACCGGCCACAGTCGTGCTCAGCGTCAGCCTCGAGGACAGCACAGGAGCGGTGTTGCACCGCAACTTCACGACATTCGTCCCGGCAGGAACGCCGCCTGACACGGTCCGGCTGGCCGATGGGCGTCGCGCACGCATCGTGCACGTTCCCGCGACGGCGGTACACGACGCGCATTGGAGTCTCAAGCAGTGGGCGGTCCTCGGCGATCGCAAATTGGACGGGGCCGGCAGCGGCTACTTCGAGTACCGCATGCCATGGCCGGCGGGACTCGATCCGCGCACCGTGGAGCGGGCCATGTTCATCGTCGAGGCGTCCGCGAAGCGGTTGAATGGCAAGGACCGCGATTCGACGCTCGCCGACAACGGGGATTACATGCGGGGCGGCGGCTTCCACGATCCCAGTCGCAATCCGAACAGTTACCCCATGACCGGCGAACACCCGTTCCCGAGCGCTGTCACCGTGCGCGTGAACGGCGTTGTGGCCGGGCACTACCCGCTGGCCGATGATCCGGCGGATTCACGCGGCATCCTCAGCTGGCAGGCTCAGCCGCACGACGGCCACCTGTATGAAGCGGGGTCGTACGGCGAGCTGCTGCGGGTTGCGGTGCCGCCAGAGGCGCTGAGCGCGGCGGCGCGGACGAAGGAAATCGTCGTCCGATTGGAAGTCGACGAGACACTTCCCGGTGGATTGGCGATTTACGGCGCGCGGTTCGGGCGCTATCCCGTCGATCCCACGGTCATCTTCGTGCTGCGATAACATGCAGCCTGTGCTTCGCTCCTTCAGCATCAGCGCGCTGCTCATTCTGGCTTCGGGATGCACCATGCATCGTGATCGCGTCTCCCGCGCGCCGTTCGGCGAGCTAGCTGACGGTCGCCGCGTGGAGTTGTTCACGTTGACGAACGCGCATGGCATCGAGGTCCGCGCTATGACGTATGGAGCCATCATCACTTCGATTCAAACGCCCGATCGCAGCGGCAAGCGGGCGGATATCGTGCTCGGCTTCGACAGCCTGGGCGGCTACGTCGCGGGATCGCCGTACTTCGGCGCCGTCGTCGGACGCTACGCGAACCGGATCGCGCGCGGCCAATTCACCCTTGATGGAGCCACCTACCACCTTGCCCGCAACAACGGGCCGAACAGCCTGCACGGCGGCGAACGAGGATTCGACAAAGTCGTTTGGAGTGGCACGCCGTTCCAAAGCGACAGCACGGCGGGCGTCACGCTGCGCTACGAGAGCCCGGATGGAGAGGAAGGATATCCCGGAGCTGTATCGGTCCAGGTGACCTACACGCTGACGGACGCTGACGACTTGATCATCGAATACGAAGCCTCAACGACCAAGGCGACTCCGATCAATCTCTCGCAGCATACCTACTGGAATCTCCACGGCGCCGGCGACATCCTCGCTCACGTGTTGACGCTCAAGGCCTCGGCATTTACGCCGGTCGATTCGACCTTGATTCCGACCGGGCAAGTCGCCCCCGTGGCGGGGACACCGTTCGATTTTCGCACGGCGATCGCGATCGGCGCGCGGATCGACGCCGCGAACGAGCAGCTGCGCTTCGGGCGCGGTTACGACCACAATTGGGTGATCGACCAGGGCAGCCGGGGGCCGGGAGCGGGGGCGCTGGCGCCCGCCGCGCGACTCGAAGATCCCTTGAGCGGACGGACGCTCGACATCAGCACCACGGAGCCTGGCGTGCAGTTCTACTCTGGCAACTTCCTCGACGGAACCCTCAGGGGGAAAGGGGGACGCACCTACGCCCACCGCGCGGGGCTGTGTCTGGAAACGCAACATTTCCCCGACTCACCGAACCACGCCAACTTTCCATCCACGATCCTCCGCCCCGGCCAGCGCTATCACTCACGCACGGTGATCGCTTTCCGAGTGACCGGCTCCTGATCGAGTTCGTGACGACGTCTAGAGCGCGACGCGCAGACGTTCTTGCACGGGTACCCGCAAGCGCTCGCGGAAATGCTCGATCGTGCGGCGGAGGCCCTCGTCGAGACTCAGTTCAGGGATGTAGCCGAAATGCTCCCGCGCTTTGGCGATCGATGCGAGCGAGTGCTGTACGTCGCCCGCGCGAGGGGCGTCGTGCTGCGGCTCCAGGTCGATGCCCACAATGTCGGCGATGCGTCGCCACAGCTCGCGAACGCTGGTCGCCGCGCCGCACCCGACGTTGAAGACTTGGCCGGCGGCCTGCTCCGCGGGTGCATGACACGCGAGCAGATTCGCGTCCACGACATTCGTCACGAACGTAAAGTCACGCGTCTGCCCGCCGTCTCCGAAGATGACGGGCGCCTCGCCGCGGAGCGCGGCAGCGATGAACAGCGGGACGACGGCGCCGTATTGCGAGTCCAGGCTCTGACGCGGTCCGAAGACATTGAAGTACCGGAGCACGACCGTCTCGAGCCCGTGGGTTCGGAAGAAGGCCTGGCAGTACGCTTCTCCTGCGAGTTTGGCCGCGGCGTAAGCGGAGAGCGGGCGCGGCAGGAGCAACTCGTGATTGGGCAGCACGGCGGCGTCCCCGTACGCGGCGGTCGATCCGGCATACACGACGCGACGGACTCTGGCTTCCTGGGCCGCCATGAGGATATTGAGCGTGGCGGTCACGTTGGCATGATGGGCGCCGAGCGGGTTTCGCGTCGCCTGCGGCACGGAGGTCACGGCGGCTTGATGGAAGACACAGTCCACGCCCTGCATCGCCCGGCGACAGACCTCGAGCCGCACCGCGTCGCCCCGAATGAATCGGATACGATCGCGCACGGCACGCAGATGCTCGCGCCGGCCCGTCGACAGGTCGTCGAGCACGGTGACCTCGGCGCCTTTGCGCACGAGGCGCTCGACGATATGGGAGCCGATGAATCCGGCGCCGCCCGTAACGAGGTATCGCACGCCAGCTGGCTGCGGCACGAACCGGGCCACCGGAGCCGGTGTATTTCTTGCCGCTGGCGACACACCGCGCGCGCGCGACCGGCGCGTCAGCGCTGCAGCGCTGCGACCACAGCCGTGTCGCCACGGCGCGGCCCGTCTTCGTTTCGCATAGGGAGTAACAAGTGATGGCTGACCTTCTGTTGCGTGTGCGCCGGACCCCCGAACGCCTGCTCCACCCGTTTCGACGGCGGAAGGCGCTCGAGGCGCTGCCGGAACGACTCCGGCCGAGGACCCTGCTGGTCCTGTGTCACGGCAATATCTGCCGCAGTCCCTTCGCCGCGGCCCTGCTGGCCCGCGAGCTCAGGCCGCTCGGCATCGCCGTGCAGTCCGCCGGTTTCATCGGCTTCAACCGGCCCGCCCCTGCCGAGGCGATCGCGGCGGCGCAGAGCCACCGCGTGGACCTCACGAGTCACCGCTCGCGTCCCGTCACGGCTGACGTCGCCCGTGCTGCCGATCTGATCGTCGTGATGGATGTGATCCAGCGACGTCTCGTCTGTGAACGGTTCGGACGTCTGCCGAGCGATGTGATCGTGCTGGGCGACCTTGACCCGGCAGCCGTCGAGACCCGGGCGATTCACGACCCCGTGGATCAGAGCAGGCAGGTATTCGACGAAGTCTACGAGCGGATTGCGCGCTGCGTGCAAGAGCTTGGGCGCGTGCTTGGGAGCGCCGTCGGCTGACCCACGAGCGGCATCACCGCTGCCTCGCCAGGCGCGAACCGGGATCCCGATCAAGGCCCAGTATTTGCGGGGCAGTTTGGCCACTCATGAGATTCGACGCCTTGGTGCTCGATGCATCAACGAGGCAGTCGTTGGTGACGGTGCGATCCCTCGGTCGGCGGGGACTGCGGGTCGCGGCCGTGGGAACCGCCCCCAACGCACCGGCTTTTTCGTCCCGGTGGTGTCAGCAAGGGTTCTTGTTCCCCACCATGGAAGCGACGGACGCCTACCGTGCCATGCTGGAGGAGTTGCTGGACTGCAGTGGCGCCGGAGTGGTCGTTTCCTCGCATGATGGCACGATTGCTTTGCTGCGTGCGCATCGTGCGCGGCTCGAGCAACGAGTGCGGCTTGCACTCGCGGACGAACGGGCACTCTCGATTGCGGTCAACAAGGAGCGGACGCTGGAGGCGGCAAGGCGCCTTGGGTTGGACGTCCCACGCGAGGTAGTCGTTCGGGCAGTGGAGGACGTGCCAAGGGCGCTGAACGAAATTGGACTCCCAGCCGTGGTCAAGCCGAGCGAGTCGTGGGTGTCGGACGGACGCGAGGGAACATGGGTCGGTCCGCGACTCGTGGTCAATTCCGATGAGGCTAGGCACGCAGTCGAGGCAGTGACGCGTTTCGGGGACGCTGCCTTGTTCCAGCAATTTCTCACCGGTAAACGCGAGGCCGTGAGTTTTCTTTACGCCAATGGCGAGGTCTGCGCGCGCTTCGCGCAATGGGCAAAGCGAACCAGACCCCCATTGGGCGGGCAATCGGTCGTGCGGCAGAGCATCGCCATTCCGCCTGACATCGGGCGTCAAGCCGAATCGCTCGTGCGCGAGATCAACCTCGAGGGGTACTCCGAGGTTGAGTTCCGCCGTGACCATGCCGGCGTCCCGTACTTGATGGAGATCAACCCGCGACTGTCCGCGTCAGTCGAGGTCGCGGTCCGAGCTGGCGTCGACTTCCCATACCTCGTCTATCAGTGGGCGAGCGGCGGGCCCATTGATAAGGTGAGCCGGTATCGTGTCGGAGGCTGGATGCGTCATCTGGGTGGAGACATCGAGAGGCTGATCACTGCCCTCGGGGAGCGAGGCAGGCCTGGGATCACACCGCCAGTGCGGACGGTATTGGACTTCGGCCTCTCGTTTTTCAAGCCGATGCGCTACGACTACCTGGATTGGAAAGATCCGCTTCCGGCGGTCCGGGCTACCACTGATTTCACGCACGGTGTTATCCGCAGATTCCTGTCGCGCGTGAAAAGAGACCTCTCATGACGCCCTGCTACGATGCCGTGGTGGTCGGCGCAGGTCCGTACGGCCTCTCAACTGCCGCGCATCTCCTGGGTCGAGGGCTGAACGTAGCAGTCTTCGGCAGGACGTTGGAATTGTGGCGCGAGCGCATGCCGAAAGGCATGTGGCTACGGTCTCACTGGTGGGCCACCAACCTCTCCGATCCCCGTAAAGCCTACGGGTTTGGGCAGTTCTTCGAGGAAGCGGGATACGCGAAGGGTCATCCCGTGCCGCTCGAGACGTTCATCAACTACGGCCTGTGGTTCCAGCGGCGGGCGGTGCCCAACGTGGATGAGACGTACGTCGCGTCGATCGAGCGCCGGGACGGTCAGTTTGCTATCACGCTGGAGGACGGGCGTGAGGTAACCAGCCGTGTGGTTGTGATGGCGATCGGACCTTATCACTTTGCCCATCGGCCGGAACAGTATAACGAGCTCCCAGCTGAATTCGTCTCGCATTCCTCTGACCACAGCGACTTCAAGCGATTCGAGGGACAGGACGTCGTGGTGATCGGTGGGGGACAGAGCGCGATAGAATATGCGGCCCTGCTGCACGAAGCCGGCGCCGCTGTGCAAGTGGTATCGCGGCGGCGGATTTCGTGGCTGGCTCCTGATCGGATGGACGCGCGCAGCATCCTGGAACGAATCCGCGCTCCCAGGGCGACCATCGCGGCAGGCTGGGACAACTGGGTGTTGGACCGTATGCCCTATTTCTTCTACCGTTTTCCGCAAGCGTGGAAGGATGCGTACAACAGGCAATACCACTCTGGAGCGTCGGACTGGTTGAGGGATCGAGTCATCGGCAAGGTCAGACTCCGCGAGGCCCAGACGGTGGCGAACCTGGCGGTGCGGGAAGGGAAACTCGATGCCACCATCTCGGATGGCGCCAAGTTGCGCGCGGATCACGTCATGCTGGCAACTGGCTATAAGGTCGATGTCAACAGGTTGAAGATGATTCATCCGGCGCTCCGACGGGAACTCAAGACCGACGTAGCGGTTCCGATCCTGAGTCACGGGTTTGAGAGCAGTATCCCCGGGCTCTACTTCGTTGGGCTCACCTCGTTACGCGCCTTCGGTCCGCTCTTCCGTTTCGTCGCAGGTTGTACAGCTGCGGCACATCGCGTTGCGAGTTCTGTCGGGCGAACACGTGTCGCACGCGCCCGGACGACGCCAAGGCGCGCGACCGTCGCGAACGCAGCGGCAGGTGAACGCCAACGCGCTCGACAAGAGGCGTAGGACGTAGTCGCTGGTCTCCGGCAGAACCCGCCCACTTTGCAGATCTAATACTCGTCTCTCAGAGACTTCCCGACGCTCGGGGCACGGTCGCGTGGCGCCCGGGGCGCCTGACGTAGGGGTGCAACGGCGGGGAGGCGCCGCCATGGCAGTCGCGCAACGCTAGGGGCCCGGAACGGAACGCTCCTGCCCGCAACCGTGTCAGCAATGCGCTGGCCTGAGCCTTGCCTCGGAGGGGGCCACGATGCGCTCCACAGTCTTGAAGAACCGGACAACGATTGCTGGCCTTGCGGCGCTGCTGGGAGCTGTAGTGCTCGCGGCAGGCTGTCGTGAGCCCGTCGGGCCCTCTCCCGAACACCAGGGACCGGGACTGCCGCGGTTCGCCGTTGCGGCGAGTGGAGGTATCGCGCTCGACCAGCAGAACGGCAAGCTCGGCGAGACGACGACGATCTGGCAAGGGTTTCACCCCACCAATCCCCACCTCGGGGACGCGGTTGTGGTGACCTTCTATTGGGTCGGCTCGACGAACATCATCGCGCGGGTCTACGACCACTTGGGCGACGGCACCCCCGTGGGCAACACCTATACACTGGTGGAGTACGTCACGGGCGGCGGCGTCTCGATGGCCACCTATGTCGCCACCAACGTCCAGGGCTTCCCCGAGGGGACGGATCCCAACGGCAATACAACTCTCGTGGTCCATGCGGACCTGGCAGCGCCGATTCAGGACGGCGGGATTTCGCTGTCGTCGTTTACTGGCGTGAGCTCAGTGACCGCACAGGCGCTGGGTCCTCACCAGTCAGCCTCCGGCTCCGGTTCCTCGTATCCCACGATCGCCGATCCCGGCGCGCTTGCGGTCGAAGCGGGCGCGCTCACGTATGGCGTCACGATGTCGGACGGCCAGGGCGTTGACCGTCCCGCGGGTTTTACCACCATCGGCGTGTTGACAGACCCCACGCTGTGGGTCGAGACCGACTACGCGGTGCAAACCAGCGCGGGCTCGGTCGATCCGCGGTGGACGTGGTACTTCAACGCACCGCACACCTGGCTGGCAAGCGCGTTGGTGCTCCACCCGGCGGCGACACAGCTGGCGTTCACAGTCCAGCCGAGTACCACCATGCCGTTCCTGACCATCCAGCCGCCCGTGAAAGTCACGGCGCTAGATGCGTTGGGCAATCCGGCGGTGAGTTTCAATGGTCAAGTGACGATCGCGATCGCGAACAACGGCGGCTTGCTCCTGCCCGGCAAATTGTCCGGCACAAAGACCGTGACTGCGGTCAACGGTGTGGCAACGTTCTCGGACTTGAGCATCGATCAGGTCGGGAACGGATACACGCTGCAGGGTGCCGCCGCCGGTTTGAGCGGTGCCGTGAGCGCTCCTTTCAATATCGGGCTGTGGTGACGCGCACCTGAGGGAGGCTGCTTGCCGCGGGTTTTGTTCGTCTGAGGTTCAGTTTGGGCCACAAGAAGAGGGGGCGTTATGGTGAAGCGGACGACGATCGTGAGGCTTGCGGCACTCGTGGGAGCCAGCTTGCTGGGGGCGGCCTGCGCTGAGCCCGTCGCGCCTGCGTACCCGGGGGCTCCTGAGTTCCGCGTTGTGGGCAACCAATTGAACGGCACGCTGCAGGAAAGCGGGACCGTGCTCATCAAAGGGTTCAATCCCACGAACCCGCACCACGGCGACGCGATCGTCGTGAGCTTCTTCTGGCTCGGCTCGGCCAACATCATCCAATCGGTGACCGACGTGCTGACCTTGCCCGGGTTTCCTGTGGTCGGCAACACCTACAACCTCGTCGAGTACGTCACCTCGGGCGGCGTCTCGATGGCGACGTATGTCGCGACGAACGTCCAAGGGTTCCCCGACCCGTACTCGGACCCGGTCCATGGAGACTCGATCCTGGCGGTCAGAGCGACCCTCTCGCAACCGGTGACGGACGGCGGAATGATGATGAAGTCGTACAGCGGCGTTTATCCGATCTACACGCAGGCGTTGGGCCAACACAGTTCGGCATTTGGCTCCGGCTTGTCCATCACGACCGCCAGTCCCGGCGCGATATCGGTTGGCGCCGGCTCGCTCGTGTATGGCGTAAGCATGTCGAACGGGTCGGGTCTCTTCGCGCCGCCTGCCGGCTTCACCAACATCCTCACAATGTCCGACGCGTCGATGTGGGCCGATGGGGAGGACGTCGTGCCGGCAGCGACAGGACCGGTCAATCCGCAATGGACCTGGGACTTCAACGCGCCCAGGACGTGGCTTGCTTCTGTGCTCACACTCGGCGAGGCGGTCACGCAGTTGGCCTTCACCGCGCAGCCGAGTACCTCGCTGCCATGCCCCATGACGATGGGGCCGGTGGAAGTGACCGCGGAGAACGCCGAGGGCAACAGAGTCACGACGTATAACGGAGACGTGACGATCGCCATCGGGCACAACGGTGGGGCCCTCATGAATGGCAACCTGTCCGGCACCTTGACGGTCCATGCACTGAATGGGGTCGCTCGGTTCAGCGACTTGTGTATTGACCAGCCGAACCTGCCAGGTAATGGATACACGCTGCAGGCCACGGTCCCAGCGCTGAACCTGCGCGTGGAAAGCTCCGCCTTCAATATCGGCGTGATGTAATTGTGATAATGGCCAGGCCGACGCGGGTCGCACGCCTTGTGGGACTGCTGGTAGCCGCACTGCTGGCCGCCGACTGCAGGGATTCAATCAGTCCGGAGCGCCCGCTTTTGGGGGGGGGCATTCCATCGCTCGACGTGGTGGGTGGCCCAGGGGGGGGCTCACTCAATGAGAGCGGCACCGTCCTCGTCGCCAAGTTCGGCACGAACCCGCATCACGGCGACGCGATCATCGCGACCTTCTTCTGGTTCGGATCGAGCTACATCATCGGATCCGTCACGGACCGTCTGACCGACGCCAACCAGACGCCGGTGAACAACACGTACAACCTGGTCGAGTATGTCAACGCCGGCGGCATCTCGATGGCGACGTTTGTCGCCACGAACGTGCAGAACTTTCCTGACCCGAACACGAGCGATCAGAACTTGGCGGTGCAGGCGAACCTGTCGTCGTCCGTTTCGGAGGGCGGCGTCATGCTGTCCGCCTATAGTGGCGTTACGGCGGTGTATGCAAATGCCTTGGGGAACCACCATTCGGCGTCCGGCTCCGGCTCGGCCCCCACGACCGCTGATCCCGGATCGATATCAGTCAACGCGGGCGCGATCGCCTATGGTGTGACGCTATCGAATGGTCTGGTCAGCCGCACCACGCCCGCCGGTTGGACAAACGTCGCCACTTTTTCTGACGCGTCGCTGGTGGCGGACGGGGAGTACGTAATACCGGCCAACGCCGGTACGGTCGATCCTCAATGGACCTGGAACTTCAACTCGCCCAGTACATGGCTTGCCACAGTGCTGGCGCTCAACTCCGGGCCGCTGTCACCGCGGGCAGCAGCGACCCACCTCGTGTTCACGGTCCAGCCGACTTCCACAACAAGCGGCAGCACGCTCTCGCCAGCGGTGCAGGTGGCCGCTCAGGATAACGCGGGTAACACGGACCCGAACTTTGCTGGTTCGATCACGATTGCGTTGGGCGCAAACCCGGGCGGCGGCACGCTCTCCGGCACGAAGACCATCGCCGCAACGAATGGCGTCGCCACATTCTCCGACCTGAGCATCGACAAACCGGGCAATGGATACACTCTGCAGGCCATTGCCACGGGCCTAACGGGCGCGACGAGCGCGTCGTTCAACATCACATCCCCGCCGGCTGGTGGCATCGTCCTCAACCAACTGAACGGGACGCTGCAGGAAAACGGGACCGTGCTCATCAAAGGGTTCAACCCGACGAACCCGCACCACGGCGACGCGATCGTCGTGACGTTCTTCTGGCTCGGCTCGACCAACATTATCGATTCGGTGACCGACTGGCTGACTCTGCCCAGTGGTTTCCAACGGGTCGGCAACACGTATAACCTCGTCGAATACTTCCAGGCCGGCGGCATCTCGATGGCCACGTATGTTGCCACGAACGCCCAAGGCTTCCCCGATCCGTACACAGATCCGGTCCACGGCGACTCGATCCTCGCTGTCAGAGCGAAGCTTTCGCAGCCGGTGACCGACGGCGGGATCATGATCTCCTCATGGACTGGTGTGGCCTCGGTGGCAACGCAGGCCTTGGGAGATCACCACTCGGCGTCTGGATCGGGCTCGACGCCGACTCCCGCTGCTCCAGGTCCGATAACGGTTGGTGCCGGGTCGCTCGTGTATGGCGTGACCATGTCGAACGCCATTGTTCAGGCGACGCCGCCTGCGGGCTACAACAATCTCAGAACGATGTCCGACGCGTCGCTGTGGACCGATGGCGAGAGCGTCGTACAGAACAGCGCGGGCTCGGTGAATCCGCAGTGGACTTGGCAGTTCAGCGCGCAGCGTCCGGGCACCTGGCTGGGCACTCTTCTCGCTCTTAACCCGATAGTAAGTCAGCCGCCGCCGCCGCCGCCTCCACCGCCGCCGCCGCCACCGCCGCCGCCGCCGCCGCCGCCGCCGCCGCCGCCGCCGCCGCCGCCGCCGAACCAGCCGCCGGTCGCTGGGTTTACACAGACCTGCAACGGCCTTGCGTGCACCTTTACGAGCACGAGCAGTGATCCGGACGGGTCGATCGCCAGTTACAGCTGGACCTTCGGGGATGGTGGGACGTCGACCGCGCAGAACCCATCACACACGTATGCGACCACGGGCACGTACACGGTTGCGCTGACTGTGACGGACAACCTCGGGGCGACGAATTCCACTTCCAAGGACGTGACTGTCACTGTAGCGAATCAGCCACCAGTCGCAGGGTTCACGCAGAGCTGCAACTTGCTCGCCTGCAACTTTACGAGCACGAGCAGCGATCCCGATGGGTCGATCGCCAGCTACAGTTGGACATTTGGCGACGGCGCGACGTCCGCCACGCAGAACCCATCGCACAGCTATGGGACCGGCGGGACCTATACGGTTACGCTCACTGTGACTGACAATCAGGGGGCGACGAACAGCACCTCGAAGAGCGTGACGGTCAACCGGCCGCCGACCGTGAACGCCGGGCCGGACGAGACTGTGGTGCTCGGGTTGCTCTACACGTTGAGCTGGTCTTTCGCCGACCCGGACAACGATGCGCCCTGGTCGTACACGATCGATTGGGGTGACGGGTCGTCATCGACTGGCACCAAGTCGAGCCAAGGCACGTTTACGGCAGGGCATACCTACACAGGTATTCTCACGACGCGCACGATCCGCGTGACGGTGACCGATAGCCATGGCGCGTCAGGCTCGGACACGAAGGTCGTTACGCTGATTTTGTGAGCGCCCCGTCTAGTTCTTCTGAGGTGCGCCAAGGACTGTAGCGGCGACGCGACAAGTGCTGCGGGTGTCCGACGAACGCCCGGCGGAGCGCGGGTGACACCAGCGAGCCAAGCCGCCGTTTGCGTTCTGCGTTGTCAGGCACGGCCGTTGCACCGCCCGCGGCCATGGCTGCCCCCCGTTCACCACGGCTGGGCCAAAGATCGCCCCTCATCGTGTTGCCCCCACCCCGAGGAGCTGTTGACGTCCAGCCCCTCCAAGAGGACCGTGTGCGCTCGCGCCTTTCTCTGCGGTCACCAGCATGGGGTGGTGGATCCTGTCGGAGGGCTCTCTTCGTTCTCCTCGTTGTGGCCGCCAGCTGCGATCGAGCCGAAGCGCCGGTCGAGCCACCGCGGTTCAGCAGCAGCGCCTGGGCGAACGAGCCGGCGGGGTTCACACTACTGTCCGACTACGGATTCGACGATGCCATGTCCGTGGGCGACGGCGTGCCCCTCAGCGACGGATGGTACCTCTATAACCCCGATGGCTTCGCGACACAGACGGCGGATCCGGGGGCGCCGGTCTCGCCGCCGAACGTCGGTCAGTGGCGCTATCCCGTGGGGTTCGGCGGCGGCGCGGCACCGGCGACGATGTACCGCGACCTGGGCGTGCCGCGCGGGGAGATGTATTTCCGCTACTCGTGGAAGGCGAGTAACCCGTGGGAGGGACATCCGACGGGCGTGAACGAAATTTCCTTCGTGATCGCGCAAGGCAACATCCTCGTGGTGGAGATGAACGGCACGCCCGGGGGACCGTACCACCTGATCGTGAATGCGGAGTTCACCACCAGCAACGGTCACCTCGACAATAGCACGGGTGACGATCCCGGCGCGCGCTATCTATTCGGCAATGTGAACGGTGGGAATTACGTCGTAACGCCAGGCCAATGGTACGAGATCGAAGTGTACTTCAACATGAGCACGACGAGCACCTCGCGAGACGGCACCATCCGGTGGTGGGTGAACGGCACGCCGGTCGGGGACTACACCACGGTGAATTTCGACGCCGCCCATCCCTTTGAAGAGTTCGACTTCAGTCCGACGTGGGGCGGCATCGGCAGCTCCAAGACTGAAGAAGACTTCTTCTGGTACGATGACGTGCGGTTAAGCGTGAGATCAGGGGGCGTGCCCCCGGCGCCGGTGGCGAACTTCACGTCGAGCTGTGCGGGGCTGACGTGCAGCGTCGATGCGAGCAGCTCGACGGCGCAGGCCAGTGCGACCTACAGCTGGAGTTGGGGTGACGCCACCAGCGGTACGGGCAAGACGACCTCGCATACGTATGGGGCGGGGGGGACCTACAGCGTGACGCTCAGCGTGACGGATGCGGGCGGCACGAGCACCAAGACGCAGTCAGTGACGGCCACGGCCCCGCCCCCGCCCCCGCCCCCGCCCCCGCCCCCGGCGCCGGTGGCGAACTTTACGTCGAGCTGTGCGGGGCTGACGTGCAGCGTCGATGCGAGCAGCTCGACGGCGCAGGCCAGTGCGACCTACAGCTGGACTTGGGGTGACGCCACGACCGGTACGGGCAAGACGACCTCGCATACGTATGGGGCCGGGGGGACCTACAGCGTGACGCTCAGCGTGACGGATGCGGGCGGCACGAGCACCAAGACGCAGTCAGTGACGGTCACGCCGCCCAACACGGCGCCCACCGTTAGCGCTGGGCCGGATCAGACAGACCTCACCGGTTTGCTCTACACGGA
>QHVB01000045.1 GCA_003222195.1 Gemmatimonadota bacterium | reverse complement strand
GTCGCGGACCATCCCGAGCAGGAGTTCCACTTCTTCCATGGCCGGGAGGCCGCCGAGATGTTCGGCTACCAGCGCGATTGGCTCGAGCGGGCACCGGCCGGCGCGGTGGCGTCGTTCGCCGGCGTTGGCAACCCGCACCTGCGCAGCCGGCTGCAACCGGGGCAAACGGTGCTCGATCTCGGCAGCGGCGCGGGGCTCGACAGCATCATCGCGGGTTGGCAAGTGGGGGCCAGCGGTCACGTGCTAGGCGTCGATCTTAATCCCCACATGTGCGCCAAGGCCGAAGCGCATGCCGCGCTCGCGGGTGGTGCGATGGAATGCCGCAAAGGGACGATGGAGGATATCCCTCTGCCCGATGCAAGTGTGGACGTCATCATCTCCAACGGCGTCATCAATCTGTCGTTCCGCAAGCGGCGGGTGATCGCCGAGCTGTATCGCGTGCTCAAGCCAGGTGGGCGAGTGTCCATCGCCGACATCGTGAGCGCCAAACAGTTGTCGCAGTCCATCGTCAATGATCCGAAGCTCTGGGCCAGCTGAATCGGCGGCGCTCTCCCGGAGGGAGAGATGTTCGCGCTGTTCGACCACGCCGGGTTCAAACGCGTGAAGTCGGCGGTGGTGCCCGGATTCCGGTTTCGGAAGTCGTCCACACAAGACTCGGCGGAAGCCTACGGCGTGAAGGCCGTCATGATGACCGCGTTCAAGCCTGATGAAGACAATGGACCTTAGGTCTCACTGGGAAGGGATTTACCGCAACAAGCTCCCGACGCAGGTCAGCTGGTACCAACCACATGCCCTGCGCTCTCTGGACTTGATTCGCCGAGTGAGCCCGCCACCCGACGGAGCGATCATCGATGTGGGCGCCGGTGCATCAACCCTGATCGATGACCTCCTGGACGCCGGCTATCACGATCTCACGGTCCTCGATCTCTCGGCAGCAGCCCTCGCCGTAGCCCGCGTCCGTCTCGGCACGCGGGCTGATACTGTCCGATGGGTCGAGGCCGATGTTCTGAACGCGTCGCTTCCGACGGCCGGATATTCCGTCTGGCATGACCGTGCTGCCTTCCACTTTCTCACTGCGCCGGCCGACCGAGCCCGCTATGTCACGCAGGTGCGGCGGGCTGTTCGCGTCGGCGGGTTCGTCCTCGTAGCAACTTTCGCTGACGACGGTCCAACACGTTGCAGCGGACTCGAGGTCGCTCGGTACTCCCCGGAGGCGTTGCACGCCGAATTCGGCGCCCCCTTCCGGCTGATAGCCAGCGAACGTGAGGAGCACGTCACCCCTGGAGGAGTCCGCCAAGCATTCATCTACGGCTTGTGTCGCATAGAATAGACTGACTGGACTAAGGCGGGCGTCCGCAGCCGCACACAATCCGGTTTTCGAAGACGGTGGAAACGGCCACTCTGAATGGCGGACTGAATGGCGCCTCGAACAGCGCGTTGACCACGAACCGTTCGGTGCCCCGGCCGCGCGAAAAGTCCGGCATAAAGTCTGGTAAAAAGTCCGGTAGAGAATCCGGTAGAGTCGCTGGCGGAGAGCCCGGTAATTTGGAAAAATCGGAAAAATCCTGGTGAAAAAAACAGGCAAGAAATGCTGGGAAGCGTCGTAGGAGTCAGGCGTCTCGCTTTTCCCCCCAATTCCGCGTTTAGGGATGGGGACGCGAATCAGGTCCCCATTCCCTCGCAGGAGGTAGACGTGCAGTTACTGCGATTGGCCATCGCCATAGTCGTCCCCTTGGCGATGCTGGCGTGTGACCGGCCGGCGCCGGTAGCGCTGCAGTCTCTTTCTCTTTCAGCGCAGTTCGGCGTCGCGCCGCTCGATGGTTCGGCTGGAGGTGGCGGTCCGGGCAGGATCGTGTTCCACAGCGCCCGCGACGGGACCCCACAGATCTTTCGGATGAATCCTGATGGCGGCGAACAGCAGGCGATCACGGAAGGGCCCGGCAATGCCGTCTGGCCCGACATCTCGCGGAACGGCCGTTTGATCGCGTTTGCGTCGAACCGCAGCGGCAATAATGAGATCTACGTGCTGGATCTGAGTGACGGCACCCTC
Organism: Gemmatimonadota bacterium; assembly: GCA_003222195.1. Classification (GTDB taxonomy): domain Bacteria; phylum Gemmatimonadota; class Gemmatimonadetes; order Gemmatimonadales; family GWC2-71-9; genus 20CM-2-65-7. The sequence goes on along the minus strand of QHVB01000045.1, from coordinate 23,801 downwards.
GTGAACGTCAGCGCGTCGAGTGCGGACGACAACTGGCCGCGCTGGTCACCGAATGGCCACCGCCTGGTGTTTCACAGCAATCGTGACGGCGACTACAACATCTACACTGTGAATGCGGACGGCACCGACCTGCGACGCGTAACGAACGACGCGGCGCTGGATCAGTGGCCGGACTGGTCACCGAACGGTAAGCAGATCGCGTTTCGCCGTGGGACTGACGTGTACGTGGCCGACGCCGATGGGGAGGAGGAGAACGTCCGGCAGCTCACGATCGCGCCCGCTCTTGATCAGATGGCCGCCTGGTCGCCGAACGGTAAGCAGATCGCGTTCATGAGCGTGCGGGATGGCTACCCATCGGTGTTCCTCATGAGCGCCGAGGGTGAGACGGCCGAGAACCCGGCGATCAACCTCACACCGAAAGACGCGACCGATGCCGCTTCCGCCTGGCTCAGCAGGGCGCCATCGTGGTCGAAAGACGGTCGGCAGATCTACTTCATGTCGTTCCGGCCGAGCACCGGTGGGGATGTCGAGCTTTTCGTGATGAACGCCGATGGCAGCGACGTCAGGCGCTTGACGGAGGCTGTAGGAGAGGATGGTGGCCCCCGAAGTCGTTGACCCCGTCTCGGGATGCGCGAGGGCACCGGCGGTTAACCCGGCAAACGGCTTGAGAGATCAGGCCGTTTGTATTTTCATGGACGATGTGCAATGCACGCAGCGTTTTTGCGGCGGAAATGAACAAGCCCCCACCACGAAATCGTGGGGAGGCTTGTTTTTCGAGCCTGTCCTTTTTGCTACGACCGGCACCTCACTGCGAGATGGCGAAGTCTCGCATCAGCGCGGCGAACCGCGGCTCGGATCGGAGCGGCGCGAGCCGCGGCTCCCGGAGCGCGAAGACCAGCAGGCTCGATCGCTCCTCGTAGGCTCGTTGGAGCCAGTCGAGCGCCTGCTGCTTGTCGCCCAATCCGGCGTAGACGAGGGCGACATCATAGGGCGACACGTAGCCATGCGCCCGCTGCCGCAGCAGTCCCGCCAGCACCGCCTGCGCGCCCCGCCGGTCCCCGGCAACGGCCAGGGCATGACCGAGCGACGCGCTCGCCAACACGACCACATCCGCGCGCGAGGCAGCGATACGGGCGGCCTCGGCGGACATCTGCATTGACGTCGGGCTGGACATGGCGGTCGCTTGCATCCCCCCGCCCGTGCTCATGCCCATGGCCATGGGCTGCTGCTCGGAGGCGGCCCGGAACTGAGCCTCGGCCTCGCCATACATCGCCTTCTGCTCGTACGCCCAGCCGAGGTTCATGCGCGCCCAGAAATTGGCGGGTTGGATCTGCAGCGCCCGAGTCGCCGCCTCGATCGCGTGATCGTAGTCGCCGGTAAACAGCCGGTGCCAACCCAGACAGGCGTTGAGCATCGGATTGAAGGGATCGAGCGCGACGGCACGCTCGGTCTCCGCCACGGACTCGCGGTCGCGCCGCATGACCAGCAACAGGTGCGCATAGTCGTGGTGGATGTCGGCATTGCTGGGGTTCAGCTCCAGCGCGCGCCGGAAGTGTTGCTCGGCCCCGGCCCAGTCCCAGTCGCGGTGCAGCTTGACCAGCGCGAGCGAGCCGTGCGCGGACGCAAGACTCGGATCCTTGTCGAGCGCTTGTGTGGCCGCCCGCTCCATCCGTGCGAAGGCCTCTTTGGGCGGAAGGTCGCCGAAGAACGCGATGAAGTAGTAGCTGCGCGCGAGCGCCGCATACGCGAGGGCATGGTTCGGATCCAGCATCACCGCATGCTCGAGCGCCCTGGCGCTCTTCATCATGTCGCCCATGCCGTAGTAGTAGATCCCGCGCAGGTATTCTTCCTGCGCCTGCGGATCGGGCGCTGGCGCGGCGGCGGTGTGCCAGGGCGCCAGCTTGACACCGATTTGCTCCGCGATGGCCTGCGCGACGTCCTGTTGCAGCGCCAGGACGTGGGAGAGGTCGCCGTCGAAGCTGTTCGCCCAGACGTGCTCATCGGTGGGCGCGCGAATGAGCTGCGCTGTGATTCGCACCCGCTGCCCTTCGCGCACCACCGAGCCTTCGACGACCAGATCGACGTGGAGCTCACGCCCGATCTCGGGCATCGACTTTTTACCTTCGCGATAGCGGAGGGTCGAGGTGCGCGACGTGACCCGCAAGTACGGGCTCCGCGCCAGGTGCGTGATCAGGAGATCGGTCATCCCGTCCGCGAAGTACCCTTGTGCGGAGTCCATGGAGAGGTTGGCGAGCGGCAGCACGGCGAGCGACTGCACGGCGGCGGGCGTGGATTTGCGGAACCATTTGCCGCTCACGACGACCCCGATGAGTATGAGGGCCCCGACCGCGCCGCCCAGTACCACCGCGCGGCGCAGCCGGCGTCCCGCGGGGGGCGGCGCGGAGGCGGACTCCTGGACCGGGACCACGCCACCGGCGAGCGCATCAGCAAAAGCCCGCGCCGTCGCGAACCGATCCGCCGGTACTTTGGCGAGCGCGCGGCGGATCACTGCCGCGAGCGACGGAGAAACCGCATCCCGCATCGCGCTGATGCGCGGCGGCTCGGCGGCGAGGTGTTGGTGCAACACGCTTTCCGCGGTGGGCCCGGTGAACGGCGGTTGGCCTGCCAGCATTTCGTAGAGCACGCAGCCGAGGCTGTAGATGTCGCTGCGCCCATCGACATCGCCGTGCCCCGCGCCCTGCTCCGGGCTCATGTACATCGGGGTGCCCACCGACACACCGGTCGCCGTCAGCCTCTCGCCGCCGGCGGCGCTGATGCTGCGCGCGATGCCGAAATCGCTGACGACGGCCTGCCCGGCGACGAGCAGGATGTTTTCGGGTTTGATGTCGCGATGGACGACATCATGGGTGTGCGCGTAATCGAGGGCGCTTGCCACCTGCTGCGCGATGTGCGTGGCGTCGGCAACGGAGAGCTGCTTTTCCCGCGTGAGCCGATCCCGCAGCGATTCGCCCTCGACGTAGGGCATGACGTAATAGAGGAAGCTGTCGGCTTCCCCCGAATCGTGGAGGGTGAGGATGTGCGGGTGCGTGAGTCCCGCGGCGATCTCGATTTCGCGCAGGAAGCGGTCGGGTCCCAGCGCGGCGGCGAGCTCCGGCCGCAGCACCTTGATCGCGACGGCGCGATGATGCTTGACGTCGCGGCCGAGGTACACGGTGGCCATGCCACCGCGGCCAATTTCGCGTTCGAGCGTGTACCGCCCGGCGAGGGCAGCGCGCAGGCGGGCGAGTAAGTCTTCCACAGGGTTCCCGCGTACGATCTTAGGCTACGGGAACAGGTCTCGCCAGAAGCGACTGCGAGCGAGCAGGAATCCGCGGTCAGCCCCCGGGACGCGTCTCGCTCATGACGCCCGCCACGACCACCCCCGACGCCAACGTCAGGTTGGCGATCGTGCCGAACGCGTATCCCGCATCGCGCCAACAATCGGTAGATTCTATGAGTGGCTGCAGCATGCCCGTAGCGAGCGTCATTCATGGAATCCGCAGCGCGTACCCACGCCAGCCTGAGCCTTGGTGACGAAGCACGTCATCGTGAGCACTGACCTGATTCGCACGGGGGCGCAGCTACCGGCGGGAGCGTTCACTGCTATCGTGTCCGCAAACCGGCTTGAGTACGATTTCGATACCCGCGCTAGCCTGCTCGCGTTCGTACAGTATGACAACGCGAGCGAGCGCGTCGATTTCAATCTACGGTTCCACTGGATCCCGGTGATCGGAGACGATGTGTTCGTGGTGTGGAACTCCGGGTACACTACTGAGCCGCTCTCCCGGTTTCGCTTCCCGGACACCGGGGCCCTGGCCCGCCCGCTCAACGGGGCCTTCGTCGTCAAGGTGGTGCATCGTCTCACGCCGTAGGGAGGATGCCTGATGCTCATGTAGCCTCCCCTCGCCATGCCTCCAGTCCCTCGCGCACGATCAGCGGCAGCATCGCCAACGCAGCGACGGGGTCGGCCCACCACCAGCCGAGAACCGCGTTCAAGCCAAGACCGAGAAGCGTCGTCGCGGAGAGCCAAGCGCAAACGATCGTCTCGTGCGCATCTGCGCGAAGCGCTCGGCTGCCAAGAGTGGCGGCGACGCCGAGCTTTGCGCGGGCGAGAAGCGGCATCACGATCAGGGAGATGGCCGTGAGGACAATGCCGATCAGACTCGATTCGGGGCGGCTGCCCGTTACCAGAACGCGGACAGAGTCCGTAACGATGTAGAGTCCGAGCGCGAGCAGCAGAAAACCCGCCCCCCGCGCCGCACGGCGCTCCACGGTCGGCCCCAAGGGCGCCGAACCTAGTTCAGCTCGAAGCCGCCACCACAATAGGGCCCCGCTCGTCACCTCGATCACCGAGTCGATTCCAAATCCGGTCAAGGCGACCGACCCGGCCGCCACACCGGCTGCGATCGCGACGATTCCCTCTAGGGTGTTGTAGCCAATCGTCACGCCCTCGAGCACGACCCCCCGACGTAGCAACGCGACGCGGTCCATGCGTCAGTTCACCGTCTCCTTCAATTGGCGCCGACGCCACAGATGGTACAGCACCGGAATTACTACGAGGGTCAACACGGTCGACGTCATCATCCCTCCCACCATCGGCGCTGCGATCCGTTTCATCACGCTGGCCCCGGGGCCGTGACTCCATAGCACCGGTATCAAGCCGAGCATGATCGCGAGCACCGTCATGAGCTTGGGTCGCACACGGTTGACTGCACCGTGCTCGATCGCAGTAACGAGCTCGCTGAGCGTCGGCCGCGCATTGGCCTTCACCACGTCTCGCCAGGCGTGATCGAGGTAAATCAGCATGACAACACCCGTCTCGGCTGCCACGCCCGCCAGCGCGATGAAGCCCACGGCGGCGGCGATCGAGAGGTTGTAACCCAGTATCCACATTATCCACACGCCGCCCACAAGCGCGAACGGCAGTGACAGCATGACGATCGCGGTCTCGGCTATCGTGCCGAAGGTGAGGTAGAGCAGCAATGCGATAATGCCCAACGTCAGCGGCACGACGACCGCGAGCCGTGACCGCACGCGCTGGATCGCTTCGTACTGGCCGCTCCACTGCAGGCGGTATCCAGTCGGCAGATTGACCTCGCGGGCCACGACGGCTTGCGCGTCACGCACGTAGCTCCCCACGTCCCGGCCCCGCACGTCGATCGATACCTGGTCATAGAGGTACCCGCCCTCGCTGCGGATCATCGCCGGTCCCGCGCTGAACCCGATCGAGGCCACCTGCGCAAGGGGCACCTGCGGTCCATCGCCGCGACCGATGAGGAGGCGACCGATAGCTTCGGGGCTGTCGCGGAAGTCCCGCGCGTACCGGACCTGCACGGAATACCGCTCCCGCCCTTCTACGGTCGTGGTGATTTCCTCCCCGCCCAGCGCGATACTGATCACTTCCTGCGCATCGCCCGTGGTGAGTCGGTAACGTGCCAGGGCATTGGCGTCCGGCCGGATATCGAGATAGCGACCGCCAAGTGATCGCTCGGCGTACACACTCGCGCTTCCGGGAAGCGGCGCCAGCACGCGTTCGATATCCTGTCCAATCCGTTGAATCGTTTCGAGATCAGGTCCGAAAATCTTCACGGCGAGCGTTGTGCGAACGCCGGTAGAGAGCATGTCCGTGCGATTCTTGATCGGCATCGTCCAGGTGTTAACGGCCCCGGTGATCCGCAGCGCCTGATCCATCTCAGCGATCAAGCGGTCCTGCGCCATGCCAGCTCGCCACTCGGACTCCGGCTTCAGGTTGACGACGGTCTCCACCATGGACATCGGTGCCCAATCCGTGGCTGTATTGGCGCGCCCGGCCTTCCCCCACACGGAGGCAACTTCAGGAAAGGTCATGAGAATGCTGTCCTGCACATGCAGCAACCGCCGCTGCGTCGTGAGGGAGACACTCGGCAGCGTATTGGGCATGAACATGAGCGACCCTTCGTTCAGCGGCGGCATGAACTCGCTGCCGAGCCGCGAGAACGGGACTGAGGTGAGCAGCAACGCGACCGCTGCCCCGCCGATCACCCACCAGCGCGCTTTTAACGCCCAGTCGAGCGCGGGTCGGTACAACCGGATCGCCCAGCGGTTCAATGGATTTTCCGCCTCGGCGCGGATCTTCCCCTTCACAAACCAACCCATCAAGGCGGGCACCAGCGTCACCGAGAGTAGCGCCGCCGTCGCCATCGCGAAGGTTTTGGTCAGGGCTAGCGGCCGGAACAGGCGCCCTTCCTGGTCCTCGAGCGTGAACACCGGGAGAAACGACAGCGTGATAATCAGGAGCGACATGAACAGCGCCGGTCCTACCTCGCGCGCGGCCGCGAAGACCCGCTCCCAATGCGGCCGATCAGGTTCGCGCTCGATGTGCTTGTGCAGGTTCTCGAGCATCACAATGGCGGCGTCGATCATCGCGCCGATCGCGATCGCGATGCCGCCGAGACTCATGATGTTGCCGTTGATGCCGAGCAATCGTGTCACCGCGAGCGCCACGAGGATGCCCAAGGGCAGCGTCGCCACCGCCACGAGCGCGCTGCGCGCATGCAACATAAATACCGCACATACCAGCGCGACAATCACCGATTCCTCGAGCAGCGTGCGCAACAGCGTTTTGATCGATCCCTGAATGAGATTGGAACGATCGTAGGTAGGCACGATGCGCACGCCAGCGGGCAACGCCGGCGTGATCTCGGCGATTCGCTGTCTTACGCCATTGATGACGCGCAGCGCGTTCTCGCCGTAGCGCATCACCACGACGCCGCCGACCGCTTCGCCCAGTCCGTTGCGCTCCGCAATCCCCAGACGCAGATCGGGGCCGATCGTCACTTGGGCCACGTCGCCGACTCGGACAGGACGGCCGCTGCCGGCCCCGATTGCCACATTCTCGATGTCCCCTGCCCCGCGGAAGTAACCGAGCCCGCGGATCGCGTAGTCCGAGCCCGCGACTTCGACCGTACGCGCCCCGACGTCCTGGTTCGCACCACGCACCGCATCGATGACCTGGCGCGCGGTCACACCGTACGCGAGCAGCCGTGTGGGATCGAGCAGCACCTGATACTGGCGCTGAAAGCCGCCCAGGCTTGCCACTTCGGCCACGCCCGGCACGGACTGCAGAGCGTAGCGGATTTGAAAGTCCTGGATGGCGCGGAGCCGGTCAGGCGAGTACCCGGGCCCCTCGACCGCGTACTGATAGACCCATCCCACGCCGGTCGCGTCGGGACCGAGCCGAGTCTTCGCGCCCGCAGTGAGGCGGCTCTGGATGGCGCTCAGGTACTCGAGCACGCGCGAGCGCGCCCAATAGAGATCGGTGCCGTCCTGGAAGATCACGTAGACGAACGATGAACTGAACATCGACTGGCCGCGCACCACCTTCACCTTTGGAACCGACAGGAAGGTGGTGACGAGTGGATAGGTCACCTGGTTCTCGACGACCTGAGGCGCCTGCCCCGGATAATCGGTGTAGACGATGACCTGCGTATCGGAGAGGTCGGGGATCGCGTCGACCGGCATCGTCCGTAGGCGCAGCGCACCCGCGACCAATAAGAAGATTGCGCCGAGCGCGATCAGCTCGCGCCGCTTGATCGACCAGGCGATGAGTTTCTCGATCATGGCCGACGCTCGCCTTCGCGCGGGGGCATCTGCATGCCGCCCATGTTGAGGCCCATCCCCATCTGGAGCATGAGGCCCTGGATTGCGGCGGCCAGATTCGATTCGGAGTCGAGAAGGAACGTGGCCGAGGCGATGACTTCATCACCCGGCTGCAGGCCTTCGACGATCTCGATGAGCGAGTCGCCATGCTGGCCGACACGCACGTCGCGCGGCAGGAACCGGCCGTCGCCTCGGTTCACGAATACGATGTTGTGCGTGCCCGTCGGCAGCACCGCCGCGAGCGGGACGGTCACCGCGCGCCTACCGGCGGTGTTCAGCTCGACCGTGGCATACATCCCGGGGCGCAGCGCCCCGTTCGCGTTATCGACTTCCAGGCGAGCCGTGAGCGTGCGCGTCCGCTCATCGAGCTGCGGTTGAATGAACGAGAGGCGCCCGTCGAACGTCGCACCGGGCACGGCATCCACGCGAACCGTGGCCCGCATGCCCACTCGGACCGCAGGTGCGTCTCGCTCGAACACGGCAACGTCCACCCACAGCACGCGTCGATCCGCGATGAGAAACAGATTGTCACCAGGCTTCACGGCCTGACCGTCGGTCACCATCTTTTCGACGATCTCACCAGCTCTGGGCGCGCGCAGCAGCAGCGTTCGGGTCGCTCTGCCACGCGCTTCCAGACTGTCAATCTGATCGGCGCCAATGTCCCACAGCTCCAGCCGGCGACGCGCACCTGCAGCGAGCGAGTCATCCTTGAGACGCCGGGCTAGAAGGTATTCCTCCTGGGCACTCACCAAGTCTGGCGAGTAGAGTGCGAGCAGCGGCTCTCCCCGCTCGACTCGCTTGCCGACGTAATCGGCGTAGAGGTGCTCGACCCAACCGCCGACCCGCGCGTTGACGTAGGCGCGGTTTGGCTCGGCGTACTTGAGAACTCCGACCGCCCGAACGGAGGACTGGACCGATCGCTCGCTCGCCCGCGCGAACGTGATGCCGAGCCGCTGGGCTTCGGTTCGATTCACCGGAACGCCGGACGTGTCGGTGCTCGCGGGAGCCATGCCGGGCATGCCCGCCATGTCGTTCATGTCTGTCGTCTTGCTGACCGCCGTGGTCTTCTTCCGGCATCCGCTCAGTGTCACGGCGACCAGGAGCAGAGCTATCGCGATGCGTTTCATGGCCGGCCCTCTCCCGCGGTCAATTGCCGCAGCATGACGAATTGGGTCAGGTAGTCGGCCGCCACGTCGGCCGCCTCGAGCTCCGCGCGGAAGCGCGCGTCTTCGACCGACAGCAAGGTGAGAAACTCGGCGCGACCGACCTGATAGCTACGCATTACGGATTCGACCGTCCCTCGAGCGGTGGGCAACACGTCGTCGACCAGGAGCGCAAGGCGCTGCCGTGACGCTTGGAGTCGGGCGGCGGTTTCGGTGACCTCACGACTGAGCTGCAGCTCCGCGTCCCGCAGATCAGCGGCCGCCCCGGTGGAATCCGCGCGCGCGGCGTCAGCGAGCCGGTTCTGTTTGCGCCACGCCCACACCGGAAGTCGCAGTCCGACAAACGCCGAGAAGAAATCCGGCTGGTTGTAGATCCCCCCGAAGGCGGGTCGGAGACCATAGCGCACGCCGACAGTGAAGTCGGGCCGGGCGCCGAGCCGCTCGACTCGAATCGTGCGGGTCGCTGCGTCGATCGCCGCACGGCGAGCGGTGAGCCGCGGATGGGCTGAGAGGGCCAAGGCCACGAGCGAGTCGGCGGGGGGCCCCGACGTTACTCCAGCGCGCACCGCCGCAGGGTCGATCGGCGTGACCGTGACAGTGTCCTCCGGCGCTCGGTTCCGCAGCGCATTCACTGCGGCGAGCGCCGCCACCCGCTCGCTCTCCAGCGCGAACTCTTCCGACCGCAGCCGATCGCGGGCCAACTTTGCCTGGAGGGGATCGCTCTGAGGTGCGGCGCCCGTCGCATAGCGCGTGGTGCTGAGCTGGACGGCGGCTTCGAGAAGCTCGCGCTGGTGCCGCAGAGTCTCCAGCGCCGTCACTGTGTATCCAAGCCGGTAGTAGCCTGCCGCCATCGTGGTGGTAAGCTCGCGGCGGACGGCGCCTTCTTCCGCCCGCGCACCGGCAGTGGCCGCACGCATGACGCCAGACCGGGCGCCGAGGGTTCCTGGCCACGGGATCTCCTGGCTCAGGTCAGCGTCTACCTCGGTGAAGTCGCTCTGGTTGAACTCGAAGTGCGGCATCTGCAGGTCCATCACACCGAGTGACAACCTTGGGTCGGGCAATGTGCCCGCTGGCCTGATTCGCAGTGCCGCCGCCCGAACAGCTGCCTGCCGTTGCACGAGCGTCGGGTTGCGTGCCAGCACCTCCGCGACGAGCGATTGTAGAATCGAGTCCTGCGCCCGCGCAGGAGACGCGCCCGCCATCGCGATCGCAAGTGCTGTCAACATCAGTTGTCGGAATTGCATACCTCTCCTCACCGAACACTTTTTCCGGCTGAATGCGCCGGAGCCCGCGCCGGAATTCGCGGCGCGTTAGGGCACACTACTCCTGGGTGAGGCTAGGCTTGGGGCGGCGGAGGGAGCGGCGGCGGCGGATCGGTCGAAACGGAAGTCGGGAGGCCGAATGCTACGAGATGAGATTCTCTGGCGGAAACGGGAACCGCTCCGCCAAGCGCAATGACGGCAGTCGCGGTGGTGGCGCAGAGTGCTGAATTGGCGCACGGGGTAGCGTGGGTCGTCGCATCGACGACCGGTCCAGACGGGTGGGACGCCATCTGCTGGTCACAGTTGCCCGGCGTTGCTCGTTGGACTTGGTCACACAACAGCGGGAGGCCAACCGGTAATAGCTGGCCGCTCAGCATGAGCGTGGCGACGAGTCTGACGACAGAGAATTTCATGCGCCCTCGGGAATATACTATGACGTCGCGGACGTGGTCACGCCCCCTCAGCCTGCCGAGGTGGGCATCGGCTCGAGCCATAGGAGCAGAAGATGCAGCAGTCACCAGGCTTCGGTCGCAGAATCGTTCGGCATGCTGAGCACTCGTAGAAATGCACGCAGGCGTTGGTTGGCATCGTTTCGGTCTTCTTGTGGCCGCAGTGCGGGCAGGTCAGGGTCGCCGTTAGGACGGTCATGCAAGGGATTTTAAGTAGGGCCGCATATGGGCACCAACAGCACGAGGAGTCACGAACGTATACGAAAACGGGCGTCCGCGTCCAGCCAAGAGTCCGTCCGCACCGGTACGCGCGCGGTCGGCTTCTACACTTTTTCTACAGCGTCTAGCCCATGTCCGAGCACTTGTCGAAGAGCCTGGTCTTAATATCGCAAAGCACGTCGACGCCCTCCTCCTCGGTTTCGAGCGCGTCGTAGACGATCAGCGACCCGGACTCGGTGATCGTGACGAAGTAGTCTGCTCCCTTGAACGGGTACGTGGCGTTCAAGCTATGAAGGCTGCCGTGCTTCTCCGCGTGCACGAACTCCTCGCTCTTGTCAACACGCGGGCCGAAGAGACCCGCGGCCGCGAGGTTCGCGACGTTCATCTTCCTGAACCATGCGCCTTGGATGCTGCCCAGAAGCGCCCGCAGCTTTGCGAAATCGAGGTGCTTCTCTACGACCTTGAAGTCGTCCAGCTTGTGGTTCAGGCGCTTCACGCAGTCCGCCGCGACGTTAGCCTTGGTGCGGACGACGAACGTCGGGCCCTTTGCGGCAGGCGTCTCGGCGAGCACGTAGACCGGGAACTCGTACGGGGTCACGAACTGCTTGAACTCCATCCCCTTCGCGCGGCCGGGATATCGCAGCTTGGTCAGGAAGTCGTGCTTGCATTTGAAGCGGGTGACGCCATTCCGGAACGCTTCGGCGTTCCGGTTGAGTGTCGTGTGCACGTTCTCCCGACTCTCGTGCCCGTCGATCGTAAGGTAGAGCTGGTCCTCCGTTCCGAAGCGGGGGCCGCGGGGCAACGTCGTGATCGTGTAGAGGTGGTAGGCGGTCGGCATTTCAGCTCGTGGCGGCGGAGAACGTCAGCCCGGCGCGCACGGCCTTCCGGAAGTCTTCGACAGATACGGCGGAGACGACCATGGTGTCCTTGTTGACCCGCGCGTACTCGCCCTTCCGCGCGGCCGGAAGCTGAAACTCGATATGGAACTCGTTCACGAGATCCGGCCGAAGGTGCTCGAGGTAGAGGCCGAAGAACGGATTGCCGCGGTCGAAACGCACGCGGAGCGAGAAGCTCGCGCTTTGCGGCGTGAATTCGTCCTTGAGCTGCTCGGCGAACGGTATGAGCAGGTCCTCCAGGACGCGGCGCGATCTGCGGTAACTGACCTGCTGCTCGTAGACGACGACATCCAACGTGGTGTAGTCGGCATTACCTGCGGGCTGCTCATAAAGACCGGCTAGTGCTTCGTAACCTGGACCGAGAGACAGCTCCACGGTGAACAGCCGCCGGTACCGCAGGATGAATCGTGTCGGGCCCGCCTGCTTGACCTCGGTCTCCCCCGGTCGCTCCAGGGCGAGGCGGTGGACGAACTGGTCCACCCGCTCCGCGTCGAAGGCGCCCCGGAACTGGAGGCTCAAGTCCCAGGTGGTCTCTTTGTTGAGGAGCCAGTACCTGAAGCGGCTCCAGCGGAGGTAGAGTCGCGGCGACTGCTTGACGACAGGCGGCAGGAAGGCGAGGACCAGCAGGAAGAGATCCAGGCCGGTACGCACGTCGAGGCCAAACGCCCAGATGATGGCGCCCGCGAGAAGCGCGTACCCGGCGGTGACCTTTAGCCAGAAGCCCACGTGCGGCCCTTTCGCTGCTCTACGTACTCTCGTTTTAAAAATAGAGGAAGGAGCGACGGCTTATAGAGGTGAAACCGGCGCCGGCGCCGCCTCCCCCGCGTCGGCGAAGTACAGCTTTCCCTCGCGCGGCAGCGGATAAGCGCCCCATCCCTTCAAGAACACGTCGTCGCCGACCAGCCAGTGGTAGAGGTTCAGGTACCGCAGGTCGGGATGAATCTTGAGGCCGACGCCGCCGGTTCGACCCGCGTCGCGCCGGAACAGGGGCTTCACCATTTCGAAGATCGGCGGCGAGAAGGTGTGCTCCCCGGCGACGCGCGCGCCGACGCAGCCGGTCACGACATCAGCCAGCTGGAGCACGCGGGCCTGGTGGCTGGTCGCCGTCACGACGGCCGCGACATTCTCCATGTCCACGTAGTCGGTGCCGGTCGTGATCGTCGCCATGCAATCGGAGAGGAAACGATCCTCGGCGGGACGGCCTCCGCCCGGCCTGTCGATCACCACGACGCCGCACACGCTGGCAGAGCGGAACGCGTTGTCCGCCCGTTCCAGGAAAAGGGTCGTCGCGTCGTGTTCCGGGCCGGCGCTCTGCCGATAGGCATGGCGGCTGAACGCGTCCAGGACCACGACGGTGACCTTCACCGCGTGCGCCGCGGCGGTTGTCATCACGGTCGAGAAGAAATCGCGGCGGTCATCGTCGTGGAGATTGGAGTGCATCCACGTATTGCGGCGGGGCGACCACTTGAACTCCTCGCCGAGGGGAAAACCGCGCTCGACGCAGAGCCGATCAAGAGCCGCGCTGAGGGGACGCACCACGTTGGCGGCGACGTGCACGCCGCCGATGGCGACGAAGGGCCGCATGTCGCGGCGGGAGGGGTGGAGCTGGCGCGAGTCGTCTGCGAAAATGAACTGCATTTGAACCGCTCTCCTTTCTACACAACCAAGGGCTCATCAAAAATACGCACGCCCTCCTCTAACTCCAAACGGTCACGCCTCGTACCCGAGCGCCATGAGCGCCGCGATGGCCCGTCGGAGCGCGCGCGTCGGGACTGCTGGTCCAGCGCCGCGGCGAGCAGGTCGAGCCAGAGCATCATCTCCTTCTCGGTCACGCGGCCCGACGCTCTGACCATCTTGAGCCACCCGCAGTCCGGGCAGACCTCGGCCACGCGGGCGGACCACAGGCACGCGACGTGCCGCCCAGCGTCGCGGCAGCGCGAACAGTCCCCCGCCCGGTAAGTGCACTGCCTCGAGCCGGCGCGCGCGCTCCTCGCGGTTGCTGTGTCACGCCCTTCCGCCGTGGTGCCATTGGTGGTGCCAACCGACGCGTTTCTGACGAGCGTTGGCCGTCGCTCACCTCGCCTAACTCCTTGAAAACACAACGGCCAGCGCTGGTGTGCGCTGGCCGTGCAGGATTACGAATCGAGAGCTCTACCACTGAGCTACGGTGGCGGCGGACCCTAAGTTAGCAAGTCCCGCCGCCACACGGTACTCCGCGACCTACCGCGCTGCATCGAGCGCGGCTCTTAACCCCCGAAGAACGTCGACAAGGGGTCCGTCCGCCCAAAAATGCATGTAGTAGAGTGTCGGCTCCTCCCCGACAAGGTGGCTGTGCAGCGCCGTCGCAGTGATGCCGTGCGCCGTCAGCGCCTCGAATACGGGCGCCACCTTCGCGCCGAGGACGGTGAAGTCGCCCGTGGCGACGGCGCGATCCGGACTCACGACTTGAATATTGATTGGCGTTCCATAGCCGAGCGCGGGAGTGACGGTCCGACCGTGCAAGGTCACCGTCCCTGGGACCAACACGACAGAAACTTGCGCGACTGCGCCCTGCGCCCGCCCGTGAAGTCCGAGCGTATTGAACACGAGTGCGGTATCGATCGTCACCGGTTGTGGGGCGGCTGCAGTCACCGGGCGGGGTGCGCCCGTTAGCGCGAGGACGCGATCGAGCCGACCGGCCAGCTCCACCGGGTTACCCTCCGCATGGAAGTGGACGTATGTGATCTTCGGATCTTCTCCGACCAGGTGGTTGTGAATCGCGGTCACCGCGATCCGTTGCCGCGCGAGCTCCGCAAGCACTGGCTTGACCTCCCCGCTCGTCAACACGAGGTCGCCCATAACTGTGGCGCTCGCGGCGTCCCCGCTAAACCCAGCCCAGGCGCCGAGGGCAAGCGCCGGTGAAACGGTGACGTCACCAATTCGCAGTGTGACGTCGCGGCGAGGCCAGGTGTAGCGGTAATAGCCCCCGGTGGCAGATCCAGACGTTTGGAGAATTCGTCCAACGGAATCCCACGGCGCGCCGAGTGGAGTTTGTGCCGACGCGACGGCATTGGACGCACTCACGATGAGGACCGTCAGGAGAATAGGCCGAACGTTCATGGATGATGGTTCCTTGTCGAAGTGAGTGTTTGCTCTGCAAGTTCAATGATACACTGGTTAATAAACTTGACGATGCGAGGCTCTATGCGTTGGATAACTCGGGAGCATCCAAAGATCGACCGCATTGCATGCCCGTGGCTGATCAAGCGGTTCATTGATACCGAGGCGGAGTTCCTCTTTGCACCACCCGCGGCCGTCGTCGCGCGAGCGAAGGAACGCAACGCCATTCCCTACGATGTAGAGGGCGTCGAACTGTCTCATGACGGGCCGCGCTGCAGCTTCGATGCCTTCTTGCAAAAGTATGGACTGACGGACCCGGCCCTTCATGAGCTTGCCGTCATCGTCCGTGGAGCCGATACGGACAGGCTAGACCTCGCGCCACAATCCGCCGGACTGCTCGCCATCTCCCTCGGCCTCTCGCGGCTGTACCCCAACGACGAGGAACTGCTGCCCCGCGGTTTCCTCCTCTATGACGCCCTGTATGAGTGGCTGCAGCATGCCAAGAGCGAGCGTCATTCCTGGAATCCGCAGCGCGTGCCGACTCCAGCCTAAGCCTCGGTGACGAAGACCGCGCTGACGCTGCTGGCGGCTAGTTGCCTCGTAACCATGCCGGCCGTCGCACAAAGGACGACCATTCGCGCCACCGCGATCCCCACCGCGGTGACGCTCGACGGCAAGCTGGACGAACCGTTCTGGACGACGGCGGACTCGATTGATGACTTTCGCCAGCGCGAACCGCTCGAGGGTTTCCCCGCCACGGAACGGACGGTCGTCAAAGTGGTGCATGACGGGGACGCGCTCTACATCGCCGTGCGCTGCTACGACTCCAGCATGCGCGTGGTGCGGGCCAGCCAGCTCCGCCGTGATGCCGACCTCTCGAGTGACGACAATGTCCGAATTCTGATCGACGGCTTCAACGACCGGCGCAGCGCCTTTGTGTTTGCCACGAATCCGAACGGCGCCCAGTGGGACGCGCAGTTCTCGGGTGTCGACGACTTGAACGAGAACTGGAACGGCATCTGGGACGTCGCCGTCTCGCGCGGCAGTGCCGGGTGGACTGCCGAATTCCGCATCCCCCTGCTCGCGTTGCGGTTTCACGCCGGGACCAACCCAGAGTTTGGGTTCAATGTTCGACGGTTCATCCGACGAAAGAATGAAGAGGACCTGTGGCGCTCGTACGGTCGGACGCAGGGGTTCTACCGCCTTAACTATGAGGGAACGATCACCGATCTCGGAGACCTGCGCCGTCCCCACGATCTCGAGCTGTATCCGTATACGCTCGGCCGAGCCGTGGAGACCGAGCACGACAGCGTCGGACGGGAGACGAGCGGGGGCTACGCGAATGGAAAGGCGGGGGTCGACGCCAAGCTCGCCATCACGCCGACATTGACGGCGGACGTCACTGTCAACACCGACTTCGCGCAGGTGGAAGCCGACGAGCAAGTCATCAACCTCACCCGATTTCCTTTTTTCTTCCCCGAAAAGCGCGAGTTCTTTCTTGAATCGAGCGGGCAGCTCGACTTGGGGACGCCGGGTCGCGTACAACTGTTCTACTCGCGTCGCGTCGGCCTCGACACGAGCGGCGCGCCCGTGCCGATCAGCGCAGGGGGTCGGATATACGGACGCCTCGGGCCATGGAAGCTTGGCCTGCTCGACGCGCAGACGGGCGGCGCCGACAACGCCAATGACGCCGTGGTGCGCCTCCAGCACGACCTCTTCGAGCGCTCGTATGTCGGTGCCATCGGAACGATGCGCGGCGGACCAAGCGGCCAAGGCGTCCAACGTGCCGGAGGAGTGGACATCGACCTCCCGCTCGTTGTCCGTGGAACCAACCTCGAGCCCAAGTTCTGGATCGCGGGTAGCCAGACTCCGAGTGTCCCCGGGACGCCGCTCGCGTGGCGGATCTCGACCGATAACCCCAACGATCTCTTCGACAATTTCGTCGCGCTTTACCGCATCGACGCGGGCTTCGCTCCGCCGCTTGGCTTCGTCCGGCGGACGGGGATCTGGGAGACGACCGGCCACAGCAACTTCATGCCTAGGCCGCACGCCTTGGGCATCCGCCAGCTCGACTTCAAGATCATGCCCGAATGGGACATCATCGCCAATGAGTCCGGATCGCTCGGACGTTCTCGAGACTGGCAGACCGCCTGGTTTGAGTGGCGGCTGCTCGGCGGTGATCGAGAGAACGGGGATCGCTTCGAGGTGAATTTCCAGCGTTGGCTGGACGCGCCGACCGACACGTTTGGCATTTTTCGCGCCGTGAAGATTCCACCCGGACGATACTGGTGGTCACGTTATGAGCTGCAGTACTTCATGAACCCAGGCCGTCCCCTGCGCTTCGGCGTGTTTGCAAACTGGGGCCAGTTCTACGGCGGTCGGAGCACCGATCTTGAGCTCAGCGCAACGTGGCGCCGCGGTGGTCACTTCATCGTGAGCACCGATCTGATCCGCACAACGGCGAAGTTACCGGCCGGAGCGTTCACCGCCCTGCTATCCGCAAACCGGTTTGAGTACGATTTCAACACCCGCGCGAGCCTGCTCGCGTTCGTCCAGTATGACAACGCGAGCGAGCGCGTCGATTTCAATGTGCGGTTCCACTGGATTCCGGTGATCGGCGATGATGTGTTTGTGGTGTGGAATTCCGGATACACTACGGAGCCCCTCTCCCAGTTTCGCTTCCCGGACACCCGGGCCCTGGCCCGCCCGCTCAATGGGGCCTTCGTCGTCAAGGTGGTGCATCGTCTCACGCCGTAGGGGGCGTCGCCGGCAGAGTCCTTTCTGGGGCGGTACTGCGAGTGGGACAGCCACGCCATTATATGCCGTCGCCCACCACAGATTCTGTACGATCTTGCGGTACGTCGCGCACGCTAGGCCGACGATGGCCGGTACGTCGCGCGGATCGGACCGGACGAGCACGATTGCTTCAGCCGCTGCAGCGCCTCGCGAGACTCGGGACGGATGATATCCGCGAGCGCGATAGCTGCGGGTCCTGCTCAGCGACGCCGACTTCAATGGATCGTGATCTGCCCCGTCGTCAGCGTCTCCCTGGCTAGATCATAGTTGCCATTTCCGGGCGCCACATCCCCGGCTACGCCGTCGAACACGCCGAAGACCGTCAGCTGCAACGTGGCGACCCCGGGGCCACCGGGCGTGACCGCAACGACGAACGGGATATCGCGGAAGATCGACTGCACACCGGGGCCGAACGCGTTCAGCACCTTCACGGTGGCTGTGCCACTGAAGCTGCGCCCGTCCAGCGCCCCGCTCGTGATGGGCCCCTGCACAGCCATCAGGCGCAGTCCGAGGAAGTTCGCGTTGCCGGCCATGAGACACGTGAAGTGTCCTTGTGCCAATCCGTCACCCGCGATCACTGCCGCGAAGCCGAAGTGCGACCCGTCGACGTCTCCATCGCCGTCGAGATCGGTGCCGAAGGTCGTGGTACCGCCGCCCGTAACCTGGACTGGATGCGCCAACGGCGCAGCCGCGCGGTCGCTCGAGATGGCGGCGCGCGGGGCGAAGACATCGCCCGGAGCGGCACACGCGGCGAGCCCGAGCACCGCTGCCACTACTGCGATGCTGTGCAGAGAGCGTTGCATGGTTCCTCCCTGACGTTGACGGGGGCGGCTTGCGCCGCCCCCGTGAGTGCGTGCCCTAATCGATGACGTGGAACGCGGTCCGGTTGGCGTTCCCCGGAGGAGCCGGAGGCGCCTCGCGGTTCCAGTAGTCGACGAAGCCCTTCGACGCGGTGACTCCTTCGAACACCGCGTCCGGCGTTCCGACGATATGGCAGCTCACGACGAGCGTGCCCTCGCTGCCGTCCGAGTAGGCGATGCGGACCACGAGCAGCCCGGCTCGGACGTCAGCCCCGTTGGGGTCGCCGATGTTGTCATGCTGCAGCGGGAACGTGCCCGGAGCCAGAATGAAGCTCACCAAGCCGGTCACCGTGTAGCTCCCGCTTCCAGTCGACCCGCCACTCGGTTCGAAGGTCTGCCATGTCCCACCACCGGTTACGTCCTGTGGGTTACCGGGATTCGAGCGATATGTGCCAGATCCCGTGAGCGTGATCTTCGAGCCATCGTTGGCGCGCGCCGAGGCCACCCCGCCGGCTGAGAGAGTGAGCGTGGCGAAATTGACGCTGACGATGTCCCACCGCATGTGGTGGTTGTTGGCTGAAGCGCTGAAATCCGGGGAGAGCCCGGTGGGCTTTGCCGCCAGCATTGCCGAGGCGGGGGTTCCCCTCTCACATCCCAGAGCGAGGCTGATCAGCGCAACGCTCGCGAGTCCATTCAAGGTCCGCGCACTCATTGTGTGTTCCTCCTTCTGCGTGTTCCTGCTATTGCGTCCGTTTAGTCAGTGTAAACAAGGCTGTTCAGGTGCACAGGCGGAGCACGAGCCATCGGCCCGTGGAAACACTCTCGCGATCGAATCGGAGCTGGGAGAACGGCGCGAACCGAGTTGGATACCGACTCCGGTACGGAGCCAGCGGGAAGGATCGCTGCACGATGCGCGGCTGTCACGCCTGGAGACCTCGCGACGATAACTACGCCGGGCCCCACACTACGGCGGCTAAGAACGTAGCCGCGCGAAGACACGACGCAAGGTCAATCCCGGTCCGAGACTTGGGATTCCGAGAAGAGGCCGTCTGCGTGCCGTGAGTCTGTGAGTTTCTAACGACACTCGGTTGATATTCGGGCTTGCTGTTACGACACCGATGCCAGAACCTCGCGTGATGCCTACTTGGTGTCCTAACTCGGTTCCCCCACGAGCCCCATGGGGTTCATCTACGCATCATGCCCGCGAAGGGGCCACGCCCGCCATGAATAGCTCGATCACTGTGCCTCCTTTGACTGGTGGAGCTCCCGGCGCTCGGCATCGCCCCGCCACCGTGGTGCCGATAGTGGTGCCAACGAGCATGTTTCTGGCGAGCGCTCGTCGTCGCTCGCTTCGTGTAACTCATTGAAAACACAACGGCCAGCGCTGGAGTGCGCTGGCCGTGCCGGATTAATCGAGAGCTCTACCACTGAGCTACGGTGGCGCGTGGCCCCTAAGTTAGCCAGCTCCGGCTCCCGACGGTACTCCAAGCATGACTCCGCCGAGCTCCGGCGTCGCTGTCGCCGTGGTCACCGCCCCCGCGGGCACAAGTTGCTTCCGGATCGGATCTATCGTGAGATTCAGCCCCTCAAGGGCAATGTAGTCGAGTCCGTATCGAATTCTTGCAGCTAACGACAAGGCGCGGCAGGTTTCTGTAATGACCACCTTTTCCCGCGCGGCGGCAGCGCTGGCACGCCGTGATCCGGTCATGGCCACGCTGATCGAACGAAGCGCGCCCTTTAACCTCCCGGGGCGCGCCCCGCGGCACTTCGCGGCGCTCGCCGAGAGCATCCTGTACCAACAACTCGCGGGAGCCGCGGCGGCCGCGATCCACCGCCGATTTCTCGACCTGTTCGACGGGGACCTCTCCCCCGAGACGCTGCTGGCGCTGCCCGCGCGAAAGCTTCGCACCGCCGGGCTCTCAGGGGCCAAGGTCGCCGCCGTCCGCGACCTCGCGGCGAAGGTCGCGGCTGGAGTCGTTCCACTCCATCGCATCGGGAGGCTTTCCGACGAGGAGATCATCGAATCGCTGTCGGTGGTCCGTGGCATCGGACGGTGGACCGCCGAGATGTTCCTGATCTTTCAGTTGCGCCGGCTCGATGTGTGGCCGGTGGGAGACTACGGCGTTCGCAAAGGGTACGCGCTGGCCTACGGGTTGCCGACTCTGCCCACGCCGAAAGAGCTCCAGGCCTCGGGCGAACGCTTCCGGCCTTACCGGACGGTGGCTGCGTGGTACTGTTGGAGAGCCGTCACCGAACAGCGAAAGAACGCGCGGAACGGGCGGTAGCCACCGCAGCGGCTCCGGCCGGAACACGGCGTCACCCTGATACAGGAGTCGTCGGGTCTCTCCCTCCGAGAGTGCCTTGAGTACTCCGTTCTCCTCGAAAATGCGGACGACCGCGGACGGGCCTCATGCCGCCCCCACGGGGGAGGACTTGCGTGGCCAGTACAACGCGATCAGAAGCGCGATCGGCAGTCCAATGCCGACGAGCTGGGAGAAGACAGACATCCAGGGGAACAGCAGCCGGGCGGCCACGATCATCACGAGCGAGGCGAACAGCGCTAGGCGCGCCGCCTGCCGGCCCCCCTGCGTCGGGCGCAACAACGCGATACCAGCGGTGAGGAGCAACGCACTCGCGAAGACCCCCAGCCCGAGCGAGAGCGCGTGCATTCCCTGGATCGTTCCCGTTGACCCGGCCACCCACTCGACAACGGCGTTCAGGATGCCCAACACGCCGAGCAACACGGTCAGCATTGCAGCGAGCTTCATAATCACCTCAGTGGTTTGAGTGCTCTGACTCCCACGCGAACGCCATGCTTCTGCGCGCAGGGCCGGCGCGCTGCGTGCGACATCGCAAATGACGGCTGCCCAGAAGCCGATGGTTCGCAAATCACTCTCCTGGCACTGGTCCCGAAAGAGCAGCACCATCTCTCGTCCGTACTCGGCTCGAAAGTCCGGCGGGTAGGCACGCAACAGCAGACGGTAGATGCGCTCGGCCGCGGCGGGACTCATGCAGGCCGGACCCCGATCAACTTCTTGCGCCGCGCCGCACGCACCAACGCGTCGAGCCGCCGAGCCTCTGCGCGCGCCACGGATAAGCCGAGCTGCGTCAGTCGGTAATAGCGGCGCCGGTCGTCGCCCCGCTCCGGGTCTGCCCGCTCGCCACCTTCCTCCACCAGCCCCGCTTCCAGCAGCCGTTTCAACGCTCCATAAAGGGTCCCCGGCCCCAACCGCACGGTGCCCTCGGAGCGCGCTGCCACACCTTTCATGATCGCGTAGCCGTGCAGCTCCCCGTCCGCGAGCGCGAGCAGGATGTGGAACGTTGCGGGCGGCAGAGGCAGGTATGCCTCGGGCGGCCGGCCGGCCTGTCGTTTCGTGACTATGGCTGCCTCCCTGGCTCCCGAGAGATAACCCAATATATCGACGCTCGATATAGTACGTAATCTACCCGCCGAGGCCGCCCGGGATCCAGTGGTGCGACAATTGGTGTCAGACACCTCATCTCACCTGCGCAGGGAGCTGCATCCCGGTACTCCGACCGCGTGATCGGGTTATAATCCAACTGTGATGACGCGCCGGCTCGGGGGCTTGATTGTTGGTGCCTTGGTGCTCCACCTCGGGTTCGTTGCCCAAGATGCCACATGCCTTGCGTCCTCCCCGGCACCGCACAGCCATCACTCCAGGGGTTCGCACCAGTCGTCGGCGCCGGATCAGCAGCCCCACAAGGCTCCGTCGTTGCCGGTGTGCTGTCAGGCCCTTACCTCTTGCTCGCCAACAATTGCACTCGGTCGCGACGTCAATAGGCTCACCAGCATTGTGGTAAGCGCTCGTCCCGTCGTCTCCTCACTCGACGCCACGACCTCACGCACCGCCACTCCAGTAGCACCGCCTCCTCGAGCCTAAGCCTCGGTTCTTCGTTGCTCACGCGTCGCATCGAGTCTCACTCAAGTGCGATGCTCGAGACTTTGCTCGAACAAGAGGTGGAACATGCTTCGGTACTTGCTTGCGATCGCATTGGTGCCCTCGATGCTCTCTGCACAGCATCCAGAGCACCCACAGCAAACTCCAATGAATCCGATGGCGATGATGATGAACGACCCGCTCGGGGTCTCGATGGAGCGGATGGGTTCGGGCACGACGTGGATCCCGGATGCCGTCCCGCTGCCCGCTCGGCACGCCATGTCCGGCTCCTGGCTTCTGATGCTGCACGGATTTGGTTTCGCGCAGTACGACAAGCAGGGTGGCCCGCGGGGCAATGATCAATTCGGATCCCTCAACTGGGCGATGCTGATGGCGAGCCGCGATCTGCTCGGGGGCCGATTTCAAGCCAGAACGATGTTGAGTCTGGACCCCGCGACCGTCACCAATCGCGGCTATCCACTGCTGCTGCAAAGCGGTGAGACCTACCGCGGTCAGTCGCTCTTCGATCGGCAGCATCCGCACGACTTCTGGATGGAATTCGCCGTGATGTACGAGCGCGCGCTCTCGCGCAGTATCGGCGTTACAGTCTACGCCGCGCCTTCCGGGGAGCCAGCCCTCGGGCCCGTTGCGTTCATGCACCGCCCATCGGCCATGGACAATCTCGTCGCTCCGTTGTCCCACCATTGGCAAGACGCCACTCACATCAGTTTTGGCGTGCTCACCGGCGGTCTATTTGGCCGGCACTGGAAACTGGAAGGCTCGGTCTTCAACGGCCGCGAGCCAAATGAGGAGCGGTGGGGATTCGATCGCATCCGCTTCGACTCGTATTCCGGACGATTCACGGCCCATTTGGATTCGAGCTGGGTCGTTTCGGCAGCGTACGGCTTTCTGAAGAGTCCCGAAGCGTTGACTCCGTCCGAATCCATACACCGCGTCACCGCCTCCCTATTACAGGGTCGGAAACTGGGGATGGATGGTCAGATCGCGTCATCGGTGATCTGGGGTGCCAACCGGCATTCCGGAAGGACAACCCATTCCGTACTTGCCGAGAGCGAGGCGATACTGAATCGGAGGAATACGATCTTCGGACGTGTCGACGTCGGTCAGAAAACGGCAGGGGAGTTGGTATTGCCGTCAGGGCCTGGCGGCTTCGCGCCCGATTCAACGTTCACCGTCACGGCATTGTCCGTCGGATACATTCGCGAGCTCGTGCGCTCGTCGAAGGCGACTGTTGGTGTCGGATTCCAAGCTGGTCTGAACGTGCTTCCCGCAGCACTTGCCCCGATTTATGGATCACGCACACCAGCCGGGGGAATGCTGTTCGTGCGTATTCGCCCGCTTCACGGTGCGCACACCATGTCGCGCACAGCGATGCCCATGTGAGACATGCCGTAAACACGCGCCGCTTAGGCGGAACGCTTCTCTCGTCCCAGGAGCTGGGCGTTCACGGCGACGATCACGGTCGAGACCGACATGAATACCGCGCCAAGGGCCGGCGAAAGCAAAACGCCTGTCGCTCGATAAAGCACGCCGGCCGCGAGTGGGATAGCCACAGCATT
>QHVB01000060.1 GCA_003222195.1 Gemmatimonadota bacterium | reverse complement strand
CGTGAGCGCCGTGGAACTGACCATCCCTCCCACCATCGGCGCGGCGATCCGCTTCATGACATCTGCCCCCGTGCCATGACTCCACAGCGCCGGCACGAGGCCGAGCATGATCGCGAGCACTGTCATCAACTTCGGCCGCACGCGGTTCACCGCACCGTGCTCGATCGCGCCGACGAGCTCAGCGAGCGTGGGACGGCGCCCCTCCTGCGCGATGTCCCTCCAGGCGTGATCGAGATACACCAGCATGACCACGCCCGTCTCGGCGGCGACGCCTGCGAGGGCGATGAATCCGACGGCCGCCGCGATCGACAGGTTGTAGCCCAGCAGCCACATGATCCACACGCCGCCGACCAGCGCGAACGGCAACGACAACATCACGATCGCCATCTCGCCGACCGTGCCAAACGTCAGATAGAGAAGAAGGGCGATGATCGCGAGGGTGAGCGGCACCACCACCTGGAGGCGGGCCTTGACGCGTGCGAGTGCCTCGTACTGCCCGCTCCATCGGAGCCAATAGCCCGTAGGCAGCGTCACCTCGCGGTCAACCAGCGCGCGGGCATCGCGGACGTAACTCCCCACATCGCGGCCGCGCACATCGATCGAGACCTGATCGTACAGATATGCGCCCTCGCTGCGGATCATCGCCGCACCCGGACTGAAGCGGATATCGGCCACCTGGCCAAGTGGCACCTGTGCGCCGTCCGATTTGCCCACGAGACTCCGCCCGATCTCATCAGGATCGTCGCGGAAACCCTGCGCGTAGCGGACGGCAACGGGGTAGCGCTCCCGGCCTTCGACCGTTGTCGTGATCTCTTCGCCGCCGAGCGCCATGCTGATCACCTGCTGCGCGTCGCCCGTCGTGAGCCCGTAGCGGGCGAGGGCAT
Organism: Gemmatimonadota bacterium; assembly: GCA_003222195.1. Lineage (GTDB taxonomy): Bacteria > Gemmatimonadota > Gemmatimonadetes > Gemmatimonadales > GWC2-71-9 > 20CM-2-65-7. The sequence continues at coordinate 6,817 of QHVB01000060.1, read as the reverse complement.
CGGCGTCCGGCCGGATATCGAGATAGCGCCCGCCGAACGACCGCTCGGCGTACACGCTCGCGGTGCCGCGTAGCGGCGCGAGTACCCGCTCGATATCCTGCCCAATGCGCTGGATTGTCGCGAGATCGGGTCCGAAAATCTTCACGGCCAATGTGGTGCGGACGCCGGTGGACAGCATGTCGGTGCGATTCTTGATCGGCATCGTCCACGTGTTCACCGCGCCGGTAAGTCGCAACCGCCGATCCATTTCCGCCATCAGGCGGTCCTGAGTCATTCCTGGTCGCCATTCGGACGTGGGCTTCAGGTTCACGACAGTCTCGACCATGGATATGGGCGCCCAGTCCGTCGCCGTATTCGCGCGCCCAGCCTTGCCCCAGACAGACGCGACTTCCGGAAACGTCATGAGGATGCTGTCCTCGACGTGCAGCAGCCGGCGCTGCGTGGTAAGCGACACCGCCGGCAGTGTATTGGGCATGTACATCAAGGAGCCCTCATTGAGCGGCGGCATGAACTCACTGCCGAGTCCGGCGAACGGCAGCAGTGTCAGGACGAGAATCGCCCCGGTTCCTCCCAACACTAGCCACCGCGCCTCGAGCGCCCAGCGCAGAATCGGGCGGTAGACCCGGATCGCCCAGCGATTGATGGGATTCTCATCCTCCGCCCGGATCCTCCCTTTCACGAACCAGCCCATGAGCGCCGGGATGAGTGTCACGGAGAGCAGTGCCGCCGCCGCCATCGCGAATGTCTTGGTTAGCGCGAGCGGCCGAAACAACCGCCCCTCCTGGTCCTCGAGGGTGAAGACCGGCAGGAAGGACAGGGTGATGATGAGGAGCGACATGAACAGCGCCGGCCCGACCTCGCGCGCCGCAGCGAACACGCGCTCCCAGTGGGGCCTGTCGGGCTCGCGCTCGATGTGCTTGTGCAGGTTCTCGATCATGACGATGGCCGCATCGATCATCGCTCCGATCGCGATCGCAATCCCGCCCAGGCTCATGATGTTGGCGTTGATCCCGAGCCAGCGGATCAGCGCCAGTGCGATCAGCACGCCGAGCGGCAGTGTGGCGAGAGCGACGAGCGCGCTGCGCGCGTGTAACAGAAACAGCGCGCAGACCAGCCCAACGATGATCGATTCCTCGATCAGCGTGCGCCACAACGTCTTGATCGAGCCGTGAATCAGGTTCGAGCGGTCGTAGGTAGGAACGATGCGCACGCCAGCCGGCAACGAGGGCGTGATTTCGGCGATGCGTTGCTTCACGGCGTTGATCACACGCAGCGCGTTCTCGCCATGGCGCATGACGACGACGCCACCCACCGCCTCGCCCTGACCATTCAGCTCCGCGATCCCGAGTCGGAGATCGGGGCCGATCGTCACGCGGGCGACGTCGCCGATACGCACGGAGCGACCGCCGGTGCCCACCGCGATTCCCACCTTCGCGATGTCTTCCACACCGCGGAAATAGCCGAGCCCACGAATCGCATAATCCGCGCCGGCCACTTCCAGCGTGCGCGCGCCGACGTCCTGATTGGCCCCCCGCACCGCCTCGACGACCTGACGTATCTCCACGCCGTAGGCGAGCAGCCGGGCGGGGTCGAGCAGTACCTGGTATTGGCGCACGTAGCCGCCGAGACTCGCGACCTCGGCGACGCCGGGTACGGACTGCAAGGCGTACCGAACCTGGAAATCCTGAATCGAGCGTAACCGGTCCGGCGCATACCCCGGGCCCTCGAGCGCATACTGATAGACCCATCCGACGCCGGTCGCGTCCGGGCCCAGGCGGGTTTTGACCGCAGCCGGTAGACGGCTCTGGATCGCGTTCAGGTATTCGAGCACCCGCGAACGCGCCCAATACAGGTCGGTCCCGTCCTGGAAGATCACGTACACGAATGACGAGCTGAACATCGACTGCCCCCGCACCGCCTTTACGCGCGGCACGGACAGGAATTGCGTCACCAGGGGATACGTCACCTGATCTTCGACAACCTGCGGTGCTTGGCCGGAGTAGTCGCTATAGACGATCACCTGCGTATCGGAGAGATCAGGGATCGCATCCACTGGCATGGTACGCAGCAGCCATATCCCCGCCACCAGGACAAAAATCGCGCCGAGCGCGACGAGCTCGCGTCGTCGGATCGCCCAGGCGATCACGTTCTGGATCATGGCCGTCTCCTGGACGTGTCCATGCCTGGCATTCCACGCATCCCGTTTCCCGTATCCTGTTTGCCGGTTTCCATTCCCCCCATGTTGAGTCCCATCCCCATCTGTAGCATGAGCCCTTGAATCGCGGCGGCGAGATTGGACTCCGAATCGAGCAGATACGTCGCCGAGGCGACGACCTCGTCCCCTGGCTTCAGGCCCAGCACGATTTCCACGAGTGAGTCACCCCGCGCGCCGACGCGTACTTCCCGCGGCACGAAGCGGCCGTCGCCGCGATTGACGAACACCAGGTCCTTCGTGCCGGTCGGCAACACTGCGGTGAGGGGCACGCTCACCGCACGCCGGCCGGCGCGGGAGAGCTCTGCGGTCGCGAACATCCCCGGTCGGAGCGCGCCTGACGAGTTGACGACTTCGACACGCGCCGTGAGCGTACGTGTCTTCTCGTCGAGCTGGGGATAGATGAAAGTCACGCGGCCTTGGAATGTCCGGCCGGGGAGCGCGTCGACCGTAATGGAGGCTGCGGTTCCCACGCGTACCGCTGCGGCATCTTGCTCGAAGATCGCGACGTCCACCCACAGCTCACTCCGGTCTGCGATGAGAAACAGATTCGTCCCCGCCTGCACGGCCTGACCATCGATGACATTCTTCTGCACGATCTCGCCGGACCTCGGTGCCCGTAACGTGAGCGTCCGAGCGACGGTGCCCCGCGCCTCCAGACTGTCGATTTGATCAGGTGGAATGTCCCACAGCGTGAGCCGGCGACGGGCGCTCGCCGCGAGCGTGTCGTCCCGCAACCGCCGCGCGAGGAGATACTCTTCCTGCGCGCTGACCAAATCGGGCGAGTAGAGTGCCAGCAGAGGCTCTCCCGCACTCACGCTCTTGCCAACGTAATCGGCATACAGCTTCTCCACCCAGCCGTTGACGCGCGCGTTGACATAGGCTTGGCGCGGCTCGGCGTACTTGAGCACGCCCACGGCGCGCACGGACGTTGTGATTGGTCGTTCGCTCGCCCGCGCGAACGTGATACCGAGTCGCGCTGCCTCACTCCGATTGATGGGCACGCCGCTCGTATCGGCTGCCTGCGACGCGCCGGGCATGTCGGCCATCGATTGGTCCGGCGTGTTCTTCTTGCGACACGCGGCCACTGCAAGCAGGCCACCGAGTAGGACAATGATTGCACGTTTCATGGGCGGGACTCCTCTGCGGTCAACTGCCGCAGCCTTACGAGTTGAGCCTGGTACTCCGCCGCCACTTGGGCCGCCTCAAGCTCGGCCCGGTATCGGGCGTCTTCGACCGACAGCAAGGTCAGGAATTCGGCGCGACCGACCTGGTAGGTCCGCAGCACCGATTCGACCGTCCCCCGCGCACTGGGCAGGACGCCGTCTACGAGGAGCACAAGACGCTGCCGTAACGCTTCGACTTGAGCGACGGCGTCAGCGACCTCGCGACTGAGCTGGAGCTCCGCGTCCTGCAGAGCGGCGGCGGCCCCCGTGGAATCGGCGCGCGCGGCGTCGGCGAGGCGGTTCTGCTTGCGCCACGCCCAGATGGGGAGACGCACGCCCACGAAGGCGGAGAAGAAGTCCGGAAAATTGAAGCCGAGCGCGACGGGCCTATACCCATACCGCGCCGAGAACGTAAAGTCGGGACGCGCTCCCAGCCGCTCGACCTGAATTGTGCGGGTGGCCTGGTCGACCGCGGCTCGCTGGGCGACGAGTCGCGGGTGCGTCGCGAGAGCCAAAGCGACGAGAGAGTCGGCGGGAGACACTGCCGTTGCGACACTCCGCACCGCCGCGGGGTCAATCGCAGTGACCGGAACAGAATCTCGAGGCGCGTATCTCCGCAATGCATTTACCGCCGCGAGCGCTGCGACCCGCTCGCTTTCCAACGCGTACTCCTCCAATTGCAGCCGATCACGAGCGAGCTTCGCCTGCAGCGGATCGCTTTGTGGTGCCATACCGGTGGCATAGCGCGTTGTGCTCAGCTGGACGGCGGCTTCCAGCAGCTGGCGCTGCCGGCGGATGGTCTCCAACGCGGTCACGGCGGACTGCAGGCGGTAGTACGCCGCCGCCACCGCAACCGTTACCTCCCGCCGCAGGACGTTCTCATCCGCGCGCGCGCCGGTGGCAGCGGCCCGCGCCACTGCTGACCGTGCTCCGAGGCTGCCGGGCCAGGGGATCTCCTGGCTCAGCTCGACGTCCACCTCGGTGAAGTCGCTCTGGTTGAACTCGAAGTGCGGCATCTGCAGATCCATCACACCGAGCGACAGCATTGGGTCGGGCAGTGTGCCGGCTGGCCGGATTCGCAGCGTCGCCGCCCGAATTGCCGCCTGCCGCTGTACCAGTGTCGGGCTGCGGGCGAGCGCCTCCGCAATGAGCGATTGTAGAAGCGAGTCCTGCGCGGGCGCCGGAGACGCGCCCGCCATCGTGAGCGCCAGTCCTGTCAACATCAGTTGTCCGAATTGCATACCTCTCCTCGCCGAACACTTTTCCGGCTGAATGCGCCGGAGCCCGCGCCGTAATTCGCGGCGCGTTAGGGCACACTACTCCTGGGCGAGGCTAGGCTTGGGGCGGTGGAGAGAGCGGTGGTTGCGGGTCGGTCGGGGCGAACGTCGCAATGCAGAAGCCGACGATGTGCGATTCTCCTGCGGAAACGGAAACGGCTCCACCAAGCGCGACAACGGCTGTGGTCGTGCTGGCGCAGAGCGCTGAACTGGCGCACGCGGTCGCGTGGGTCGTCGCATTGACGACCGGGCCAGACGGATGGGACGCCATCTGCTGGTCACAGTTGCCCGGCGTTGCTCGTTGGACTTGGTCACACAACAGCGGGAGGCCAACCGGCAACAGCTGGCCGCTCAGCATGAGCGTCGCGACGAGTCTGACGAGAGAGACCTTCATGCGCGTTCGGGAATATAGCGCAACGCCCCAAGCGTAGTCACGCCCCTTGCTGCTGCTGCGGCGGGCATCGGCTCGATCCATAGGAACAGAAGACACAGCAGTCACCAGGCTTTGGCCGGAGGACCCTGCCGCACCCCGTGCACTCGTACAAGTGCACGCAGGCGTTGGTTGGCATGGTTTCGGTCGCCTTGTGCCCGCAGTGGGGGCAGGTCACGGTCGCGGTTAGGACGGTCATACAAGGGATTCTAAGTTCTCGCCCCACGGAGTACCAACGTCGCCCAGCGGCGCGAATGGGCACCCGCGTAAGACGCTGAAACACAACGGCCAGCGCTGACATGCGCTGGCCGTGCAGGATTACGAATCGAGAGCTCTACCACTGAGCTACGGTGGCGTGTAGCGCGAATAACTTAGCGACGTGCTGCGCGACACGGTACTCCACGACGTCCACGCCCTTATAGAGGAGCCGTCGCGCCGATTCGGCCTCACGCCGCCCCCGCTGGGGAGGCCCTGCGTGGCCAGTACAGCCCGATCAGGAGCGCTATCGGCAGTCCAATGCCGACGAGTTGGGAGAAGACGGACATCCAGGGAAACAGCAGCCGCGCGGCCACGATCGTCACGAGGGAGGCGAACAGCGCGAGGCGCGCTGCCTGCCGGCCTCCGGTCCCGCGCAGGATCGCGGCACCGGCACCGAGGAGTAGCGCACTCGCGCAGACGCCCAGCACAAGCGCGAGCGCGTGCACCCCGCCGATCGTTCCCGTCAACGCTGCCCCCCACTCCACCATGGCATTCAGGATGCCAAACACGCCGACCAATACGGTTAGCATTGCAGCGAGCTTCATAATCACCTCGATGGTTCGAGTGCTCTCACGCCCACGCGTACACCACGCTTCTGCGCGCAAGGCCGGCGCGCTGCGCGCGACGTCCCAGATGACCGCCGCCCAGAAGCCGACAGTTCGCACATCGCTCTCCCGGCACTGGTCCCGAAAGAGCAGCACCATCTCTCGTCCGTACTCGGCTCGAAAATCCGGCGGGTAGGCGCGCAGCAGCAGCTCATAGATGCGTTCGGCGCTCATGCAGGCCTCTCACCGATCAGCTTCTTGCGCCGCGCCGCACGCACCATCGCGTCGAGCCGCCGCGCCTCCGCGCGCGCCACGGATAGGCCGAGCTGCGTCAGTCGGTAATAGCGGCGCCGCTCGTCACCCCTGTCCGGGGCCGCACGCTCGCCACGTTCCTCCACCAGCCCCGCCTCCAGCAGTCGCTTCAGCGCGCCATAGAGCGTCCCCGGCCCCAGCCGCACGGTGCCCTCGGATCGCGTTGCCACACCCTTCATGATCGCGTAGCCGTGCAGCTCCCCGTCCGCGAGCGCGAGGAGGATCTGGAACGTTGCAGGGGGCAGAGGCAGGTATGCCTCCGGCGGCCGGCCTGCGTGTCGTTTCGTGACTATGGCTGCCTCCCTGGCTCCCGGATGATGACTCCCAATATATCGACGCTCGATATAGTACGTAATCTACCCGCCACGGCCGTCCTGGATCCAGTGGTGCTGGCGACCTCAGGCGGAGCGTTTGCGTCGCCCCAAGAGTTGGGCGTTCACGGCGACGATCACGGTCGAGACCGACATGAATACCGCGCCAAGGGCCGGCGAAAGCAAAACGCCTGTCGCTCGATAAAGCACGCCGGCCGCGAGTGGGATAGCCACAGCATTGTATCCCGTGGCCCACCACAGATTCTGTACGATTTTGCGGTACGTCGCGCGCGCTAAGCCGACAAT